>JANYDA010000019.1 GCA_025360005.1 Fibrobacteria bacterium
GAGAATCCCGGCGGAAAGCCGCTCCCCACAAAAGTTGAGCATTGGATCCACCCGTACTACTTTTAACAGACGGCCAGCGTCGCTTCGCTCCGATCTGGATCCAATGACCGGAATGATGGATCTTTTGGCCGGAATTCGCACAATTCGTACATAGCTACGGGTTTACGCGAAGGTCAAGGATCTAGCGACTCAAGGTGGCTTCCCAAAATCCTTCGTGAGGGCGATAGGAATCGCCTCCGCGCTTACCGATTCCCGTTCATAGGCAGGTAGCTTAGGTGCTGGGAAATCCAAAATGGCCGGGTATTCGCGTGATACTGGACGGGGCTAAGGAGCATCCCCGACTCCTACATCAATCTGGATCCGGGTGTTCCATTTACCCACGTAGCCGTTCAATAGAACACGTTGGCTTTGATATTCCTGGTCCTGCCTGATAGCTTCCACGGTGATGCTCTCCGGATCGAATCTGGCGCCGTCATCCTCGATTTCCGTCCCGCAGATTTCCTGGATTTCACTTTCCAGGGTAGTTGCATCCGCATTTCCACGATGGAGCAGGTCGAGATCGAGCGTTGTCCGATAGAGCAGGACTTCCCATAGCCTGAATAGTATGGCTCCTTTGAGGATGAATTGATCTTGAAACCGTGATTTGGATAGGCGATACAGAAGGCGCTCAATCAGGTTCGCATAAGCGTCACTTGATAATCTTCGCCCAGTTTCCGCGACTCATTCAGGAGGCGGACCCGCACGGATTCGGGACTCGTCTTGCCTTTTCCGGCTGTCACAGCATGCTTTCCAGGTAGGGCCGGATGATGCGGGTCACCCTACAAGTCTTGGCGAAACGCCACAGCTCATCCGCTCCACCGCGATGCTTCTTGAGGTAATCCCGCAGGGCTTCCAGAGCCAAATCGAGCCCAATCTTGTTCCACGGCCCCCTCTTCGATTTAGCCCGGCCCCGATTTATCCTGACTTTGTTTCTCCCGGAGGCAAGTCATGAACGGAATTGCGGAACTAAAACGGATCCATCGAAGCATCTTACCTCCGGTACTTGGAAATTTCCCACAGCGCGGCGAGAAGAACTATCGCAATTGTTGCATACGGTCCAAAAGATAATCGTTCAGATGAAACCTTTCCGGAAAGGTCCTTGGAAACCTGAAAAAGGTCACCAGATAGTCACCGTCCCAGGATTCCAACCCCCCAAGGGTTTCGGAAACCTGGAAAGGTTGAATGGACCGCATGTTTAACTACTACAAACAGGCAGAAATAGATAAAAACCACCTCAAAACTACCACAAAATATGACCCAAAATTGCACCACTTTACGCATGGCCCGAGGGGCTTCCAGTTCGCCTTGCTCAGCGAGTTCCCACTTGGTTTTAGGTGGTTCCATTCGGGCAGGTCTGGAAAGCCCAAATCCAAGCCTCCGAGGCCTTACCGGGCTTCCTGGATGCAAACCGCCGTCGGCACACACAGTCCAGATCTATAGTCCATCGGCCGTCTCTGTGTTCGCGCTACACCATTCTTTCCCCTTTGGGCAAATGTTCGACCGGAGGCGGTAGGAACCCGCAAAGCGTCTGCGATTTCTGGAAGCCTGCCCAGGCCGCCCGGGTTAATAGGCGGAAGGGTCCAAGTGTACGCGGAGTGTACGCACCCCCAGGTGTACGAGGGGGTATTCAGAGGTATTATCGAAGCAGTCGGGAATTTCGGTTTCCCCGGTAAACCCCTGTTTCGGTCAATGAAATCAGGGGTTTACGGGGAGAAGAAGTGGAGCGGATTGCGGGACTCGAACCCGCGACCCTTTGCTTGGGAAGCAAAAGCTCTACCAACTGAGCTAAATCCGCGCGGCCCCTGAAGCCAAGGCCCAAGAGCGGAATATAATATAGTGAGATCCCCCGTTTCCGTCCGGTTGCCGACCTGAAATTTCCAAATTCCCCGGGGTTTATTACTTTGATGCCAAACCAAGGAAATTCAGGATCATGGAATCTACCCTCGTCATCATCAAACCCAACGGAGTCAAAGGCGGCATCATCGGAGAGATCATCTCCCGGTTCGAGAAGTCCCGCTTATCCGTATCCGGTCTCAAAGCCAAATCCCTTACCAAGGCGGAAGCGGAAGGGTTCTATGCGGAGCACAAGGAACGCGGCTTTTTCGGCGAACTCGTCGGCTTCATGACCTCGGGCCCCGTTATCCTCATCGCCCTGTCCGGCGAAAAGGCGGTCGAGAAAGTGCGCACCATCAACGGCGCCACCAATCCGGCCAACGCATCGCCCGGCACCATCCGCCACGATTATGCTCCCAATACGGGCGAGAACATCGTGCACTCATCGGACTCGACGGCCAGCGCAGCCCGCGAGATCGCCTATTGGTTCGAGAAGACGGAGTTGGTTTCCTACCCGGCCTTTTCCTCACTGAAATAAAGAAGACCCACCGCCCGTCAGGGCGGAACCTGAGCGGGGCGCCTTGATACTGTCATTCGGCGATAAACGTCCCGAGCTGGGACAAAGGGTTTTCCTGGCCCCCAGCGCGGATATCATCGGCGAAGTCCGGTTGGGAGAAGACGCTTCCGTTTTCTTCCAATGCGTCCTTCGCGCGGATATCAACCATATCACCGTCGGCGCGCGCACCAATATCCAGGACCATACCACCGTGCATGTCGCCAGCGACCTGGGAACCCTTATCGGCGAGGATGTTTCCATCGGCCACGGTTGCACCATCCACGCCTGCACATTGGGCGATCGCGTGCTGGTGGGGATGGGCAGCATCATCATGGATGGCGCCACGGTAGGCGACGATTCCCTGATAGCGGCGGGAAGCCTGCTCTCCAAAGGCAAAAGCTTCGCGGCGGGAAGCCTCATCATGGGCAATCCGGCCAGGGCAATCCGCGCGCTCACCGGAGAGGAAATCGCCGGCCTGGCCAAGCTGGCCGCCAAGTACGTGCATGTCAAAGACGTTTACCTGAATGCGCGCTCATG
Source organism: Fibrobacteria bacterium (assembly GCA_025360005.1). Lineage (GTDB taxonomy): Bacteria > Fibrobacterota > Fibrobacteria > UBA11236 > UBA11236 > Chersky-265. Next base: position 2,966 of record JANYDA010000019.1, read on the forward strand.
GCCTGGCTGAAGCCTTTCGGCATCTTCGCGCTCCTGCTTGTCATCGGCGCCTGGATCATCAACGCCTACGTGGTGGTGAAAGCCAAGGCGCGTATGTTCACCGACCCGGCCGCCATTCCCGCGGCCGATGCCGTAATCGTGCCGGGAGCGAGCGTCTACCGTTCCGGAAAACTTTCCCCGGTCCTGCAACAGCGGATGGATGGCGCCCTGAAGTACCTGGCCTTGCACAAAGGGACCAAGCTGGTTTTGTCCGGACATGCCATCCCCGGCGGATACAACGAGACCACGGCCATGCTGGAATGCGCGCGCCGCGGGGAAATCCCCATGGAAAATATCCTGGTGGACGAAAAGGGACGTTCCACCTACGTTACCCTGCTCAATTTCCGGCGCGGTTCCGACATCCGCCGGATCCTGATCGTGAGCCAGGACTACCACCTTCCGCGGGCGCTTTATATCGCCCAATCCATGGGCTTCAGCGCCTCCGGGCTGGTGGTGAGCGGGGACGGCGCCCCGGCCAGCGTGCCCGCCAGGGAATATTTCACCCGCCTCAAGGATTTCATCCTGCTGCGGATCTCGCGGTGGTTCAATGCCGACTGAGGCTTCCGCCTCCCTTTCCGGCGGCGCCGCCGCGGCAGCCCGCCTCTCCATCGCCTTCCTGATCAACCCCATTTCCGGCGGCGGCGTGGGCAAGCGCGTCTTCAACCAGCTCCCCGAGATCATGGATTCGTTCGGTTTCCGGCCGGACGACTGGCGCGCGGAACTCACGGAAGCCTCGCGGCTGGAAGCGCAGACGGATTCCCTGTTGGCCTCCGCGCATAAGGTCATAGCCGTGGGCGGCGACGGCACCATCGGATTCGTCCTCAACCGCCTGCGAGGCCGGGATCTGCACGATACCGAGATAGGGCTTATTCCCTTGGGCACCGGCAATGACCTGGGCCGCGCCCTGGGCATTTTCCGCATCTACAACGAGCGCGGCCTTTTGGCCTGCGTCAAGCGCCTGCTCAAGGCCCAATGCGTGCGCTTCGATCTCTGGGATCTGAACGGCAAGCTTACCATGGCCTCTTACGTGAGCATTGGGATGGACGCCGCCGTGCTGCACGATTTCGACTTGGCCCGCAAGGCCGGGAAAATCCCCACCGGCAGCCTGTTCAACAAGCTGTTCTACGTCAAAGCCTTCATGCGACGCTCCTCGCAACGCATCAGCGGCAAGTGCACCCTGGTGATGCGGACCTCGAAGGGCGAAGAAAGCGTCGAATTGGACGCTTCCATCTGCTGCGTGATCGGCAACATCAATTCCTACGCCGCCGGGGCCCGCGTCTTCCCATCCGCACGTTTCGACGATCGCGCTTTGGAGATAGCCGTGTTCGACAAGCTGTGGAAATTCTCTTTGTTGGTGGGGATAACGCGCGCGCTCCCGCGCTTCGCGAAAGTCATGGGCAGGCATATCCGGTTGTATAGGGCGGACAGCTTGGAAATCAGGGGCGGGGCCGGGGAGTTCTGCCAGGTGGACGGGGAGGACATCACCGGTTTCCTCAAGGAATCGGGGCGATTGGAAATCAAACCATCCCGGCAAGTGCAACTGCTCGATCTGCGCAGGGCGTTTTTCAGCCTCTTCTAAGCCGGGCTTACAACTTCGCCATCGCTTCCACATCGTCCGAGACCAGGCCCCTGATCCCATGGCTCAAAGCCGCGCGGAACTCGCTTTCCCCTTTCAGGTCCCAGACCAGGAAAAGCTCGGGCCCGGGCACGCCCGCTGTCCTGCGGGCCGACGCTTCCGGGACGGGTTTGCCGCGGGGGGGGGACCGGGGGATACGCTGCGCAGCCTGGGCGCTTTCCCGGATGAGTTTGCGGAAGAGTTCCCAGGAAACGGAAAAGTGCCGGATAGCCGCGGCGGTTTCGGCGTCCCGCCCCGAATGGACGTCCTCGAAGCGCGCATAATCCTCGAAGATGCCGGCCAAGACCGGGAACAATTTGTGCTTGGCCACGTGCCTCAGGATGCCCGCGTGGAAGCTGGCCAGGAAAGTGTCCGGATGGGGCGAAGACGCTTTGACCATGCTCGCGCATTTCTCGCCCAGCATTTCCACGTAGGCGGCATTGCCGGCCACGGCAGCGGGGACTTTCATTTCCAGGTAAAACGGCTTGGACTTGAACTCGGCCAGGAATTGCTCCAGGCTTGGGATGCCGTAACCGGTAAGCCCGGAGGCCTTTCCCGACGGCTCCGGCCGCGCGCGGGAAGGCATGAAGATCGATTGGATGTCCTTCCATTCCAGATCGTAGATGAAGTCGCGCTTGCCCGCCAGCCGCTTGCAATCGTCGTCATGGAAAACCACGGGTACACCGTCCCTGCTGAGCTGCACGTCGAACTCCACCAGGTCGCATCCCGCGGCATAGGCCGCCCGGAATGCCTCCAGCGTATTTTCCACATGGACCTTGTGCCAACCGCGGTGGGCCACTTTCCAGAAGGGATTCATGCCGGGTCCTTTTCCCAATCCCCGGAGGCGGCTACGTGCCGGTTATTCCGCAGGAATGCGCGGTAATCCGCATCCGGCCCAAGCCATGTTTCCAGCCCCGGCGAACGCGCCGCAAACAGCGACCGCAGACGGTCAAGGTTTTCCACACCCGCTCCACGGGTAAAATAGGCGTCCGTGCGCCGGCGCAGGAAGTCCTCCGGCGTGCGCGCCCATTCGCGTTCGGCCGAGAACTCCGCTTCGCCCGCGAGTAGGCCGTACGGTCCCGCCAGCCGCTCCCGCCTGGCAGCCGAGGCGCCGATATATTCGGCCAGCTCCAGGGAACGTTTTCCATACCGTCGCATCCATGTTACCCCCACGGATTCGTCCACGAAGGAATGGGCGCGCAAAGCCGTGCGGATGCGCTCCCGTTCCGCGGCATCGGCCCAGGCCCCCGGCAAGGGCCGTGCCTTGATGTCCTTGGCTTCCCGTTTCCCTTTCCCGCCCAGCACGAACGCCAGGAAGCCTTCCGCGAAAGTACGATGGGTGGTGTATTTGCCGCCCACGGCGGAATAGATCCCCTCTTGCAGGCGGTGGAACTCATGTTCGCGGCTCAAAGTGATGGTGGAACCCTTGGCGTTGCGCGCCAACGGACGCAAGCCGGTGATGGTACAGAGGACATCGGGCCGCCAGGCGGGAAAATAGGTTTGCGCCAGGCGCATCAATTCCTCCACCTCTCCTTCGCGCGGCAGGGCGGGCTCGGGCGGAGAATCCCCCACCTCCGTCTCCGTAGTCCCGATAAGATGCTTGCCTTTCCACGGCACGATGAAGAAATAACGCTTGCTCGCCTCACCGTCGGGATCCCTGGGCACGGGCAGGATGAAACAGGATTGCGAAGGCAGACCGTCCGCTATCAAATGAATGCCTTGCGATAACCGCACCTGGGCGGGCGCCCCCGGAAAGGACCTGCGGAGTACTTGATCGGTCCAAGGCCCCAGGCAAAGCGCCACGCGCTTTGCCCGCCAGACGCCTTCTCTGCCGGTCAGCCTGTCGAGCACGGTCACTTCCACGTTACCCCCGGGGCCGGAACCGCCGGATGACTCCAACCCCTGCAGGCTATGGTAGTTCTTGACGACGGCTCCCAGGGCGGCCGCATCCACCAGGTTCTCCATCACGATGCGGGCATCGTCCATGACGCAATCGGAATATTCGTAGGCGCCGCAACGTTCCTCCGGGAGAAAGCCCGGCTCCCTTTCCCGCAGTTCGTCCGGGCCCACCCAACGATGGGGATCCAGCTTGAGATCGCCGGCCAGGAAATCGTAAAGCGTAAGGCCGGCCTTGATCCCGGGACGGCCATGGCGGCCCAATCGCGTGCGCGGAAAGAGGAAACGCCGGGATTCCACCAGGTGGGGAGCCAGGGTCAGCAATTGCGCGCGCTCGCGGACGGCATCGCGAACCAAGCCGAAATCGAAGGTTTCCAGATAACGAAGGCCGCCGTGCAAAAGTTTGGAGGTATTGGTGCTGGCCCCGCGGCCGAAATCCCCCGCTTCAAAGAGGGCCGTGCTCAAGCCTTGGAAGGCCGCCAGACGGGCCAATGCGGCGCCGTTGATGCCGCCGCCGATGATGATAAGGTCGTATTCCACCGTGTTGGACCGGTCCTTCCCGCGCTAATTTTCCTATTTTTCCACTCTAATTTATCATTTAAAAAACGGTTATTTCCACCCTTTGACCAGGTTCAAATCTACATGCCCCCATCCTTCCGTCCCTCTCATTTTCTAACCCCGCTTCTGACTTCGCTGGCCTTCTCCTTTGCGATAAGCGCGGACCCGGCGCCTGCCGTCGCTCCGGCCCATGCCGCCTCGCCCGCTTCCGCCGCCGCCGATCCGATACCGGCCGCCGCCGTTCCCGCTGCCGCAGACGCAGCCGCCGACGCCAAACCCGAGAGCCAACCTCCGGCATCCAAACCGGTCGCCAAGCCGAAAAAGCAGAAAACGGCTTCCGCCTCCTCTTCCCCCAAAGGCGGCAGATCCCCCGCCAGCGTTGTCATCACCGTCGGCCCCAACAAGATCCGCAAGCGCCAGATCGACACCTTGGTGAACCTGATGGTCAAGGTCAAGCGCGCGCCGGCGGAGATGGAACCCAAGGAAAGGCAATACCTGGAACGGATGGTGGCCACCAATCTCATCGGCCAGGAACTGCTGGATCTGGAAGCCAAGCGTCTCAACGTGATCGCGGACGAAAAGGCCATCGATTCGCTGGCCGGCACCTTCAAGAAAAACTTCCCCAACGACGAGGCCTTCCGCCGCGCGCTCAAGGAAGCGGGCGATACGGAACCCGGGCTGCGCGAAAAGATGGCCCGCCAGATCAAGGCCGACAAGTTGCTCAACACCCAGGTGAGCCCGGTGGCTCGCCCCACTTTGAAGGAGATGATGGATTTCTTCATCGCCAACAAGGCGGCCTTCCCCATCAATGACTCGCTGCGCGCGTGCCAAATCGTTTTCCTCGTGGACCAGAACGCCGGTTCCCTGGAGGCCTCCAAGCGCAAGCAACTGGAACAGATCCGCTCCGAGCTGGCCAGGGACAGCGGCCAACTGGAGGTGCTGTTGACGCATTTCGTAATGAAGGCGCGGGACGTTTCCGACGGGCCCGAGAAAAAGGATGGGGGCGATTTGCAACGTTTCCTGCCGGGGGACTTCAATCCCGAATTCAAAAAGCAGGTCACCGCCCTCAAGGTGGGCCAGATGTCCCCCGTCTTCCGCACCCCGTTGGGCTGGCACCTGATCCTCCTCACCGAGAAGAACGACGCCAAGTTCGAGAGCTACCAGTTGCAAGTGGCCCGCGCTTTGATGGCCCAGAAGTCCGCCCAGGCCGGCCAAGGGCTCAAGAAATACCTCAAGACCCTGGCCGACAGGTATAAGGTGAGTTACTTGGAAAGCGACTACAAGGATACCTCCCTGGCCGGAGTCTACGAACCTTGAACGCAGGCTCAGCGAGCGTTCGCCTACCCGCATGATCGCCCAGGACCAATTGATCGGAACCCGCTTCGAGAAATGCGTGGTGGAGAGATTGATCGGTCGCGGCGGATACGGACTCACCTATTTGGCTTTCGATGAGGAATTGCAGGAACACCGCGTCATCAAAGTCAGCCAGGATTCCGGCCTGGACGAGGCTTCCCGGCGGCGGCATCTCAAGACTTTCCTGGAAGAGGGATTGATCCTCAGCCGCCTCAAGCATCCCCAAATCGTGACCTTGCGCGGGCAAGGCGACAAGCATGGGCATCGCTACATGATCCTGGACTATATCCAGGGATTCAGCCTCCGCAATCTCCTCGACGTGGTGGGCCAGCGGCAGGCGGAACTCGGTTGCGCCTGGCAGGATCTCATCGATCCCGTCACGGCCACGGCACTGATCCTTTCCGCCTTGTATCCGCTCGAATACGCCCATCGCGCCAACGTGCATCTCCCTGATCGGGAAATCTTCGGCGTGGCCCATCGCGACATCAGCCCCGGCAACCTCATCCTGGGCGTCAAAGGCAACGAAAAGGGCCGGCTGGTGCTGATCGACTTCGGCACCGCGAAAACGGCGCTGACGGAAAACGTCACCGTCGATCAGAACCTGGTGGGTACCATCCCTTACATGGGCAAGGCACGCCTGCAAAAGGCCAATAGTCCTGAACAGAAGGCCCAATACCAGGATTTCTGGAAGGATTTCCGCGAGACCCAGCACGATATCCACGCCATCGGCGTGCTATACTACCAGTTGCTTACCGGGCGGCTCCCCTTTTACGGGGAAACCTCGCCGCAGATCATCGTCAAGATCCTGGATCCCGAGGTCTACTCCCAATGCCATTTGGAAATCGCGTCCGCGCATTCCTTCGCTTCCGGCGTACTCCGCAAATGCATCGTTTACCATGATTTTTCCATGTCGCTCAGCGAACAGCCTTACCAGTACCCGGACGCCGCATCCATGCGGCCGGACATGGAAGAGGTGTTCCACGGGCTTTCCGGCGGACGCACCGTGAACGATATCCTGATCGGGTTGGGGAAAAAACTCGCCCACCCGGAACTACTCACGCCGGATGCCGGCCGGCAAACCACCGACCACGCCTCCAGCGGAGTCATGCCCACGTTACCGCAACCCGTGAGGTACCCCAGCGGCCTTCCCTACCCGGGAAGGCGGGCAGGCGCGTGGGTTTACGGGTCCGTGGCCGCGGCCTGCCTGGCCTTGGCCATCGGGGCCGCCTGGTGGCTGAGCTACCTGCATCACCAGGCGGAAGCCGGTTCCCTGAACCCGGCGCCTTCGCGGCCAGCACAGCAGAACCCGAATGGATCGGCCGGGAACGGAACGGGACAGCGCCTCCCGGAACGGGAAGCCCGGGAAACCGGCAACCGGGAAACCCTGGAACGATTGGATCCTGCCGGGCAAGCCGCCGGAAAAGCCAAGACAGGTATAGGGAAACCGGAACGACCGAACGGCGGTTCCAAAGCCGTCGTTTCACGCCCGGCCGGAGGCGACGCCCTGGGCGGGGATGCCGCCAAATTGGGGGCCATCGCCGGCTTGGGCATGGAAACGGGCGAGAACGGCGGAAAGGTTGGGAACGGGGACTCCGATTGGGGCAAAGAAGGGTTTGTCCGCGTGCAAACCCTGGTGCGGGAAGAGGATCCCAGCGCCTTTGAAAAAATTTCGGCTTTACTGGCCATCAAACCCGACTCTCCGGATTTGCGACTTTTGAGATCCCAATTGGTGCTGAAGCGCAATCCCACCTCTCAGGAAGCCAGGCGGGACCTATACAGCCTGCAATCGGCCCGGCCGGAGTTCATGCACCCGAACCTTTTCCATGAGCAGGTCATGTACCTGCTTTGGCAAACCGACCAGGCCATCTATGAATCCCAAAAAAGCCCTGGTAACCGCATCAAGGCGCTTAAATCGGCGAATGCCTATATCTCCGAATTTCAGTCCAACGATGCCTTCCGGCAAAAGGTAAAAGACATCCGGGACCGGATTCCCAAGTGAATCTGGTCCGATTTCACTCCTAACCTTTAAAATTCCGGGATGTTTTGGTAAATTAATGCGCCTGTTTTTCCGGGTTCCGTTGTAGTCGGTTTCCCCTGTCAGTTAGCAGATAGATATAAAGGACGACCATGTACTCAGTTATCGAATGCGGTGGGTTTCAGCATAAAATCACCGTGGGAGAAACGCTTAAGGTTCCCAAAATGGAAGCCAAGATCGGCGACGTCGTGACCGTTTCCAACGTGCTCCTGTTCGCCAATGGGGACAAGGTGCAAATCGGAGCCCCCCTGGTTTCCGGCGCCGCCGTGAAGCTGGAAGTGCTGAACCAGGGCAAAGGCGACAAGGTCATCTCCTTCAAGCGCAAGGCCCGCAAGCGTTATCGCCGCATCGTGGGCCATCGCCAGCTCTTCACGGAAGTTCTCGTGACCGAGATCGCCCTCGGCTCCGACAAGTCCAGCGTGGACGAGAAGGCCAAGACGCGCGCCCGCGCCCGCATCAAGGCCCTGGCCGCCCAGAAAGTTCAGAACGTTCCCCTTACCAGGGCCCAGAAAGTGGCCGCTGCAAGCAAAGAAGGAAAGTAAGTCATGGCACACAAAAAAGGTCTAGGCAGCACCCGCAACGGCCGCGATTCAAACCCGAAATACCGCGGCGTCAAGAAGTTCGGCGGCGAAAAGGTCATCGCCGGCAACATCATCCTGCGCCAAAAGGGTACCCGTTGGCATCCCGGCCTGAACGTGGGCCTGGGCCGCGACTATACCATCTTTTCGCTTATCGAAGGCGTGGTCAAGTTCGAGCGTTTGGGCAAGGATCGACAGAAGGTCAGCGTTTATCCTGCAGTGGCGCAAGCCGTAGCCGCCTGATAAGGGGTCCGCGCAAGCGGCCCGCTTAGGCATACAGGACCTCCCCGGCGGAGGTCCTTTTCATTTTCCCCCCGCCAATCCCTACCGGTTCGAAAATGCCTCCTTTATTGGGACAATGAAACATGACCGGAAAAGTTCCCAAAGTGGATTCTTTATATCTTACTCGGGCAATGTGCCTTAGCAAAGCTTGGTTCTGGTTCGGCTTGGCCGCGCTCCTCGTCTCCTGCTCTCCTCCCAAGGACGGGAACAACTTCAATTATCTCCGCAGTCCCAGCTTTTTCGGCGCGGACACCACGGCCGCCGATCATCCTTTCTGCGATGGCTCCCATCCCTTTGCCGGCAAGGACCAGTGCCTGGCCGCGAAGAAATACCAGTTAACCTGGGCGCGCCCGGAAGACACCGCGCACTTGATCGGCTACCGCATCTACCTGGATACCCTTGAGCCCAATGCTCCCGGCAAAACATGGGACGAGATCCGGGACCATCCTGAATTCGCAAGCGTGATCGTAGTATCGCAAGCTCCCAAAGATACCCTGGTCTTCGTATTCGGAGCCTCTGGTTTCAAGCAGGACTCGTTAAAGCATGGCGACAGGAAAATCGTCCTGATCGATTCCTCCGGTCGTTCGGAAGAAAAATCTGGGCGCCTGGTTTTCGGACTGGTGCCGGTTTATAGCGGCGGTGTCACCCCCGGGCAGCCGCAATTCGCCTACTTCAAGACCACGGACAAGGATCCTCCCGATCCCTTCCATCCCCGCATCAAGCCCATGGCCAGGGAAATAGCCATGGAGTGGGAGCGGCCCACCGACAGGACGAATTTTTTCGATCCGTCCCAGGACACCGGCCTCATCCTAGGCTACCGGCTATCGATCAGCCTGGCCGGCGGCAACCTGGCCGAGCGGAAAAAGACCTTCAGGCCGAAGTTGCTTTCGTATTCAGTAGGCGACAAGGACATGACCGGCCAGGTGACCGGCTTCCCGGATAAGGATAGCCTGCATGGGTCCGTCACTTTCCGGCTGCCGGATTCCAACCGCTCCGCCAAACGGATCTCGACCATCCTGGCGGACAGCCTGCATGTTTTGATCGGGAACCTGGCGCCTCAGGACTCCCTGAAGCTTTTCTTGTACGCCATCGACAGCAACGGCAACCAGAACGACTCGGCCATGGAGACGGTGACCGTGCATACCACGGATACCACGCAACCGTCCAAACCCGCGTTCTCGGTGGATTCAATCGGTCGCAACGGCTTCACGGTGCATTGGTCGGCATCGAACGATTCCGTGGAACGAGGGGGAACGCTTGCGGCCGGTCCCAATTTCAATTTCGGCATCCAGGAATACCGTCTCACGCGGATCCTTCTGCGGGCGCCGGGAGAGAAGACCACCAGCCTGGATCATATCGATACCACAATCACCCCGGCAATCGGGGATTCGCTCAAATACGCTTTCACCCTGCCCATGAAATTCCTGCCTCCCGGGACGTCCTTCCATCTGAGCATCATGGCCGTGGATAAGACCGGATTCGAATCGGATGCGGATTCCCTCACCGTGGCCACGCAGTCGGTACGCTTCACCGGCGATGACAGCGCACTGGCATGCCCCATCGGGTTCATCCCCATCCCCCGGGGGAAATTCAAATTGGGCGATGACGCCCCCGCCGCGAATGCGGATGAGAGGAACACCCACGTCCTCACCATGGGTTCCTACTGCATCGAACCGTACGAGCACCGGGACGGCACGGGGAAGCGATTCGTTTCCAGTATCACCTACGACCAAGCCGCGCAGGCCTGCGCCGACATCGATTCCACCTTCCAGACCCAGCTTTGCTCGGAAGCAGAATGGGAGCGCTCTTGCGAAGGCCCCGGAGCCGATTCGACGGCTTTGGCGCATGGCATCCAGTCGGAAAACAAGGACGCCTCCATCCTACAGACCAGTTGCAACCAGGGGACGAACGATTCCGCCATGGCCATGTCCTTCGAGTTGCGGAACTCCCTCTGCCTCACCACGGAAGGCGTATATGACATGGCGGGAAACCTGTCCGAATGGGTACGCGACCCTTATGTCGCCAACGCGTATGCCGGAATCACGGATTCCGTTTTGGCGCCGGATTTCACCTTCCCGGATTCATCCATCGCGGCTACGGATCCCACCTATGTCACCCGTCACGGCATCCGCGGCGGCAACTACCTCAAAACCAATCTGGGACTGGTGGGATTGACGCAAAACCTGGCGCGCTGTTCCAACCGTGATTTCGCGGAACAAGTCCGGCCAAGGTTCCGCGCTGAATGCCTGGATTCGACGAAGGCGAAAATCGCCGTCATCTACGGCTCGGGAATCACCGGGCACCGTTGTATCGATCTCGATCCTTCCATAGACGCCGCAAAGGTCACGGATATCATTCCTTCCCTCAAGGACACTTCCGGGCTGACCTTGCTGGTTTTCCAAACCGGCAAGGCGGAAGCCGTCAAACAAGCGATCAAGCCCGATTCGGCCTTCCTGGGGCGCAAACCCGTTTCCGCCGGTTTGACCACTCGCTCACTGGCCGTCATCGCGGTCCAGAATATAGCCAACCCGCTCACCGTGATCCCGGATACGCTCGACGCTATCGAAATGAAGGACACGTCCCAATCCGCACTGCAGAAAATCTTTTCGCGGGAGGTAGGCAACACGGCCTGGACCGTGCAAAAGGATCAGCAGGGGAACTTTCTGATCAAGTACCTGACCGCGTACACGATATTGGGAACCAAGCCCGCGCTGGCCTACTATTCCAACCGCGCCATCGGATTCAGGTGCTGCAGCCGGGCCAAGGCGGTAGCGGCGCCGATCGTCACCGGCAACCCGTAGAGTCCTGGGGCCTCAGCGCAAGGCGCGCCATATCTTCCTGGGCAGGGAACTTACCAGCAATCGATCCAGTTCCCGGCTTGGCATCCAGGCATAACCATCCGGCAGCCCCTCGCTTGTGCCCAAGTCCGGCATGATGGCCTCCACCACGCCCAGGCGATAACGGTGATGGGTTATGCTGTGGGTTATGGTTTTGGCGCGGGGCCTGAGCACGGCCTCTTCCAGACCGGGAACGGCTTCCCGCCAGGCGACTTTCAAGGCAAGCAGCCCGGGCACCTGGAAGAGGGGAAAAGTCAAAAGACCCGCCAGCCTTTCGCCCTTGCGGGGCGTATACACCAGCGCTTCTTCGCCGTCGGTCCCCGCGCGGAAAGCGGCGACCGCGAATCCGGAAACCTCTTCGCTATCTTTGCGGGATCGGACCGGAGGAAATCCCTCCTGGCTTCCCGTCGCGAAGGCGGTGCAATGGAGACGCAACGGGCAGTTTTCGCAATCCGGTTTGCGCGGGGCGCAAATCAACGCGCCCAATTCCATCAACCCTTCATTGACGATGGCGGGATCACCGGCAAGGACCCAGGTGCGGGCCAGCTCCCAATAGGCGGCCTTGCCTTCCTTGGAATCCGGCAGGAAATCCAGCCCGTACAGGCGGCTGAACACCCGCACCAGGTTGCCGTCGAGGATTGGTTCAGGCAGGTTGAAAGAGAGGCTTGCAATGGCTCCGGCGGTATACTCCCCTATTCCCTTGAGCTCCAGCAAGTCCTCCCGCCGCCAAGGGAAACGGCCGCCGTGATCGCCTACCACCTTGCGGGCAGTAGCAAGCACGTTACGGGCGCGCGAATAATACCCCAGGCCGGCCCAGGCTTCCAGCACATCCTGCTCCGCCGCCGCAGCCAAGGCTGAGACATCCGGGAAGCGCTTCATCCAACGCCGGAAATAATCCACCACCGTGGAAACCTGGGTTTGCTGGAGCATGATTTCCGATATCCAGGTGCGGTAAGGATCGCGGCGCGGAACCGGTCCCGAGCCGGCGGGCAATGGCAAATCGCGACGGGATGGATCGGCCTCGGGATACGAAGCCGCCTTTTCCCGGACGGGCGGATCAAGGCGTTTTCCGGGAGCGGGAGCGCGCCAGGGCAAATCGCGTTGATGGGCAACGAACCAATCCGCCAGCGCAAGAGCGGGACCGGTAGTGGCGGCGGAGGAGGGGGCGGAAACTCCAAGCAGCGCGTGGTTGGCAACCCGGGACGGAGTTTCCGGCGTTGTCGATACGGCCATGCCTTCGGACTGGCGCCCCGGCATCGCAAGCTTGGAAGGCCTCTCCCCGCTCATAGCCGAGCCAATGTCTCGACGACCTTGTCCATCTGCGCTTCCGTATTATAGATATGCGGAGCGAACCGGATACGCCCAAGCCTTTCCGCAACGATGATATTCCCGGCCTTGAGGGCCTTCACCGCGGCTGTGGAGTCCAGCCCCGGCTTGGAGGCGGCCACGATGCCGGTGGCAAGGCCGGAAGAAGCGTCTGAAGCCAACCGGAAGCCGTTCGCGCGCAGTCCGGAAGCCAGGCGCGCCGCCAAAGCTTGGATGCGGGCCCGTACCCGTGCGAAGCCGATGCCCTCCAAATAGGCAAGGCTGGCATCCAAGTAAACCCATTCCGTCATGCTCCCGGTGGAGACGACGAACCGGTCGGCGGAAGGCTTGAAGCCTTGTTTGTAGGGAAGATAATCCGCATCCTGAGGCACCGACTCCGTTCCCTTGAAAATAGGCGTCAACGCATCCAGCTTATCCCGTGACACGTACATGAGGCCCAGTCCCACCGGTCCCAGCAACCACTTCCAGGCTGAGAAGGCCATATAATGGATGCCGCAGGCCTTTACATCCAAATCGATCAGGCCCACGCCCTGGGATCCGTCCACGACCCAAATGAGGTCCCGTTCCGCGCAAATCGACCCGATGGTTTCCAAGGGCAGGGGCATTCCCGTGCACCAATGCACCGCGGACAAGGAGGCCACGCGGGTCCTAGGCCCGATGGCTGCCGCGAAGACAGCCGGGAAATCTTCCGGATTGTCCGTCATCGCGAGGGTACGCAACGACACGCCCTTATCCCGCCGATGCTCCCATGGATACACGTTGCTGGGATACTCGTTTTCCAACAACAGGATCTCATCGCCCGGCCGCAAAGAAAGGCCATGGGAGATGAAGTTCATCCCTTCGGCCGTATTGTGGATCAAAGCCATTTCATCCGATTGCGCGCCCAGAAGCTTCCCCATGCGCCGATAGATGGACGCCTTTACCATCGGGTAGGAAAATCCTTCCGCCAGGGCGCCGCGACGCCGGTATTCATCCAGCCATCGGACTACCGTATCCCGCACGGGCGTTGCCAGCGGCGTGGTGCCGCAATTGTTCAGCCAGATCAGCTCGTTGTTGACAGGGAAATCGGATTGGATGCGCTCCCAATCCGGCGAATTGGATTCAGACATGATGAGACCAGTCCGGATGCAACCGGAACTCCGGCACGCCGTTAGGGGACGGCGGCTTTGGATTCCGTGATATTGCCGCCTTTGGGATCCCCATACACCTTCTCCACCTTGTCATTCTTGAAGGTTATCCCGGTGATAAGGGTGCCCTTGTTATTCACATATTCCCAGTTGGTATCCCCGCCGGTTGTCCTGTCCGGCGCGCCATAAAGTTGGAATACCATTTCGCGGGCCATGCCCACTTCCACGAACCCGTCCAGAAAGGCCTGCTTAACGTTTTCGGGAATCCCGAACCCGTTCTGGATGATATAGTCCTTCCGCTCCTCCGCGGGCAAACCGCGGGCCACCAGGGGTCGCGTATAGTGGGACGCGCAGGCCGAGAGGAAAATCAGGCTGCCGACCATCAAAAAGGCCATGCGCCAAGCCATCGGCAAACTGCGGATGGCTTGGCACGTGACGCTCCGGACTTCCGGTTTCGAGTAGCCGGATTGCTTGATGTTCATGCATACCCCCAGGAAGATGGCATTCGACGCGCTAAAATATAAGAATAGAACCATTCAATTTGACGGCAAAGCCGCCCGGGACGACGGCGGTCGCGAATATTTTTAGATTTTGCCGAGAGAGGCATTGCCAGGGGTAACTCGTTGCATTCCCGATTCCCGGTTTTCAAAACCATCCTTCCGGCTTTCGCCGCGGCATTGCTGGTAACGGACGCCTATTCCGATACCATCAAGCCCCTCATCTTCGGCCCATTCTTCATGAATGAACTCAACATCACCGGAAGCCCGGCGGGATACGATTATGTCCTGACCAACGGCTATTATCATTTCCAAGCCGGCTGGATCGAACCCTTGGCGGAATCCAGCAAAGGGCTTTTCGGCGAAACCTATTTTGAAACCAACGGCAACCTCAACATCTCCCCATTCACATCCGATCTGGGGACTACCTTCAATGTGAAGCCGATCCGCTACCTTGAATTCGGACTGAGCTACAACCGCCTGATTTTCCATAATTCCATGCTGTCCTTCTCCACTAAGACCAATACCGATCCCCCCGACAAAAGCTTCTACGCGCCCGACGAAATCCTTACCGGCTCGAAGGAGCTTGGGGGCGCTGATATGTTCACCTATCAGGCCAACCTTACTTTCGATATCGGCAAAGGTCAGCTTTATTTCTTTGTTTCCCGGACCCTGTGGGATATCGACGCCAAAGGCAAATCCTTCGTCTACGAGTATGGGGATGAGTTTTTGATCGCCACCCGCGATCGGGTCAATAACGCACTGGCCCAGTTCTCATGGGATATGCAGCCCTGGTCCCTGTTCCGTACCGTTTCATTCCAGGGTTTCGAGCTTCGCGACGAGTATTGGATTGCAGACCATACCGAGTTGGAAAAAAACCTGGTCTCCTTCGGCATCACCGGCTTCCGGTTGGGAAGGAACCCAGAGCAGCAACGCCGCGGCCTGGACTTCAGCGTTGGTTATTGGACCTTGCACAACCAGATCCCAAAAGGCGAACCGGCCAAATCCTTCCTCCTCATGGCGGATTGGAAGTGGAATATCCATTTCCTGAAGATGTGAGGGAGGGGTCCGAAGGGGACTCAAGCTTTGCCTTAAAGCTATCCATCGTGGAGCCGAGATCGATATCCCGCTTCCGAAGTCAGTTACTGACTTCTTCGGAATTATCCGTTTCCGCATCCCCGCTCGCGGGGCCTGTCGGGGCCGGAATAAGCAAAGGCCGATTGGCCAAGAGATTCATGCCTCCTTTGGCTTTTTCCCGCTGGGCCAAGGGCGATTCCAGGAAGGAAAAATTCTTGAAGCACATTTGCAGGTTGGCGGTGGAATCATTGTCTGCTACAGCGAGGTCGGTGGCCAGCCACTTCCCTTCCATCTCCTTGTAGCCCCTGACGTCCATGGTCTTGAGCCGTTCCCCATGACCGCCGAAAAAAGTCATCGATTTCACCAGCACTGGCGCCTTCGATAAAGTGACATCGATCCGGCCATAAAAGGATTGGAACAAGGGTTTCAAGGTCATGGAAATCTGGTATCCGCTATCCGTGGTCTTGACGCCTTTGCAGGACGAATATTCCAGGAAGAAGTCCGCGGGAAGCTTAAGCATGTCTTCATAGGTCAGCAAATTTCCAAACACGCCTTTTTTCCACTGCCGATTCGCGATGCGCCTTACCCTCCGGGAATTGTCATCCGTGACCCATTGCTCTTTTCCGAAATTCAGGCTCCGGTACTCGAAAGCCTTTTTGGATCCGGAAAGGCACATCTTGCGTTCACCCACATCGTCGGCGAACTCGGCCCAACCCGCAAGCGAATCCTTGCCATCGGCGAAATTCTCATTCACGATTTCCAGGGTAGCCTGGTAACGGCCATGATACTGGTTCTCCATTGCTTGCAGCAGGAGCGGTCGCGCGACATCGTCCTCGCCGGCCCCGAAAACTGCAGCAACACTCGCCAGCAACAGGCCGGACATCAAGTTCGGTTTTCTTGTTTTATGTAAGGGCATGCGGTTCGATTGGATTCGGTTTCAGATAAAAGTCTTTCAGTAAATTATATAATTCGGCAGCTATCGTTACCCGGTAATACCTCCGGGATTCTTCGGAAAATATATTCACTTACCGCTATTTAACCCCACCGCGTAAGAACGCCCCGAATTCTCCCAAAACGCGAAACCGCCTCCCTGCTTGGACAAAAGCTGCCAATCTCCCGTGCTCCTCTGATCGTCCCCAATTGCTCATGCCTCGCTTCAATCAGCCTAGATTAGGGTTGGGGCAAAGGAAGTGGTCGGCAGCCCTACAAGCATAAGGCTGCCGACGGGACGAGGAATGGCCATCGAGCAGTGAGGCGCCATCCCTTCGGTACGAGGCTGATCTCGGGGGCATCCAGAACGGAGCCTCAATCCAGCCGATTCTCAAGCTTAAGGCAGGGCACTGTTTTGCCGCAATACCTGTCTCAACCGTTCAGGTCTCTCCCTGAGCGGTAATCTCGATATTGTCCCAGGACTCGTTGTCGGCAGGAGCGACGCCCTTGCCGGCCTTGGCATCGGCCTGACCGGAAGCGGCGGTTTGCCGGATCTTGGCTTCGATCTCCTGGGCCATGGCCTTATTTTCCTTGAGGAAATCCCGGGCCTTTTCTCTGCCCTGCCCCAGGCGATCCTTGCCGTAGGAGAACCAGGTGCCGCTTTTCTGGATGATTTCCATTTCCGTGGCCATGTCCAAAAGACTGCCTTCCCTGGAGATGCCGGTGCCATAGAGGATATCGAACTCGCATTGCTTGAAGGGCGCAGCTACTTTGTTCTTGACCACCTTCACCTTGGTACGATTGCCGATGACCTCTTCGCCTTCCTTAAGCGAAGCGATCTTGCGGATGTCGAGGCGCACGGAGGCGTAGAACTTGAGGGCATTACCGCCGGTGGTGGTTTCCGGATTGCCGAACATGACGCCGATCTTCATGCGCAATTGGTTGATGAATATGAGGCAGCAATGGGAGCGGTTCAGAATACCGGTAAGTTTGCGCAAGGCCTGGGACATCAGACGGGCCTGGAGGCCCATATGCGAATCCCCCATTTCACCGTTGATCTCGGCTTGCGGCACCAGGGCCGCCACCGAATCCACCACGATAAGATCGATGGCATTGCTGCGAACCAAAGTCTCGCAAATGTCCAGGGCCTGTTCGCCCGTATCGGGCTGGGAGACCAATAGATTGTCGATATCCACTCCGAGCTTGCGGGCATAGAGCGCATCGAAGGCATGCTCGGCATCGATGAACGCGGCCACGCCTCCGGCCTTTTGGCATTCTGCGATGGCATGCAAGGTCAGCGTAGTCTTGCCGGAGGATTCCGGTCCAAAAATCTCGACGATCCGGCCCTTGGGCAAACCGCCGACGCCAAGCGTCATGTCTAACTGGATGCATCCCGTACTGATGACAGGGATGTCCGCGATTTCCTGGTTGCCCAAGGTCATGATGGAACCCTTGCCGTGATTCTTTTCGATGAGTGCCACGCAGATATCGATAGCCCTTTTCTTGCTGGCGGCTTCCTCGGAAACCGGAGGGGTATTTTTTTTGACGGACATAAGAGACTCCTTATGGAAGGGAGGGGTTGAAAGAAGAATATAATTTACTGCTCATTTGTGCAAGGGCAATTATGAATATGTTCACTTTTGCTCCAATTGCCCTGAAATCGCCAATCTGAGCTGATTGAGAGCGGAATAAGCCGAACGCCAGCGGATGGTATTCCTATCCCCGCGGAGCTTCAACTGCTTGGCGACGCAAAAGTCCTTGGAAGCCACGGCAATCCAAACCGTGCCAACGGGCTTTTCCGTGGTGCCTCCGGTGGGGCCTGCGATGCCGGTGATGGCGGCCGCATAAGTGGCGCCGGTCCTCCCCAGGCATCCGCGTGCCATCGCCATGGCGGTAGCCTCCGAAACCGCGCCGTGGGACTCCAGGATCCCGGCATCCACACCCAGCAAATCGGTTTTGGCGGGATTGGAATAAGTCAAGAAGCCCTTATGGAAAACCGCCGAGCTGCCGGGAACTTCCGTGATCAGGAATCCCAGGCCTCCACCAGTACAGGACTCGGCCACGGAAACGGTGGCCCGCTCGGCAAGCAACAGTTTGACTACGGCTTGGGGCAAGGCGGAGCCTTCGCTATCGACAATTGCTTCAGGGGGAATGGCGGCGAGCATTTTCCGCCAAAGTAAATCGAGTTCCGAAGCGCGGCGATCCCGATCGGACGGAGCGCACAGGCACGACAAGGTGAGGCGCACGCCTTTTTCCCCCGGAAGACTGGAGAAGCGGAAGTGGGCCGGAATTCCAAGGGAACCGAAAGCTTCGCGCTGCGCGCTTTCCGACCAGGACCAGGTCCATAGGGCTTTTTCCAAAAGCACGCCGTCCCCTTGCAGGCCGGGCATGAGATGCAAGCGCACCATCGCGTCCAGTTCCGAGGGAACTCCGGGGAAAGCATAGCCGGTGACGCCGCGCGCCTGGAAGGCGAATCCGCATGCCGTACCTGCGGGGTTACGTAACGCGCGTGTTCCCTCAGGGATGGATGCCTGGACCATTTGGCCCCAAGGCAAGTCCGACGCGGGCTTGCCCAGGAATTCCGAGAGCCAGGCCAAAGCCTCCGGGCTTGCGGCGACCTTGAGCCCAAGGAAGGCCGCCACTGCTTGGCGGGTCAGATCGTCCTGGGTGGGCCCCAGGCCTCCAGTTAGGATGAGCATATCGATTTCGCCGAGCGCCTGCGGCCCCGTGGCCCAGTCCAGAGCGCGGACGATGGCGTCTTCTTCATCCCCGATTACCAGGTTGAACGGGATCCGATGTCCCAAAGGGGCCAGTAGGCGGGCCAACTCGAATTGATTCGAGTTCAGGATTTTGCCTCCGAGCAACTCATCCCCGATATTGATGATTCCGACTCTCATGGAAGAAAATATACCATCGGCACCAGGACAGAAACCGTCCCGCATGAGCGATAGCCCGTTCCGGAAGCGCTCCAGTTCTTTGTACTTTTTCCGCTCGGAAGCCACGCCATGCCCAAGTCATCCGCCTTCATCATCCTATCCCTGTTCATGGCATTGCTTTACCGGCCGCTGGCAGCGCAGGGGCATAGCGGTATCGTCGCCATAGACACGCTACCCTTGCACGATTGGACCGGCCCCAGCGAGCCGCTTTCCTATCCCAAGACCATCGTCCTCTCCGCTCTGCTCCCGGGCGGCGGCCAGTTTTACGGGGAACATCCGGTGCGGGGAAGCTTCCTGGTGGGATTGGAAACCCTGTTGGGAGGGCTCGCCATCTATTCCGATCTGGTGGATGTGCCCCATTGGCGGAACCAGGCCAAAGACGCGTTGGATTCCGCGGATGCCCTCTTTATCAAGCAGAGCCGGATGCCGGACAGCGCCGCCGGCCTGGGCGTGCAACGCTCGAACCAGATCCAGTTTGCGCGGAAGCGATCGCAACTGGCTTCGCAGCAGGAGGATCTCGCCAACTCGCAAATCGCCTGGGCGCTGGGACTGCATTTGTACGGCGTCCTGGACGCAGCGGAAATCGCCTACCTCAGCCGCCATCGCGATACGGAAACCCGTTCGGTACGCAGGGCCATGACCTATGGAATGCTGTTCCCCGGAGGCGGCCAGCTATACAATCGCCGTTACGGAAAATTCGGGATGCTGTGGATGACCCTGGGCGCCAGCGTGGTCTCCGCCTACTCCCGCCAGGAGATGGTGAACCTCCTCAATCATCGCTTGCGGGTAGCGCGCGATGAACACGACGCCGACGGCATTTCCCAACTGGACAAGGATCGCACCCTTTACCGCAAGCGCCGCAACCAATATTTCTGGGGCATGGGACTCTTTTATGTCTATTCGGTTCTGGACGGAATGGTGGACGCCTCCCTGTCCGATTTCGACTCGCCCCAGAAGTTCGCCGTTTCCGCCGGGCCGGAAGGGTCGCTGGCCTGCGAATGGCGCATCCCTTTTTGATCACCCCCGCTTAGCCGGGAGGATGGCTGCGCAGGAATGCGGCCCATTCCTTTTGCAAATAAGCCATGCCCGCTTCGGGCGATTCGGAATGCCGCAAATATTCCTCCATCATCTCGCGAAAGGTGGGCGGCTCGATATGCCTGATCCATCGATCCAGGCGGAAGTCGAAATAGATTTGCCGATGATCCTTGGGGAAATCGGCGGGAATTTTTTCCACCAGCGAAAGGATTTGCGGAGCGGACAATCCCCCTTCCGCCAGGGGCAGAAGGAACATGGGTAGCGGGTCCTTTTCCGGGCCGGGGTGGTGGCCGCGTTGGGCCAGCGTTTCCAAAACGGATTCCAAGGCATCTGCCTTGGGACCCTGCAAGCGGATCAGCCTGGCTTCGATTTTGTGATCGGGAATGTGGAAGGACCGGTTTTCCATCTTCCACCAGAATAGCATTCTCCGCCCCCGAACAGCCAGCCAGGCTGCGCCGGTAAAAGAGGACGGCATTGCCTTTGCCCGAAATGAAAAGGCCCCGGGGAAACCCCGGGGCCGCATAAAGGGAAATCCGGTTTGGCTTAAATGCCGGCGAGCGCGGACTTTTCCGCCACCAGAATGCTCCCGTCGGGTCCCAGCATGGGCTTGGTGGGGTCGCCCTTGACGCCCAAGAAGACATAGACTTTTATGCTGCTGTTGGCATCGAATGCAGTCGTGAGTTTGCCGTCGAATACCACCGATTGCGGGTTGACTTGGGCGGGCACGGCTCCGCTGGAAGAGGCAACCATCACCTTGTTCTGCTTGGCGTTCAACAGGTTCTTAAGATTATCCAGCGATCCCGTATAGATCTCCGGACGTCCGGTATCGGACGGGGGATTGTTCACGATGGGAGTGGAATCCTTGGGGGGATTGTTCACCACCGGGGTGGAATCCTTGGGAGGGTTGTTCGGCACCGCGCCACTATCGGCGGGACGCAGGACTACCAAGGGCATGCCTTCCTTTATCAGCAGGCTCAAGGAATCCCCATTGGCGGAGAGCAACAGGTACTTGCTGGCGCCGGCCGCGTCCATGATGGAAACGACACGGGCGTTGGGTTCAACCGCCATGGAAGCGGGATTGACGTCCACCTTTCCGGCCAGATTTAACATGCTGTCTTTCACCAATCCCACCCGGTTGTTGGAGGTGGACAAAGCGATCTTCAGGAGGTCGAGAGCACCTTTGTACAGAGGGGGCGTTTTGAACCCGCCGGTAACGGGACCGCAGGGACCTTTAGCGGGATCGCAGGCCGGCTGCGGACAGGTCGACTTGGCCGGATCGCAAGCGACCTTGTTGGTATCGACCGGGCAAGGGCCTTTACCGGGATCGCAAGCCGGGTTTACCGGGCTGCCGTTGACGGGGCAAACCATGGTGGAGTGGCCATAGTCGGGCGAGGCGGGACGGATTTCCGCTACGAAGACGTTGGCCCGGATGACGCCTTGCGCGTCGAAAGCCTTGTCGAGACGGTTAGGCGCGCCGGCCCTGAATTGATCCTCCATCAGCAGGACCAGATTGCTCCCGCTGAGGCTGACGCTCATGGAATCCGCGCTGTAGGCAGCCTTGGCGGCGGGAGATTCGTCCACGGCCGGGACGGCTTCCGGCACCAACACCACCTGACCGCACATGGGAGACTTGGCGTCCATGACGTGGGCTGAATCGTTCATGACCCGGTACACGCGGTTGTTGATGGAGAGGTAGAAGAACTCGTTGGGTTTGACTCCCGCGTTGGCGACGAAAGTCCTGAAGGAAGCCGCTCCGGACATGAAGGAGCGGAGGAACGAGGTAACCGGCGTGGTACCCGAATTGCCGCAAGGGCCCTTGGACGGATCGCAAGCGGGGTTGGGATTGGTGGTACAGGGGCCTTTGGCCGGATCGCAGGCGGGGTTGGGATTGGTGGTGCAAGGGCCTTTAGCGGGGTCGCAAGAGGGGGTATTGTTCACCGGCTGGGCGGCGATGCCGTTGCCCTGGGTATCCTGGAAAATCCATCCCTTGAACTTCCCCGTGATTCCGTCCGCGGCGGGAGTGATATCGGCCTTGGCGGCTTTGCCGTTGATCTGTCCGGGTATGCTCTTGTGCACGCCCGACGAATCGCTTTCCTGGAAGAAGTGGCCGTCCACGATCCAGGATCCGTTGTTGTCATAGGCGATGCGTCCGCCCACTTCGGCGCGCTTGGTGCTGTTGTTGGCACCGCTGGATTTCTTCTCGCCGAAAAACTCGTAGCTGCCGTCGGACTGGGCGCGGATGCTGGGGTTCTCAATGACGGCGACGGTATCGCCGAATTCGTCCACCAAGCTAACCTTACCGTCCGCCAGGATGATGAACGCGCCTTCCTTGGTGCCGGAAGGAGGCAAACGATAGGTGATGGCGTTGTTCACTACCGTATTGACGGGATTGTTCACCGCGGTACCGGTATTGCCGCCGCCGCTGGCCGGCAGGTACCTGCTCACGTCTTCGCCGCGGCCGCTGGCCGCGAACTGGCCGACATTGGGTCCTCCGCCGAAATTGGTCGAGGTTTTGGCGGGAGCCGGGATCATGTCGATCGGACCCATCAACAGCGAGGAGATGGCGTCGTAATGGCCGCGCAGCAAAAGAGCCCTGCCGGCGTCAGGGCCGTTCTTGAGCAAGGTGACGGGAACGTAGACTTCGCCGGCCGCCTCATTGAAACTGGTCCGGACGGAATCGCTCAGGGTATCTTTGCCGATCACGGCGGTGTAGAAGACCCAAAGCGCCTTTGAGGTGTCCGTGAAGAGCTTGAAGGTGATGCTGTTCAGATTGCTTCCCATCTGGAACTTGCCCGCAAAGACGCCGGACGGGGCGCTGGCGCGCGGACGCGTACCGGGGTTGTTCTTGGGATCGTTGGGGTTGAATCCGGACAGCATTTCGATGTCATCCGGGAAGCCGTCGCCATCGGTATCCTGCCAGACGATTCCCATGGCGATCAACTTGGCGATTTCCGCCTTCACGCCGGGGGCATCGGCCTTCTTGGTCACCAGGCTATCTGTTCCCTGGGGATCCAGCATGGCTTCCAGGAAATCCGCCAGACCGTCATTATCGGTATCGGTGCGGAAATCGGGATAGGAGTTGCGGTCCCGCGGATCCGTCTTGTACTTGGCTTCGATGGCGTCCGGAACTCCGTCCAGATCCATATCGCTGAAGCTCCCGTTGTTGTTGCCGTTAGGCTGGGTGCTCACGAATTTCTGCTGGTTGTTTTCCAAGGTGTTGAACGCCGCTCCGGAGGGAAATCCCTTGCAAGCGAAGTAACCGCGGTTGGGTCCGAAATCGGATTCCGCGAAATAACGATCGGGGCTGTAGCCGTTGGCCAGGAACTGCACGGCGGAAGTGTCCTTCACGCCGATGACCTTCCAATTGTAAACGCCGCCGAAGCCGCTCTCGGTCTTGTACAGGGTGGTCAGGGCATTGTCGAAAATGGTGCGATCCCAACCGGGCAGTTTCAAATCCTGCACGCGGCGGAGTATGGAGGCGGCGTTATTGCCTTCCGGACCTCCGGCGCTGTTCAATACCAAGGTTTCCTCGTTGCCTTTGGTGTTGGACGCTTTGACGAAGATCAACGCGCCATAGGGAGCCCGGCCGAAGCAGAACTTGGGATCTTCGGCGATGCCGACCAGGTAACCGCCGATGCTGTCGAGGGCCGGGCCCTTGAACTTGAAGGTGACCTTGCCGTCGTCCCCTTGGGCGTTCTCCTTGAGGGGGGTGGTGAGGGTGATGGGCATGATCTGCTTGATCTTGAAGTCCTTGGTATCCACGGCCTTGTTGAAGTCGTCCTTGTTGGTCTGCTTGGAAGGCGAGACGATGGACATGACCAGCCATTTGGAACCGTCGTTCACGAGGGTGAACTTCAGGATCTGGAAGGACGTGTCCGTGAGGCTCCCGCCGCAGGCGCGGCCGATATCGCCGAAATTGACGCGGTTGTATTTCTCGTAAGAGATCATCTTGACGGCCAAGCGGGCGGTGTCGCCGCTCAGGGTCACGGAAGGATCCACGTTGAATTCTTCGCGGCCTTCGAACTTGATGGCTTCCAAAACCACAGTCGAGGTCTGCTTAAGCTGATCGGCCATGAAGCGCTGATCGTTCTTGGCGGCATCCATGTTGACCGGGCCTTTGAACCTGGACAGATCCGGGCCGAAGCCGTATTTCTTGCCGGTGGATTTGATGGTGAAGCGGGGCCCGGTCGGATCCCAGGTGAGATCGGTGGCCATGATTTCCTTCTTGTCCTTATCGAAGACGCGCGGGGATTGGCCGGGATTGACGTAGGCGTCCACCCAGATCTGGTCGTCCGCGGTTCCGCCTTCCGCGCCCACTTTCCAGCGGGCGCCGCCGTCCTTGCAGGCCTCGGGGGAGTTGTCGAACACGGGTCCGTCGAACCCGGCTGCCAGCGCCTGCTTGTCGCCCACCTCGGCGCGGATCTTATCCAGGAACTCGGACTTGGACTTCATGCCGCCGTCTTCGTCGTAGAGGCGGAAGTTGGGATGGAACGAAGTCGCGAACCGGCCGATGTCTCCGGAAACGTATGCGTCGAAGGCGGCTTCCACCGCCAGGGCCACATCCTTTTCACGGCCGGAATTATCCTTGGCCGCGCCCTGGAAATCCTTGATGGTGAAAGTGAAGGAAAAGTCGCTCGCCAGGCCGGCCCCGGCCTGATCCGTTACCGTGGCGGGCAAGGTCAGCGTGTAGGTGGTGCCGACCGTCAGGGCGTCCTTGTGGATGAAGACGGCGCGCGCGCCGGATACTTCCCAATAGCCCGTGACCGCAGGTTCGATCTTGGCGAATTTGATCAGGGAGAAAGCTTCGACGGGGCGGTTGAAGCTCACTCCGGGATTCTGGATGGGTTTGATGGTCTCCTTATCGGCGGGGACGCTCGCAACCACGGCGAACTTGATGGCAGCCAATTCCGCAGCGGCCACGGTCACGAAGGTGGCCTTGTATTCCTTGTCGAGGGGATTCTTGGCGAGATCCTTCAAACCGGTGGGAATGATAAGACCGTATTGGACACCGGTTGTCAAAGCCGCCATGGACAAGGTAGCCACCTTGCTATCGCCGCTCCAGCTGACTCCCACGTTCTTGACCGTGTCCGCCAGCACCATGGAGGTGGACGTGTTGGTGGTATCGATCTTGCCTAGCACCACCCCTTTGATCGATTCGCGGTTCATGGGTTCCGAGAAGGTGATATTGATCTTGGCGTTCTTGTCCGGCACCGAGCCGACCAGGAAGATGCCGTCCGAGTTGGCGGTGTTGGCATCGTAGACGCCGGAAACCGTGGGAGCGGTCACGTCCTCGATGGCGGTGGCGGTATCCATGTGGACGATGGTATCCGCTTTGGGATTCATGTTGGGAATCCCCGTCGTCACCAATTGGAAAGTCTCCAAATCGAGATGGACGGCGAATCCGAAGTACTTGCCTTCCTTGAGGATGCAAGTGTAATTACCCAGGGAATCCGTGGTGAGCGTGGTATCCGCGGCCGTGGTGGGCTTCAACGCGTCGAAGATGAGGATGGTGGCGCCCGTTAACGGGATTTGATCCTTCACCAACAGGCGACGCTCCCCGCCGGCGTTGCTGGCCTGCTTGAGGAGGCCTTTGGCGACGGTCTTGCCTTCCCCCGTCAGGAAGCCGGTGATCACGCCCTTGCCTTTGCCGGCATTTTGTTTGACGAGCGAATCCAGTTTGCTCACGACCTTCTTGACATCGGGATTATCGGTGTTGCCGGGCGCTACCACGGTGGCGGCCTTGCCCGCCTTTTGCGAACATCCCATGATTGCCAGGGTCAGCGCGCACAACGCCGCGACCGTAGATTTGCCGATGAGGCGCAAGGCTCGATTATGGGGTTTGGACCCCATAAACATTGCCCCGGATTGTTTGCTGCGATTCATTTCCGAGTTCTCCATATTGGTGTTCCTTGACAGGTACCTGACCTTTTGACCAAATCGATTTTAGGGGGTGGTCCAATTTCGGGCAATCCTTTTTGCGTATTCTTTGACTGGGGATAGGGAACTTCCCGATGTCTCCCGCCTTAAGGGAGACTTGCGGCGGACTAGCGAATGGCGCGGAGAAATTTCCTTGACATTCCGGAAAAGGCCCGCAGGCGCCAATCCCGGCGCAAAGGCATCAGGGGGCGGAACGGGATTTGTGTTTTTGCTAAGTTCAGGTTTGCATTTTTTGAGTCCGGGTCTCCCGGCGCTGCATTTCGTTTCGGAAACCAAGGAGGCCCAGGTGGCTGTTCAGAGCATGACGGGATACGGGAAAGCCGATGCGGTAGGAGCGGGGTACTCCGTGACCGTGGAATTTAAATCCGTCAATAACCGGTTCCTGGAATTCCAGATCCGCGCTTCCAAGAGCATCCTCCATCTGGAGCCCAAGCTTAAAACCGAACTGGGACGCCATCTTTCCCGGGGCAGCGTCACTTGCCATGTGCAATATGATAGCGATGGCCCGGGCGGAAGCGGCTTGGCGCTCAATGAGTCCGTGTTCAAAGCCTATTCCGCCGTGATCAAGGACGCGCAAGCGCGCTTGGGCATCCCCACGGTGCTGGATATCGCGGATCTCTTGAAGCTGCCCGACATGGTCACTTCCTCGGAAGTCGCCGAGTCCACGGAGGTGGCCGTTGCCAGGATCCTTCCCGTTTTCGAACGCGCCTGTCTGGATCTGATCGCCATGCGCGAAAACGAAGGCCGCGTGTTAGCCGCCGATATGGAAAGCCGCATCCGGGCCTTTTTCCCCGGCTTGGAAAAAGTTAAAAGCCTGGTGCCCGTGCGGCAGCAGGAGTATGTGGCCAAGATGAAAGCGCGGGTGCAGGAGCTGATCGGGGACGCCGCCCTCTCCCAAGATCGCATGGCAACGGAAATCGGGATCATGGCCGAGCGCTTGGACGTGACCGAGGAAATCGTCCGCCTGGAAGCGCACCTGCACCATTTCCTGGACACCATGGCATCACACAAAAGCCCCGGCAAGCGGCTGGGCTTCCTGCTCCAGGAAATGCTGCGCGAAGTCAACACGCTGGGCACCAAGAGCCAGTTTTCGGACATGCAGCATCTTTGCGTCGCCTGGAAAGAAGAACTCGAGATCGTCAGAGAACAGATCCAAAACATCGAGTAGGCCGCGGGTGTGCGGGCGCGGGGTCTGGGCGGGCGGCTACAGCAAGTCGCCGCGGGCGCTGTTGCCGATGGCTGGAAGGCTTGCGAGGCGTTGCGGCCGACCAAGCCCGCACGCACATGAGCCGGTCGCGTTGAGGTGGGTTTTCAGGAAGAGCGCGCGCGGGCTTGCCGCCTTCCCGCCCGGCTTGGTTGCTTCCGCCTGATCCGCCCAGACCCCGCGCCCGCACACCCGCTTGATTCCGGCGGGTTCAGATGGGGAGTGGGTCGACTTGGGCCATTTCTGATATTCATGGCGGTGGAGAAGAGGGTCCCTGGAATGCGCGCCTTCGGCGGAATTGCGGAGGCTTTGCTGCCGGGTGAAGGCTTGCGGACGTCCGGCTTTGTTGGTTGCCTGTACCCAGCGCCCTGGCCTCGGCTTGCCAGGGCCGGGCAGCATTGGCTTAGGGGTAACGTTTGGGTTACGGAGGCTGGGAAGACTCCGATATCCGGGCATCGCGAGGGCGCGATGCGCATTGAGGCTTGGCCGGGGGAACGGTAGGATTAGACGGTGGGAGCGATTTTGGACTTGATGTCCAGCGTCGTACCGTATTCCGCCTTGAGCTGGCGGTGGACTTCGTCCAGCGTCAGGGGCGTGGTGATCAAATCGATCTCAAGCTCCTGGGCGCGGGAAATTTCCTTGGGTTTGGGCAGGTGGCCGTTGGAGAAAACGATGGCCACTATATCGACTTCTTCGGCGACTTCCATCAAGCGGATGTGCACGAGATTCGTGACAAGCATGATATTGGAAAGATCGTCCGTGAGTTCGTTAAGATCGGAACCTACATAAACTAGGTCCACCGAGTCATGGATTAGGTCGGTATTCACCAAGGTTCCCTTGATGGTTTCCAGCATCGAGCGCAAGTCGGCTTGCATATACCTTTCAGCCTGATGGCAGTTCGTGGATCGTCTCAAAAAGTATTAACAGGCAGTGGTAAATAGCAAGCTTAAACGAAGCTATTCCATTTTCCCTGGCAAAAGTCCCCCCGACCATCCGGACCCGGCTTTCCCGCCCCACCGCCAGAACCTCGGCTTTCCCAACCCGACTTGCTCCTTCTAGCGGGGCTAGCCGGGTTTTGGGCACCATCCCTTTCGACCCCACAGGAAAGGGATCCCTTCAGTCTGGAAATGGTTTGCCCGCTCGTGCCTATTGGACTAGATTTCCCCACTAGTCTGTTGACTAACCAGGTTTATTGCTCTAAGTTAAGGGAAAATCATGGAGAATCGAATGATTTCAAGGTTCAAGAGCTTTGTCGTGCCCGCAATTTTGGCTGCCGTCATGGTCGCTCTTACGGGATGTGCCGGAAGCAAACATGCTTCCTCCGGTTCAGCGGACTCGAGCGCCAGCGCCGAGCCGGCCAAAAACCAGAAGCTCGAAGATGCCCGCCGTTCCGCCGAGGACGCGGAGACCAAGGCCCATCAGCTCCGGGAAGAAAAGAATAGCAGCAACGCCAAGTCCGGCAAATAAAGGAGCCTTTATTGTTCTCCTTTAACCTTCCCGCCACGGACGACGAAAAAATCCAATTGGCGGGCGAGGGTGAAAGAAATTTCATCCGCCTCGAACGGACCTACAACGTCAAGCTTCTGACCCGGAATCCCGGGATTACCATCCAAGCAGGCGAAGAATTCCAGGTACGCGATGCCCGCGCCGCCGTCGAACGCATGCGCGATGCCCTGCGCACGGGACACCAACTCACGGACTTCTACGTACAGGAAATCCTGGCGGGCGGCACAGCCGGAGGCAGCGATGCGCCCGGCGAGGAGAAGAAAGGGGATTTCGCGCCCCATCTTGAGAAGCCTATCCTGATCGATCGATTCGGCAACCCGGTCCAGCCCAAAACTCGCGGGCAGGCCCGCTTCATCAATGTCATCAAGCAGCATGATATCGTGCTGGCGGGCGGCCCCGCAGGTACCGGCAAAACCTTCCTGGCGGTGGCCATGGCCGTACAGGCTCTGGAAAAGAAGCTGGTGGAGCGCATCATCCTGGTGCGGCCGGCGGTGGAATCCGGGGAAAGCCTGGGCTTCTTACCCGGCGCGATAGGCGAGAAGATCGGTCCATACATGCGTCCCCTCTACGATTCCCTCAGCGTGATGCTGCCGGCGGAAAGGCTCAAGGAATATTGGGACAGCAACTCCATCGAGATTGCACCGCTGGCTTACATGCGCGGCCGCACGCTCGGGAAAAGCTTCATTATCCTGGATGAGGCGCAGAACACCTCCATCTCGCAGATGAAGATGTTCCTGACGCGTATCGGCATCAACAGTAAGGCCGTGCTTACAGGCGATGAGACCCAGGTTGATTTGGATAAGTTTGAAAAGTCCGGTTTTGCCCATGCCCGCAAAATCCTCCATGGCATCGAAGGCATCGGCCAAATCGAGCTTTCCGTGGAAGACGTTGTCCGCCATCGCCTGGTGCGGGACATCATCAGGGCTTATGAAAAATCCGGGTTTCCGACCTAGACCACCGCTTTTCCCAACCTCAAAACCTTGATAATATCCCGCATTAATCTTACTTTACCTCATCCCAAGAAAAACGGGACCGATTCAGAAGGCAAGATGCAGGATTTTTTCACCAAGAAGAATTACTTAGGAATCCTCCTTGGGGCGGTCTTGCTTTCCCTCGGTTTTTACCTCTTGGGCAGAGGGCCGGCTGATAACAAACTTGCCCTGAACGTTGCTCCTTTCATCCTCATCCTCGCATTTGCGGTGGTTCTTCCCATCAGCATTCTGATGGGAAAGGGTAAGGAAGAAAAGCAGTAAGGTTTCGGGCGTTTAGCTCAGTTGGTTTAGAGCATCTGCTTTACACGCAGAGGGTCGGGGGTTCAAGTCCCTCAACGCCCACCAACTAACACGGAGTGGTAGCTCAATTGGTTAGAGTACTAGCCTGTCACGCTAGGGGTTGCGGGTTCAAGTCCCGTCCATTCCGCCACTAACCCGCCCCGGGCCGGGGCTTTTGAAAGAAAGCTTCCGGTTCCGGGGATAGGGTTATCCTTTCTCCCCATTTTTTTGAAGCCGCTTGCTTTCCCCGCATGTGAAAATCATTTTGAGGGGACATAGGATTCAGGATTCACGCAACGCATCGCCTCATGATAAGCTTCCATCGCAAGGCGTATAGGCTTTGCTTCTAATAACTAATTTACGGTAGTCATGAAAAAATGCTTGTTACCTCCCCAGGAGCTGCTTCTCCTGGAGAATCTGGAAAACGTCGACCCATTCTCCAAACTCGGTTATCACCATATCGCGGTGAATAAGCAGACCTCGGGAATCATCCGCGTATTCAATCCCCAATTCAAGAAGGTGGAGATCCTGTGGGAGGATGGATCCGCGGTCTGCGAATACGGATCGGTCACCGGCTGTTTTGAATGCCTGTTCCCCGATAAGCTGGAATTTTTCCCTTACCGCATCCGCGCCACCTATCATTCGGGCCAGGTCAGCGAATACCACGATCCGTATTCCATCCTGCCCGTGATGAGCGACTATGACGTTTTCCTGTTCGGGAAAGGAACGCATTACCAGGTTTGGAAAAAGCTGGGCGCCAACCGCATCCACCACCAGGAATACGATGGGGTGCACTTCGCGGTTTGGGCACCCAACGCCCGCGGCGTAGCCGTGATCGGGGATTTCAACGGCTGGAACGGGCGCAGCCATATGATGCGCAAGATTTCCCTATCGGGCATCTGGGAAACCTTCATCCCCGGGCTCCAACATGGCCAGGCCTACAAGTTCCTGATCCACACCTTGGGCGGCGCCAAGGTGGAAAAAATGGATCCCTATGCCAAGGAGGCGGAGCTGCGCCCGCGCACGGCCGCCATCATAACCGATCCCGCGCCATACACCTGGAACGATCAGGCTTGGATCGCGATCCGGCCCCAGGTGCAAAGGGACAATCGCCCCATATCCATTTATGAAGTGCATCTGGGGTCCTGGCAGAAGAATCCCGGCCGGGAGTCGGGATTCCTGACATACGATGAGTTGGCGGAGCGGTTGATCCCCTATGTTAAAGGCATGGGGTATACGCATCTGGAACTCATGCCCGTACAGGAGCATCCGCTGGATGAATCCTGGGGGTACCAGGTCATCGGCTACTATGCTCCCACCAAGCGTTTCGGCACGCCGGGGCAATTCAAGGCCTTCATCGATAAATGCCATCAGGCCGGCCTGGGCGTGCTTCTCGATTGGGTCCCGGCCCATTTCCCCTCGGACCTGCATGGCTTGGATTTCTTCGACGGCACCTCCTTGTATGCGCATGAGGATCCGCGCAAAGGCAGCCATCCCCAATGGGGCACGCGCATCTTCAATTACAGCCGCCATGAGGTGAGCAATTTCCTCATCGCCAACGCCATCTATTGGATGGAGGAATTCCACATCGACGGCTTGCGCGTGGACGCGGTCGCCTCCATGCTCTACCTGGACTACGCGCGCGAAGCCGGGGCCTGGATCCCCAATCCGGACGGGACCAACACCAACCACGAGGCCGTTGAGTTCCTTAAGCATCTGAATTCCGTGGTCGCGCAGCATGCCCCCCACGCCTTGATGATCGCGGAAG
The DNA here is from genome assembly GCA_025360005.1 of Fibrobacteria bacterium. Lineage (GTDB taxonomy): Bacteria > Fibrobacterota > Fibrobacteria > UBA11236 > UBA11236 > Chersky-265. The sequence continues at coordinate 34,773 of JANYDA010000019.1, forward strand.
AGAGCTCCGCCTTTCCGGGCGTAACGCATCCCCTCGATCATGGCGGGCTCGGTTTCCATTACAAATGGAACCTGGGTTGGATGAATGATTTCCTCTCCTATCTTTCCAAGGATCCCTTGTACCGCCGCTACCATCAGGGCCTGCTCACTTTCGAGATGTCGTACGCCTTCTCCGAGCGCTTCTGTCTGGTCCTCTCCCATGACGAGGTGGTGCACGGCAAGGGTTCCCTGCCCAACAAGATGCCCGGCGACGAGTGGCAGAGGTTCGCCAACGTGCGCATCGCCTTCGCGTACCTCTTCGCGCATCCGGGCAAGAAGCTGCACTTCATGGGCCTGGAAATCGGGCAATGGCTGGAATGGAATCCGGGGGTCTCCCTTGATTGGCCGTTGCTACAGGTGGAACGCCATAAGGGCCTGCAAATGCTGGTTCGGGACCTGAACACCATCTACAAGCAGGAACCGGCCCTCTACGAACTGGACAGTTCCTATGCCGGGTTCCAATGGGTGGACTTCCACGACCAGGACAACAACATCGTGGCTTTCCTGAGGAAGGGCGAGGCGCGGGAAAGCGGAAAGCCCCAGGAAGTGATCCTGTGCCTGTTCAACTTCAGCCCCATCCCGCAGCACCATTACCGCTTGGGCGCCCCTCTGGACGGTTTCTACGTGGAGGTTTTCAACAGCGATTCCCAGGTGTACGGAGGCGGCAACCTGGGCAACATGGGCGGTAAACGGACGGAAGCGGTACCCATGCACAACCTGCCCTTTTCATTGGAACTGACCGCGCCGCCTTTGGCCGCATGCTTCTTCAGGTTCCAGACGGATCCACCGCTGCCGCCGCCCGCGCTTGGGTCCCGAAGGAAATAATTCCCGGGTTTAGAAGCCCAGTCCCTTCAAGACCTGTTTGCCTTTTTCCTTGGCTTGTCCCGCGGCCTTTTTCTTTTGTTCGTCCGCGGTCGCTTCCAGCTTCTTCTTTTCTTCATCGATTCTGGCCTTGCCGGCCGTTTCCAGCTTGGCCTTTTCGGCGTCGGCCACAGCCTTCAGCTCGGCCTTTTTCTTATTGAGCGCGTCGGTGAGCGCGCCCTTGGCGCCGGAAGTGGCTTCCGTGGCCATCCGCTTGGCATCCAAGGAGAAACTGGGCTTGGCCAGCGTGCCCCCTACCAGGAAGTAAAGCACGGCTCGTCCGGCCTTATCGGTGGGGACCAGGCTCGCGCCGCCGATGGCGGGGATTTGGGAAAGCTTGGCTACCTGCGAAGCCAGCGCGCTGCTCGCTCCCATGACGGTGGAACTGAGCCCGGGGGGCAAATGGTTTTCCAGGGAAAGGTCCAAGGTATTATCGAAACCGATGGCGCCTGTGGCCATGATGGCGCCTATGGCGGAAGCATTCACATTGCAATCCTTAACGAGCAGCTTGCCGTTGGCGGCTTCCAGATCCGATTTGAAATCGGAGAAGGCGAATTCGTGGAAGGCCAGGGATTTGCTCACCTTGGACAACGCATCCGAAAGCCCCTTCACCAAACCCGTCTCCATGAGCTTGCCGTCCGTCAACGCGAAGCTGATCTTGCCGAGCAGGTTGTCCGCGACCACGGGAGGCGTCCCGTGGGTTTTCACATCCACGTTCAGGCTGAACTTCCCGAAGATGGTACTGTCGGCGCGGGACAGGCTTTTCATCAGGCGATTGGTGGCGGGCAGACGATCGTTCAACCGCGAGATGAAATCATTGGCTTCCACCCGGTTCACGTTCAGCTTGAGCGCTACGTCGGCATCGCCGGTATCGTGCAGGTCCGCGCGCAGCGAAGTGGTGAACCCCCCGGAATAGAGGGTTCCCTTCATCGCGCTGTTCACCACTCCGGAGGCCAAGGTGGTCTTGGAGGAATAATCGGTCATGGCCAGATTCATGAGCTGGGTCTTGGCGAGCTTGACGTCTATATCCGCATCCAGCTTGGGAAGCACCGGCCAGGATGTCATGGGAGCGCTCTCCTTCTCCGTTTTCTTTTCACCGCCCGGAATCAGCTCATCCAGGTTGAGGAAGGAGGATTGCACCAGCAATTTGGCCTTGGTAGAGCCCTTGGCCGCTTTGGGCATGACCATGGCCAGGTAATTGGTGACCGTTCCGCTCACGGCCAAATCGGATTCACCGATATGCACGTTAAGGGTCTCGCCTACCCTGTCATTGTCGACCTTGACCTCTCCGGTAAGCCTGACCGGCTTGGGCAAAGGCGCGCCCTCCGCGGCCACGTTCTTCAATTCCACCGTGCCGGCCGCCTTCAGGTTCTGGGGCGCGTTGGGATCGAGCGGACCGGCGGCTTTGACCTTGGCCTGCACCATGCCTTCCGCCTTAAGCGTCTTTTCCACCATGCCCAGCTTCTGCAGCAAGGGAACCAGCTTGCCGATATCCAGCATGGCGTCCAGGTTGAAATCCTGCAGCGTGGGAACGGGCTTGCGGATGGACGTCACCATCGCATTCATGGAAACGGGATTGCCGCCCAGTTGAAAGGCGAAGCCGCCCAGCTTCAGGCTGTCCCCCGCCAGATCTAGGGCCAGATTCAGATTCTCGATGCCAGCCGGCAAATCCTTATGGCTTACGCCGGCATCCCGGATGGCGAAATGGGCCGTCACTTCCGGCAGGGATCCCGTATCCAGGACCCCCTTGATGCGAGCCTCCAGGGATGCGACGCCCGTGACGGAGAGCTTGGGGATATCCGGCGACAATGAAGCGGGCACCTCCTTCAGGACCGAGGCCAGGCGGATATCCGGGGCGGAAAGGGCGAAGTCCAGCACCGGCGGCTTGGTCATGAAATGGGTGGCTTCGCCCTTGATGGTGGCGCGGATGTCCTGGAAGCCCAGCTCCAGGCTCCTCACCTGGATCCGCTCGGCGGGGAGGTTCAGGTGGATATCGTGCCTTAGGGTAACCTTGATGTTACCCCGGCGCAGTCCGGAGGCGGAATCGGAAACCTTGATTTCGGAAATCTCCAGCCTGCCCTTGGTCTCCACGTTCTCCAGGCGTTGATCCAGATCCAGGGAAACGGTCTGGTCGATCTTGTCCAGGATAAGCTCGCGCCCGCTTTTGAGATCGCGGTAACGGACCCGGCCGTTCTCGATTATGAACGACTTCAAGGCCACGGCGGCGGGGCTTTCGATGGCCGCGGGTTTGGCGGTGTCCATGGTCGCCGCCTTGGCGGTATCCGCCGCGGCGCCAATGCCTTCCAGGTTGTTATGGCCGTCGCGGGAAACCTCATAGAGGATTTCCGGATCCACGAACTTGATCTCGTTGATCACGGGGGAGAATTTCAGCAGGGAAAGGAAATTTATGGAGAGCGCCAGCTCGCGCAACTTGATGCACGGATCCGCGGAGAAGCCCTCGGCGTTGGCCACGTTGATCTCGCTTACGGAGAGTTTTAGGTTGGGAAACACCCGGATGGAAACGTCCTGGACGCTGACGTCGCGATGGAGCGCTTCGGAGCCGTGCTTGTGGACCAACTCCTTTATCTTGGCCGGAGGGAAAGCGATTTTGATGGCGAAGTAGGCGCCCAGGCTCAACAGGAGCACAACCAGGATACCCGCGAGGATGATGCGTTTGACGACCTTCATGGACGGGGCTCCTGGGGGTAAGGAAAGGTGTAAATCTAGTTTTTCGGAGGGGAAATAAAAACGCCATCCCGATAGGGATGGCGCTCAGCCAGGGGCTGCTACCCGGTTTAAAGGGTGGAGATGGTGACGTTGAAGTTAGCGTTGGCCTTGTTGTCCGTTCCCACGATGGTTCCCACCGTGACAAGACAAAGTTTGCCGGCGGTATCCTCCACCAGGAACATCTCGCCCCCCACGATAACATTCTCCGGCGTGGAGGATGCCGCTGCAAAGGTCTTAGCTGCGGCTTCCTCATCAGCGGGAGTGCTTGACACCTTCACGATTTTGGAATTCTTCAGGGAGGCCAAAGTATAGGTGTTGGTCAGGTTGATGTTATTGGCGATGCCGGCAGAGCGGGCCGCAACGGCGTTATCTAAATAGAAGTAGCCCCCATAGAACATGAATACGAGGTCGATGGAGCCTTGGGCGGCATTCGCGGCGGCGGAAGTCAGAGCCGTCTTTGTATCGAGGTCCAGAACGGATCCCAGCGTGGCGCCCTGAGCCCCGGCCGCAACGGTGGTGGCGGTAGGGAATGCGGTGTGTTTGGCCGTGTCCACAACCGCCGTCGTGTCTTTCTTGCTATCGGTCAAGCAACCGGTAACCGAAAATGAGCTGGCGATAATCAATGCTCCGGCTACAAAGCCGGCGAGCGAAACCTTTTTCACAGTACCCAGAACGTTCATGCAATACTCCTTGATTTTTTCGGCAGCAATGAAATGCGCCGGTTCATTATGCAAAAAATAAATAAAAATGCCAAACCACAAGAGCAAATAATGCCGGATTTCCGGTCCTGGATACTCGCAAGCATTTCGGTTCTGGGAAGGCGGCAACACGAATCGTTCTCTTCATCCTAATGAAGGGATATCCGAAGGCACTGATAAAAGCCATGGTTACCGGCGGTATGGTTCAAGGGGTATCCGGAGGGTTCCGGATGGAGCCGAAATCGACCGGGATTGGAATGGATTCATCCCCCCTCCAATTTACGGATCCTGTCCCGGAAATGGGCCGCCTTCTCGAATTCCAAATTTGCGGCGGCCTCCCGCATCTCCTTGCGTAAGGCTTCGATATCGGGGTTTCCCTTACGCTGGGCCCCGCCCTTCTTTTCCTCCGCCGCATAAGCCGCGTCTTCTTCCGCCACCATCAAAGCTTTCATGTCGATACTGTAGTCCACATCGGGCACCAGTTGCAGGTGTTTATGGATTTCCCTTTGTACGCCGCGCGGCACCATGCCGGTGCGCAAGTTGGATTCCTCCTGCTTGGCCCTGCGCTTGTCGGTTTCGTCCATGGCATAACGCATGCTCGCGGTGATCTGATCCGCATACAGAATTACGCGGCCATTGAGATGGCGGGCGGCGCGGCCGATGGTCTGGATCAAGGATCGATTGCTGCGGAGGAAGCCTTCCTTATCCGCGTCCAGGATCACGACCAGGGAGACCTCGGGCAAATCCAGCCCTTCTCTTAAGAGATTGATCCCCACCAGAATATCGATCGTCCCCTCGCGGAGATTCTTGATGATTTCGCTGCGAGCCAAGGTATCCGTATCGGAATGCATATAGCTCACTTTGAGACCGGCCTGCTGCAGGTATTCGGTGAGATCCTCGGCGCTGCGTTTGGTCAAGGTAGTGATGAGGACGCGTTCTTTCCGAGGCAGACGCAAAGCGATTTCATTGAGGATATCGTCGATCTGGCCCTTGGTGGTGCGCACTTCCACTTGCGGATCGAGGAGACCGGTGGGACGGATGATCTGCTCCACCACCACGCCGCCCGATTTGGCCAATTCATAGTCGGCGGGAGTGGCGGAAACGAAAAGGGTCTGGGGTATCTTGGCTTCGAATTCGGCGAACTTGAGCGGACGGTTATCCAGGGCGCAGGGCAGGCGGAAACCGTAATTGACCAGGTTCTCCTTGCGGGAACGATCGCCGTTGTACATCGCCCCGATTTGCGGCACGGTCACATGCGATTCGTCCAGGATGAGCAGGTAGTCGTCGCCGAAAAAGTCCATCAAGGTGGAAGGCGGCGTGCCGATAGCGCGGTTTTCCAGGATGCGGGAATAATTCTCCACGCCCGGGCAATGGCCCACTTCCTTCAGCATCTCCATATCGTACATGGTGCGCTGGCTCAGGCGTTGGGCCTCCAGCAACTTGTTTTCGGCCGTGAACTTCTTGAGAGTTTCGTCCAGTTCGTGGCGGATATCCCTGAGCACCCTATCCATCCCCTGTTCGCTGGTCACGTAATGGCGCGCAGGATAGATGAGCACGCTTTCCAGCTGGGCTTCCTCTTCCCCGGTGAGCAGGTTGATGCGGCGGATCTTCTCCACCTCGTCCCCGAAGAACTCGAAGCGGTAGGCGAAGTCGTCGTATGCCGGGTGGACCTCGACCACGTCGCCCCGCACGCGGAAGGTGCCGCGGCGGAAATCGAAGTCGTTGCGGCTGTAATAGATGTCCACGAACTTGCGCAGCAAGTCGTTGCGTTCAATGGTTTCGCCTACCTTGACCTCGACCATCATCTTGCGGTATTCGGTAGGGGTGCCCAAGCCGTAAATGCAGGACACGGAGGAAACCACCACCACGTCCTTGCGGGACATCAGCGACATGGTCGCGCGCAAGCGCAGCTTATCGATCTCATCGTTCTGGCTGGAGTCTTTTTCGATGAAGGTATCGCTGGAGGGCACGTAGGCTTCCGGCTGGTAATAATCGTAGTAGCTGACGAAGTACTCCACCGCGTTTTTGGGGAAAAAGGATTTGAACTCTTGGTACAGTTGGGCCGCCAAGGTCTTGTTATGGGAGATGATCAAGGTGGGCTTGGACAGTTCCTGGATGATATTGGCCATGGTGAAGGTCTTGCCGGAACCGGTGACCCCCATCAAAGTCTGGAACTTCTCCCCGGCCCGGAAGCCCGCCGTCAACTGTTCAATGGCCGCGGGCTGATCGCCGGCAGGGGCGAAGGGGGATTCGAGTCGGAAGATGGACATAGGGAGAATATAAATATCGGGGGTGACAGGAAGTGGCAGCAGTGAAGGGGGAGCGTAGGAATCAGGGGATTAGCCCGTACGCCCGACGAATGCTACGACGTGCTCGGCCTCAGGTCACAATGCTCTTATTCAGAACCGTTCCCTGCGGCCTCAGGGGATCTGAGCCAGCAGCCGGATCGCGTCGAAAGACTCGCGGGATTCCGGATAGATGCCGACCAGTTTTTGCGCCGTGGCCTTTTCCTTTTCCGGATTCTTCAATTCGCGATAGACCAGGGTCAGCTTCCACAAAGCGTTGGGAACCGCAGGACTGAGATCGACGACCTCTTTGCCTGCCACCCTTTCGTTGGGGCTGGCGGATCTGCGGCCGAAGGAGGAAGCGAACTTCTCCAGGGTCTCTGCGGCCAAGGGATAGTTTTTGTTCTGGATATAGCAGGAGGCCAATCCGTGCATGGCGCCCGAAGAGATCAAGGGTTCTTTGGTATTGGCGAGATCCACTTTGCTGAAGGCCTGGATGGCGTCGTCGTATTTGCCCTTGGAATAATTGATCTGGCCCAACATCAGGTAGGCTTTGTCCTGTACCAGCCGGGAATGGCTTGTTTTCACGAAAGGGGTGAGGAACGCCTCGGCGGAATCCAGCTTGTCGTCGCTGTAATAGACTAACGCCTGGCCCAGTTCCTTGTTTTCCTTGCCTTGCTGCTGCACGCGATCATTGTTGTACCAAGCGAATCCCGCCACCACGACGGCGATGCCGGCCAATACATACGAAGTTTGCTTGCCGTAACGAGGCCAAAAGTCGTCCATGAACCAATCGACGAGGCCGACTTCCTGCTCGGGAGGTTGGGCGGCTGGCGTTTGTTTTGAAAGATTCATCCGGGCCTCGTAATATCGCTAGTGATGGGACCAATGCCCCTTGAAAAGGGCAATAAAACTTAGCTAACCCCCCCTACCCGGTCAACCGTCCTTTGGTCTTGTCCCTCCGCTTGTGGTATAATCGGACCGTCCGCCAACCAATGGAAAGTTAAGGAAATGCCATTTGATCCTCTAGAAACCGAAGACAACCAAAACCAGGATCTGCTGTCCAGGGAATTGGTGTTCAGCTCCCTGGTGCACGAGGTGACGCGCGTGATGCATTCCGCCGCGACTCTCGATCAAGCCATGGAAGCCTTCTTGTTGGGAATCACCGAGCTGGCCGGAGTGCAGAACATGGCCCTGCTCGGCCTCAAGGAGGGGCGCGCCTACCTCACCCCCACGCATAGCCTGGGTCTGCCTCCCGAATGCGTGGACCAGATCCGGATCTCCCCCGCCACGGGAACGGTGCACACGGCCTTGATTTCCCATCGCCATCTGTTCGTGGAAGCCTTGGCGGCCGACGATCCGTTCCGGATTACCGGCGCCGAGAGCTATCTAATCATGCCTCTCACCACGCGCACCGGCGAGGCCTCCCCGGATATGCCGTCCTGCATCCTGCCCATGGGGGCGTTGTGGTTGGATACCACTCCGCCCGGGCCGGAGTTGACGGGCCAGACCATATCGCATCTATCCAGCCTGGCCCAGCAAGCCGGCTTGATGATGGAAACCTGGCGGGCGCAGCGCGAACTGGCGGCGGCGAACACCGAATTGAAGCAGACCAATGCCAAATTGAACGAAGCCTATGCCGCCCTGAGCAAGGCGCAGAAACACATCGAAAAGGATCTGGATCGCGCCCGCATCATCCAGAACAACCTGCTCCCCACATCGTTCCCCGATCATCTGTTGCTGCGTATAGCCTCCAAGTACATTCCCGCGGGCATGGTGGGCGGGGACTATTACGATTGCTTTGAGCTGCCAAGCGGCAACCTGGCGATGGTGATCGCGGACGTTTCCGGGCATGGGATAGGCGCGGCGCTGGTCATGTCCATGTTCAAGGTTCTGCTCAGGACCTTCTCCATGCCGGACGGCGCTTCCGGGCAGGACGCTTCGCCCTGCGCGGTGCTCAACAAGATCAACGCCACCTTCATGACGCAGCAATTGGGGGCTGCCCAATTCGTGACCGCCTTTTATGCCATCTTCGACAAAGCCTCCCGGCGCCTCACCTATTGCAATGCCGGGCACGTAGCCCAGATGGTGCTTCAGGATCCCGCCAAGTCGCCCGGCGCGGACAACCTGCTGGAAATGCCTTCGCAAGGTCTGGTTCTGGGGATGTTCGCCACCACTTTTCTCAGCGATGCCGGCATCGACCTGGCGCCGGAAGCGCGTATCTTTCTCTTTACGGACGGTATCACGGAAGCCCACGGCGTCAACGGAAAAATGTTCGGGGTGGAGCCCTTGAAGGACATGGCGCTGGCTTCCGGGTCCGAGCACCCGGCCGATTTGATCGACTCGCTGATGCGCATCCGGTCCGAATACCTTGGAGGTTCCACCCAGGCCACGGGCGAATTGGCGGACGATGCCACCCTTGTTATCCTTGACGTGTGAAGGAATCCCGCCCATTTCTCATCCATCCCTTCCCTGAATGGGAACACAGGGTGACGGCGGCCTTCACCACCCGTTACCTGCAAGGTACCCCCGCCCCGCCCAAGCCCGGAACCGCAAATGCCGATCCGGCCACCCCGGCCGCGGGCCGGGGGAAATACTCCGATATGAACCTGGGCTTCCGTTGCGGAGACGATCCGGAACGGGTCGCCCGGAATTGGGAATCCGTGTTGGAGGCGACGGGCCTGGCGGGGAAAACCCTGGTGCTCCCGCGCATGGTCCATGGGACCACCATGGTGGACATGGATGCCCGGCCGCAAACCGGGGCCGGCAGCGCGCCGCCGATGGGTGGGGCGCCGGGATTGCCGAGGCTGGAACCGGACGATGCCGACGCTCTATGCACCGGATCCGCCCGATACGTGCTGGCCGTGACCATGGCGGATTGCCTGGCCGCACTGGTTTTCGATCCGGAGGGCGGAACCATCACGGCGGTGCATGCCGGGTGGCGCGGCACACGCGCGGGCATCCTGGGCAAATCCCTGCGTTCCCTGATCGCCTCCGGCCGCGTCCGCGCGGAAAGCGCTTTGGTCGCGTTCGGACCATGCCTGCGTCCCGACTCCCTGGAAGTGGGGCCGGAAGTAGCCGCGGAGCTGGATCCCGCCTTCGTGATCCGCCGGGACGGAAAATGCTTTTTCGATATGCCCGGGAGCAACCGCGCCCAAGCCTTGGCTTGCGGCATCCTCCCCCACCGTATCCGCGATTCCGGCGGCTGCACGCTTACGGAACCGGAACGTTACTTCTCATATCGCCGCGACGGCCAGGCATCCGGACGGCTCGCAGCATTCATTTCGCTTGCGCCGGGATAAGACGCCGGTCATGTCCCCGGATCCGTTGCAAAACCATCCCGTTTTACCTATTCTATCGGCTTCGGAGATCCATTTTTCCCGGAGGAATCATGAAGACGATGTTTATCAGAACGCTGGCCTTGGCCGCGACTGCGGTGGTTTACTCCCACGCCATTTTCGGAATCGGCGGCCAATGGGCTCCGGCGCTGGGCCTGCAAGTCAAAAGCAGCAACCAGAACATCGCGTCCAACGGGAGCGACAGCATCTCCATCAAACAGGGATCGGTTTCCGGCCTGAACGGATTCGGCCTCAAGCTCTGGATCGACGCCTTGCCTTTCGTCGACATTGAGGCGGGCAGCAATTTCCAATATGGCCTGTACGATGTCGGTATTTTAACTCCCAGCACCCAAACGGATCTGAAATTCGATCTGGGAGTGCCGATCCTGAACAAGCCGGGTTTCGCCCGCATCATGAGCGACGTCACCATCCTCTATCCGTTCCTGAAACTCCCCCCCGTGGTCGATATCGTCAAGTTTTACGCGGGCGCGGGCGTGACCCACGTGCTGGCTACGGAAGTCCTGAACGCCTCATTCGCCAAGAAGGCGGTGGCGAAGGCTACCGCGAGCGATGCCTCGGCCGCGAATTCCTCCGACAAGGTCGCTGCCATCCTGACCAAAGCCATCAAGGATGAAGGCCTTAAAAGCGGCATCGGATTCCATCTCGAGGTGGGCGCCAAGGCCAAGCCCCCGGTCGTTCCCATCGCCATCTTCGTCGACTTCAAATACCATTTTCTCAGCACCATGCCGTCCGCCGTGGACGGCAACAGCCTGACCATGGAAATGGGCGGCGCGCTGGCCTTTTAAGCGCGCGGGATATCCGCATTCCTGGCCCACGGGCCCGGCACTGGCGGAACCGGATCCTGAAAATCAACAGCCGCGAGTCCCCGGGACCGCGGTTTTTTTAATGCCGCCGGGAAAATGAAGTTATAACCGGAGAATGCCCGCCAAGGGCGCGAACGCGGTCTTACCGTGCCGGTTCCGGCAACTCGATGGCGCGTGCCATGAGTACGTGGCGGGGTAACAGATTGGCTTTGCCCTTCAACTTGATGGCGCGGATGATTTCATCCAGCATCGCCTGCGTGCAAAGGCTTTTTCCGGTCTGCCGCGGCGTCTTACCCCATAGGCTCACGCGCGGTTGCTCGTTCCAGATGCTTTCCAAAACCCATTCCAATTCCGGGATGGCGATGGTGGCGCCGGAAAGATCCTGCACCATGCGGGACAAGAGGCTGCCGCTCAATTCCCAATCGTGCAGCAGGGCGGGAAAGGACCAGGAATCCTCCAGCTCCTTGTCGAGATACTCTTCCCAGCGCACCAGCGCCTGCAGGTAGTTCTCGCTGGGGATGGGCATGTCCACGCAGAAATCCATCCAATGGGCATGCGCCCAGATCTTCTTTTCCAGCGTGTAGGCGGAGAGGCCGTTGGGGCAGAGGCGCAGGCAGGTGAGACTGCGCGCGCGCAGTTCGTTGCCGGTGTAATAGGTGGGCGCGGTGAGCAGCACCGCCTCGGCCACGTTCACGTTGATGGACCGCAGCGGAGCGCGATGCACCTGCATGAAACATGCGTCCTTGGAAGGCTTGAACGGGGACGTCCACCAGGCCAGGTAGTCGTTGGGGCTGTAAAGGATTTCCTTGCCGTTACCCAGATCACGACCGTAGAAACGCACGCGATCCTCGTGCATGCCCATGAATTCCACCAGGGCCGTTTCGGCCTCTCCCAGGCGCAGCGCGAGCACTTCC
>JANYDA010000060.1 GCA_025360005.1 Fibrobacteria bacterium
AGAAGGGATCGTTTCAGAGGAATCCGAATATTCAAGATGATCTCGTCGTTACTCCGTGACAAAACTTCTGCTGACATGCAAATGGGTCTCCTTCAGAATCAAAGGTAACTCACACGTTACATCATGTCAAGAGAACACCCGTTGGATCCGAAAGTAGACGGGCTCTTTTACTGGACCCTCAAGGGGACTTCCCACTATGGGCGGTTTATGGAGGTCAAGAGGCCGATTCGAATTCAACATACCTGGATATCACCAAGTACTTTAGGCCAAGAGTCGGTAGTTACCCTGACCTTTAAGAAGCAGGGAGCGGACACGCTCATGACCCTTGTGCATTCCGACCTACCGGATCATGAGCTGGCAAAGGGGCATGAGAAAGGTTGGAATTACTTTTTGGAAATTTTCCGTGAGCAATTCGGAAATGGCTCACGCGAGAAATACCGCTGGGATGACGCTCATCCGTCCGCGAAAAAAATAAGGAAGGGAAAATGAAATCGAAGTTTGTTTACGTCAGTTACATCAAAACGACTCCAGAGAATTTGTGGGGGGCGCTTACCACGCCACAACTTATGAAGCAGTATTGGGTTGGCATGGACACCGAATCCGATTGGAAAGCGGGCTCTGCTTGGACTATGAAGTTTCCGGACGGGCGAGTCGCCGACGCGGGAGAGATTGTCGAATTTAATCCGCCTAAATGCATGGCAATCAAGTGGCGGAACGAATGGAAACCGGAAATGAAGGAAGAAGGATTTTCCCTTTGCACCTATGATTTGGAACAGGCCGATGGAGCCGTGAAGCTAACAGTTACGCACGGAATAGATGTGCTGAATTCCAAGTTCATCGCATCTGTATCCGGTGCATGGCCGATTTGCCTTTCCAATCTGAAGTCACTCCTTGAAATGGGCGATGTCGTTTTGAAAGAAACCACTCGGCACCCATGAGGAAGGCTGGAACTACTTTATAGTTGCCCATCGGCAATATTTGAAAGTATTTTTTGGAGGCGGAAAAACCGATTTCATGTTTGACGGAATGGTAAAAGTGAAATCAGAAAAAAAGATCAACAAAGCCTGGCACAGCAAGAACAAAATGCCGATGAGCCCTTCGCTAAAAACGAGGGCTGCCCGGCACCTAAGGCATGCAAAGGATTGCGGATGCCGAGAGGCGCCGAAATCCGTACAGGACTATCTTAAGAACAATAAAATCGCCGTATAACGCCTTGGCCCTGGCATTCAGTCCAACCGAGAAGACGTCCGACGTCATTCTTTCCATCGCGCTCTACCCGCGGTGGGTCAGCCTTTTCTTCGCGCACGGTACAAACCTGGCTGATCCGAGTGCGATTCTTCGCGGATCTGTCAGCCGGATGAGGCACGTTGTTCTTGAGCCTTCGTCTCTCCTTGATAGCCCACCTGTGCGAGAACTCATCAAGGAAGCTATCGCATCTCACCCAAAGACGCTCGCTCCTGGTCCTGGGCGGACTATCATAAAATCGATTTCGGGCAAACAGCGTCCGCGCAGGCCCCCCAAGGCGCAAAGCCGCAAAACAAAAAGTTGAAATTATCAAGGCGCGATAAACCTCGAGTTGAACTTTGGTTTATGACCCCTCTTCATCGTATGCGGCCCCTTTCTTTTTTTCGGGAAACTTTGTCGATTTTTCGGTCGTCGTTCGACAATAGGCCGGCAAGCGAGTTTTTGCCCCAGAAGGAGGCTTCCATGAAATACCTTTGCCTAGCCTACGGAGACGAGAAGAAATACGCGGCCATGTCCAAGGCCGAGATCGAGGCGATGGGCGTGAAATGCAAGTCCCATGACGAGGAACTGCATCAAGGGGGCCATCTTTCCCTCATCGCTTCCCTGGCTCCTACCCGGTCAGCAACCACCCTGCGGCCCCTCAACGGCAAGACCATTCTTTGCGACGGACCCTATGCCGAGACCAAGGAACAGGTGGGTGGTTTGTTCATCATCGAGGCAAGGGATTTGAACGAAGCCATCCAGGCGGCCTCCAAACACCCTGCGGCCCGGGTGGGCGAGAAGATGGGTTGCGCGGTGGAGATAAGGCCCATCGATTTTTTCGAAGTGACCGAGGCCATGCGGGCCTAAAGCGTTCGCCGGTGGCGGAAAGCGGCGGAAGGCGGCGAAAGCGGATATGGGAAAAGCGGAAACCGGATCGGCCCTAGCCAAGGTGGACGAAGTCTATCGCCTGGAATCGCGCCGGGTGCTGGCCACCTTGATCCGCCTCCTGGGGGATTTCGATCTGGCCGAAGAGGCGGCGCATGACGCCTTCCGGGCGGCGGTGGAGCAATGGCCCAAAGAAGGCGTGCCCGGCAATCCCCGGGCCTGGCTCGTGTCCACGGGACGTTTCAAGGCCATCGACGGCGTTCGGCGCCGCGCGCGCTTCGACCAAAGCGCGGAGGAAATGAGCCGGCTTTATGAGGGACGCGGGGAGGGAGAAGCGGAGGATGGCGAGGACGGCGAGACATCGTGGCCGCATGCAGAGGGGGGTTCGCAGGATGCGGGCCTGGAGGACGATCGGCTCCGCCTCATCTTCACTTGCTGCCATCCGGCCCTGGCCCCGGATTCCCGGATCGCCTTGACCTTGCGCGAGGTTTGCGGCCTCACCACCGAGGAAATCGCCAGGGCCTTCCTGACCGAATCGCCCACCATCGCCCAGCGTATCGTTCGTGCCAAGGCCAAGATCCGCGAGGCCCGGATCCCATACGAGGTGCCGGCCCCGGAACAGCGCGCCGAGCGGCTGGACGCAGTCCTGCGCGTCCTCTACCTGGTCTTCAACGAAGGCTATTCCGCTTCCGCCGGAGCCGCCGTGGCCCGGCCCGATCTCTCCGGCGAGGCCATCCGCCTGGGGCGTCTCCTGGTGGAACTCCTCCCTGAGCCAGAGGCCAAGGGCCTCCTGGGCCTGATGCTCCTGCATGAAAGCCGCCAGGCCGCGCGCGCTTCGGACACCGGCGAGCTGATTCTCCTGGAGCACCAGGACCGCTCCCGCTGGAACCGGGACCTCATCCGCGAAGGATCGGCCTTGGCCGAGGAGGCCCTCTTGTCACGGAGCTTCGGGCCTTATACCTTGCAGGCCGCCATCTCCGCCGTGCATAGCGAGGCTGCCACGCCGGAGGCCACCGATTGGACGCAAATCGCCGGCCTATACGATGTTCTCCTGCGCGCCGATCCCTCTCCCCTTGTCGAGTTGAACCGGGCCGTGGCCGTGGCCATGCGCGATGGCCCGGAAGCGGGCCTCCGCCTCATCGACGGCCTTCTGAAAAACGAATTGCGGTCCCGCGAAGTCCTGATCGACTATCACCTGACCCATTCGGCGCGGGCGGATCTGCTCCGTCGTCTTGACCGCAAGGCCGAGGCCGCCGAGGCCTATCGCCGCGCCTTGGAACTGACCCAGCAGGATCCTGAGCGGCGCTTCCTGGAAAAACGGCTTTCTGAACTCGAACCATCACCTTGAAGGAGTCAAAATGAAATTCCTAGCTCTCGCCTATTACCATGAGAAGACCTTTGAAAAGACGTCTCCGGAGGAGATGAAGGCCATCGTCGCCCAATGCGAACCCCTGGACAAGGCATTGAATGGCACCGGCAAGATGGAGATGGTGGCCTCTCTGGCCGCCACCAAGGACACCGTGTCCGTGCGGCCCCGGAACGGTAAGCCCTCGGTCACGGACGGTCCTTATGTCGAGACCAAGGAGCAATTGGGGTCCTTCTTCCTACTCGAAGCCAAGGACATGCAGGAGGCTATCCAACTCGCCTCCATGCATCCGGCCGCGAACCTGGGTGAAAAAATGGGTTGGGGCATCGAAATCCGGCCCATCGAATTTTGCCGGGCCAAGAAATAACGCTGATAACCTCGTGACCGGCACGATGGCGCTGATGGGAACGTTCGCTCTCTGGTCTCTTAGTCAGGGGCGATCCCGTAAGGTGAGCCTTCTCCGTTTGGAAAGAGGGTGGCCAAACCAAAGGGCGATCAATGATAGAAGGCTTGCATAACCGGCCCGCCCCGGCCCGGGGACGTGACTTCCAGGAAAAACTTTCCGCGCGGCAGATGGGAGGCCGGTAGGGCCGCCTTTTCACCCATGGATAACGTCACCACGGTTTTTCCGGAAGCGTCCATCACCCTGACCGCGGCTTTATTCCCGGAATGGTTTCGCAGGAGCAGGGATTCGCCATCCAGGTCGGCGCCGAACCAGGAGGAGGCCGCCGATGCGATAGGGCGCAATCCATTGGAAGGCCTGGTATTGCTGATGGCGGTAAGGGTCATGCTCAAAGAGGCGGAGAAGGATGCCGCTGAGGAATCGAGATAGGATTCGCTGGCCGAGACGGCAGTGCCTACCTTGGGCATAAAATCGACGAAACCGGAGTCCGGGAGATAGAAGAGGATTTGCGTCCCATGGTCCGGGTTCCCTATCATGGTTTGGAAAGCGAGGGAATACCGGGATTTCATTTCAATGATGGTGGCGGTGTGATAGCCGAGGTAGGAGCCCGAGGCGGTATCGGTAACCGCCGGAGAAAAAAGCGAAGGCGCGATCAGCGAATCGAAGAAGTAATCCGCGCGGTATCCCGTCCCTACATTGATGGAATCGGGTTTGACGTCCGTGATGCCATCGAATCTGGTATAGGCATTCCGGGACGTATCCACCGCGAAGATATAGGTGACAGGGCTCCCGGCATGGATGCCGTGCGAAGCCGCATAACCGCCGACATCGCCGACAAGGAAGGTCACCTTACCGGTAAAGGTATAGTAGGTGGGGGCCGAAAAGGAATATGCTATGGCGGCCAGGACAAGGGCGATTTTTTTCATGCGGACTCCCGAAAATAACCTCATCGGAAAGATAATCTCTAGAAGGGTAATTATCCGCGGGATTGGCATGGTAGGGATAGGCATACATAAATTAACTTGGATAAACAGGATGACCGATCAACGGTCATTCCACGTAACTCCTGGCATACCTTCGAGATAACGGCCGGGAGGAATAGTCTAAAGCCAAGGAGATGTTATGAAAATTGCGGTTATAATTTGCCGGGTATTGCTGGGCGCGGGTTTCATCGTTTTTGGACTCAACATCCTGCATCCTTTTTTGCCGATGCCGCCCCTTCCGGAAAACTCGCGGCCCGCGCAGTTCGGGGCGCTCATGGGCCCCACCCATTGGATGGCGCTGGTGGGGGTTTTCCAATTGCTGGGCGGACTACTGGTAATCATCGGTAGAACCGCGCCCATGGGCTTGGTGTTGCTCGCGCCCGTGCTGGTGAATGTTCTGGCATTCCACGTTTTTCTGCAAGACGGCAGCGGGATAGCTCCGGGGTTGGTATTCTCGGCATTCGAAATCTTCCTTATCTACGCATACAGGAAATATTTCCTCCCTATTTTTACGGTCAACGCGCGAGTTGATTAGGAGTGGGGAAAACGGCTCGCTTCCTCTTTTGGCAGAAATGGCTTTTCTACACCAGCATCCTGTTCGCATTGGCCGGGATGCTCTTTGCCATCTGGGGAAACAATGTGTTTTTCTTTCCTTACAACCATATGCTCGCGGAAATATTCTGGGGTAAATCCGACTTGCCCGCGGATGTGGAGCCGTTTCGCGCCTTCATTTGGGGGCCTCTGGGCGGAACAATCGCCTGCTGCTATATCCTGCTGGCATATATCGCCTACTATCCCTTCAAAAGAAAGGAAACCTGGGCCCGGAACGCCATCATGGCGGCCTTCGGCGTCTGGGTGGTTCTGGATTCGGCAGCCTGCATCAGATCCGGGGTCTATTTCCAAATTTATCTCATCAACCTGTTTTCCATAATCGTTAAGGCTTTACCGCTGGTTTTCACCTGGAGTGAATTTAAAGGAGCGACGTCGAGCTAAGGTAACATTATAGTTACCCCAGGTTGCCCTTGCGGGATCTAATCCGCTTGCTGCCGCCTCATCGTAATTCCCGATTCCGAATAAGCGCCGACTTCACCCGGTTCGCCGAAACAACTTTGCATTGTTTTATATCCTCCAAAGGATTCGCTCCAAGGCGGGAATCTGGGAACGCGATTACAGCCGTCCGTTTCTACCTCTCTCCGTTCGCGCACTGAGTATGGCTTGTAGGCCGGATCAAACGCGTATGCGACGGAACGCCGCATTTGACGCAACCAATTCAAAGGATTCAGCATGAGAAAATTATTCGTTATCGGAGGCCTGCTGCTCACGCAATGGGCCATGCAGGGATGCATGGATGGCTCTTCCGTGACTATGGACAACGGTTCGGCCCCATCCGCGTCTCCCTCCGATCTGGAACGCACCCATATAGAAGAAGCTTTCCCGGGTCAGGCCGGAATAACGGCCACGGGATATTATCGCGGTCTCAAAATCGAATACCAGATCATCAACGGAAAGAACGTGCTGGACGGGGATATCATCATGGATGATAACGAAATCTCCTCGACGCCGCCTTTATTGGGAAAAGAGTCGGGAGCGGGCACCACGGGGCCTTTCACCCGCTGGGCCAATACCACCATTCCCTACGTTATAGACACCGGTTTGGCCAACCAGACACGGGTGACGGATGCCATCAACCATTGGTCCTACAAATTCACCTTTGTAAAGCGGACCAACCAGGCCGACTACATCACCTTTCAGACCGGTACCGATCCCAATGCCTGCGGATCCAACTCCATCGGCCGGAAGGGCGGCAAGCAGGTCATCGACATGAATTCCGGTTGCAGCACGGGCAATATCATCCATGAGATAGGGCATGCCGTGGGCCTGTTCCACGAAATGTCCCGCGCGGATCGGGACAACTACATCACCATCAACACCGCCAATATCATCTCCAAATACGCCGGCAATTTCAACAAGTACAGCCCGGTGAGCAGCGGCTTCGATTGGCAACCCTTCGATTTCAATTCCGTCATGATGTATCCGTCCAATGCCTTCGGTACCACGGTGAACGGGGTGGTGCAGACAACCATCGTGGCCAAGAACGGCAGCTCGTGGGCCAGGAACCGCGCGGGTCTTTCCGAAGGCGACATCTCCACAATCGAAAAGATGTACCCCTCCGCCAATCCCATGTGGATCTCCAGTGTGGCGCAGGACGCCGACCGGCTGGATGTGTTCGCGGCCTCAGGCGCCGGCGCAATCACCACCGCCGCCTGGGACGCGGCCGTGGACGGCGGCAACGGATTCCGCGGCTGGTGGAGCATCCAAGGCGGGGTCACGGCTCCGGGGGGCTCCGTGGACGCGGTCTCTCGCGCCGACAACAAAATCGACGTGTTCACGGTGGGTACGGATAGCCGCGTGTATACGGCCGCGTGGGATCATTTCGTTTCCAACGGCGTCTGGCGCGGTTGGTGGGCGGTCAGCAATTTGACGGTCTATCCGGGTTCGCATGTGGTGCCTATCGCCCGCACCCCCACAAACCTGGACGTGTTCGCGGTTGGCAAGGACGGCGGCATCTATACGGCCGCATGGGATCAGGCCGTGGACGGCGGCAACGGATTCCGCGGCTGGTGGCAAATCCTGGGCGGGGTGAGCCTTTCCGGCGGCCAATTGTCGGCGGTGACGCGCGGCGCCACGGCGCTGGACGTCTACGCCATCGGCACCGACGGCGATGTGTATCAGGCTTCCTGGAACGGCAGCCAGTCCGCCAACTGGGGCGGTTGGTGGTCGCTGGGCAATCCCGGCACCTTGGTCAACCAGGTCACCGCCATCGCGCGCGGCCAGAAAATCGATTTGATCGCGGTAGGTTTTGATCGTCGCGTCTTTTACCGCGGTTGGAACGGTTCTTCCTGGTCCAATTGGGCTCAGATCTCCAGCGGAGTAGCCGCTGAGGGATCCCGCATCGCAGCGGCCTCCCGCAACCCATCGCAATTGGATGTGTTCCGGGTGGGCACAGACAACAAGGTCTACACCGCAGGCAAGACCGATGGCGGGTCTTGGAGCGCTTGGACCGCCGTGCTGGGCGGGCAGATTCGCCCGGGCTCCCAGATCAGCGCCGTTTCCCGCAAGACCAACCAATTGGACATTTTCGTTACGGGCACCAATGGTAAAGTCTGGACCGCCGCCTGGGCAGGCTCATGGGCGGGTTGGTGGCAATTGCCTTAACCGGCTTTCGGGCTTTCGGCCTTTCACTTATTTCGGAAGCCACCCCGCTCAATTTCCGGGGATGGCCTCCATCAAAGTCCGGCTGGAAAAGACCCACACCACCGTTTTGACGTGCGGATACGCGGCCGCCATGGCCTCGATCCTCGCCGGGCCTTGCGTGAATCCCGCCAAGGAATAAACCGTTTTCACCGGGAGCCCGGTTTCCCAAGCCAGTTGGGCGCCCAGATGCGCGGAGTACTTTTTGTATTGGTTGAGAAAACTGTCTCCGTAAAGGAGGACGTCGGCCGAATCCGGTTCCGCGTAGCGCCCCCCTTTTCCATCCGTCACCATTGTCAGGCGCACGGTATCCGATTCCGGAAGCCGGAACTTTTCCGCCATATCGCCCCGGAATCCCATCAGCATGGTATCCTTGAGCGCAAAGCCTTGCGCCGGCTTCGCTTGCATGCCCAGCTCATACGCCATCCTTTCCGCGGCCAGACGGATGGCGTCCTCATCCCAATGGGTATCGGTATGGGGAAAGAGGCGCCGGGTGTTTTTGGCGGCGAAGAAATCCGCGCGCAGATCCAGGTACTCCACTTTGAGGCTGTCCAGCCGCCGCAGGAATAAGTTCTTGGACGGACTCACATCGTAAACGTCCCGGCCGGAAAGGAGTTCCGGATAGGTTTCCACCTTGCTGGGGACGGGCACCACCAACAGGCGGATGCTTTTGGCCCGCAGGCGCCGGGCAAGCTCCCCGATGAGCTTGGCGTTGTATTCGAGATAGGTCCATTTGAGCATGGCGGCGCGCAGGTCTTCCAGATAGTAGAGGTGGCCGCCGCGTCCGCGCAGGACGTATTTTTCCGGATCGCCCGCGGACTTCCCGTCCCCTTGGGCCAGGACCCGGATCAAAGCCTCATTCTGCGCATAGAAAGGATCCTTCCCGCGGCATCCGGTTTGCAGGCAAGCCGCAGCGGCCAGGGCGAGGATGAAGGGAAGGTTGGCCAAGCCGGGACGCATACCGTGATATTAAACCGCTGCGAAGGCCGGCGGCAAGCCTGATTTGAGCGGGCGGATTCGCGGGATCCGCCCCCGCTACGATCCGGAATTTAACGGCCGAGCCCGGATCGAAAATTCTTACGTTTGCTCTTGCAATTACTCTTACGATTGCGCCTCGCCCGGAGAAACCGCCTTGCGCGAATGGAACGGCCCGTAGTGGTTAAGCGTATGAACCTGTGGTGGGGTCCCCCCAAGAATTTTTCCGATCGCACGAGTGAGCGGAAGATCAGCTGGCTGGAGCTTTTCTACGACCTGGCCTATGTGGCGGTGATTTCCCAGTTGACCCTGCATTTGGCCAACCGGCCCGCCTGGAGCACGGTAGGCTGGGTCATCCTGCTGTTCGCGCTCATGTTCTGGTCCTGGACCAACGGCAGCCAGTATTACGATTTGCACGGCAGCGACGGGATCCGCACGCGCGCCTTCACCTTTCTGCAAATGCTGGCGGTATGCGCCGTCGCCATTTCCATCCCCGGTGTTTTCCAGGGCCATCATCGCCCTTTCGCCATCGCCTTCCTGGTCATCCAGAGCCTCATCACCTATCTCTGGTGGAGCGTTGGCTTGTACGATCCGTCGCACCGCGTGCTCAATGTTCCCTACTCGGTGAACTATTGCCTGGCTTTTCTCTTCCTCTTCGCGTCCCTTTTCACCGACGCCGTCCTGGCGAGAGGTTTATGGGTGGCCGCCACGGCCTTGAACATCACGCCCGCTCTGGTGGGCGCGCGCCGCATCGTGGGCGTGTTGAAGACGCGTGGGCAAGTCTTCACGGCTTCGGCGGCCTTGGTGGAGCGCTTCGGGCTGTTCACCATTATCATCCTGGCGGAATGCATCCTGGGAACGGTCTCGGGCATTTCCGAAGTGAAGGATCGCCAACCCGCGGCCTGGGGGGCGGCCGTGCTGGCCATCCTGATCGCCTTCCTGCTATGGAGCCTGTATTTCGACATGACCAGCGAACAGGAGACCAAGGAAGGCTACGGCTACATGCTTTGCCTCATCTACCTGCATTATCCCCTGCTGGTTTCCCTGAGCATCGTGGGGGCGTGCATCAAGGTGATGCTGCTGGATATGGGGGCGGGCGTTTCGGCTACCGTGCAATGGATGTTCTGCCTGGCGATAACCGCTATCCTGTTCATGATAGTGGGATTGACGCGGATCATGCGGGAAGAGGAAGAAGACCGCTCCTATATCCGCCCGGTTTCCAAATTGCTTCTGGTGGTCGGCTCGCTCTTCCCCATCATCCCCCTTTCCGGTTGGCGTCCCGGCACCTTGACCTTTCTTGGGCTCACCGCCGCGTTGTTGTCGCTTCCCGTCATCGTGGGGATCCGCAGTTGGGCGCGGTTCAAGTTCAAATAGCGGGACCGGATTAGGGAAGCTCGGTCATCACCACGCCGCGGCCATCGATCACGATCAAGTGTTCGCCGATTTTCGTCATGTCCAGGATCGTGCCTTTGGCGGTCCAATGGCCCATGGGATTGCCGGTCTTGGCCTCCAGGAGGGCGATTTGATCGTCCGGTTCGCGGCGATCGGCATGGCTGGCCACCAGCACCAGGCCTTTGCCTCCGGATAGGAAGTTTCCGGAGGAAACGCGCGTGAAGAAGTCGTAGGAGCCCAGCTTGCGCGAGCCGCGGGCGGGACCCGGGAACATGCCTCCCTTGTCGTTCACGGACTTCCAAAGCGGATCGCCCGAGGCCTTGTCCGCATAAAGGACGAAGTTGGTCAGGGCATAGCACCGGCCTTCGATGGTGGCGATGTCGGAAGCGGGAGTGGTCTGGCGCGTGCGCAGCTTCTTGATGGAGCCGTCCGGCTTCACCAGCCAGTCGGAGGACTCGTACCCTACCGGCCCGCTGTAATGGGTCACCACCTTGCCTCCCCCCACCAGCACGGCATCCCCGTACCGGCCCAAGCCGTCCAGGTCGCCCTTGTTGCGGAGTCGATCGGTTTCCTTGCCCTTGGCATCGATGGATACGATCCATTGGTTGTTGACGACGGCGAAACCGGGTCCCACGGTCAAGGGGCGCAGGCGCATGTTGTTGGATTCCGTTTTATAGTCGCCCTTCTGGCTGGTCTCCAGTTCGGATACCGGAGCGCCGTCTTTGCGATTGAGCACGGTGACGGTTTTTTCGGTGGTGAAGACGAAGAGATCGCCGTTGACGGCGGGCGCGGAAACGCTGGTCGCCGGCAGATCCTTCTGCCAGCCCACGCTGCCATCGGCTCCCAAGGTACCGCATACGGCGTTCTCGAAATGCTGCAGGTCCGCATTGTCGCCCAATCCCAGCCATCTGCCCAGGCCGCTGCTCGCGTCCACTTGCCGGAACGCATGCGCGGGGAGCTTCGCCTGCCAGAGGATTTTACCGCCCGCGCCGATGGCGGCCACGCCCTCCGTGCCCGAGACGTACAAAACCTTGCCCGCGGGCAAAAGCCCCAGGGGGTTGCCGATGGCCAAGCCTTCCTGGGCCACCCATCCCTTAGGGGGTTCGATGGCTTGCGTGCGCGGAATCTTGGTGGGCTTGCTGCCGGCGCACCCCAGGAGGCCGAGACAGGCGCCTGCAAGCAGGGCGAGGCCGGTTCCGCGGAGCGTGATTGCAAGGAACGCAAACGGTGCAAAGGATGGGCGTGAGAAAAGGGTTCCGGACATTAAGGCTCCCGATGGGATGGGTTTTGCAGGCGTGGCTCAATTACAAATAAAAATGATCGTCCGCAATTATCGGGTTTATTCCCACCCTTGTAAAGGCCTAAATGCCCGGGGACCAAGCCCCGCTTTGAACCGCACGCGCAGAAATTTATTTGTATGCAAAGGGGGTAATGATCATGATACCCGGACCCAAAGCGCTCATTTCCATCCTGAAAGAAACCGCGGAGGAATGGAGCAACGACAAAGCCTCCCGGTTGGCGGCGGCGCTTTCCTATTACACCATCTTTTCCATCTCCCCCCTCCTCGTCATCGCCATCGCCTTATCAGGGCTGGTCTTTGGGCGCGCGGCCGCTTCCCACCAGATCTTCCAGCAGATCCGCGGATTCGTGGGAGACAACGGGGCCCAGGCCGTGCAGGCCATGGTCGAAAACTCCGGCGACAGAGGCACCGGGATCATCGCGACCGTGATCGGCGTGATCACCCTGCTGGTGGGCGCTTCCGGCGCCATCGGCCAATTGCAGGACGCCCTCAATACCATCTGGGAAGTGCAGCCCAAACCGGGCCAGGGCATCATGGGATTCGTCCGCACCCGCATCCTCACTTTCTCCATGGTGCTGGTGATCGCCTTCATGCTGCTGGTTTCCCTGGTGATAAGCGCGGGGATATCCGGCGCCGGCCAATACTTGGAAAGCGCGATCGCCATTCCCGCCATCGCCTTGCAGGGCGCCAATCTGCTGGTTTCCTTTCTGGTGATCTCCGTGCTCTTCTCCTTGATTTACAAGTTCCTGCCGGACGTGCAAATCCGCTGGAAGGACGTGTGGATCGGGGGATGCGTCACCTCGCTGCTGTTCTCCGTGGGAAAGTTCCTGATCGGTCTTTACCTGGGACGGGGAAGCGTCACCTCGGCCTTTGGGGCCGCGGGATCCCTGGTGGTGGTCCTGATTTGGATCTACTACTCTTCGCAGATCCTTTTTTTCGGCGCCGAATTCACCCAGGTCTACGCGCACCGATCGGGATCCCGCGTCAAGCCGACCCCGCACGCGATACCCGTCTCGGAGGCGAAGCGCGCCCATGAAGGCTTGGATACGGATCCGCAAAGGCCGGGAGTCAAGCCCGTATGAGGAGGCACAAAGCGAAGTAGACCCCGGAAGGCGAAGAGGTCAGGCGGCCGGGGTTCTGGCTTGCTTGGCGCCCAGAACCTGGCGGATTTTTCCCAGCAGTTCCGATTGGCCGAAAGGCTTGGGCAGGAAATCCGCGTCCGCATCCAGCACGCCATTGTGGACGATGGCATTCTCCGTATAGCCCGACATGAAGAGGATGGAGATTCCCGGGACTCGGGGAGCGATCAAACCCGCCAATTCCCTGCCGTTCATTCCCGGCATCACCACGTCCGTCAACAGCAGGTCCGGCTTGGGGCCTTGGGACAGCAACTCCAGCGCTTCCTTGGCATCTTTCGCTTCCAGCACCCGGTAGCCCGCCGAGCGCAAGGCGTACCCCACGTACTTGCGCACGCTTTGCTCGTCTTCCACCAGCAATACGGTTTCGCTTCCGGGAAAATGGGATTTGCCGCGCGGATTGGCTTTCGGCGCTGAGCCGGAAGCGGCTTCGATCATGGGCAGGTAGATCTTGAAAGTGGTCCCATGGCCAAGCTCCGAATAAACCACTATGCTGCCTTCGCTTTGCTTTATGATGCCGTATACGCTGGAGAGGCCCAGGCCGGTGCCCTTGCCCACTTCCTTAGTGGTGAAAAAGGGCTCGAAGATCCTGGCCTTGACGTCCTCGCTCATGCCTATCCCGGTATCGCTCACCGCCAGCATGACATGCGGTCCCGGCTTAGTCTCCAAGCGGGTACTGATGTAGTTTTTGTCCAGCACCACGTTGGCCGTCTCCAAGGTCAGGCGGCCGCCCTTGGGCATGGCGTCGCGCGCGTTGAGGGCCAGGTTCAAGAGGATCTGCTGGAACTGGCTGGGGTCCGCCCGCACCAGTCCAAGATCCGGTTCCAGGATGGCGACCAGTTCGATGTCCTCTCCGATGAGGCGCTTCAACATGCGATCCATGTCCGCGACCGTGGCGTTCAGATTCAATGTCACCGGGGCCAGGATCTGCTTGCGGCTGAAGGCGAGCAATTGCTGGGTGAGCGCGGCGGCCCTGTCGCCGGAGCCCCGGATCTCTTTGATGTATTCGGTGAGGGAACCCTCTTCCGGGAGTTTGGCCAAGGCCAGATCGCTATAGCCGTTGATGGCGGTGAGGAGGTTGTTGAAATCGTGGGCGATGCCCCCTGCCAGGAGCCCCACCGCTTCCATCTTTTGCGCTTGCCGGAATTGGGCTTCCGTCTCTTTCAATTCCGTTATGTCCAGGCAACTGCCGATGTAGCCTGCGAAGGCGCCGTCCGGGGCGAACCTGGGGTTGCCGGTGACCACCATCCAACGGTAGACGCCGTCATGGCGGCGGAGACGGTATTCCGCGCGGAAGGTCTTGCGGGCGGTGAGGGAGGCGTAATAGCTGTCCGTGGCCCCCTTCAGGTCTTCCGGGTGGACGCCTTCCTTCCAGCCTTTTCCGATTTCCTGATCCAGGGTGCGCCCGCGGAATTCCAGCCAGGGCTTGTTCACGTAGTTGCACATGGAATCGGCGTCCACCATCCAGATCAGCACGGGAGCCGAATCCGCCATGCCGCGGAAGCGCAGTTCGCTTTCGGCGAGCGCGTCCTGGAGGGATTTGCGATCGGTCACGTCCCGGGTGAAGCAACGCGTATGGACGAAGCGATCCTCTTCCCAGCGTACGTTGGAGTTGATGAGCACATGGCGTATGCTCCCGTCTTTGCAGCGCAGCCGGGCTTCGTAGTTGTTCAACACCTCTTTGGCGGCAAGCTTAAGGAGGATGTCTTCGATCACCGGCGCATCGGCATGGAACTCGGCGATGGGATGCCCCACGTATTCATCCCTCGCGTACCCCAGGAGATTGAGTTCGCATTGGTTGGCCCATTGGATGATGCCGTCCGGACCCACCCAATGCAGGCCCACCGTCGCGTTTTCCACGAAATCGGTGAGTTGTTCCTCACGGCGGATGATTTCGGCCAAATCCGTAGGCGGAAGCGTCTTTTCTTGGTCGTGCGGCATACACTTAAGTTAATCATTCGGACGGAGGGTGGTTGATAATCCGAATTTATTCCACCTACCCGCCGCGCTCGATTTTAACTTGGGTAAAACGGGATCTTAAGCGGTGCTCCAGCGCCTTCGGGCGCTCTTAAGGGGTAGCTTGGAAGGTACGGTAGCCGGTCGAAGCGGGATTGCGGCGAGGAAGCATCATGAAGAACGAATATGTCGCCAGGGTATCCGTATTCATCCATGCCCCAGCCCCATTGGTTTGGGATGCGCTGGTGAATCCTAAAAAACTCAAGCAGTATATGATGGGCAGCGAGGTGGCTTCGGATTGGACCGAGGGCTCGGAAATCACCTGGAGCGGAGAATGGCAGGGGAAGCCCTACCGCGATAAAGGGTTAGCGCTGCGGGCCGAACCCAATAAACTCCTGCAGTACACGCATTTCAGCCCGCTTTCCGGCGGCGCGGACAGTCCCGAAAATTACCGCACCGTGACCGTAGAGCTCGCGGATCAGGGGAAAATGACCTTGCTCGCCCTGTCCCAGGACAATAACGCGGGTGAGAAGGAAAAAGCCGAATCCGAAAAAAACTGGCGGGCCATGTTGGAAGGCATGCGGAAATTGCTGGAAAAGCGGCCGGAGCCAATCGGCCGCGATTGATATCGGCTCCGTCTCTCCCGTCTTTTCATTCCCATCCTGGATTTTTCCCATGGTACAATTGCGCTAGCCGGAAATCCATCCGCTGGGGGAATCGTTCCATGAATACGAGAATACTTGCCTTCGCTTTACTTTGCGCCTCCGGGGCCGCCGTCCATGCCCTGGATATCTCCGACTACGTGATCGACAAGCTGCAAAATCCCATCGCGGATGCGAATGTGTGCCTCCAGTCGGACACGTCCCATTGCGTCGCCACCGACCAGTTCGGCAGCTTCCGGATTTCGGACGGGATTATCGGCGTGCGTCCCGCCACCCGGGATCGCGGCGCCTTCGCGCTCGAATACCGTGGCGAAGGACTGAGCCTCTCCTCTCCGTACCCGACGCGGGCCAGGATACAATGGAACGATGCCGGCGGACGCGCCGTTTCCGCGACCCGTGACTTGCGTTTGTCCCAGGGCCGCAACGCTCTTCCGCTGCCGGACGGCCTGCGTAAGAACGGCCTCGCCTTCCTCAGGATCTACTTGAGCGACGCCACCCTGACGTGGAAGGCCGTGCTCATGGGCGGAGCGGTATCCGCCACGCGCATGGACGGGAACGCTAAAGGTTTCCGGGCGGTGGCCCTTTCCAAAGCCATGGTGGGGCCCGCCGGGCTGGAAATTTCCAAAACCGGTTATCAGACTCTGGCCTACCAGCCCGGTTCGGAAACGGAATCCGATAAGGCCATCATCCTCACCGCCTCGGACGACAGCAGCCTGCAATTCAAGAGCAGCCTCACCAATAAGGTCCTGGCCATCGACACCGCCAAAATGATCATAGTGACGGAATCACTCAGCTCCTATTGCTATGGGGACAGCATCCGCACGGATACGCTTACGGACACCAGCAGTTACGAAATCCGCGACGGCAAGATGTACGTTTGGTACCCGGGCGATTGCTTCGGTAAGGCCTATTCGGGATCGGCAGTCACGCCGGTGGGCGATTGGACCCTGTCACAGGCCACCACCGATTTGCCCGAGGACTTGCAGTCAACCGATTGCAGCATAGACGAATCCTCGTCCTACAGCGTTGTCACCGCCTTCGCCGGCGTCAGCCATATCACCTCATCGGAAATCAAAACCGACGTCACGGTGGATCTCTGTCCCGGCGATATCTACCGGAACACCTTTGAGGGCAGCTTGCTGCTGGACTCCACGGTGACGGCGACCACGGCCTCTTGCCGGGAACTCGATTATAAGAACGGGAAAGGGGATACCGCCAAGATACTCTTCACCCAAAAGGACGATTCCATCGCCTCCGTGTTCAGCTATAAAACCGCGACCTGCCTGCATGCGGATCCGTTCGGATTGATAGGTTTCGCGGATGCCTGCCCGGCCAACGAGGATCCCCTGGGTCCCCTCTTCACTTGCCTGGGGAACTCCGGTTTCGCCACTCCGGGCATGGCGCAAACCAAGGGCTTGGCCAAATCCTCCGTGACCGGGGCCCGCAACCTGCCTATGTCGGTGGCGCGGAAAACCCCTTCCTTTTCCGCACGCGGGGGCGGACTTCCCAAGAGCGCCGCGCGCTGGTTCCCATTCTCCGGCCGGCACGTCCATTCGATAAAGCCCTGAAGCCTGGGGCAGAGCCCCTCTCATAGCCGGGCGCCGATGCGCGCCCTTCTCATCTCCGGCGGCGCGGGCGGCATTTAGGGGGCGCCGTACTTGGCCATTTCCCTCATGATAAGGACGTTGGTCTTCTTGACGATCTTGCGCCAATCCACCCCGGAAGCGATGGAATTGGGCTGGTTGAAAAGGCTCTTTCCTTTTTCACTGTATTCGGCATGGGTATCCAGCCGCGCCGCGCCCGCTCCCAGGCCCACCAGCATACGGGCGGCCGCGCTTCCCGCGTTGTACTCATCGACGGTGATTTTCAAAAGGCGGGCTCCGCCTTCCGCACTGTAGGCGGACGGGGACTCTATGAACTTGGCATCGTAGCCGGAAGCGTTCAGTTGATCCACCGTCTCATGCTTCATATAGGAAACCAATTGCGCGCGTCGTTCCTTCTTATCGGCGTTGGTTGTGTCGACTTGGCTCCAGCCGCCGTCGATGAACACCTGTACCGGAATTTTTCCGCCCTGGGCGTTCTTAGGGGCATGAGGGGCGGATGAGCAGCCGATCAAGGCGGCGGAAACCAAGGCCAATACCGGGAATAGGTTTTTCATGGGATTCCTCATTGTGATAGGGATGATGTTTTTCAAGGTTGCACGGACGTGGCCGATCCAGGACCTTGCATCGGCATAGGCGGGAGGAATCGGTGGGCGGAATTTAACAAATCCGGAACCATTGTCATGCGCATCCTGGCCATGCGCGGGGAAACGGGAGAACGGGGGCCGCGCCCTTATTCCGAGCCCGGCGGCGGCGGTCAGGAGGCCAGGCATGCTCCGTTCGGGTGCCTTCGTTACTATATTTCCCCTACCCATTAAAAAACCATTTCTATGCATACAACAAGCTTTCTACTGCCGCTAAGAGTACTGGCCTGGGAGGCTTGGGCCGGACCGTCGCTATCCGAAAAGGATGCCTGGGGGGAATGGGCGGTTTCGGATCGGGGATGGAGCGGTGAGTCGATGCCAAATGCACCGGTAAGCTCCATGGCGCCCATCCTGCGTCGGCGCGCGGACGCGGCCGATCGATTGGGATTGGAAGTGGCTTTCCGTTTGGCGCCGGCCGGCGATTCCGTTCCCACCGTCTTTGCGAGCCGGCATGGACAGATAACGCGGTCCGCCTCCATGCTGAAAGCCCAGACGGAAGGCGTCCCGGCTTCGCCCACGGATTTCAGCCTTTCCGTGCACAATGCCGCCGCCGGACAATTCTCCATCGCCAAGGATGACCGGAGCATGAGCACCTCGCTTTCCGGCCGCGGCGAAAGCTTCGCCGCCGCGTTGCTGGAGGGCTTGGGGCTGGTGGCGGAAGGCCACCCGCGCGTCTTGGTGGTGATGAGCGACTTGGCCCCGCCCCAGGTTTTCCAGGGCCGCTGGGATGGGGAACCTGCGGGTTACTCCCTGGGGCTGCTGTTGGGGGCGATGATCGGAAAGGATCCCGGGGATGGGGGAACCGCCGTGAACGGCGGGAGTTTCACCTTCTCCTTGCGGGAATCCCGCGATGGCGGGAAGAGCGATGGCGCCGATACGGAGCCGCCGCAAGCCTTGATGTTCCTGAAACTGCTGGCCGGTAAAGGGGAGCGGACGGCATGGGAGCGTCGGGGCCGCCGTTGGGAATGGGCCCGCACATGAATCTGCTTTGGCGCGGCTGGCGCACCTTGGCCACGATATTCTGTTTCGCGGTATTCGCCATGGGAGGCGCCCTGTTGGGGGCCTTCGGCATACCCATGGTTCGCCTGATCCTGCGTAAGGCGGATTCGCGGCATCGGGCGGGACGTTGGCTGATCCAGCGCGGCTTCCATCTCTTTGTCCTGATGATGCGCGGCACGGGAGTGCTGCGGGTGCGATACGAAGGCATGGAAGCCCTGCGGACCAGGGGGCGCCTGGTGATGGCGAACCATCCCACCCTGATCGATTTCGTGCTGCTGGCTTCCGTGATCCCCCAGGCCGACTGTTTCGTCAAGAGCGCCTTGCTGAACGATTGGTTCAAGCGCTGGCCGGTGCTTTTGGCGGGCTACATCCGCAACGACCAAGGCGAGTCCACCATGGCTCGCTGCCGCGAAAGCCTGGATTCCGGCAACAACGTGATCATTTTCCCGGAGGGGACGCGCACGCCCCCCGGCATGCCCGTGAAGTTCCGTACCGGCGCCGCCCAGGTAGCGGTCCGCACCCACCAGAACGTTACTCCCGTGTTCATCAAGAGCACCGCCTCCAACCTGCATAAAGGAGGAGCCTGGTACCTGGCGCCGGAGCGGCAGGTGAGGATCACCTTGCGGGTCATGGAGGACATTTCCATCCGGCCGTTCCTGGCCGCGAGGCCCGATCAGCCCGCGTTGGCGGCCCGCGACCTGAACGATCATCTACAGCATTACTTCAACAAGGATCTCTTTGGTGTCAGCGCTTGAATCGGAAATCAAGGATTTGATAATCGCCACCCTCAAACTGGAGGAGGTGGCCCCGGAGTCCATCGATCCGGAAGCGGCCATCTTCGGGGAGGGATTGGGCCTGGACTCGATCGATGCGCTGGAACTGGGTATCGCCATCCAGAAGCGGTACGCCATCAAGATGTCTTCGGACTCCCAGGAGAACCGCATACATTTTTCCAGCGTGCGGAAACTGGCCGCCTTCGTGGCCGAACGCCGGGCCCCGGTGGGGAGCGTTTGAGATGAGCATCAGGACCAAAGATGAGATCATGGCCGCGGTGGTGAACGCTTTGAACGAGACCTTCGGCATCGAGAGGGACCGCCTGGTACCGGGAGCGGAGCTGTATAAGGATCTGGAGATCGACAGCATCGACGCGATCGATCTGATGGTGAAGCTGCAGAAGCTGATAGGCAAGCGCATGCAGCCCGAGGCGTTCAAGACCGTACGCACCATCGAGGACGTGGTGAACGTCATCGAGAAGCTGGTCAACGAGTAGGAGCAGCCGTGGCGTTTCCCAAGTTCTCCGCCTTGACCGCGGTTGCGGTCGCGGTAATCACCGTGGCCTATCCGGCGCTGGTATATCTGGGTCTGCGGCAAGGCGTTTCCGCCCGCTGGATGGCATTGGCTCTGCTGGCCTTGCCGGGCCTGCGCTGGGGCCGTCCTATCCTGCGCAAGGTGCCGCTCTACGCTTTGCCGGCAATCATCCTGGCCGCGGCGGCGCTGGCCTGGATCGGGGGCGAAGCTTCCGTGCTCTATTATCCCGTGGCCGTGAACCTGTCCCTGCTCCTTGTTTTCGGCATTGGACTTTGGCTTCCGCCCACCCTCATCGAGCGCATGGCCCGTTTGCGCCATCCCCATCTGAACGAGCGGGGCGTGCGCTATACCCGGCGCGTGACCCAGATCTGGTGCGCCTTCTTCCTCTTGAACGCTTCCGCGGCCGCGGCTACGGCTCTTTCCGGCAACCATGCGCTGTGGGCCTTCTACAACGGTTTCCTGGCTTACGCGCTGATGGGCCTGCTGTTCGGAGGCGAATGGCTAGTGCGCCGCCGCGTGATGGCGGCTGGGCCCAGGTAGGCTGCCGTTGCTCACTTTGACGGAGATGGCGGCGCGGACGGACATGGCCGGTCCGGTAGGAACGGCTCCGGCACAGGACTGGCCGTGCCTGATCGCCTCCCGCGAAGCATGGCGCGCAGCCCTTGCGGCCGCGGGCGCGCGGCGCGTCGCCATCCACATGGAAGATAGCTTCGCCTTCGCCGGGGCCTTGCTGGGCGCCTGGGCCGCGGGTTGCACGGCTATCCTGCCAGGAGACGCTACCGAGATCACGGCGGCGTCCCTGGAGGATGGGGCGGATCTTTTCCTGGGAGGATTCCCGGCCGGTGAAACGGGAACGCGCAGGTTGCTTGCCGTGCCGCAACCGGGTCCCGCGCCCGCGCCTTCCTCAGTAACATTCACGTTACCCAACCCGCCCGTGGTGATTTTCACTTCCGGTTCCAGCGGCTCGCCGCTGGCGGTGGAAAAAACCGCTTCCGATCTCCAGGAAGAAGTTGCGACGCTGGAATCCGTTTTGGGTGCGGAGTTGCCCGCGGTCACCGCCCCGGGTTCCGGATCGGCCGCCTGCGTGCTGGCTACCGTAAGCCATCAGCATATTTACGGTCTGCTGTTCCGCTGCCTATGGCCTTTGGCCGCGGGTCGGCCTTTTTCCGGGGAACCGATCCGTTTTCCCGAGGAGCTGTTCGAGTCCATCCGCGCAGCCGCGGGCCCGGTGCTGTTGGTAGCTTCGCCCGCTTTCCTGCGCCGCCTCCCTGAGGCGCGCTTCCCTGAGGCCCGGCCCGGCGACGCGCGGGCGCAGATCGATGGTAAATCGTTGGCGGCGGTTTTCTCTTCGGGCGGGCCGCTGCCCTGGACCTGCGTTCCCGCTTGCGCGCAACTGCTCGGCGCCGTTCCCGTGGAAATCTACGGCAGCTCGGAAACGGGCGGCATCGCCTGGCGGCGGCGGGAAAGCGAAGCCATGCCCTGGACCCTATTTCCCAGGGTGGAAATCGACGCCGGAGAGGAAGGCAACCTGGTGCTGACGCAATCGCCGCATATGGAAAAAGGCAGACCCTTCGCCACCCGGGACGGCGTGCGCATGCTGCCGCAGGGGTTCCAGTTGCAGGGACGCCTGGATCGCATCGTGAAGCTGGAGGAGAAACGCCTTTCCCTGGAGGCTATGGAGGCATTGCTGCGCTCGCACCCGCGCGTGGCGGAAGCGCATTTGACGGTATCGACCGGGGATGGAGGCGGCGAAGGCGAGGTTGCCGGGGACGATAACGGCAAGCGCCTGGGCGCCGTGTTGCGGTTGCGGAGCGGGGACATTCCCGTGCGCGGGAGCGATGCCCGGGCGGAGCTGGTGCAATCGCTGCGGACCCACCTGCTACAGGGCTTCGAGCGCGCGCTCCTGCCAAAACGCTGGCGCCTGGTGGCGGCCATGCCCATCTCAGCGGCCGGCAAGGTGATCCAGACGGACTTGCAAGCCTTGTTCCGACCGCAAATGGGGCCCGTGATCCTGGCGACGAGCCGGCTCGACAACGGGGCCGCCATGCTGGAGTTGGAAATTCCCGCCGAGCTGGAACATTTCCGCGGCCACTTCCCGCACATGCCTTTGCTCCCGGGCGTGGTGCAATTGGACTGGGCCATAGCCCAGGGCGTACGCCTCTTCGGCCCCTTCGGCGGCTTCCTGGGGCTACAAGCCATCAAGTTCCAGCGTCCAATCATGCCCGGCATGCGCATCCGCCTGGAATTGGCGCGCATCAAGGACAAGGCCGGCGTGGCTTTCAAATACGAATCTTCCCTAGGCCGGCACGCCAGCGGCCAAGCCCTATTCGCCTCCTGATGTTCCGCCCCTGCATCGTCATTCCAGTCTATGAGCACGCGGAACCCTTGTGGAATGTGCTGGATCGGCTGCGCCCCCTGGAAACGCCTTGCATCGTGATCGACGACGGTTCGGGTAAAGCCTGCCGCCTGGCCCTGGAAAAGCTGGCGGCCCAACGTAGCGCGCAAGTCACCCTGGATCGTTTGCCCGTCAACGCCGGCAAGGGCGCCGCGGTCAAGGCTGGTCTGCGCTTGGCCGCCCGCTTGGGCTTTTCCCATGCGCTGCAGGTGGACGCGGACGGACAGCACGATTTAAAAGCCTTGCCGGGATTGCTGGCGGCGGCGGAACGGGAACCCGGGGCGGTGATTTGCGGCGCTCCCGATTTCGACGCCAGCGTTCCCGCCGCGCGCCTGTATGGACGGAGGCTGACCAATTTCTGGATCAAGGTGAACACGCTTTCCACGGCCATCCCGGACGGCATGTGCGGCCTGCGGGTATATCCTTTGGCGGCCACCCTGGCCGTGCTGGACGCCGGCCGCACCGGGAACCGCATGGACTTCGATCCGGAAGTGCTGGTGCGGTTGAAATGGGCGGGCCTGGTTTTGCGCTTTCTGCCCGTGACCGTGAACTATCCGGAAGGCGGCGTATCCCATTTCCGGCTTGGGCTGGACAACACCCTGATCTCCTGGATGCATACGCGTTTGTTCTTCGGCATGCTGCGGCGCATCGTTCCCTTGCTGCGTTCCCACTCGGGTAAATGGGGCACCGGTAAAATGGGCGCCGCGGGAAAACGGGCATGAAAGAGCATTGGGCCGGCAAAGCCGAGTTGGGATCGGCCCTGGGCATGCGCTTCCTTTTCGAGGTGAGCCGCCGCCTGGGACGGCTGCCCTTCCGTATCGTCCTGCTGCCGGTGGTGGCGTATTTCTTCCTCACCCGGCCATCCAAGCGGAAAGCCTCGCGCGAGTACCTGGAGCGGCTGCGAGCCTTCCAGGGCCGGGACGGAAAGGCTTCCGGCCCTAACGGTCCCAACCGCATCAGCGTCTTCCGGCATTTCCTGGTTTCCGGGGAAGGCGTGCTGGAAAGGATCCTAGCCTGGGATCCCGAGAGCAAGCCGCCCCGCATCCAACGCCATGGCCGCGAGGCGGTGGCCGGCCTCCTGGATAAGGGCAAGGGCGTGCTCCTGATCGGATCGCATCTGGGCAACATGGAAGTGGCCCGCCATCTGGCCCTGACCGAACGCAAGGTGCCCGTGAACGTATTGGTGCATACCAAGCATAACCCCCGCTTCATGGCGCTGATGGCCCGCATCAATCCTGCCAGCCAGGTCTCGCTGATCCAGGTAACCGACATGTCACCTGCCGTAGCCATGGTGCTGAAGGGGAAGATCGACGCGGGCGAAGTGGTCCTCATCGCCGGAGATCGCGTTCCCCTGGACGGCAAGGGGGTGGCCTGGGTTCCGTTCCTGGGCCATCCCGCGCCCTTGCCCATCGGCCCCTACGTGCTGGCCTGGCTGCTGGAGTGCCCCGTTTTCCTGTTCTTCTGCCTGGGCCGGAACGGCGTCTACGACATCCATTACGAACCCTTCGCGGACAAGGTGGAATTGGATAGGGCCAAACGGCGCCCGCAACTGGCCCAGCTGGCGGGCCGCTACGCGGAAAGACTTTCGTACTATTGCACCAGGGCGCCCTTGCTATGGGGCAACAGCTATCGTTTTTGGGGAGACCCGGAAGATGGAAGGCCATGAATCGGACGGTTGTTTTCGACGGCGGCAGGTTGCGCCTGGAGGATGTGGCGGACCTGGCGGAAGGCAAGGCCGGTTCGCGCCTGGACGCGGACGGCGGCTTCATGGCCCGCATCAATAAAGGCGCGGACTTCATCGATGCCCTGATCGAACGGAACGGGACCCTCTACGGCGTGACCACGGGTTATGGCGAGAACGTATCGGTGCAGGTCTCTCCCCGGCTGGCATCGCTATTGCCGGCCAAGTTGGTGCGCTACCACGGGGTGGGAATGGGCGTGCCGTTTTCCGAAACCGAGACGCGCGCCATCCTCGCCGCGCGCCTCATCTCGCTGGCACGCGGATATTCCGGCGTAAGCTACGCGCTGCTGCAAGGCCTGCAGGCGCTGCTGGAAAAGGATATCCTGCCGGTGATTCCGGAAGAAGGATCGGTGGGCGCCAGCGGCGATCTCACTCCGCTCTCCTACGTGGCCGCAGTGCTGTGCGGCGAAAGGGAAGCCTGGCATGGCGGCGCGCGCATCCCGGCGCAACGGGCCCTGGCGGACGCGGGCTTGCGCCCATACGCGTTGCGGCCCAAGGAGGCCCTGGCCATGATGAACGGCACCGCGGTGATGACGGCCATCGCCTGCCTGAACTACGCGCGCGCGGAATACCTGACGCGCCTTTGCTCGCGGGTGACGGCCCTGGCCGTGGTGGCCCTGGACGGGAACGCGGGGCATTTCGCGGAAGGCCTGTTCGCGGTCAAGCCCTTTACCGGCATGGGCGCCGTCGCCACGCGCATCCGCCGGGATCTGGCCCAGCGCGGACCGGCCGCACCGGGCGGCAGCCTGCAGGATCGGTATTCCATCCGCTGCGCCCCGCATGTCATCGGCGTGTTGGAGGATTGCCTTCCCTGGTACCGGGAGTTCATCGAAACCGAACTCAACAGTTCCAACGACAATCCCATCGTGGATGCGGAACAGGGCGCAGTCTACCATGGGGGCCATTTCTACGGCGGGCATATCTGCCACGTGATGGATTCCATGAAAACCACGGTGGCCAACCTGGCCGACCTGCTCGATCGCCAGATTGCCCTGCTGGTCGACCCGAAAGTGAACGCGGGCCTGCCCGCCAATCTGAGCGGCGCCACCGGCGCGGACGCGGCCACGGACCATGGGCTCAAGGCCTTGCAGATCACGGCCTCGGCCTGCACGGCGGAGGCCCTGAAACTGTGCATGCCCGCCAGCGTATTCTCCCGATCCACGGAAAGCCACAACCAGGACAAGGTGAGCCTGGGGACCCTTGCCGCGCGCGATTGCCGGCGCGTACTGGAATTGACGGAACAAGTGGCGGCCTGCGGCCTGTTGGCCGCTTGCCAGGGCGTGGAATTGCGGATGCGCGCCCAGGGCAGGGAAGCGTCCGACATAAAAGGCGGACTGGGTTCGGCGCTGGCCTGGACGCGCGGACGGAGCGCGGTGGTTGAATCGGATCGATCGTTGGAGTCGGATTTGCGCGCCTTGCTGGGAGGCATGCGCGAACGCGCCGCGGATCCGGTATCCCCATGATTACTGCCACCGCCGACATCAAGGTCGAGTTCTTCGACGTGGACGCCATGAAGGTGGTGTGGCATGGGAACTACGCCCGCTTCCTGGAGCTGGGCCGTAACGCGTTGTTCGAAAAGCTGGGCTACGGCTATTCCGATATGGAGGCCGGCGGGTACAGCTGGCCGGTGGTCGATTTGCACATCCGCTACGTGCAGCCCGCGCGCCTGGGCCAGCGCCTGCGCGTCACCGCCACTTTGGTGGAATGGGAAAACCGCGTGCGCGTGGAATTCCTGATCCACGATGCCGTGACCGGCGAGAAGATCACCAAGGCGGACAGCGTGCAGGTGGCGGTGGACATGCGTAATGGGGAATTGCAGTTCGAGACGCCGGAGGTTTTCCAGGCCAAGGTAAGGGGCGCTCTGAAATGAAAAACCGGTCCGCTGTCCGCATGCGTATCCGCATCCCCGCCGTCGCGGCGATTTGCGTCCCAGTCTTGTTCGGCTTCGGCTTGTCGCCGGGGGCGGCCCCCCCCGCCAAGCCCGTTCCGGCCGCGGCGGTATCCTCACCCGTATCACCCACGTTACCCGTATCGCACACGTTACCGTTGGCCGGCCGCCTGGCCGCACCGCCGGTCCTTTCGGGAAGTTTCGCCCAGGAAAAGATCATCGTGGGGCTGAAGAAACCGTTGCTCAGCCGGGGCGATTTCCTGGTGGCGCGCGATAAGGGCGTCATTTGGCGCACGCTGAAACCCTTCGCGGCAGCGGTGGCGGTGACCCAGAAGGGCATCTGGTCCCTGAAACAAAACGGCGCCGGGCTTACCCGCCAGGCCATCCATCAGGGCAACCTGGGGCTGGCCATGGATATGATCCAGAAAGTGCTGGCGGGCGATCCGGCCGCGCTGGACAAGGTTTTCACCGTGGCGGAAAAAGGGGACTCGGCCGCCTGGACCCTTGATCTGAAACCATTGGATCCGATAGTCGCCCGCGTCATCCTCTCCATCCGCCTGCAAGGGGGCAGGCGCGTCGATCGCGTGGAATACGCCGAGGCCAACGGCGACAAGACCCGCATCGAGTTCTCCGCGGCAGCGGACAACGGCGGGGCCCTGGCATCCTGGCAGGCCGTCGCGTTCCGTGATTAGGAAAACGCTGGCCCTGGCCTGGGTCCTCATCCTCTTGGCATGCGGCGCCTATCTCGCGCGGGAATTGCCCACCGCCTCCATCGAAAGCAGCATCTTCGCCCTGTTGCCGGAGCGCGAGCAGGATCCGGCCGTGCGCGCGGCAGGCGATGCGCTGCGATCGGAGTTGGAAAAACGCTTCCTGGTATTGGCCGTGCATGCGGACGCGGATAAGGCCGCGCTTGCGGCGGAGGCCTATGCAGCCAGCCTGCGCGCCTCCGGCAGTATGCAGGAGGTAGCCTGCGCGGTACCCTCGGGCGGGGTGGGCAGGATGCTGGATTTCTACCAACCCCATCGCTTCGCCCTATTGTCCGCGGAAGATCGCGAATCCTTGGCCAAAGATTCCGGCAGCCTTTACGATGCGGCGCAGCGCACCTTGTACCTGCCGCCCGGGGTTTCCGGCAGCCTGGGGTTCGCCCAGGATCCGTTCGGCACCTGGGGCCGGTGGCTGTCCGCGCGCAGCGGGGCCGGAGCCGGTTTCGAATTGCGGAACGGCCATCTCACCGTTGCGTTGGACGGCAAGACCGCCGTGGCGGTATTGGGCACCTTGAAGCCGCGCGCACGGGGCATGGATGCGCAGAACACGCTGGCGGCCCGCTTCGACGGCGCCT
The DNA here is from genome assembly GCA_025360005.1 of Fibrobacteria bacterium. GTDB lineage: Bacteria > Fibrobacterota > Fibrobacteria > UBA11236 > UBA11236 > Chersky-265. The sequence continues at coordinate 27,453 of JANYDA010000060.1, forward strand.
CCGCGGCCGCCCTGGCCGTGCCAGGCGCGCAACTGCTGCGATCCGGATTCGTGTTCCACGAATTATTGGCGGCCCATCAGGCCCATGGGGAAATGACTTCCATCGGGACCGTATCCGCCGCGCTCCTGCTGGTGCTGATGCTGTTCGCTTTCCGCGGCATCCGGCCTACGCTATTGGGCATGTTACCCGTGCTAATCGGCTGCCTGGCCGCCACGGCCTTGTTGCTCTTGGCGGGGGGCGGCAAGGTGCATCTCATCGCCATGGTGTTCGGATCCACCATCGTGGGCGTGGCCGAGGACTACGGCATGCTTTTCATCGCCGGGTTGTACGAAGACAAGCCTTGGGACGGGCGCAGGCGTCTGCGCGACGTGCAACGGAGCCTGTTCCTGGGACTGCTCACTTCCGTGATAGGCTACCTGGCCCTGTTCTTCGTGCCCATTCCCGGCCTGCGCCAGATAGGCCTGTTCTCCATCGCGGGCCTGGTGGCATCCTGGATCACGGTGATGCTGTGGTATCCCTGGCTGGGCGCGCGCCTGAAACCGGTGAGCGCCGGCATGCGCCAGGCTGCCGAGGCCATCGAACGGGGCTGGCCCAAGGTACGGCGCGGCAAGCTGACCGCCCTGTCCTTGCTGGCTTTGCTGGCCCTTTCCGCCTGGGGCTGCGCGCGCCTGCGCGTGGACGACGACGTGCGCCTGCTCTACGCCCATGATCTCCGCCTGCAGCATGAGCAGGACAAGATCAATTCCGTCCTACGCATGCCGGGCGGGGGACGCTTTTTCCTTGTGCGCGCGCCGGATACGGAGCAGGTCTTGCAGCGGGAGGAAAAGCTCCTGGGTCTATTGGCCGCGTCCGATACCGGCGGGGCCGCGGCCGTGGGGGTCTCCACCTTCGTCCCTTCGCTGGCGCTCCAGCAGGGCAACGCTGCCCTGCTGCTGTCCGCCCTGGGCGGCTCGGTTAACCTGGGAAATACAGGTAACGTGAAAGGTACTGCCGATCGGCTGGCGGCGGATTTGGGCACGCCGGAATTGGGGGAGCGCCTGCGCAGGGAAACGCGGGAAAACTCGCGCCCGGTGAGCCTGGAGGAATGGTTGGCGGATCCCGTTTCCACGCCCTTCCGTTACCTTTGGCGCGGAAATAAGGCGGGAAGGGCTGAAGGCGCGGAAAGCGCGGCCTCGGTGGTTCCCGTGCCCGCGGCCGTAAGCCTGCCGCCGGATCGACTGCGGGCCCTGGGAAAGCAGGCCTCCGCGGATATCGTGCTGGTGGATCAAATCCAGGATGTATCGGACACTTTGGGGCTGCTTCGCCGCCATTTGATCTGGGTATTGGCCATCGGATCCGCGCTGGTCTTCATCGCCATGCTGTTCTTGTTCAGGGGCCGGGCCTTCGGCGCGGTGGCTCCGGCCGCCTTGGGCGTAGCCGCCGGCCTGGGGAGCTTGGGAGGGAGCGGTATGCCGCTCAACCTGTTCGCGCTTTTAGCATTGGCCCTGATATTGGGGATGGGGATCGACTATGGGATCTTCGTGCAGGAAAGCCGCCGCCAACGCGCGGCCGCGCTGGTGGCCATCAACATGGGCGCCGCCTCGAATATGTTAGCTTTCGGCATGCTGGTGTTCAGCACCACCCCGGCCTTGAAAGCCTTCGGTCTGGTGCTGGCGGTGGGGCTGGGCGTAGCCTGGTTGACCGCGCCTTGCTTCTCCACGGTCGGGGAAACGGAATGAGAAGGGAAAGCCATGACGCATGATTTGGATGTCGCCATCCTGGGCGCGGGCCCATCGGGGAGCCTGGCCGCGGCCTTCCTGCATAAGCTGGGGCTGAAGACGGCCGTCTTGGAACGGGAAACCTTCCCGCGCTTTTCCATCGGCGAGAGCCTGCTGCCCCAGACCATGGAGATCCTGGAAGCGGCCGGACTATTGCGGCCGGTGGTGGAAGCGGGCTTCCAGCATAAGAACGGGGCGGCCTTCCGCCGCGGCGATCGGGCCGCCGAATTCGATTTCCGCCACAAGAGCAGCCGGGGCTGGGGCACCACCTACCAGGTGGTCCGCGCGGATTTCGACAAGGTGCTTATCGATGCGGTGGCGGCCAAGGGCGTGCCCGTGCATTACCGCCACGAAGTCACGGCGGCGGAAACGGACGGCCAAGGCGCACGGTTGGCCGTCAGGCATCCCGGGGGTAACCTGGAGGTTAAGGCTCGTTTCATCCTGGACGCCACCGGTTTCGGGCGGCTTTTGCCCCGCCTTTTGAAATTGGAAACCCCGTCGAAATTCCCGGTGCGCATGGCCCTGTTCACGCATATCCGGGACGGCATCCCCCTGGGCGGCATGGATCGCAACAAGATCCTGGTCAGCGTGCATCCCGCCGATAAGGCCGTCTGGTATTGGCTGATCCCCTTTTCCAACGGACGCTGCTCCATCGGCGTGGTGGCGGAACCGCGCCTTTTGGAACATGCGAAACAAAACCATCCGGGCGCCGATGAGACCGCCCTGCTTCGCGCCCTGGTAGCGGAAACCCCTACCCTGGACAACCTGATCGGCAACGCAGTCTGGGACACGCCCGCGCGTTCGCTGAAGGGCTATGCCGCCAACGTCATCTCCCTGCACGGTCCGTCCTTCGCCTTGCTGGGCAATGCGGGCGAGTTCCTGGATCCGGTGTTCAGCTCCGGCGTCACCATCGCCATGAAATCCGCCGCCCTCATCGCGCCCTTGGTGGCGCGGCATCTCTCCGGCGGATCGGTGGATTGGGCGCGCGAGTACGATCAACCGCTGCGCAAGGGCGTGGACGCCTTCCGCGCCTTCGTGGATTCCTGGTACCGGGGCGGCTTCCAGGACATCATCTTCTATCCCGGCCAGCAACCGGAAGTGAAGGCGATGATCTGTTCCATCCTGGCCGGCTACGCCTGGGACGCATCCAACCCTTACGTTTCCGACCCCGCCCGTTTAAAGGTCCTGGAGGAGCTTTGCGCGCCTTCCGGCTCCTGATCCATCCCCTCGTTTCCTTGCTCGCCGTCCTCACCGTATCTCTGCTGGGCGGCTGCGCCCACCGCAGCCCGGATCCCTGGGCTTTGCCCCCCGTGGAAGCGGGCGTCATGACGGGCCGTTACGTGCAGTCCTTGCGCCTGGAGCGTCAAGGCCGGACATTGGAACTGATGGCAGTGATCGAGAACGACGGCAATACTTTCACCTTGGTGGGATTGAGCCCGATGGGGCAACGCCTGCTGCGTCTCACCTGGTCCGGAGGCAAGGTGGCGCAGGAAAGCGATCCCAACCTGCCCGTGCATATCGACGGCGAAGCCATCTTGCGGGACGTGGTGTTCGCGAACTGGCCGGAAGCGGCCCTGAGAACGGTGTTCGCGGATACGCGTTGGCGGGCCGCCTTTTCCGGAGCGGATCGCAGCCTGGCCTGGAACGGGCGCCCATGGCTTTCCGTGCGGCCGGATACGGGCGCGGCCGGGCCGATGGAAAATACCGATACTGCGGGGGGCGCGGCAAGTACACCAGGAATAGTGGTCGATCACCTTGCGGAAGGCTACCGCGTGCATGTCGCCACCGTGGAACGGGACGCGCCGTGAGCCCGGAGCCCGTTTACCTGAGCGCGCTGGGCATGACCTGCGCGGCCGGAGACGGGGTTGCTTCCGTGCTGGCCAACCTGCGGCGCGGGGCGGCGCCGGGCATGATCGCCACGGACCGATGGACGCCCGGCCAATCCCTGACCGTAGGCGAAGTGCGCGCGGAATTGCCGGCGCTGGACGGCTTCCCCTTGGCACATCGCTCCCGCAACAACCGCCTGGCCTTGCATACCTCGCGCCAAATCGAAGCGGATCTGCGTCGGACCGTTTCCGAATTCGGCGCGGCCCGCGTGGGCGTGGTAGTGGGCACCACCACCTCCGGTATGGCGGAAGCCGAAGCGGCCTTCCAATCCCTGCATGAACGCGGATCCTTCCCTCCCGGATTCGCGTACGCGCAGATGGAATTGGGTTCGCCCGCGGAATTCCTGGCGCTGGCCTGGGGTTTGCGCGGGCCCGCATTCACGGTTTCCACCGCTTGTTCCTCCTCCGCCAAGGCGCTGGCCGCGGCCCGCCGCCTATTACGGCTGGGCGCCTGCGACGCCGTGCTGGTGGGCGGAGTGGACACGCTATGCACCTTCACCTTGCGCGGGTTCTCCGCACTGGGCGCGCTTTCGCCGGAGCCCTGCCTTCCCTTCAGCCCCAACCGCAAAGGGATCAACATCGGGGAGGCGGCCGCCTTTTTCGTATTGCGGCGGGAAGGATCCCGGGGCGGATCCGCCGGGGCCCAGGGAAGGCTGGTACTCCTCTTGGGCGCGGGGGAAACCTCGGACGCGCATAACATCTCCGCCCCTTTGCCCGGGGGGGAAGGGGCCCGCGACGCCATGAAATCCGCCCTTGGGGAAGCGGGCGTGGCACCGTATCAGATAGGATACGTTAACCTGCATGGTACGGGTACCGCCCAGAACGACGCCATGGAGGCGCGCGCCATGCACGCCGTGTTCCCTGAGGGGGTGGCCTGCTCCTCCACCAAAAGCCTCACCGGCCATACCTTGGGAGCGGCGGGGGCCCTGGAAGCGGGCATTTGCTGGGCGCTCCTGGCCGAGGGCGGGAAAGCCGGGCTGCCCCCGCAAATAAACGACGGCGCCGTGGATCCGGAACTGGGACCCTTGCGCCTGATCCGTCCCGGCGACTGCCCGGCGGCCCCGATCCGCTACGCCCTCAGCAATGTTTTCGGGTTCGGCGGGACCAATGTGTCTTTGCTTTTGGGCGCGGCATGAACCGGATTGACGGGCTTGACCGGCTTGACGGACTTAGCGGGCCGAACGATCTGAAGGAAATCTGCCGCCGCCCCATCGATCGGCTCATCCCCCACCGCGCGCCCATGATCCTCATCGACGAGGCCTGCGGCATGGAAGGCGACTCCTTCCTCGCCAAGGTCCGCATCACTCCCGCCAGCCCCTTCTTCACGGGAGGCGGCGTGCCTGCCTGGGTGGGCCTGGAGTACATGGCGCAGACGGTGGCGGCTTATTCCGGGGCGCTGGGATTGACCAAGGGCGGCGAAGTGAAGGTGGGGATGCTGTTGGGCACGCGCGAGTATGCGGCCCAGGTGCCCATGTTCGCGGCCGGAGCGGAATTGGAAGTGCTGGCCCGTTTGGATATCTTTCAGGAAAACGGGGTCAGCAGCGTGCATTGCCGCATTCGGGTCCCGGGCGGCGGCATCGTGGCGCAGGCGCAAATCACAGTCATCGACGTGCCGGACATCCGGAAATTCCTCGGGGAAAGAAGCACATGAGCGAGGCCAAGTCCATCCTGGTGACCGGCAGCAGCCGGGGCATCGGCCGCGCGGCGGCGCTGCGCCTGGCCCGGGACGGCTATCATCTGGTCGTGCACGGCCGCAAGGCGGGGAGCGCGGGCGAAACCGCCGCAACCATCCGGGCCGCGGGAGGCTCGGCCCGGGAGTTGCATTTCGACGTCGCGGACCGGGCGGAATCCTTGGCCGCATTGGAAGCCGACCTGGAAAAACACTGCGCCTATTACGGCGTGGTATGTAACGCGGGAGTTACTGCGGACGCGCCCTTTCCGGGCATGAGCGGGGAGGAATGGGACACCGTCATCCGTACCGATCTGGACAGCTTCTACAATGTGCTGCGCCCCCTGGTGATGCCGATGATCCAGCGCCGCGAGCCGGGCCGCATCGTTACCATCGCCTCCGTATCCGGGTTGATGGGGAACCGCGGCCAGGCCAACTACGCCGCGGCCAAGGCCGGCGTCATCGCCGCCACCAAATCCCTGGCCTTGGAGTTGGGCAAACGCAAGATCACGGTCAACTGCGTGGCGCCGGGGTTGATAGGCACGGACATGGTGCGGGAAGAGGTGCTGGAGAAGCTGGTGGAGATGATCCCGCTGCAGCGTGCCGGCGCGCCGGAAGAGGTGGCCGGCCTGATCGCGTTCCTGATGTCCGATGAGGCATCCTATATCACCCGGCAGGTTTTCGCCGTGGACGGAGGATTGAGTTCTTGAAAAGAGTCGTCGTGACCGGCATGGCCGGCATTTCGCCCATCGGCAACGATTGGGCCGCGGCCGGAGACCGGCTGCGCAAAGGCCTGAGCGCGGTGGTGCGCATGGAGGAGTGGTCGCAATACAAAGGCCTCAACACCTTGATGGCCGCGCCCGCGCAGCCTTACGATCTGCCTGCGGAAACCTATACGCGCAAGGTACTGCGATCCATGGGCCCCGTCGCGCGCATGGCCGTACGTTCCGCGGAACTGGCCCTGCGGGACGCGGGCCTCCTGGGCCATCCCATCCTCAAAAGCGGCCTCGCCGGCGTGGCCTACGGATCCTCCACCGGCTCGCCGGAAGCCATCGGCGATTTCGCGCGCATGCTGCTCAACAAGACCACGGACGCCATCACGGCGACCACCTACATCCGCATGATGCCGCACACCACCTCCGTGAACATCGCGGTCCATTTCGGGCTGCAAGGGCGCGTATACACCACCTCCACGGCCTGCACCAGCGGCAGCCAATCCATCGGCCTGGCCTACGAGGCCATCCAAAGCGGGCGCCAGACGGTGATGATAGCGGGCGGGGCTGAGGAATTGACGCCCACGGAGGCGGCCGTGTTCGACACGCTCTTCGCCACCTCGGTCAAGAACGACAATCCCAGCAAAGCCCCCAGGCCTTTCGATCGCGATCGCGACGGCCTGGTGGTGGGCGAAGGCGCCGGCACCCTGGTCCTGGAAGAACGCGAACACGCGCTGGCCCGGGGCGCGGACATCCGGGCGGAAGTGATCGGCTTCGGCACCAATTGCGACGGCAGCCACGTCACCCAGCCTTCCGCGGAAACCATGCAGGTGGCCATGCGGCTGGCCCTGGCGGACGCGGGCCTTTCCCCCGACGCCATCGGCTATGTTAACGCGCATGGTACGGCCACGGAGCATGGGGACATCGCCGAGACCACCGCCACCCGCGGCGTCTTCGGCCGCAGGATCCCCATCTCATCGCTCAAAAGCTATTTCGGGCATACCCTGGGCGCCTGCGGCGCGCTTGAGGCCTGGCTGGGCATCGAGATGATGCGCAACGATTGGGTCTGCCCCACCTTGAACCTGGTCAACGTGGACCCGCGCTGCGGGGATCTGGACTATGTCATGGAAGGCCCGCGCCGCCTCTCCACCGAGCATATCATGACCAACAACTTCGCCTTCGGCGGCATCAACACCTCCCTCATCTTCAAACGGACCCCTTAAGGCTATGCTGCTGGCCGCCTGGTCCCGGCTGGACGGCGGTCCGGGAGGCTGGGACCCGGCGCGGCTCCCCAAGGAACTGACGCCGGCCGAATCGGCGCGTGCCCGGGCCTTCGCCAATCCTCTTCGCCGCAGGCAATTCCTGGCGGGCCATGGGCTATTGCGCCTATTGGCCGGAGCGGTGCTGAGCATCGATCCGGAAGCCATCGCCATGTCGGCGGAAGGACGCCCGCGCGTGGAATCCGCCTTCGCAAATGGGACGCCGCCCCGCCCCCTCGCCGCGCCCATTCACTTGAGTCTGGCGCATAGCGGCGCCTACGTCATGGCCATCGCATCCGATCGAGGGCCGGTGGGAATCGATATCGAACGGACCGATCAGGAACGGGACTGGGCCGCGCTGGCGGTGGGGATGGGCTGGGACGCGGCGGCCGTCGGGGACAAAGCGGGTTTTTTGGTAACCTGGACGTTACGGGAGGCGGAGGTCAAGGCGGGATTGGCGCCGGGCGCCGGTTTCGCCCGCCATGCATGCCGGCGGGATTTTATCGCGACCGTCGTGTCGGGAACGGAAGGGGAGTTGGCTTGGGTGGGACCGGAACTTTCCGGTCCCTTTCAGGCGACGGCTACCAGACCACGGCGGCCGTGAGGCCTATCGCCATCCCGCTGTTGAAGTAATAGATCAACGGAATGTCGAGCTTGACCGGGCCCAGCCCCAGGCCCAATCCCGTCATGGCGCGCAAGCGTCCGAAGGAAGGGCTGTTCTTGCTGCTGCCGTCGATGTTCACCGTAGCGGGCGAAAAAACCACCTTGGTGGTGTCGGAGGTGATCTTGGCTTTGGAAGCGCCCTCCAGGACTATCTTGCTGGATCCGAAATTCAGATCGAATCCCATGCCCGCGGTGATATTGAAGACGCCCCAGAGAAGGCTGACCGCCGTGGCAGCGTCGAAGGGAATGGTCATGGTGGTGACGTCCAGGCCCATATTGAAAGTCGGGTTAAGGATCACGTTGGCGTCCGGATCGTTCTTGCCATAGCCCATATCGGCCAGCATCGATTCCTTGGCGATGGAATCCGCGCCGGTACTGCCGGAAAGCACGGCCGCGCGGAAATGCGCCGGGGTGGTGAGGGAGTCCGGCGTGATTTTCATGTTGAGCTTGTCGCTTTGCACGTAGAATCCCGTGCCCAGCGAGACCCCGCGCCACTTGACCAATCCCACGAAGCTTTTGGGTTCCAGGAGCCGGTAATTGGCGCCTACGCCCATGACGCTGAACTTCATGTTGAAGTCCTTGATCTTCTGATCGAACGCGCCGTATTTCGCGTTCAGGTACAATCCGGGATAAAGGAACTTTGCGTTCACGCCCACGTTGAGGAAAGACACGCCTACCCCCAGGCCGGCGTAGAGGTCCCCTTTTTTGGTGATGTCGTCCCCTATCTTATTGTAGTAGCTGAAACTGGTGGTGGGAGCCTGCACGCCCACCATCAGGCCGGTGGCCACCGCGAAGAGCGAGTAGTTCTGGAATCCCTGCAAGGTTGCGGAACCGGTGGAATAAGCATTGGCATTGCCGAATCCCTGAGCCAGCTCTTTCTGGTCCTTGAAACCGGCCAGGCTGGTGCGGGTTTTCACGAGGGTGGTGTCGAAGGCGCTTTTCACCTCCGCGTTCATCTTGGCTTGGACATCGGCCTTGATGGGGGCATAAACCGGATTGCTGTTCACGAACTCGACCGTGGGAGCAGTGCCGTTGATCGAAAACGCGTGGCCCGCAGGAACCGCGCCAAGCAATACCAGCGTCGCCAAGGCCGCCGATCCGACTGTTCTTTTTCCCATCACTCTCCCTCTCGTTTTAGACTTCGCTGACGATGGTATTAAGCAATGCCCGCTATTTTCAAGATGTTTTTCCAAACATCCGGCAAAAAAACGGACGAGTGCGGCTTTAATCGTAAAGCATTGGCAAGTTTTCCGCGCGGGAAATCAGGATTGAAATAAGGAACTCCCGCGGCCGAAACATGTCCCGCCTACCTTATCCCTGCATCCCCATGAGTTCCGTTCCGCATTCATCCCCCACTTTCCGGAGAACATCTCTTATGCCATGCAAACCCGCATTCCCTTCCTTTTCCGCCTTGCTGCTCTTCGCCGCGGCGGCCCAGGCTTCGCCGGTACTCATCGCCACCGGTACCTTGGATGCTACCTCGGACAAGTCCGGTCTGGCCGGGAACCTGGAAAGCGGCGGCGCCGCGAACGTGCTGGGCGGCCTCGGATCCGGCCTCGCCTGGGCGGGCGGCAACACCTTCCTGGCCATCCCGGACAGAGGCCCCAACGCCACCGGCTATGCGGGCGGCACCCCCGTCGACAACACCCAATCCTTCATCGCCCGCTTCCAGGAATTGAACCTCAACCTGGACGCCACGCCGTCCGGAGGGCTTCCGTTCACCTTAACCGCCGCCCTGAACTCCACCACCTTGCTCTCCAGCCCCGCCCCTCTCTTCTACGGCAGCACGGCGGGACTCCCCGGCGGTGCGCCCGTCCAGAACAGCGGCGGCGTCAATTATTTCACGGGACGATCGGACGGGTTCGGACCCGGTTCCTCCCTCAATCCGAATGATGCGCGCCTGGATCCGGAGGGCGTGCGCGTTTCCAACGACGGCAATAGCGTTTTTATCGCGGATGAATACGGCCCTTACGTGGATCAGTTCGACCGCACCACGGGACAACGCATCAAAACCTTCGCCTTGCCGGATCATTTCGGCATCGCCAATCTCAACTCCGTCGGGGCCGCCGAAACCAGCGGCAACACCACCGGCCGCGTCACCAACAAAGGGATGGAAGGCTTGGCCATTTCGCCCGACGGCAAAACCTTGATCGGTTTCATGCAGAGCCCTCTGATCCAGGACGGCGGCGACGGCGGACGCGCCAACCGCATCGTCACTATCGACATCGCGACGGGCATTACCCATGAATACGCCTATGACAACAAGATCGGGGCCAAGAATTACAACAGCAGTGAAATCCTGGCGCTCAACGATCATCAGTTCATAGTGCTGGAACGCGACGGCAAGGGCCTGGGCGACGGCAGCAAAGCCGTAGTCAAGCAATTGTGGGCCGTGGACCTTACCGGCGCGCAGGACGTTTCCACCTTGCAGGGGGAAACCGCGCTGTTGGCCGTGGCCCCCGGCAAGACCTTGTTCCTGGACATGGCGGCCGCGCTAAAATCGTTCGGCATCGCGGATACCCAGATCCCGGCCAAGCTGGAAGGCGCCGCCTTCGGCCAGGACATCACCATGGACGGCGTGGTCAACCACACCCTGTTCGTTTCCAATGACAACGACTTTGTGCCCGGGACGGCCGGCCCCAGCGTTTTCTACGCCTTCGCCTTCACGGACGCCGACTTGGCCGGCATGGATCTTTCGTATACCCCGCAGGGGATGGTCCCGGAACCGCAGTCCTTGGTTTTAATGGCGATGGGATTGGGCCTCTTGGGGGTTACCGCGCTGCGCCGCCGAGGACAGACCCGAGCGTAACGGGCGTCCCGCGACGGAACTCGGCGGGCGGAACCGGCCGTCAGGTCGGCGCGAAAACCCGCAGGCGGTGGCCGTCCGGATCCAGGGCGGTGAAGGTGAATCCGAAATCCATGGCCGTGGGGGCTTGCGCGATGGTGAGTCCCAGCCGCTTCCACTCCTCATGGGATGCGCGCACGGCCTTCTCATCCCCCACCGCGAACGCCAGCTCCGCGCCGCCGCCCGTATGAGCGGCGGCCGGTTCCACGGTGGGGCGCGCCCAGAGGCCCAGCTTGAGGCCGGAGTCCAGCGCAAAGAGTGAGAAGGTGGGCGAATCCTCCACCGGCGGCTTGCCCAAAAGGGCCCGATAGAATGCGGCGCTGACGGATGGGTTTTCGACGTAGAGAAGGATGAAATTCGGATCTTGCATAATGACTCCAGGTTGTCCGGTGATAACGGCGTTATGCCTGGGATAAGGATAGCAGTTGGGACTGCCAGTTTTCGTCAGCAGCAAACCGCAGCGGATACCCGCGGTCGCGGACGACCGTCGGCCGCGGCAGTCTCGAACCGCCGTCCTTCACTGCGGTTGAATGCCTTCGCCCTCGCGCCATTCCTGCAGCAGGGCTTGGCGGTTGCGCGGATAGCGCGCTTCCGAGATTTCCAAAGCGCCTATCCTATCGGTGCGGAAGTTGCGGAAGGCCGCGCGGGATTCGCACCAGGCCACCACCACCTCCGCGCGATCGAAGAAGGCCAGCGCGAACGGCCAGATGGTCCGCGAGGTCTCCGTATCCTTGGCGTCCCGATAGGTGATGGCGAGTTTGCGTTCCTTCCGGATGGCCCGGCGGATATGGGCCATATCGATTTTGATCCCCGCCGCGTCGGAAGGCCGCGCCTGGGCCGCGCCCGGGCCCACCAACAGGCCGGACGCATCCAACCCGTCCTTGAGCGCAGGCGGCAATACCGCGGCGATTTTCACCAGCGCGCTGCGCGCGGCCGCGGCCAGGGCGTTGTCGGTGCGATCGGCCACCCAGCGGGAACCCAATACCAACGCCTCGATCTCCTCTTCGGAAAACATCAGCGGCGGCAGCATGAATCCGGGGCGCAGGATGTAGCCTAGCCCCGGCGCTCCGTCTATGCGCGCGCCCTGCTCCTGCAAGGTGGCGATATCGCGGTACAAGGACCGCAGGCTGATGCTCAGCCGGGAGGCCAAGGCCGGCCCCGTGACCGGATGGCGATGGCTGCGCAGGATCTGGATCAATTCGAGCAGGCGTTCCGTGCGTGACATGGCTTCTCCGCACGCAAAAGTAGCCAACTTAACCCGGGTCCGCGCCGGCCCGCGATCACTTATCCTTGACCAGCACGCCTTTCAAGGCCACTCCTGCGATGATGCCGCCCACATGGCATTCGTATTGGGTGGGGCTGGAATTCTCCAGGTTCTTGTAGTTGCTGACGATGCCGTCCACTTGCGTGGCTCCGCTGCTTTCCGCCTTCTTCTTGAAGGCTATCATGGCGGAAAGGAAAACCCATTCACAAGCCGCCGAATCCGATTTGCCCACCGCGCTGGTTTTCTGGTTGGTCTTGGTGATGCCCAGGTTCTGCGCGCCCGTGGCCGTAACGGAATCGCCGAACGTGAACTTGATCTTATCGCCCACTTTCTCCTTATAGCCTGCGGAAGCCATCGCCTTGGCTATAGGCATCATGATTTTGGTATCCCGCGCGGACAAGGCGCCCGCCAAGGTCAAGGCCAGGAACACGATTTGCTTCTTCATCTGCGACTCCAATCCGATATGGGTTTTTCCGGGCCATGGTTCGCGCCCGCCTATTCACGGCACAGAATGTAAGATTTGATGGCGGACAAGCGAATCCCTCCCGGCGCGGTGCCCTATCTTCCGGTTGCATCCAGGCCCCGCAGTACTTAGATCCGGAACGGAGCCGCCCTTCTTTCCGGATGGTTCCGCGCCGGAGGATCGATGACCGCACCCTTAACCCCCGAAACCGCCATCGACATCATCGAGCATGCCGCCGGCACAAAGCCGGGCTTCCGCCGCGCCCATGCGCGCGGGTTGGTGGTACGGGGATCCTTCCGGGCCTCGGGAGAGGCCAAGGCATTTTCCAGCGCCGAACATCTGCAAGGGGAAACCATCCCTTGCCTGGTGCGGTTTTCCAACGCTTCCGGGAATCCCTGCGCGCCCGATCGCACCGATCCCAAATCCGGCCGCGTGCTGGGCCTGGCCATCCGTTTCGATCTGCCTTCCGGCGCCAACACCACTTGGGCCGGCATCAATATCCCCGTCTTTCCCGCCCGCACGCCGGAAGAATTCCTCAAGCTCACGGCGGCGCAAACGCCCGGTCGCGGAGGTAAGCCAAACATGCTGCGCCTTGTCCTGCATATCCTCAAGCATTTGCATATCCTGGCCAGCATCAAGGTTATCAAAGGCCTCAAGCCAGCGGGAAGTTTCGCCCAAGAAGCCTATCATGGCATCCATACCTATTTCCTTATCGATGCGGCCGGCAAGCGCGTGCCTTTCCGCTATCATTGGCTACCGCAAAACCCGGACGGCGGCGCTGACGCGGCGGCCGTCAAGGGCCGTCCCGATCAATACCTGTTGCAGGAGATCCGGGCCCGCTTGCAAAAAGGCCCGCTAGACTGGGACCTGGTAGCCGAGCTGGCGGAACCGGGCGATCCGTTGGAAGATCCCAGCGCCACATGGCCGGAAGGCCGTCGCCGCGTCACGCTGGGCCGGCTGGCGCTCGAAAGCGTGCATGAGGATCAGCGCGCCACCGAATCGCTGGTATTCGATCCCACCAACGTGGCCCCCGGCATCGGCATGCCCGACGATCCCGTGCTCAAGTTCCGTTCGCTCGCTTATGGCGTTTCTTTCGAAAGGCGATCCAAGGAGACCCGCGCGGAGCCGGCGCCCGCGGACATGGGCCAGTAGGATATTCCCGGGCATTCGCGCGTTTCGCGGGATTCCCTCCCTCACCTTTCGGTTAGCATAAATGGAACGGTCTCATAGGCGTAAAATAATCGCCCCGAGAGGGGTTTGGATGCCATAAACCTTGACGTGGTAATTGACCCAGGATTAATTTACTCAAGAGTCAATTATTGGCCGATGCGGAACCGGCGGGAAAAAACCGGGGCAAAATCGGTAGTAAGATGGTAGGGAGACGGATGCTAGCCAAGGCGAAAAAACCCAAGTGGGAACGGAAAGCGGAGGAACGCCCCGGTGCCCTCCTGGAAGCCGCCTTGGACGTATTCACGCGCCAAGGTTACCGCGCCGCGCGCCTGGAAAGCGTGGCCGAGGCCGCCGGCGTTTCCAAAGGCACCATCTACCGTTACTTCGAGAACAAAGAAGATCTGCTCAAGCGCGCGCTCCAAGACAAAGTGGACGTCAAAATCGCCCATGCGGAGGCGGCCCTGCAGGAAATCCGCGGCGGCGCCGACGTCAAGTTGCGCTATATCCTCGACAGGTATTGGAAAAGGGCCATGGAGCCGGATTGGGGGCGCTTCCACCGCCTGATGTTCGGCGAGATAGCCAGCGAGCAGCCCTTGCTGTTCCGGTTCTGGATCGAAAAAGGGACCGTGCGCGCCTGGAAGCTGATCGAGGATATCATCCGCGCGGGGCAGGCGGAGGGCGCCTTCCGCAAGGATGCGGACGCGCAGGGCATCGCCCAGTTCGCGCTTTCCGGATTGACCCACCAGGCCTACCTGAAAATGCACCTGGGCCAGCGGGGATCGGGTGTCTGCCCGCCCGACAGGATCTTCGCGTCCTCATTCGACCTACTCATCACGGGATTGAAACCGAAAACCCCGGCGGGAAAGAACCATGATTAATACGCTGCTCGTCGCCTCCATGCTGATGCAGGCGAAGCCGGATACCCTGCAACTGGGTCTGCGCCAGGCGATGGACGCGGCGCGCAAGGACGCCTTCCAGGCCCAGAACGCGCGCTCCAAATCGCGGGAGTCGGAAGCCAAAGCGGCGGAGGCCCTGGGTTCCATGCTACCGCAGATAGGCGCCAGCGCAGGCGTAGTGAGGCGGTCCTTCGATCTGCCGGCGATGGGATTGTCCTTCCCCGCCGCCCCCGGCGCGGAACCCTTCCCCAACCTTATCGGCCCCTTCACCGCGGAGGATGCGCGCGTCAACGGCCGCATCGCGATCTTGGACGGTTCCGCCTGGCATCGTTACCAGGCGGCCAAGTTCGATTTGCGCAAAGGCGAGTTCGAAGCCCGGGCGGCCGAAGAGAACGTGGCCCTGGCCGCCGCGGAAGCCTATTGCGGGCTGGCGCGGGAGCGCGCCTTGCTGGAGTCGCGCAAGTCGGAATTGGCGTTGGCCGCGCAACTCGCGGATCTGACGCGCGCGCAAAAACAGGCCGGCGCGGCCACGCAAATCGAGGTCCTGCGCGCGGACGGACAGGTCTCCGCCGCCAAGAGCGCGCTGGCCATGGCTGCCGGGCAGGAGGAACAGGCGCGTTACGTCCTGCTCCGCATCCTGGGATTGGGCCTGGACGTGTACCCCAGGCTTTCCGATTCCCTGTCCTTGAGGAACGCCGTGCCCGGCAATGCGTCCGGTAGCGAACGTCCGGAAATAGCCGCCGCCGATCAGGACAAGCGCGCGGCCCTGGCAGCGCGGGACGCAATCAAGGCGGCCTATTTGCCGAGCCTGGAATTGGCGGGCGACTACGGGCTCAGCGGGCGCCGCCTCAATAGCCGCGCGGAATGGACCGAGACCATCGCCCTGCAATTGAACTGGAGCCTATGGGACGGGGGCGGCCGGGAAGCCCGCCTGCATGGGCTGGCGGAACGTGCCAAGCAAGCGGACCTGCGCGCCCGCGACGCGCGCCAGGCCTCGGAAGAGGACGCGCGCGGATCCCGCACCGCCATGGACGCCTCCCAGCAGGTGGCCGGCTTCGCGCTGGAACGCGTGCGCCTGGCCGAGCAGGAAGAGGCTTTGGCGCGGGAACGCTTCAAGAGCGGCGGCTCCGG
This sequence comes from Fibrobacteria bacterium, assembly GCA_025360005.1. GTDB lineage: Bacteria > Fibrobacterota > Fibrobacteria > UBA11236 > UBA11236 > Chersky-265. The sequence goes on from JANYDA010000060.1 coordinate 43,169, forward strand.
CAACCTGGAAGTCATTTCGGCGCAAGCCAGCGTAAGCCTGGCCCATCAAGCTTACATCGACGCCTTGTACGCGTACAATCGCGCTTGGCTGGAATACCTGAAAGCATCCAATCGACTGGCGGAAATATGAAAAGCACGCAGGAGACATCGGCCATGGCGCAGGCGGCGGAAACCAATGGAAAAGGCGAAACGGCCTTGGACGGAAAACCCGGCAAGGCGGGGAAATCCGGCAAACCCGTACGCAACCTGGTATTGCTGGGTCTGCTGGTTGCGGGGCTCGCTATCGGGTTCCCGGTGTGGCGCTATTACCATAATCACGAAACCACGGACGATGCCCAGGTGGAAGGCCATATCGTTTCCATCAGCCCAAGGATGATGGGCCTGGTGACCTCCGTGCGCGTGATCGACAACCAATCCGTCAGGGCCGGGGATACCTTGTTCACCCTGGACGGGACGGAAATGCGCATCCGCGTGCAATTGGCGGAAGCGGATCTGCAGGCCGCGGAAGCGGCGGCCAAGGGCGGCGTGGCGGGCGCATCGGCGCAGGCGGCGCAGTCCCAGAAAACCGCGGCGCAGGCCAATATGGAAGCGGTGAAGTCCAACCTCAAGAAGGCGCAGCAGGACGTGCAGCGCGTACGCGAATTGTTCCAGAAGGACATCGCCAGCCGGGCGCAATTGGACGCGGCGGAAGCGGCCTTCCAAAGCGCGCAGGCCGGCTTCGCGGCGGCATCGGAACAGACGCGCGGGACCGCCTACGGGATTGCCGGCGCCAATGCGCAGGTACGCGCCGCGGATGCGCGCCTGCAAGCCTCCCAGGCCGCGCTGGATGCGGCCAAGCTGCAGCTTTCCTATGCGGTGGTGCTGGCTCCCGCCTCCGGCCATATCGAGAAGGTATCCCTGGAGCCGGGGCAGCAAATTTCCCTGGGCCAACCGGTGATGGCCATCGTGGACGCGGCCCCGGTGTGGGTGGTGGCCAATCTCAAGGAAACCCAATTGGCCAACGTGCATGCCGGCCAGAAGGTGGAGATAGACGTGGACGCCTATCCCGGCAAACCCGTAATGGGCGAGGTGGCGTCCATCCAATTCGCCACCGGCGCGCGCTTCAGCCTGCTGCCTCCCGATAACGCCAGCGGCAACTTCACCAAGGTGGTCCAGCGCGTGCCGGTACGCATCAACATTTCCGAAGGCGCAGGCCCGGATGGGCCCTCGCTGCGGCCCGGCATGTCCGTCTCCGTGGCCATCGACGTGCGGCAGGGCGGATAGCGGCGATGAAATTCGGCTTCGATAAATGGATCGTCATCATTACGGTCATTTCCGCGGCCTTGCTGCAGCTGGTCGACACGTCCATCGTCAACGTGACCCTGCTGCAGATGATGGGCAGCTTGGGCGCCACCCTGGGCGACATCAGCTGGGTGATTACCTCCTACGCGGCCGCCAACGTGATCATGATAGCCATGGCGGGCTGGCTGAGCGCCAAGTACGGCCGCAAGAAATATTTCGCCGCTTCCATCATCGTCTTCACGGTGGCATCCGTGCTGTGCGGCGCTTCCACCAACGTGTGGATGCTGGTGTTCTTCCGTTTCATCCAGGGCATGGGCGGCGGCGGCCTCCTGTCCACGGCGCAGGCCATCCTGGTGGAAACCTTCCCCAAAGAGGAGTTGGGATTGGCCAACGCCATCTATGGGTTGGGCGTCATCATCGGCCCCACCATCGGCCCCGTATTGGGCGGCTACATCACCGATTCGCTTTCCTGGCATTGGATCTTCTTCATCAACATCCCGGTCGGCATCGCCGCCACCATCATGACCTGGATCTACGTAAAGGAACCGGTGGATAAATACGCCGTGCGCGGCATGGATTGGCCCGGCATCGGCTTATTGGTCGCGGGCGTGGGCGCCATGCAGGTGGTTTTGGAACGCGGCGACAAGGACGGCTGGTTCGAGTCCACCTATATCACCGTGCTCAGCGTGGTAGCCGCCGTGGGCGCGGTGGGATTCGTCTGGCGCGAATTGACCTGCGAATACCCGGTGGTCAACCTGCGGCTCCTCAAAAGCCGCCCCTTTGCCATGGGCATGCTCTTCAACTTCATCCTGGGTTTCGGCCTGTTCGGATCCGTATTCGTGATCCCCGTCTTCGCGCAATCCTTCCTGGGCTTTACCGCCACCGATACCGGCAAGCTCCTTATCCCCGGCAGCATCGCCACCGCCGTCATGATGCCCATCATCGGCAAGGCCCTGCAGAAGAAAGCCTCTTCGCTTCTGCTCAGCGGCATCGGCTTCTTCCTCTTCTACCTGTTCACTTATATGCTATCCCATCTGGGCGCGCAAACCGGCACGGACGGATTCTTCTGGCCGCTGGTGGTGCGGGGCGTGGGCTTGGGGCTCATCTTCATCCCGCTCACCACCATGTCCCTCTCCAGCCTCAAGGGCAAGGACATTCCCCAAGGCACCGGCCTCACCAACATGATCAGGCAGCTGGGCGGTTCTTTCGGCGTAGCCATCATGGCCACCTTCATCGAACGGCGTTCCGCGTTCCACGTAGCCGTCCTCTCGGATAAAATCACGGCCTATTCCTCCGCGGCTTACCAACGCCTAACCGGTATGGCAGGCGCTATGGCCGCCAAAGGCGCGGACGCGGCCACGGCCAAATTGCGGGCGATAGCCATGCTGGATCACCTGGTCGCCAAGCAAGCCTCCCTGCTGGCTTACCTGGACACTTTCTATTTCGTGGGCTTCTTCTTCCTCATCTGCATTCCCATGCTGTTCCTGTTCAAGGGGCCCAAGCAACCGGGCGCCCCCGCCGTGGTGGAGTTCTCGGGAGAGTAACTTACCCCCCGCACCCCTTTTCAAGGAGGGGCCGGGCAGGGTATTATTGCTACTTCTCAGTTCCCGATAGGACCCTCCGCATGCAACCCGATTCGCCCCCCGTCCGCGCGGAAGACGCTCCCTTCACCCCCGTGCAAAAGCTGATGCTGACCCTGCTCTGCTTCGCCGATTGCATGGTGGTGCTGGATTTCTCCATCGTCAACGTGGCCATCCCTTCCATCCAGAAGGCTCTGGGTTTCACGCCGGAAGGCGTGCAATGGCTGTTCACCGGCTACGGGCTGGTCTTCGGCGGCTTCCTGCTCTTGGGCGGCCGCCTTTCCGATCTGTTCGGCCGCAAACGCATCTTCATCCTGGGCGCGGCGCTCTTTACGCTGGCGTCTTTGTTGGGCGGGCTCTCCGGCACGCCGGCCTTGCTGGTGGCCATGCGCTGCCTGCAAGGCCTGGGGGCCGCAATGCTGGCCCCGGCGGCCATGGCGCTGCTGATGGGCGCCTTCGAGGAAGGTCCCGCGCGCAATCGCGCCTTCGGCATCTGGGGCACGGTGGCGGCGGCGGGTTATTCCATCGGCGTGGTGCTGGGCGGCATCATCACGGCCTGGCTGGGGTGGCGGTGGATCCTTTTCGTCAACGTGCCGTTGGGCCTGATGGTGATCGTTTTCGCCTACCGGCTGATGCGCGAGCCGGAACCACCCCATGCGCGCCCCAAGCTGGACATCCTGGGTAGCTTGCTGGTTACCTCCGGATTGATGGTGCTGGTGTTCGCGCTGGCCAAAGCTCCCGCGCAAGGCTGGAACTCGCCGGCCACCTGGCGCTTGATCGGTATTTCGGCGGCGCTGCTGGCCGCCTTCATCGCCGTGGAAGCCAAGACCCGGCAACCCATCATGCCCCTGCGTATCTTCCTGCTTCCCGGCATCGCGGCCGCCAATCTGGTGGGCACCTTCCTGAGCGCGGCCCTGGTGGCCATGAACCTGGTACTCACCCTGCATTTCCAACAGGTATTGCATTTTACCCCCTTCATGACGGGGTTGGCCTTCCTGCCGCATGGCCTGGCCGCCAGCTACGCCGGGCCCTGGGGCGGTCGGTTAGCCAATAAAGTGGGGCCTAAGGCCGTGCTGGTGGGCGGCTGCGCGCTGGTGCTGCTCTGCCTCAGCGCCCTGGCCTTCCTCTCCACGCGCAACACCTATTGGTACCAAATCCTGCCCGCCACGGTTTTGATGTCCTTCGGCCTGATGCCCGCCTTCGTGACCCTGACCTTACTGGCCACCTCCGGAGTCAAGCCGGAAGACCACGGTTTGGTGTCAGGCATCGTGGGCACTACGGGGCAATTGGGCGGGGCCTTGGGCCTGGCGGTACTGGTGGCGGTGGCGGCCGGGTACAGCGCGCAGGTCCGCGCGGCCGGGGCGACCTCGGAGGCCCAGGCGCTACTCGCCGGTTACCGTATGGCGCTGGGTACCGGCGCGGTATTCGTGGCGGTGGCGCTGGCCATAGGGATATTCGGGTTGAAGAAAAGGGTTTAAGCCTGGCTGCGGAAGGAATCACCCTTTTGCATGGGCGGTTATTTTTTCAGGAACCCGATCTTGATGCCTAACGCCTGCAACACGGCGCGCACGGTTTGCAAACTGGGGTTCCCTGGAGCGAAAATGCCTTATAAGGCTTTCGCGATTCAATTTCGTTTTTTTGCGATCTTTCCCATACCGCCATGAGCGGCAATCACATGACGGATTCCGACCAGAAAAACCCCGGCAAATCGTCATCCAGGCAACCGCTCAGATACCCCGCGGCATATTCGACATCCTGGAGATCCTGATGGAGGAAAACCTTCGGTTGCTATTATTGTGATTTTCCCAAAGGAGCCCGTATGCAAACCTGGTGGATCTACGCCCTGCTTTCCGCCCTCTTCGCCTCGCTCACCGCCATCCTGGCCAAGGTGGGTATCAAGGGGGTGGATTCGGACGTGGCCACGGCCATCCGCACCGCGGTCATCCTCGTCATCGCCTGGGGCATCGTCATCGCCAAGGGACGTATCGGACAGGTTACCTTGCTATCACGGCACAGCCTCGCCTTCATCGCGCTTTCGGGCGTGGCGACCGGGCTGTCCTGGCTGTTCTATTTCCGCGCCCTGCAATTGGGCAAAGTCACCCAGGTGGCGCCCATCGATAAGGCCAGCCTGGCCTTGACCCTATTGCTGGGGGTGGTTTTCCTGGGCGAGACGCTTTCCATCAAGACGGCCATGGGAGCGGGGCTGATTCTGGCGGGGACGGTGGTTTTGATTCTTTAATCTCGAGAAGTCCGCCCATACGGATTCGATTCTGGATATTCAAAACCAAAAAATAACGTGCAACTGTGATCAAGCTGATTTCTTTCTACAGCATACCCATGCGGATACCGAACTGGTTAAAATCCGGATGGATAACCACGAGTATTGGAAGTTCCGATTGAACGAACGATTTTCCGGCCCCAATGGCATTGAGCGGGATTATTTAAGCGGCATCGGATTATTCCGCCGTTGGTTCATATGGGGGGCGCTAGGCGGTGATGGCTCCACGCTCATTCAACTTACCCAGTTCAATGGGATGCGGATAAACTCCATGTATGTAGGGATCATGCGGATGGAACCACTCAACCGCTCCGGGTATCGGGGCTTCGCCTTCACTTCTGCGCTGATGAAGGACAGGAATCTCCCGGGGAAAGCCGTTCCCCGGAAACAGCAACAACCATACACCAATAAAGATGGTGGCACCGTGTCCGATCCCATCCACGGCTATGGCACGGGAGCGCAAGGACTTCTGACCATGCCTACTTTGGTATAGAACGTGTCTCCGCTCCCCGTCGCCCCGGGAAATTTCCGAATTGACGAAGTACACTCCCGTTGGCACATGGACCCAAAGCATGGATCCCTCCGTGAATCGCTTTCGCCGATAATAATTCCCCAGAGAGAGGTGGAGAGAGAAGAGAGCAGGGAATCCTCTCACAAAAAGGAAGCGGAACCTTACGGTGCCGTCTAGGCGCACATTACGGCTGCCGTTGGTGGGGGCCCCAAAGTCCAGGTGTCCAGATTCGCTTTTTGAATTCGGGGGAAAAATGGGGTGGACGACGGGACTTGAACCCGCGACCAGTGGAACCACAATCCACTGCTCTACCAACTGAGCTACGACCACCTCGGTGCCCGTTAATTTATAAACGACCGCGACTTATGCCAACTAATTGCCGCCCTTAAAGACCCGGGGCCAGCGCCGGGAATAGGAACGGCCGGGCGAGGGGTTTGTCGCTATCCCCGCGTCCCAAACGGGACAATCAAGCGGGATTGGTCAGGACGGAAGCCTGGATTTCTTCCCGGAGGAACCGGGATGCGACGCCTACGCCCACATAGGTCCTGGCTCGGCCTTCCACCGGGGTGGCTGCCAGGCGCGGCGGCGGCGGAAGCAATTTCACCGTGAATTGATTGTCGCCGAACTTGCGGTTCTCATGGTACATGAAGATGGATAAACCCAAGAGGAAGAGGGCGAAGCCGGATAGGAAAGCGGTGAGAGCGTAAGCGAGCACATCGAGATTATAGCACCTGGATTTTTTGCCTGTCCATCGGCGGGGACGGATTATTTGTCCGCCGGGGCGGCTCGCGGACTAAAAAGTCGCAACCGCGGAGCCCGATATATTGTTTAAAATCCCGGGCTTTTTTGCGAAAGTGTAGAGTATCTTTTCCAACATTCCGGCGCCTGGGAGCCTGTGGGTTCGGGGGGGTTAAGCCGGTTGTCCTATTAAAACGAGCGGAGGATGGATGAGGGGGTTGCCTCGAATCGGAGCTTTGCGCCGGGCGGTTTCCTGGCCCGGTTTGCTCACGGCGGCCTCCGGCCTTTGCCTGCTTGCCGCCTGCAATGTCTTTTCCCCTATCGCCGCCGATAGCGAAAAGGATCTCACCTATCGCGGTTTGATCCTGAAAGGCAACCAAGCCATTAACAACGAAGAGTACGCGGCCGCGGAGGAGGACTTCTCGCGGGCTATGGCCCTGAATCCGCGCGGCTCGGAAGCGTACCTGTTCCACTCCAAGGCGCTGGTGAGCCTGTACAAGATCGACTACAACACGCTGAACAACGAGTTCAACGCCCATCGCAGCCAGAACGGCGAGCCCCCCAAGAAGAAGGGCATCCCCTTCATCGACTCCGCCACCACCGTCCAGGGCATCGACAGCATCTACTTCCCGGTGGCTCAGTCGGTGGAAAACCTGGAACATATCCTGCGGCATCAGCGCGATACGGTGCTGATTCCGGGGGGTTGGAAACTCCTGCCGGACGGCGACACCGCTTCGGACGGCAAGATCTCGGAAGGCGTCGCGCGCCTGGATCTGGGATTGTTGCAGACCATCAAGGGTATGCTCGGCCCTCTCGATCTGGACGGCGACAACCACGTGGGCGGCGTCTGCGGCCGGAACATCTGCCCGGATACCTCCGCTTCCTGCATGGCGACGGATGCGTACAAGAGTAAGTGCAAGGAAGGCACCGCCAGCGAAGTCAAAGGCTTTGAAAGCTTCAAGCAGCTCACCCGCAGCATCGACATCAACGATCTGAACTCCAAGGACGTGCGCGCGCGCCAGGTCTCCAGCAATCCCAACGACATCAACGGCTTCCTGGACAAGATGCAAGGGCCCATCGCCGCCTCCAGCTTCAACCTGGACTCGGTGACCGGCAGCATGAACACCCACAAGGAAAATCAGCTCAGCGGCCAGCTGACGGAAATCGTCACCAATATCTCGGACCTCACCAACTTCCTCTCCTACATGCGCTTCAACGATCATCTGGACAACGATTTCGACGATCAAGACAGCTCCGGAGGCGGAACGCCCATGGTCTGGCACGACTACGACAAGGACGGCGGCATCCGCTACAACTACGACGAGGAGACCACCGTGCTGGCGGGCTATGTCGCTCCCGGCCCTAATGGGGAAGGCCACAATATCGGCCATCCCCTCCATCGCTACCTCCATCCCGAACTGTACGTCCAATTCACGGACAGCTCCTGGACCAAACGCAAGGTGGCCAAGGATACCTCCAAGAACGCCCGCAAGGCGACCATGATCAAACATTGCCAGGACGTGGCCAATGCCCTGGAGATCAAGGGCAAGGTGGACGATGTGCTTAAGGTGCACCTGGCCACGGTTACCTGCACCACCTTTTCATCCATCCTCAAATCCACCGTCAGGCCGCCGGCGCGCAGCGATTGGATTTCCGGCACCGCGGGCATAGACGAGGAGATGATCGATGATCGCGATAACGACTACGACGGCATCAAGGACGAGGACGCGCGCAACACCAGGGGCATGGACGACGACGACGACGCGCTGCTCACGGTCGACATGATCGGGACCAATCCCCCGCCCATGGTCTGGAGCGATTTTCCCGGCCACGTCAACCAATGCCCGGACATAGACGTGGGCATTCCCATGTTGGACCCGCCCTTCCAGCGCCAGTTCTGCATCGGAGCGCTGGAGCACCGCATCTACCTGGCCCAGCACGGCGGAGTGGACTCGCTCAAAGTCTACTACTCCCGATTCCTGGGGGAAGGTCCGAGCCGGAATTGCCTGGAGGATTTCGACAAGCTGCCGCAGGCCTACAAGGATAAGGTGGGTCTGAAAAGCTCCCAGGATGCCGCGGTGCAGGACGCATGCCAATTCAAGCATATCTGGATCCACGGCATGCCGCCCAGATCCGAGTGGACCGCCGGAGTCTTTGGAATCGATGAGGAAATCCTCGACGGGGTGGACAATGACGGCGACGGCTGGATCGACGAGGACGTGAAATGAGGCGCACAACCGTTCTTATCGCGGCGGCCATGGCCGTCGCCGCCTCGCGTCCGTTCGCGGAGGCGGGTCCCCAATTCCGAGACACCAAATCGCAATCCCTGGGGCGCACCGGCGTGGCCTCTTCCCAAGGCGCTCCGTCCCTTTTGCTCAATCCCGCCGCCATGGCCAAGGAAACGGGCGGGAACGTGGGCCTCTCCGTGGATGTGGGCGTAAACTCCGTCTTGCTGGATTACGTCAGCTGGGCCGCGGACAACCACCAGTATCTGAATAAGCCGGACACCCTGTTGACCAAGATCGGCCCCGTGGACAACAAGTGGGCCCCGTTCTCGCAAACCCTGCTCCTCTACGGGAACTGGCAAGGCATCGGCTTCGACGTGGTTTCCGATACGCGTTATGATCTTACCCTGGCCAAGGCGGTGGTGACTCCCGTCATCGGCGTAGGCGCGCTGTCCGACCTGTTGCTGACCGCGGGCAAGGGGTTCAAAGCCGATGACGGCTACCGTTTCGGGTTCGCGCTCAAGTACCTGTACCGCTTGCGTTACGATGATCGCCTGGTGGGAACCACCGATGACGACTTCTACAAAGCCAAGGCCACCTTGCAGAAGCCGGACAAAACCCTTTCGCAAAAACTCGCCAAGCTGGGCGTCGCCTCGGACATCGCCAAAACCAGCCAGGGCGTTGGCCTAAACCTGGGCGCGGAAAAAGACATCGACGCGAATTGGACCGCCGGCCTTTCCACGCTGGACTTCCCCACCCTTCTCGATCAGCATCTATTGCGTCCGGAGATCAACCTTGGGCTGGCCTTCCACCGGGACGTGGATCTGGTCCCGGATCTGGACAATCGCGTATTGGTCAACCTGGACTGGCAGCGCTTCCTTATCCCGGGCACGCCCTGGTTCAAGCAGTTGAAGATGGGCGCGGCCCTGGAAGGGTTCATGAACAAACGCGAGGTGGCCTATATCGGCTTGGGCCTCAACGACGGATATCCCACCTTCGGCGTGCGCTTCGGTTATCTGGTCTACTTGAGCTATGTGTATGTGGCCGAGGAAACCGGCACCTATCCCGGCCAGGAGAAGCTCAGCTTCCACAAACTGGCGCTGCAAGCCCAGATCTGACCCCGCGGCGGGCCACCCGCGCTGCTTTCGTCCGGATAGCGCTTGGGAAACGCTTGGGTAACGCCTGGGTTACCCGATTCGCTATCCCGGTCCCATCTCCGTCACCTACCGTTCAGCTTTTCCAGCAAGGCCTGGTGCGTCGCTCCGTTGGAGGCGAAGATGCCCCGGTTCAGCACCGGATCGGGCGCGCGGAAATCCAGGCGGTCCCCGCGCAAATCCGTGAGCCGGCCGCCGGCCTCCTCCAGGATCAATTGCGGGGCCGCCAGGTCCCAGAGACACATGGGGTTCTGCGCCGGAGAAACGAAAGCGGTATAAGCCCCGCGCGCCACCTCATTGATCTTCAGCGATCCGCTCATGCGATGGTGGGGCGGGTTGTCCAATTGGCGCAACAAATCGTGCAGGCCAGGCGACAGGCGCCCATGCGAGGTGATGAGATTGGGCCTTGTCTCCCCGGAAACCTTTACCGGCAGCACTTCCACCAGGTCCGATTCCGACGCCACGAAAGCGCGGAAGGCGCCCTCCCCTTGGGACGCGTAGTAGATTTCCCCCAGCTCCGGCTTGTAAGTCATCCCCACCACGGGCAGTCCGTCCACGGCCAAGGCCAGGATCACGCCGTAATGCTGGCCGTTGCGGATATAGCTGGAAGTGGAATCCAGCGGATCCAGGATCCAGCAACGATGCGCCTGGTGCCAGGGCGCGGCCTCCGGATTGAGATGCCAGGTTTCCTCGTTGAGGATGGCGTCGCCGGGGAAATGCGCGCCTATTTCGCCGTCCAGGTAAGCCGCGCATTGGTGATCGATCTGGGTGACGATGGAGTTGTCGGATTTATAGGAGACTTCCGTGCCGTCCGCGCGCCCGGCCAGCAGCAACTCGCCCGCTTCCAGGATCACCCGATACATGAACTCGAGTTCCTGGGAATGCCGGGAGCCGGCGAAGACCTTCTGCATCCCTTGGAAAGATAGCATTAACGGTGTGACGGGGCCGACAAAGCCCGCTTGCGCGCGCGAGGCCTGCCTCCGCTCAGGGTTGCCGGGAGCCCGCGGATTGCAGATGCAAACGGCCCAAGAAATCGAACCAACCGCCCTTGGCCTGCGGCAAGGCGATAAGGAAAGGATTGCCAAGCTGCGACTGGGGCGGCGAGGGATCGGTTGCCGCAGCGGCGCCCACATGCAAAGCGGTGGAGGCGGTGAGATAGCCGCTTTCCTTCATCCAGGTTGCGCATAAGGAAGGCCAGGTCTTGAGGTCCGGCAAATCGGGCGCGCCGGCCACCCCGTCCGCCAGGCCAAAGCCGTGCGGCCCATGATCGAACAGCTTCATCTGGGCGGACACGCCGGCCTTGATCAGGGAATCATGGTACATCACGCTGTTCTCCACCGGCACGGTAGCATCGTCCTTGGCATGCACCAGGTAGGCGGGCGGCGTTTGGGCATCCACCTGTTTTTCGTTGGAGAGGAGGCGGGTCAGCGCGGCGCTGGGATTGGTCCCCAGCAAACTGTTGCGCGACCCCACATGCGCGAAAGGCCCTTCCATGGTGATCACGGGATAGACCAGGATTTGGAAGTAAGGCTTGCAGGATTGGCGATCCACCGGATCCGCCGCGGCCGGATTGCCGGCGTCGTAATGGGTGGCCACGGTGGAAGCCAGGTGCCCGCCCGCGGAAAACCCCACGATGCCGACGCGGGATGGATCGATTTTGTAGCGGCCGGCATTGGCCCGCACAAAGCGCAAGGCGCGTTGTCCATCGTTCATCTCGATGGGATGGCGGTACGGGGAGACGCGGTACTTGAGCACGAAGGCGGAGACGCCCAGGGTGTTGAGCCATTTGGCAACCTGGTTGCCTTCCTTTTCCGTGGCGAGATGATCATAGCCGCCGCCGGGGCAGATGACGGCGGAAGTCCCGACCGCGATTTTGGCGTCCGCGGGGAAAAAAGTGACGGAAGGCTTGGATGCGTTGGCGGTATCCTTGGCGCCGGGCGCCCCACTAGGCCACAAGAATTCTTCGCCGGCATGCGCGCGACAGGGCAGCAATGCCATGGAAACCGAGACTATCGATCCCAAAAGTCCGGTCGGCATCCGATGATGGCGCAGCATAGCGGTTTTCTCCCCGCCCTTAAGATAAACTCAATCCCGTTTTATACGGGCGGGATTTGGCCCGGAAAGGCCCAAGGGAGAGGGACGAGGGTTTTTGGGAAAGCCTCCGGCCACAAATGCCTGCCCCCATGACACCATCCGGCCGGGCTTAAGGCGCTTTGGGACCCAGCATTCCCAAGCCCTGCAGCCAGATCCCGCAGCGGGACGGCCAGCCGGCCAATTGCGGCTGGCCCGGTTCCCCGGTCCGCTCCGCCGCCAACCCAAAGGCGTGGGTCCCTTGCGCAAAGGCCAGAAACTCCACGGTTACCCCTGCTTTGCGCAGCGCGTCCGCGTAGGCCCGGCTGTTGGTGAAGTCCACCACCGGATCGGATTCCGCATGCACGATGAAGGCGGGCGGCGTCCGCGCGCTGACATGCCTTTCCGCGGAGAGGAAATCCAATAGCGCGGGATCCGGGTCCGGCCCCAACAGGTTGGCGCGGGAGGCGCGGTGCGCATAGGGCGCGGCCATGGAGATAACGGGGTAGATCAGGATCTGGAAATCCGGGCGGTCCGGGAACCTATCGATGGGATCCGCCGCCTGCGGATCGCCGGCCAGCGGATGCGTGGCCAGGGTAGCGGCCAGGTGACCCCCCGCCGAGAAACCCAGCATCCCCACGCGCTTGCCGTCCAGGTGGTAGAGGTCCGCATGGGCGCGCACCCAGCGCATGGCCCGCCGCGCGTCGCCCGTTTCCACGGGATAGCGGTAGGCCGGGCCCAAGCGGTAGTCCAGTTGGAAGGCGCGCACGCCCAGGGAGGCCAGCCAGCGCGCCGGTTCCACCCCTTCCTTCTTGCGTGCCAGGATCCCATAGGCGCCTCCCGGGCAGATGATCACGGCCGTCCCGTTGGCCTTGGCCGAATCGGGGGGATACATGGTGAGGAAAGGCCGGTCGGCGGGCGCGTTCCCCAACGCTCCCGGAGCGGCTTCCGGCCAAAGGGGCTTACAATCCAACGCGACGGGGCAACCGGGAATGGGCAGGGGGTTGCCGGATGGGCGCGCCATAGCGTTAAGATCTTTTTGGGCGGAGAATGCCGATGGAACGGGCGCGGCCGGGGAAGGAGCGAACAGACAAGCGAAAGCGAGTAATCCGGAGCAGCCGGATTGCCTCAACGCGGTGAAGGACCGCATGCCGTCAGTGGGAGAATTTCCAGGCCAGACCCAACATACCGCCCAGCACCACCAACACCAACAGGACCTTGACTATCACCGGCACGCCGGTTTTCGATTCTTCGTTCAACCAGTCGGGGGCGGTGGCGGGCGCGCCCGCGTCTTCCAGGGAATCGGCGAGCGGGTGGGGTTCCATCGCCGGCGGATGGATATCGGCGCGGGGCGGCGCATCGGCCCCGGCATGGCCGGCATGCTCCTGAGGATATGCGGTGGTTTCCGAACCGGGGACGCGGGCCTCGGAGGGGGACGCTTGCGCGTCAAGACCGTCCATGCCGCGGCGCTTGCATTCCGAAAGGATGAGGTTCACGGCCACGTCCGGACCGGTGGCGCGGCTCGTCGTCAGCATCTGCCGCAACTTGGCGTCGGAGACCGTGGCCAACTTTTCTTCGAATTCATTCAGTTTCATCGGCCAAGCCCTTTCACAAGCATGCCAGCGGAGAAGGCCTGGGCCGTCTCCCGTTAACGATTCCGGAAACGCGGATAGGAAAGACCGGAAACGTATTCGGACTATAGTGTAGCAAACAACCCCGGGCCTCTGCAAAGGTTCAATTCATGGCAACAATTGCTAATTTCCCCGCTGTCGATGCCGTCATACCCTTTCCAATCAAAGGAGCATCCCTTGGCCTCAGGTAAAAACCGTCTTCTCGACGCCGTGACACCTTTGCTGTTCACCCTCTGCTTTTCCACCACCGCCGCTTTCAGCGCCGCTCCCGCCGATACGTCGGCCCATGCCGCCAGCGGCAAGGATTCCGCGTCGGCTTCCGCGACCGCGGCGAAGGCGAAGGGGCCTTCCGCCGCCGTCAAGACCACGCTTCCCGCCGGTCTGTACGCGGAGTTCTATACCACCAAGGGGAAAATCGTCACCCAACTGGAGTTTGAAAAGGTGCCTTTGACGGTAACCAACTTCGTGGGACTGGTGGAAGGGACCAAGGCGTCCAACAAACCCGCCGGCGTCCATTTCTACGACGGCCTCACCTTCCATCGCGTGATCGCGGACTTCATGATCCAGGGCGGCGATCCGCAAGGCAACGGCACCGGCGGCCCCGGTTACCAGTTCCAGGACGAGTTCGACTCCACCCTTAAGCATGACAGGCCGGGCATCCTTTCCATGGCCAATTCCGGACCGGGAACCAACGGCAGCCAATTCTTCATCACGCATGTGCCCACCCCCCATCTGGATGGACACCACACCGTGTTCGGCCATGTGGTGCAGGGCCAGGACGTGGTCAACGCCATCGTCGTCGGAAACGTCATGGACAGCGTGCGCATCCTGCGCGTGGGGGCCAAGGCGAAGAAGTTCAAGGGCGATGAAGCCGCGTTCCAGGCGCAGCTGAAGAAAAGCGGCGAAATCGCCGCCGCGAAAAAAGTCAAAGAAGATCTCGAAAGGAAGAAGATGGAAGCCGCAACCAATGAACTGATCAAGAAGGCCACCGCCACCCCCTCCGGCCTCAAATACATCGTCACCCGCCCCGGAACCGGTCCCAGGCCCGCCTCCGGCGCCTCCGTCAAGGTGCATTACGCGGGCCGCCTCACGGACGGCAAGGAGTTCGACAACTCCTACAAGCGCGGCCAGCCCATCGACTTCAAGGTCGGCACCGGCATGGTCATCCCAGGCTGGGACGAGGGCATCATGCTGATGCAGAAGGGCGAGAAGCGCACCTTGATAATCCCCGCCAACCTGGCCTACGGCCCGGACGGCCGCCCGCCCGTAATCCCCCAGAACGCCACGCTCGTCTTCGACGTGGAATTGGTGGATTTCCAATAACCTTCCGTTAAGCCCCTAAGGAGCATGCGATGAATCCGGTTCGATCGGGATTGGCGGCGCTGGCCATTCTGGCCGCGTCAGCCCACGCGGACAAGCTGAAGGACCATCTTTCCGTGTTCTTCGAGATGGAGCCTTCGGATTCCGTGGTGGCGCTGGAACAGAAATCCGCGACCTTGCTCGCGATCACGGTGGCGGATCCGGCCACGGGCAAGACCCGCACCTTGAAAGAGGACGTGGGCGCCAAGCCCATGGAAAAGCTCCTGACCGAATCCAACGACATGGGGATCAAGACCCTGCACTGGTCGTCTCCGGATGAAGGCGCGGGCCAGCAAGCGCCCGCCGCCGGCAATCCTCCCAAGCCGGGTAACATGCCGGTTACCGAAGGAAAGCCCGCTCCCGGGGCCGGATCCGAAGGAACCTCCCTGGCCGGGCCGGCCGTCTCGGAAAAGGACGCGGGCGACGGCGCCGCGCAGAGGGCCCAGCCCAGATCCGCCCGCAGCCTCAGCTCGGAGCGCAAGAACCGCATGTGGTATATCGCCACCCAGACACCGCTCAGCACTTACGTATACGGCGTGGCCATCCCCAACGCCTACGACGGCGTCAGCACCAAGGCGCGCATCGCCACGCCCATGATAGTCGCCCCTTTCGCCTTCGGGGTGAATTTCTGGTTCGCCAAGAATCACACCTTCGAGGACGCCAATCTGAAGGGAACTTCCTATCTGAGCATCGCCTCCCTGTACGCTTCGCATGCGTTGGCCTTCGCCGCCATCGATTGGGACAGCAACCCGTACCGGTACGCCAGCTACCTGTCCATGGCCACCTATCCGCTGGGCATCTGGGGCGGCTATGAACTCGGCAACAAGTACCTGGATCTGCCCGGCCGCATCGATACGGAGGAGAAGTTCGCCTGGAGCTTCGGGTTGATCGGATTCTTTTCGCCCTTTCTCTACTTCGCGCATCCCAACGGGCACCAGGAAACCATCCTCCGGCTGGCCTTCGGGCAATCGGTGGCCTTGGGCACGGCGGGCCATTTCCTGGCGGACAATTACCGCAGCGGGGAGAACATCCCGGACGGTGTGAACACCGGCATCGTCGATCACACCGCGCTGGGCGTGGCCACGGGATTGGGGCTGGCCGCCATAGGAGATGCTTCGGACTTCCGTCCCTGGGTAGGCTCGGCGCTATTGGGCGGAACGGTGGGATTCATGGAAGGCCTTTACTATTACCGCAACAGCTTCGACAGTAAGGAACGCGGCCTCTATAACTCGCTGGGCGCCGGAGCCGGAACCTTGATGGGAGGCGGTATCGCCTTCCTCTCCACCGACAACCGCAACTCCGAATACAAGAACAAGGTGATCACCGCCGGCCTGCTGGTGGGCGGCGCGTGGCTGGGCTATTGCGCCACCAATCTTCTCACGGACGGGATGGAAGATCGCTCCGGCATACATGGAGCCGCCGGCCATGACTGGTCCGATCGCCTGGCCGTGAACCTGCTCCCCATGCCGGAGCCGGCTTTCCGCGATCGGGATATGTATTTGCGCTTCCGAATCCCCGGCATCAGCTACACATTCTGATTCCCGCCGGAAACGGAAATAGGGACCGCTCTCCGGCCGCGCGCCTGACCGCCTTGCCTCGGCCAATCCGCATGGGATTTCCGCGCCTCGGAAGCGGGCGCATTCATCCCGCCGCTCCCAAAAATCCGCCCGTCCCGGCTGCGCCGCTTGGCCGCCCATAAACGCCAAGTGGGCCTGCGGAAAGTATTCTATTATATGGAGATAGCCAGGGTACCGCGCGAGGCCCGGTCCGGATATGTGTTGCGTATTCCAAGGATAGGGGTGAGCAGAACATGAAGCTGGTCGAGGTTATCCAGCCTACTCCGGACGTCATCCGCCTCTTCCTGGAACCGCGGTTGCAAGCGGGCAATTTCGTGCTCTCCCTCCTCGCTTCGCTGGGACAGGAAAAGGCGAACAACTTCACCAACGTCAATGCCTACCTGGAAACCTCCCTGGGCGATTCCTTCCAGACCCTGGAAGACATGGGGAACTTCCAGTTGCAATTGGAGGAGACCAAGCCCAGAGCTTTCCACAAGGGTTTGGAAGCGGATTTTTCCGATCTAAAGGCCAAGGCGCAAAGCAGCCTTCTGGATTTGCACCGATCCAAGATCAAGCTGAACGATCTCAAGGCGGCTTTGTGCCGCTTCATTATCAACTACGAATCCCCCACCAAGACGGGAACCAGGGTCTACCATTCCGTGGAGGAGTGGATGGATGCCGCCGCGCTGGCGGAGATGCGCCTGACGCGCTCCCTCTCCCCCACCGCCGATCGCAACCTGCAAAAGCTGCTGGCCTTGTTCATGACCTTCCGTTCCATCGTTTGCTCCTATGACGGGCCGGCCATGTACATCCGCCAGGTGGAGAACTCGCTGGCCTCCCTGGACGCCATCTACGAAAAGATCCGCCTGGAAATGGAGGTGCTCAAGGCCACCCGCAACCTGGTGGAGACGCGCCGGGAACTGTCCACGGCCAAGATCAACCTGACCAGCCTGCAGAACCAATTGCAGGACAAGGCTACCAAGGACGAACAGCTGGCGCGCCTGATGTCATTGCAGGAGCAATCCACCTTCCCGCAGATTTTCATCATCGGCGTGTGCCTGGTGGCGCTTTCCGGGATGGTGGGCTATTTCCTGATGAACAACCTGCAGGTGGGCAAGCGGGGCGGCGACGAGGTTCTGTCCCAGCGTTCCTGCCGGGAGATCGAGGGACAGTTGCAGAAGTCCCCGCGCTACAAGAGCCAGGTGCTCATCTTCCGCAAATTCGGGCAGCAGATCTTTTTCCGCGCCAATTCGCTCACCTGCGAAAAGCTGTACCGCCTGGATTCCCTCCAGATCGGATCCTTGGGAGAAGTGCTCAAGGCGGACTACGAGGCCGGCAATCAGGCGGAAGCCTCTTACAACGGCAACCGGGTGCTGCAGGTCAAGGACGTGGGCATCAACAAGCTGGTGGTAAAGCTTTCCAACCATACCGCGGACAACCTGAACTACAAGGTGAAAGTGCTGGAGCGGGCCGCCCGGCTGCGCGCCATCCTGGAGCCGGACAAGAACGGCTCGGCCCAGGATCTTTTAATCGTGGATTTGACCATGAAGGCGACGCCGGAAAAACTCTGACGCTGCGCGAGCCCTGGGCGATATGCCCCGGTTATTTTTCCGGCGCGGAGGAAACCCCCAACCGATCGAACGTGTCCCGCAAGTTTTTCAGCGCGTAAGGCTTGGCGATCACGGCCGCGAACCCGGAACCGATCCGGGAGGCTTCCTGATCCCTTTCCGGATATCCGCTGGATAGGATGACTTTGACCTGCGGGTCGATCAGGCGCAGGCGCCGGAAAGCTTCCAAGCCGCCCATGCCAGCCGCCACATGCCAATCGAGCAGCACGGCCGATACGGATCCGCCCGCATCCTTTTCCGATTGAAAAGCCCTCACCGCCGCTTCCCCGTCCCGCGCCAGGATAGCCTGGTAACCCAGGAACTCCAGCATTTTGCCGGCCACGTTGCGGACTATATCCTCATCGTCCATCACCAGAATCTTGAGCTTCTCCACCGTCACCCCCCTTACCATGATATCCCCTACCGATCGAATATAAAATCTCCGGGGACCGGGCCGGAAATAAACGCGGTTTGCCGGACTGTTGTCTATAAAAACTGGTTTATGGAAATTATGGCTTGCGATTATCGGCCCGTGCGCCTATCCTTGTCCCAGGCCCGCGCATGGAATCCATCTTTACCTATACCGATTACCGCCGCTACCTGACGGATTTTTTCGCGGAACGGAAGCGTCTGAATAAGCGCTTTTCTTTGCGGATGTTGGCGGAGCGTTCCGGATTCAAAGCCCGCGACTACCTGATGCGGGTAATGCGCGGGGACCGCAACCTTTCCCTGGAAGGCTCCGATAAGTTGTCCAATTTTTTCCATTTTTCGGAGAAACAGAGCGAGTACTTCCGCCTGCTGGTGCAATTCAACCAAGCCGAAGCGATTTCGGAAAAGGAAAAATGCTTCCTGCGCATGTCGGAGATCCGCAAATACGGCTCGCACCAGAAATTGCGCCAGGATCAATTCGAATACCTTTCCGCCTGGTATCACAGCGCCTTGCGATCCCTCCTTCCGGTGCTGGATCCGAAATCATTTTCCCTGCCGGCCCAAACCACGGACGCCGCCCATGGCGCGAAAAGGGTAAACCCAGCGCTGGACGCCGACGCGGGAGGCCAACCGGATTGGGAAAAGGTGGGCCGCCTCCTCGATCCGCCCATCGCGCCCAAGCAGGCGCGCGACTCCGTGGACCTGCTCTTGCGGCTGGGTTTGCTGCAGCGGGACGCCAAGGGCCGCTACGCCGTGGTCGAAGCGGCGTTGTCCACGGGCGATGAAGTGGCTTCCCTGGGCGTGGCGGGATTCCATCGCGCCACCATGGAATTGGCCAAACGATCCATCGATCGCCATCCGCCCGCGGCGCGGGACATCAGCGGGATCACCATGAGCATTTCCAGAGACGGTTTCCGCCGCATCAAGGCCGAGCTGCGGGCCTTCCGCAAGAAAATCCAATCCATCGCTTCCGCGGACGCGGGCGAAGACATGGTCTACCAATTGAACCTCCATCTCATCCCGCTGACCAAGCGGCAAGGGGCCGCATGATTTCCCGCTCGCCTATCCGGAAGGGATTCCGGTTCCGCTTTGTATGCTGCAAGGGCATCCTGTCCGTGCTGCTCGCCTTGGCATTCACGGCCGCCTGGCTCGGGTGCATGTCGGACGGGCCGTCCACGGAAACTGGCAATCCCAATCTGGACGGCTCCTTGCGGGATGCCAAAGGCAATCCCGTGGCCGGAACGGTCCTGCTTTATTCCTACCGCCTTCCTGATCCTCCGGATACCGCGGGCGTGTCCGCATTGCAGGCGCCCTTCCTGGTCAAATCGCTGGCGGTGGGCGCGGACGGTGAGTTCCGTTTCGACTCCTTGGCCGCGGGCGCCTATAGTCTGGAAGGCATCGATGCCGCGGGAAGGAATTTCGCATTGGCCGCGGGCTTGCGGCTCTCGGCGATCAAGGATACCCTGCAACGCGATCTCGTGGTAAAGCCTCCGGCGCGCTTGCTGGGCAAGGTCACGCGCGGGCCCAACGCCTTGCCCGCGGGGGTGGACCGCAACGCCGGGATCCTGGTGCGCGTCGGCGGCGCCAATCGCTTCGCCTATTCGGATACGGGGGGAAACTATGCCCTCGACAACGTGCCGGAAGGCCGTTACCGCGTCGCCTTCGCCGCGCAGGACGGCCACTACGAACCCAAGTTCCTGGATTCGGTCGCAGCCGTTTCCGGGGAAACCTCTACGTTACCCCTGGTAGAGCTGGACTGGAGCCGTTACCAGGCGCCTCCCGCAGTGGCGGGCCTCATGGCCGCGGCGGACTCATCTTCCTCCGGCGGCGGCGTTATCCGCCTGGCTTGGCACGCGGTCAAGCTGGCCAACCTGGCCCATTACGAATTGTCCCGCCGGGACAGCCTGGTTCCCGGCAACGATACCCTGATCCTGGTGACGGACACCTTTTACGTGGACATCATCCCGGGCGCGGCGGCGGGCCACAACCTGATCTATAAGGTGACGGCCGTGAACGCCTTGGGCAACCGCGGGCCGGAGGAAGCCGGATCCGGTCTCCCCGTGATCGCGTCCGTGAATCCGGATCCCTTGGGAGGCCCGCCGGGCAGCCTGGAGGGCGTGATCCTCCAGGGTAACACTCCAGTTACTGGAGCGACGGTCCGGCTTTTCGCATCCCCCGGATTGGGTTCCCCGGATTCCCTGCTGAAGCCTGCGCCCGTCCTGAACAGCGCGATCACCGGTGCCGACGGGCGCTATCGCTTCGCGGATTTGGCCGCGGGGCGATATACCGTGGCGGCCGCAGTGGGCGCTACGGGGATGATCGGCGCCGTGGGCGAAAAGGCGGCCATCCGCATCGGGCTAATTCCCAGGCCGGACCAGGTCCGGGCCGGTTCTGCGCGTTTGGATTCCCTGGAACCCATGGCCACCGGATCCGTGGAGGGTTTCGCATCGCGCGATTCCCTATGGGTGACCGATCCGCGGCGTAAAGGCGATGAGGGCATCCTGGTAGGCCTGGCGGGGACGCCCTTTCAAGGCACTACCAACTACGATGCGCAAGGCAAACCTTTCTTCAGCCTTACCGGCATCCCTCCCGGCGGCTACCGATTGGTGGTGCAAGCCGGTCCCGAGGGATATTTCCTGCCGGATACCCTGGCCGTTACGGTCCTCTCCGGAACTGCGACCCGATTGGCCGCCATGATCAAAGCCCGTTACAATCCCGGCGCGCCGCCGCCGAAAATCGCCAGCCTCGGCATTACCGCATCCTCGCGCGCCTCGGTGTCACTGGCTTGGTCGTCCGTCCGCCGCTATGCCCCGCTCAAGGGTTATCTGGTATTGCGCCTGGACGGGGATTCCCGTGAAACGGCCCGCTCCGCCCTGCTGACTTCCCCTGCTTATACGGACGACATTTCCGCTTTGCCCAGCGGGACCCGCATATTCTACGTGGTGAAGGTGGTGAGCCAAGCGGGCCTGGAAGGAGAAGCCGGGGGCGCAGGCGGCTCGGGCGGGGTGCCTTTCACGGTGCCATGAGCGGGATCCGTTTACGCCGAGCCGTCCCAGGTGTCCGCATGCGCGGAGACGGAAAGCCCGGTTAACCGCCGCGCATGGCGGCGGCCTGGGCGAAGGCGGAAGCCAGCACCAGCACCAGGATGAAGCCGGGTACGCGCACGAAAGCCCAGCCCCATTTGCCCCAGTTGGCCGCAGCGTAGATGGTCCATAGGGAATGCAATACCAGCCACCAGGGAAGCTGGTAGCTGAGCAGGCGGAAGGTTTCCTCCAGCATGTCCTTTTGCAACTGCGGATTCATGGACACCAGTTTGTCCAGGTCCAGGTACTTGTGGGCCGCATCCAAGAGCAAGGCGCGATGGAAGCCGTAGAAGGCGATCAACATGATAACGGCGAACAGGATGTTGATGAGCGCGCCTTGGATCTTGAAATAGAAATCGTCCCGGCTGCGCAGGGAAGCGAGAACGGAAAGGCCCAATACCACGAAAGCCAATAGGCTCAGATAATCCAGGGACCCGAACACGGCCAAGGTATATCCGGCTTCAACGGCGCCCAACACCAATGCGCCCCATAAGGCGCGGCGCTTTCCGGAAACGGCGTCCACGATCAGGAACGCCAGTACCGGCAGGAATCCGAACCAAAGCATGGAAGAGTTCATCGTCTTTTCATTCCAGGAAGGGGACCAATATAGCAGTTAACCCGTCGGGATGGTAACTGACTCCCCAAATCCGCAAGTATGCCGCCGCATCCAGGCACCCATGGGTAACCGGATACGCGGGAGCGGCCAGGGCGATCGCTGCCGTAGTCGAGGCTGCGGGGATATTGCTATTTTAACGGCCACACCCTCTGGAGGCCCGCAACACGGGCCTGGCGGGCCTCCGGGAGAATCCAATGGTCAAGCCTTCCAAGTCAGTCAAAGAGTCCGCCGCTTTACACAACGGGGGCAACGGGGCCGCCAGCAACGATACGGACCGTCGCGACGCCGGGGCGCAACGAGACGAACCGGTACGCCCCAATGACGGCGTCAAACCGAGCGGATCCATGGCCTCCATCGCCGATGTCCAGAACCTGGAAGACACGCGGCGCATCGATATCAACAAAGTGGGCATCAAATCCATCCGCCATCCCGTGCGCGTAAAGGACAGAACCGGCGGGGAACAGAACACCATCGCCAACTTCAACATGTACGTGTATCTGCCCCACAACTTCAAGGGCACCCATATGTCCCGTTTCGTGGAGATCCTGAACGCGCGGGAAAAGGAGATCACGGTCGAGTCCTTCAAAGGCATGCTTCCGGAGATGATCGAGAAGCTCAACTCCGAGGCGGGTAACATCGAGATGACGTTCCCTTATTTCGTCAACAAGGCCGCCCCGGTTTCCGGCGTCCAAAGCCTGATGGACTACGACGTGACTTTCACGGGCGAGATCCTCAAATCCAAGGCTTGCATGACCCTCAAGGTTGTGGTCCCGGTGACCAGCCTGTGCCCATGCTCCAAGAAAATCTCCGACTACGGCGCGCACAACCAGAGGTCCCATGTCACCGTGCAGGTGCGCATCGCCGAGGGTCCGCATTTCCTCTGGATCGAAGACATCATCGACCTGGTGGAATCGGTGGCTTCCTGCCAATTGTACGGCTTGCTCAAGCGCCCGGACGAGAAATACGTGACCGAGCGCGCCTATGACAATCCCAAATTCGTGGAAGACATGGTGCGCGATACCGCCCATCTGCTGAACCTGGACAAGCGCATCACCCATTATATCGTGGAATCGGAGAACTTCGAATCCATCCACAACCATTCCGCCTACGCCATGATCGAGAAGGATAAAACCCGCACCTAGGCTTCCGTGCCGCCGGCTTGCCGGAGCTTCCGTCCCTCCTCCCCGGAGACCGCATAGACAAAGGGTTCCCGCCTTAATATCTTCTCTTCCGCCTTATAGGAAGCGATCCGCGAATTGCGGAGACGTGGAGCTCCGGCCTTGGGCCGGAACTCCTAAATCCAAACCATTTCCTCGGGAAACGGTTTGGATCGCATAACGAGGAATTCCGTGCGAATCGGAAGCGAGCTCGTCGCTGTAAGCGGTACGAAACTTCATGGGCTCCGGACGCGTCATCGCAACCGAAGACCCGGCCACTGGCGCTCCCACGGGGGCGCCGGGAAGGCGGAGGAGTAGGATGTCGGATTGGCCTTTGGACAATCCGCCGGAACCCGCAAGCCAGAAGACTCACCTGTAAGGGATCTGATTGGCCTTCGCAGCCGAGGTCAATGGAACCCCGCCCGGGATTTTCCCCGCGCGCTTCCGTTGTCCTTTTGGAATTGCGGAGCCACGTCCTCTCACCTGGAGGCCGCCGGCGAGATCCCGGAAGCCTCCGAAGGAGTTCCGGGCACGATGCCGCTATCGCGGACCTGCCTTCCCATTCCGCGCCGACGGGCGCTGTCCCCTCTCGGGATCCCGCGCTGGGCCGCCATATGCCTCTGCACGGCCTGGGTCGCCGCGCAGGCGAGGGCGGAAACGGGCACCGGTCAGGCCGTGCAGCCGGAACGGACCCTGCAGGACACCGTAGAGCTGGCGCCGACGCAAGTGCAAAGGCCCGCCCCCCCGCCCACCAGCGCCTCCAGAGCCGTCATCGTACCCACCGACGTGGATCGCCAGTTGGGCAACCTGGCCGACCTGCTGCAGCGCGCGGCGGGGCTGCACGTGGTGCGCGCGGGCGGAATGGGGGACTACGTGGGCGTCTCCGTATGGGGATCCTCGGAATACCAGGTTAACGTGTACGTTAACGGGGTGCTCCGCAACCAGGCGAACGATCCGTCCCTGTTCCTGAGCGATTGGGATCTTTCCCGCGTGGAGCGCATCGAAGTGTACAAGGGAATGGCGCCGGATGATCTCCCCGGATCGCCCATGGGCGGATCCATCAACATCATCACCCGGGACGGCACGGGCACCGGACTGCGCGGCGCGGCGGGGGCCGGCTCATTCGGCAGCCTGCGCGCCAATGGATCCATGGAGTACCGGACGCGGGATTGGCAGGGACGCTTCGAGGCCGCGCGCAACCAGTCGGAAGGGGACTTTCCCTACTATGACGACAACGGGACCGAGTTCGCCCCCGGACGCCATCCGGACGGGGCTCCGCGCCTTTCCGCCGATGATCTGACCCGCAAGACGCGGCGCAACAACGCCCACGCGTTTTCGGAACTCGCCGGCGATCTCGCCTTCCATCCCACGCCTGCGCTCGAGGCCGGCGCCCAGTTGGATCTCTCGCGCTTGCACAAGCAGATTCCGGCTCCCGGACCGGATGTCGATACCGGCGTCACGGTTTCGGCTTTCCGGGAATCGGATCGGGCTGCCCTGCGCGGCTACGGGAAATGGTCGGGCGCGGACGCGGAAGCTTCGCTCGACGTCACCGCGAGCTTCATCGCGGACGCGTACGTGGACACCTCCAAGGGCGGCGGGGAGGTGGGCATCGGCTACGATAACGATATGAACCGTTACACGGATCTCATGGCAACCCTGTGGGGCAGAAGCAAGCCGGCCCCCGGTTTTACCCTGGCCGCCCTGATCTCCTATGGGATCGCCGGCTACGGATATACGGATCGGCTGGCCGGTAGAGGCTATCCGGGAATCTTCCGGTATACCGGGGAAGGCAAGCTCACGCCCGCCTACGCGTTCGGCCGCCATAGCGTGCAGGCCATCCTGGCCGCCAACCTTGCCTTGGAGGAACAATACGGGAGGCAAGCCTACGCATACGGCGGCGCCCCCGTGCCCGGCGAGAAACGGAGCGATCACCGCTCGCTGCGCCTGGCCTATCAATACAAACCCCGGGACGGAATCTGGTTCACGCTGCAAGCCGGGGACGCTTATCGCGAGCCCACCTTCATGGAACGCTTCGGGGATCGCGGCACGGTATTGGCCAATCCGTCCCTGCGGCCGGAAGGCGGCGCCAACGGATCGGCGGGCGCCCACGCGGAGCGGAAAGGCTGGTCGGCGGACTTGCAGGCCTTCGCCACGGAAGGGCGCCGCATCATTACCCTGGAGCAGAACTCCCAGTTCGTCCTCACCTACCGTAACACCGGAGCTACCCGAATCACCGGCCTGGAATTCCGGGGCTCCGCTTGGACCCGGCCCTGGACCCGCACGGATCTCGACGTCACCCTGATGAAAGCCCAAGCCGTTTCCGGCGCAGCCGGCGGGGATTACAAGCTCATCCCGTACCGGCCCGCTTCGCAAGCCTCTCTGCGCCAGACCCTTAGCTATCGGGCCTGGACACTGGCGGGCACCGGCTATTGGCAGGGCCTGGCCTATCCCAATCCGTCCAACCGCGCCAGCCTTTTCGACTCCTACAGCCATAACACGGAATGGCAGGCCCGCTGCGACCTGGATCTTTCCTGGCGCATCCGGCACCTTCTCGTCGCCGCGGGCGCGCACAACCTTTTCGATCAGCGCAATTTCGATTTCTTCAACTTCCCTTTGCCGGGCCGCAACTATGCGGCCACGGTGCAGGCGGAGTATTGATCCGGACGATGCCGGAAACCGGAAACTGATAACACACCCAACCAAAGGAAGCCATCATGACCAGCAACCCATTTTCCCTCCGAACGCGAGGCTCCGCCGGCACAGGCGATCCTTCGCTGCCCGGCATTATCCGCATCCTGGCCGTCGCCGCCCTGGGGCTGAGCGGTTGCCTGACGCAGGAGGAAACATCCAAGCCGCCGGTTTCCGAAAAAGCCTTCCTCTTTTCCGTGACCACGGATTACAAAACGGGTAGCTATTCCGCCTTCGGCATCGACAGCGCCTTCATCCGCAACAGCATCGAGCCCATCCATTCGGACGCGGTAGTGCGCTACCTGGGAGGGAACGATATTTTCGTCATCAACCGCCTGGGCCGGGACAACCTGCAAATCGTGGACCGGCACAACCTGCGCACGGTTTTGCAATTCCGCTTCGACGCGCTTTCCAATCCCCAGGACATCGCGCTCAAGGACAGCCTCCTCTACGTTTCCTTTCTGGGCAAGAACAAGATCGGCGTCTACAATGAGAGCGAGGGAGCCCTCAAAGGGGAAATCGACCTATCCGCGTATGCGGATTCTTCGGATCAGTTGGCCGAAGCCGCGGACCTTCTCTTTGTCGGAAGCGATCTTTACGCCATTACGGAAAACCTGGACACCAAGACCCCGAATTGGAATCCGCTCACGGCGCATCTGCTGAAGATCGATATCGCCGCGCGCAAGGTGGCCAAGTCCCTGGAACTGCCCTTCGGCAATCCCGCGGGCATGACTTACGATTCCGCGAGCGGCAAGCTTTACGTCCCCTGCCGCGGATCCTATACCGACACCGACTTCACCGTGAAAAAAGACGGCGGTATTGTGGGCATCGACCTGGCCAGGTTCGCCGTGGCCGATACCCTGGCCCGCGAAGCGGATCTGGGCGGGAACGTCAACAGGGCGCAGCTTTACGATGGCCGATTGATCATGGACCTGGGCACGGACTTGGCCGAAAAGGTGGTCGCCATTTCCCTCCACGACGGAACGGCCAAGGATATCGTGCAACTGGATCCCTACACGGTGGGCGATCTCGCCGTCGATGCCGCCACGGCTACCCTTTTTATCGGCGATCGGAAGAAGGGCGCCGCCAGCCTGCGTATCTTCGACCTGGCGACATTCTCCGAAAAAGCCGGCTCCAAGGTCGATTTGGGCATGCCGCCGGGCAGCATGGCGGTCATCCGGTGAATTCCGGGGGCGGACGCGCTTCCGCCTCCATTTTACCATTCCCCTCTTTTCCAATCCGGACGCCTCGGGCTACAATGGACGCATGCTGCGCTTTTCCTGGGAATGGGAGTTACCGGCCGCGCCGGAGGCCTTGTGGCCGCTGGTCTCCGATACCGATCGTTTCAATCGCGACACCGGCTTCCCCAACCTGATCCGCAAGGGCGAGGGGCCGGAGCGGTTGATTGGCTTCAGGAAATTCGGATTCCTGGTCGCCTGGACCGAAGAGCCCTTTGAATGGGCCCGCCCGCGCCGGTTCGGGGTGATGCGCCGCTACCGCAGTGGGCCCTTGCGGGAAATGAAAATCTCGGTGCAGTTGGACGCGCTTTCCTCCGGGCGGGCGCGACTGCGCTATGAAACCGCCATGGTGCCGCGCCACCGCTGGCTGTCCTGGCCGCTGGCTTTGATCTTCCAGACAGCCGTCAAGCGCCGTTTCACTTCCGTTCTCAGCTCCTATGCCAAGGCCGCTCTCGCTTCCGTGATTCCGGTGACGATTACCCGGGAATGCACCTTCGCGCCCGCGGGCAGGGCCCGGCTGGCAACCCGGTTCCAGGATCTCCTGGCCGCCGGGGCCGATCCTTTGCTGGCGGCCAGGTTGCGCCTGCTGTTGGAGGATGCCGATGACGCGGACCTGACGCGCTTGAGGCCTTACGCCCTGGCCGAAGGTTGGAAAAGCGATCGCAAGCGGACCCTGGAAACCTGCCTGCTGGCCGCGCGCGCGGGTTTGCTGGATTTCCGATGGGACCTGTTGTGCCCTTCCTGCCGCGGGGCCAAGTTCACGGCCGCGCATCTCCGCGACGTGAAGGGCCCCATCCACTGCGATTCCTGCAACATAGACTTCCGGGCCTCCTTCGACCGTTCCGTGGAGGTTACCTTCTCCGCCAACAAATCCATCCGTTCCGCAGAGGTGGCCGAGTACTGCGTAGGGAGCCCCCAGCGCACGCCGCATATCTATTTCCGGCACACCCTGGAGCCCCGCACCGCCACCACTTTGGATCTCTCTCTCGATCCCGGCCGTTACCGCCTGCGTTCCCCTTCCTGCGAAGGCGCGTGGCATATCCGCGTGGGCAAGGATGCGGAAAGCGGCGACGTCCATGTGCATGCCGAGCCCCCCGGAAAAGGCTGGCCGCGGGGCGAGGTCCTCTGGAACGCCCGTCCGCGCCTGTCGTTGGCCAACCCCACTAGTCGCAAGCTGGTGTTCGCCCTGGAACGCAACTCCTGGGCGGACGATGCGGCCACGGCCGCGGAGGTGACCGCCCTGCAAAGCTTCCGCGATCTCTTCGCGGACGAAGCCTTGCGGCCGGGCGAGGAGATTTCCGTGGGCAGCCTGGCCTTTTTGTTCACCGATCTGCGCGGGTCCACCCGCCTGTACCGGGACGCCGGGGACGCCAAAGCCTTCGGATTGGTAATGGAGCATTTCGATATCCTGAAAGCGGTCATCGCGGAAGAAGGCGGCGGGGTGGTGAAAACCATCGGCGACGCGGTGATGGCGGTATTCCCCAGGCCCCAGGCCGCCGTGCGCGCGGCCATGGCGGCGCATCGCCGCCTGCGGGAATCGCAGCCTTCGCTCGTGCTCAAGGCCGGCGTACATTGCGGATCCTGCATCGCCGTGAACCAGAACGATCGCCTGGATTATTTCGGATCGACGTTGAACCTTTCCGCGCGCCTGCTGGGCTTTTGCGCGGGAGGGGATCTGGTGGTGACGCGCGAAGTGGGCGACGATCCGGAAACCGCCGCGTGGCTGGAGGCGAGCGCATTGTCCTGCAAGGTGGAGGAAATCTCCGCGCCCATCCGCGGATTCGAGCAGGAGTCGTTTGCGCTCCTGCGCATCACGCCGGCCGGAACGGATGGGGACGCGGCCATGGCATCCGCATCCGTTTTGGAACGAAATAGTCCGCTATCCCCCTAAAATTTCTACAGACTTTTATTTGACCTTTACTTTATCATAATCCCGATGAGGGGAACGGCTCCCACGGCCCTCGGTCCGGGGATTGCCAGATAATCATTATGGGGAACCGCGCTCCGCGCAACGTTCTTAGTTCCACGGCCCTGGCGGCGGTATACCTCTTTTGCCCGGCCGCAATCCGCGCCGCCGAAGACTATTCCGCCTGGATCCATGCCACCGACGTCATTCTCAATACTTCCGCGACCGGCGCCAACGTCGCCGGCCCCGTGAACGCCTTCCCGGTACTGGTGCGGCTCAACGCAGCCAACTTTGCGTTCCCGCAGGCCAATGGCAAGGGCCAGGACATCCGTTTTGCCAAGGCGGGCGGCGCGCCCATCGCCTACGAGATCGAGCGCTGGGACTCGGTCCATGCGGCGGCGGAAATCTGGATCCGCGCGGACACGGTGCGCGGCAACGCCGACGGCCAGACCTTGCGCATGTTCTGGGGCAATCCCGCCGCGGCCGACAGCTCGAATGCCGGGAATGTTTTCCGCAGCGGCGACAATTTCGTGGCGGCCTGGCATCTGAATAGCGCCGGGACCGCGGCCCGTCCCAACGCAGTCACGGGGGGTAACCCCGCCGTTCCGGTAGCCTATAATGGCGACGAAGCGCGCGTGGGCATCATCGCCGGCGCGGACAGCCTGGACGGAGCGGACGATTATCTTGATCTGGGGACCGGTTATTCCCAGTTCGCGGCCGGATTCACCTACTCCGCCTGGGTCTTTCCCACCGCCGTCAGGAAATGGGCCCATGTCCTCGATCTAGGGAACGGAACGGGAAAAGACAACATCATCGTGAATCGCGTGGACGTCAGCAATACTCTCGGCTTCACCAACTGGACCGGGGGATCGTCGCACTCCAAGACTGTCCCCAACCAATGGGCGCTCAACCAATGGCAATTTCTCACCGTGACCATGACGGGCAAAAACGTGCGTATGTACAAGAACGGCGCCCAGATCCTGGCGGATACGCTTGCCGATGTGATAACCGCCGTTACCCGAGCCGCCGATTTCATCGGCCGATCCAATTGGACCGCGGACCAGTATTACCAGGGCATGATCGACGAACCTGAGCTGTCAAGGACGGCGCGCAGCGCGGATTGGATCAAGCTGGCTTACCAGAACCAGCGGGCCGGGCAGAACCTGGTGATCGTGAAACCGGCCGATTGCACGGCCAAGCTGTCGGTTCCCCGCGATACCACGGTATCCGAAGGGGAAATCCTGTCGCTCTCCGCTACCGTCGAATGCGCGGAAGGATATTCCTGGTCCCTGGTATCCGGGCCTTCGGCGCGCATCCTGGACCCGGAAGCCAAGCCCCTGGTCCTGAGAGCGCCGCGGGTAAGCTGGGATACCGCTGCGGTCTACCGCCTTACGGCCGTCTTCTCGGACTCGACCCGCCAACGTGACGTGCGTGTTACCATCAAGGAAACCATCCCGGATCCGGTTTTCACCCTGCCCGTCCTCCCCACCTGGAACGGAAGGGACTCCCTCCGCTTCCGGCCGGTGATAAGCAACCTGGCCGCCATCAAGGCGAGCCGCGATTCCGTCCTGGACTGGAATTGGACCATTGCCGGTCCGGGCGTCGATACCACGCAACTGGCGGATGGGGTCTTGCTGACCAATGCCGCCGGAGACGGGCAATTGCAAATAGGCCTTTGCCTGGACAACGGCTCCGCGCCGGTTTGCCAGACAGCCACCTTCAACGTGGAGGGTTCCGCGGCCCGCGTCAAGGCGGCCTGGGAAACCCACCGGTTACCCCCTGGCGCAGGGGCGGATCCCGGCCGCGACGCCATCGGCAGGGCGGCCGCCGCGGCGCGTCCGCGCGCGCGGATTCCGCGCTTCAACGGAAAATGACGCCTACTCCAAAGGCCAGCGCCAGGAAAAGCGCCGTAGTTCCGTAGGCCAACACGATCATACGCGACACGTCCCGAGTCGATCCGCCTTCGCGGGCGTCCGCGGGCCCGATCCACAATTCGTTGACCACGTTCCCGTGCTTGTAAATCGGCCCCGCCAAGCGAATATCCAAGGCGCCCGCCGCGGCGGTTTCGCTCCAACCCTTGTTGGGACCGGGCAGCAAGGCGTGCTGGCCAATGGAAACGGACCATGCCTTGCGCGCGGAGTAGTCCGGCGCCAGCAGCGAGAAAAGCGCGATCAGAACCAGGCAAAGGCGCGCGGGCAGATAATTCATCACGTCGTCCAAGCGCGCGCCGAACCAGCCGAAATGCAAATAGCGTTCGTCCTTGTATCCCACCATCGAATCCATGGTACTGGCGATCTTGAAAAGGATCAGACCCGGCAAGCCCAGCAATGCCAGCCAGAACAAGGGGGCCAGCACTCCGTCCACCAGGCTTTCCGCCAGGCTTTCCACGGCCGCGCGATTGCAGGCCGCCGCGTCCATCCTATCGGTATCCCGCCCCACCAGCATTCCCGCAGCCCTTCTGGCCGCAGCGATATCGCCGCTCTCCCCGGCCTTGGCGATGCGCCTCCCGTGCGCGATCAAATCCCCCAGCGCCAACAGGCTGTATCCCAGAAAAACTTCCCAGCCCCACGACAAAGCCCAACCCGCCCCCGGCAGCCCCGCCGTCCGGCCCGCCAGCCGCAACCCCGCCGCCACGGCCCAGGCGCCGCCGCCGCACACCGCGGCCAGCAGCAGGAACAAAAGGAACCCGCCTCCGCGTCCGTTCCATCCCAGCCTGCGCAGGGCCGCTTCGCCGGCCTCCAGTACCTTACCGGTTACCCTGACGGGATGCCACCGGTATTGCGGATCGCCCACGGCAACATCCAGGGCCAGGCAAATGGCCAGGAACACCCCGGGATGCCGCAGTATCCCGGCCGGCCCCACCCACGCCGTCCAGCCTTCCCGACCCGCGGCGGCTATTTCCATTTTTCCCGCCACCCCAATGCCAGCGCCTTGGCGACCAGCGCAGGCATATCCAGATCCTCCGCGGCCAACGCCGCCCGGAAAGCAGGGTAGGCTTCCGTCCTGGCGGCCAGACCCGCGGCCAGCATCGCCGCCTGGTTGGCCAAGAGCTCCCTGCCGGAAGACTCCGGCAAGGTCCCGAAGGCTATCCTGTCGCGCACGGCCGCGAGCGCATAGGCCGCGCCCGCTATCAGCGGATCGTGGACCACCGCCTGGAAATTGGCTTTCAACAGGGCGCGATCCTCTTCGCCAAGCAACGCCTCGGCTGCCTCCAGTAAACGGACCTCGTCGATGCCGAAGCGGCCGAGCGCATGGACCAGGTTCCGCGTGCGCGAAGGATCCAACCCGTTCTGCCATCGCAAAGCCTCCTTGGTGGCCCCGATCACGGCGCGCGCCAGGATCTCGCCCAGCTTGGAATGCTTTCCCGTCCACGTCATGGGCCGCCTTTCCGCATCGATGGGCGCGGCCAGGCAGAATTGATCGGTTCCGGTCCCGGTAGCCAGATGCGGGGAATAGCGGCTGCCTATCGCCAACTCCAGCAAAGCCCCCGTCTTGGCCTCGGTGACGGTCGCCGCGGCCCGGGCCAGCGCATTGGGCAGGAGCGGCCAATTGAAAATCACCATGGTGTTGATGGTCCCCGGCAAGGCATGCACGGGCTTCCACGTTCCCGAAGCCTCATGCCAGGAGGCGGGATCGCCGGCCCTGCCCGCATTGCCATGCACGCCGGCGGTGACCACGGCCCAGACCGTGATCGCCTCGAAGCTTTCCGCGTTCACGGCGGCATATTGCATGTTGGCCGCGGTGCCCATCATGGCGGAAGTCTCGGCGGGCACGCCCGCTTCCTCGCAGGCTATCCGGTGGTATTCGTCCTGGCCCCGCCCCACCAGGAGTTCATGGCGCGCCATGTGGCCCTTGCCTTCGCAATTCTGGTGGTTCACCAGGTAACGTACATGTTCCGTCTGGCCCCCGTTGACATGGGAAGTGGAAAGCGTAAGATGGGGGATTTTGAGATGGGCGGCCAGGAAGCGTCCGCGGCGGCGCAGACTGAACCCCTCCGTATCCAGCAGTTTAATGGCCTGTTCATCGGCATCCGCGGAGGCTGCGGCCCCAACGGCTTTTGCGGCGGTTTCATGCATGGCGGAAAAGTAGCACCAAAGCGGGGCAGGCGGTAGAATTTGCCCATGAGGTTCCTCACGGCGTTCATAGCCTGCATACTCCTATCGTGCCAAACGCCATGGCAACGCGGCGATCGCGCATGCGCGGACACGGCCCGCCTGGATTTACCGATCGACCTGGCGGACTTCGCCGGCAAGGGCTCGCTGTGGCCTTTCGGCGTCCACGGCGGCGCGCACCCGGAAGGGCATCCCGGCATCGATTTCCTGCTCGATAGCGCGGATGCGCGCGGCGATATCGCCGTCAAAGCCTCGCTGGCGGCGGAGATCATCTCCATCACGCCGGAGACGGAATACCCCGGCAGTTCCTGCATCGTAATGGATTCGGCTTGCGTGGAGGTCAATCTCTGCCATGTGCGCCTTGACCCGGCCTTGCGGGTGGGGGGATCGGTTGCGCGCGGGCAACGCTTGGGAACGGTGGGATTGGCGCAAAGCGAAGGGCGTTACTCCTTGCATTTCGGCGCCTACTCCGGCCCCGATGCCGGCCCGGCCTGCCCGGCGGATTTCCTGGACCCGGACACGGTCCGTTGCCGGTTGGGAACGTCCGAAGGCGGGAAGGCTCCCGCCGACTGCGGTTACGCGCCGGGTACGGTAACCTTGATGGGATGGTCGGAATACGCGGAGGGCTTTTCCCGGGAGCTTACCGTGCAATGCGCGGACGGGAGCACGCAGACTTTTTCCCTGCCCGCCGAGAACGCGCTCTGCAACGAGCGCTTCTCCCCCGCGGACCGGGCGCGCATGGAATCCTGCCTGGGATCGGCCTGCGCCGGAGTCTGGTAACCGCCGCAGCCGGCCACGGCGGTCACGATCACGCGGAACCGGAAAGCGGCTGCATCAAGGCGAACGTACCGCCTTGCGGATCCGTCAGAAGCGCAACGGCGCCCAATCCGGGAATGGGGGTGGCAGGCAGGATGCAATCCGCCCCCAACCGCCGCGCCTTCTCCACGGAAGCACCGCAATCCTCCGTCTGGAAATAGACGCGCCAATGGGAAGCCGGGTCTTGCCGTTCTTCGGCCATACGTATCATGCCCGCTACGGGGTGCCCGTCTTTGTGGAACAACGCATAGGATCCGGGCTCCAGCTTGCGCGCTTCCCATCCCAGCCAATCGCCGTAAAAGCGTTTCGCGGTCTCGATTTCCCGCGTCACCAATTCCGACCAGGCCAAAGCGCCCGGGATCCCCAGCAGCTCCGCGCCGATATGCCCGGCGGCTTGCCAAAGGCCGATATGCGCGCCCGTGGCGTCGCGCACCAGGGCGAACCTGCCGGCACCGGGAACCACGGAAGGAGCGACGGACATGCGGCCTCCGCGCTCGCAAGCCTTGCGGGCGGAGGCATCCGCGTCCGCTACCGCCACATGGATTCGCCAACGCGGGGGCAGCAACGCCTCCTGGCCGACCGCCTGGTAGATGGCGGCCACATCGCGGCTTTGCAAGCGCGCCATGGTATAAAAGCAGCCCTCCCCGATAGGCAGATCCTCCAACTCCCATGCGAACAATCCCCGGTAGAACCGCTTCGCTCCGGCGGCGTCCCGGGTCCCCAATTCCGCCCAGCACACGGAGCCCTCCGCATGCTTTTCCATCACCCCCATCGTACCTCCCCTAGCAGGCGGGCTTAAGCTAACGCGGTACGGAAGGTTTCGGGCCGGGGCGGATCCACCCACCCCATCCGCATTTCATGGAACGTTAAGCCTTCCGTTTTGGAAGGATTGAAAGTCTAACTACGGGATTGCGGCAGGATTGGCTAAATTCAGGGCGAAGATTTCGCTTTTTTCGGATTGGGACCCCTTTAAATTTCAGGCAATTAGGCGTTTCAGGGGTAAAATTCCCAAGGTTTTAAACTTGCGAACCGCATTATCTTATAATCCGATGGAGGCGAGGCTTGCGAGCACGCGCCCATAGGGAAAGTGAAACAAGCATGAAACCCGGCTTCGCCTTGGGTGTGGTCCTGGTCCTGATGGCCGGCAGCGTAACTTCGGCCCAGAATCTGGGTTTGGGAACGGGCTCCCATCAAGAGGCTCCGAACGATACTACTTCCGGCGATGCCAAGCTCGGCCGCCAAGACGAGCCGCAGGCGCCCCGCAAAACGCAATTCAATAAAAGATTGGGGCTCACCGCGCGGCGCAACTCCGGCTTCGATCCCAAGGTCTTCGAGGCCCGCGGGCACGATCTGACCGGACAATTCTATGAAATAGGCGCCCCTTCGGATGCCAAGCCCAACAACAAGGATCAAGCGATGCCGCAGGCCCCTGCCGCGCGGCAGAAGATCGGATCGCGGCAATGGCTCTGGTGGGTGGGCGCGGCGGGACTGGCCGGCGCATCGGCCGGAGTGGCGGGGTTCATCCTCATGAATAATTCCCATCCGACAACCAAACCCGCCGACATCCCCCTTGTCCTGGACGACGGACCGTAACTCCCATGTTAACCCGCATCCCGCGTATCCCCCTCTTTTGCCTGACAGCCTTCCTGGCCCTCTGGCTGGGAAGCTGCCAGACTACCGACCCTCCCCCGGCGGATACGGTGCTGTGGGTCAAACTGAACGACACCTTGAGCCGTTACGATCTGGTGGTGGTGCAGCTGCTGGATGCGGAGACCAAGGCCGTGATCAAGACGCTTTGGAGCGAGCGATTGCCGGATCCGCAAAAGAACATCCCCGGCTATACCCTGGGAAGCCTGGCGAACAAATCCTTCGTGGTCAAGATTTCCGGCTACAAGTCCCTTGGGCAATTGGCCTTGGAAACCCTGATCACGTACGAAGGGGGCGGCAAGAAATCGGTTTCCCACACCGATCTGCCCCCGTTGCGGCCCATCAACGGCCTGCTTGGGATAGTCCCGTCCGCGGGCAAGATAACCCCGGCGTTCGCCCGGGACACCCTTAATTATAAAGTCACCCTTCCTTCCGGGGTAACCTCCCTTAGCTTCGCCTTGCAGGCGGAGAGTCCCAACGCAAACATCTCGTTCGAGGGAGAGACGGTTGTATCCGGAGGCTCCACCATCCCGATCAACATCGGGGATACCCCGGATACGGTCAAGGTGCTGGTAACGGACATATCCACCGGCTCCGCGGTGACGCGCATCTATACCCTGGTGCTTTTCCCCACCCTTCCGCCAGGGCTTTTCCTCACCAGCATCAAGCCCAGCTATGGATCCTTGTACCCGGATTTCAACTCCGACACCCAGATTTACACTTTGTACATCCCCAAGGCGATCGATACTGTATCCTTCTTCCTCACTCCCGCCGACCCGCAAACCATGACCATGGTCATCGATCACAAGGCCATTTTCCCGGGGGCCAAATCCCAACTGTTCCATATCGATCCCACCAGCGTCTACCCCATCCCCATGGAACTCCATCGTGGCGCGGCCATGAGCTTTTACCAGGTGACCGTCACGCACGACAGCACGTCGTCGACCCATTGAACCGGAACGCGCCGCAATCGTTCCCGAGCCGGGCCCGGCCGGAACGGAGGATTTAGATAGCGTCGAAGACGGCCACGCATTCGACATGCCGCGTATGCGGGAACATGTCCACGGGACTGAGCGAGGAAAGGCGGAACGAGCCCGCCCAAGCGCGGGCGTCCCGGGCCAGGGTGGGGGGGAAGCAGGAAACATACACGATACGGGCCGCGCCAAGGCCGGCCAAGGCGTCCCGC
Organism: Fibrobacteria bacterium; assembly: GCA_025360005.1. GTDB lineage: Bacteria > Fibrobacterota > Fibrobacteria > UBA11236 > UBA11236 > Chersky-265. The sequence continues at coordinate 80,037 of JANYDA010000060.1, forward strand.
ACGGCCGGTTCCAGGCCCTTGCGGGGCGGATCGACGATGACGGCCTGGGCGCCGGAAACGGCGTCGGTAGGCAAGCCGGCGGCCGCCAGGTAACCTTCCGGTTTCGCCAGCGCCGCGGCCACGTCGGCCGCAAGGAAGCGCGCGTTCGCCACGCCATTGTCCGCGGCGGCTTGGACGGCGGCCCGTACGGAAGCGGGATTCTCTTCGATGCCCAGCACGGAACCGGCTTTGCGGGAGGCCCACAGCGCGATGGAACCTATGCCGGAGTAGAGATCCAGGACGGCTGCGCCCGCGGGGATGCCGGCCACCGCCAAATCGTACAAGCGGGGAGTCTGGAAAGGGTTCACCTGGAAGAAAGTGGATACGCCGACCGGAAACCGGAATGGGCCCAACCGTTCCTCCAGGCGCGGGCTTCCCCACCACAACCGCTCCTCGCCGCCCAATACCACATTGGTGCGCGCCGCATTCAGGCTTTGCACCACGCCCACCAACTCGCCGCCTCCGGGAACGTCGGCCAGGGCTTGACGGCAGCGATGCAATAGATCCGGCAGCAGCGCTTGCGGTCCCGCGCCCGGTCCGTTGGTCACCAGCCCCAGCAATATCTGCCCGGTTCCCGCGCCTTTGCGCAATAAGAGATGGCGGAGCCAACCGGCGCCGGAGTCCTCCCGATAGACGGGGATGCTATTGGCCTTGGCCCAGTCCCTGACCGTCCAGGCGACGGCGGAAAGGCCGGTATCCTGCACCAGGCACTCGTCCTGATCCACCACCTGGTGGGAACCGGCGGCGAAGCAGCCTACCGTCACATCCAGGTTACCCCCACGGCGCCCCAATCCGAACGGCAACTGCACCTTGTGGCGGTAGCCTTCCACGCGCGGGCTGGGCAGGATGGGATCGATGCGCAGGTCCGGCCATCCGCCGCCCAAGCCGCCGTCACCCGCGCCGCCGAACAAGCGGCGCAACTCCGCTTCCTTGGCGGCCAATTGCGCCGGGTATGCCCTATCCAAGGTCTGGCAGCCGCCGCAAGCGGGGAAATGTCTGCAACCGGGGGAAGGCAAGGGCGTGGTCATAGGATCGATGTGAAAATGCAAAACCCCGGACATTACGGCAACGCGGGGCCTTTCGGACTTTGCGCGTCCGGGCCCAAGGGGCTCAAGCCTCGCGGGCCAAATCCAGGACCGAGCGCACTTTGGCGGCGAGTTGCGCCGGGGAGAACGGCTTTTCCAGGAAGGCTTCCGCCGGCAGGAAAATATCGCGATCCGCCAGGCTCTCCAGGGAGTGGCCCGATATGAAGATGGTGCGCAGTCCCGGCTTCACGGCCTGGAGGCTTTCCGCCAGCTCATGGCCGCCTTCGCCGCGCAGCATTACGTCGGTCACGACCAGATCCACCGCCTGCGGTCTTTGCTCCACGATGTCCATCGCCTCCGCGGCCGAGGAAGCTTCCAGGGTGGCGAATCCATACCGCGTGAGGATGGCGATGATCATTTCCCTGAGGCTGGGCTCATCTTCCACCACCAACACGGTTTCGCTGCCGTCGCCGCCTTTCCAGGCCGGCTCCGGGGGCACAGTTTCCCGGATTTCCTCGGCCGCGTCGCGCGCCAGGAAAATCCCGAAGCGGGTTCCTTCACCAGGAATACTGGTCACACTGATCCCGCCGCCCGCTTGGCTCACTATCCCATAGACGGTGGCCAGGCCCAATCCGGTGCCGCGGCCGCCGCGCTTGGTGGTATAGAAAGGCTCGAATATGCATTCCAATGTCTCCGGACCCATGCCGCATCCGTTATCCTCTATGCTGATGGCGATATGCGGGCCCAGGCCGGATGCCAGATGGGTGAATGCGGCGGCAGCCTCCACCTCCACCACGCCCGTAGCCAGGGTAATCGCCCCGCCTTCCGGCATGGCGTCGCGCGCATTGACGCATAGATTCAGGATCATTTGCTCCAACTGGCCCGGCTCCAGCCGGGCAGCCGCCTTGCCCGCATCCAGCTTGAGGCGGAAGTTGACTTCGGCGCCGATCAGCCTGTGCAGCATGGGCTCCATCTCCCGGACAACCCTGTCCACGTTGATCGCCTTAGCTTCCGGACTTTCCGACCGGCTGAAGGACATGAGGCTGCGCGTCATGCCCGCGGCGGTCTCGCCGGCGCGGCGGATGGCCTTGAGACCCGTCGCTATCTTGCCGTCCAGGCCCGGCAGGGTGAGCAGATGCTCGCTATAACCGTTGATGGCGGTGAGAAGATTGTTGAAGTCATGGGCCACGCCCCCGGCCAGGCGGCCCAAGGCTTCCATCTTGCGCCCTTGCCGGAAATCATTGCGGCGCGCGGGGGAATCCTCCTGCGCTTCCTCTTCCTCTTCTCCGTCCATGGCGGCCAGGTATAGGGCCACGGCGGGCGCATCATTGAGCACGGCGCTGGTGACGGACACCCGGCAGCGGATGGTCCGGCCGGCGCTCTTGATCAGGTCCGCGGTGAAATGCGCGTCTCCTGTTCCATCCGGGCCCGCGTCCAGGGCCTTTTCCAAAATGGACCGCGCGGAAGCGGGGAAAAAATCCAGCACGGAGTCGCGGGCCAGATCGCTTTCCGAACGGGCCAGGATTTCCAAAGCCGCGGGATTGGCCATCATAACGCGGCGTCCCGCGGCGAGCAGGATGCCGATGGGAGCGGAGTCGAACAACGTGCGGAAACGCCGGGACTCGGCGCGGCTGCGGAGCACGGCCTGGCGCACGGCCTGCGCCAAGGCGCCGCCGTCCAAACCGTCTTTGGTCAGGCAGGCCTGGGCGCCTTCGGAGATGACGGTTTCCGCAAAGGCGGATCCCGATGTCGCGGCGTCGGCATCGGTTTGCCCGGAAGCGGGTTTCGCCTGCGCGGACCCCGCGCTGCGGGAGAGGACGACCACGGGAACGCCCGGGAACAGGGCCGTCGTCCTGCGGTAGGATTCAAGGCCGTGGGAATCGGGAAGATCCGGGTCGATGAGGATGGCTGCGTAGTTTCCGGGAAAACCGGCCTGCGCAGCCAAATTGCCGACCTTGGCCAGGCGATCCGCATGCGCCAGGGTGAATCCCGCTTGCGAGGAGAGAAGCGCCCGCGCTATCCCGTTCCGGCCTTCGATCAAGAGAATGCTTAAGGTTTCCGGGGCCGTCATAATCGCTCCAAAAGCGTTCGCTGCTTCCGTCCGGAGTAAGGACGTCCGCAAACAGTACCATGGAATGGAAAGCCGTTCAAGGCCAAGGATGGCGGGGATAACGCCGCTTCAGTTCTTTTTTCACTTCCGGATAGGTATTGGCCCAGAATCCCGATAAATCCGACGTCTTCTGGACGGTCCGGTAATTGGGGGCAAGGATGTCGTAGACCACCTCCACCTTACCCTCCAGGATGGCGGTCTTGCCTTGCATGCCTACGAAATCCCCCAGGCGGGCGGACAATTCCGGAGGCGCATTCTCGAAGTAGGTGAGCTTGCCCATGCGGCCGCCGCTGAGCTTGAGGGCCGTGGGCGCGGCCTTGTCCACGAAAGCGGCGAGCGATGCGCCCAGGTAGTCCCGTAACGCACGGGTTACCGAGACGGCTTCCAGATCCCGGAGCGAAGATCGGCCTTCGCAAATCTCGTGGTAGATGAGGCGCCAATCGTCCCCGTCCAGCTTGGGCAGTCCGTATTCTGGGAAATGCTTGGCGGCCATGCGGATGCGCTGGATCATCTGCCTGGCCTCATCGTCGAAGTTGGGAAGTTCGATCTCGCCCGACGCCAGCTTTTCCACCAGCATGCGTTCCGATTCTTCCGGATTCAGCACGCCCTCCTTGAGGATTTTCCGTTCCAGGGCCAGCCCGCGGAACAGCAATTGGTCTTCCTGGATCACGCGGCCGCGCGCGGCATCCCAACCTCCCACCTTGGTCCAGGCGCATTCCCCGGGAAATGCCTCCCGGATCCAGGCGGATTCGCAAGGCAAAAGCATGGGGATGCCCACTTGACGGTTCTGGTTGGCGCCGCCGGTCTCGTGCAACTCCAAGGCCAGGATCACATTCACGTCCGCGGGAACCTGTCCCGCCTCAACCACGCCGCGCCGGCCGTCCGCCAGCGCGAAGCTCTGGCTTTTCTCCACGCGTACGGCGATGCGATCCTGGAAAGGCAAAAGCCAGCAGCGCGTGGCGGCGGCGCGCAAAGCCTCCTCCTCCTGTTGCGGCGTCAATTTATGCGCGATCGTCGCGCTGCGCGCAACCGCGGCTTCGGCCGCCCGGCCGCCATCCGTTGCGGCCGGAACGCGATCGAGAAGCCGCAGCAGCTGCCGGTAGGCTTCCCGGGTTTCCCGGTCGAAGCGGCGCGCCTCCGCGTCTGTGGCCAGGTCGATCCCCAGCGAGAACAGATCGGCCGGAGCGCCCTTGGCGCGGCGCGTTTGCGATTCGAGTACGGCGGCCATGGCGGCGGCTTGCGGCCCAACGCCCGCATGCCGGGCGTCCAGCAGCACTTTGGCGAGCACGGGATGGGCCGGAAAGCGCGCCAGGGCGCGGCCGATATCGGTTAGCCGGACGCCGGGGGCGGGAGGGTTTACCGTCCCTGACGGGGAAGCCGTCGTGGCGGTTGCGGGCGCCAGAGCGCCGATATGCAGGAGCGAAGTTTCCGCCTTATCCCATAAGGCCTGGGAGGGCGGCGTGAGCCAGGGGATCAACTTGTCCCCGTCGTTGTGGGGACCCGAAGCGCCGGGGACGAACGGGCCGGACGCGGTCAGGCGGGACTGGCGCAAGCGTCCGTACCTATCCAACAGGGAATGCAGGGACAATACCAGGGAAGTCGGTTCTACGCGCAGCACTTCCGGTTCCAGCACGGCGGGCATGGCCCGTTCGCGATCGGCTGACCAGAGGCGGATGCAGGTACCCGGCGCGGTACGTCCCGCCCGTCCGGCCCTTTGCCGCGCGCTTTGCAGGCTGATTGAACCCAGGTACAAGGTGTTCATGTCCCGCTGCGGACTGTAGGCGGCGATGCGCGCCTGGCCGGAATCGATGACCACGGTGACCCCGGGTAGGGTCAGGGAAGTCTCCGCCACGTTGGTGGATACGATTACGCAAGTGCCGGAGAGGGGCCCGCGCAGGGCGCGTTGCTGCGCTTCCATGTCCATCGATCCATGCAATTCGAAAAGGCCGATGCCGTGCTGGCGGCATAAGGGATCCAGCGCTTCCAGAGCGCGGCGGATCTCTCCCTGGCCAGGCATGAAGATGAGCACCGATCCGGAAATTCCCTGCGCCAACAGGCGCTTGAATGCCCGCAAAGCCTGCAGGCTCAAGGGCTCTTGGGTCATTGCGGATTGGTGCGAGATCTCCACCGGATAGGTTTCCGCCCCCACTTCGATGACCGGCGCGGGAGCCAGGAAGGTTTTCAAATCCTCCAGCTCCAGGGTGGCGGACATGACCAGCAGCGCCAGGTCCGGCCGCGCTTCCGCGCGCAGGCGCTTCAACCAGGCCAAGGTGGCGTCCGCTTCCAAAGTCCGCTCATGGAATTCATCCAACAACACGCTGCCGATCCCCTCCAGCAGCGGATCCCCCTGCAATTGCTGGAAGAAAACGCCGTAAGTCTGGTAGAGGATGCGGGTGTCCTGCTTGGATTTGCCTTCAAAGCGCACCTGATAGCCCACCGTGCCGCCCACGGCCTCCCCCATTTCTTCCGCCACCCGCAAAGCCAGGTTGCGGGCCGCGATGCGGCGCGGTTGCAGGACCAGGATGCGGCCGGGGCGATGCAGGAGGAAGCGCGGGACCTGGGTGGATTTGCCCGTGCCCGGAGGCGCGCACAGGATGAGGACGCCTCCGGCGTCAACGGCTGCGGTGATTTCCCGGCGATGCGCCAGGATGGGTAGGGCTACGTTCTGCGGCACGCATGCTAAGGTCTTAAAAGAGGCACGGAATGCCAAGTCCGGTCCCCGATGGCATGGTTGTCATTCACGCCGGCATATTGCGATAATGGAGGCGACAATAAACCCGGCGGCAGACGCTGCCGGACGGAAGGCGCTGCCGGGGGTGAACCCGTCGGGCGGCGGAAATCGCAGGCGCGCAGATAGGGAAATGGAAACGTGGATATAACAACCATCATGGGGCCGATCCTCGCCATCGGCCTGATCATCACTGGCATGTTGTTGGAAGGCGGCGAACTCAAGTCGCTGTTGCAAGCCACCGCTTTCATCATCGTGGGAGGCGGTACCCTGGGCGCCATCGTCGGAAGCTTTCCCTTGGAGCACATCATCCACGCCGTCAAGGCCTTGAAGATCTGCCTGATACCGCCCAAATCCGATCACGAAAAAGTCATCGCCGAGCTTACCGAACTCTGCCAGTTCGCCCGCAAGAACGGCATCATGGCGCTGGAGTCCAAAGCCAAGTCGCATCCGGACGCCTTCACGCGCAAGGGCCTGACCCTGGTGGTGGACGGCATCGATCCCGCCATGCTCCTCAGCATCATGGAAACCGAATTGGAAACCTTCGAGGAGCATGCCAAGATCCCCATCCCGGTCCTGGAGGGCGGCGGCGCATACGCTCCCACCATCGGCATCATCGGCGCCGTGCTGGGGCTCATCCACGTGATGTCCAACCTGGATGATCCTTCCAAATTGGGCGGCGGCATCGCCACCGCGTTCGTGGCCACCATTTACGGCCTCACCATCGCCAACGTCATCGCGCTCCCCCTGGCCAGCAAATACAAGGTGCGGGTGGGGCAGATGGTGCATGAAAAGAACATGGTGCTGCAGGGATTGGTGGCGCTGCAGAACGGCGAGAACCCCCATTTCCTGAGCCAGCGCCTGCGGGCCTTCCTGCCCGGCGGCGGGCATGCGGGGAAGGAAGGCGCGCACTAAGCGCCGCCCCTTCCGGAACCCAACATGGCCAGAAAACATAAACACCCGGAACACGTCAACCACGAACGCTGGCTCGTTTCCTACGCGGATTTCATCACGCTCCTGTTCGCCACCTTCACCGCGCTGTACGCGCTCAGCAAGGCGGACGCCAGCAAGGCCAAGGCCGTTGCCGACGGCATGCGCGAGGCCTTCGGCGTGAGCGGCGCCAAGATGGTGAACATGGAAGCCCTGGACGTGAACGGCATCCCATCCGACAAATCCCGCCTGCCCACGGGCAACGGCAATGAGAACGCGCCCCCCGCCGCCACCAAGGAAGCGGGCAAACCCGAGTTCGATGAAATCAAAAAGCAGGTGGAAGAGTTCCTGATGACCAAAGGAATGCTCAACAAGGTTTCCGTCGATCAAACCGAACGCGGGCTGGTGGTGAGCCTCAAGGAGGGCGGCATCTTCGAATCCGGGAACGCGGAGATCAAGCCGGAAGCCTATAAGATCCTGGAAGAACTGGCGACGAAGATCACATCATACCGCAACCCGGTGCGCATCGAAGGTCATACGGACAACGTGCCCATCCATTCCCGCACCTATCCGACCAATTGGGAATTATCCTCGGCGCGCGCCACCAACATGGTCCGCGTGCTGACGGAGAAATTCCGGGTGCCGGCCGGGAAGCTCTCGGCTTCCGGCTACGGGGATTCCCGCCCAAAAACCTCCAACGATACGCCGGCGGGCCGCGCCCGCAATCGCCGCGTGGATATCGTGATCCTTTCAGGCACCGGCGAAAAAGCGGAACCGGAATCCATTTCGGACGAAAGCGGAATCTGAATTTGACAGATGGGGCCCTCCCCCAAAGCGAACGGGTTTCCCAGCGCGCGGATCCCCGTTAAAGGGCGATGCCGCTGGCACGGTTGCGGGCTTCGCGTAACTCCAAGGAGCGTACGGTCTCCTGCCGCAGCGCATCCAAGTGCATGGGTTTGGTGATATAGGCGTCCATGCCGCAGGCCAGGCATTTTTCCTTATGGCCGGTCATGACGTTAGCCGTCATGGCGGCGATCCAAGCGCGGGCGCCGTTCTTGGCTTCGTTGGCCCGGATGGCGACCGTGGCGGCGTACCCGTCCATGACCGGCATCTGGCAATCCATCAGGATCAAATCGTATCCGCGCCGGTGGCAGGCGTCCACGGCTTCCTGGCCGTTGCGCGCCATTTCCGCGGTGAAGCCCATGCTTTCCAGGTAACCCGTCACCACCAACTGGTTCACGGGATTGTCTTCCACCACCAGTATCCGCAGCGGGGGTCCATCCTGCTTGCGCCGTTCCACTCCATCCGGGCGGGAATTCTCCGGCTTGGGCCTTCTGGCCCTGGCGTTATCCGTCCTGACATGGTTGGGCAAAAGAAGGCTCTCATCCTCCGCGGAAAGATGGCGGATATCCTCCGGCACCCGGGCCCGCAAATCCGCCTCGTACACTTCCGCTTTCTCGTGGAGATCGGAGATGCGCTTGACCGCGGAATGCAGCATGCCCAGGTAGCGGCGTTGCTCATCATCCATGGCCGTCTTGCCCAGCAATTCCGCCATGCGGTTCAACCCGTGCACGGGTATGCGGATCTTCCGGTACAATCCCGCCAGGCGCAGGCGCTGATCTTCCACCTCTACTCCGGCCGCTTCGATGCGCTTGCGTTCCGTCACGTCCTTGCCGAACATGGCCATGCCCGAGATTTTTTTGCTGGTGATAATGGGGTGGAAGGAAACCTCCATGGTACCCTTGCCCCCGGGCCATTCCAGCTCGTGCTCCTGGATGAACCTGTCCCCTTTGCGGATCCGGCGTTCCGCTTCCCGCCATCGGGATTGCATCCCCTGTTCCAAGCGCTCCAGCAGGCAGGAGCCTTCCACCATCGGCTGCCCGGTCATCTTGAGGGACAAAAGGCTGGCGGCGGAATTGAAGGCCAGGATGTTGAAGTCCAGATCCATGGACCAGATGGCATCGGTGGTGTTCTCTATCAAGCCGTGCAGGTTGGCCTGGTCGCGGCGGATGCGCGCTTCCGCCGCCCGCAACGCGGCCGTCTCCCGGAACGCGGCGAGGGTGCGCATGACCATGGGGATGAAACGGGACATGTTGGATTTGAGCACGTAGTCGGCGGCGCCGTTCTTGAGCGACTCGATGGCCAGCTCTTCCCCCATCATCCCCGACAGGAATATGAAAGGCACGTTAGGATGTTCGCGCCGGCATAACCCCAGCGCCTTGAGGCCATCGCCGCCGGGAATATTATGATCGGAAAGGATCAGATCGTAAGAGGCATCCCGCAAGGCGGTTTCAAACCCTTCCCAGTTCTCGGCGCGCCGGATGCGGCAGCGCATCCCGTGGGCCTTCAGCAAAGAATCCACCATATCCGCAAAAAAGGGATCATCTTCCAGGTGAAGGATGCGGAGTTCTTGCATATTCCCGATAGGCCGTTCGATTCGGAATTATACGCACCGGAAGACCACCAGCGGTTCTTCAAAACCGCCGGAGTACGCACACATTGTACGGTAATGTTCTAGAGGCAAAGGGTTAAAAATAGGTCAGGCCGGATTCGATCCGGAAAAAGGGCCGAAATGGGGAATCCGATTTCATTTCCACGGACAAGCGGGCAATGGTTATCCCTGTAACCGCCTTAGGCAGCCGCTCCAATCTTGCCCGCCCCCGTTGTCCATGCAGAGGGTAACCGACAAGACACCATCCTGCGGGGGGATGGAACAGCTTCAGGGAATTCCCCGCCTGCGCGGTGTCCGCGATAGCGATGGAGAGAAACCCGATTGGCGATCCGTTGCCCAATCGCGCCCGGGATGTCCCTCCATCCAGAGAACCCGGCGACCCATCCTCCTGGTTGGCGCCGTCCCCACGGGCGGCCTTCGCAGGGTTGCGGAAGCGGCGCGCAGGCGGATAGCACTTGAAAAAACCTAGCTTTACCGCGTGAACGGCGCGTCCCGAATCCATTCCGAGACCGGAATCCCAACCCTCATGCTCTTCATCGCCTCCTGCTTTTGGGGGGTATGCATCCCCATCATGAAAGCCTTGGGCACCGAACAACACATCCTGGCGCCGCAGACGGGATCGATGGGTGCCTCGGCCGCTTCCCTGTGCGCCCGTTTCGGATTGGCCGGCTTGGTGGCCCTGCTGGCGGGGCGGCGCTCTCCATTCAGGATAAACGCTGCGGAGTGGAAGCACGGATGCATCCTGGGCGCGTTTACGGCGGTGAGCATGTTCATCCAAGTTGATGGCCTGCATTACACCAACGCTTCCACGGCCGGCTTCCTCATCGCCTTGTATTGCGTCCTGGTCCCGCTCCTTTCCTGGGCGATGGGGAAACGCAGGATGACCTTGGTGCTGTCGCTCTGTTGTCTCCTGGTGCTGGCGGGCATGGCCGCATTGACGGGGTTCGATCCGCGCGCCGTTTCCCTGGGCCGCGGGGAGTGGGAAAACCTGGGGGCCGCATGCCTATTCGCCTGCCAAATCCTATGGGTGGACCGGGTGCCGCGCAGGCAAGTGGATCCCACCCGCCTTACCTTCGTCTTGTGCGCCTTCGTATCGCTCGCTTGCCTGGCTGCCTTGGCCTGCCTTTCGGGCGGCGTGCCCATGCTGACTCAGGTCCACGCTTCGGCGCGCGCGATGTGGCTCACCTTGTTCCTGGGGCTGTTGGGAACCGCCGCGCCTTTCCTGATCATGAACCGGTTCCAGTCCTTGGTGGGTCCGGTGGCGGCCGGCTTCATCTATTGCATCGAACCGTTGACGGCCGCCTTGGGCGCGTTCTTCCTGCCGCAATTGCTGGTGCGCGATCCCGCCTTGTATCCGGACGAAGCCGTGACCATGCGCTTGGCCGTGGGCGGGGTGTTGATCCTAGCCGCAAACCTGCTCCTGCTCCGCGATCGATCGCAACCGCAATCCGGCGAAACCGGTTAGGCGTCTTGGCGCAGGTTCGGTCCCGCTTGAACAGCGGCCACCGGCAACCGCAGGCTGGAGATGAACATCAGTGTCCGGGTAGCGGGCTGGAAGAAACCGTGATGGCGGTACCTTGCGGGGACCGCTGCTTGCTTGCGGAGAAATCCATGCGGGCCGTATGCATTTGCAGGGCGCGTTCCGCCGCCCAAGGGATACGGGCCGACGACCCCGCCGCGCCCCGGCTTTCCCATAACCTGCGGCCGCGCCAATCCAGGATGCGGACAAGTCCGGGAACGTTCCAGTTCAGCTGGGCGCCGGCCAACCACACCGGTCCTGGATATCTTCCGGCCGGCCGCAAGGAAGTCGTAATGCGCCGGACCTCCATACCCGCCATGGCGCACGATACGGCGCCGCCGTTGTCGGCGCATAGGGTCACAACCATGTTACCGTCGTCAGGGGGATTGGCCAGCAATAGGGAGTCGCCCCCCAGGCTGGAATCCGAAAGCAGCGGGGTCACCGACCATTGGTAACGCACAGGATACTGCGGGAAACGGGCCAAGTCGGCCGCATTGCTGAGATTGGGACGGATGGAACGCGGCGAATCCCCGTTCCAGACCGGCAGGACTGGCAATCCCACGATCGGATCGGGAATGCTTTCCTTGACGGTCACCGCGACGTTTCCGGATCGCCATTCTGAATCGAAGCGCGCATTGTATTTCAGTACCAGCGTGGTATCTCCCCGCACGCGCGGAGCCTGGAAATCCAGAGTGTCAACACCCGGATCCAGGAGCCTGGGAACGGGGCCTGAAACCGGCGCCCACACGACTTCGGAAGCGCAGCCGGCCGTCCCCGCCAAACGGACGCCGCTTCCCTCCATCACGGTCTGGTCGGGCGGAGGGACGAAAGAGCTGTCGCAGGCCCGTACCCGCAGTAAGGCCGGATAGCTGGTGTCCTTGCCGGCTGCATTGGCGACGATGCAATAAAACCTTTGGTGATCCTGCGCCGCCGTTATGGAATCCAATAGCAACAAACTGTCCCGGGACAGGACGGCGCTATCGCCTTCACGCATCCAGGCATAGTCCAGAGGCGCATCGCCGCTAGCCTGGGTGGAAAAAACAGCCTTGGTTCCGGGTTTCGCAAAAACGTCCCTGGGTTCCCGAAGGATGAGAGCCGGTTGCGGATGCGCCGGGAACTGCCAATTCTTGTTGCCTCTGCCGTCCTGGCATTCATTGCCGGCTATCCCTCTGGCGAACCCGGAAGCATCGCTGTTGGCGATGGCGGCGGAATCGGCCGTCAGGGATCCGGACACGTGCAATATCCAAATCCCCCCGGGATTGAGGCCCAAGCGCTCCTGCGCGCTCCGGCCGGAAAAGGCCGCGTTTCCGCCCACCTTCAAAGTCCGGCCTTGCAGATGGAGCAAGGAGGCGGCGTCGCCATTCACGATTTTCAAGTCACCGGAGAGCGAGAGGTCCTGACCGTTGAAATCGAGCGTCCCCGCCTCGATGCGCAAGGAGGCGGCGGAAAGGTTTCCGCCCATCAGGACCAGCGTGGCGCTGCCGGTCTTGCGCAGAGCCGGCAAGGTATCCTGGGAGAAAGTCCACAGAGTATCCTGTCCTCCATTCCCGGTAAAGACCAGCGAGCCGCCCCCTGCCCTGACGGACATGCCGGCGTTGATGCGCACCTTCCCGGCCACGGACAGGGCCTTGCCATTGAAGGAAAAGGGGCCGTAATAACCGGAGAAATCCAGCGACCCCGCGGCGAAGTCCCCGGTCAGCGCGGCTGCGGAGTGGGCGGTGGGACCGCTCCCATCGAAACGCAAATCCACATCCGGCGAAGCGAGGCCGCCTCCCCCGCGGAAATCATCGAAAACGGCCGTGACCATCTGGGGCGCGGGGGCCAATGCTTCCGCCGCGACCGTGAACAGACCTACTTCAGAATTGACGGCGGAGGATAGTCCGATGGTGGGAACGGTGCCCCCGATGGGGATCCAGGCGGCTGCGGAATCGGTGCGGTAGTACGCGGATACCATGTCGGCGGCGCGTACCAGACGCAGCCAAACCGGCCAAGGCAACGGCAATCCTCCCGCGGAAACCGTCTTGGTCAATCGTCCTTTCGCGCTGCCCGCTTCATTGTAGCCGAAGATGACCCCATACTTGGGGGTCAAGGCCACCAGCGCAAGGCCGCCCGAATCCAGGTTGCCCAGGTCGTTGGCCATCACGATCCCGGCCTTGCTCCAATCGCTGACCCTCGTCTGCGAGTCCACCCTCACGGTAACATCGAAGCTACCCTGGATGTCCTTGCGGCCGATGGCGGTGAAATAGCTTTGCGCCTGATTGAAATCCTGGCCTCGCCCGGAAAGTCGCAGCTTGCCGCCGGATTGGCTGAATCCGCCGTTTCCGGCCGCGCCGTCCGCGTTGATGAACCTCCACGCGGGAGCCAAAGCGGCGGACTCGAATCCATCGTCGGAAAGGCTTGCGGGCCTTGCTCCCCGGCCGTCGGGGGTGGCGGACCAATTGTACGCCTTCCCCACATCTCCGGCGCCGTCCGCACCGGCAAGAGCCTGATCCGGGTTCCAATAACTGATCTCCGCGTCCGCGGATACCGCGCACAAGCAAAAGGTACAGCCTGCCAAAAAGATTTTCATGCGTATCCAGTCCGAACAGATGAGAGCCGTAAGGATGGGCAAAAGCCCCTCCCTCGATCCGGTAACAAAACCACCAACAAAAATTGTTACTGCGCCGAATGATTTGTCCGTGATCAAAGTTATGTTCGCGGGGACGGCCTGCCAAAGAAAAAGGCGGAGCGCCCTGGAAGATTTTCCGACAGGGGCGGCTTTCCAGCATGATTCGGAGGCTTCCCAAACGGTTGGTTTTATTTTTGGGAAACGGGCGGACCGAGCACCGATAAAACGCCACCGCCAATTTTGGAATTTATAGTTCGGACGCGGCATCCACTCCTTCCTCCATGGGCTTTACACTGCCCAGCAACTGGACAGGATTATCCCCCACAGGTCCCATCCGGACGCGAAATCCTTTCTAAACGCGCCGGTTCCGGATTGGCCCGCTTCTTGATTTATCATCCCGCGGGCATACTCACTCAGCGAAAGGAGGTCCTATATGTCCGTTGAAACCATTCTCCATCAGGCCCCGGAGGGCGCGAGGAAAAACGGTTCGGCACGGTTTCCCGCAACGATGTTGGGAAGCATGGCCGGTGCCGCGATTCTCTTGTTGCTGCCGGGGCGGGCGCGGGCGGATCACGATGGGTTTTCCTACGGCCATGCCGAAATCACGCTCGGTTTTCCTCAGGGTCACGTGACCTTGGGGAGGACCTGGGACGATGATCCCCGGCAGGTGATCGTGGAAGACCGGGAAGTCGATGACGAGCCCGATCGCGTAATAGTCGAAGAGCGCCGCTGCCCTCCCCCGGAGGAACATGTGACCGTCATCGAACGCTATCCGGAACCGGTGCGCGTAGTCCGCAAGGTCTACGTGGATCGCCCCTCCTGCGAGCGTCCCGAAGCGGTCTACTATGACCACCGGCCCGAACGCGTGATCTATGCGCCCTCGCGCACCGTGATCATCGCGCCCGGGGAAGGCGGCAGGTTCCATGGGGACGATGATTTCCGGGACCATGGGGACCGCGGGAATCGCGGCTACCATGGCCACCAGGGAAATCACGACTATCGTGGGGACCCAGGCAACCACGGCGGCGACTATGGCGGCAACGGCAACCATGGCGGCCACGGAGGTAACGGCGGTGATACCCAGGGATACCAAAGCCGGAGCAATGGCCCGCCGGATTTGTTTCCGGAGGATCACGGCCGTCCGGCCCGGGCGCGCGGCGTGCAGCATTTCGCCCAGCGCTGAATGAATCCGGGGCGGCGCTTTCCACCAGGGAAGCCCGCCCCTACCAGGCACGGGCACCGTCCTCAAAAAACATGCGGCAAAGAAAACACCCGGGGGCCGAACGCCGGGGTTACCGAGCGTAGAAACGTCAGCGGAAAGGATCGAGAGCATGGAAACGCAGGGCAAGAATCACAGCGATAAGCATGGGGATTTCCGCATCGGGCGGCGTACCGCCGGAATCCTCCTGGCCGCCGCACTGGTGGCCGCCGCTTTGGGCACCGTGAACGCGCAGGCAGGCGGAGAACTGGTTCCTTTGGGGAAGAAGAACGGAGTGGGCGCGCGCGCCATCGGCATGGGCGAAGCCTTTACGGCCGTCGCCGACGATTACTCCGCCCTCTATTACAACCCCGCCGGCATGACGCAACTGGCAAGTTCGGAAGCCGGTTTGAGCCTGGGCTACGGCATGTCCCGCAACGATGCTTCCTTCCAGGACGGGACGCCGCAAATCGCCAGCCTGGAAGCCACCAAGCTGAATGCGCTCAACCTGATATTGACCGATGGCGGCCGGTGGGCCTTGGGACTGGGTTACTACACGCCGGTCTCCTTCGATGATCCGCTCGCTTACCAGGCGCATGGCAGCGCGTACGCGTACACCGCTTCCGGCGAAATCGATCAGTACCGCATGGCCCTGGCCTATCTGGTGAGCCCTCAGGTAAGCATCGGGCTGGCCGTCAGTGCCTTATCGGGACGGGAGCAAGTGGAAATCCAGGACGGAAATACCGCACGCTATCTGGAAGAATATACCGGATACAACGTAGAGCCGTCCTTCCTCATCCGCCTCTCGGATATGTTCAGCGTGGGCGGTTCCGCGGTGGTGGTGGAGCGGCTGGACCTGACCGATACGTACCAGGAAAAAGGCGGGGATCCGCTGCAATCCGAGTACGAGATCCAACATCCTTTCCAAGCCAAGCTGGGATTGGCTTTCCGGTCGGGTCTCACGCAAATCTCGGCGGATTGGCACGGGGACTTCTGGAGCGGCTATGCATATCGCAGCGCGGGGGCGGCAGTCTTCGATCGGGATGCGAATTATCCCAACAAGCATACGTTCAACATCGGCCTGGAACAGCGCCTGGATCGGCACGGACCGGAATTGCGCTTGGGCTACACCTGGGAGAACCAGGACGATGCGAGGCCGCAGCCCGATCAGCGCGATCCCTATCGCATCAGCGCCGGCATCGGGTTCGCGCCTTCGCGCCAGGTCGGCCTGGACTTCGCCTATCGCTACCAAGGGAGCCGAACCGTACAGAACTCCCTGCCCGATGGGCCCGCCGATCTGGCTATCGATGGCCAGGATCACCAGGTCATGGCCGCTTTGAGTTATCGCTGGTGAGGAGGGGACGGACAGTCTGCTATCAGCCATCGATCCGGAAGCGGTAATCCACGGGATTCGTCAGGATAAAGCTGCCGATCGGCAAACCCGGGAGGACGAAAAGGCGAGTGCGGACGAGTGGGAAGCAACGCACCTGCGCAACATCCGCGCCTTGGACGAACAAGAAGCGCTTTGGTCGGAACACGCCTTGCGTAAAACCACGCTCGCTCCGGGCGATAGCATCCGCGGGAGGATCGCTTTTGCCGTGCGTAACGCCCTTTTCCGCGATCAACGCAGATGATTTCCGCTTGCGGCCGGCCCGGCAGGCGAAGCATAGGCAAGACCCACGCATTCCGCCTTGGGCATTGATCGCCGACAAATCCCATCAAAGCACATCATTCCCCCTCCCGGCCGCCCACTTCGTGGACGGAGGCGCTGTGGCCCGTCCACTTAATGGATGATCGCCACTATACCATCTCTTCTAAGCTCCATTTTTATATGGATTCCGGCATTATCGGATTGGCCCGGACTTTGATTAATGAGCTATGCAGACACTCAACCGGAAAGCGAACCATGAAAAACTCCACCGACTCCCGCGACAAAAAATCCAAGACTTTGGGACTCGCCCTGGCAACCATGCTTGTGCCCGCGGCCATGGCTTCGGCATACGTCGGCCATGCCGCTCCCGTCGCCGTCCGCAGCGATCTTTCCGGCCACGTGGAAGTGGTGCATCAGGTACCCGGCGGTACCGTTACCGTGGGCGCGGATTGGGGCAAGCAACGCCGCCCGGAACCCGCCGTAGTGGTGGTCCAGGAGCCTCCCCAGGTGGTGGAGGTAAGGGAAATCCATCATCGCCGCCACCATGGACGCGAGGTGACTATCATCCATGAGCAGCCGCGCGAACAGGTCACCGTCATCAGGGAACAACCCGCGCGCCGCGAGGTGGTGGTGGTGGAGAATCGGCCGGGACGCGGCGGCGAATACGATAGGCCCGACGGCGTCCGCGAGGAACGCCGTCCGGGAGACGACCATTACTACCATGACGGCAAACAGGTTTCCTATGACCATAACGGACAGGACGGCCAGTACCACTATTATAAGGACGCGAACCAGGTCTCTGAAACCAAGGTGACGCGGAACGGAAGCTACCACTACTACGAGGATGCCAACCAGGTATCGATACAGGACAATCGGGACGGGCGCCAGCGGAATGTATACGTCCGCAAGTGAATGGGAAGCGGCCATAGCGACCGCGCCCGCCGGGTCCAATCGGCGCCCTAAGCAATCGCCGAACGTGACCCGATTCCTTCGCACCGCCCTTCCCTCCCCCGGTCCGGTTCATCCGGTCCGGGGGCTTTTTGTTATACTTCGACCGGATAGCACCTTGCCGGGCCGCGCGCCGCGGACAACGCCTTGGAGACGATCCTTATCCGACTCCCCATCACATGTCCCATCCGGAAATCCTCGACGATGCTGAACGCGTTGCCGGCAGCTCTGTTCCTCATCCTCTGGGTCGCGGCGGACGCGCAGGCCAAATCCCCCATTCCCGACATCCGAGACGGCTACGGCGTGGCCCTTGCCGACTATGATAAGGACGGATTGCTGGATGTATACATAGTGGGTTTCCGCACCCTGAACCGGCTGCTCATCAACAATGGGGACGGCACCTTCCGCGACAAATCCATCCCCGCGGGCGTGGGCGGCAATCTCATGCCGCAAGGCATCCGCAACCTGGAACTGGGCGCCAGCGCCGCCGACTTCGACAATGACGGAGCGGTGGATCTGCTCATCTGCGGCTGGGGCGAAGCCCTGGACCTGCTCAAGAACCGCAACGATGGTACGTTCTACTCCGTCACCAAGCGCGCCGGCCTGCAAAGGAACGTCGACGCCAACATGGCCGTATGGGGCGATCTGGACGGGGATGGTTATCTGGATCTCCTTTTGACCAATGAGCAGGGCCCCATTCGCGTGTACCGGAACGATCATGGCCTCCGCTTTCTGCCGCTCCCGCTGGACAGCCTGGGTATCGCCGCGGATACGGGGTCGCAGGGGGCGCTGTGGTGCGATCTGGATCTGGACGGCGACCTGGATCTCATCCTTACCGGCTGGCATCATCCCCTCCGCATCTATGAGCAGGTCTCGCCCATGAAGTTCAAAGAAGTCGATCTCGGTTTCGCCATCCCGCCCGGCACTCGTTGCAATGCCGTGCTGCCAGGCGATTTCGACAATGACGGCGATCCGGACCTGCTGATCACGGTGCGCCAAGGCCCCAACCTGCTGTTGGTGAACCAGGCCGATCCTGAGCGCAGCGCGGAGCGTCCCGCAGGTTGGCACCCGGCCAAGAAGCCCATCCGCTTTCTGGAAAAATCGCGTGCGCTGGGGCTCACGGATACCCTGGACAGCTACGGCGGCGCCTTCGGAGACTATGACGGCGACGGGGACCTGGATCTGTTCCTCACCACCCGCACCCATAACTATTACTATGAGAACGTGGGCGGGCGTTTCCGGGCGCGCCCGTTGGATGAGGTGGGCATCGATGACGATTCCTCTTCCTACAATACCGGTTTCATGTTCGGGGATCTCACCCCCGCGCCCGGGGACGAAATGGTGATCGTCTCCCGCGACAGCGCTTCCGCCATCCAGGACGGGCCGGCGCCCAAGAGCCGGCGCCTCAAGGTATTCCTGCACGGCGTGCGGTCCAACGCGAGCGGCGTGGGCAGCGAGCTGGGCATCTGGGCCCTATCCCCGAAACCGTCCGCCGGCGTTTCCGCGCCCGAGCAATGGCGCTTGACGCAAAGCGCGCAAGTCCACGATGGCGAGGGCTACTTGAGTTCCTACGTGGGCCCGGTGTCCTTCTACCTGCCGGACACGGCCGATCCCCAGCGTTTGCTGGTGCGCTTCCCCAGCGGCAAGATAGTGGTGCGGAAAATCGACCCTGCGGATTCCACGCTCGAGATCTGGGAAGGCGGCTTCATCGCGGCGGCCTGGCAAAGGGCCGGCCGCTCCGCCTATTACACGCTCCGCGATCCCACCCGCCGTCGCAACATCTTCCTATACGCGCTCGCACTGGCCGCCTCCTTCGTTCTGCTCAGGGCGGTTCTCAAGGCCATGGCGGACGGCATCGCGCGCAAGCGCTACACGCGCGAGCTGGTGGACAAGAACCGGGAGCTGCAGGCATTGATCGGCGAGGTCAACCGCACCCAACAGCAATTGATCCATAGCGAGAAGCTGGCCGCCTTGGGCCAGCTCGTCGCCGGCATCGCCCATGAGCTCAACAATCCCATCGGCTTCATCTACGCCAACCTGTTCCAGATCCGCAAGTACCTGGACGGCATAGAACCTTCGGCCCTGGACGCCAGGGGAAAAGCCAACCTGGCCAAGATCGATCAGGCCCTGAGCGAAAGCCAGGATGGATCCATCCGCATCCGAGATATCGTGCAGAACCTGCGCGGCCTGTCGCGGGCGGGCGCCGCCGGACCGGGAACCGCGCTCCGCAAGCAATCCTGCGACGTGAACCGGCTCATCGAAAAAAGCCTTTTGCTGGCGCAGACCAACTTCAGCAAAAACGTGCTGCTGGAAAAGGAGTACGGTGAGATCCCCTTGATCGACGTGGACGAAACCCAGATCCAACAAGTCTTCCTCAACATCCTGGTCAACGCCGGTCAGGCCCTGGGAGAGCGAGGGACCGTCCGCATCCGCACGCGCGCGGAAAACGGCATGGCCATGATCTCGATCTCCGACGACGGCCAAGGCATCAAGCCGGAAAACCTGAAGCACGTTTTCGAGCCCTTCTTCACCACCAAGCCCGTGGGGCAGGGCATTGGACTGGGCCTGCATATCTGCTACCAGATCCTGCAAGCGCACGGGGGCGATATCACGGCCAAGTCGGAAGCCGGCGGGGGCGCGGAATTCCTGATCACGCTTCCCCTGCAGAACCCCAAATCTCCGGCTTGATCTCCGGATTGATAAGAGGCGGCTTCGCAAATGCGGATTGACTTAGCTAAGTTTTATGCCTCTTTTGTTTCAATGAAGGACTGATCAATGCCGCCGAAACGGAAAACATCCGTGTCTTCGGCTGATCCCCTCCCCTTAAGCGTCTAGGCATCCATGGAAGCCCAAAAACCCACCATCCTCATCGTCGACGACGAGCCCGCCATCGTCAGCAGCATCATCCGTTCCCTCGAAGACGACTACGAATGCCTGGGCGCCCCCAACGCCGCCGAAGCCCGCAAGCTTTTCGTCGATCACAAAATCACTTGCGTGCTGAGCGATCAGCGCATGCCCGGGGAGCCCGGATCGGAATTCCTGGCGTGGGTCAAGGAAACGCATCCGGAAACCATGCGTATCCTCATCACCGGCTTCTCCGATTTCGAATCGGTGGTGGCCGCGGTCAACAAAGGCCAGATCTACCATTTCCTGCACAAACCCTGGGAACCGATCCAATTGGAAGTGGTCATCCGCCAAGCCGTGCAGGTCCATCAGCTCACCGGGGAAAACCAGCGCCTGCAGGCGCAGCTCAAGACGCGCAACCAGATCCTGGAACGCGAGAACCTGGTGTTGAAGGCGGACACCATCCAAGCCTCCGCGGCCTTCCGCGATCTCATCGGCCTCAGCGCGCCCATGCAACGCCTCAAGGCCAAGCTCCAGGCTCTGTTGCAATCGCAAAGCACCGTTCTGGTCACGGGGGAATCCGGGACCGGCAAGGAATTAGTGGCCCGTGCGCTCCACTTCGCCGGCGCCCGCAAAGATAAGGCCTTCGTGGCGCAGAACTGCGCGGCCCTGCCGGACTCGATCCTGGAAAGCGAATTGTTCGGCCACGTGAAGGGCGCGTTCACCCACGCCATCGAAACCCGCATCGGCATCATCGAAAGCGCCCACGGCGGCACCCTGTTCCTGGACGAGGTGGGCGATATGACATTATCCATGCAGGCCAAGCTCCTGCGCTTTCTGCAAGAGGGCGTCATCACCCAAGTGGGCGGCCGCGCGGAAAGGCGCGTCGACGTGCGCGTCATCGCCGCCACCCACCGCGATCTGGAAGCGATGGTCCAGGATAAAACCTTCCGCGAAGACCTCTACTACCGTCTTGCCGTGGTGCCCGTGCGCACGCCGGCCCTGCGCGAACGCCGCGACGACATCCCCTTGCTGGCGGAACATTTCCTCCGCAAGAAGGCCGCCAAGTTCGGCAAACGAACGCCCCGACTGGCGCCGGAAACCCTCTCCCGCCTTTCCGCCTACAACTTCCCCGGCAACGTCCGCGAACTGGAGAACGCGTTGGAATACTCGCTCAACATGATCGGGGACAGGGACACGGTCCTGCCCGAGGATTTGCCCGATCGGATCCAAACATCGCCGTCACGCGCCGCGCCGGATCAGGGGTATGCAAGCGCGGGCCGCCCGCAAGCCCCCAACTCGGCCACAGGCGGAGACGAAGGCGCCGCCGCCGGGGCCCTGCCTAAGGATCTACTCCTGGACGAAGCCGTGATGGCGCTGGAAGTGGAATGGATCAACCGCGCCATGCAGACCACCGGCGGCAACATCTCCCAGGCGGCCAAGGCATTGGGCCTCAGCCGCCAGGGGCTTCACAACAAGCTGGCGAAGTACGGAATCCGGGGCGAATAGCCCCGGAGCGGACTATCAGTTCGCATGATCTTTCACCCAGTACCATGCGACCATGTAGTAGAAATAATTCGTCCGCGATCCGCTGGCCGGGATGCGGTTGATGGCCGGATCCACGTCGATGTAGTATGAGCTTCCGGCCGTGAGACTGCTCGCGGAAACGTCGACCACCTCCACGTTCCCGTCCCAACTGGCGGAGGCTGAGGTTCCGCCGTTGTTCTGGACGATCAAATCCACATCGCTCAGCGGATTGGAGGCCCCCCCAACTATGGGATTGCTATCCCAGGTCAACACCACCCGCAAATGCTTTCCGGACGGCTTGGGATTGGGGACCAGGTAATTGAACCGCTTGTTGGCGCCCGAAAAATCCGCCGCCACCAGGCTGCCTCCCCCCATGCCTTTTTCCACCGCGGTATTCCCGACCGATACGGAAGTGTGGCTTTGGGCGAACGCAACGGCTTCGGAACCGGATACCACGCCCGCTCCGTCCCGTCCGTCCGTTCCGGAAGCCCAATCCCCGCCGTCCACGTTCTGCGCGGTAAGAACCATGGTCGCACGCACTTTCTCCGGCCATCCCAACATCCTGGAGTCCGCGGCGAGCACATCCGCGGCGATACCGTTGCCGATCGGAGCGCTCCAACTGGTGCCGCACAGCACCGATCCGGAACCCTCCAAACAGGTGGACGCGAAATCGGTTCCGGTATAGGGAATGCCGGGAACCAGCAGGTAAGGCATTTCCCTGTCTCCCGAGCAATTGGCCCCGCTGCCGGAAATGCAGCTGCCGTAAATCGGCGGGGGATTTTTAGCTTGCGTGCAATCCGCCATTTCATAGGTGCTGTTGTTGGTATGCCTCACATTGCCCACGCTGATGCCGTTATAGCCTTGCCAGTTGACCTCATATTGGTATCCGGCATTGCCGGAAGGATTGACGTAGACCGGATACGGATAGCGATAGGCGAAATCATCCATGACCAGAAATTCCGCATTCGTGCTGTGATAAGGGGAAGTGCCTCCCCGGGAGATGCTCATGCTGACGGATTGGATGCTATTGTCGATTAGATAGCTCACGTCGGCGGACCCATCGAACGTGAGGCTTCTCCGATGGTAGAAACCCGCGAGAGGTGCCGTAGCCACCAGGCAGCGGAAGGCTCCGTTGGCATGCCGGATGTCCGCATTGATACCGCTGACGTTCGCATCGTATAGCATAGGTATGACCCCCAAGCAACTCAGGAATCCGGAAGTCAAACCCGTTTCAAAAGTCGCCACTCTGATCCCGGTGCCGGCATTGGAAGGGACGGCACCGGGGTTGTAAGCGGATGCGGCGAGGGTGGAGAGATCCGGGCTGAGCCTGGACTCCTCCCGGACCTCTTCGATGGACCCGATGTCCGGATCCGATTTCAACTCTTGCAGCTGGAATTTGTTCAGCATGGCGATTCCCAGGCCGGGACCGCGGCTTTCCATTTCGGGCAAGGCATGCTTTTGGGCCAGGGAGACCAAGCTGGTTATCGGGAGGACAGCCGCCGCCGCGATGCTATTGGCCCTGAGCTCGTCCGTGGAATGGTTCGTCTTATCGAGATAGGAAATGGGCGGGTATTTCAGATGGATCGATACCTTGACGGCCTCCAGCATATTCATGGCGGACAGCTTCCCAGCCAACTCATGCCCAAGGCATCCGTCCTGTTCGCGTCGGATGCTTTCTTCCCGCGCTTCCAGGGTCGCGATATCCTGGTTGGCCTCGATTCCATCCGCCAAAAGCCGGATCTCGACCTTTCCGGTGGCCGGGTTTATGGTCTTTTGCGCCTTCAGAACCACGCTGGGCAAGGCATTTTCGAATTCGAGGAATTGATAGGAGTTAGTTAATCCTTGCCCCAATGAAACGGACAGGACTAATAAAATCAGTCTTGTCATAGTAATGATATTATTCATTTAAACCTCTTCCTTGGATGAAAAAGACAATGTTCTTACTGACGGGATTGCAGAGCCATATCATCGCTTGAGAGCGACCTAGTAGTCAATTCGGAATATATCGGCTGGGGCGGGATCGGATTTTCTGGAGTAGCCGATTTTGAATCGCGCAGGTACCGACGTGTTAGGAACCCCGGAAAAAAACCTGTCTGAGAGATTTCGGTTTATTTAAACCCGAATAATGTGGTTTTTCACCGGGGGAAAACTACGTACAAGTTGTAAGTGGATTTTTTTCTCGGCAGCGGGCTTGCCGCTTAGCTGGGGAAGTCCCGTGGGGGAAGGACTATGGAATTTTCAAGGAGTCCGGAAGCGGAACCTGGGCCTGCTCCGCTCCCAGGTCCAGAACTTCATTTCCCGGTTCAAGCGATGTATTGATCCCATAAACAGCCGCGGAGTCCACTCCGGATAAATGGTGTTCCTTGGCCGGCAATAAAAGCACATGGCATTCATATTGTCCCAAAGGGAGCTTCTGGATGGTAAAGCGGCCGTGTTCGCTTTTGCTGGTAAAGCCGGTTCCATATACGAACAGGTGGTAGTCCCAAAGAGGATCGGTTTTGGTCGTATCCAGCGAACCCTGGTAAACGATCAAGGGGGTGAGGTTCCCGTTCAAGACGCCCTTTACCTCAACCTTGGGCGCCGTTGCATCCGCGCCCGATAAAACGAAACATCCGTCCGACTTCCGGAAAGAAAGTCCCTTGAGGATGGTGCCCTGGGAATCCCCTATCACCGCCACATTGAAATGGTAAATTCCGTTTTCGATCGATGACTTGGGCCACAACGTATCCGCCAGGGAAGCGAAGACATTCGCCTTCAGCGATGCATGGTCCGAGCCCGTCACGGACAAGGTGATCAAGGGCTCAGGTGAAAATCCCAATACCGGAATCTGGGTCGAGGCATAGACCGCCATGGTACCCGTGATAGGCACCGAACCGGAATCGTTTTTGAACGAGACTTCGATCTCGGTGGGATTGCCCGTACCCACGCTGGTTCCGGCGGTTTGCATATCGCAACCCGGAAATGCGAATGCCACGGCGAGACCGCAAAGAGCGGCTTGCCAAAGCGTGGTCATGCGGGAATTCTCACTGGGTACAATAATCATCAAAGCTGCTTGGTATTCGGATATAGTTGCATGCTTAAAGTGCAAATCCGATCGGTCTCGCTTTCCCGATCGATGATTTCCTTAAGCTCCTCCTGGAAGGATACGATTCTTTCCTTTATGGCTTCAAATCCGCGTTGAGAGGTGGAAAACACCAAAGTATTATATTGGCGGAGCTCCGGAGCTACGGAATCCAGCATATTGGCAGCCATTTGGATGAACTGGAGGTTGTAATGCTTGGCAAGAAAGCCGCGGAATTCCGGTTCAGTAGCGATGTGTTTGTCGGTGACGGCGTAGCCGTTCGCCAGTTTTTTAATGAGTTTCAGGCTAATCAACAATTGGATGGCTTCTTCCACTTGGGTCGCGGAGACGGCGGGATGGATTTTCCTGGCTATTTCGACCGGATTGGTCTGAGTCTGATTGAGTTCAAAATAATTCCAGATTACGGGATAATACCAGTTTGAGAAAAACTTGTACTGGCTTTCACTCAGAATCTTGGCCCGTGAGCCCCGAAACTGAGAGAGCTGGAGGAAATAATGGTTCTTTTCCTCCATGTCCTTGGCCTGATTAAATTGGACCAGGAACTCGAAATATTGAGCCTCGCGCTCTTTCAAGACCATGGCCCGTACGAATTTGGGGCGCAGAGTGGAACTCATGTTCCGCTTCCCCTTCAGGATGGCATAAAGCAATCCTGATGTGAACAAGGTGGGGCTGATTTTTCCTGAAAACGTCCGTAGGGAGAAAGTGCGATCGCTGATCTTCTCGTGCTTGCAGTAGTCCTTTATAAACTCCCTGTAATTCAAGAACAGGAAGATATTCGGGCGATCGGTGTCCATCCTATGGGCAATGATAGCCATATTTCAGGCGACTCTACCGGAGGTGGATTTTTCCAGGATTCCAAAAACACGCACATACTGTACGGAAATATGCGCAAAATGCGCCGGAAAAACGTCCTTTCCGCTATTATCCCAAAAGGCTCTTGTACGTACTCCCATTCAGGCGCCCAAACGGGATGGTCCGTCCTCATTTGCGTCGAAGAACCGTCCAAATTCTGGACGTGTCCATCCCGTGGACGCGATTTCCCCCTCGCTACCCCTGCAAATCCGGTGATTCCCACTGATTTGCAGGACCAGGGACCCTGGTACATCCCTTGCTCACCCAACTGGGTATGAAAACCCTATCCGTTCTCGGCACTGTGGCTTGTCTCGGTTTTTCCGGCTGCTATACGCAGTTATATACAGGAGGCTACGCCTCCAGGACGGTGGAAGCCCCCGCGGAATATTATGCTCATGAGCCCCAGTCCCAAGCCGACACCTTATCGCCCGGCGATAGCGTCCAGGGCGCCGGCACGGGCGAGCGGGACACTGCGGCCAGGCCCAACACCGTGGTGGTAAACAACTATTACCGGGAAAGCCCGTATTACCGGGGTTACCTGGTGGACGAATGGGAATATCCGTCCATCTCGTTCGGATTCTACTCATCCCGTTACCGCGACTATAACGGCGCCTACTGGTGGAACGACCGTGGGTATCACCGGCGTTACCAGGACCGGTACTATCGTGACCGCGACTACGGCGGTTCCAATCCCTCCTATCCCTCCGCGGGTGGCGGCGCGCCCGGCCCGTATAAATCCGAAAAACGCCTGTTCTCGAATCCACCCCAACGCGTGACCAAAGGCCATCGCTCCCAACCCGCCGGTGCCCCCGCGCCCGCGCCTAAAAAGGCCGATGAAGGGGATGCTTCCAAATCCGGAAACGCCGCCGCCAGTCCTCCGGCTTCCCAGAGCGGAGGTTCGGATTCGGATAAAAGCGCCTCCGAGGGTTCCGGTAAGGATGATCATCCCCAGGTTCAGAAAGGAAAGCGCCGATGATCCCGCGCTCCGTCTTGGCCCCCACTTTCGGACTATTCGCGGGTCTATGCATACTTGCTTTTCCCGCCGTTGCCGCCGACAGCATTTTCGATTTGGGGCGCGCCCAGGATATAGCCGCCCGGCCCATGGCTCTGGGAGGCAGTTATACGGCCGTGGCCACGGATGCTTCGGCCCTATACTACAACGCGGCAGGATTGAGTTCGGTCAAGAAACACGAGCTTTCGCTTTCCCTGGACCGGACGGTGCTGCAAACCACCGATCAAGCCGGCGGCTATCCATCCCTCAGCCGCCAGGCGCAGAATATGCGCATCCAATCCCTGGAGTGGCTGCTTCCGGTCCCCACCGTGCGCGGAGGCCTCACCTTCGCCTTCGGGTATTACCGGCCGCGCACCTTCGATGAGATCATCAGCTATGATGACGCCAAGTCGGCCGCCAACGGAACCTACGTATACAAAGCGGACGGAAACCTGGGGAACTACCGTATGGGCATGGGAGTGGACATCGCGCCGGACCTGTCCTTCGGCCTGGCGTTGGGATACGTGGCGGGCACGGAGAACATCCATGTGTCCGATAGCGGCGAGGTAGCCGAGTTGCGCAGTTATGACGGGCTCAACCTGGAACCCTCCCTGATGTTCAAAATCTCTCCGCGATTCCGGGCCGGCGCCTCCCTGGTCTTATGGGAAGACATATTCAACCTGCAGGACGTGATCGAAAAGGAGGGCGAGGGCAACTCGGAATATAAATATCAGGTAAGCTATCCCTTCCAGGTGAAATCCGGGATCGCGTACCAGGGGAACACTTTCCTGCTGTCCGCGGACGCGCATTGGAACGCGTTCAGCCAATACGCTTACGGGAGCAAAAGCGTTTCCACCTTGGATAAGGCCCAATATAACGATGAATGGATCCTCTCGGCGGGAGCCGAGAAATTCCTTCCCGAGGCCAATACGGTTTTGCGCGCGGGCTATACCTTCAACACCTGGCCGGAGACCTTCTACGCAACCAACTACGATTTGCATCGCTTGAGCGCCGGCGTGGGTTTCCTGTTCAGCGGATCCCTTTCCTTGGATTTGGCTTATGCCTATTCCTTCTGGGGGTTGGGCGGGGACGGGCTCACTTTGGACAACCGCGAGCACCGCGCCATGATGACCATGGCCTTCCGCTACTGAAGGTTTAAGTTTAGGTTAGCTACATTGGGATCGGTGATGCGCAATCCCAACCCGGTCCCGGCCATTTTCCTCTCTCTGATATTGGCGGCTTCCCGCCCGGCCGCTCCCGCGGCGGCCTCCGCGCCTTCCGCAGCGCCGCCGCCAGTCTTCCAGCTGGAAAAATCCCCTCCCGATCCGGTCGCTTCCAAATCCGATGCGAACGCATCCGGTACCGATGGCGGCGCATCAACGTCGCAAATGGAATCCTTCGATTCCAAAGTGCTGCGGGACTTGCCCGCTTATCTCCGGATCCGCTCCGCCGGTTTCGGCGGTTGGGAGGAAACGGGAATGTACGTGGGCGCGCAACCCGGCCGATTTCCGCAATTGTACCAGGTGGCTCACCCGGGAGGGGCGCGCAAACGGCTCACTGGTTTTACCCATCGCATGGCGGGATTCTATCCGAATCCGGTTCCCGCCCGCCGGAATTTCCTCTACACGCAGGATGTGGGCGGGGATGAGCAATTCCGGATGGGACTGTACGACTTGCGGACCGGCCGCACCATCTCCATGGGCGCGCCGCCCGGCCGCGTGGACGGCCTCATCTGGAACGACTCGGGAACGGCTTTCGCGTATTCGCATACGCCCGCCGGAACGGATCGCTGGGATGTCCGCCTGGGACGGACCGACGGGCATGACACCTTGCTGATGAGCTTGCCGGGCACCTGGATCGCCATGGATTTGCGGCCGGACGGCAAGGGATTGCTGCTGATGAAATACCTCTCCGCCTCCCAATCCGAACTTCACATCCTGGACCTGGAAAGCGGGAGGTTAACCCGGCTGTTACCTGGGGATAAAAACGCATATGCGGATCACGCGCAATGGATGCGGTCTCCGCGCCCGCCGCCATCGCACCCTGCGCCTTTGGAACGCGCGGATTTGGATAAGGCCTGGGATATCCTTTTCACTTCCGACAGGGACGGCGAATTCCATCGCCTGTACCGGATGGCGGCGGATAGCAGCGCCCGGCCCGTGGCCTTGTCCCGCGCTGCCGGTTGGGACGTGGAATGGGCTTGCCCGGCCCCGGACAGGCGCAGCCTGGTCTACTCTTTGAATGAAGAAGGCCTGAGCCGATTGTACTACCTGGATGGCAAGGCCTGGGCCGCCCTCGACTCCGCGGGGCGGGGCGGGGCGGACCCGGCCCGGCGATTGGAGAGTCTTCCCGAAGGCGTCATTAATGAGGTGGTATTCCGGCCCGGGAAGGATGAATTCGGATTCACCTTGAACGGCTCTGCCGGGCCCGGCGACGCCTACAGCTACGCTCTCAAGAGAGGAGAAACCACGCGCTGGACGCATAGCGGGACCGGCGGGTTGCCGGAGGCGGGCTTCCGCGCACCGAAACTTGTACGTTACCCTGCGTTCGATTCCCTCCCGGCCGCGGGCGGCGGCTCCCCGCGGCGGCGGGCCATCCCCGCCTGGCTTTACCTGCCGGATGCGAAAGCCTTTCCAGGTCCCCGTCCCGCTTTGATCCAGATCCACGGCGGTCCCGAGCAACAGGCCCGCCCCGGCTTTGATCCCTTCGTGCAATTCCTGGTCGGCAAACTGGGGTTGGCCGTGGTGCAGCCCAACGTGCGCGGATCCAGCGGGTATGGCCGGAGCTACCTCACGGCCGACGATGGTTACCTTCGCATGGGCAGCGTCCGGGACATCGGCTCTTTGCTGGATTGGATCCGGACCAGGCCGGAACTCGATCCCGCCCGCGTAGCCGTTTCCGGCCGATCTTACGGAGGCTTCATGTCCTTGAGCGCCCTGGTGGAATACGGTCCGCGCTTGCGCGCAGGCATCAGCGCGGTTGGCATCAGCCATTTCCCCACTTTCCTGAAGAAGACCAGCGGCTATCGGCGCGATCTGCGGCGGGCGGAATACGGGGATGAACGCGATCCGCGCATGGCGGCCTTCCTGGACAGCATATCCCCGCTCACGCGCGTGGATCGCATCGCCACGCCGCTGCTGCTCTGCCACGGCCGGAATGATCCGCGCGTCCCCTTCGAAGAATCGCAACGCATATTCGACGGCCTCAAAGCGCGTAAGGTCCCGGTCTGGTTCCTGACCTTTTCGGAAGAGGGCCATGCGGTCAAGGACCAGGAAAGCCAGTTGGTGCAATGGCGCACTACCGCGGAGTTCCTGGTGCGGGAGCTGGGACCGCCTTAGCCTTGCGCGCAAGGAAACCGCACGCCGACGCGGCGTCGTTCGCCCTGTCTTCGGGTTTGAAAATGCTATCTTTTGCCCCGTTCCGGACGCGCAGAAATCAGGACCGCGCGCCGGCCGATTCTTGCTGCTCGCGCCGCTCGCGGAAAGGTCCCTGAATGCACGCATTGAAAAAATACATGGCTTCCTCCATCGGGAAGAAACAGATGATGGGAGCAACAGGGATATCCCTCTACTTCTATCTCATCGTCCACTTGGCCGGCAATATCGCGATGCTGTTCGGCGCGGAGCGCTACAACAAGTACGGCTACCTGCTCCTGCACGAGATGGCGGAGATCATCGTTCCGGTGGAAATCATCCTCATCTTCGCCATCCTGATCCATATCCGCCTGGCCATCCAATTGACGCTGGAAAACCGGGCCGCCCGCCCGGTGGCCTATGCGATGAAGAAATCCAACCAGCAAACCCTGCATTCGGCTTCCATGATGATGACCGGTTCCGCCATCCTCATCTTCATATTCATCCACGTCGCCAATTTCCGTTTCGGCGGCGCCGGCATGGGCGGAATGCCTATCGTGACCTATGACGGCGTGGCGATGAAGGATCTTTACGGCACCATGATGCGCGCCTTTTCGCAATGGTGGTATACGGGCGCTTACGTGGTGGCCATGATGCTGATTTTCTCCCATCTTTCCCACGGGGTGCAAAGCAGCCTGCAATCATTGGGCTTCAACCATCCCAAGTACACGCCTTTCGTCCACTTTGCGGGCCGCGCGTACGCCATCCTGATCTCCGGCGGCTTCATCCTGCTGGCTATCTGGGCTTATTTCCAACACGGAGGAACCCCGTAATGCTTCTGGACCCCAAAATACCGCCGGGCCCCATTGAGAAGAAGTGGGAAGACTACAAGTTCCACATGAAGCTGGTCAATCCGGCCAATAAGCGCAAGTACAAGATCATCGTGGTGGGCACCGGCCTGGCCGGCAGCTCCGCATCCGCCTCGCTCGCCGAGCTCGGCTACAACGTGCATACCTTCACCTGGCAAGACAGCCCGCGGCGCGCCCATAGCATCGCCGCGCAAGGCGGCATCAACGCGGCCAAGAACTACACCAACGACGGCGACAGCGTGCAGCGCTTGTTCTACGACACCGTCAAGGGCGGGGACTTCCGCGCCCGCGAGGCCAACGTCTACCGCCTGGCCCAGGTGTCCGTGAACATCATCGACCAATGCGTGGCGGCCGGCGTGCCTTTCGCCCGGGACTACGGCGGATTACTGGAGAACCGCTCTTTCGGAGGCACCCAGGTTTCGCGCACCTTCTACGCCCGCGGCCAGACGGGCCAGCAATTGCTGCTCTCCGCCTATCAGAGCATGATGCGGCAAGTGGGCCTGGGGAACGTGAAGCTGCATACCCGGCGCGAGATGCTGGACGTGGTCGTCATCGACGGCAAGGCGCGCGGCATCATCGTACGCAACCTGATCACGGGCCAGATGGAACGACATGAGGCGGATGCGGTCATCATGGCCACCGGCGGCTACGGGCGGGTATTCTATCTCTCCACCAATGCCATGGGATGTAACGTCACGGCTACCTGGCGCGCCCACAAACGCGGCGCCTATTTCGCCAACCCCTGCTATACGCAGATCCATCCCACCTGCATTCCGGTCACGGGCAGCCACCAGAGCAAACTGACCCTCATGTCGGAAAGCCTCCGCAACGACGGCCGCGTTTGGGTGCCCAAGAAGGCGGGCGACAAGCGCGCGCCGGAAACGATTCCGGAGAACGAGAGATATTATTTCCTGGAAGAACGCTATCCCAGCTTCGGCAACCTGGTGCCGCGCGACGTGGCTTCCCGCAATGCCAAGGACGTATGCGACAAGGGCATGGGCGTGGGCGGTTCCGGCCTGGCCGTGTACCTGGATTTCGCCGACGCCATCAAGCGCGTGGGCGAGCCCAAGATCAAAGAGAAGTACGGCAACCTGTTCGACATGTACTTCCGCATCACGGACGAGAATCCTTACAAGACCCCGATGCGCATCTATCCCGCCGTCCATTACACCATGGGCGGCCTGTGGGTGGACTACAACCTGCAAAGCAGCATCCCCGGCCTGCACGTGTTGGGCGAAGCCAACTTCTCCGATCACGGCGCCAACCGCCTGGGCGCCAGCGCCCTGATGCAAGGCCTGGCGGACGGCTATTTCATCATCCCGCATACCATCGGCAATTACCTGGCGGGCGCCAACCTGCCCAAGGTCACGCCGGACCATGCGGCGTTCAAGGACGCGGAAGCCACCCAGCGGGACATGGTCAACAAGCTGCTGGCAGTGAAGGGCAAGCGCCCCGCCATCGAGTTCCATCGCGAGCTGGGCAAGATCATGTGGGACAAATGCGGCATGGCCCGTACGGAAAAGAGCCTGAAGGAAGCGCTGGTGGAAATCCCCAAACTGCGCGAACGGTTCTGGAAGGACGTGAACGTGCTGGGCGGCGCGGGCGATCTCAACCAGAACCTGGAAGAAGCCGGACGCATCGCGGACTTCCTGGAGTTCGGCGAGCTGCTGGTCTATGACGCCCTCAACCGCGAAGAGAGCTGCGGCGGGCATTTCCGCGAAGAGCACGCCACCCCGGACGGCGAAGCGCAACGGGACGACGAGAACTTCTGCTATGTGGCCGCCTGGGAATGGAAGGGCACAGGCAAGCTACCGGAACTGCATAAGGAAATGCTTACGTTCGAGAACGTGCACCTGACCCAGAGGAGCTACAAATGAATTTCACCCTACGCGTCTGGAGACAGAGGAACGCGGCCGATCCCGGCGCATTCCAGGAATACCAGGCCAAGGACATCCTCGCGGATATGTCCTTTCTGGAGATGCTCGACGAGGTGAACATCGACTTGGTGCATAAAAACCAAGAGCCGATCGCTTTCGAGAGCGATTGCCGCGAAGGCATTTGCGGCACGTGTTGCCAGATGATCGATGGAGAGGCCCACGGCCCGGAAACCGGCACCACCGTTTGCCAGCTCTTCATGCGCAGCTTCAAGGACGGCGAGACCATCGTCATCGAGCCCTGGCGCGCGCGCGCATTCCCTATCATGAAGGACTTGATCGTCGATCGCACCGCTTTCGATGACATCATCGCCGCCGGCGGCTTTGTCACCGCCAACGTGGGCGGAGCCCAGGACGGCAATAACATCCTCATTCCCAAGCCGGACGCGGATACCGCCATGGACGCGGCCCAATGCATCGGCTGCGGCGCCTGCGTGGCGGCCTGCCCCAATGCATCGGCCATGCTCTTCGTGGCCGCCAAGGTCTCCCATCTGGCCCACTTGCCGCAAGGCCGGCCGGAAAAAGCCAGGCGCGCGCTCGCCATGGTTTCCAAGATGGACGGATTGGGCTTCGGCAATTGCCGCAATCACTACGAATGCGAAGCGGCCTGCCCCAAGGAAATTTCCGTGGCGCATATCGCAAAGATGAACCGCGAATACGGATCCGCCGCCCTACTGAGCGATCAAGACCCTTCGTCTTGATCGGAATGCTTCATCCTGACCAAGACGCTCCGGCTTGGCGTATTGCCCCAGGCCGAACAAGGCTTTTGTCCCGATCAGGCCGTTCTGGAGCAACGGTAGCCTTGCGTTTCTGAATCCGGCCTTGTCCCCGGGACCGGAAAATTTTTCCTCTTTGCCGCTTCCAGGCCGCCCTATCCCGGGGACCGGCCTTTTTCGGCGAACTATTCACTAGATTTTGAAACCGATTTAGGAATAGGGAAGACGAGTCTCGCATTCCATCGCGTGGGCCGGGCCGTCTTCGCGAATCCCTGGCAGAGAGGACGCCATGCACGAATCCCTTCTCAACGGCCAGGTACGGCTCTTGGAAATGCTGGTGCTGGGCGAGCCGTTGGAAACGATCCTGGAATCCTGCCTCAAACTCTGCGAAAGCAATTCCCCCGACATGCTTTGCTCCATCCTGGTTCTGGATAGGGACGGGAAACATCTCCGTCACGGGGCCGCGCCCAGCCTGCCGCCGGAGTTCAACCGCCTGATCGACGGCCGCGAAATAGGGCCGGCCGCCGGTTCCTGCGGCACCGCCGCCTTCCGCGCCGAGCCCGTGATCGTGGAAGACATCGCGACCGATCCGCTATGGGCCGATTACCGGGAAACGGCCCTGGCATTCGGCCTGCGCGCTTGCTGGTCCACGCCCATCCTGGATCGAAAGCACCGGGTGTTGGGCACTTTCGCCATCTACTATCGCAAACCTTGCAAGCCCTCGGAAGCGCATCTCCATCTTATCGGCCTTGTCACCCACATCGCCGGCATCGCCATCCACTGCCGCCGCGCGGAAGAAAGCCGGCGCCAGGTGTTTGAACGCATCTCGGATGCTTTCGTCGCATTGGACAACGATTGGCGTTACGTATACGTGAATCCCAAGGCCGGGCAATTTTTCGGAAGGGATCCCGAGAGCCTCATCGGCAAACATATCTGGACGGAGTTCCCGGAAGGCGTGGGACAACCGTTCCACCTGGCTTACGAAAAGGCCATGCGCGATCAGGCGCCCATCATCATGGAGGATTGCTACCCGCCCTGGGACCGCTGGTTCGAGAACCGCATTTATCCTTCTCCCAACGGCCTATCCATCTATTTCCACGACATCACCGATCGAAAGCATGCGGAAGCGAACCTGCGTCAAAGCGAGAAGATGACCGCCATCGGGCAGTTGGCCGGCGGCGTGGCGCATGATTTCAACAACCAGCTCAGCATCATCCTGGGCTATGCGGGCCTGTTGCAGAGCCGCCTTACCGATTCCGAAATGAAACGCTTCGCTTCTTCCATCGTGCGCGCGGCGGATCGTTCCGGCGATCTGACGCGCAAGCTGCTAGCCTATTCCCGCCAAGGCCATGTGGAATCCGTCCCCATCGGATTGCACGACATGATCCGAGAACTCGCCGAGTTGCTGGGCTTGAGCCTCGAGAAAAACATCTCGATACGCCTCAATCTCAACGCGGAACGGGACATGATCCTTGGGGATCCGTCCACGCTCCAGAACGCCCTGCTCAACCTGGCCCTCAATGCCCGGGACGCGATGCCGCAAGGCGGAATCCTGCGCTTCGAGACGCTGCAAGCGGAATTCCCCGCGGTCGGATCGGCCGCAGGGAGCGCGTCTTCGGCGAAAGGCGGCCTTATGGAACTGGCGCCGGGCGCATATCTCCGCATCGACGTCGCCGATACCGGCACGGGCATGACTCCTGCCATAAAGGAGCGCATCTTCGAGCCCTTCTTCACCACCAAACCCGTGGGCAGGGGAACCGGCATGGGATTGGCATCCGTGATCGGGACGGTGAATTCACACCGTGGCGGCATCGTAGTGGATACCGAGTTGGGCAAAGGGACCACCTTCCGGGTTTTCCTCCCGCTTGCCGCCAGCGAGTTGCAGCGCGAAAACCCGGAAACGACCGCCGCTCTAACCCGTCATGGGTTGCGCATCCTGGTGGTGGAAGACGAACCTTTGGTGCTGCTGATGGTAACGGACATGCTCAAGTCCGGCGGGCATGAAGTGACAGGCGCAACGGGCGGACACGAGGCTTTGGACGTTTACCGTAAAGGTTGGAGAGAGTTCGACCTGATCCTATTGGACCTGGTGATGCCGGAAATCGATGGCTATCATACCTTCCAGGAATTGCGCAGCGTCAATCCCGCAGCCCGCGTCCTGCTCTCCTCCGGATTCAGCCCGGACGGGAAAATCCAGGCGGCCCTGGAAGAGGGGGCCAAGGGCCTATTGCAGAAGCCCTACGAAAAGTCCCAGCTGGACGCGATGATAGCCGGAGCGATGGCCTAACCGCGGTTTAAGGCGCTTTCTTGTCCATGATCACCAGATCCACGCGCCGGTTCTTCTGGCGGCCTTCTTTGGTGGCATTGTCCGCCAAAGGCTTGCTGAAGCCGTAGCCCATGGAGGAAAGGCGAGCAGCCGCGATACCGCCCGGATTGATCATGAACTCCATCACGTTGCCGGCCCGCTTCTCCGAGAGCTTCTGGTTGTATTCTTCGCCGCCCACATTGTCCGTATGGCCTTCCACCTGCACGTTGGCGTCCTTATAAATGGTGAGGATGCCTGCGATCTTGGCCAGATTGGTCTTGAGATCCTGGGTCAGCGTGGCCTTGCCCACATCGAACAGGATATCCGACATGGAAATGATAGTGCCGCGCGCATCCTTGGAAACCTGAATGAGCGCGCTGTTCAACTCGCTGAAGCGTTTCTCCGCATCGTCCTTGGCAGTCGCGGCCTTGCGCTTCTGCTCGTCCAAATCGGCCTTGAGGCTGGAAGCATAGCCCCGTTCCAACTTGAAGATCTCGTCCTGGGTGGCAACCAGTTCCGTCTGGGCGGCGATGCGGTCCTGCTGGAGACGAGTGCGTTCCAGGGCGGCGGCCTTGGCACGGATCTGGGTCACGGCGGCTTCCGTCATCAGCGAACAGGCCTGGATCCATCCCGGCGCCAGCTTGGACTTGGGATCTTCTTTCAGCAGGCCCCGAACTTCCCGGATGCGGACCTGAGCGGTAGGCGCCAGCTCCGGCGGTGCGACCACCGGATCCAATCCCTTCAAGGCCGCGTCCAACTTGGCCTGCTGGACATCCATGGGATCTTCGGCTTTTTTTGCGGTCGGCGCGGGTGCGGCATACCCGGCATGGGCGAAGGCAAGGGCCAGCCCGGC
This sequence comes from Fibrobacteria bacterium, assembly GCA_025360005.1. Lineage (GTDB taxonomy): Bacteria > Fibrobacterota > Fibrobacteria > UBA11236 > UBA11236 > Chersky-265. The sequence goes on from JANYDA010000060.1 coordinate 116,571, forward strand.
GGCGCGGAGGTTGCGGCGGTTCATCATGGCTTCCTCACGGTTTTCATTTCGCTCAGGATTTCCTGAAAGGTTTGCAATTGATCCTTGTCCTTGGCCAAACCCTGCTTGAGCTGATCGACCTGCAATTGGGTATCGGCCAAATCCTTGCGGGCCAATGCCAGGCGATACAAGGTGCCTGCCAAATCGGATGCTGCGGAGGCTTCCGCCTCATCGCCGTCCTTGAGGTGCTTGCCGGCCGATGCCAGCGACGCATCCGCCCTCCGCGTCTCGGCATTATCGATGCCGGACCGTTTGCAATACTCCTGCAGATGCTCCGCTTCGCCGCGGCTGCGTTGCGCAAGCAACAACGCCTGGTTGGAACCGCAAGCGATCAGGCTCATGGCCATCGCGCAGGTTCCCAATATCGTCTTGATCATGTCCGCCCCGCTTTCGTGAGACCGATAATTTAGTGATTCTTCCGGCGGATGTCTTTATCGAGGGAGGCGATTAGAATAGGGAGAGCAAGATTGCGAAAGAGCGGGCCGGAACGAGAGCCGTGCCGTAAGTACGGACGGAGACTGATCTTCCTCCGATTTTGCGTACACCCTGTTAGTTCTACTGTGTCATATAAAAAGTACGAGGAGGGAGATTGGCGGAGCAGCAAGCCGGACAGAACTTCAGAGTTTGCACCAGGGAGCGCGCCAGGAGGATGCGCAGCGTCGCGATGGAGTAGGGGTTATGC
>JANYDA010000062.1 GCA_025360005.1 Fibrobacteria bacterium
TCGAGGGATCTGCGCTAAATATAGTCGAGACCCGAAAAAAGGCAAAAAAAAAATCGCTTATTTTCCCCCTGGGCGGAGCCTGGGTCGGAACCCTTCGTTCCTATTTGGAGCATTGGCCTGCAAGGGGATTTGTGGGTTTAGGATTAAAGTATCGCGAACGGAATGAAAACCCCGGTCCCGTAGCGTCAGAGCAAGCGTGGTCCCAAATCCATTACTTTATTTAGCCATCGATTCAGTCCGGTAAACCCTGTTCCCGGCGAATACGGATTTTCCGTTCTTCCTGCTTTACCAACTGGTCGTGATTGCGTTTGGCGTCGATGAACCACTTCTCCCTCTGGGCAAAAGCGGGATGGATGGGCATGGGTCCGGGGAATTCCTTTTCCAGATTCCGCATGGGCAGGTATTCTTCCGGCCCGGCAAAGCTGACGCAGCGTCCGGCGCGTCCCTGGCGGGCGGTCCGTCCCGTTCGATGCACGTAGTCCTTATAATGCTTGGGAAGATCGTAATTCACGATCAACTCCACTTCCGGCATGTCCAATCCGCGCGAGGCCAAATCGGTGGCCACCAGCACCCGGAATCCTCCTTGGCGGAAATCCTGATAAGCTTCCGCCCGTTCTTCCTGCGGCAAATGGCCGTGCAAAACGCGCGCGCCGATGCCGCGCAATTTCAGGAGTCCGTTCAGATGGTTGGCCTTGTCCCGGTTGGCCACGAATACGATGGCCTGGCCTTGGATACCCACCAGCTCGGTCAAAAGCAGATCGCCTTTCTTCTTGTTGCTTTTCAGGAAGAAGAAGGATTCTTCCATCTTGCGGCTGCCGGCTTCCCGCTCCACGGGGATCATAGGGAGGTTGGACAGCCCCATGGACTTGGCCGCGGCGGAGAGCTTGGCACCGGCTCCGGCTCCCTTTTTCAATTTCTCGGAGCCGCCGGGAGGCCCGTCCCCATTGGCCCCGGAGGTTTCGCCCGTATCCATTGCGCGAGGGTCCGAAGGAGATTCCTCCCCGGCCGTTTCATCCGTCCCGGGAGCGTCCTGATCGGTGGCGGAGAGCAGCAGCCTTTGCCCGCCCGCAGGCACGCGCTTGAGGATGCCGGCTATCTGTTCCTCGAAGCCCATGCCGATGAGCTTGTCGAATTCGTCCAGTACCGTGAGGGTTACGTGCTTGAGGGAAACGGATTTTTCGTCCAGCATTTCCAGGAGCCGGCCCGGGGTGGCGACCATGATGCGCCAGCCTTCGCGGATGCGCTTGAGCTGGGAATCCTTGGGATGCCCGCCGATGGCCAAGGCCACCTCGTCGCGGAGGGACGGTTCCAGCGCCTGTAACATCTGGGATACCTGGTAGGCCAGCTCGCGCGTGGGGATGAGGATAAGGGCGCAGGCGGCGCCTTTGCCTACCAATTGCCAGGCTGGAAGCATGTAGACTAGGGTCTTGCCGGTGCCGGTGGGAGCCACGGCGCGGAAGCTTTCGCCGGCGAGCGCCTTGGGCAGGCAGGCCGATTGCACCGGGGTGGGTTTGGCGAACCCCAACCGATCCAGGGATTTCCGGAAGGCGGGCGGGAGGAAGCCCCAAGGGCCCCCGGAGGTCACGATGCCGTGGCCTTGGGCGCGTAATGCTTGGCGAACCCGTGGATCTCGCGGGTGTCCTTGACGATCTGGGCCAATACGTCCGGGGTCACGGCCTGTTTGGGGTCATCGCCCATGCCCTTTTTGGGTTGGCAATGCGTTTCCACCAGGATGCCGTCCGCGCCGTAGCCGGCCGCAGCCAGGCAGGCATTCGGCACATAAACCGCCTTGCCCACGCTATGGGATGGATCCACCACCACGGGCGCCCAAGTCCTCTCCTTCAGGAGCAAGGTGATGCTCTCATCGGGGGAGTTGCGGAAGCCTTCGATGGTGGGAACGGTGCCGCGCGGGCACAGCATCACGTTGGGATTGCCTTGCGCCACGATGTATTCCGCGGCCAGGATGAATTCGGAAACCGGCCCCATGTGCATGCTCCGCTTCAGGAGCACCCGCGTCTGGGTATTCTTGGTGAGTTCGCCCACCTGCTGGAGCAGTCGGTAATTGAGCGCGCTGCGGGCGCCGATTTGCAGGCAATCCACCTTGGCGTCCACGCATAGCTTGAGCTGCTCGAAATCCATGACTTCAGTATTGATGGGAAGGCCCGTGCGTTCGCGCGCTTCCACCAGGATTTCCAGACTCTTGGCATCGCCCTGGAAGGAATGGGGAGAGGTGCGGGGCTTCCAGACGCCGCCCCGGATCATGTCCGCGCCGGCTTCCTTGACGGCGAAGGCCGTTTCCAGGAACATGGCTTTCTGTTTGGGATCGATGGTGCAATGCCCGGCGATGACGCAGAAATCCCCGGGCAGGATCTTGTCGCCCACCTTGACGCGATGGCTGCTGAGCTTGCTTTCCCGGGACATGAGCTTGTAAGGCGCTTGGATGCGATCGACGCGCTCCACGAAGGCCAATCCCTCAATCCGGTTGATGAGGTCCTGGGAGGTTTCGTCGCCCAGGATAGCGTAGATGGAGCGCTCATTTCCGTGGATGGGCTGGATGCGCACCCCGAACTCGAGGGTGATCTCCTCCAGCTCGCGGAGCTCGTTATCTGTCAGGCGGGGATGGATTGGGATTATCATATGGAAAGGGGGTAAAATAGCCAAAGCCGTCCCCATTTCCAACTGGCCCGGCCTTTACCGGATAGGGCGCGTGGGGCTGTGGAAAATCGGCGGGAGCTATGCAGGGCAAGGCTTTTTGGGGTTTGATCCGGGTTCCCCGATCGAGGCCGCCGGGCTTGCGGTAAGTTATGGGAAGCTATATTTATTGGCTTTGGTCCGCTTGACCGCCCGCATGGGAGATCGAAGGCGTACCGGCGATTCAATGCGCAGAGCGGGGAATTCAGTGGCCATCGGCGTTAAGGAAACACAAGAAATCATCCGGCAGGCCGCGGTCATATCCCGCACGGAACCGGCCGTTCCCGTGAAGCTGGACCCGCAAGAAGTGGGTATGGCCACCGGGCCAAGGCATCGGAAGCGAGCCCTGTTACGGATCGGCCCGACTCCGGATTACCTCCATCCCGGCGAAGCCAATGCCGACGAATGGCAAAAGCTCGACGACGATATCTACAAGTTCCTGCAGGTCCGCAAGGATCAATTCGGGCGCATGCCGGCGCCGCCGTCCCAGCAATTCATCTCCGAAATGGAAGCGCAGCTCAAGCTTTCCGACGGCGAATACGAATTGGGATCCTTCCTGGGCCTGTTGCGCCAGGCGGCGGACCTGGACCAGACCCGGCAAACCTATGTGACCGCTTCCGAGAAGAATACCTTCCACGCCTTCGCCCGCCGCATCACGGACGGCCGCAAGAGCGGCGAGACCTTCGATCCCGGGATGGTCAAGCGCTATCGCGACCTTTTGGAGGCGAACCATCCCACCACCAACCGAGGCCTGGCGGATTTGTTCCGCCTGGTATCGCGCGCCGCGCGGCTCCCGCTTATCGGCAGCCTGCGGGAGGCGCCTTCCCTGTCGGTGGCGGTGCTCTTGCAAGTGGTGGATCTTTCCACCCGCTTCAACCAGCGCAGCCAAGGCAACCTGGAATTCCAGGTGGGACCCATGGACGTGTTCCTGGGCGCCCGCACGGTGCTGTTCAACCGCAGCGTGGTCAATCCCACCCTTTCCATCGTCAAGGAACTGGTGCTGGACGACCACGGACTCTATCATGACGATTTGATCGAGCTGCTCCAGAACGTGGGCGTGTTCGGATCGGAGTTGACCTTGCTGATGCCGGAGAGCCTGACCGAGGACGGTTTCGCTTTGCAGGGAGGCACCTATTCCGCCGTGGAACTGGTGATGGCCGCCGGGGCCAAGCTCGCCAAGGGCGAGGCGCCGGTGCAACGGGCCATGACCACTCTGGCCGATGCCATCGTGCATAAGGTGCAGCAGCAGGACAGCCATAAGGACAAACAGATCCAATCCATCCTTTCCCATTTCAACCGGCTCCTCCTGGGCGAGCGCCGTTCGGCCTCGCGCGTGACCGAGGAACGCCAACAGGCCCGCTTCGATTATATGACGGCCATCCAAAAGGCGAGCCAGTTGGCGCAAGGCATGCAGAGCGGACAATTCCCCGCCATGCTGTCGGGGGAAACCGCCGCGCGCCCGGTGCTCGCGCCGCGCGCCTCCCCCAAAGCCATGGACGCCAAACGGGGTCCCGTCGCGGGGTTGTCGGCGGAAAGCATGGGAGTCCCGGCCGCTCCCGGCGCTCCCCTGCTGTCCGCGGCGGCGGATCCGGCTGCGTTGCCGGCCAATGCGGAGGCTGCCGCTGCGCCGTCGATCTCTCCGGCCATGCCCGTTTCCGCTCCGGATGACGATCGTTCCCCTTTGCACAAGCAGCGCATGAAGGTTTCCGCCGCGTCCGCTGCCAGGGATCCCGGCTATCACTTGCTTCCGCTCCCGCCCTTGCCTGCCGCCGCCGTGGTGGGCCGCATCTCCGCGGGAGAATACGAAACGCTGTTGGGAGTCTGGGATCTGTTGCTGGTGCGTCTGCGCAAGAAGCTCACCACCAAAGCCCCCGCCTTCAAATCGCTGGCATCGCAACTGGCCAAAGTCCGCGCGTTGGATACCAGCCTGGCGTATGGCCTTACCCCGGCGGGCGGGCGCGCCGCCAGTCGCCTGGCCAAGTTGATCCAAAGCGAGGAATTGCGCGGCCGCCTGGGCGTCCCGGCGGACATAGCCGAGGGGATGGAAGACGCCTTCAGCATGGATTATCCCGGCTTCCTGGCTTCCATCGAATCCCTGATCGGCGCGATGTACGAGTTCCGTCCCATCCTGCATTCGGTCCAGTTCCGCTTGCGTGATCGCATGCCCGCCGTGCGGCCCGGCCTGGTCGACATGGGCCGCAACTCGCAAAGCAAAGGCGATGGCGCCGATGGGCGCGAGACTACCATGTGGGCGGATGCCGCCGAACTCGATGAAGTTGCCTTGCGGCTTCTGCTGGGCTGCATTCTGCTGGGGCTGGAAATGGCAGGCGGCCTGAACGGATCCAAATCGGTGCCTCAATTCCAGACGGATGGCAAGCTGCGCTTCCCATCGGCCGAAGGCCTTTCCGCGCTGGGCGATAGCGATCCCTTCCTCGCTTTCTGCACCTTGCTGTGGGTGGGCAAGAAAACCATCGGCGTGGCGTCGCCGGGGGACATGGAAACCAACCTGATGCTGCTCATCCGGCTCACCCCCGATGAACGCCAGGCGATGAAAAAGAAATACCGGGAATGGATCGGCACGGGCAACCGGCCCGCGCCTTTGATGCCCGGCTTGGGCGGGACCCGGGTGCGGGAGGGCTGGCTGCGCGGATTCGAGCGGGGTTTCATGGCGGAGGTGCAGGCGCTTTACGATGAAACGGAAGGGTCGCTCTTGGAAGCAAGGCTGCTGGATTCGCTTACGGCCATCCAGAGCGATATCGAAAATGCGAGCGGGATGCTGGAAGGGGAGAAGTTGCGCCTGACGCGCGAACGCGTCTCCCGCATCCTGGAGTGAATCCGGTCCGCGAACGCCGGCATAGGATATCGCCTTCTTGAAGATGGAAATGATTCGCGCAAGTCTTCCGAGACGCGAGCCGTTGCCGGCCGCGCTTTGCGTCCTACTCGCTTTTTTCGCCCTGTGCGGGTGCAACGGCGATCTCAAGCGGGCCCGGGAAAGCTATCGCGTAGGGGATTATCCGCGCGCGCTGCGGTTGTACCAGGCGGAATTGGATCGGCATCCCGCTTCGCCGGAAGCCCGCTTCGGGTACGCCGTGGTGCTCCAGGAAATCAGCCTGGAAAAAAAGGCCCGGGGCCAGGATGATGAGACGGATTGGTCCGCAGTGGTGGAAGCTTACGAAGTCTGCGCCCGCCTGGGCGACAGCGCGAACATCGCCGGGAATTACGCCATCTCCCTGTTCCATCTGGCCAACAAGCTCTATCTCATGGGCAAGTTCGCGCCCGCGCTGGAACACCTGGAAACGGCCCGCCGCATGGATCCCAAGAACAAATACGTCCTCAACCTGGCGGGCATCGTGCAATACAGCCTGGGCAAGTACCAGGAGGCGCAGGAGACTTTCGAATACCTGATCGCGGAAGACCCCGGCTTTGTGAGCGCCTACCTGAACCTGGGCAACGTGCTGTGGGAATCCGGCAGCGAGGACGCGGCGCTGGTCACCTGGAAACAGGCATTGGCGGTGAGTCCGGACAACAAGGCCGTCATCAACCGCATCGAGATCGCCCTCAAGAAGATCGCGGGATCCTGATGTCCTTTGCCACCGGCGATTTCTCGGATTGGTCGCTGCTGGGCGAGGGCGGGGAGGCCCAGATCTTCCGGGCCCGCCAGGTGAGCCTGGATCGCATGGTGGCGATCAAGCGCCTCAAGCTGGCCAACATCGGCGATGAAGAGGAGATCAAACGCTTTGAACGCGAGGCGAAATTGTGCGCCTCCCTGAGCCATCCTTCCCTGGTGCAGGTCAACGACTACGGCAGCGACGGGAAGTTCTACTACCTGGTGATGGAATACGTGCAAGGCGTGGACCTGGGCAAGATGGCCGAGCTGGGATCGGCCTACGTCTCCTCGGGTAACTTGAGTGTTACCGGCGAAACCGGCCGTCCCGGGCTGCCGGAATCCCTGAAAGTGCACTTGGCCCGCCAGATGGTCGAGGTGGTGGATTTCATCCACCATAAGGGCGTGCTTCACCGGGATTTGAAGCCGGAGAATTTCATGGCCGATCTCACCGGACGGCTCAAGCTCCTGGACTTGGGGATGGCGCGCGCGCATTCCCACGGCTTTACGCAAACCGATTCCAAGGGCGGCGCCATCAAGGGCACGCTGGCTTATATCCCTCCGGAAATCCTGCGCGGCCAGGGACGGATGGAAAAGGTCTCGGAATATTACTCCCTGGCCCTGGTCCTGCTGGAGCTCTTCTCCGGGGCGCGCTATTATCGGGGCAAAACCGCCGAAGAGGTTGTGGGGCTTATCCAGTCGGGGATTTCCGTCGCCAAGATCTCAGGGGTGCCGGCTTCGGTCGCGTCCTTGCTGTCTCCTTACCTGAATCCGGATCCGGCGCGCCGCCCCCAGAATCTGGAGCCTTTGTTGAAGGGCTTGAAGGCCATGCAAAGCAATACCCTGGCTTTGGCGGGCGGCCGCGAAGCCCTGGAAGAGATGATCCGCCGGGAACAGAAGTCCTGGCTATGGGCCATGGTGCGGGCTTCCGAAGGCACCGGCGAAATCGAGGAGGCGTTCGCGCGGCTGCGTGAGCTTTTGGAGGCGGACCCGGAAAACGCGGAAGTCCAGGCCAAGTTCCAGGAGTTGGGCGTGCGCATGAACGACGTCCAGGAGCCCTCGCCTTCACCCCCGCCCGCGGAAAAGCGCTGGTCCTTGCGCCGGCAGCCTGACGGGCGGGGGGCGGGAGCGCGCTCGGCCGCTTTGGCCGCCTTGGTAGCCGGCGTGGTGGGGGCGGGCGGGTTTTTTTACCTTCACAGCGGGCCCCGGGAAGACGATTTGGGCCGTGACCTGGTTGCGAGGGAAATGAATCTGTTGTCCAAGGAAAATGACGTGGGCATTTCCTCCGCCGCGGCTACCGCCGCAAAACCCGCCTTGCGGCCTTACGGCATCCTGATCGTCAAAGGCGTACCCAAGAATTACCGCTTGCTGATCAACCGCGTCAGCTACCCCGCAGGAGGGGAAATCCATTTGCCCGCCAGCCGCCACCTCATCGAGGTGGAGGATGCCGGCAACCGTCCGGTGCTGCGGGATTCCGTAGCCGTCGGGGGCGGAGAACCCACCGTATACGATTTCACGAGGAGGGCCGGCAAGCCGTGATCCTGAAAAACAAGAACTCGGGCGAAGCCCATATGATGGCCCATAACGTTTTCACCGCCGGCAGCGGCGCCGTGAACAACCTGATGCTGACCGGCGATCTCGTCCGTAAGATCCATTTCCAAATCCTCAAGCAGGGGAGCCAGTTCAAGCTGATGGCCATGAACGGGACCGTGGAGATCAATGGTGAACTGTTGGGAGAGCGCGTGCTGGCCCAGGGGGACGAGATTAAGGCGGGGGGCGAAACCTTCGTGGCGGAATTCCCGCAGGCCGTTCCGCCGCCCGTTCCGGAAACCGGCCCCACGGCGGGGAACCCCTATGAACGCCTCCTGGACGGGGTCATCCGCTTGCTGGACAATCCCGACAAGCGGCGCTCATCGGAGGAGATCCTCTCCCTGGGCATGGAACTTATGGAAGCGGACGGCGGTTTTCTCTTTTCAGTGGAAGGCGGCAGCCTGAGCCTTTTATGCTCGGTGCCGGAAGACAACGACAGCTATTCCAACTCCGCCGTCAACGCCGCCCTCAAGAACCGGGAGACCCTCATCTGGTCCACCGTGGACGGCTCTTCCGGCCCGGCCGGGGAAGTCAGCGCCCAATCGATCGCGCATAAGAACATCCACTCCATCCTGGTCTCGCCCTTGCTGAACCGCGTCAGCGGCCAAATCATCGGCCTGCTGTACCTGCACCGCAAGCGTCCGGACTCTCCCTTCTCGGAACCTCAGCGCAAATTGTTCGCGCAAATCAGCCAGGTGCTGGGCGGCGTGCTGGGCAGCAACCAGACCCAGATCGAACAAGCGGAACGCATCGAAACCCTGAAGGAAATCAAGGGCAGCGGCGATCTGGTCTACTCCTCCCCGGAAATGGGGCGTGTAGTGGAGGCGGGCAAACGCGCCGCCGTCAGCAACGTCCCCGTACTCATCACCGGCGAGACGGGCACCGGCAAGGACGTGCTGGCAAGCTTCATCCACGCGCACTCCACCCGCCAGGGAAAGCCTTTCATCGCTGTCAATTGCGGCGCCATCCCGGAGAACCTGATCGAAAGCGAGCTGTTCGGGCACGAGAAGGGAGCTTTCACCGGCGCTTCCGCCTTGCAGCGCGGCTTGTTCGAGCAGGCCAACGGCGGCACCCTGTTCCTTGACGAGGTGGGGGAGCTGCCCCTGCTGATGCAGGTCAAGTTCCTGCGCGCCTTGCAATCGGGCCGCATCCGCCGCGTAGGGGGTAACGAAGAGGTTCCCGTGGACGTGCGCATCATCGCCGCCACCAACCGCGATCTCACCGCCGAGATCCGGGAAGGCCGCTTCCGCGAGGATCTCTATTATCGCCTCAATCTGGTGCAACTGCGCCTGCCGCCTTTGCGGGACAGGGAAGGCGATACCTTGGTGCTGGCCACGCATATCCTCAAGAAGGCTTGCGCGTCCTTCAACATGAACGCGGCTGCGCTCACGCGCGCGGCCGAGAAGGCTTTGCTGAAATACACCTGGCCCGGCAACGTGCGCGAGTTGGAGAACAAGATCCAGAAGGCGCTCCTGAATTCGAGTTCCCGCGTCATCGACGTGGAGAGCCTGGACCTGCCCGAAGATCCCGATCGGGAATTGTTGTCGCTGAAGGCCGCGCGCGAACAGGCGGAAGCGCAAGCCATCAATCTGGCTTTGAGCAAAGCCCGCGGCAACCTGACCTTGGCGGCTTCTTTTCTGGGCATCGATCGCAAGGTCTTGCGCGATATCATGGAGCGCCTGGGCATAAAGAAAGAGGATTTCAAAGGCGCCAAGGAGTGAAGGCGCGGCATTGCTCCGGGTTAAATCGTTCCTGGACGCCGACTCGGCCCTAAGTGCGCGCTTGGTTGCCACTTAGGTCTCCGGTCCACAGGCGACGCGGAAAGTTTGGAACGAAAGGTGTCGTTTTTATGCCGATTTGCGATCCCGTATCCTCCGTTTTCACCCTGGATACGGGGCATAATCTTAGGCGCAAATCTTGCGTGGTTTTTATTTTTAAATGCTAACGAACGGTAACATCATGGCTACGGTAAGGAAGTTGATTTCGATCGCGGGGCTCTTGGGCCTTGCGATCGTGCATGCCGCGCCCAAGGAGGAAGCCGGGTCCAGGGCACCCGGTAGCGCCAAGGTTTCCCCCTCCGCCAAGGCCGCGCCGGTTTCCGGGAAGATGCAGGTCGAAGAGCCCAACGTGGCCGCGCCGCTGAATTCGGCCCGGGAATCCAAAGCCTGGCAGAAGAGCCATGCCCATGGCCTTACGGAGGCTCAGAAGCAGGCATTCCGGGATCGCAAGAAAAAGATGGAGAGCCTCATCGCCGTCATCAAGGAGAAGCGCAAGGCCATGGCAGCCGCCAAACCGGAAGAACGGGCCGCCATCGCCCGCGAGTTGCACAGCCTGATGCTTGAGAAGGATCCCGGATCGACGCTCAACGCCACCGCCCGCGTGGCATCGGAAAAACCGGTGGCTGGCGGGGATGATAAGGTCACCGATGAAGCGGCCAAGGAGAACGTGGCCGCTGAATCCCACCGGCGCCAGACCGAATGGCGCCAACAACAGGCGCGCAAGGAAGAGCTTCTCAGGATTCGGCAGGAACGCATTAAATCGCAACAGGATAATTCCGCAAACCCCGCCGCAGCCGGCCACGACGGCGATCAAGACTGAACATGGCGCTTCGGCGCTTAACGGACCCTTTGGTTCTTACGGCGGCGTTTCAACGCATCACCAATAGAAGCCTGAGCGGATCCTCATTCAGCCGGTAATAGTAGACTCCCGCTTTTACAAGCTGCTTGCCGGCATCCATCAGATCCCAAGTCAGCACCTGCTCGGCCGAAGGGAAATCCAGGCCGACGACTTCCCGTCCGTCCTCCCCGTAAATCCGCACCCGGGACGGGAAGACCATGCTTTTGGCCTGGGAGAAGTAGAGGACGGCACCGGTTTGCGCGCGCACCGGATTGGGGAATGCGTAGAACACGGCGTCCGCTTCCTTGATTTCCACGGCGGCCTTTTCCGTAAAGGACGGGTTGGGCAGCACCAGATAATATTCGCCGTAGCCGGAATGCGGCGCCGCCAGGGGGAATTGGGTTTCCCGGAGATGTTCCACCTCGAAGCCCGCGGCATCCGCGTGGATGCGGGTGATGCCGGAGGCCACCTTGGCCTGTAGGATCCGGGTAGCGGGAGCGTTACCCCATTTCACCTTCAGGATGCCGAAAGTAAGGGCGGGGAGCGTCACCACCTTGTGCGGGTTGCTTCCGCTCATGTCGATGGAATCCATGGACACGTTCGGCCAACGGTCCATGTCCGGAGAGAACAGCCCGTCCGGCATCTTGAAACGGTTCCCGCTGAAAAAGAGCTGGGAAACGTAGTCCGGGTAGAGGCTTGCCATGGTACGGCCGTATTTTCCGAAAGCGGTTTCCAATCCGTCCTGCAGCGCGTCCCCGTTGCGGCGCAACTGCTCCCATACGCGTACGTCGAAAGCGGAATCCAGGGCTTTGCTCAGGTATTGATGGAAGATGCTGTGTCCGTACATTGGGTAATGCGTGCAGGGGCCCTGCAACAGAGAGTTGAGCGGCACCTGGTTGTGGTAGTTGAGCACGCAGGGCAGGTATTGCAGGTAATCGTCCACCTCGCCCGCATTGCGCTCTTCCATGCCCGTGGCGGAAAGCTCGTACCATGCATGGTATGTCACCACCCGCGGTATGTAGGTGAATTGCACGGCGTGGTAGAACTCGTGGAAGGCCGTCACCTTGATGCCCAGCTCCCATTCGCGGGAATAATCATGGATGACCTTGCCTGCGAGCCTGCTGGCGATGGGATCCCCGACGATGTTCCCATTGTCATCCAACTTGGTGCGGCAGAGGAAATCATTTTCAAAGGTGATGGAAAGCTGCGGGGGAGGGTAGGTGATGCCGTAGGTTTCGCCTGCGTAGAGATTGTCCGCCGTGCCTATGTCCACTATGTCCACGGGGAACTTATTGCTGAGGGAGGCGGGTACCTGGTACTGCACGGAACGCACGGATGAGACGGGCGCCAGCATCCCCAGCCTATCCACGTAGTAGGCGCGCGCGGCTTCGAAATACTGCGCGGTTTTCCGGATGTAGACCGGATGCGCCAGATGGGCCGAGTCGAGGCGGGCGTAGGCGGCCGAGTCGCGTTGGGGATCGGCCATGTCCTTGAACGCGGCGAAAAGCGAGTCCGCCGTCCGGACCAGGGTGGAATCCTCCGGTTCGGTATGCACGCGGTGCAGTCCGCGCAGGGAGTAGTGGAACAGGAAGTGATCCGTTTCCAGGGTGCGGGCCCGGTTGGCCGGCTCGCCCGCGGCCACCCGCAAGGCGCCTTGGGCCGCCGTCGCCGATTGCCTATGCTTTTCAAAGTAGATGGCCGTTCCGCATTGGCCCGCTTGCGTCCGGCCCGCTGCGGCCAGAATGAGGCCCAGCATGGCTCTCCGGATCACCGGCCACTGCGGGCGGGGGAAGGCGCGGATGAAGGCGATGCGCCCGCTATTCAAGCCGCCACCCGGAGCCCGGTCCATCGAATCCCAATGCATGCATCCATTTTAATCCACATGGATCCCAATATCCAAGGACAGGGCCGGTCAGCCAACAAATTTATATCCGGAACCGTGGATGGATAGGATGAGCTTAGGATGCTTGGGATTCTCCTCGAAGATTTTCCGGAGCTGGACGATATGGTTGTCCACCGTGCGGCTCTGGATATAGCCTTCGATTCCCCACACCTTTTGCAAAAGCTCTTCCCGCGTGATCACCTGGTTGCGCTTTTCCCAGAAGAGCTTCATGATCATGGCTTCCTTATAGCTCAAGCGCACCTGTTTGTCAGCCACCTCGGCCTCGAAGGTTTCAAAGTTGATATGGGCATTGCCGAAACGCGCCTCCTGCTGGGCTTCCTTTTGGCTGAGCCAGGCGCGGCTTCTGAGCAGGGAGCGGATGCGGGCCATGAGGATGTTGAGATCGAACGGCTTGGCGAGGTAATCGTCAGCGCCGCTGTCGAGGCCTTCCACGATGTCCTCTTTGGAATCGCGCGCGGTGAGCAGGAGTACGGGCACGGAGACGTTGCGGCCCCGCAATTGCCGCAGCACGTCCAGGCCGTCCAGGCCGGGAAGCATCCAATCCAGCACCAGCAGATCGAATTCCTTCTCCGCCATCGCCGCCAGGCCGGACTCTCCATCCATGCAATGGGTCACCTCGAACCCTTCGGAATTCAGATTGAACACCAGCCCCATGGCCATGTTCCTATCGTCCTCGATCAACAGGATCCGGTTCATTTCGCCCTCGGGATGCTCAAGGTGAAACGGTTGCCTTTCCAGCCATCGACTTCCGCCATGCCGGTAGTGAGTTCGACGCTGCCCTGGTGCAGCTTGGCGATGGTTTTGACGATGTATAGGCCCAGCCCCACGCCGTTCTGCCGGCGGGTATCCCGGTTGGGCATGCGGAAAAAACGCTTGAAGATCTTCTTGGCGTATTTCTTGGGGATGGGAGCGCCGGCGTCGCGGATGCTGATGCGCACGCGGTCGGAGTCGGTTTCCAGCACCACTTCGGGGGTGCTGCCCTTGCCGTATTTTTCCGCGTTGTTGACCAGATTGGTGATGGCCAGTTCCAGCAAGACCGGATCCACTTGCGCTTCCGCGTCTTTGATCATGCTGAGCTTGAGCGGCCGCGGCCATTTCCTTGCGAAATCCGTCACGAATATTCCGATATCCTGGCGGCGCAGGCTGACCGGAAGGCGCCCCCTTTCGATCTGCTGGGATTTCAGGAGATGATCCAACAGCAGGTTGAGGCGCGCGCAATCGTTGAGGATGGCGTCCAGGAAGCGCTCGCGATCCTCCGGGCCGGTACTGCGCAGCTTCAGGGTCTGGGCGAACATCTGGATGGAGGACATGGGGAGCTTGAGTTCGTGCGTCATCATGTTCACGAAATCTTTTTGCTGTTGCTTGAAGCGGGCCCCCCGCAGGAAGGTGACGAAGTAGAAGGACAGCACCACCAGCACCAGCGAGAGGAAGGTGATCCCCACCGCCAGCACGGTCCAGCGCCCTGCCGCGGGCACTTCCGGGGTACCGTGGGTCACCATGTAGAGTTCTTTGATGGTGTGGTAATCGGAGATGATGTAAACGTTCCAGAACACGAGCAAGGTTACCACCATGCCCGCCGCCAGGACGAAAACCACGATCGAGAACGCGGTCTTGAGGCTCATGCGGATAATACTAACAAGATGCGCATCGGGTCCGCCGTTTCCTCAAGCCTGCGGGGCTGCCTTTTCCTTGCCGCCGGTGGTGCCCAGGAACTCCACGAGCGAGGCCAGCAGGAATGCCGCATCGTAACGCTCTCGGCCCGCTTCCCGGTTGGCCATGGCCCATTCCAAGGCCAGCGTCATGGGGATGACGCCCGGCTCGCCGCCCAATACCAAAGCGGAGAGTTTGGAAAGGGCCTCGGTGAGGCTGCCCGCGGTGGGCACGGATTGGATGGGCTTGTTCGCCGGGTCCCCGCAATGGGCGGCGGGAGAGGTGACCAGGTATTCCCGGCAGGCGGAGGGACGGTTGGGATGGATGGAGCAGGATTCTTCGACCAGGAAGGGGCAGGCGATCCCCAATCGGAAATAATCCAGTCCTAAGCCCAGCACCTGTTCTTCGCTGGCCGCGCCCCCCAGCGAGCGGTCCCCGAATCCATGGGCTTGCAGGCTTTCCTTGGCGGCCGCGAAACGTCCCAGAGTCGCCAGCTTGCGATCGGGCGGCATGGCGGCCACCACGTCCGCAATCATGAAGGCTTCCGCCGGGGAAAGGGGAACGGCCTGTCGGCAGCAAGCGCCGCAGCCTTTTTGGCAGGAGACCAGGCGCCCTTGTTTGGCCTCCGCGGCCACGGCCATGCCCACCAGCTTCTCATCGATGGCCATGGCGTTCCAGGCGAGCTCGGAAAGCCGGACGCTTCCGGGAGGAACCGCCAGGTTACCCTTGATCGAACCGTACGGCGTCTGCAATTCTATCTGGAGCGTGCGCGGGCCTTCTCCATCCTGCCCTGCTGCTGGTTTGGCTTCCGGCATGGGGAAAAACCTACCAAAAGATCCCGCGTTCCCAAATCCCTCCGCTTGTCGAGGCCGGGGTTTGCAAGTATATTGGCTAGCCAGATGCTGCGGAAAACCGGCCTAGTATGCGTGGCGGCCGCGCTCTTGTGGGGCTGCGACTTATTCACCACGCGCGAGTTCCGCTCCAAGCCCCCTGAAATCCGATCCCTGGCCGGCCTGGCGAAAGCCGGCGACAGCGTCGCCTATCGCGTCCGGGAATCCCTCTGGAACGCGTCCGCGAATACCCTGGTCAAGGAACTTTCCCGGCGTCGCATGGTCTTCTCCTTCGTGAAGGATTCCCTGGACGGCGGCGATACCCTCAAGGTCCTGGCCGTGCGCATCAGCGATGACTCCACCGGAATCGTTTGGGAAAAAAGCGTCCGCGTGGTCCGCTTTTCCAAGGACGGGATCCGGTTGGCTTCGGTCAGCCCCGGGGGCGGCGCGCGTTTCTTTCCGCTCAAGGTGAGTTCCCAAAGCGCGGGCGCTTCCGCTTCCGCAGCGGCATCCCTTACCAAGGCCGATTCAGCCGCTTCCGACAGCGCGGCTTTCCTGGCCTTGCCGGCTTTGCTCGTGGAAGGGTGGAGCGAGGTCCGCGGCATGGGCATTTTCCAAGTGCGGCGCGAACAAACCGGCACCGACACCTTGAAGTATCAAGGCCATCTGGAGGAAACCTGGGTGATCGAAGAATCCATCCTGGACGGCGCGGCCACGGTCTCCCGAGGCACTTATCGTTACGGCAGCTCCGGCCTGTTGCAGGCGGATCAGGCCTGGCCCGGATTCGATTGGCGCGATGAAAACGGATCCAAACCCGCCGAGGTGGAATTGCGGCGCGCGTTGGTGAGGTTATAAGCGTGGCCATGGGAGAGGCGATGCCGGAGACACCGGGGGCATCGCGCGTTGCGGCGGCGATAGCTTGCGAAGGATTGGAGTTGGATTATGGCCGCGGCAGCCGCATAGGCCCCTTGACCTTGGAAATCGGGGCGGGGTCCTGCGTAGCTTTGGTGGGAGAAAACGGGGCCGGTAAAAGTTCCTTCATCAGCATGGTCCTGGGCTTGCGGCCGCCCACGCGGGGATCGCTCAGCCTCTTCGGCGAGCATTGCCATTCGACCGCGTCGCGCCGCGGCATCGGCTACCTGCAGGAGTCGGTGGATTTCCCCGAACGCGCCCGCGCGCAGGATCTCATGGCCCTGCATTCGCGTCTCACCGGTCTGGACAGGAAAAAGACGTCGCGCGAGTTGGAAGGGTACCTGGACGGTTTCGGCCTGGAGCTGACCTCCAAGCCCACGCGCGCCTATTCCAAAGGCATGAAACAGCGCTTGGCTCTGGCCATCGCCATGCTGGACTGCAAACGCATGCTCATCCTGGACGAACCCAACAGCGGCCTGGATCCCGTCGGCATCGCCATGTTGCGCGCCAAGCTGGATGCGCTCAAAGCGGAAGGCACCACCTTGCTGATTTCCACCCATCGCCTGGCGGAAGTGATGCACCTGGCCGATCGAGTGCTGGTGCTGCACCAAGGCAAGGTGGCGGGAGCCAGCCCCATGAGCGAATTCCATGATTTCCCCGCTTTTGAAAAATATTTCCTGGAGCGGGTGAAATGAGTTCCGCGCCCGTCATGCGCTTGCGCGCCATCATCCTGTTCGAGCTGGCCCCTACCCTCAAAGGGCCGCTGCCCTGGGCCGCGCTGGCGGGCCTGATGATCACCGTCATCCCCATCCGCTTCATCATGGTAGGGGATCTGCGCGTCAACGGGGAGCTGGTGGGCCAGGCTTTGCGCCTCAACTACGTGGTCGCCATCGGCTATTCCACCATCGCCTTCCTCGCCACCTTGTTCACCTTGTGTTTCTGCCTGGATCGCACCGGCCCCCATTTCCTGCGCAACAACGATCTGCTGATCCTGTCCCGGGCGGTGGGCCGCCCCCAATTCTACCTGGCCAAGATGGTGTCCGTGCTCATCCCTTCGCTCATCTACGAGAGCCTGGCCGTGATCCTGTTCTGGGAGGAGCTCTACCGCGTGGCCGGCGTCAACCTGTCCCACGTGTTCATCCTCATCCTGCCGCTGGGCCTGAGCATGCTGTGCCTGGTGAGCCTGTATTTCCTGATGCGGAATTTCCTGGGCAACTTCATGATCTTCTTCCTATGGTTGCTCCTGCTCCCGGTCATCTACGTGGCCAACCTCTGGGGCATCTATGCCGGAGTATTGAGGGAAAGCGGCGCCTTCGCCCAGACCATCAACCTTCTGCCGCAATTCGGCGGCATCCACGCCTGGTCCATGGGCACGGTGAGCGACTTCTTCATGCGGGATCAGTCCTGGCACGCGCTTATCAACGGGGCCGTATGGACCGTGGCGGCCCTGGCCGCGGGGTTGTTCATATTCGCCAGGAAGCGCCTGTAGCGCCTGTAGGCGGCGCGCTCGCGCCCAGGACGCCGGGCTTCGGCCGGGGCTAGGATTTCCCGCCCGGAGCGGCGACCTTCATTTCCGGATCGATTCCGTTCAGGTAGATATGCTGCCGATCGGCGGAATAGTTGAGGAACTTGTAGTAGAGTTTCCCGCCCACCAGATCGCTCCCGCGGATGGCGACCTCGTCCACGCCCGCGAAGGATTGGTAGCGGATGATGGACCCCTGGGGATCGAAGATCACGATCATATTGGCGGGCAGGTTCATGGTGGATTCGCCGCGGTTGCTCCCCACCGCGCGCTTGCGATGCGCGTCCACCACCAGGTCCACGTAGCTGAATTCGCGATCATGGGCTTCCTTGTCGCGGCCCCTGTCCGGAATCCATTGCACGGATCGGCCCGCGCTCCAGCGGTTGGGCACTAGGTAGGACAGGAAGCTGTAGTACGTGCTGAAGGATCCCAGCGCCACCTCCGCCACGAAATTCTCCAAATCCCCTTGGCTGGTGCGGCCTGCCGGCGAGGCGTAGGTATAGGCGCTCTGGTTGGAGCGTTCCTGCAGGGACATCTTGGAGAAATCCACCTGCCCTTCTTCCACCGAGAATTTCTGCGCCAGCGATAAGGTGTCGTTGAACAGCGCTTTGTCCACCTTGAGCTTGTTCACCCCGGAACGGACATAGCTGGTCTTGAGGAATCCGGATTTGGTCCCCAGCGCCTTCTTGGAGTCGTCGTCCAGCTCCACGGTGGTTTCGCTCTTGAAGGTGAAGGTCCGCAGCGCGGTCAGGGTTTGCTTGAATTTCTCCCGTTGCTCCTTCTCCATGCGCTGTTGCTCTTCCTTCAGGGCGTCCATGCGGTCGCGCTCCTTGCGATCCTCATCGGCTTTGGCCAATTGCTGGCTCTGCTGGTTGCGGGCCAACGAACCGGCCTCTTGCAGGCGTTCCCGCAACGATGAGGCCAAGGCTTTCCACAAGACGATGCGCTCCTGAATGGGAGCCAAGGTGGATTGGTTCCTCTCCTTCAGGGAGGCTTCGATCCTGTCCTCCACGTCCATGGTGAAGTCCACCTTCTGCTTACGGGCGTACTCAAGCAGGTCGCTGAAGAGGAAATCCGTATTGAGGCCTTCCAACAAGCTTTCCAAATCCTGCTTGAGCCACCCCTTGTTCTCCTCGAACTTGCGGGAAAGCTGCTGCAACTGTTCCTGGGTCTGGGCGGCGTTGGCCTGCAATTGCCGGTTCCAATAATCCAGCTGCAGGGAATAGTCATCGTAGAGCGATTCGATCTTGGCCAGATTATGGGTGCGCAAGTGCTCTTCCACGCGGCGGCCCAGGAAGTCCTGCGCGAACGCGTAGAGCCAGGCCGATTGCAGGGCGGTGAAATCCCGATCGATACCGGCCACCGTGGCCTGGAAGTTCAGCTTGGGCTTTAGGCTCCCGGCTTCGTAAGGCATGAGCGCGCGTTGGAAGGAGAGCTTGGCGTCGGCATCCCAACGCTTTCCGTTCCGGAAAAAAACGCCGTCGATGCGGGCCACCAGGTTGGAGACGTAGAGTTCCTGGATCAGTTTGTCGGTATCGGCGCGGTGCCGGAGCAGGTCCTGGACGTCCTTTCCCACCGGATCCAGCTGCGCATAGGCCCCGCGGTCGAAGTTGCCGCCGGAAAATCCCGATCCGGATCGGAGCCGATCGAGTGCTGCGCGGCATTGGGCCGCCTGTTTCTCCCAATCGGAAAAGGGATATTTCTGGTTCACCTGTTTCAGGTAATCCTTGAGATAGGCCTTGGCCTGGACCAAATCCCCGTCCCCTTCCGCATGCGCGGGGATGGTGGAAACCAATATCAGCCCTAGGCTCAGGGCCGGCCAGAAATTTGCTTTCATGATGTTGGAACTCTGATTTTGTCCTAAAATGACGCCGCGGTCAATCCTCATCCACCGAGAGGAAATGTACCATCGCCAAGCATGGGATGCTGTGGGAGCTTGGGAAACTGGGAGCGCAAACGGGGAGCCATGGCCCCGTCGGCAGAGGTCGGCCCTTTCCGGTAAGCTTAAGCGCGTTGTGATGGAATCCCGGGCGGAAACGTTCCGCCAGGAATGGGGATCAATTGGAGAGCGCTATTTTCCGGGTGAGGCGGGTATTGATGCCGGCGCCCTGCACTTCCAGGCTTAAGAAGTACATGCCGGGGGCCAGGCGGGCGTTCCGCTTGCGGAAATCGGTGTCCCAGGAGAAACGGTAGAATCCTTGCGAAAGCGGGCCCATGGCCAATTCGCCTTTGCGGGTTCCATCGATGCCCCAGAGTACGGCCCGGAAGCGGGCCTTGGACGGCAAGGACATTTGCATCGCGAATCCGCCGTTGCGCGCGGAAACGCGCATGTCCAAGGACGCGGCGGCCACGGCCATGATCTTGAGGGGGCCGAATTTGGCCAGGTTTTCTTTGCTTCCGGAATAGATGATCAAGGTGTCTTGCGCCAACCCGGAAGCGGGGATTTCCGCGCCGGCATCGACCTTGAATTTCATTCCCCGCGCCGGCGAGACGGCCCAGGTTTCAAATTCCGCTGGCAAGTCCTGGGCCAACACCTTGAGGGGCGGTAGCGAATCGCCGGTTCCGCCCAAGGCCACTTTCCATTGCTGGATTCCGGAAGGCTTCATCCGGATCCAATCCGATGTCAGGGAGTGGCCGCCGCGTAATGCATGCATGAATAAACCGCTGTTCCGCTGAGGCAGGGAGAATTCATCCTCGATCCCCAAGTCGTCGGCGGAAGTCCAATCGGCACCCAGATGCAAGGTGCGGGCGGCGCCCCAGCCCATGGAGAGGCTGATGCCGCTTTCCGCGCCGGTTTTCTTCATCGCCAGCACGGTGACGGGGTGCTGGAACAGGGTGATGGTGGTGTCCTGGAGGTAGTTGTATACGTAATAGCCCCGCCAGGGTTTCATGGATTCCGATTCCACATAGTTCACGATGGCAGGGGAATATTCCCATAGGCCTTTGACGGCGAAGGTCTTGTACGCGTCGCCCAGGTTGCGTGAGGATGGCCAGTAGAGCTCTTCCAGATGGGGATTGCCTATCTGGTTCCAGCCGTGGTGCAAGTCTACCGTGAAGGCCACGGAGCCGCGGCCGCTGGTATTTGCGGACGGCAATGAAAGGGACGTGACCGGTAAATGCGAGCCGATCCAATACCCCTTGCCGGGCAACAGGGCCGTGGAGGCATCCAAGCGAAGGTAGGTGGTGTCCGAATTATAGTCCCAGCCCGCGCCTTCGATACCGGCGCCTGGATTTGCGCTCTGCAAGTCCTTCAAGGTAAGGGGAGGATTCAGTGCCAGGGGAACGCTGATCAAATCGTACGGGGACCCCTTGGTGCCGATGCCCCAAGCGGGAGGCCCTCTGAGCGGCCCCAATCTTTGGGATAAGGACAGCATGGCGGTGGGATCGGGAGGGAAGAAGGCGGCCTGCTGGTAATCGCTCACCACCACCTGGACGTAGAGCGGTTTCAGAGTGCCGGTGGGATGTTTCAATTTGACCGAGAGATCGACGCCGCTGGAAATAAATACGCCGCTCACGTTACGGGCAGGATCATCGTTGCGCTTCAGAT
Organism: Fibrobacteria bacterium; assembly: GCA_025360005.1. Lineage (GTDB taxonomy): Bacteria > Fibrobacterota > Fibrobacteria > UBA11236 > UBA11236 > Chersky-265. The sequence goes on from JANYDA010000062.1 coordinate 20,866, forward strand.
CGTAGGACAGGTTGGCGATATTGTCCGTGATATGGAAGTTGACGCGGGTGGAGTCCCCCTCGAAAGTCTCGTTGAGGTAGGTGATGACGGGCGGAGCGATATCGATCCCCATGAAGTAGACGCCTGCCTGGATCAGCGTGACCGTATCGGCGCTGGATACGAAGTAGATCTTCCCGGAAGGATCGATCTTGTACATGGAGCGCTTATCGGAATTGGAACTGGTAAAGGTGACGGTGGGAAATTCCGCCCCAGTGAAGGCTTCGGTGGAATCCAGGGCCAGGATGAAGGCGTATTGGACGCCATCGAAACCAACCAGGTGCAACGGCGCGGTATGGATGGTGCGGAGTTCCACTTTGGAAGTCTGATCCTCCGGAACACGGACGGAATAGCCGCCAGGCAAGGGAGACGTCACTCCGGGCATAAGGGTTCTAACGATGTCCCCGGTGATGGAATAGGTTTCCTCACGCACGGGACTCGCCTCATTGCCGGCAACGGCCACGGCTTTCAGAACGCTGCTGACCTGGATGGGGATGGAATCTCCGGGAGCATAGGGAGTCCTGGAGTCCGGAGTGGGATCGGATCCGTCCAAGGTATAGAAGAGGGAGGCGCGTTTGGACGAGCAGGAAAGCTTGGCGTAAATCGTGGACGTGGAGATTCCGCCCGGGGGGGAGACGGTAGGCATGTCCGGAACCAAGGTAAAGGTGGAAACCAGCAGCCGGCTGTTCTCGAAACCCTTTTGCACGGCGATTACTTCCAGGGTGGTGGTGGTGTCCATGGGGATGGGCCCGGAATACTTGTCGCTTTTGACGGTCGGCTGCGTTCCATCCTTGGTGTAGTACAGAAGGGCGTCGGGGGTGGGAGGCGTCAACCATACCCGCAGGCTATCCTTGAAAGTGGTCTGGCCGGTGGAGGTGGTGATGGCGGGGGTGGCCAACTGGGTTCCTTTCAACGTATATCCGAAGGAATATACCGCGCTGGAAACGCTGTCCAGGATGGCGATGGCGGAAATGGTGCCGGTCCCTCTCAGCGCAAGGCCATCAACAGGGAATACCGGCGAGTCCGAAGTGGGCGTTCCATCCACGATGTAATGGATTTCCGCATTGGCGGGTAAGGCAGAAAGCGTTACCGTAGTCACGCTATCGAATACCCCCGGGGCCGGTTTGGCGCTGATTGGGCCGGGGATAAGCTTATAAGTCTCGGAAACGATATCGCTGTTGATGAAATTGGTGCGGGTGGCTACCACTTTGAGGGTGGTCGTCTTGGAGATGGAGATGGGTTTGCCCTGGTATAAGCTATGCGTGGAGGACGTATCCGGGGAGCTTCCGTCCAAAGTGTAGTAGATAGCGGCGGCCGTATCCGCTGGGCTGGAAAGGATCACGTAGGCCTGGCCGCTGAAAGTCCCTCCCGCGGGGGAAATCTTGGGGGCCAGCACCTTGCTGGGATTCTTTTCCAATATATAGGTCATCTGGAGCGTATCGCTGTCGATCATGCCCGTTACCTTGGCCACGGCGATGACGGTGGTGGTGCCCGTTATGGTAATGGGTGTTTTATTAAAGAGCCTGGGGGATCCCGTCAGGGGGTTGCTACCGTCGGTGGTGAAATAGATCCTGGCGCTGTCGGTCGCAGAGCTGAGACTGAATGTCAACGTGTTCTGGAAGTTAGCCGTGGTTGGATTGATGACGGGTTTGATGACTTTATCCTTTACCGTCAAGGTGTAGGTTTCAGTCGTGACATCGCTGGCTTGGTATCCCGTCTTGAATGCCCTGGCCTTAAGGACCGTGGTGGCGGTGATGGGAATGACATCCCCGGGATTATACAGCTGAGTGCTTGTCCGGGTCGGCGTCGCCCCGGTCAAGGTGTAGTAGATATCGGCTCCGGAAGGATTGGGGTTCAGCGTGACTTTGGTATCCGGAAAGAACGGGCCGCCGGCAGGCGTCGCCACCGGCTTGGTGAGTTTCGGCAGTTCAACCACGAGTTTGGCCGAGTCACTGAAGGCGAACGTGGACGGATCGTTGTCGACGGTGTAGGAATTGGTGACGCGAAGCCGGTAAAAGCCGCTGTCTGCCAGCGCGGCGGCCGCGATGGTGAATATGGAGTCGTCCGGCTTCGGGGCGGTAGTAACAGCGATGTTACCCTTGTACCATTGGTACATGAGCTTCGGTTCGCCCGTAGCCGAGGAGATGAAGGTCACCATTTCGCCTACCACGGCTTTGCCGCCTACGGGCTGGGTGCTGATCCGGATGGGCAAGGGCAAGGGTTTGATGATAAGGTGGCGCACCTTGCTGGTCACGTCCGGTCCGACGCCATTCTTGACGATCACCCGGTAATAGCCCGCGGAAGAAGAAGAAACGGGATCGATGGTATAGGTGGCCGCATTGGGCCCGGTATTGGTATAGATTCCGGTGGCTTTCGGGTTGTATTGCCATTGGTAGGTGACGGCCGGGAATCCGGACGCGGAAACCTTGAATGTCACCTTGGACTTGTCGAACACCGTGATACCCGTGTCCAGGTCCAGGTTTATCCTGGGATCCGCGTTGATGGTGATGGCTAGCACCTTGGTGTCCTTGCCATATGCGTTGGTGGCGGTGAGGGTAACGCTGAAGGTACCCGAGGCGGTGGGTGAGCCGGTGATGACGGATCCGGAAAGGGAAAGCCCGGCGGGCAAGGCAGTGGTGGCGAAAGCAATGGGGGATGTCCCCGTGCTGGTGATGGAGTAGGCGAATGCGGTTCCTGTCTTGCCGGTTTTCGAGACAGCGCTGGTAATGGCCGGCTTTACGGTGGAATCGCTGATGGAGATGCTCAAGGTGGCGGTATCGCTGCCTTGGGTGTTGGTCGCCGTCAGCTTGATGGAGTAATTGCCTTTTGCGGGCGGCTTGCCCGTCAACGATCCCGTGCCGCCGGGACCGGGAGTCAAGGTGAGCCAGGCCGGACCGGCGGAAGCGGAAAAGACGGGGGCAGGATTTCCGTTGGCGGAAACGGAATATTGAAACGGTATGTTCACGGTTCCGGATGCGGGAGTCAAGGTTGCGATGTTGGGAGGCGCAGGGGCCAGCACTATGGTAAGGACAAACGTGGCGGTGTCGGTGCCTTGGGTATTTTTGGCGGTAAAGAGAATCGGAAACTGGCCCGCGGTAGGCGGGTTGCCTCCGGGGGGTGAGGATAAGACCCCGGAGTTGAAGGTCAACCAGGCCGGAAGTGCGCTTCCATTGGGACCGCCGGCGCTCACCACGGGCGCGGGGTTTCCTGTAACGGTAAGCGAAGCACTGAACGGTTGTCCGGTGATCCCTTGCTGGGAAGAAAGGCTCTTGATATTCGGGGCGGTAAGGGCCGCTCCAATATTAATCGTCACCGGTTTGGTCGCTGTACCCGATACGCTCGTCGCTGTGAAAGTAACGGGGAAGGACCCGGCCACCGTAGGGGTCCCGGTAATCGTTCCGTTGGTGTTGAGAACCAGACCACCCGGCAACCCGGAAGCGGCCAGTGCCGGGGCCGGGTACCCCGTGGTGGTGACAGTGTAGAATGGGGCCGTTAAGGCGGTGCCTACATTCCCCGAGGGAATGGTTCCGCTGGTTTTGATGCCTGGCGGCTGGTTGATGATGATGTTCAGGGATGCGGAATCGCTGCCCTGGCTGTTTGTGGCTTTCACCGATACTACGGTGGAGCCACCCGCCGTGGGCGTGCCGGATATCTGCCCAGGTCCGGTGACATTGATTGACAGTCCTGGTGGAAGACCGGTTGCCGTAAAGGTGGGAGCGGGATTGCCCGTAGCGGTCACCTGAAAATTAAAGGGAACTGTTACCGCGCCCGAAGGGGGCTGACCGCTGGTGATGACAGGAGTAGCCACCGGATCTTTGATGGTAATGGTGAGGGTCTTGGGATCCGTCCCCACGGTGTTAGCGGCCGACAGGGCCACGGAGTAGGTGCCAGCCAGGGTGGGAGTGCCGGAGAGGATGCCTCCGCTGAATGACAGCCAGCCCGGGAGCGGCCCCCCGTTGAGCCCGGTTGCAGATAACGTGGGCTGCGGAAATCCAGAGGCGGTCATGGTATAGGTAAAGGCCGCATTGGTGAGTCCGGATTTACTGCTCGCGCTGGTGATGGCGGGCGGCTGATTGATGTTGATAGTCAGGGGTTTTGTATCGCTGCCTTGGCTGTTCGTGGCTTTCACGGATACCACGGTGGATCCGCCCGTCGTGGGTGTGCCGCTTATCAGCCCGGCGGTACTGATCGAAAGTCCTGCTGGAAGACCGGTTGCCGTAAAGGTGGGGGCGGGATTGCCCGTAGCTGTTGCCTGAAAACTAAAGACTGTAGCCACCGCGCCAGTTGTCGTTTGGGCGCTGGTGAGGACGGGGATGGTCAATGCGTCGCTGATGGTAATGGTGAGGGTCTTGGAATCCGTTCCCACGCTGTTGCCGGCCGACAAGGCCACGGAGTAGGTGCCCGCCAGGGTGGGAGTGCCGGAGAGAGCGCCTCCGCTGAACGACAGCCAGCCCGGGAGCGGCGCCCCGTTGAGCCCGGTGGCCGAGAGTGCGGGCAGGGGAAATCCGGAGGCGGTCAAGGCATAAGTGAAGGCCGCATTGGTCAGCCCGGACTTGCTGTCCGCGCTGGTGATGGCCGGTTTGGCATTGACGCTTACGGATATCTGATTTATCGAGGAAAGCGGCGGGGATCCTTGGTCGGTCACTTTCAGACTTATGTTGTAAACGCCCTGTCCGGAAAAAGTAGCGGTGGGATTGACGGTATTCGCGCCGGTGAAACTGACGCCGGCGGGTCCGCTCCATTGGTACTTGAGCGTGGTCCCGGCGGGATCATCCGGATCGGAGGACGCGGAACCGTCGAGGGCGACCGTGTTGTTGGGCAATACGATGGCCGTGTCCGCGCCCGCGTGGGCTACCGGGGGCTGGTTGGCCGCGATGCTGAGGGTAACATTGTCGCTACCGGTAAGACCTCTTCCGTCCATGGCGATGGCGCGGATGGTGTTGGTTCCGGACGCGGTTCCGTCGGGAATGATTCGATCGAATTTGTAAGTGGGACCGGCTCCATCGCCGAGGAAGGTGAGGCCGCCGGAGCCAACCAGATAATATTTCACCGTGACTGGATCCGGACCATCGTTGTCGGTAACCGAAGCGGTCATGGAGACGGTGCCGCCGGTATGGTAGATCTGTCCGGCGGAAGGGGTGAGGAAGTTGACAACCGGCGCCGCATCCAGGTTGTACTGCCAAGTGGAAACGTCGCTCGTTCCCAAGTCGCCATAATCAGCCATGGCGCGCAAAGTGGTGGTTGCGGAAATTACGATCGGTCCATTCGCAGGGTCGTATTTTTGGGCCTGGGCAATCTTGAATTTATTCGAGTTGCTATTGGTATCGAAATAGATGGCCACAAGCGATGGGTCTGTCCCGGGAACGGAAAGGGTGACCAACAAAGGGTTCACGAAAGGATTGACCGATGGGGGATCCTGATCGCTGACGGGTGGCTGCAATAGTCCCAGCGGAGGCTGTGCATTTGCCATGGGAATCAGAAGCAGCAGAAGTGCGATAAAGAATGTCAGTTGTTTTTTCAAAAGCCCGATTTTCAGTTAAGGATAGATACCAGGATTTCACCACCGGCATTAGACGTACCAACACCTGACGGGGTACCGTTTATTTTCCGAATCCCAAATAAAAGCGCGAAATGACGAACCCAAATATAGCTGAATCTCATCCGCTTCCCCATCCCACCAGAGGTCCAGACAGTCAAACTAGGCTTTTGAAAGGAGGGTTGGGAGAGATTCTGTTCCCGGAATCGGCCTTAGCCGTTGGGCTTTTTTGAGGTTACCACAACACTTTTTGCGAGAAAACCTGCAATCCTTTTTCGGTTTTCAGCCGCAATCGCAGGAAACCGATTTGCGATTGCGATCCGACGGCCATAGGCAAGTGGTAGATTCCCTGATTCAACATTCCCGGCCGCGAAGCCCCCAGCAGGCGTCCCGCCGGCGACCATACGCTTGCATCCACCTCGGCTGGCCAGGGCAAAGCTAATTGGAGCGTTCCGCCGTTCCTGCTCCGTTCCAGCTTAAAAGACAGTTCCCCGACATAGGCGGCCGCTTTGGCGAAAGCGGAGAGGCCGGAGAGCTTATCCAAGGGACCTGCGTATACCGAAAGGGTGTCTCCCGCCAATGCGGACAACGGCATTTCCATTCCCGTTTCCAACTGGAATTTCATGCCGCGCAGGCTGGAAACGGCCCAGGCTTGGTAACCGGCCGGTAACGTACCCGCCAAGACGCGGAACGTTCCGGAAGCGGAGACTTCCTTCGCGAGGGCGCCATCCTTGCCGATCACCACGTCCCAGCGCAAAGGCATACCGGCCGTGTAGTGGACGATGTCCGTGAGCAAACGGCCATGGCCCCGTTGCGCCCATGCGGGGAATCCGCGCGCCAAACCGGGCAGCACCGGTTCGTCTTCCGCTCCCATCCCATCCTGAGCGTCCGTTTGCGCGCCCAGGTTCAAGGGAACGGCGCGCCCAATGTCCAGATTCAGGTCCACCGAACGGGCGGTTCCCTCCACCCATCCCGTAGCCGCCTTTGGCACGGGGCGCAGGGCTGGGTCGGTGACAAGCGTGATAATCGTATCGCGATTCGATTTGCTGAAATAGTTGACGAAATATCCCCGCCAGGGTTCCAGGGAATCCGAATGCACATAGTCATCCGTCTCCGGAAGGTAGCGGAACGGGGCCTTGAGCAAGGTGCCGGACAATTTGCTCGCGGCGGTGCTCACCGGCCAGTAGACTTTGTCAAGAGAGGGGCTGGTGATCTGGTTCCAACCGGGATGCAGCAGCATCCGGTAGGTGCCGTCGGTCCCCGATGGCCCTGTCCGGAAAGTGCTCAGGATGACGTTCGCCACCGGAACACGGCTGCCCAGCCAAATCGCCTTTCCGGGCGTAATAATGCTGCTGTCATTGAGGTAAAGATATACCCCATTCGATTCGCTCCAGACTGCTGCATCCAGATTGTCTTCCGGATTATCGAGGCGCAGTTGGTTCCAATGGATGGGGACGGCCTCTCCGGTGGGGAAGCCCACCATGTCCCAGGATGAGTTCTTTCGCCCCAGGGAAATTACCGAGGGCGTATTGAGGCGGTTCCACAACTGGGAGAGATACACCTTTCCGGTAGCCTCCTTCGGCAACCGGCCGGTATTGAAGAAATCCCCCGCCGAGGCGCGGAACCAAAGCCCGCGCAGCTCCGTCCCGCTTATCTTGAGCGGCACCGATATTTCCCCGTTGCCATCCGGCTTATAGGTCCCGCGATCCCCGCTCAGCCCGGGGCTTTGGATTTCGCATGTCACATTGCTCACGTTATCCTTGACCGAGAGCCTCAACTGGGTGGCGTCCCCGGCCTTGGGCACTTCCGAAAGCAAGGTGATGACGGGAGGCATGGTATCCACTCCCAGGAAATAATCCCCTGCCACGGTCAAATCCTTCTGGCTGTCCGAGGTGATGAATTCCACCAGGCCGTTGGCGTACCGGTAAAGGCCCAAGTTCGCATCGACGGGTTTGGTGAGGGTTACCTTGAAGACCTGCCCGGATTGCGCCGGTTGCAATTGTACGGCCAGGGAAACGTCCCGGAATCCGATCAGATTGAAGGCATCCGTGGTATGCGTCTTGGCGATGATGGGAAGGCTGGATTGATTGGTGAAGGCGAAACCGCCAGACAGCGACCGCGTGGAGCCGGGCGCCAAAGTGTCCGAGGGAGTGCTGGTGTATATCTGGTAGTTCACGTCCAAGAGGCTGCTGGAGAGGGTGACTCCGCCGATGGCCAGGGTGGTCCACGCTTTCAGCCGCGTAGTGGACGTTAGCAGGATGGGCTTGCTGTCCGAATAGACGACGGCTTCCGTGAGGGGCGCATCGGCAAGGGTGTAATTGATGATGCCAATCTTTGTTCGCGTACTCAGGGTCACCAGCACGCTGTTGGCGTACGGTAGCGTGGCCGCCGGGCTGGCGGTGGGCTGGGAAGGAAGCAACCCGTAGCGTTCTTCACGGATCACGCTGGGTTCCTTGCCGCCGGCGAGGGGAAACGATTGCGCTCTGACCACGGTGGATGATTCCAGATGGAGGGGAATGCCGTCGAACTTGGGGCTGGCAAGGGAGGGGTCGCTCCCATCCGTGGTGTAATGGATCTCCGCATCCGTTTCGGGCGTATGCATGGTCAAGCTTATGCTATCCTCGAAGTCCCGCGTAGCGGGCTCGATGATGGGTGCGGCGAATTTTTTGATGACGGCTTTTTTGCTATAGGTGGCCGTAGCCACCGAACTTTGGATTCCGTCCTTTACGGCGATGGCCTTAAGCACGGTCGAATCAATCCCCTGGATGGTGATCACCCCGCTCGAATCCAGCGGGAAACCGGTTTTAAGAGTGGGATCGGTTCCGTCCAGGGTGTACAGGATCGCAGCCTTAGGGGACTTGGCTTTAAGCTGAACCTTAAGGGAGTCGACGAATTGCTGGGAAGGCTTGTCGATGTCCGGCGGCGTCAGGCGTAACGTGTATGATACTGAGAGGACGGCGCTGTAAGGCTGGGGAGGATTGTAGGCTCGCGCTTTCAGGGTCGCCGAGGTGGTAAGTAAGATGGGTTGGGATCCATCCGCAGAATTTTCCGTGAGCGGCGAATTGTCCAGTACATAGTGGATGCTCGCTCCATCGGTGCTGCCGAGGAATACCGTTGCCGAATCGTAGAAGATACCGGCCGGTCTGGAAATGAGCGGCGTGGCGACGGCGGGAAGATAGACGTACTTTTCCGTAAGGACAGCGCTGGGAGTGGAGCCGGTTTTGAACGCCCGGCAGCGCACGGTAACCGTATCTCCGATTTTCCCCCCGACGATGGACAGGGAGTCGCCGGAAAGTAAGGCCGCCGTGGTGTCCAATGTTTTTTTGGTGCTGTTGAGAGAGTAGCGGAAGTACGCTCCGGGTGCTGATACGAAATGGATTGTCAATGTGTTTGTGGGGAAGCTTTCGCTCTTGGGAGTGGCGACCGGCGTTGCCAGCGGTGGCAGCAAGGTGAATGCGGCTTGCATGGGATCGCTGTCATCGTAGCCGGGAGCCGTGGCGTACGCTTTTACGGTGGTGGATTTGGCGATGGGGAGGGGACCACTATAAACGGGACTGTTGGAGCCAGGGTCGGTTCCATCCAGGGTGTAATAGATGGTGGCTTCAGAGGCGGGTTTGGCTACTGTCAAGGTGCATATGACGGAGGGGTAGAAATCCGCTTTGCCGCCCGTGTTTGCCTGGGGAGCGGAAACCTTGGCGCGGGTGAACACGCCGGTTACCACTTCGCTGGCGAAGCCGGCGAGATAGTGGACGGCATTCACGGTGGTAGTCTGGTAGAAGACCAGTACGCTTCCCTCCTGATACTGGAGGCTTTTGTTGGTAGGGAACGTTCCATCCACGGTATAAAAGATCCTGCCATTGTTGACCTTGTGGAAGGATACGGAGGTTGACCCTACGAAATCATTGATGCCCGCGGGTACCATGACGGGCGACGGCACCAGCCCCACGGCTTGGGCCGAAGCGGAATGTGAAGCGAAAGCCAAAAACAGCAGTCCGAAAGCGCAATGGTTACGCATCATGTTCCTGAGAACCTCATAGTCTGGCCTAGTCCAATCATGAATTTGAACCGGAATCCGGAACTCCCCTTTTAGGACTCCGGATCGATGAATAATCCCCCAGGCTAAAAATAGGCAGAAAATTGGGAATGCAGGCGGAAAATTTATTGCGCTGTGAGAACAATTTGTCCTCAACCTTGCGTTTTCGCACTTTGGTTTGGGGGCTTTGAGCGGTAAAAGCGGGACCTTACATTGCTATTTTCAGCGGCGGGGATTGCAGAAACCCTAGGGCCGGGGACACTTCTAGTGGCCCCAAACTTGTAGCCCGTCTTTATCAAGAATGGCTGGGTGCATGCAGAATCAGGACGCGGAAATCAGATGCTGGGTGTTCGGGAGTTCCCGTCCGCTATCCGAGGATGACCCCGCTTTGGCGTCGCGTCTGACACGTTTCTTTTCACAGTGGAATTCCCATGGGGTGCCCGTTTCCGGACGTTGGCGGATCCTGGAAAACCGGTTTCTGGTGGTCCTGCGCGAGCCGGAAGGCGCGGAAGTATCCGGATGCAGCATCGACTCCATGGTGGGAGAAGTGAAGCTTTTGGAAAAGGAGTTGGATACCAGGTTGCTGGACTCCAGCCGTATCTTCTATCGCAATGGCGACGGTGCCGTGGAATCGGTCAATCGCCTGGAGTTCAAGGCCTTGGCCGCGGAAGGCGAGATCCGACCCGAGACCTTGGTCTTCGATACCACTCTCACCCGCCTCTGCGATTTGGTTCCGGGGATTTTTTCCAAACCCCTGAAGGATTCCTGGCACTCCGTCCTATACGGCCAGGCCGTCAAACAGTCGCATTGAAGTTAAGCGGCCCCCGGCCGCTTCCCAATCCGGGATTGGTCCGGATGGCTTCGCGCACATAGGCGCGCGCTCGGATCACCGCGTCTTCCACTTCCATTCCCAAAGCCAGATTGGCCGCGATGGCCGAAGCCAAGGTACAGCCCGTGCCGTGGGTATGCGGCGTATCGATGCGGGGAGCGGAGAAGTTCCGCACCTGCCGGCGATGGTAGAGGAAATCGATCGGATCCCCGGGGAAATGCCCGCCCTTGAGGAAGATGGCATAGGGCTTGTCGCGCCCGAACGCCAGGAGATGGGCCGCGGCGTTGGCTTCCGTGGTGGGCTTGCCGGTGAGGAGGTCGAACTCCATTACGTTGGGGGTGACGATGAACGCGCGCGGCAGCAACCTATCGATGAAATCCGCCAGGCCGCGCATATCGAACAAGCTGGCCCCGGAGGTGGAGCTCAACACCGTATCCACCACCACCTTGACCCCGTCCATGCGCTGCTGGGAGAGGATGCGGATCAGCGCTTGCAGCATGCGTCTGTCGCCGATGGCGCCGATCTTGATGACGGAAGGGAACAGATCCTGGAGCAGGAAGTCGACCTGCTCTTCAAAGAAATCAGGCTCCAAGGTCTTAACCCTGCGGACTCCGGTGGAGTTCTGCACGGTCAATAAGGTGGGAACGGACATGCCGTACACCCCGTGCCGCTGGAAGGTTTTCAAATCCGCCTCCAGGCCCGCGCCGCCGCTGGGATCCGATCCGGAAAAGCTGAGGACGATGGGTTGCGGGATCGCGGGGCCTATTGGGCTTGTGGGACCGGATGGAAAGGATTCGGCCAAAGGGTGCATCCGGAAATCGACGCGGGGGCAGTCCCGCGTTTCCGAAAAAATAGTCAAAAGGCGGCGGCCGGCCCTTGCGATGGCGGCTGGGCAATCCCCGTCCGCGCGGATGGATTGGCGTTCAGCCCAGGGAATTCAGCAAGCCGCCCAGGCCGGGATTGCTGAGGCTGGGATTGGAAAAGTAGGGGGAAGCGGATGAAGTTGACGGAGCCGCGGCCGCGGCTTGCGGGAAGAAATCCGTTTGCAGAACGAAGGGATCTTTTTCCGCGGCCACGAAGCCATCTTCCTTGAGGATGGCATCCAATTGGGAATTGCCGTGCGCGACGGCCACGGGAGCCGCGGCTGGGGTAGCGGCAGGGTTACCTTGGGGGCTCACTGTGCCTCCATCCTGTTTCGCGGCGGCGGCATCCGTTCCAGCCGCCGGATCGGATGCCTTCATGTCTATGCCCAGGGAGATGTTCGCGATTTCCAGCGCGGTCAAACCGCCCGACAGTAAACCCTGCGATTGGGAAGTTACCGCGGCATAGATATCCAGGTTCAATCCCAGGCCGGGCGAAGAGGAGGAGGAGGAGGAGGAGGATGGCAGCAGGGAAAGCAATTGGCCGCCCTGTTGGGCCTTGAATTGGGACAGCGAAGCGGTCGGGTTCTTGGCCGGGTAGCCCGCTTGGGTGCTGGAAGAAAGACTGGTGATATCCATGGGATGGCCCTCAACTTCACATATCGGCAGGTTGGGCCGCGGACTTTAACGGGAAGTTGAAGTGAAGCCTGAAGTTTGTGGAGAAGATCCGCGAAATTGTCGGAATTTGATCTTTACTTCCCTGGGGCCGGAGGCCCGCCCTTATTCAGGAATGAAGCGGGATGCCCAGGCCCGCACGTGCTTGCCGTTGAGGATGTGGAATTTCCGCAGGCGGCGCAGGGTTTCCGTGCTGAAGGATGCCAGAGGCACCCAGACCAGCCGCTTTTTGAATCCGGCAGCCATGCGTTTCATGCGCAGGCCGGGTTTGCGATCGCTGACATAGGCCACCGATTTCTCTTCGCTGTTCAGCAGGGCCCCGTAAACCAGTTGTTCGGAGAGGCTGCGCAACCCCATTTCCTCCGCGGGCGCGGCGAAGACATTGCGCACGGGCCGGGGCGGGAACAGCAGGCTGAGACCGCCGTATTCCGATTCCGCGATCCCCGGACCGATCAATTTGGCCAGGGGATCGGTGGCGAAGAAAGTCAGGGTGGATTCCTCTTGGTGCTCCGCGTACCAAGTGGTGCGGGAAGGGTAGCGATCGTCATTGTCCTGATCGAAGAGGATGACCACCGTATCCATGCGGCCCTTGGCAGGAGGGATCTCCCGGACATAAATACCGCCTGTGGTCCAATTGCGGAGGGTTTCGCGGATATCGATGCCGTCTTTGAGCGAGGAGGTGAGCTTTTCCGTGCGCGCGAAGCCCTGCAAGTCAAGGTCCTGGGAGCGGCGGCGGACGGCGCGGTTGAAGCCCTCGATGCGTTCATCCTCGGGGGTATGCGAGCACATCCCCTGGGGATCCCACGCGTAACGGTAACTCCGCTGTTTCTCCCGATCCGGTTCCTTCTTCAGGTTGATGGCCTTCCAGACCTTGGGTTCATCCTCCAAAAGGTTGAAGGCCGGGGCGGGTTCGCTTTCGCCCGGCTCGCGCAGGGAGTCCCTGCCGATCTCCAATTGATCCTCTTCCAATTCCGCCGGGTCGAAGAAGGGATAGAAGCGGGCGGCTTCCAGCACCTTGGCCGCGAAGGCATTGCCGAAGACGCCCTTGGCCGCGTTCACCACGTCCAGCAAATCCGGAGTCAGGCGGCCCTGTTGCACGGCCAGGTTGCGCAGGAAGATCAGCGCGGACTGCACCTTCTTGATCGAGATGGCCCCAGCTTCTCCGGGCCTCGCCAGGAACTGGTTGCGGGTCTCGATGAAAATGCGTTTGACCAGGTCCAGGTAGTCCATGGGCTCGGCGATCGGGTTCCGCCTTTCCTTCTCCATCTCCCCGGCATAAAAGGGCAGTTCCCCCAAGGCGAAGAAAACCAAGCCGGGTTTGACCGGATAGGAACGGATGTCCAGGCCGCCGCTCCCGTCCCATCCGGAATCGCGGCCTTCCGTTTCCGCCAACAGCCCCGCGATCGATCCCTCTTGGAAAAGCTCCTGCAACTTTCCCAGCAAAGGGAAATCGCACAGGAACAGGATCTTGGCGAAGCGCTTCTCCATGCGCCGCAATCCCGCCAAGACCAGGTAACCGCGGTGTTCCAGGCGATCGTCCACGCCCTGTCCGGCCAGGATTTGCTTGGCCACCTGTTGGTATTTTTCCAGACCGATGCCCTTGGCCAGGTAGGCGTCCGGCAGGGATTGGATCAAGGGTCCTTCCAGCAGGGAATCGTCCTCCAGGAACTCCACCGGCAACCGCCGCTGGCCCGCCTGCCGCAGGGCCTCCACATACGCGTCGCAGGGATCGAAGGGGAAGTAGGCGCGCACGGCGCCGTCCACGCGGATCACCAGGGCCCGGATGGAAGGCAACGCCTCCGCGCCTTCCAGGGCGTCCTGCCGCAACCCGGCGGGCAATGCGAAAGCGATGGCATCGAATCTCCGTTCCCACAACAGCTTGCGCAACTCCATGGCGAAAGGCGCCTTGCCATGGCGCACCGGAAAGGCGGAGATGCGGGGGGTGAGAGAGAGGGTCATGGGGAATCAGGAAAGGGATTGCAATTTGCAGCTTTCAATCCGGTTTTAGCGTGGTACCAGACCGCACGGCGCTTCAGTCCCGGTCCGGATTCAAAGGATTATCCTCATCGAAGAAAAAATCCCCTAATTGCATGTTGGGGAGGCGGCCTTCGCGGCGGCGCTTTTCGGCCAGGCTTTCCATGTCCAGGGCCTCTTCGCCCAGGATCTGCAGGATGGCCTTGGTAAAGAGGGCTTCCCATTTGTCAGGCCGCAGCTCATTCAGCTTTTGCGAATAACGGATGGCGTTGAGGCCGTCGCGGATGGAGTAGGGGAGATCCAGGCCGTGCGCTTGCTGCAGGAATCCCACGCAGATGCGGAGCAGATCCTCCGGCGCGCTGGGCAGGTTGTAGCGCAGGATGCGCAGTTCCTCTTCCGCTTTTGGAAAAGGCAATTCGATGGCGGGCTGGATGCGGGACATGATATAGTCGGGGATCTCGAAGGTGGAATCATCCTCGTTCATCGTCACAACGCAGCGGAAATCCCTGTGGGCCTTGATATTGATCCCCGCCACCAGCGAGTCCACAGATCTGCGATCGTCAAGCAAAGGGGCCAGCGAGGCCCAGGACTTCTCCGACATACGGTTGCCTTCGTCCAGGATCACGGCGCCGCCGGTGATCATCGCAGTGACCAGGGCCGAGGCCTGGTATTTGATGTTGCCTTTTTCGCCCAGCACGGGAGTGATGATCAAATCCTCCGGACGCGTGTCCGCGGTGCATTGCAGGATATAGACCGCTTGTCCGCGTTTGCGCGCCGCGGCTATACCCAAGGTAGTCTTGCCCAGGCCCGGATGACCCACCAGGCGCGGGCACAGGGGCTGGTCGCCGGGATTCAGGGAGAGCCAGCAGGCCAGCAATTGGGTCAGCGGTTCTTCCTGGCCTATCCATTCGACCTTCATCTCAACCGGATTGGCGAGATGGATTTCCACGTTATCGATTTGGGTCTTGTTCACGGAATCAATGTAAACGGCGGAGGGGAAAAGATCAAAAGCCCCATGCCGGGACCGCGTGAGGGTTAAATCAAACCGCTTTCCCGGCTTGCGCCGCTTTTGCCGGCTCGATTTCCGTTGCGGCCGATCCGGCGGGAATCGCGACGGCCGATATCGCGGCCGATGCATTGGCGGTAACCGGGACCTCCGCGGATGCGCCAGCGGCAAATTCCGGGGCGGCGACGGCGGGAGTTGCCGGCCCTGCGCTTGCAGGAGCGGGCGGGACGGACTTATCCGGTTCGGCAGGCTTATCCCGTTTCCGCCAAATGGCCACCACATCGGAAATCCGGAAGTCCCCGGCGGGTTTTCCCATGGAGGTGGGGCTGATCAGTTGGCGGAATTCGTCCTGGCTGATCTCGAACCCGCTTTCCATCGGGAGCACGGGCCTGAACCGCCCCATGCGATCGATATGGCCCTTTACGCGCTTCACCTGGATGGGCGGGAAGGCGTAGGGCACTATCGTATAGCAATAGGCTTCATGGGTAAGGCGGATCTTGCCTTCGGGCGTAATGATTTCCTGCGCCACTTCCAATGCCCTGAGTAATGACATGCGGGGTTACCTCCCGGGTATCTTACCAGGGGGAAGGGCGATTTGAAACGGAAATCATTCCGGAGGTTAAATAAGGAACCGGACGAACGCAAGGAGTACACTTATGAGTACAGTTATGGGCCTTCATTCCGTCCCCGTCATGGGATCTTTTGTAATTTTTAGGGTCAAACAGGAGTCCATCCATGGAGCAAGTCGTCATCATCGGGTCCGGACCGGCCGGCCATACGGCCGCCATCTATGCCGCCCGCGCGAATCTGAAACCCCTCATGTTTGAAGGTTTCATGGCGGGCGGGGTGGCCGCGGGCGGGCAGTTGACCACCACTACGGAGGTGGAGAATTATCCCGGATACGTCAGCATCGATGGCACGGAACTGATGACCAAGATGCGCGAGCAATCCTTGCATTGCGGTACCCGCATCCGGACCGAGACCGTGGTAAAGGTGGACTTCGGCAAACGCCCCTTCAAGCTATGGACGGAAGACGAGATGATCGAGACCAGGACCGTCATCATCGCCACCGGGGCCACCGCCAAGCGCATGCATGTCCCGGGCGAAGAGCAACTCTGGCAACGCGGCATTTCCGCGTGCGCGGTATGCGACGGCGCGCTGCCCGCGTTCCGCAACCAACCCCTGGTGGTGGTGGGAGGGGGCGATACCGCGGTCGAGGAAGCCACCCACCTCACCAAATTCGGATCCAAGGTTTATCTGGTGCATCGCCGCGACTCCCTGCGCGCCAGCATGGCCATGCAGCAACGCGCCTTCAAGAATCCGAAATTGGAAATGGTATGGGACACGGTGCTGTTGGACGCGGAGGGCGAGAACGGCCTTGAGCGCGTCAAGTTGCAAAATGTCAAGACCGGTAAAGACTCCTACCTGGAAGCCCGGGGCCTCTTCTATGCTATCGGCCATACGCCCAACACATCCTTCCTGGACGGCCAATTGGAAACCGACGAGCAGGGCTATATCGTGACCGTGCCCGGCAGCACCCTCACCAGCGTGCACGGGGTCTTCGCCGCCGGGGACGTGCAGGATAAGAAATACCGCCAGGCCGTGACATCGGCCGGGACGGGCTGCATGGCCGCCCTGGATGCGCAGGAATTCCTCCACTCGGATGAACATGCCCATGCATGACGGGGAAGAGTAGCCCCTTCTCCGCAGCACTCCGGCGGCCCATCCCGGAGCCATCAGGCCGCCGGCAGGAGGAGATCGGCCATCCGCCGCGCGAAGGAATGGTCCCGGAGCACCCGCTCCCGATTGGCCGCCAGGATTTCTTCCCCAAAACCTTCCGCCAGAGCCGAGCGCGCCGCGTGCACCGCCCCGGCGGGTCCGCGGAATTCCCCGATGACGCAACCGCGCAGGGTTTCCGCGATCAGGGGCGCCTCTTCCGACAACAATAGGCAGCCCGCCGCCAGGATGTCGAACACCCTGGGGCTCACGTGGCTGTTCCCGCGATCGGGTCCCGGATCTTCGGAGGGCAGGTGCAGGCCGATGCGGGAGTTCTCCAGGAGCTTGAAGGCTTCCTCGGGCCCGAACCAACCGCGGCCGGTAAGGTTCGCTTCCAAGGGACCGCGGTATTTTTCCCAGCCCAGTCCCGCCACCTTCAATGGCAATCCTTCCCGGGCCAGGGCTTCCAGGACCTCTACCCGGTATTTGCTCGGGAAGCCGATGAAGGCTATGCCGCCGCTGCGCTCGCTCCAGGTTTTCACGCTGGCGCGCGGCTTCAGGATGGCCGCCGTGGGCAGGTAGCCGAAAGGCACGCCCGCGTCCGCGCAGGCTTTCTCCACCGGCCCGCGCTGGATGGCCAGGAAGCGGGAGTACGCGGGCAATACCTCGCGCCAATATTTCGCTTCGCGAAAATCCTCGATGAACCAGTGGATGGTTTCCATCCCCCGGCGGCGCAGCAAATCCGCGGTGAAGCGCGTTACCGGGCTCAGGGCCATCACCAGCACATGGGTGGCGCCGAAGTCCAGACATTGCACCACCAGCGCCTGGTTGGTAAGGTCCACCACCATGTCGTCGGCGGGATTCTTGAGCAGGCGATCGAATGCGTCCAGGTACGACTTGGTGTCGAAGAGTTTGCGGTTGCCGGCCGGGAGCAGTTCGCCCAGGGCCTCCCAGGCTTTTTCGCCTACGTTGCGCGCGGCCCCTTCCGGCGGCAGCACCAGCAGCCATTTATCGGTGGCGTTCGCGGTTATCCCGGAGAGGGAGGCTTCCATCATGCTATGCCTATTATCCTTGCAAGGAGATCGACGGGGCAACTTTTATGGAAAACTTTCCGGGTCATTCCGCCCAGGCCAGGGATCGCTTGACCGCTTTATGCCAGCGATCCACCAGCAGCTTGCGCCGCGCAGCCGCCATGGCGGGCTTGAAGATGTGCAGGCGCAGGTCCAGCTTGAGCAGATCCTGCTGCGAGGCCACCAGGCCGCAACCCAAGGCCGCCAACATCGCCACGCCCAGGGCGGTGACTTCCGGGCTATCGTTGACTCGCACTTCCGTCCCGGTGATGTCCGCCTGGAATTGCATTAAGAGGCGATTGGCGCTGGCGCCGCCGTCAACGTTCAGGGACTTGATGGCGCCGCCGAAGGCATGGCACAGGTCCAGGCTCTGGAAGGCGATCGATTCCAGCGCGGCCCGCGCCAGGTGGGCGCGCGTGGTCCCGCGCGTTAGGCCTATGATGAGGCCGCGCGCGTTGGGATCCCAGTGGGGCGTCCCCAAACCCGCGAAAGCGGGAACGAAGTAGACGCCTTCATTGTCCGGCAGCGCGGCCGCCATGGCTTCCGAGTCTTCCGCACGGTCCAGGATCTTCAGGCCGTCGCGCAGGAATTGCACCACTGCGCCGCCGATCATCACCGCGCCTTCGTGCGCATAAGTGGTTTTGCCCTTAAGGGTCCAGGCCACCGTGCCCAGCAGGCCTTTGCGAGGAGCGGCATATGCGGCCCCGGCGTTCCGCAACAGAAAGCAACCGGTCCCATAGGTGTTCTTGAGGGAACCGGCCTTGAAACATCTATGCCCGAACAGGGAGGCTTGCTGATCGCCGGCCACGCCGTGGATGCGCACGCCTTCCAGGCCGGGCACTACGGCTTCCCCGAAGTCCGCATCGGAAGGCAGGATTTGCGGCAGGGTCCCGGCGGGAACTCCGAATAGCTTTAACAGGCTTTTGTCCCAGGCCAGCGTCTTCAGGTCCATCAGCAGGGTCCGCGAAGCGTTGCCGACCTCGGTAACATGCCGGTTTCCCCCGGTCAGTTTCCAGATGAGCCAACTGTCGATGGTGCCGAAGGCCAGGCGCTTTTCCGCCGCGGCCTTGCGCACGTCCGGGTTGTGCTTGAGAAGCCAATGCATTTTACTTCCGGAGAAATAAGGATCGAGCACCAGTCCGGTTTTGCGCCGCACGCCCGCTTCCGCGCCCTTGCGCTGCAAGGCCCGGCAGAAGGCCGCCGTGCGCCTGTCCTGCCACACGATGGCCGGCGCCAAGGGCTTGCCCGTAAATTTGTCCCAGGCCACCACGGTTTCGCGCTGGTTGGTGATGCCCAAGGCGGCCACGGCTTCCGCCTTCACGCCGTTGCGTTCCATCAGTTCGCGGAGCGTTCCCCATTGGGACTCCCAGATTTCCCCGGCGTCGTGTTCCACCCATCCCGGCTGCGGGAAATACTGGGTGAATTCTCTTTGCGCCTGATCGATCTTGTGCAAGCGGGAATCGTAGAGGACGGAGCGGGAACTGGTGGTGCCCTGATCCAGGGCGATGATGACTTTTTCCATGCGTCTCCTCAGTCTCGATAAAGGAAGAACGGGAATGCGCCGGAACGGACTCAGTTCTTTTTGCGGCGCAGCATCTTCATCGCGGCCACCGATACGGCCGCGAATGCGGCCACGCCCAGCATGCCTTTGCCGGCGGCCGAGGGGCTTTTCAGCACGGCAGTGAAGACGATGGCGAACAGGAGCAAGGTGGCCCCTTCGTTCCAGACGCGCAATTGCACCGAAGTGAGCGCGCAGCGGCCCGCCAGCAGGTCCTTGCGGATCTTCCCACAGTAGAGATGATAGCCGATCAGCAGCAGCAGGAACACCGCCTTGAGCTGGAACCAGGCCGCCTCCCAAGCGCGGATGCGAACCATCATATAGAGGCCGCAGCCGGCGGCGATGATCATGGCCGGCCAGGTGATGGCGTACCAGAGGCGCTTTTCCATCAGGGCGAATTGGGCCGTCAGGATGGAACGATCCGGTTCCGGCCGCGCCAGCGCTTCCACGTGGTAGATGAACAGGCGCACGATATAAAGCAATCCGGCGAACCAACTGACCACGAATACCAAGTGCAAGGCTTTGATGTAGAGGTATGCGTCCATGGCTTGCCTTAAAGGTACTTTTTTTAACTTTGGGCAAAGCCGGCGCCTCTATGGGGCGCCGTCCGCGCCGTAAGCGCAGCGTCCGATTCGGGCGCCGGAAGGAACGAATGTCGGATACCGCAGCCTGGAAAACCATCGCCCGGGGCGTCCTGGAAATCATCGAAGCGGATGATCTCCGCAAGAAGCTTTCCAAGGGAACCCCTCTCAACATCAAGCTGGGCATCGATCCCACTTCGCCGGATGTTCATTTGGGATTCACCGTTGTCATGCGGAAGCTCCGCCAATTCCAGGATCTGGGCCATCGCGTCATCCTCATCGTTGGGGACTATACCGCAACGGTGGGCGATCCTTCCGGCAAGAACAAGACACGCCCCATCCTGACCCATGAGGACGTGCTCAAGAACGCCGAGACCTACAAGCAGCAATTCTTCAAGATAGTGGATCCGGCCAAGACCTCCGTGATCTATAACGGCGAGTGGTTTTCCAAGCTCACCTTCACCGAGGTGACCAAACTGATGTCCCAGATCACCGTGGCGCAAATGCTTGAGCGCGAGGATTTCCAGAAGCGCTATCGCGGCGGCCAGCCCATCAGCCTGCATGAATTCCTGTACCCGATGATGCAGGCCTACGATTCCGTGATGATAGACGCGGACGTTGAGCTGGGCGGCATGGATCAGAAGTTCAACGTCCTGCGCGGCCGCGAATTGCAACGGAGCCTGGGCAAAGAACCCCAGGTGGGGCTTTTCATGCCCATCCTGCTGGGGACGGACGGCAAGGAGAAGATGAGCAAGAGCCTGGGCAATTATATCGGCGTGAACGAGGCGCCTCAGGCCATGTTCCATAAGATATACGCCCTGCCCGATGCCTTGGTGGAAAGCTATTTCCAATTGCTCACGGACATCCCGCTGGAATCCATTCAGGCCAAGCTGGCCCAGGTGGCGGCGGGGACCCTCAACCCCAACGCCCTGAAGGAAGAGCTGGCGCGCGATATCGTCAGGCAATACCACGGCGCGGATGCGGCCGAGATGGCGGCCATCCAGGAAAAGCGCATCCATGCGGGCGAAGCCTTGCCGGAAAACATCCCCGTCTTCGCCGTACCCGCCGGCGAGCATTGGCTGCCGGAATTGATCGTCAAGGCCGGCATGGCCAAGAGCAACGGCGAGGCCCGGCGCTTGATCGAAAACGGAGGCGTGTCTTTCGACGACGCGAAGATCGGAGATCCCAAGGCCAAGGCCATGGTCAGCGGCAGGCATCTGTTGAAATGCGGGAAACGGAACTTCGCCAGGATCGAAGCGGAGTAACTTCCAGGTTACCTCGCAGGGATATGAAAAAGGCATCCTTGCGGGATGCCTTTTCCTTATTTCCCTTTTCCGGCGCCGCCGGGAATCAGACGGACGCTTCGACCTTCGCTCCCGCCATTTTGGCGGCGGCGGCTTTGGCGGATTTGATCTTGGAGGATTTGGTCGGCGCGGAAGCCGTGCCTGCGGGAGGTTCGGACCGGGGGGCCACGTCCACCTTGACGCCGCGTTCCTTGATGCGTGCGGCCTTGCCGGAGAGATCGCGCATGTAGAACAGGCGGGCGCGGCGGACCTTGCCCAGGCGGTTCACCTTGATGGCGGCGATGCGCGGGCTATTGAGGGGAAAGATGCGCTCTACCGGGATGTTATTGGAGATCTTGCGGACCGTGAAGGTCTCGGAGACTCCGTTGCCGCGGCGTTGGATCACAACTCCGGTGAAGGTCTGAATGCGCTCTTTGGCGCCTTCGATAACCTTGAAGTCAACGCTTATGGTATCGCCGGCGCGGAACTCGGGGATGTCGGTACGGAGATTCCCGTGATGGATGGAGGATACGATCGGATGCATGATGATTCCCTTTCAAGTACTTTGTCGAAGCCGATCACGGGCTTCCTAAAATCTTTTTTTCCTCATCCGTCAGTTCCAATGCTTGGAACAAGTCCGGGCGATTCTTTCTCGTCAATTCCAGGCTGGCCTTGATGCGCCATTTCCTGATGTTCTCGTGATGGCCGGAAACCAGCACATCCGGAACCGTCCTGCCTTCAAAATCCTGCGGCCTCGTGAACACGGGCCAGCCCAGTCGATTGGGAAGATAGAAGGAATCGGTTTCCGCCGAAGCCATGTCTCCGAGTACGCCCGGCAAAAGCCTGGCTACCGCATCGATAACGGTCATGGCCGGAAGCTCGCCTCCGGAAACGACGAACTCACCGATGCTGAGTTCTTCATCCACATAAGCATCGGCGAAACGCTGATCGACGCCTTTGTAATGCCCGCAAATAATAAGAAGATTATCCAATTCGGCCAATTCCTTGGCCCTTGCCTGCGTGAAAATCCGGCCCTGGGCGCTCATGGCCACCACATGCGGCTTGGCTGAACCCAATTCCCCCAAAATATGCTCCAGCCCTTTTTTCAGGGGTTCGGGGCGCAGTACCATGCCGGCTTCCCCTCCGAAAGGAATATCATCCACCTGGCCATGTTTATTAATGGCGAAATCCCGCAGATAATGGCATTTCAACAGCAGCGATTCGGCCTTGCGGGCGCGCCCGGGAATGCTGGCGTCCAAAGCCGCGAACATTTCCGGGAATAGGGTGAGTACATCGATCCTCATAGCAGGCTGCGCAGGGTGGAGATATCCACCAGGACCTTGCGTTCGGTCTTATCGATCCGCTTTACGAAATGGTCATTCCAGGGAATCAGCAAATCCTGTTTGCCGGTGCCCACCACCAAAAGCTCCTGCGGCCCCTGCTCCAGGACTTCCACCACCTTGCCCAGGGCTTTGCCTTCTTCGTCGATGACCAGCATGCCGGGCACGTCGGAAACGTAGACCATATCCTCCGGCAATTCCAGCCGTTCTTCCGACGGGATCAGCAATTGGCCCCCGCTCAGGCGGGCCACGGCTTCCGGCGTGCGCAGATCCTTGAATTTCAGGTACCAGTTTTCCGCGTCCGCACGCGTGGCCCGGATTTCCAGGGCTTCCGGAGCATCGCCGTCCTTTTTGCGGAAGTAGACGGTGGTGAGGCTGCTGTGGCGATCGAAATCGAAACTGGCGGGACTCACCTTCAATTCGCCCAACAAACCGTAGGGCTTTTGCGTGTATCCAACGAGGATCAGGTTTTCAGGAGCGGGTTTCATGAGCTGGACTTGCGAGCCACCCCTTCATGCGGAAAGGGCGGCGCTGGAATGGGAGAAAAGGCCACCGTATCTTCGCGAGCGCGGCCGGGCCGCGCTTTCGCATTGCAAAGATGTTAGGCTGCGGGAGCGGCGTCGGCGGCGGGAGCTGCTGCTGCAGCCTTGGCGGCGGCCTCCGCTTCCTTGGCGAGCACTTCCTTTTGCTTCTTGTGGATCTTCGGCTTGCGGACTTTCCAAGCTACGACTTTGCCCGCGGTCTCCGCCGTGGCTTTGCCCTGGCGGATCTTGGCGAACTTGTCCATGATCCCCTGATGTTGGAACAGGGAACGGATGGTATCCGAAGGCTGCGCACCCACCTGCAGCCACTTCAGGGCGCTGGCTTCATCCACCTTGAGGGCGGGAGGGTTGGCGGCGGGATCATAGTAGCCGATATGTTGGAGAAATTTTCCGGTGGCCGCTTTGCGCTGATCCGCCACTGCGATGCGATAGAAGGGAAGATGGCGGTGACCCTGCCTGGACAATCTGATTACTACGGACAAAAGTGTTCCTCCAAGGGAATTTTCAAGATGGGCTAATTTAGCAAGGAAGCTAATGATTTTAAAGGGAAGCCATGAAAATGCCGGGAGAATTTCATTTCCGGCCGAATTTCACCGGTTTCCGGATTTACATCCCCATGCCCCGGCCCTTTTGCATCATCTTCTGCATCTGGCGCATGCCGCCCATCTTCCCGGCCATCCCGGAGAACTGCTTCATCATCTTCTGCATCTGCTCGAATTGCTTGAGCACTTGGTTCACTTCCTGGATGCTGGTGCCGCTGCCCAGGGAAATGCGCTTGCGCCTGCTGCCGTCGATGATCTTGGGCGCCGTGCGCTCCTTGCGGGACATGGAGCTGAGGATGGCTTCCACGCGCGTCAATTGCTTGTCGTCCACCTTCGCGTCCCCCAGCTTGCTCATACCGGGGATCATGGAAACCAGATCGGTGAGCGAGCCCATCTTCTTGACTTGGCGCAACTGGTTGAGGAAATCGTCCAGATCGAATTTGTTCTGCTTGAACTTCTTCTCCAGGACCTTGGCCTGCTTCTCATCGTAAACGGCCTGGGCCTTTTCCACCAGGGTGAGCACGTCGCCCATCCCCAGGATGCGGGAGACCATGCGATCGGGATAGAATACTTCCAGCGCATCCGGCTTTTCGCCCGTGCCCACGTAACGTATGGGTTTCCCCGTGATCGACTTGATGGACAGGGCCGCGCCGCCGCGGGCATCCCCATCCATCTTGGTCAGGATCACGCCGGTGAAATCCAGGCGGTCATTGAAGGTCTTCGCCACGTTGACGGCTTCCTGGCCCGTCATCGCATCCGCGACGAAGAATTTCTCTTGCGGCTTTACGGACTCGATGATGCGTTCCAGCTCGCGCATGAGCTCATCGTCCATTTGCAGGCGGCCGGCGGTATCGTAGATCACCAGATCATGGCCGTTGTCGCGCGCGAACTTGCGGCCGTTCTCGGAAATCTTCACCGGATCGCCCAGGCCTTCGTCATAGACGGGAATGCCTAAGGATTTGCCGATGGTCTTGAGCTGATCGATGGCGGCGGGCCGGTACACGTCGCAGGCCACCAACAGGGGATTCTTCTTGCGGGTATTGCGCAGATGCAGGGCCAGCTTGCCGCAGGCCGTGGTCTTGCCGGAACCTTGCAGGCCCATCATCAGGATCTGGAACGGCGGCGATCCCTGGAAGGCGGGCTCTTCGGCCTGGCCGCCCAGCAAGGCCACCAGTTCGTCGTGGATCACCTTGACCATCACCTGCCCGGGGGAAAGCGAAGTCAACACCTCCGCGCCGATGGCCTTTTCCTTCACCGCATTGATGAATTCCTTGGTGGTCTTGAAATTGACGTCCGCGGAAAGCAGCACCACGCGGATTTCCCGCAAGGTTTCGGAGACGTTCTCTTCGGTAAGCTGGGATTGCCCGCGCAGGCGTTTGAAAATGCCTTCGAGCTTGTCGGAAAGTTGTTCAAACATGGGCTAGAAGATAAAAAAAGCGGGGCGGGGGCGGCTGGGGCAAACGGCGGGGCGTTCCTTAGCCGCTTCCAGGCGGTCGTGCTCGGCGAACGTCGCCTAAAGATCCCTGCCGGGACGGATTATCCCATGCCCGTTGGATTCCTGAGCGTTCCCAAGGCCCGCAATCGATTTGGCGAAGTGGAACAGCGTGGTCATCTTTTTGGAGGCCACATCCCAATATTCCGCCTCATCCACATCCACCCGCAACAGCGCCAGTTCCGGATCCTCCATTCCTTTGGGAAACCAAGCCTTCATCAACGGATTCCAGAGCTTTTCAACCCGGGCAGGGTCATCCACCAAATGGGCTTCCCCCGCCACGGAGAGATAAGTGTCCTTGTCCCCGGCGATGTAGGAAAGGTTGACGCGCGGATTGCGATCGATTTCATGGGACTTGTGGCTGGATTTCCCCATGAAGAACCAGAGTGATCCCTCTCCATCTTCATCCAAAGTGGCCATGGGCCGCGAGTGGAGGAACCCGTCTTCGTCCTCCGTGGTCAGCATGGCGAATTTGATATCGTGGATTTTCTCCAGCAGCTGGGACCATTGCTTGCTCTTGTCATCGCGATTGTCCATGGATCCTCCTGGTTTAAAAGGGGGCGGCGCGCCCTTGGATCAATAAATGCTTTGCGGGTCCCCGGATCCAGGGCTATTGCCTGGGCGTGGGGCCTTTCCAAAGGCATGCGTGTGAAAGTTTGGACGGTCCTACCCTCCCAATAATATTCGTCCCGGGGAAATAGGGTGGGTGTCGCCCAAAGGCAATTTTTGCTAATTTCCCGCCCTGCTTTGAAATCGACGGCCGCGGAATTCGGCCTGTACCGCAAGCGTATCGGGACCGTACCGGATTCTCGAGGTTTAGAAAGGACCACGCAATGTCTCTTAAAGTCTACACGATGAAAGACGGCTCCATGTCGCCCCTCAAGGGCAAAACCCTGGCCGTGATCGGTTACGGCAGCCAGGGCCATGCCCAGGCCCAGAACCTCCGCGACAGCGGGGTCAAGGTCATCATCGGCCAGCGCAAGGGCTCGGCCAATTACAAGCTCGCGGTCAAGCACGGCTTCAAGCCCGTCTCCGCGGCGGAAGCGGCGGCCCAGGCGGACATCATCCAGATCCTTTTGCCCGACGAAGTGCAGAAGGCCGTATACGAATCGGATATCCTCCCGCACCTCAAAGCCGGCAAGACGTTGATCTGGTCGCATGGCTTCAACATCCATTTCAAGAATATCGTGCCCCCCAAGGACGTGAACGTGATCATGATCGCGCCCAAGGGCCCGGGCCATCTGGTCCGCAGCGAGTTCGTCAAAGGCGGCGGCGTGCCCTGCCTTATCGCCATCCACCAGGATGCCACCGGCAAGGCCCGCGACATCGCTCTGGCGCATGCCCGCGGCGTGGGCGGCCTCAAGGCCGGCGCCATCGAAACCACCTTCAAGGACGAGACCGAAACCGACCTCTTCGGCGAACAGAGCGTTCTCTGCGGCGGCCTCTCCGCGCTGGTCAAGGCCGGGTTCGAAACCCTCATCGAAGCCGGTTATCCGGAAGAGCTGGCCTACTTCGAATGCATGCACGAAGTGAAGCTCATCGTCGACCTGTTCTACCAGGGCGGCCTCAGCTATATGCGCTACTCGGTCTCCAACACCGCCGAGTTCGGCGACATGGTCACCGGACCCCGCATCATCACCGCCAAGACCAAGTTGGAGATGAAGAAAGTGCTGAAGGAAATCCAGAACGGCAAGTTCGCAAAGACCTTCCTGACCGAGCTCCAGAGCGGCGGCAAGAATTTCCGCGCCTGGGAAGCCAAGGAAAAGAACCATCCGCTGGAAGTGGTGGGGCGCAAGCTGCGCAAGAACATGAAATGGATCGATTCCAAGGAAGTATAAGGGTCTTCCCGATTGCCGCGAGCCGTAAATCCGGCCCGGTACTTCTTGCGACCGTAGCACCAGAACCCGTCCGCCGCCAGGCAGGCGGGTTTTTTTTTCGTATCTTGGATGTTACGTCCGCGTACGGGCTATGCCGCCCCGCTTCCGCGGTCCCTTGGAGGACGCCATGTCCAAGCACGATGCCTTGCTGAAAGCCGCCGATTCCGTTCTGCTATTGGTCGACATCCAGGAAAAATTCCGTCCTACCATTGCGGGCATGGAAGCGTTGATCGATAGGAGCGAGATCCTGGTTCGTTCGGCCATGCGGCTGGGCATTCCGGTGCTGGCCACGGAGCAGTATCCCAAGGCCTTGGGCGATACCGTTCCGGAATTGCGCGAGCGGCTGCCGGACAAGCAGGCCTATTTCCCCAAGCTGCGTTTCAGTTCTTACGGATGCGATGCCCTGCGCCAAAGCCTGGAAGCCAGCAAGCGCAAGCAGGTATTGCTGGCCGGGATAGAAACGCATGTCTGCGTGCTCCAGACCGGATTGGAAATGCTGGCGGCGGGCTTCTCCGTCTACGTGGTTTCCGATGCGGTGTCTTCGCGCAGCCTGGCGGATAGGGAAGCCGCGCTGCGGCGTTTGGAAAAGCACGGCGCAGAGCTGATCACGTCGGAAATGGCCGTGTTTGAGTGGCTGCGGGAAGCGGGCACTCCCGAGTTCAAAGAACTGCAGTCCCTGATCAAACAGGCAAGCCGATAATCGGCGCATAATCCCGCCTTCAAATCTCGGCTTGAACGGCCGATCCGGCCATCGGATAATCAGCCATGTTTGCCGATGCGACGCCGGGGCGATACCGCGGCCTTTCCTTCTTCCGCTCCTTCCGCGCGCTTGGCCGCAGCGGGGATTTGGGCCTGGTGGCTGGGTCTGGGCGCCTGGTCCCCTTCCGGAACGGGACTGAAGGCAGGGGCTCTCCTGGGTATCTTGGGTGTTACCCTGGTTGCGACCCGGGGAAAACCGGCCTGGCCTCGCGCCGGGCCTCTGTAACCTTGGCGTTACTGGGGGCGTTCAATGCCTGGTTCGCTTTCGGCGCGTCGCTCCGCATCCGCTGCATGAACGTCGACTATTGGGACCTGCCCAGCTTCTTCTGCGTCAGGCCGGCGGGAACCTCGAACAGGCTGGCCGGCAGATTCTCCTATTTGGCATCCTTGATCTGGCTCATGAAATGCGGCTTGCCGTCCTTATAGCTGATCGATTTCACCGGGAATCCCTGGAAACCTTCCGGCGAATCCGCATGCGCGATCCAATCCATGTTCTTGGCGAACTTCTCGAAGAACTTGCCCATGTCCTTGATGGATTGGAAATCCGCATCCTTGATATCCAGGTTCTTGGGCGCGGTGGTCCATAGCTCCGAATGCTTTTCGCCGTTCTGGGTGCCTTCGTATTTATCCGTGGCCCAGGCGCCCACGTTCCCGCCCGATCCGACTTTCTTATATACCGTCTTGGCTCCCGGGGCTCCGCCCGGCATCAGCTTGGCCATCATGTCTTCCATCGTTTTCTTTTGCTCCGGGGGCAGCTTGGCCATGGTCTCATTCATCTTCTTCATGGCCTCGTCCATCTTGGCCATCATGTCCTGAAAATCCTTTTCCGTCATTTCCATGTAGGACTTCTCCTTGAGATTGACGGTGTAGAACGATTTCCTGTCCCCGCGATAGATGAAATAGGTATCCGGGCTGATACCCGCGTCTATGCGTACCCGGTCCTTATCGAGATGGATGGTATTGGTGGTGGCGGGTTTCTGGCCGCCGATTTCCTCGTAGCTTTGGATGAGAGTGACGCCGGCATGCGCGGACAAGGCGAGGGCGAGGATCAATGCGGAGGTTTGCGCGGAAGGCATCTTTATGGCTCCTGAAAAGAGTAGTGCTTTCGTGTCCCCCGAATCGAGCGGGGAGAATGGATAGGGAAGGTAGTAATTATGGGATTTTAAGATTGCGGGGCGATTGCAAATGGAAAAATCGGTTGGGTGAGCGGGAAAGGAATAGACGTCCACGGAAATTTTATTACTCTAGATAGGATTGCGAATTCAGGAATTCGCGCCCACCGCGATTTCGATCACGGAAATGGCGAACCGCGCCTTCATATCAGCCTTCAGGGGGAAGTCAGCATGCCCGTCCAACCTACGCTTGGAATTTCATTTGCCATGGTCAGGTATGGTCTTTTCACCTGCTTGTTCGCGGTTGCTTCCGTCTTTGCCCAGCCGGGCCCGGTTACCGTAGTTCCCGGCGGTGGAAGTTACTTCGCCGCAGTAACCGCGGTGTTAACCTGCCCCACTTCGGGAGCCACCATCCGCTATACCACCAACGGCGCCACGCCCGCGGTTACCGATGCCGGCGTAGCTTCGGGCGGGTCCATTCTGGTGGATCACAGTCTGCAACTCCGCGCGGCGGCATTCCTGTCCGGAGTCTCCGGGGCCGTCACGGCCGCGGATTATCTGGTGCAAGGCAAATTAGCTTCCGGCTACAATAATTCCTTCGCCGTTTTCGCGGACGGAAGCCTGCGGGGTTGGGGCGGCAATGGCTACGGCCAACTGGGATTGGGAGCGGGCGGGGACCGGAGCTTCCCCGTTCTCATCAATACCGTCACGAACGTGGCGGACATCGGATAAGAACGCCAAGAACGAAACCACAACCTACACGTACGATGCCAAAGGGTATCTGATCAAGGCCACGGGAGCCAATGCTGCGGACAGCACCAAGTACACCTACGATACCTTCGGCCGCGTGGCCACAATGCTCCGCAACGATGGATATAAGTTGACCTATGGGTACGACGCGCTGGATCGCCTGATCCTGATCACCTATCCGGACGCGACCACGGAACAATTCACCTACAATCGCTTGGATCTGGAGCAAACCAAGGATCGCCTTGGCCGCATCAGCAAAACCGTTTTCAACCTGGTGCGGCAACCGGTGGCGTTCCAGGACGCCCTGGGCCGGACCACCAATATCGATTGGTGCGGTTGCGGGAGCGTAGGCTCCGTGACGGATCCTTCCGGCAAGACCACCACCTGGACCCGGGACGGCAGCGGACGGCTCATTGAAAAGGCCTATGCGGACGGTAAGAAAACCCAGTACGCCTACGAAGCGAGCACCGGCCTCTTGAAAACCGTCACGGACGGGAAAGGCCAGAAAACCAACTACACCTATTTCGCCGACGATGCCGTCAAACAAATCTCGTACACCAGCGCGGTCATCGCCACACCTTCGGTTTCCTTCACCTACGATCCGGTTTTCGATCGCCTCGCCACCATGACCGATGGCACCGGTCTTACCCAGTACAACTACAATGCCATCGCGGTGCCGCCGACGCTGGGAGCCGGCCGCCTCGCCAACATCAACGGCCCGCTCAGCAATGACGTCATCGCCTTCCAATACGATGCATTGGGCCGCGTATCGACCCGTTCCATCAACAGCGTAGCCGAAACCTACGCCTACGATAACATCGGACGTTTAACCAGCGATGCCAACGCCCTGGGTACCTTTACCTACAAGTACGTTGGGGCCACTGGGCGCCTGGACAGCTTACTATACCCAAATGGCCAAAAAAACAAATACAGCTATGCCTCTAATACCGGCGATTTCCGTATGTCGCAAATAAAGGACCTCAACCCGGCGAAGGCTTCGCTTTCCCAATTCGATTATACTTACGACGTGGTTGGCCAAATCAAAACCTGGACGCAAAAACCCGGCACTGCAAATGCCGCCATCCATGCCTTTTCCTACGACGCCGTGGATCAATTGCTCGATGATGAAGTGAAAAGTTCCGCCACCGGCAATCCCATCCTCAAGCATTACAGCTACGCCTATGATTCCTCCGGCAATCGTACCAGTTCCCAGGAAACCAACGTCGTCAACTCCTATGTCTATAACAACGTCAACCAACTGACCTCGCAGGCCGCCGGCGGCAAAATGCGCTTCCTGGGAAGCCTGAACGAAGCGGCCACGGTGACCTTGGACGGCAAGGCCGCGCCGGTTTCCTCCGCCAACAAATTCGACGGCAAGGTTAAAGTTCCGACGGGAACCTATACCGTGCCCGTCATCGCCAAGGATTATTCCAACAACAGCAAGACCACCAAATACCAGGTCACCACTTCCGGAACCGCCGCCACCTTCACCTACGATAACAATGGCAACATGACGGGCGACGGCACCCGCACTTATGAATGGGACGCCTCCGATCGGCTGGTCGCGATCAACAAAGGCACGACCCGCAGCGAGTTCACCTATGATGGCTTGAGCCGACGCGTACGGCTGGTGGAGAAGACCGGGTCCACGGTCAACTCGGACATCCGCTTGCTATGGGTGGGGGACAATATCGCGGAACAGCGCGACGCTGCCGGCGGCACGGTGGCCAAGAAGTATTTCGCCAACGGCATGCTGAGCGGGACGACCAAGTATTTCTATACGCGGGATCACCTGGGGTCCATCAAGGAGATGACGGATAATACCGGGGCCATCGTGGCACAGTACGAGTATGATCCCTATGGGACGCGCACGCGGGTGGCGGGGGCTTTGAATGCGGACTTCGGGTTTACGGGGCATTACCTGCACACGGTGAGCGGGTTGTATTTGACGAAGTACCGGGGGTATAGCGCAGGGTTGGGGCGGTGGATATCTAGGGATCCGATTGAGGAGAAGGGTGGGAATAATCGGGTGTTCTCTTGACATGATGTAACGTGTGAGTTACCTTTGATTCTGAAGGAGACCCATTTGCATGTCAGCAGAAGTTTTGTCACGGAGTAACGACGAGATCATCTTGAATATTCGGATTCCTCTGAAACGATCCCTTCT
>JANYDA010000028.1 GCA_025360005.1 Fibrobacteria bacterium
CACCCGACAAGCCGGAAATACGGGCAAACCAATTCGCAGGCGAGGAATATCGCCACAACCCCTGCACGTTCCCCCCTCTCCCGCATTGAGTTGCGGGGTGGGTCCCCAATTCCCGTTCTAACCTATTTTCATCAGGAACCCTGGCCCGTGGCCGCCGGTCCAAGCTGTACTTTGGCATGGTACGGACTAGCGGGAGGGACGCTGGATGAAGCTGCTGATCGAGCGATTGTTCCTATTGGCGACCTATCAGCTCACATCCGGGCATATGCTGCGAATGACGGCGCTTTTTCCCTGGATGCTTTCCTGGCCGCGCCTGCGCTGGGGCAAACGGGTTGATGATTATGATGTCATCCTGACATGCAACTACTCGCCGTGGTCGAGGTATTCAGGCGGGGGGCAAAAGTCCGTCCATATGCTGGCGGGGGAAATGGCGCGGCAGGGATTGTCGGTGGCGGCCGTCTATAGCAAGGCCCCTTGGGAAAGGATAGCCCCGCATGCGGACACGGAGTACGCCGTCCATTGGGCGGGATTCTTCGCGTTGTGTCCGGGCATCAGTTCCCCCTTGCGGTTCCTGAACGGTATCCTGTTCTACTTCAAGGTCCGCTCGCTGTCTTCCTGCAAGACCATCATTCATGGTAACGGCGACGAAGCCAGCCTGCTTTGGCTGGTGCGGGACAAACGTAAATTCATCTACAGCAACCGTTACCCGGAATTCCCCGCTTTCCTATCCGGACGGGACTGGACGCGGAAGCGGACCTGGCTGGCGGTATTCCTGCGCGAACCGCGCTTCGTCGCCATGGCCATGGGACTCCGGAATGCGGATACGGTAACGCTTACCAGCGCCTACTCCCTGGCGGAAGTAAGCAAAGCCTTCGGACTGGATCCGGCCGGCCTGGCGACGGTTCCCAACGGCGTGGACCCTTTGTTCCTGGCCTTACCGATGGAACCGCAACCGGGCAGGGGAGTGCTTTTCTTCGGCCGCTTGACCCGTGCCAAAGGCGCGGACCTAGCTCTCGAAGGCTATGCGCGGCTGCCCGCGGCATTGCGCGCCGCGCATCCCCTGCGCATCATCGGATCCGGGCCTATCTGCGCGGCTTTGCAGGCGAGGGCGGAGTCGCTGGGGCTTTCGCAAGTGGAGTTTCCGGGATGGAAATCCGGCGGCGAACTGGCGCGGCTGATCGTTTCCAGCGCCGCGATATGCCTGCCCAGCAGGGAGGAATCCTTCGGCAACGCCGTAGTGGAGGCCCTGGCTTTGGGCCGGACCTTGGTGAGTACGCGCTGCGGATCCATACCGGAGGTGGCGGGGAGCTGGGCGAGCCTGGCGGACTCGCAGGATCCCATGGAGATGGCGGCGCGCCTGGAGGTGGCGTTGCGCGGGGAACGGCCTTTGATGGATCGCTGCAGGCAACGGGAATCCATCCGCTCCAGTTATAGTTGGAGCCGCACCGCGATCCGGTTCCGGGCCATTTACTTCCCGGTGCGGATCAGCAAACCAAAGCGGATGAACGGGATGATCGGGCATACGCTGGGCGTAGGATAGTATATTTGCCAGCATGGGTGATGGCATGCGCGCGGTTCCTGCGGGATTGGAAAATGCGCCGGGCGGATTGGATGAGTTGCTGCGGGTCGAAGGCCTGCGGGTGGAGTTCGGGAGCGGCCAGGATCGGGTCCAGGCCGTGCGGGACGTCAGCTTCCGCATCCCCAGGCATTCCACCCTGGGGTTGGTGGGGGAGAGCGGCAGCGGCAAGACCACGGTAGGCCGCGCGCTCATTCGGCTCGTCAAACCCTCCGCGGGCCGAATCACCTACGACGGTATCGATCTGAGCGCCTTGGGAGAATCCGGTTTCCGTCCCTTCCGCAAACGCATCCAGATGATTTTCCAGGATCCCTATTCCTCCCTGGATCCCCGCCTTTCCATCCGCGGCAGCCTCAGGGAAGCGCTGGAGCAGGGCTTTCCGCACCGCAAGCCGGAATGGGAAGATATCCTGGCCGATAAGATGCGCGTCGTCGGCTTGGATCCGGATTATCTGGGACGTTACCCGCATGAATTTTCCGGTGGACAGCGGCAACGCATCGGCATCGCGCGGGCGCTCTGCGTCGAGCCGGAATTCCTTATCTGCGACGAACCCGTTTCGTCGCTGGACGTCTCAATCCAAGCGCAAATCCTCAACTTGATGATGGATTTGCAGGAACGCCTGGGGTTATCCTATCTCTTCATCTCCCATGACTTGCGGGTGGTGAAGCATATCGCCAGGGAAGTGGCCGTGATGCAGCGCGGCGAAATCGTGGAGCTGAAAGAGACGGAGGAATTGTACCGCTCGCCGGCGCACGCCTATACCAGAAGCCTGTTGCAAGCGATCCCGGGCCGATAAACCGGGATCGGATCCGCTTTATCGGCCTCCCCACGCCTGAAAATCCTTTATTTTCCCGTCGCAAGCGCCATCACCTTTCGGCTCAAGGCCTTTTTTTGTAAATTAGCCCCTTTCCAACGAGGGCATATTGACGAGTACCCAGAACGGGGCCATTCCATCCGGGCCCCTGATTGTCCAGGGCGACATGACCATCCTGCTGGAAGTGGCCCACCCGATTTACGCAGAAGCCAGGGATAGGATAGCCCCTTTCACCGAACTCCTGAAGAGTCCGGAGCACATGCATACCTACGGCATCTCCCATTTGTCGTTATGGAACGCGGCATCGTCCGGCCATGACGCGAAGGAAGTGCTGGACACCCTGCGGAAATATTCGCGCTTTGAGTTGCCGCATAACCTGGTGACCGAAGTGGAAACGTTCATGGAACGATATGGGCAGGTGCGCATCCTCCGCGAAGACGGCAAGCTCATCCTGGAAACCATCGATCCGGCCCTGATGACGGAAATCCAGAACCACCGCCAGACCGCGCCCTTCATCGATCAGGTGTTGGACGATCGCCGCGCCACCCTGCATCCGCATACGCGCGGCATGATCAAGATGGCGCTGACCAACATCGGATTCCCGGCGGAGGATCTGGCCGGCTACGTGACCGGCACCCCGCTGGAGATACACGTCCGCACCACCACTTTGGAAGGCAAACCCCTAAGCCTTCGCGAATATCAGAAGGACGCCGGCCAGGTGTTCCATGCCGGTGGCAGCGAAAAGGGCGGATCGGGCGTGATAGTACTGCCCTGCGGAGCGGGCAAAACCCTGGTGGGGCTTTCCACCATGGCCAAGTGCCGATGCCACACCCTGATCCTGACCACCAACGTCACGGCGGCGCGCCAATGGATCCGCGAGATCCTGGACAAGACCACCTTGCGGGCGGATCAGGTGGCCGAATATACGGGCGACAATAAGCAAATCGCTCCCGTCACGGTCGCTACTTATCAGATCATCACCTACCGCAAGCGCCAGAGCGAGGACTTCCCGCATTTCGAGATTTTCCAGAAGAACAACTGGGGCCTCATCATCTACGACGAAGTCCATTTGCTGCCCGCGCCCGTATTCCGCATCTCCGCGGACATGCAAGCCACGCGCCGGTTGGGGCTGACCGCCACGCTCATCCGCGAAGACGGCCGCCAGAAGGACGTATTCTCGCTAATCGGACCCAAGAAATTCGAAGTGCCCTGGAAGGTGCTGGAACAGCAGGGTTGGATCGCCACCGCCACCTGTACGGAAATCCGCGTCTCCCTGCGGCCGGAGGACAAGATGGCCTATGCCATGGCGGACCTTCGCAAGAAGATGGCGTTGGCGGCCTCCAACCTGGAGAAGTTCAAGGTCGTCAAGGAATTGATCCAGAAGCATAAATCCGACCGCATCCTAATCATCGGGCAATACCTGGAGCAATTGGACGCCTTGTCCACCTTGCTCAAGGTCCCGCTCATCACCGGATCGACGCCCAACAGCGAGCGGGAGATCCTGTATAAGGAATTCCGCGACGGCAGGATCGAAACCTTGATGGTCTCCAAGGTGGGCAATTTCGCCGTGGACATCCCCGACGCCAACGTGTTGATCCAAATCTCCGGCACCTTCGGAAGCCGCCAGGAAGAGGCCCAACGCCTGGGCCGGGTGCTGCGTCCCAAGTCGAACGGATCCATCGCGCATTTCTATACCATCATCACCAAGGACACCAAGGAGCAGGAGTTCGGCATGAACCGGCAACTGTTCCTGACCGAGCAAGGCTATTCCTACGCCATCGTGGATTGGAACCGCGCCGTGCTGGAGGAGAATCCGAAATGAAAAGCAACTGGTTTCTGGCGGCTTTGGCCGCCGCATCCCTGACCGCGGCTTCGGCCCGGGCCGGCATCAAGGCCGAATATGCCGTGCTCGACAACGGCCTCAAGGTGATCCTCTACCCGGACCGGCAATCGCCCACCGTGGCCTGCCGTCTCTTCTACGTTACCGGGTCCGTGCACGAGCATCCGGGCAACACCGGCATCGCGCATCTGCTCGAGCATATGCTCTTCAAAGGCACCAAGAAGGTGGGCGTGACCGATCCCGAGAAGGATGCCGAGTACGTCCGCAAGATAGACGAGCTGATGGCCAAGTACCGGGCCCTCCCGCCCGGCGACACCGCCTCGGCCATACCCCTCAAGCGCCGCTACGATTCCCTGATCGCGGAAGAGCGGAAATTGCTGATCAAGTATGAATTGTGGGAAGCCTATGAGAAGGCCGGCGGAACCGGTCTGAATGCCTTCACATCCGATCTGATGACGGCTTATTTCGTTACGCTCCCAAAGAACAAGGTGGATCTTTTCCTCTGGCTCGAATCCGATCGCATGCAGAACGCGGTGTTGCGCGAGTTCTATTCCGAGCGGGACGTGGTGATGGAAGAACGGCGCATGCGGGTGGAAGACAGTCCCACCGGACGCTACTGGGAAAGCCTGATGGGCGTGTTCTACGAGGCCCATCCTTTCCGTTTCCCCACCATCGGATACCCTTCGGACATCAAGGCGCTGACGCGCGAGCAGGCCGACCAGCACTACCGCGAGTATTACAAGCCCAACAACGCCATCCTGGTTTTGGCGGGCGATATCGATGCGCCCTCCGCCCTGGCGGGCATCAAGAAATATTTCGGCGGCATCGCGCGCGGATCCGAGTTCCCGCCCATCGTGACCCAGGAGCCGCAACAGGCCGGGGAAAAACGCCTTACCGTGCGCAAGAACGCCGCCAAGGCGCGTTATGACCTGCTGTTCCATACGCCCGGCTTCGAGAACCAGGATCTGTACGCATTGGATATCGTGGAGGGCGTGCTTTCCGGCAAGAGCGGCCGCTTGTACCGCAAGCTGGTGAAGGAATTAAAGATCGCCCTGAGCGCCGGCGGCGGCAACGGCTTGGACAAATACGAATCCAACTTCAGCGTGGAGGTGGATTTGGACGGCGGGGATCCGCAATTGGACAAGGTGGAAAAGGCCGTCTGGGAAGTCCTCTCCGACATGGGGCAGAAGCCGATCTCGGATCGCGAATTGACGCGGGCCAAGAACCAGGTCGCCGCCCGCTCGCTGCGGCAATTGCTGGACAAGGAAGAGCTGGCCACCGAACTGGCTTTCTGGGAAATGCGCGGCGGATGGGAATTCATCAACAGGTTCCCGGAACGCGTGCAGCAGGTGACCGCGCAACAGGTGCAGGATGTCTGCAGGAAATATTTCTACCGCCGGAATTCCACCGTGGGCGTGATCCTTCCGGAAGACGGCGAACCGGGGGCCGTAAAAACAAAAGGGGCCGGCGCAGGCAGGGCCGGCGCGGCCGGCAAGTCCGCCGTCGGCTCCAAAGGGTCCTCCGCCAAAAGGGTCCAGGCCGCTTCGGAAGGGGGTGCGCAATGAACCGCATGAACATGATCCGGGCGCTGGCATTGGCCGGCTCCGTGGGAACGCTGGTGTT
Source organism: Fibrobacteria bacterium (assembly GCA_025360005.1). Lineage (GTDB taxonomy): Bacteria > Fibrobacterota > Fibrobacteria > UBA11236 > UBA11236 > Chersky-265. Next base: position 5,854 of record JANYDA010000028.1, read on the forward strand.
GGGCGCGGATATGGATGCCAAGGCGAAGGATGCCGCCGCCGCGATCGCCGGCAAGGCCGCTCCCGTGTCCGTCAAAGCGGCAGCCGCCGCGTCGGCCGTGAAGTCCGCGGCCGCCGCGGTCGCCAAAACCGGTGGCAACGGGATCCCGGATCATTATTCCAAGATCGCCTTTCCGGAATTCACCTATCAGCCGCCGCAACCCAGGGATTACCGCGTGGTTCTCGATCGCGGCGTAGTGGCGTACCTGATTCCGGATACCACCCTGGCTTTGATCCAGATGACGGTTCTGTTCGGCCATCCCAATCTGCCGGCCAAGCCGGGGGACGTGGCGGCGTTGAACCTGTATTCTTCCATGCTCAAGACGGGCGGCACCATCCGCTTCAAGCCGGAGCAACTGGAGGACAGCCTGGAATTCGTGGCCGCCACCTTGGGCGCCGGGATCGGGGACATGCAGGCCGAAGTGGGCATGGACGCCTTGAAGAAGAACGCCTACGCTTTGACCGATCTGCTGCCCGAGATAGCGCTGCAGCCGCGCCTGGATCCGGAAGTCTTCAAGGTGCAGAAGAAGAACTACCTGGAGAACCTGCGTCACCGCTACGATACCCCCAACGGCGTGATGGGCATCGCCTTCGAGCATGTTATGTACGGCAGCCATCCCAGCAATTGGATGGCGACGGAAAAGGAAGTGGCGCCCTTGACCCCGGCCGGGCTCAAGCCCTGGATCGGCGCGGGCTACTCGGTGAAGAATATGGTTATCGGCGTGGCGGGCCAGTTCAACCGCGACGAGATGATCGCGCATCTCAACAAGTTCATCGCCCGCTTCCCCGACAAGTACAAGATCGGGAGCGATTCCATCCCGCCCTACCGCGGACCCGATTCGCCCGGCACCTACATCATCGACAAGCAATTCACCCAAGCGACCATCAAGATGGGCGCGCCGGGCGTTAAGCGGCCGGATCCGGATTATTACCGGCTGGTGGTGGCCAGCTACGTGTTCGGCGACGGCGGCTTCACTTCCCGGTTGATGGAAAAGGTGCGCTCCAACGAAGGCCTTGCCTACGGCATCGACAGCGACGTGGGCAGCGACTATTACCGCCGTTCCACCGTTAGCGTGGCTTTGCAGACCAAAGTGGAAACGGGCGCTTACGCAGTGAAGCTGGTGCTCTCGGAAATGCGCCGCATGGCCAAGGACGGCATCACCGACGTGGAATTGCAGCGCGCCAAGGACGGTCTGATCAAGAGCCTGCCCGCCATGTTCGATAGGCCTTCCGCCACCGCGCATATCTTCGCCCAGGGAGAAATCTGGAAGCGCAGCCCGGACCATTACACTGAATACATGGACATCATCACCAAGATGACCAAGGCGGAAGTGGAAACGGCCTTCCGCAAGTATTTCAACCCGGACTCCATGCGCATAGTGCTGGTGGGGCCGAAGGAGCAGTTGATGAAAGCGGACGTCCGCAACCAGGCTTCGCTTTCGAATTTCGGCCCCGTGCGGGATTTGACCCTGCAGGACATCGAGGCCCGCAAGTAAAAAGGAACGGATCATGACGAGAAGAGTTGTTATCACGGGGCTCGGGACGGTGAATCCCCTGGGCCTTACGGTAGAGGAGTATTGGCGGCGTCTGGCGCACGGCGAGTCCGGGATCGGCATCGTCGACCGCTTCGACAATAGCACCATGTACACCCGGATCGGCGGCCAGGTCCGGGAATTCGATCATATGCCCTGGTTCAAGGACCAGAAGATGGCCCGTCGCCTGGACCGCGCCATCATCTACGCCCACGTTGCCGCCTGCCAGGCCATGAAGGATTCCGGTTTGGAAGGCAAATACGATCCGGAGCGCGCCGGGGCCATCATCGCCACCGGCATGGGCGGCGTCAGCACCTTCGAGGCCGACACCCGCGTGATGCTGGAACGGGGCCACAAGCGCGTTTCCCCTTTCTTCATCCCCTTGATCCTGCCCAATACGGTCTCCGCCTATTTCGCCATCGAGAACAACCTGCAAGGGCCCAACTACACCATCCTCTCCGCTTGCGCCAGCGCCAACCACAGCATGGGCGAAGCTTACGAGATCATCAAGCGCGGCACCGCGGACGTGATGTTCACCGGCGGCGCGGAATCGGCCCTGTGCGAAGTCATCTATGCCGGGTTCGGGAACATGAAGGCGCTTTCCACCCGCAACGACGATCCGGAGGGCGCTTCGCGCCCCTTCGACAAGGGCCGGGACGGCTTCGTCATGGGCGAAGGCGGAGCGGTATTGGTCCTGGAGGAGCTGGAGCATGCCAAGGCGCGCGGCGCGCGCATTTACGCGGAGTTCGCGGGTTATGGCATGAGCTGCGATGCGCATCACATCACTGCGCCTTGTTCGGACGGCGCGGGCGGCTATCGCGCCATGCGCAATGCGTTGCAATCCGCCGCCATGGACCCGGGGGCCATCGATCTGGTGAACGCGCACGGCACCTCCACCCCGCTGGGCGATGCGGGGGAGACCCAAGCCATCAAGCGCTGCTTCGGCGCTCATGCCAAGTCCGGACTGCTTGTCCATTCCACCAAGTCCATGATCGGCCATGCTCTGGGCGCTGCCGGCGCCATCGAGGCCGTGGCCCTGATGATGGCGCTGGTGCGGGGGGTGGTGCATCCCACCATCAACCAGCAGGAACCGGATCCGGAATGCGATCTCAATTACGTGCCCAACCAGGCCGTGGAAAAACGCATCCGGAGCGCGCTATCGAACTCCTTCGGTTTCGGGGGACATAACGCCACCCTGATCTTCAAACGGTTCGAATGAAATCCGGCCCGGGAGCCCGCGGCCAGGCAGCCCGGGGTCTTGCAATCCGCGCTCCCAGGGCCGGGGGCCCGTTCTCCGGCCTGATCGGATTCCTGATCCTGATCGGTTCCCTGGTACCGCGCCCCTCCGTGCATGCGGGGAGCATGAGCGCGGCCCTGGCGGTGAAGCCCCCGGGTAACCTGGCCGATACCTCCAAGGCCAAGCCTGCCGACAAGCCCGCGGCGGCCGATGCAAGCGGAGCTCCCGCGGCCAAGTCAGGAGCCGTTCCCGCCGCGCCGGCGCCCAAAGCCGCCGTCATTCCGGCCAGGTCGCGCATCCCGGACACGCAAAAGGATTTCTGCAATTTCCTCTGGGGATGTTCATTGCCCGTGCCGAGCGGCTATTGCCCCGATCCCTCCGCGCTGGAAAAACCCAAGTTTGCCTACGATAGCACACGCTGCCGGGAGGGCCGCACGCTTACGGCTCGCGGCGTAGGCCCGTCCCATCCGTTGCTCGGGTATAACCTGTACCGCTTCCTGGGCATGGAATACCGCATCGTATATACGGTCGAAGATGAATTGCCCATCAGCGAGGCCCGGTTGGCCTATTTACTGGCGGATCTGCCGCTTTCGGCGCGCCTGGTAAGCCATTTCCAGAAGGAGCCCTATACCGCGGAATATACGGATGCGCAGCGCACCCATTTCAAGGGCAGCAAAGGCAAACATCTGCGCGGGGACGCCGCGCTGATTTCCGGTTCTTCGGATGAGAGGCGTCTGTTCTATTTCGGGTACGGCGTGGCCACCTTGGCATGGTGGACATTGCGCGGACCGGTGCTGATGGAGTTTTCCTATCTACCGGCGCCAGGCAAGGAAAAAGTCCTCAAGTACGATATGAAGCTGCTGGTGTTCCCCGGCAACGGCGTCATCAACGGCATCATGAACCTGGGGCTTTTCAAAAAAGTGGTGCTTGGCAAAGTGCGGGACGTGCTGACCGATATCACGGAAACGGCCCAGAAACTGGCCGGGGGCGGTTCCGCGGAGATCCTGGCCAGCCGGGATTGGACGGCGGAAGAGAAGAAGAAGATTGAAATTTTTTTAAGATTGCCCTGAGAAGAGAGGTTAGGCTTGATGGGGATTGAAAGCGGGCGTTCCATAGCAATGATTGGTCGGGCGTCGGGCGTCGGGCGTCGGGCGGAGAAACCAGGGAACTCGCGGAGCATGCTCCGGAGCGTTTTTTCCGCCCGACGCCCGACGCCCGACGAAACGCCTCTCCAAAGCTCCGCTCCCCATGGTCGCGCCAACCTTCTCCTACAAGGCTCCCTCCCTTGACCGACTCCGTAGCCCCCGAGCCGCTGGATCAATACGCTTTCAAACTCACCGGGCATCGCCGCGCTCTCCTCAAGTCCGTCGTCGATCGGCGCATCAGGCATTTCACCATGGTGTTGGAGGATTTGAAGGATCCGCATAATATCAGCGCCGTCATCCGCACCAGCGAAGTGTTCGGCTTCCAGGACGTGCACGTGATTTCCGAAGTGAATCCCTATCGCGTGGGACGATCGGTCTTGAAGGGAAGCTACAAATGGCTGGACATCTATTCCTATTCCAAGCGGGCTCGCTGCCTGCAGGGCTTGAAGGAAAAAGGCTATCGCATCGCCGTGGCATCCACGGCGCCCAGCTCATTGCCCTTCGATGAAATCGATCTGGGCAAGCCCACCGCGTTCTACCTGGGTTCCGAGACCATGGGTAACCATCCGGATACCCTGGCTGCGGCGGACATCCGCTTCCGCATCCCGCAATACGGACTGACGGAAAGCATGAACGTTTCGGTATGCGCCGGGGTCATCATCGCCAACCTGGATCGCTGGCTCAAGGATCATGGGCGGGAGAATTTCCGCTTATCCCAGGCGGACCGGGAGGCGCTGCTGGCGACGTTCTATGAACGGAGCGCGGTCGGGGTAGACCGGAATTCGCCCATCCACTTCGTGGATTGATCCCATCGGCCCCCGGTCCGCCGCCGGACGGCCCGCTATCCCTTACCAGTTATCCCCGTACCAGATGCTCCGCCGCCAGAAATGCGTGCGGAGTTCCTTCAGCAATTCCGGCGGCAACTCCGGCAATTCCGAGACGGCCAGGTTCATCTCCGCCTGGGCCACGTTGCGGATGCCGGCGATGACGGTGCTGACGCCGGGATGGGACATCGCGAACTTAAGCGCGGCCTGGGGCAAGGTGTAGCCCGAGCCGGCCACGTCGGCCCTGATTTTTTCGACGCGATCCACCACCCGGCCCAGCCGATCCCCGCGGAAATAGTCCGCGCGGAAATCGCCCTTGGGGAATACCGTCTCGCGCGTGAACTTGCCCGTAAGCGCGCCCTCGTCGAAGGCCATGCGCACGATGATGCCCACGCCGTGCTCTTGGGCGGCGGGCAGGATTTCCGCGGCCGGATCCTGCTCGAAGAGATTGTATATGACCTGCACGGAATCGACCCAGCCGTTGCGGATCAGATCCACCACGCAATTCTGATCATGCTCCGGCGTGGACACGCCGATCAAGCGGATCTTTCCTTCCTGCTTCAGCTGGCGCAGGGTTTCGAAAGGCCGGGGGTCCTTGTTCCACGCGCGCGACCAGCAATGCAATTGCAGGATGTCGATACAATCCGTTTGCAGGCTGCGCAGGCGCTTTTCCACGTTGGCCCGCAGGTAGGCCGGGGAGAAGGCGATCTCGGGGGGATCGTACGGGGAAGGGGGCCATGACCCGGCTTCCGGCGGGGTCTTGGTGGCCACTATCAGATCGCCTTTCCATTCCTTGCGGAAGCGGGCGATGATGGCTTCGCTTTTGCCTTCGCCGTACACTTGCGCGGTATCGATGAAGTTGGCTCCCAGTTCCGCGGCCCTATGCAGGGCCTTGATGGATTCGCCATCGTCCTGCGTGCCCCACCAGGCCTCGCCCAGGGCCCAGGCCCCGAATCCCACTTCGGACACGCGTAAACCGGTTTTTCCGAAACCCCTCGACTTCATCCACCCTCCAAGATTGCGGCTGTTTGCCAAAGGTAGCAAACGGCTTCCCCCCGGCTCCGGCAGCGGGCCGGCGTCCTTGGGAGATTGCTTGTCTTTCCCGTCCGGGCACTTGCTATCTTTCCACAAAACCAACAGCAAGGCATGACGTGTCCAGGTATAATCCCAAATCGGTAGAGCCCAAGTGGCAGCAGTATTGGCTCCAGAACAAGACCTTCAAGGCCACCATGGCGCCGGGAAAACCCAAATTCTACGCCCTGGACATGTTCCCCTATCCTTCCGCCAACGGCCTGCACGTGGGCCATCCGGAAGGCTGGACCGCCACGGACATCGTCTGCCGCTATAAGCGCATGCGCGGATTCAACGTCCTCCATCCCATGGGCTGGGACGCCTTCGGCCTTCCCGCCGAACAGCATGCCATCAAGACCGGCACCCATCCCGCCGTCACCACCCTGGACAATATCAACAACTTCCGCCGCCAAACGCAAGCGCTCGGATTCTCGTACGATTGGGAGCGCGAGATCAGCACCACCGATCCGGCCTATTTCAAGTGGACGCAGTGGATCTTCAAGCAGCTCTTCGAGAGCTTCTACGATTCCAAAGCCGATAAGGCCATGCCCATCGCCAAGCTGCCCATCCCCGCGGACGTGACGGGCGAAGCCGCCATCCGCAAATACTGGGACTCGCAACGGCTGGCCTACATTTCCGAGAATCCGGTCTGGTGGTGCCAGGAATTGGGCACCGTGCTCGCCAACGAAGAGGTGATGGACGGCAAGTCGGAACGCGGGAGTTACCCGTGCGTGCGCCGCCCCATGCGGCAATGGGTCTTGCGCATCACCGCTTACGCGGAAAGGCTCATCAAGGATTTGGACGGTTTGGATTGGCCCGATTCCATCAAGCTGATGCAGAAGAACTGGGTGGGCAAGTCCACGGGCGCGGAAGTGCGCTTCCAGGTGGAGGGCCAGAGCGAACCGTTGGTGGTCTTCACCACGCGGCCGGATACGCTTTTCGGTTCCACCTACATGGTGGTGGCGCCGGAGCACCCCATCCTGGAAACCATCATCGCCCCGGACCGCAGGGCCGCCCTGGAGGCCTATCGCAAGGCGGCGGGCAGCAAATCCGATCTGGAACGCGGGCTGGACAAAGAGAAGACGGGGGTGGACACGGGCGCTTTCGCCGTCAATCCCGTCACGGGAAAAAAGATCCCCATCTGGACTTCCGACTACGTGATGATGGGCTACGGTACGGGCGCCATCATGGCCGTGCCGGCGCATGATGAGCGTGACTACGCTTTCGCCAAGACTTTCGGCCTGCCCATCGTCGAGGTAATCCGGGGCGGGGACATTTCCAAGGAAGCTTTCACGGGCGATGGCGCGCTGATCAATTCCGGTTTCCTGGACGGACTGGACGTGGAAAAATCCAAGGCCGCCATTATCGAGTGGTTGGAGGGGAAAAAGCTGGGCAAGGCCCGCGTGCAATACCGGCTGCGCGATTGGCTGTTCTCCCGGCAGCGCTACTGGGGCGAACCGTTCCCGCTGGTGCATACCGCGGATGGCGTGGAGTCCCTCCCGGATTCGGAGTTGCCGCTGACGCTTCCGGAAATGGAAGACTATAAACCCACAGGCACCTTCGAGCCGCCCCTGGCCAAAGCCAAGCATTGGCAGGCCTACCAGGGTCCCGCCGGGGCGCCGCCGGGGGGGCCGCACGCGGGCCGCCGCGAGCTGAACACCATGCCCCAATGGGCCGGTTCCAGCTGGTATTTCCTGCGCTTCATCGATCCGGCAAACGACCAGGAACCCTGGTCGCGGGAAGCCGAAAAGTACTGGATGCCGGTGGACCTTTACATCGGCGGCGCCGAGCATGCCGTCCTCCATCTGCTGTACTCCCGTTTCTGGCAGAAGGTACTGTTCGATCTGGGCCATGTATCCACCTCCGAGCCTTTCCAGAAGCTGGTCAACCAGGGATTGATCCTGGGCGAGGACGGCGAGAAGATGTCCAAGTCCCGCGGCAACGTGGTCAATCCCGATGACGTGGTGGAACGCTACGGCGCGGATTCCATGCGCCTGTACGAGATGTTCATGGGTCCTTTGGAACGGCAGAAGCCCTGGCAAACCGCCGGCATCGAAGGCCTGTGGCGCTTCCTCAACAAGGTCTGGCGCGCCACCCTGGGCGACGACCGCGTCCAGGTCAGGATCGTCAATGATCCGCCGCCTGCCCATCTCGTCAAACGTTGCCATCAGACCATCAAGAAGGTCACGGACGATATCGAAGCCCTGCGCTTCAACACGGCCATTTCCCAGCTGATGATCTTCGTGGGGGAACTGGGCGAGGATCTGGAAAAATCCGGCGTGGCCTATCGCGAGACTTCCGAGATCCTGGTGAAGCTGGTGTCCCCGTTCGCGCCGCATATCGCGGAGGAGATCTGGGAGGCGCTCGGCCACCGTTACAGCCTGGCCTATGCGCCGTGGCCCATCCATAATGAAGCGCTGATGGCGGAGGACGCGGTCAATGTGGTATTCCAGACCAACGGCAAGGTACGCGTGGAACAGGAAGTGCCCAAAGGCCTGACCAGGGAAGCGCTGGAAAAGCTGGCGCGCAACCATCCCAGGTTCACGCCCTACCTGGACGCCGCCGAGGTCATCAAGGTGATCGCCGTGCCGGACAAGCTGGTCAACTTCGTGGTCAAACCGAAATAACCGGGTCTCGCCTCGCCATGACCCCGGTTTCCGTTCCGCCCGCCCGCCCCCTGGTGATCGCCACCGGCAATCGCGGCAAAGTCGCCGAGTTCCAAACCCTGCTGGCCCCGGCGGGCTTCACCCTGCTCCTGCCCGCGGATCTGGGATTTTCCGGCGAGGTGGAAGAGACGGGGGATACCTTCGCGGCCAATGCCTTCCTCAAAGCCAATGCCTTGGCCGCCGTAAGTCCGCATCCCGTGCTCGCCGATGACAGCGGCCTTCAGGTGGATGCCCTGGACGGGGCGCCGGGAGTGTACTCTGCGCGTTACGCTTCGGCGCTGGATTGTTTCGATGCTTCCGGGCAACCCCTGCCGCAGCCCACAGCCAACCGGGCCAAGCTGCTCAAAGCCATGGAAGGCAAGCGGGATCGCCGAGCCCGCTTCCGCTGCGTGCTTTGCTATCTCATCCCCGGCCGGGACGCCGCCTTTTTCGAGGGCGTTTGCGAAGGGGAGATCACGAGGGAGGAACGCGGAGAGTCCGGTTTCGGCTATGACCCGCTTTTCATCCCGCAGGGGCAAGCTAAAACCTTCGCGGAACTCCCCGGAGGGATCAAGGACGGCTTGAGCCATCGCGGCAAAGCGGTGGCATTGTTCCTGAAAGCCCTGGCGGAAAATCCCGCCCGCGGGCTTACTTAAACCTCACCACGCCCGTTCTCGTGTACATGACCTCGGACTTCTTGGACTTCTCCAGGAAGACGAAGGCCACCTTCCATACATAGACGCCGTTGCCCACCTTGTCGCCATGTTCATCCTTCATGTCCCAGACCAGGAAGCTGACCTGGCCGTTGTTGGTGGCGCGCCAGGGATTCTTATCTTCGCCGTTGCCGCCATAGGCCTGTTCCATGTTCCGGACGAAATGCCCCAGGTTGTCGAAGATGCGGATGTTGGCCTTATAGGCGCCGGATGAGATCACCTGCACGGCGCTGATGTTTACCGGCATGGGTTGCGGCGTCGCCACTTCCGGTCTCCGGTCGCCGGCCTGGGGATTATCGAAATCCTTGGCGACAGTGGAGAGCGAGCCGACCGGGTCGTTGGGATCGAAGCCGTACGGCGGCACCCAGGAGATGACCCAGGTATTGCTCCCCGCTTCCTTGGGATTGCTCCATACGCCCGTCTCCCCGTCCCGCTTGTCATTGGTGCTGATGATGAATCCCGGCGTCGAGGGATCAAGCCCAGCCACCGGGGGGAAGCCCCGGAATTCGCGGATGACCAGATTGGGATTCTCGCCGGTCAGTTCCACTCCCAACCGCCCCGGGCGGTTGTCCACCAGATCCGTGTAGCGGCCGTTCGCCTCCAGGAAAATGCAGTCCTTTACCAACGGGCTTTGCGAATCGGGCGCGTTGTCCACGATGACCGTCCAGGTAAGCCCATCCGGGGAAACCGCGGGCTGGCTGAACATGGGGACCGGATTGGAGGTGGGGTATTCCGAACAGCCTTTGGAGAAGCGCAGCAGGCTGTTGAAGTCCCCGCTGGTCTTGATCTTTTCGGAAACCGTGATGACCAAGGTATCCGGGAAGAACCGTTTCTCCGTTGTCGTCACGCTGTAGCTTTGCAGGCTGGAAGGGTGCTTGATGGCGGCCACCACTACCGGCCCCACCGAGTCCGCCAGGTTGGCCTTCTGGCCGCCGAAGATATTGTCATCGGGGAAATGCCCATAGGGTAGGGGTTTGCCGGCCGGGATGTCCGTGAGATTGGCCCCGAATTGCGAGGCGGTGAAGTCCGCGACGACGATGGTGGAATCCGATCCCGGTTTGAAGGAGAGCATGGAATGTTCCGCCTTGCGCTTGAAGTCCGGGCCTTGCTGGTTCCAGAACACTTCGTCCAGGCTGGAAGGCAGGACGGACAGCTTATGGTCGAATACGAAATAGGCATGATCGGCGCGCCCGTTCTCGTCTTCGTCCTTGATATAGGCCCGCGCCACCAGGTCATAGCTGGAAAGCAGGGACAGGTCAGCCGTGGCCGTGGCGCCGGAGACGGTGGCCGAACCCGATACCAGCACCTGGTTGATGCGGTTGGACAAAGTGAGGCGCGCTTCCAGCAACTTGTTTTCCTTGACGGGATCCGCGCTCAGGAACTTATACCCCACCTTTACCGTGAACTTGCCGGTGAGGATCCCCGTTTCCACCGCGCGGAAGGTTTCCTGTTCGCCTTGGGCCGTGGTCAGGATCACATCGATGGTATCGACCCTGTCGCGGGTGGGGCTCTTGCCCTCCACTATGACCAGGAAATCACCGGTCTGCGCATCGGATGCGGAGGTGATGGCGGAGCTGTCCTTGCTGGCGGCGAAATACATGCGGGGGACGCTTTCATCGGACCACTTCACGTCGCCCGAGCGGAGCGTCAGGTAAACCGGATCCACGTAGTTTACGGTCAGAACGTCCGCGTCGCGGCATACCAGAAGCGCATCGGTCTTGTCCACGCTGTTGCCGGTCAACTCGCCCTTGTCCAAGGGGGGCTGGATGGCGTATGCGCCGCCGTTCCAGATCAGGATGACCTTGGCCACCTTGTCGCCGGATTGCGCGCAAGTGACGGACGCTTCGATGCCGGCGTTCCCGGACTTGGTGAATTGCTGATCACGGATAACGATGTCCACCTTGTCGGTTTTGCGGTCCACGGCTTTGCCGGAGGTATCCCGGATCACGATTTCCGCCGGCTGATCGGGATAGGCGATCACCAGGTTGTCGGAAATCTCCGCGCCCGCCGCCGCGCCCGCGTTGTCGTGGGGTTGCGCGTAGGCCCTCAACTCGCCGCGGTAATAGGCCTCCAGGGTATCGTTGCCGTTACGGGGGGATGCCTTGTCGGCCAGGGCCAGGGACCCTTCCCAGACACCGCGCGAGGCCGTGGAGTCTTTCAGCGTAAGCACCACGGATTCCAGATCCGCGCCCACGGAATCGCCGGATTTGCGGTTGAGCAATTCCAGGCGCACGGTCATGGTGCGGACCAGGGCGGCGATGCCGGGGTTCCAATCGTCGGAGTAGCGGAGGTAAACCTTGCCCTTGTCGGGGCTCCATACTTCCGTGGCCGGCACCACCTTGCCGTTCTCGTCGATGAATTCCAGGCCGGCGGATTCCTGCACGCCCTGGGCGAAGCCCGCGTCCCCGCGGTAGTCCGTCAGGTAAACGGGGTCGGTGAATACCGCCTTCAATTGATCGCCCGCGGCGGCGACCTGGATGATATTATCGGCCTTGCTCTTGGAGCCCGTACCCACCGGGGCCTTGGCGGAGAACACGCCGGGCGAGAGTTCGCTCAGGCTAAGGGTTTCCCGATCGCCGCTTCCGTCCGCAGAAGTCACCAGCACCGTGTAGGCCAAAGCGGGATCGCGGGGCCGGGTCTTGACCACGATGAAGATGCTGTCCTGGCCCGACGGGTACTCGGTGATCTTGGGGCCGTTCTCAGTGGCGGAGAAATAAACCTGAGCGTCCACGATGGCGGGCTTGATCACCAGGGTGTCCGCGGCTATGTCCGCCGGGTTGAAGGGATTGACCCAGCTTACGATCAAGGTGTCCGTGCCGATGGCTTCAATGGTGTCGTTCCCGGGGGCTTTCGCGGACGGATGCCGCAGCGGGACCAGCGCCGAAAGCTCGAACGCGCTGCCCAGGGATCCGATGTTTCCCAGGATAACGGTCTCCGCGTCCCCGGCCACCTTGGTGGCGGCGGCGGCTTCCGTGGTAGTGAGGTTGTCCTGCGTGGTCACGAGCTTGATGCGAACGGCCTGGGACGCGCCCGTCAGGAATCCGTTGGGGATGGAGTTTCCGTTTTCATCCAGGATTTCCAGGCGGGAAGCCACCTGTTCCTTGACGTAGGTCTGGGTCATTATCTTGCTGTTCTTAAAGCCGGGTTTGACCGCGATCGCGTTGATGGTGGTCTTTATGCTTATCCGGATGGGGTCGGTATACAGCGGGCTGACGCCGGGAACCGGCTTGGAACCGTCGAGGGTGTAATAGATGAGCGCGCCCGGGGTGGCGGATGAGATGGCGACGAGTTCGCTGGTGATGAAGGTGCGGCCTGCGGGATTGGCTTCCGGTTTGGCCACTTCATCGACGAGCAGTTCGGTCAGCGTGCCGTAAACGGGATCCACGTAACGGATCCGGAGTTGGTCCGTGGTCTGGCAGGATAGCGTCCTGTCGCCGAGATTGGGCGCGCCTTCATCCTTCACCAAAGTGCCGCTGACATAGGTGCCGGAAGTGGCGGTGGGGCCTTCCACGGCCGGAAAGGCGGAAACGCTGTCTCCGGACATGGTGCAGGCGACCGTGACCAGGGCGGTATCCTTCTGGTTCGCATTGTAGCTCTGATCATTCACGGTCACGATCAGGCCTTCGTTGCTCGCGACGGTAGTATCCATTTTCCAGGCGATGGCGGCGGCGGAATCCGGATAGGCGATCACCAGGAAATCCGTGACGACGCCGGCTTCCTGCACGCCTTTGTTGGTATGGGAATTGGCCGAAATGGAGGCCTCGCCACGGAAGCGGGTTTCCGCTTTGCCGTTTGAATCCGCGGCCGGGAAGGCATCCGCCAGGTCGATGGATCCGGTCCACGTCGCCCTGGTCGCGCTGGATGAGCCGGTCAAGGTCAGGGGAATGCGCTCATGATCGGTGCCGATGGCGGCTCCGTACTTGCGACTGACCAAGGTGAGGAAAACCTGTTTGTTGGGCATGGCCACGGAGTCATCGCTGTAGCTGATGAAAAGCTTTCCGTTGGCCGGCGACCAAATGGTTCCGGGAGGAAGAACGGCGCCGGAAGCGTCCGTGAATTTGATGTCCGGGGCTTCTTCCACGCTTTGGTCGAAGCCGGCCGTGTTCACGGCGACATCGCCGTCAACGGGGTCGGTATAAACCACTTTGAATTGATCGCCCAGGTTGGCCGCCTGCAATTTCCCGTCCCCGGGATTCTTGGCCGCCAATTGGTTGATGGGAATGGAACCCAGCATGATGCCCGAGCCGAGAGGGGATTCCGTCAAGGTCACGGTTTCCCTGTCGAGGCCGTAGCTTTCCGAGGTGACGATGGCCGTGTACGTGCGGCGCGGATCCGCAGGCTGATCCTTGACTACGATGTAAACCGTGGTTGCGCTCACGGAATATTGGGTGGTGGCCGCGCCGCCGTTTGTCTGGGAAAACCATACCGTTGCGCCCTGGATCCTGGCCCGCACCAGCATGGTATCGGCGGCCACGTCCTGGGGATCGCGCGGATGCACCCAGGCCACGATGATGGAGTCGTACAGGTTGGATTCGAGGATGCCGTTTCCGTTGGCCTTGGCCGCTCCGGAAACCTTGAAGATGAATGGATTCTTGAATACCAGGCTGTCCCCGGCGGTGACGGACGGTTTGAGGAGCGGGTTTTCCGCATCGGTCTTAAGGCGGGTGGAAGCGTTTGCCGTAGTCGAATCCAATGGAGCCGGAGCCGTGCGGATGCGGATTTGGTAAACCGTATTGGTATCGATGAACCAGCTTGGGCTGTTGCTCTGGGCATCCAGGATGGAAAGCGTGGATGGGTCGTAACAGGTCATGCCGAATTGCGTGGTCCCTATTTTCTGGGTGGTTCCGGATGCGGGCAAAGTGGTGCTGATGTTGAAGGAGATGGTGCTGGTCTCCAGGACGTTGGAGGTTTTCTCCTTGAAGGTGGTGGACACGGTGATATTGTTGGAACCGGACGCTTTCAGACCAATCACGTCGCTGAGCTTCATGAGCCAACTCCCGTCCGGCTGCAGGATGAAGTTCGCGGGGGCGCTGACGGCGGATTGGGCCGGGGTGAGGCTGGTATTGGTGATGGTCGCGCTTTGCGGCGAGTATTCCAGCAGGACAATGTTCAGTATCTGGGCGACCACGGATTTAAGGCTGTCCGGATCGCCCGGCGGGATGATGAAGAACTTGCCCCCCGTGTTTTTGGAAAGGGTGGCCAAGGCCGCGGTATCGGAGCGCGGCTTGCCGAGGAAGATGCCGTAAACCGGAGGCATGCCGGCGGGAACGGTATAGGTGTCTTTCGGTTTGCCGTCGGACAGGAAGATGACGGCTTTTTTGGGATTGGAGGTAATGGCCGGGGTGGAGAGCCACAGTTTGGCGGTATCCAACGGAGGCCCATACGAGGTGCCGCCGCCGGAAACGGCGTTGATCGCATTCGTGACCGTGATCGTGTTCGCGTCCGTCAGGACCAAAGGACGCCTGGTGCTGTTGACGTTGCCGGTGAAAGCCACGAGTCCCGCCGTGGATTGGGGGGCGCGGTTATGCTGATCGTTGATCCCCTGGTAAAAGGCTCGCGCCCGGTCATTGTAAGGGTCCCCGGAAAACTCGGTGCAATTGGCGTTGGACTTCAGCTTGGGAATCTTCCGCGTGACCGACTGGACGGTGCCGTTGGTGTTCCAGGAAACGAAGGTTACCGAGTCCGTCAGCCTTGTCTTGTCCGAGCAGTTGGTATCCACCTCGTAGAAGGTTGTGTCGTTGGTGGCGGTATTGACGTAAGCCAGGTTGGCCTTCATGCTCCCGGAATTATCATACACATACACCATGTCCACGTCGCCGCCGGTTTTAACGGCGCTTTTGCACAAGGACAAGCCGTCATTGTCGATGCGGGTCACGTTCGCCGGCACGTTTACGGTGCCATGGTCCAGGCCGGCCAGATCCAAGCAGCGTTTGAAAGACGTGGGGTTTCCCACCATGGTGGTATCATGCCCCACCAGATCGCAACGCTTGGTCTGCGCTTGCACCGCAGTCGCGGCGGAGAGGCAGGCCAAGGTAACTGCAAGGTTACCCAGGACGCCAGTGCCGCCGAAGCGGAAGCGGTATTCGGATCCGGGGAGAGACGGTTGGACGGGTGCATTGCGATGCATGTCGGGCTCCAAATGGTTCTATCCGGAATTGGTCGGCGGAAAAATCACCCCTAGATAGGACGGCCGGATACCGTCCCGGAAAAATTATATCATTCCCAAACGCACCAGGTAAGAATGTTATTTCCCCCCCGATCCATTATGGGCGGCAGTATTTTCCAAGACAAGCAGAATCAAGGCCTAAGCCGTTGCGGATTGGTCGATATTTGGGCGATTGGCCAAAACGCGGGGCGGCCGGCGGTCAAGGGAGGGTAAGCGCGCGGGGATGCCTTCATAAGGTTATGGGACAAGGTCCTTTCCGGAAAATCCGCCTACTCATCGGCAGGTGGGAAGCGAGCGTCCCTGGGGGAACTTGGGTTTACCTGGGAGGTTGGCAAAAAGTGGAATTCCCCTCGCCGCGCCGGCCTCGGAAAGCGCCGGGGACGGGATATTGACCAATTAAATTGGTTATTGTTGGAACCGCCTTGCGCGATTTCTCCAAGGTCCGGCGCGCGTGCTTTCCGGTCGCGGCTGCGCCGGGATTGGGCCGGCACTATGAAATAATACCGCCGCGCCTTACCGTTTCGCGAGCCCGCAAGCGAGGGTAGCGGTGACCATACCAAAGCTTTCCTTAATGGCAAACCGCAGGCCTTAAATTGTCGCCCTCCGGGCAACTTTCTTATCTTTTGCCGGCGGAGTCGCCGCAATCCGTGGAATTCCTTTCCATAAATCGGATAATGGCCGGACAAGGACTGGAGAGGGCATGACGGAATACATCATCATCGGCGTGTTCGCTTTGGTGGGTATCCTTTTCGCCGGGGCCGCGATGGTCTTCTCGCGCCTGGCCGCTCCGCGTTTCCCCGACGTCGGCAAGAAGTTGAATTCCTACGAATCCGGGGAAGACGCCATCGGTTCGGCCCGCATCCAATTCAAGATCGGTTATTACCTGTTCGCGCTGGTGTTCCTGGTGTTCGACGTGGAAGCGGTTTTCCTGTTCCCGGTTCTGGGCGTTTTGCGGAGCGCCGGATCCGCCACCGCTTCCGGATCGATCCTGTCCCCGCTTTTCGTCTGGTGCGAGTTGCTCCTTTTCATCGCCATCCTGGCTTTCGCATTATTCTATGCCTGGAAGAAAAAGGTGCTGGAATGGGAATAGGAAAAACGCCGCCGGGAGGTTTGCCCGGCCATCATGACCCGGACGGCCGCTACCTTTCCGATTTGCTGGGCAATGCAGGCGCAGACGCCGCGATGGCCGCCGCAGTCGCCGGCGGCGGTTTGCCGCCCATTCCGGGCGCAGCCGGCTCGGGCGGTTTGACGAATGCGGTGGATTGGGTGGTGGGATGGGCCCGCGCCAATTCCCTGTGGCCGCTGGTGTTCGGCACTTCCTGCTGCGCCATCGAGATGATGGCAACGGGCGCATCCCATAACGATTGGGCGCGCTTCGGGTTGGAAGTCGCGCGCGCGTCCCCGCGCCAGGCCGATCTTATCATCCTGGCCGGCACGATAGTGGAAAAGATGGGTTCGCGCCTCATCACCTTGTACGAACAAATGCCCGGCCCCAAATACGTCATCGCCATGGGCGCTTGCACCATTTCCGGCGGTCCGTTCTATTACGACAGTTATTCCGTGGTCAAGGGCGCCGACCGCCTGATCCCCGTGGACATATACGTTCCCGGTTGCCCGCCGCGCCCGGAGGCGCTTCTGTTCGGCGTGATGAAGCTGCAGGAGCTGATCCGCAAAGGCGCGTGGCGGAATTCCATCGTACCGCGTCCCATCAACCATTCGCCCATCAAGGATGAGATGAGCGAGACGGCGCGGCTATGGGAAGAAAAAGAGAAACTGAAACAGGAAGGCATGAAGGAGGCCCAGGAGCGCTTCAAGGCCGACAACCCGGACTTCAAGGGCTTCGTCATCAAGCGCATAGCCGCGCCCAAATTCGACGAAGTGGCGCGCGTGCCCAGGCCCGCCCGGGGCATTTCCGCCGCGGAGATGCTGGCCATCCTGACGGAGCGGTTTCCCGCCCTGACCGTGCAGAGCGTGCCGGAAGCCAGCGGGGAAAAAATAGCGGCGTTGGGATCCGAATACGTGCTGGACGCGATGGTGGGCCGCGACGATTATCACGCCCTGGTAGCCTTCCTGAAAACCGATGCGCGCCTGCGCCTGGATTTCCTGATCGAATTGACGGCGGTGGATTGGAAGGATCGCTTCGACGTGGTGGTGCATTTGCAATCCATCGAGAAGGGGCACAAGGTTTTCCTGCGTTGCGCGTTGCCGCATGACGCCGCTCCGGAAATCCCCACCTTGACCGATCTCTACTCCGGCGCCGACTGGCATGAACGCGAGGCGTTCGATTTTTTCGGCATCCGCTTTGCGGGCCATCCGGATCTGCGCCGCCTGTTCCTGGAGGATGATTTCCCCGGGCATCCCCTGCGGAAGGATTTCCAGGATCCCACCCGCGTGGTGAAAAGGCCGTACTGATGCCGGCGCCATCGCAACAATCCGACGTACGCGGCGAAGGCTATGCACTGCCTCCGGGATTCTCCTTGCGGGAAACGCGCGCGGACGGGAGCCAGGAATACTTCCTCAACATGGGCCCGCAGCACCCCAGCACGCACGGAGTGCTCAAGCTGGTGGTCCGCCTGGACGGCGAAACCGTGGTGGAAGTGGTGCCGCACCTGGGTTTTATCCATCGCGCCATCGAGAAGATGGGGGAGAACGAGACCTTCGTCCAATACATCCATCTCACCGATCGCATGGACTACCTCAGCAGCCATATCAACAACCTATGCGTATGCATGGCTATCGAGAAAGCCATGGGCATAGGCGTGCCGGAACGCGGCGAATATATCCGCGTGGTGGTTTCGGAATTGCAGCGCATCCAATCGCACCTGTTGTGGTGGGGCGCTTTCGGGATGGACCTAGGCGCGGTGAGCGCTTTCCTGTACGGCTTCAAGGAGCGCGAGAAGATCACGGCCCTGTTCGAGGAGTTGTGCGGGGCGCGCCTGACCATGAATTTTTTCCGCCCCGGCGGATCGAACGCTGACGTGCCGGAGAATTTCCCGGCGCGCGTGAAAGAGATCCTGGAGGATCTGAAATTCTCCCTGGACGAGTTCGACGTACTGGTGAGCAAGAACCCGATCATACGGGAACGGACCTTGGGGGTAGGGGCCCTGCCGCGCGAACGCGCCATCAACTACGGTTGCTCCGGGCCCGTGGGGCGGGCCTCCGGAATCGATTTCGACGTGCGCAAGCATGATCCCTACTCCGTCTACGACCGTTTCCAATTCGATGTGCCGCTGGGCAAGCACGGGGATTGCTACGACCGCTATATGGTGCGCATGCAGGAGATGCGGGAATCCATCCGCATCCTGGAGCAGGCGATGGCTTCCTTTCCCGGCGGGCAATACCGATCCAAGGAAAAGCCCGCCTACAAGGTGCCGGCCGGCAGCTATTACGCCAATGTGGAGACCGCCCGGGGCCTCTACGCCACCTATATGGTGTCCGACAATTCCTTCAAGCCCTACCGCATCAAGAGCCGCTCGCCCAACCTCTCCAATCTGTCGGCCATCAACGAGATGTCGCAAGGCGGTAAAATCGCGGATCTTGTCGCCATTCTTTCCACCCTGGACCTGATCATTCCGGACATCGATCGATGAAGGCCTACGCCGTCAACCATCCCATCGGGGACATGATCCGGGGAATGCTCCCCGCGCCTTGGGCCGCCGCGGCCAACGGGGCTTTGGCGGTGGGCCTGATCGCCGGGCTAGTGACCGTGATGGCCATTTTCCTCATCTGGCTGGAGCGCAAGGTGTGCGCGCATTTCCAGGCGCGCCTTGGCCCCACGCGCGTCGGTCCTTTCGGACTGCTGCAGCCCATCGCCGATGCCATCAAGTTGCTGATGAAAGAGAACCTGCGCCCGCGGGGCGTGGACAACCTCGCCTATTTCCTGGCGCCGCTGCTCCCCATCACCGGATCCTTCCTGGTGCTGGCGGTCATGCCTTTCGACCATGATCTCCAGGTGGTGGATCTGCCGGCCGGCGTCGTCTACGTGGTCGCCGTATCCGGCCTCGGCATTCTGGGCATCCTGATCGGCGGGTGGGGATCCAACAACAAATATTCCCTGCTGGGATCGATGCGGTCCGGCGCGCAGCTTTTTTCCTACGAACTTTCCCTGGTGCTGTGCATGCTGCTCATCGTCATGGCCAGCGGATCCGCGTCGCTGCGGGAGATTGTGCTGGCCCAGCAAGGCACCGTACTGGACTGGTGGATCTTCAAATTGCCCGTGGCGGGGCTATTGGCTTTCGCCTTGTTCATGATCTCCTCCACGGCGGAATTGAACCGCGGCCCGCTGGATTTGTCGGAAGCGGAATCGGAATTGACGGGCGGCTTCCATACCGAATACGCCGGCATATCCTTTTCCATGTTCTTCCTGGCGGAGTTCGTGAACATGTTCGCCTCCGCCGGATTGGGCGCCACCTTTTTCCTGGGAGGATTCCTGGCCCCGCGCTTCGGGGTGCCGCCCCTGGATTGGGCGCTGGCCCTGCTGCCGGGCGTGGTCTGGTTCTTCGTGAAGGTGTTCGCCCTGATATTCCTCTATATGTGGTTCCGCTGGACCTTTCCGCGCCTGCGCATAGACCATCTGCTGTCGCTGGAATGGAAATTCCTGCTGCCGGTTTCCCTGGCCAATCTGCTGCTGGCTGCTACCCTGATCACATTTAAATGGATGCTTCCCTGATGGAAGGGGAGATGCCGCAACCCGCAGCCTCCGCGCCGGACGCGGGAACGCCGATAATGCCCGGGGACGGGAAGCCCAGCCTGCGCCGTTTCCTGGGCGACGCAGTCAACATGTTCAAAGGCATGGGCGTCACCTTCCGTTATATCCGCAAGCCCAGCCGCGTGGTGACGCGCGAGTATCCGGAGAACCGGGAGACGCTGAAATTCCCGGAACGTTTCCGCGGCCAGGTGATCATGCCGCATGACGCCAACGGCGATCATACCTGCACTGCCTGTACTCTATGCGAGAAGGCATGTCCCAACGGAAGCATATCGATACTCACCACCAAGAACACCGCCAGCAAGCGCGTGCTGGGGGCTTTCGTCTACCGCTTGTCGTCCTGCACCTTGTGCAACCTGTGCATCGAAGCCTGCCCTTTCGACGCCATCCACATGGGCGCGGGTTTCGAGATGGCCTCCTATTCGCGCGAGCCGCTTGATCTGATCCTGAACAAGAAGGAAGGGCGTTGAACGTGCGCGATGCCTTCTTCTACGCCTTGTGCGCGCTGTTGCTGGGACTGGCGGTACTGACGGTGGCGGCCGGCAACCTTTTCCGCGCGGCGCTGGCTTTGTTGGGCGTCCTTTTGTGCACGGCGGTATTGTTCCTGCTGCTCCAGGCGGAGATGGCGGCCCTGGCGCAGGTGATGGTGTATATCGGCGGGATCATGATCTTCGTCTTGTACGCGGTGCTGTTGACTTCCGAACTGGGCGGTAGGATGCCGGCGCCCTCTCCCGTGAAAATGCTGCTGGGGGTGGCCGTAGCCGCGGTGGCGCTGGGTTTCCTGGCGGGGCTGGCGCAAAAGACCGGAGCGGGCGCGGCGGCGGCGCGGGCCCGGATGCATGCTGAAAGCGCGACGAAGGAAAGCGCAGCGTCGTCAGCGGATGCCGAAGCCGGAGTCAATATCGCCTCCCTGAAAACGCTGGGGCAAAAGCTGCTGGATCCTAAGGGGTTTCTTATTCCCTTTGAACTGATCTCCGTGCTGCTCCTGGCCGCCATGGTAGGCGCCATCGCCGTGGCCAGACAGGGCGGCGCGGGCGTCAGGGGCGGAAGCGAACCCGGAGCCGCAGCCATTTCCGTAAAGGACCAAGGCGGAGCCGGTGCCGCCGAGAGCCGAGGCGCGCCGCCATGAATCTGACCGCCTGCCTGCTTTTGTCGGCGGCCTTGTTCTCCATCGGGGCATATGGCCTGGTGACGCGCCGCAACATGATCGCCGCTTTGATGTCCCTGGAGCTGATGGTGAATGCGGCCCTGATCAACTTCATCGCCTTCGCCCGCTTCGGGGGCACGCATGCCGGGCAGGGCGACGCGCAGGCCGGGAGCCTGTTCGCCTTGTTCGCGGTGGCGGTGACGGCGGCGGAAATGGCGTTGGCCCTGGCCATCGTCGTCGCGGTGCATCGTCAGCGCAGGCATCTGGATATCCGGGAATTGGACGGCCTGCATGGGTGATACGCGGTTGGCCGCCTTCGCTTGGGAGCCGATGCATTGCGCCGCTTACGGCATCCTTTTGCTTCCGTTGCTTTCCTTTCTCATCAACGGGCTGTGGCTGGGGCGCAAGAGCGCGCGGGCCTCCGCCTGGACGGCTACCGTGCTCATGGGGGCGACCGCGGCGTTGTCCATCATCGTCGCGAGCGGATACCGGGATCACATACTGACGGCTCCCCATCTGTTTCCAGCCCGGGCCGCCTTGGCTTTCGAGCATACTTGGCTGGACTTCTCCCTCGGTTCGGGCGCCGTGCTTTCCGCCCGCTTGGGATTCTACCTGGATCCCATCTCGGTCATGATGGTTCTCGTCATCAGTTTCATATCCTTCCTGGTGAACCTCTATTCCATCGGGTACATGAAGGACGATGCCGGGGCCGGGCGCTTTTTCCCGCTCTTGTCCTTCTTCAGCTTCACCATGCTGGGGTTGGTGGTTTCCAGCAATCTGGCGCAGACTTTTTTCTTCTGGGAACTGGTGGGCGCGGCTTCCTATCTCCTGATAGGGTTCTGGTATGCCAAGCCATCCGCGGTGGCGGCCAGCAAGAAGGCTTTTATCCTGACGCGCCTGGCGGACGCGTTTTTCCTGATGGGACTGCTGGCGGTGGGCGTGAACGCGGGCAGTTTCGACTTCGCGCATTTGAACGGTCCGGAAGCGGCGGCGGCGTTGAACCACAGCGTGGGCGCGGGGCTTGTGACGTTCAACCTGCTGAGCTTGGGCACCTTGGGCATCTACATGGGAGCCTGGGGCAAATCCGCCATGTTCCCGTTCCACGTTTGGCTGCCGGATGCCATGGAAGGGCCGACTCCGGTGTCCTCCCTCATCCATTCCGCAACCATGGTGGTCGCGGGCGTCTATCTTACCGCGCGCCTTTATCCGCTTTTCTCCGCGGCCGAATATACCCTGCGGGTGGTGGAATGCACGGGCGCCTTCACGGCCGTGTTCGCGGCAGCCATCGCTTGCGCGCAAACGGATCTGAAACGCATCCTCGCCTTTTCCACCTTGTCCCAATTGGGCCTGATGATGTCCGCCTTGGGAACGGGCGGGGGAGGCGAACCCGGCGCGGCTTATACGGCATCCATGTTCCACATCTTCACGCACGCCTTTTTCAAATGCCTTCTGTTCCTGTCCGCCGGCGCGGTCATCCACGCCATCCACAGCAATGATATCCGGGAAGCCGGGGCGGGAGGTTTGCGCAAGGCCATGCCCCGCACCTATTGGGCCACCTTGATCGCCGTGGCCGCCATAGCCGGCATATGGCCGCTTTCCGGATTCTTTTCCAAGGAAGCCATCCTGCACGCGGCGCTGGCGAACGGCCGTTACGGCGCTTTGGCGGCCGGCCTATGCACCGGCGCTTTGACCGCATTCTACATGGCGCGCTATTTCTTCCTTATCTTCCATGGGTCGGCCGTAGGATCCCGGGCCCCGCATGATTCGCGCGCCACCCATGCGCAGGAAGCCCATCCCGTCCGGGAAGGCGCCCTGATGACATTGCCGATCCTGATCCTGGCCGTCCCCAGCGCTTTGATCGGGATCCTGGGCAAGGGATTCTTCACCGGCACCGTCAGGCTCTGGGGCGCGGAAGGCGGCGCTTCCGCCGGCGTCAGCGAGTCTGCCTTGCCGATGCGGCATGCATCGTCGGGAAGCTGGCTCCCGGCCGTGGCCACCGTGCTGGCCCTGTCCGGAGCAGGCATAGCCTGGTACTGGTACGCCTTCAGGAAAAACGGCGCGGCCTTTCCGGATCGCCGGGCCCCGGCCTGGTACCGCATATTGGCGGAGAAATTTTACATCGACGAGATATATCTGTTCCTGGCCAAGCGGGTAGCGTCGAAATGGATCGCGGCGCCAGCAGAATGGACGGAACGCAACATCGTGAACGGCGCCTTCGATTGGATGACCGGGGCGGTGAAGCGCCTGGCGTTCCTGCAGAGCATCGCGCAAAGCGGGCAGGTGCAGGCCTATATCGCCGTGGCATTGCTCGGGATCTATCTCTTGTTCCGATTCACGGGTCCGGGATACTGATGCAAGCGTCCTGCCTGCTGACCCTCACCTGGGTAATGCCTTTGCTGTCCGCTTTGGCCCTGCTGGCCTTCCCGGCGCGCAGCGTCGCCGGCGTCAAGCGCATCGCCTTGCTGGCCAATGGGATCAATCTGGCCCTGATCGCGTGGCTGTCCGCGGTTTTCGCGCTCCATCCTCCCGCCGCCGCGCCCGGTTCCGCCGAGACCGTGCTGGCTTTCGCCGCCGACTACGCCTGGTTTCCGGCTTGGCATATCCGCTATCACGTGGGCGTGGACGCCATTTCCCTGGCCATGATGTTGCTGGCCGCCGTGGTGGTTTTCTGCGCCACCATGGCCAGTTGGAACATCCAGGAACGGAACAAGGAATTCTTCATCCTGTTGCAGGTGCTGGCAGCGGGCGTGTTCGGTAGCTTCATCGCATTCGATCTGTTCGCCTTCTTCGTATTCAACGAGCTGACTTTGATCCCGACCTATCTGCTCATCGGGATATTCGGCAGCGGGCGCAAGGAATTCGCCGCCATGAAACTCAACCTGATGCTGATGGGCGGTTCGGCTTTGATCCTGCTGGGCATCCTGGGGCTTTATTTCGAATCCGGAATCCGCAGCTTCGACATCATCGAGTTGTCGCGCATCCCTTTCGATAAAGGGTTCCAGCTTTGGGCTTTCCCGGCCCTGTTCCTGGGCTTCGCCATCCTGGGCAATATGTTCCCTTTCCATATCTGGTCGCCGGACGGCCATGCCTCCGCGCCCACGGCCGTTTCCATGTTCCTGGCCGGCGTGCATATGAAACTCGGGAGTTACGGGTGCCTGCGCATAGCCATGTACCTGCTCCCGGAAGGCTGCCGCGCCTGGATGGACGTGTTCATGGCGCTGGCCGCGGCCGGCGTGGTCTGGGGCGCGGTGGTGGCCGCCAAGCAGAAGGATTTGAAATACCTGAACGCTTATTCCTCCGTCTCCCATTGCGGGCTGGTGTTCTTGGGGCTGGCCTTCCTGAACACCGTGGGCCTGCGGGGCGCGGTCATGCAGATGCTGGCGCATGGCTTCATCACCGCCTTGGTTTTCTGCCTCATCGGCATGATCTACGCGCGCACGCATACGCGCTTGATCCCGCAAATGTCCGGCCTGACGGCGCGCATGCCTTTCCTGGCGGTTTCCTTGGTGATCGCCGGCTTCGCTGCCTTGGGGTTGCCGGGCTTGGCGGGATTCGCCGCGGAGTTGAACGTTTTCCTGGGCGGCTTTTCGGCCGGCAGTCCCCTGGCGGTAATCTGTTCCACCCTGGCGGTTCTCTCCATCGTGGTCACGGCCGTCTATGTGCTGCGCGCTACCAACGGCATCCTCAACGGTCCCGGGCAAACCGGCGCCGATCCCGCGGCCCTGACCGATGCCGGCTGGTTGGAGAAGATCCCGGTGCTGATCCTGCTCGCTTGCATCCTGGCCATGGGCCTCATGCCCGGCCGCCTGGCCGCCTTGCTGGACACCGCTTTGCTTCCCATCCTCAACAATCTGAACCGGTAGGGAAGGATGACCTTGGCCGAGTTCACGCCCCTGCTTCCCGATTTGCTCCTGCTGGCCCTGGCATTGGCCGTGCTCAAGATCGATCTGTGGAGCGAAGACGGCGAGGCCGGATTCCACTTGACCTGGATCGGCTTGGCGGGGCTGGCGTTGTTGCTCGCCTTCGGGTCCCGGTCCGACGCGGTCTTCGCGGACTACCATATCACCGCCGCTTCCCGGGTGTGGAAGCTGCTGTTCACCCTGGCCACGCTGGCCACCGTGTTCCTGTCCCGCCCCTATTTCCGGGCCGGGGGTAACGCGCGCGGTACCCTGGCCAAGTCGGGCGCCTTTTTCGGGCTGCTGTTGTTGTGCATGCAGGGAATGTTCGCGCTGGTTTCGGCCGGCAATTTGATTGTCTTCTACCTGGGCCTGGAACTGGCCACCATGCCCATCTATGCGCTGGCCGCCTACCAGCCGCGCGATGCCGATTCCGCGGAGGCGGGCTCCAAATACGTGCTGATGGGAGGCTTCTCCTCGGCCCTGACCTTGTTCGGTATCTCCTTCCTGTATGGGGCCACCGGATCGCTGGGCTTCCCGGCTTTGGAAGCGGCGGTGCGCGCCGCTCCCGCCGACCCCGCATTATGGGGCGGGATTTTCTTCCTGTTGGGCGGACTCGGTTTCAAACTGGCGATGGCGCCCCTGCATATGTGGGCTCCGGACGTTTACCAAGGTGCGCCTACGCCGGTGATGGCTTTCCTATCGGTGGCCTCGAAGGCGGCCGCGGTGGCCGCCCTCGCTACCTTGTTCCTGTCCCCGCTCAATGCCGTGCGTCCGGATCTGGCGCCTTGCTTCGCTGCCGCGGCGGTGCTTTCCATGGTGGCCGGCAATCTCGGCGCCATGCGCCAGAAGGACCTGCGCCGTTTCGTAGCCTATTCCTCCGTGGCCCAGGTAGGCTATATGCTTTTGGCCATGTTGGGCGAAGGCGACGGATCCCGCGCCGCCTTGGTGTACAACCTCGTCACCTACGGCGTCACCGGTTTCGCGCTTTATTTCATCATGGGAGTAATCGGCAAGGAGGGTCCGGAAACCATGTCCGGCCTGCGCGGCCTCAGCCGCCGGCACCCGGGACTCGCGGTGCTATTGGTACTGTGCATGTTCTCGCTGGCGGGAGTCCCGCCTTTGGCCGGTTTCCTGGGCAAGTTCATGCTGTTCTCCGCCGCCGCCGCGGAAGGCCATTACCTGCTGGTCGGCATCGCCGTAGCGAATGCCGTGGTCTCTTTCTACTACTACATGCTGGTGGTCAAGGAGGCGTATATCGCCCCGC
Organism: Fibrobacteria bacterium; assembly: GCA_025360005.1. Classification (GTDB taxonomy): domain Bacteria; phylum Fibrobacterota; class Fibrobacteria; order UBA11236; family UBA11236; genus Chersky-265. The sequence goes on from JANYDA010000028.1 coordinate 32,243, forward strand.
CGGGTGAAGCCGCGGCCATCCGTTTGCGGCCACTGCAAATCATGGTCTTGTGGGGGTTGGGATTGGCGCTGCTGGTACTGGGGGTTTGCCCGGCCCCCGCCGATTGGCTGGCTCGCGCCGCGGGGAATTGAACCGGGCGGCTCCGGGGAAAGAATCCGGTAATCCGGTCCGCTCCGCTTAAACCTTGCCCAGGTCGGCCAAGCGCACAAAGCCGCCTTTGCCATTGGCCAGTTTCACCGAGACCCAGTCGCCCCGCGTTTCCACGATTTCGAACTTGGTGCCTTCATGCACCTGGGTCAGCACCTGGAAGGTTTCTCCGGGTCCGCTGAACATTTCCACCGCCGGCTTGAGCACAACCCCGTATTGCAGGGATTCCTGCTCCTTGATCTTGAAATACAGGGACGGCGATAACGCCAGCAGGGCCAGGGCCGCCAGCACCATGGCCGCGATGAGGGCGCCGCGGAAGGCCGCGCCCGCGTACAAGGCCAGGATGGCCGCCAGGAAGATCAGCGAGAAAAGCCCGACGGAAGTCCACAAGCCTTGGTTGATGGAAAATGCCGAATGGGCGAAGCCGATGGCCCGCGTCAGGGCATTGCTTTCCGCGGCGGGATTCTTGTCGATGATCTGCGCGTTCACGAAGCGGAGATTGTAGGCGATATCCTGATCGTTCGGATCCAGCTTGCGGGCCTTCTCGTAATACAGGATGGCCATGCCGGGCTGATTCAGGCGGAACAGGCAATTCCCGTAGTTGAAATACAGGCGCGGATCGGCCACGCTTTCGTCGATGGCGTTGCGGTACAGTTCCGCGGCTTTGGCATAGTCGGTTTTCTCGTAAGCGGCATTGGCCTGCTTATAGGCTGCCGTGGCGCGTTTGAGGGCTTCGGGCGACGCGGACGCGGAAGCCAGCGACGCGATCGCGAGCAGCCACAGCAGCGGAAAAGCCGCGCGCAGGAGAAAACCGGGGGTCTTGGCGGGGCAGTCCATCATAGCTCCCTATCCAACATGCGCAGCAGGTTCTCCGCCGCGTCCAGGGATTCTTTCCAGGCCTTCTCGTCGCGCGCCCCGCCGCCGAATTGTCCGAAGTCGCACAGTTGCAGCACTTTTTCGTACTCGTTCACCGAAGCCTCCGTGATGCCGCGCTTGCGCAGTTGGACCTTGGCGTCTTCCAAGGTGAGTCCGCGGAACTCCACGTTCAGCTTATCGCTGGCTAACCCCACCACGGCTTGAGACAGGGCCTTATAGAATTCCTTGGCGTTCTTCTGCTTGAGCGCCTCGTTGGCCTCCTTGAGACGGCGCTTCAGTTGGGCGCCGGCCAGGGTCTTGCGCTTGAGGGTGGCGTCGCCAGCCAGCTTGCGGCCGCGGTTACGCACCAGGAAAATCATGGCGAAGGCTACCGGGGAAGGCGGGAAAAGCAGCCAGAACCAGGGATGCTTATAGAGAAAATCATCCTCGCTTTGCAAAGGTTCGGATCCGCTCTTGATATGGCGGATGTCCGATCCAATGTCCGTGATCTCGCGCTGGCTCATGATGCGGTTCCCGGTGGAGGCGACCTCCTTGCCCTGCGAAACCGAGATGGCGATGGGCTGGGACTTGGCTTCCGCGTATTCGCGTTTAGCGGGGTCGAAGTAGCTGAAGGCGACGGGGGCCAGGTTGTATTCGCCTTTGCGATGGGGGACCACTACGTACTTAAAGGTCTTGGTGGTTATCAAGGTGGACCCCTGCACGGCGGTGGCGGTGCTGACTTCCGGATCGAATACCTCGAATTGGCTCAGGTCCGGGAGTTTGGGCTTGGTGATGGTTTTGGGTTCGCCGTCCCCGCGGATGGTCACCGTCAAGGTCATGGCGTCGCCGGTGGCCAAAGCCGTTTTATCGGCGGCCGCGGCGAGGGAGTATTCGCCCACAGAGCCGGTGAAATCGGTTGGCGCGCCGGGGGGCAGGGGGCGGACTTCCATGGAAATGGGGTTGGCCATGGCGGTCAGATTGACCACGGATCCGCCGCTGAAGAACTGATCGTCGAACATGTCGAACACGGATCCGGACCGGCGGCGTTGGCCGCGGCTGGCTTGTTGGTAGTCCACCGGGATGCCGGCCAGATCCGCCTTCCCGGCCAGGAGGGGGAAGAGCACGATGCGCACGTCGAAGACGCGCACGTTCTCCCCGTTCACCTTGACCACCTTGGCCTCCACGTTCTTGTCCAGGCGCTGGAACCAGAATTTCTCGCCGATCAGCTTCTGCAGATCCGGAGGCAGGTTTATTTGCTGGACGCCTTGGGAAGGGGTGATGCGGAGATTGTAAAGCAATTGCTCGCCGACGAAGGCGGATTTCTTGGAGAGGGAAGGTTGGCTGGTGAGGCCCGCCTCCTGCTTGACCACGGTAACATTGCCGCTACCCAAATCCTTCTCATAGGCCTTGTAGGCATAGTGGATGGGCCCCACCTGGAACACTCCCGGCTTGGCGGCGGTTAGGGTATAGATGAAGTTGGTCACGAAATAGGCGCGGCTGGAAATCTTGCCGTTGATGATGCTGGTTTGGGAGCTTTGCGTGTTGCCCGTGGACTTGGCCACCGTGAACTTTTCCAGCCCCTGCACCTGCGGCCAAGGCAGGCCGTCCACCTTCTCGTCCGAAGTCACCTGCACGGTCAATTGGAATGGCTCGCCCGTGCCCACCTGGGCGGAAGAAAGGGACGCTTCGGCGGTGACTTCCGCGTAGGCTGTCGATGAAAATGCAAAAGTCAAAAGGCAGAATGCACAGCGCAAAATTGAAAACCGGAAGGCCCGTGCCCCGGTTGCGCCGATTCCTTCTCGAAAATTTTTCATTTTGAATTTTGCACTTTGCATTGTGAATTCTACCCAATCACCCCGGCGCGCTACCAGTCTTCCTCGACTTCCACGGATCCCCGGTTGCGCTTCTGCATTTGCTTCTGTTCCCGTTTTTCGTCGTCCTGATAGGAATTTAACAATCGTTCCGCCTCGTCCTTACTCATTTGGCCCGGCTTGGCGGGAGCGGCTTCTTGCCCGGAGCTATCCCCTTGCTTCTCCGGTTGGGGCTGGGGCTGATCCTGGCCGTCCTTGGGGCCTTTATCCTTGTCTTTGTCCTTCTCGTTCTGCTTGTCTTTATCTTTGTCCTTGCCCTTATCTTTGTCTTTGTCCTTCTGGTCCTTTTTCCCGTTCTGATTGCCCTGGCCGCTGGAATCCTTTTTATCCTGCTTATCCTGGTTTTGGTCCCCACCTTGTGAGTTTTGCCCGCCCTGATCCTTTTTTTGCTGATCCTTCATATTCTTCAACTGGCCCGCCAGGGCTTTCAGCTTGGAATCATTGGGATATCGGCGCAGGCCTTCTTCCACTTCCACGCCGGCTTCCTGGAGCCGGCCCTGGATGTATTTGGAAGCTCCCGCATGCAGGTAGTCCTCGGCGGACCTGGATCCGGCGGCCATGGCTAGTCCTGCGACGGCTAGGATCAGGATCGAGAAGCGACGCAAGCGATCGAAGCGATTAAAGTTGCCGGCGCGATTCATATCACACCTACGCCGGGTTGAGACGCGCGCGGATCCTGGCTTTGGGGCGGTGTCGGCGTCTCTCCCCGCATGATCTTGAGCACGTCGTCGATGCGTTGCACATGCGACTGGTAAGGCGCGGCGGTGCGATCCTTCTGGATGACGTCCTCCAGCAAAGCCTTGGCTTCCGCGTACCGGCGTTCCTGGACCAATTGCATGGCCCGCGCCAGCACGGCCTTGGCCTGGGCGCTGGGCTCCGGCGGCTTCTGCGGGCTTCCCTGCTGTTGCTTGTTGTCCTGCTTCTGCTTCTCCAGGAGTTCCTTGATGCGCGCCTGCACCACTTCGATGTTGCGCTTGGCGTTCTTGTTGTCCGGGCGGATCTCCAGGGATTTCTTGTACATGGCCATGGCTTCTCGGTAATCCTCGATGCCTTCCTGCTTGCCGCTTTGGATGGAGAACTCTCCCTTGCGGAAATGCGCGTTGCCCAAGTTGTAGTAGGAGGCCGCGGCCAGGCCCGCATCGTCTCCCACCAGCGCTTTCTTATAAGCGACGATGGCCTCGTCGTATTTCTTCTTGCGGTACTGGGCATTGCCGGAATTGTAGGCCAAGGCCTGGGATTCCGGATTGTCGAGTTGGGCTTCCGCGTACTTCTGGATGGACTTGTCGTAGTCGCCTTCGGCATAAGCTTTAGCGGCCTGTTTGGCCGGCGCGCCTCCCGATCCCAGCAGGCCCAACAGCTTGGAAACCCAGCGTGGCCTGCCTGCGGTGGGCTTCTCGTAACGGGAGAGTAGATCTTCGCCGGCGGTTGGGCCTCCGGAAGGCGGCCCGTTTACCGGATCCCCAGTAACACCAGCGTTACTGCCGCCGGGACCGTCGGCGGAGGGAACCGCGCTGTCCTGCCCGGACGGATCGATGGGGGCGGGCGCGCTTTGCGCGGCGCCACCGGAAGGCGTGAGCTTGATTTGGCCGAGCGCGGCGCCCAGCAGGAGCGCTTGCAACAGCAAGGTACGGCGGAGGCTCATGAGAAGCGCCCCTCCCATTCCTTGCGGCGCTTACGGCGATCGGATATCAGCATCTCCGCCACCAACAGGAACAAGGCGATGGCGAGGGGGATCTGGAAGCGGTCCTCGTACTGGCTCATGCGCTCGGATTCCAGCTCGCGCTTTTCCATCTTCCCGATCTCCTTAAGCACGTCTTCCAATTCAAAGCGGCCCGGCTCGGCATGGTAATACTTGCCGTTGGTTGCCAGGGCGATTTTCTGCAGGAGCACCTCGTCCAGGCGGGTGGTGACGATATTGCCCTGGCGATCCTTCTTATAGGACACGTTGCCCTGCTCGTCCTTGAGGGGGATGGGCACGCCGGATGGCAGGCCGATGCCGACGGTGTAGATGGCGACGCCCATCTTGGCGGCTTCTTCAGCCATCTTCTCCGCCCGTCCGCTATGATCCTCGCCGTCGGTCAGGAGCACCAGCACGCGGTATTTCCGGTCCTTCGGATCAAAAGCCTTCAGCGAGGTCTCGATGGCGGCCGCAATGTCCGTGCCCGGTGTCTGGATCAGATCGGGTCCCAGCACGTCCAGGAAAATCTTGAACGCGCCATAATCCATGGTCAAGGGGCATTGCAGGAAAGCCTCGCCCTCGAAGGCTACCAGCGCCACGCGGTCGCCCGCCAGGCGATCGACGAACTTGCCGATTTCCTGCTTGGAGCGGATCATGCGATTGGGTTTGATGTCTTCGGCATACATGGAAAGCGAGACGTCCTGCGCCACCACCACGTCCAGGCCCTTGCGGCGCATCAGTTCCAGCTTGGTGCCGAATTGCGGCCGGGCCAGGGCCAGCACGGCGAAAAAGGCGACCAGCAGCAGCAGGAGGGCCTTGAGCGCCTGGCGCCCGCGCGAAATGCCGTCGGTCATGCGCTTGAGAATTTCCACTTGGGCGAAACGGGCCAGGGTGCGGCTTTTCTTGCGGTAGGCATAGATAAAGAATCCCGCCAGCAGGGGAATGGACCAAAACAGCCAGAACATTTGCGGCGATGCGAATCTCATGGGATTTTCATGAACCTCGTATTGGCCAAGGCCGTTTCCAGGAGCAGGATCAGCAGGGCGATGATGAGCAGGTTGCGGAACAGTTCGTGATATCTGTAATAGCTGGTGGTCTTGACCTCGGTTTTTTCCAACTTGTCGATATCGTTATAGATGCCTTCCAGAGCCTTGGCGTCCTGGGCCCGGTACCATTTGCCTCCCGTGAGGCCGGCGATGGATTGCAGCATGGGCATATCCACGTCCGTCTTGACGCTCACGATGCGCTTGCCGAACATGGGATCCTCTATTTCCATGGGCTGCTCGCCCTCCTTGCCCACGCCGATGGCGTAGATCTTGATGCCCAGCGCCTTGGCGGCCTTGGCGGCCGTGACCGGGTCCACCTCGCCGGAATTGTTGGCGCCATCGGTCAGGAGGATGATGACCTTGCTCTTGGCGCCGGAAAGGCGCAGACGATTGGTGGCATTGAGCAGTGCGGTGCCGATGGCGGTGCCGTCCTCCACCATGCCGAAATTCACCTGCCGCAGGAACTGCACCAGGATCCCGTAGTCCAGCGTCAACGGGCATTGCGTGAAGCTTTTGCCGGAGAAGATGACCAGGCCGATGCGATCGTGCTGCCGGCCGAGCACGAAATTCTCGATCACCTGTTTGGCGACGAACAAACGGTTTTGCGGTTTCAAATCCATGGTTCGCATGGATCCGGAAATGTCCAGCGCCAGCATGATGTCGATGCCATTGGTGGTCACGTCCTCGATGGCCTCCCCGTATTGCGGCCGCGCCAGCGCGATGCACATCAGGGAGATGGCCAATAGGCGCAAGGCCAGCAGCATGTGGCGGGCGCGGTAGGCCATGCTGTGCGGTACGCGTTTGATGATGGCCAGGGAGGGGAAACGGATGCTCGCCTTGCGGCGTTGGTTCTTGCGGAAATAATCCCAGGCCAGGAAAGGCACCGCGGCCAGTCCCGCAAGAAAATACGGATTCTGGAAATGGGGCAGGCTCATGCCGTCCATCCCTTGCCACCGGCTCCGTTACCGTTGCTATTGCCGCCGTTTCCACCATTGCTTCCGGATCCGGGTCCGCCCGGCTTCGCGTCGCCTGGATTAGGATTCTCCGGTTCGTGGCCGTGCCCGCCTTGCGTATATCCGGGTCCCGGTCCGGCGGTCCCAGGAGATTTCCCTTTACCGGCCGGTTTTCCGGCTGGATTTCCGGCTGGATTTCCGGCGGGTTTGCCCGCCCCGGATCCGGCTTTCAGGGCGGCGGCGCTGGCGACCGCATTGGCCGCGTTAGCTTTGCCCTTCAGCGGTTTCTTGGGGACGATGGGCGCGGCATCGGCTATGCCTTGGCCCGGCAGGCTGCCTTCGGTTTCCTTAGGCCTGGTCTGGCGCAGGAATCCTTCCGTTTTGGCGATGAGGTCCTGGGCCCCGCTTTCCAACAACAAAGCGCCCGCGAATTTGATCAGGTCGGTGTCCGCGCAGAATTCCCCCAGCCATTGCTTCTGGGCCAGAGTAACCGGCAAGCTACGGGCCTTTTCCAGGAATTCAGCCGTGGTCGATTCCAGGGAATCCGTGCCGAAGCGGCGGTCCAGGTAGCGGCGCAGGGCTTCCGAAAGCAGGAAGCAGAATTCCCGCGAACGGTTCTGACGGATAAGCGCCAGGTCCTTGAGCTCTCCCAGTTTGACCATGGCTTCCTCGAAAGGCGGCAGGGCCGGCTTGGCGGCCTTGGGGACGGGCGGTCGGCGGAAGCGTTTCCAAAGCAGCCAGGCAGCGATCAACACGGCCGCCGCGGCCAATCCATAGGCCAGCCAGGGCGCCCCGGATTTGACTTCCGCCAGGGTGGCGATGTCGGCGATATCCTTTACCGTTTCCGGGGAGGTGCGGACGACGTTGATCTCGATGGGCTGGGTATAATAGCCGGTCGCCGCGGTGTCGGCCCCATGCCGATACAGGATTACCTGGGGAGGAATGGTGTACTTGCCAACCGTATAGGTCGACAAATCGAAATGCCAGGTTTGGATCTTGAGCTTGCCGGCATCCTTGGGTTCCCCGGCCTGGTAATCCTTGACCTCGAAGGATCCCAGGTTGCCCAGCACGGAAGGAAGCTCCAGCCGGCCATCGGCGGGAAAGACCACCTTGATCTCGTACTGGATGCGATCGCCGATGGTGATTTCCGAATGATCGACCTGGGACGAGATGTCCAATGACCCCTGCGCCCGGGACGCTGCCGCGGCGCTATCCTGCGTCACTGCGTTCATTTGGCGGCGTCGGCTCCGGTCCCGGCGGAAGCGCCGGGAGAGAAGAATCGCACCTTGGCGGTTTGCAGCAGGCGCTCCACGTACTTCTGGTATTCCGCGCCCTGCTTCTCGCGCACCCAGTCCGCCTGCGCGCGGGGCGCCAGCTTCTCAAAAGTCGCGTTGGAATCCGCTCCTTGCAGGTAGCGCGCCTTGTTGGCCTCGAAATAATACTTGATGTCGTTCCCGCTGGGAGGCTGGATCTTGATCTCCTCCATCAGCCCCGCCTGGGTGAGGATCTGGTTCTCCGCCTGCCCGATGCGTTGCTTGATCTCCGGCTTGTCCGCGATGCCTTTGCGGCGGGCCGCATCCGCGATCAGGATTTGCGCCACGTATTCGCGCACCAGTTGGTTCAGCTCCAAGGGCGCTTCCGGCAGCTTTCCGACCATGCCGGCGATTTCGCCCAGGGTGATCTTGCGGCCGTCCAGATCCGCCACCACCGTCCCGCTCCCGGCCGCCTTGGTCGTGTCCGGGTTGAAGTCCGTGAGGCGCGAACGCGCCTGGGTGGCGTCCACGCTGCGGCCCATTCCCTCCAGGCAGGCCACCATGCGCTTGCCCAGCTGGTTCTCGAAAGTCTTATCCGGGTACAGCGCCTTGATCACGGCGTATTTGGCCAGCGCGCCCTTGGGATCGGAAAGGTTTTCCTGGTAGATGACGCCCATCTGGTAGAGCACGTTGGGCACGTCGTCCTGTTCGATGGCGGAAGACTTCAGGTAATCCTGGTACATGTCGATGGCCTCGCGGTACAACTGACGTTCGAAAAGCGCGGTAGCGGCCGCGCGGTATTGTTCGCGGGTGAAGGAAGAGCGCGCGGAGTCGCAGGCGGTGAATAGCAGTGCGAAGAGGAGGAATTTCGCAAATTGAAAATTGCAAATTGAAAATCGCAAAATGGAACGCCTTCGGCTTGAAATCGAATTCATGCACAGCACCATTTTGCCCCGGGAGATCCCGGGTTTGCAATTTTCAATTTGCAATTTTCAATTTGCAATTTGCAAAATCTTGTTTTCATCCTCACCTTATTTTCGCCGCGCGCTTCCGGAAATATTCCAACAACGGATGGATGGTGTCATCGTACTTCGGCTGGATCACCACTTCCACGAAATCGATTTGCAGCTTGCGGAACAGGCGCTTGAGCTGGGTGCTTTCTTTCTGGGCTTCCTTCTTGAAGGTCTTGCGGAAGTCCTCGTCGCTGGTGTCCACCAGGATGATCTCGCCGGTTTCCGCGTCTTCCAGCTCGATGAATCCCACGTCCGGGATTTCCCGTTCGCGCGGATCCCATACCGTGATGGCCACACCCTCGTGCCTGCGCGCCAGCAGTTTGATAGGCTTCTCGAAATCGCCGGTGGCGAAATCGGAAACCACGAACACTACGGCCCGGCGCGTCAGGATCCGGTTCAGGTATTCCAGGGCCAGCGACAGGTTGGTGCCTCTTTCCTTGGGCTTGAAATACAGGAGCTCGCGGATGACGCGCAGCACATGCTTACGGCCTTTCTTGGGAGGGATGTACATCTCCACCTGCGAGGTGAAGATGAGCAAGCCAACGCGATCGTTGTTCTTGGTGGCTGAAAACGCCAGCAGAGCGCTGATGGTGGCCATCACCTCGCCCTTCATCTCCGATTGGCTGCCGAATTCCCCGGAGGAGCTGGCGTCCACCACCAGGATCACGGTGAGCTCGCGCTCTTCCACGAACTTCTTGATATACGGCGTACCGTGGCGCGCGGTGACGTTCCAATCGATGGAACGGATCTCGTCCCCGGGCACGTATTCCCGCACCTCGGCGAACTCCATGCCCTGGCCCTTGAAAGACGAGGAATACGCCCCCGACAACACCGAGTTGACGATGCCGGTGGTACGGATCTCGATCTGGTGGACTTTTTTTAGGACTTCCTTCGGTATCATTGCGCTGGTTTTTGCAAATTGAAAATTGAAAATTGCAATATGCAAATTGAAAATCGCCGGCCGCTCGCGAACTCAACGCGAAGCGGGACCGGTGCGGAATCGGTTCCGCCAATTTTCAATTCGCAATTTTCAATTCGATATTGCAAAAGTCTTCCTCTTAAGGCACTTCAATCGAGTCGAATATCCTCTGCACCACATTCTCCGCCTTCACTTCCTCCGCCTCCGCCTCGTAGCTCAGGATCAGGCGGTGCTTCATCACGTCCATGCCGATGGACTTGACGTCCTCGGGGGTGACGTAGCCGCGGCCGCGGATGAGCGCATGCGCCTTGGACGCCTTCGCCAGGCTGATGCTCGTGCGCGGGGAGGCGCCGTATTCGATCAGGCCCGCCACGTCCTTGATGCCGTGGCCGAGCGGATCGCGCGTGGCGGCCACCAGGTTGATGATATAGTCCATGATCTTATCGTCCATGAACACCTCGCCCACGGTGTTGCGCGCGCGCAGGATGTCTTCTTCGGTGGCCATCTTCTCCGCGGTATGCAGGCCCTTGCCGGAGACCATGTTCACGATGGCCTTCTCCTCTTCCTTGGTGGGATAGGTCAGGGTGACCTTGAGCATGAAGCGATCGATCTGCGCTTCCGGCAGGGGATAGGTGCCTTCCTGCTCCACCGGGTTCTGGGTGGCCATCACCAGGAACAGCGGCGGCAGGGAATAGGTGGTGTCGCCGATGGTGACCTGCTTTTCCTGCATGGCCTCCAGCAGCGCGGATTGCACCTTGGAGGGCGCGCGGTTGATTTCGTCCGCCAGGATGATGTTGGCGAAGATGGGGCCGCGCTTGACGTGGAAGTCGCCCGTCTTGGGATTGAAGATCAAGGTACCGATCAAATCGGCCGGCAACAGATCGGGCGTGAACTGGATGCGGTTGAAGGCGCAGTTGATGGCGTTGGCCAACGCCTTGACCGCCGTGGTCTTGGCCAGGCCGGGCACGCCTTCCAGCAGCACGTGGCCGTCCGCCAACAGGCCTATCAGCAGTTTCTCCAACATGTTCTTCTGGCCGATGACGGTACGGCCCACTTCGTCCAGGATCTTCTGGATGAAGGCGCCTTCCCGCTTCACTTTTTCCGTAATGGCTTGGATGTCCACCTTGGTCGCGCTACTCATGATCATCGTCTCCCGTCATCTTAAGGCATTTCCTGAAGGTCCGAAAAGCGTCCTGCAATTCATGGGGTTCTTTGTATCCCCCGGCGAAGCGGGCATGCCGGAACAAATCCTTGAGCTTCAGCCAATCTTCCCCGCTGCCGCCCGTAGTTGCATTGCCGCCGGCTTCGGCCGATGTTCCGTTGCGTGCCAGATAGGTTTCCAACAACGGATCGAAACGGACCTGAACGCCCGCGTTGGCGGCCTCCCCGAGCTCATCCCTGAGAAAGCGCACGGTCAGGGATTCCATTTCGGACAGGATGGCCTTGCTCGCGTCCGGGGAATTCTGCGCCGAGCGCAGCCGGCTCTTCAGAGCCGCCACTTCCGGTTTTAGATCCTCGCGCTTGCGGATCTTCGCCGCGCGTTTGCGCAAGGTCAACTTGAACGCGGCATAGGCCAGCGCGCAGGCCGCTCCCAATCCCAGCAGGCCCAACAGCAGCTTGAACCACAGCATGTCCAGGACATGTACCGGCGCCGGTCCGATGTCTACCAGCGCGGTGGGGATGAAGATGGCCTCTTCCTGTTTGGAAAGCCCGGTCAGGTAGCGCACCTTCAGCGAGCCGGCCTTGCCGGTACCCTGGACCATGGCCCGCAGGCGGAAGATGAATTCCGTATGGTTCTTGACGGACTGGCCCGCCGCCACCTTCTTGTGCATGGTTGCCTGGCCGATGATCTTGAAGCCGGGGAAATCCAGGCTGTCCGGCGCCAGCACAAAGACGGGTACCTGCGTGTCTTCCCACTCCACCTGCACCACATAATCCAGCGAATCCCCCACGCGTGGATTGGCAGCGGAGAAGGCGCCCTGGGAGGAAAGCTTCACGGCCTCTTTGGGCACGGGAGGCATGGCTGCGATCGCGTTGGAATCATTGGCCGGCGCGGGAGGCGGGGCCAGGAACGGATCCCGGCCTCCGGACGGGGATGAGTCGATGGGCGAGACGGAGGTTTGCGGAGTTTGGGCATGCGCCAGCAGGCCTGGAGCCGACGGAGCGCCGAACAGCGCCAGGTTCAGGAGCAGGGTAGCGATGCGGGGGAGGGAACTATCCTTGCGTGCGCACATAGATCTGGTAACTGGCGGCCTCCAAAATCGGTATAGCGTTAAGCGGGTAGTAATTTAACAAATTCAACGCCCGGAAAAAATAGGGTCGGGATTATAAGTATTTTATGGCGATGGATCAGGAACCGAAGGAAATCATCATCGAGAACCTGATTAGCCAATTGGCCGGTCTCCCCTCCATCGGCCGGAAAACCGCCCAACGTTTGGCCTATCATCTGCTGGCTCAGGAAGAGGGTGCCGTCCAGGAATTGGCCCGCGCCCTTAACGAAGCCAAAGCCCGCATCCATGCCTGTTCCTCCTGCGGCAACTATACCGAAAGGGCCGTTTGCCGTATCTGCTCCAGCGATCGCCGCCAGGGGAATCTCATCTGCGTGGTGGAAAAGCCCGCGGACATCCTCGCTTTCGAGCGCTCCGGAAGCTATCCGGGCGTGTACCACGTACTGGGCGGGAGCATTTCCCCTTTGGATGGCATCGGTCCCGCCGATCTCAATTTCGCCCGCCTCTGGGAGCGCAGCGCGGCGGGCGTGGAATTGATCCTGGCCTTGAACACCAACGCGGAAGGCGAAGCTACCGCATCCTACATCGCGCAGAAGCTGCATGGTTCCTCCGTCAAGATTTCCCGCCTGGCCCGGGGCATTCCGGTGGGATCCGAGCTGGAGTATGTGGATGAGCTTACCGTCCAGCGCGCCTTGGAAAGCCGCGTCGAAGTGATATGAACGATAAACCATGCTGATCAAATCCGCCGAGTTCGTGAAATCCTCCCAGGCCGGCGACTATCCGGATGACGGCATCCCGCATATCGCCGTGGCGGGCCGTTCCAACGTGGGCAAATCCTCCCTGCTCAACATGCTGGCCCAGCGCAAGGGCTTGGTGAAGACCAGCCAGGTTCCCGGCAAGACGCGTCTGATCAATTTCTTCCTAGTCAACAAAGGAGCGGCGGGAAGCGTTGCCGCCGGCAAGCCCGCAGCCGCGATCAAGGCGGGCGCCGCCGACCGGGAAGGTCCCCCCTTGCCGCCATTCTACCTGGTGGATATCCCCGGCTTCGGCTATGCCAAGGTGGGCCGGGACGAAAAGCATCGCATGGAAGACGCCATCGACGCCTACTTCCGCACCTGCAAAAGCCTGGTGGGCCTGATGTACCTGGTGGATATCCGCATGACCGACAGTAAGGTGGACAAAGAGGCGTTGGAGTGGCTGGCGGAGTTCGACATGCCGTTGCTGGTGGTGGCTACCAAGGGCGACAAGCTCAACAAGGAGCATACCCGCCGTGCCCTGGTGGAAATCACCCAACGCTATAAGCTGCCGGATCCTCCCTTGCTGACCAGCGCGGACCAAAAAACGGGCCGCTTGGAAGTGTTGGAACAGTTGCAACTGGTCCTGGAAGGTGTCCCGCCCGGCCCGCCGCGAGGCTGATCGGATTCCCGTTTCCCACGTAACTTGTTTGTTACGGCAAGCTTTTCCTCTTCCCGTCCCTCTTCCCGTCCGCGCCTGCGTGGGGATCCGCCTGCATCCCGTCGTGCCTGGCCGGATAATGAGGCAGGCATTCCGGAGCCTGGGGTGGCGCGCGTTTCGTCATGCGGGAAGTGGCCGTAGAATGATCCGGATTCATCCCGGCTCCTTCGGGTCTAGAAACTGAGAAACTCCAAACCCCTCCCATATTCCTCAAAAAACCCAGGCCGGATGCGTTGCCCGTCTCGGTAAATCCCCGTTCACCAGGAGATTGCGCAGGCTTCGCCGCAGTTCCATCCACCCGCCTTTATAGTGTAGAATAGGTCCACATGACCCGCATTTTGACGTGGATAGGGCTGCGCTCTCGCAGATCCTACGTAGGCCAATTGATGGAATTGGGGTTGCAGGCCTCCTGGTGCGCCGTGCATAAGGCCGGCAATCGCAAGCAGGGTTTGGATCAGCTCATCACCCAGATTTATTTCACCGGCGTGGAGGCCATCCCCCTGGTGGCGTTTCTGGCGCTCATCATCGGCAGCGCCACCATCCTGCAAGCTTCAACCGTGATGCCCAAGATCGGGGCGGGCGATTATTTCGGCAATGTCATGGTGCTGGTGGTGGTGCGCGAAGTGGGTCCCTTGTTCACGGCCTTCCTGGTAGCCGGACGCACCGGTTCCGCGCTGTCCACTTACCTGGGGAACATGAAGGTGCAGCAGGAGATAGACGCGCTCAAGACCATGGGCGTGGACCCGGTGCGTTACCTGGTCTATCCCAGCTTCGCCGCAACGGTCATTTCCATGTTCTGCCTTACCGTCATCTTCAACCTGGTGGCCATCTTCGGCGGCTACCTGGTGGTCAAACTGCTTTCGCTTTTCGTGTCCGATTTTTCCGAAGTGCAACTCTCGCTTTCCTTGTTCATGGAGCGCATCCTCGCCTCCATGGGCATCATAGACGGGGTGCTGGGCATCGTGAAGCCGGTGTTCTTCGGCATACTGGTCTCCGTCATCGCCTGCTACCACGGCATCAATGTGTCCAACGACATCCGGGAAGTGCCCAAGGCCACCACCAAGGGCGTGGTGAACTCCTTCGTGTGCATCACCATTTTCGATACCCTGTTCGCGCTGCCGTTCCTGGCCAAGCTGGGTTTCCTATGAGCGTGATCGCTTCCGTCCATAATCTGCGCTTCACCTATCCCGGCCAGGAAACCGTGCTGCGGCGCGTGAACTTCCATGTGCTGCCGGGACAGATCCTGGTGATTTGCGGTCTGTCGGGCCAAGGCAAGAGTACCTTGCTGCGTTTGCTGATCGGATTGGAAAAGCCGGACGCGGGCATGATCCGGCTGTTGGGCAAGGACATCGCCACTCTCAATGAGGTGGAGTTCAACGATCTCAAGCGGAGCGTCGGTTTCGTGTTCCAGAGTTCGGCATTAATCAGCACCAAGACGATTTTCGAGAACGTGGCGCTTCCTCTGCTCTACCATAACGTAGGCGACGAGGAGGAAATCCGCTCCCGCGTGGACAACGCCCTGGAGATGCTGCTCATCAAGGAATTCCAGCACCAATATCCCGCATCGGTCAGCCTGGGCATCCTCAAGCGCGCCGCCGTGGCCCGCGCCATGATCATGCGCCCCAAGCTCATCCTCATGGACGAACCCACGGCCGGCCTGGACCGCATCAGCCGCGCCGTGCTGCTGGCGCTCATCGCCAATATCCGCCGCATCAACCATGTGTCCATGATCCTGGTGACCCACGATCTGCTCGCCGCCCGCGAGCTGGGCGGCGAAATCGGCGTGTTGAAGGAAGGCGAGCTGCTGCAACCCATGAACTTCGAGCAATTGAAGAATTGCCAGGACTCCTTCGTCGAATTCCTGTTCCGCCAGCTGGAGCAGGAGGCCGCCATGACGGAGAAGCCGGGATGAAGTTCGAGCTCCATCGGCACCGCAACCTGCTGGCCGGTTTTTTCGTGTCCACCGCGGTGATAACCTTCGTGGTATCCCTGATCGTGCTCTTCCACAAGAAGGGCGTGTTTGAATTGCAATACACCCTGAGCGCCGTATTCGAGAACGGCGTGGGCCTGAGGCCGGGCGCGGACGTGCTCTTCAACGGCGTGAAGATCGGCCGCGTGGAATCGGTGAACCTGCTCGGCCACGGCGGCATCGACGCCTCCTCCGGCAAGGTGGTTCTGGACCTGGTCATCGATCGCAAGTACCAGGATTTCATCACCAGCCGTTCCGTCGCCTTCGCATTGCGGGACAAGAACCTGGTTTCCGATCGCGTGGTGAATATCGAGACGCTGGGATTGGGCGGGACCATCCTCAGGGGGGGAGACACCTTGATGGTCTCCAACTCGCGCGACATCGAATCCGTGCTGAGCGGCCTGACCAACCTGATGGGCAAGATGGATCAGTTGATCAACAGCATCGACCAGATTGTGGTGAAGGCGAAGGATCCCAATACCACGGTGGGGGCCATGCTGGGCTCGCGGGATTTATACGACCGCCTGCTGGCCGGCGTCAACAGCGTGGATACGGCGGTGGGGCAGGGCAGGTTGGTGCTGGGCCGGGTCCAGCTCTTGACCGACACCTTGCACGTGGCGCTGGGAGGCATCCTGGCGCGCGCGGATTCCACATCCGGCAAATTGGTGAGGACGGCGGAACAGGCCGAGAAGCTGAGCGTGCACGCCAACGTGCTGGCCGACCAAGGCGAAACCATCCTGCGCCGCATGGATCAGATCATGCTGCAAGGCTCCGGCAAGCTCGATCAGGCCGGGGATCTGATGGACGCGGTTTCTAGCCTCTGGTTCATCAAAGGCCGGATGGTCAAGAAAGGGGATTACCCGGTTTTGCTGAATGAGGCGGGACCGTGAAGGCGAAGAGAGATTTTTTGCGAATTGAAAATTGCAAATCGATGGAAAAAATCAAGGGACCTCCGGCCTCCTTGAAGAGCCGCAGAAGTCTTTCCCGCATTTGTCTCTTCATTTTTCAATTTGCGATTTTCAATTTGCAATTTGCAATGCCGCGCGCGGCGCGCGCGGACGACTCTCCCAAGTATGCCGAGCGTGGGCTCTCCGCTTACTATGCGGGCAAATACGATCTGGCGCGCATGTTTTTTTCCAAGGCCCTGCAAGACGCGGTACTCAAGGGCAAGGACGATTGGATCGCCAAGGCCACCTTCAATCTGGTGGATCTGGAATTGGAATCCGATGACGAGATGGAGGCCGCCCGCCTTCTGGAAGGCGTCAACACCCGTGATCGCGGCAGCAAGTCCGTGTGGCTCTGGAAGCGGTCCCAATTGGCATCCCTCCAGCGGCATTATCCTTTGGCGGTGGAACTGGTAGACTCCGCTCTGGATCTGGCCAAGGGCGATGCGGCCAAGGAAACCTCCATGGGGCTCGATCGCATGCGTTACCTCATCCAGTCGCGGGATCCCCAGGAATGGGCGTCCCGATATGAGGTTTTCCGCAAGGGATTGGGCCGGGACCGGGCTACGCCCCTCGACGCTATGGCGGCCATGGCCCGCAAGGATTATGCGCGGGCCGACACGTTGTGGCATGAGGCGATGGGGTATTACCGCGAACACGGCCGGTTGGCCAAGGTGGCCGGTTGCCTCAACCAATCCGCCATCTGCCTGTTCTCGCAGGGCCGCAGGGCGGAAGCGGTGGAAACCAACGCCCGCGCCGTCGCCGTCTTCGGGGAACTGGGATTGGAAATCCCGGGATTGAAAGCGCAGGCGCTGCGGCTTTTGCTCGTCCAGGACGATCGGGAGCTTGCCAAATTGCGCCAGGATATGGATCTTGTCGGACAACGTTTCAGCGGCTTCGACCTGCAAGGGATCCTGGATGAGTATTCGCAAAATATGCGCGACGGTCGTTCTGGCATGGGGCATTAGCCCGGCCGCCAATCTCCAGTCACAGGACATCCTCTTCTTCTCCACCCACAAAAATCCCACCCAGATAGTGGGGGATTCCAAGAACGCTTTTATCCTGACCGAGGGCGGCGTGCTTATGTACGATTACCGCCGGTCCGCGTGGGTGGACAACCTGGTTGCCGGCAACGAGATAAAATCGATACGCTACTCACAAATGCGCTCCAAGCTATACGTGCTGCTGACCGGGGGGCGCACCCTGGAGTACAACCCCGTGTTCCGGCGCTTCACGGACGCATCCCTGGAGGATTACCAGGCCGCCAACGACGTGGGTTCCACCGCGGACGTGAACGGCCTGACCCTGGACGGAGACAATTTCTTCCTGGGGGACGCAGTCCGCGATAAATACATGCGCAGGGCGCCCATCGCGCTGTCGAAGGTTTTCGACTACGACAACCTCTGGGTGCTGACCGCGGGGCTGGGGCAATTCTACGGGTCCCTGCGCCGGAAATCCGCCTCCGCATTCTGGTTCGGCCTGGATTATCCCGCCACTTCCGTCATCTACCCGGAGGGCGCCAATATCTGGTTCGGTTCCTGCCGCAGCGATTATCCGGCCACCGAGGTTTCCCTGGGCGTGGCGTCGCAAAGCAACGGGGCCCTGGTCAAGGCCAAGTCGGACCTGAACGGCTGGAAGGTGTATCCCGCCCAGTTGGAATACGGCTTCGGGGACGGTTGTGTGAGGGATGTAGCGGTTTGGCGCGATTATGTCTGGCTGGCCACCAACAAGGGCCTGGTACGGCATGATCCCCGCTCGGGCCAGTTCCGCAATTACAATCACCTGATGGGGAGCACGGATGTCCGCGTCACCTCCCTGCACGTGCACGAGAATGAGCTTTTCGTGGGTACGGAACGGGGCGTGGGCTACCTGGAGGATCCGGACAAGGAAGACATCAAGACCGTGGGGGGCGAGTTGCCGGTGCAAGGCGGCGTGCAGGTGAATGAGCTCACCTCCAAGGATCATGACCTCTGGGCCGCCACGCGGCTGGGCCTATGGGTGTTCCAGAAGGGCGCATGGAAGACGTTGAACAGCGTCTCCGGCAAGGACGTTCCGGAAGCCACTTTGGTCAACGTTTCTTCGATGGCTTACCACGATACCTCCATGTATTGGGTCTACGAGAACCGCGTAATGGTGAAGCCGCGCAAGCAATCGCAAAGGGTTTTGCTGGAACGCGATCATCCTTTCCGGCTGCGCTTCGACGGGGATATGCTCTACATCGCCTTCACGACCGGGATCACCGCCTACGATACCCGCAAGGGGCTCTGGTCGGATTTCCGTTTGGAAGACGGGATTCCGGGCACGCGCGTGCTGAGCATGGCCCTCTCGGGCGGCAAGCTCTGGATGGGTACGGACGCGGGAGTGGAGCGCATCACGGTACGGCCCTACCTCCCCTAGGGGTCGGCGGCCCAAAAAGTCAAAAGGAAAAAGGTAATACCCTAAACCCGCTTTAATGGCGGATTTGCCCGATGCATCCGGGTCCAGAGCCCTCTCCCTCTTCAATTTTGCACTTTGCATTTCGCCTTTTTCATTTTCTTACCCCTCCTCTCTTTACCGCTTTTGCGCCCACCCTGTACCCTCTTAGCACACCCGCCGCCGCGCCCAATCGGCCCGGCCGGGAAGAGGATCCGCCCCGTGAAGCGCAAGTACAAATTTCCGGTTTCCCAACAAGCCAACCTATTGGGTCTGGAGTGGCAGAAGCTCTGCACCTACGGCCTTTCCCAGCCCGAACGTTTCGAGGAGAAGAAGCATCGCGCCGCTTTCCTGGGTCCGCTGGAAAGCCGCGGCTACCATTGGTCCTATCCCGCCAACGACTATCCCTCCACCTTCGGCCGCTTCATG
>JANYDA010000038.1 GCA_025360005.1 Fibrobacteria bacterium
GTGTTCTATAACTAGCGGGCGCGGGGAAAAGGTCTTACATTTTGACTTTTGACTTCTCTCCCTGAGGACCCCCATGTTACTTCCTCCCGACGACGAATACTTCATGCGCCAAGCCTTGCGGGAGGCTCATGGCGCCTATGAAGAGGGCGAAGTGCCCATCGGCTGCGTGATCGTCAAGGAAGGGAAGATCCTGGGCCGGGGCCGGAACCATATGGAAACGCTGCGGGATCCCACCGCCCATGCGGAGATCCTGGCCATGGGCGCCGCCAGCGGCGCGTTGGACAATTGGCGTTTGGACGGATGTACCTTGTATGCTACCCTGGAGCCCTGCCCCATGTGCGCGGGCGCGATCCTGAACGGACGCATTGCCAAAGTGGTCTACGGTTCCAAGGACAAACGCTTGGGCGCTTTGGGTTCCGCCTACGATATCCTGGCAGGTAACCCGCTCAACCGGAACATCGAGGTGGTAGGCGGGATTCTGGCCGAGGAGTGCCTGGACTTGTTGCGGTCCTTCTTCCAGGAAATGCGCAAACGCCCAGCCAAATCGGATGCGATAGAGGAGTAGCCGTTTCGCAATCGGCTTTCCCGTTTCTTCCGGTCCTTTTCAAGACCGCGCCCGCTCCATCGCATCCAGCTGGAAAGCCTTTACCCTGGGCCAATCCTGGTCTGTCACGGAATAATAGACCGTATCACGGATGTGGCCGTCCGGCATGATCATGTGCCTGCGGAATACGCCTTCCCTCACGGCGCCGAATCGTTCCATGGCGCGTTGCGAACGGAGATTCCGCATATCGGTCCGCAAAGCCACTCGCAGGCATCCCAGGGATTCGAAGGCTTCCCGCAACATCAGGAATTTCGCCTCGGTATTGACCGCTGTGCGCCAAACTGCGGGATCCAGCCAGGTATAACCTATCTCCAGATTGCGATGGATGGGCGTCAGGGAGTAGTAGCGGGTGGAACCCAGCACTTTCCCCGCTTCCGCATCCAGGATGGTGAACGCGAAAGAGTCGCCCCGTTCCCTGTCCGCGAGCGCCGTCCGCACATAGGCCAGCATGTCCGCTTCGGTCTTTACCTGATAGGGGACATAGCGCCATACTTCCTGATCGCGTCCGGCCAGAAAGAGTTCCGGCACGTGGGAGATTTCCATAGGAACCAACCGGATATGGCGGCCGGGCAGGGTCAGGTCGGGGGCTATCCAGGGTTTTGGCATGGACAAAATATGGATTCGGGGGAACGGCGCCGCAAGGCTTGGGTACGGAGGCGCCTTTAGGTATATTCGTTCCGCTCATCCCGGGAGGCTCGGACCTCACGCAATTGACGCGAGCTGAACCCCGCCAGGACGAAAGTAGCAACGGTAGGCATCAACTCAATGTGCCGTGTCAAAGTCCGCCGCTGACCGGGATGAGCACTAACCCCTATCCGCTTTTCAAAACTCGGATTGAGCAGGGCGCCCCATTACCGCGGGACGACGATCCCCGTTTGCGCCGTGAATTCGTCCAGGGTGATCAAAGTTTCGCCCTGTTCCAGACGCTCCGGATAAAGAATGCCTTCCAGATGATCGAACTCATGCTGGAACAAGCGCGCCATGAATCCGCTGAAGCGTTCCCTGCGATCGACGCCGTGCCGATCGGTGAAGGCCACGTCGATTTCCAGATGCCTGGGGACCTTGGCCCGGAATCCGGGAACGCTCAGGCAGCCTTCCCAGCCGGTTTCCTTGGTTTCCGACACGCGCAGGATTTCCGGATTAATGACGGCAGTGGGCTCCATCGCGGGGGCATCCGGATAACGGGGGCTTGGTTGAGAAGCCATGATGAACAATCTCAAGGATTTGCCGACCTGGGGGGCGGCGATGCCTACGCCCAGGTTTTCGCGCCCGCAACGGATCAAGGCATCGATGAAAGCCTGGAATGGCGGATCCGCGATGTCGAGGATGCGGCCCGCTTTCATCGTCAAGCGCTCGTCTCCGCGATCCAGCAGGGATAGGGAAAGGGGATCCATCGCTTCCATCCCCATAATATAGCCACTTGCCGAATGGCATCCGACCCCTTATCCGGCCTTGGTGAGAGCCCGGCGCATCAAACGCCGGGGAATTTCGGGAAGACGCCCAAGCCGGGCGAGGAACCCGGCGCGATCATGCCGTTGACCATGGCCAGACCCTGGAAAGGATCGTCCCGGAGCAACCAGCTCCCGTCCAAATCCGCATAGTCCGCCTCCTGGGCCACCACGGCTCCGGCCGCGATGAGCAGGCTGCTCTCCAACATGCAGCCGACCATGACCTTCAGTCCCAAACGCTTGCCTTCGCGCAGCATGGCCAGCGCCGGGGTGATGCCGCCGCATTTCACCAGCTTGATGTTGAATCCGCTGAAGCGGCCGCGCAGCCCGGCGATGTCGTCCGGCCCGGCGCAGCTCTCGTCCGCGAAAATCGGCAGGCGCGAGGCGCGCAGGATGGCCGGCATGCGATCATCCATAGCGGGAAGCAACGGCTGTTCGATGAATTCCACCCCCAATGCTTGCAGGTGTTGGCTGATGGTCGCCAGAGCGCCATCGTCCAGCCCTCCCCAAGCCCCGTTGGCATCCACCCGCACGGCCGCCGGGGTTCGCGCGCGGATGGCCGCGATGAGTCCGGTATCCACGCCCGCGTCCAGCTTAACCTTCACCGCGGGGAAACCGCTCAGTTCCCGGATACGCTCGGGCCATTCCTCCCGCGGGCAAATCCCCAAGGTGGCCGAAGTGGGAATGGCTTTTGCCGCCCGGCCCCATGCGGCTTGCGCGGCGCTTTTCCCCGTGAGCTTACCATGCAGGTCCCACAGGGCCACGTCCACGGCGCATTGGGCGGCGCGCGAGGGACGCACGCGATCCCAGATCTCGTTCCAGATGCGTCCGATATCCTCCGCGCCCGTAAGCGTTTGCCGGCGGAAATAATCGTTCAGTCCCGCCAAGAGCATATCGACGTCGCGGAAGTCTTCCTTGAAGAAAGCGTTGGGTGAGGCTTCTCCGTATCCTAACACCCCATTCTGTTCCACGACCAGGAACACATTATCCACCTGCCGCCGGCTGGCGCGTGAAATACGGAACACATGTTTGGGGTGCAGGGCCTTGCCGACGGAGTAGATGCGTATCATGGTTGCAATCGATCGACGGGTTGAATATACATCGGAAATCCATCTCCGTGCTCGGCGCTTTTTTATGATATTATGATTCGGGAAGCCTGAAACAAGCCATGCGAAACATCATAGGCAAATCCGTCCAAGGCCGGGATCTGGTCGTGCACGCCAACTTCCCGCTGGATGTTTCCCCTGCCGCCGTATCCCGGAACTCAACCCTTCTTATCGGAGGCACGCATGGGGACGAGCGGGCCACCGTGGCCATCCTGGATAATTTCCACGCGGATTGGATCGATTCCGGAAAGCTCGCGGAGCCGGTGGCGATCCTGAGTCTGCACAATCCCGACGGTTATGCCGCGGATACCCGTTACAACGGCCGGGGCGTGGATCTGAACAGGAACTTCGGGCATCAATGGAGCCCGGACGCGGATGAACCCCCGGGACCGATGGCGCTTTCAGAACCGGAGAACCGGGCCTTGCATGCATTCATCCTGGCGCACCGCCCCGCCAAGATCATCAGCCTGCATTGGGCCCTCTCCGAGCTCGACGCGGACGGTCCGCAAAGCGCCGGCTTGGCGGCGCGCATGTGGCAATCCCTGACCGGGGAGGAACGCAGGCCTTACCGCCTGAGCGCGCCTAAGCCCGCGGCGTCGATCTGCGCGAATCCATCCTATTGCGCCGGATCGCTCGGCCAATGGTGCGGCAACGGGCTCCTCTATCCGGACGGTAACCGCCCGGCCATGGTAACTTTGGAGCTACCGTATCATGCGCATGTCCATGATCGCCCGGAAACGCTGCCGGCGGACCATCTGGACAGCGTGCGGGAATTGTGGCGCGCCAGTCCGGAGACCTACCTGGAAGGCGTGCAAGGCCCCGTACATCGCATGCTGGCAGCCGCCATCGCGTGGCAACATCCCTGGCCCGTTCCCGGTTCAGGCTCCCAGGCATGAGGGTCCTGGTCTGCCCTTTGGATTGGGGGCTGGGCCATGCCGCCCGTTGCGTTCCGCTCATCCGCGCGCTCCTGGCCAATGGCCATCGGGTCCGCATCGGGGCGGCGGGCGGCGGCCTGCGCCTGTTGCGGCAGGAGTTCCCGGACCTGGAAGCATTCGTTTTCCCCGGCCATGCCGTACGCTATTCCCGCTCCCCCGCCTTCTTTCTGCCCGTGCTGCTATGGCAATTGCCGCGCCTGCTGGCCGGCATGCTGGCGGAGTCCCGCAGGGTAGGCGAGATACTGCGCGAGCATCCCTACGACCTCATCATTTCCGACGGCCGGTACGGCGTTTCCAGCCGTACCGTTCCCAGCATATTCATCACCCACCAAATCTTCATCCGCGTTCCGGGGCGCTTTCCCGGCATCGCCTGGGCCAACCGCCTGGTGTTGGCGGTTAACCTGCGCCTGTTGCGTCGGTTCTCCCGCGTGTGGGTACCTGATTTTCCGGGCGCGGACAATCTCTCGGGAGAGCTCAGCCACCAGGCTTGCCGGTTGGAGAATCTGGAATTCATCTATCCGCTGGCTAGGTTCGGCGCGGCTGCGACGATAACAAAAGCGCTGAGCGAAGCGGATTCCATGGCGGGGAAAAATGTGGATGTGCTCGCCGTGATCAGCGGCCCGGAGCCGCAACGCGGACTTTTCGAGATCGCCCTGCGGAGGGAATTGCGCGGCCTGCCGGGAACCCGTATCCTTGTGCGCGGCCAACCTCCGGACCCGCATGCTCCGGTAAAGACGGCGGGAGCGGCGGAACCGGCCGCCATAGAAAAAGGAGCTTTGACCGAGTTCGCGCATTTGCCCGGCGGGGATTTGGCCCGGCTCTTCTCGGCCTCCGGTTTGATCGTCATCCGTTCCGGCTATACTACTCTCATGGAACTGGCGGGACTGGGAACAGGCGCCGCCGTGCTGGTTCCTACTCCGGGCCAATCGGAGCAGGAATATCTGGCTGATCACATGGAACGATTGGGAGCGGGGATAAGAATGGATCAAGAGGCCCTGGATCTGGGCCGTGCGCGGGATCGGCTGACGAACTTGGCAGGTTTCTCCCGCTGGCGGAACGGCTGGCGCGATGCGGCGGGAAAGCCTTTTTCCCTGGAAGCGTTCCTGGCGGTCCATCCGCTTTTCAACCGATCCCGATCTCCGTCCGCGATATTGGACGTGCGGAAGACGCGCCAACAATAGTAGATTGTCCTTAGGGTTGCATGAATTTCCTCCGAATCCATACTCCATCTTTACTATCCCCCGCGACCTTGCCTTCCATCCGTTCCCGGCGTTTTTTCCCGGCGCGGTTGGCGTTCCCGCTGGCGGCCTCATTCGCCTTGGCGTTGGGCCTGGCGCAAGCGAAGCCGGATGCGAAACCATCCAAGTCCGGTTCCAAAACGGGTCCCGCGGCCGCCAAGGTTTCCCTGGAAACGGATATGGGTGGCAAGACCGAAGAACGCTTGCGCTTCTATCAGGAGCGGCTGAAGAAATACCTGCGCGTCCTGCAAAAGTCCGATTCCATCCCCCCGTATTTCCTGGCCTATCGCATCAACGACACTTTATACCACAGCTTCATCGCCAATAGCGGCGGAGTCGTCGAGGACAAGAGCGGCGTCTCCCGCTACTTGGGCGTGGAAGCCAGGGTGGGTTCTCCCAAGTTCGACAATACCCATCCCATGCGCGAAAACCTGGACTTCACCTCCTGGGATGGCTACCAGAATATCCGCCTGCCGTATGAGCCGGAAGGGAAGCCGGCGGAGCAAGCTTTGAAGGTGGCTACGGATTTCGCCTTCCGTTCGGCCAAGGACCAATTCATCAAGATCAAAGCGAACGTGGACGTGCGCCCGGCCGAGAACGACACCGGGTTGGATTTCGCCGCCGCGCCGCCGGTGCGTTTCCGCGATCCGCCTTTCGCCCCGCAGCCTGGCCGCAAGGCTCTGGACAGTCTCTACGCCGTTATCCGCAAGGCTTCCCTGCTCTTCGCCAACCGTCCGCATCTCTTTTCCAGCCAAATCGATTTCAATTACCGCAAGGTCAAGAAGCTATTCCTGAATTCGGACGGCACCGTACTTTCCCATACGGAAACGCTCGGCAACATCGGCATCTACGTGGAGACCAAGGCCGAAGACGGCATGATCCTCTGGCTGACCAAGGATTTCTTCTTCAAGGATGCGCCGCTGGAATTCCCCTACGACTCGCTCTCCCAGGCCACGGAACTCCTGTTGCGCCGATTGGATACCCTGCGGACCGCCCCGGTGATGGAAACCTATGTGGGGCCGGTCATCCTGCAGAACATCGCCGCGGCCGTCTTCACGCACGAGGTGTTCGGCCATCGCGTGGAAGGCCATCGGCAAAAGGCCGTGGACGAAGGCCAGACCTTCGTCACCAAGATCAACCAGAGCCTGGCGGCGCCGTTCATTTCCATTTCCGACGATCCAACCCGGGAGTACGCCGTGGGCGTGCCCTTGAACGGGTACTACCGTTACGATGATGAGGGCGTGCCCGCGCGCAATACCCCGCTGATGGTCGACGGCATATTCCGGGATTTCCTTTTCAGCCGGTCCGTCATTTCACCCCAAGGCGCCTCCAACGGGCATGGCCGCGGCGTCCTGGGCCTGGCGCCCACCGCGCGCATGGGCAACACCATCCTGCAAGCCTCGCGCACCGTGCCTGCGGCGTCCCTGCGCGACAGCCTGCGCGCGATCCTGAAAAAGACCGGCAAACCGTACGGCCTCCTCTTGCACGACATCTCCGGAGGCTTCACCTACACCGGCCGCGATCTGCCGCAATCCTTTCGCGTGGAACCGTTGTATGTCTCCCTGATCTTCGCGGACGGCAGGCCGGACAAGGTGGTGCGCGGCGTGGACGCGGTTGGAACGCCGCTGGTAAGCCTGCGCCAGGTGGCTTTGGCCGGGGATGATCCGGCCGTATTCAACGGATATTGCGGCGCGGAATCCGGTTGGATCCCCGTTTCCGCGGTCGCGCCGTCCCTGCTGCTGGAGTCGATGGAGTTCGAAAGCCGGGCCAAGGATCAGAATATGCCGCCCATCCTGCCGCCCCCGGAAGTGAAGCGATGATCCGCCCGTCCTCCGTATCGCTGCTGGCATTGGGCCTGGCCTGGGCGGGCCTAGCGGGATCCGTTTTCGCCAAAGGAAAAACCCAAGCGGCCCCGCCCGGCACCCATGCCACCGGCGCGGCCTCGCTGGATAAATCCGATTCCAGCTTGGCCAGATTGGATGCCTCCGCCACTTTGAAGGCCATGGGCCATGAGCTCAAGCGATCCATGGACGGCTTGCGCATCAAGGGCCGGCCGCGTCCTTATTTCCTTTCCTACCTGCTGTGGGACGTGGAATCCCATCATATGCAAGCCTCGCTTGGATCCTGCGAGATGTCCGAAGGGGACCGCCAGCATATGGCGGAAGTGGATTTGCGAGTAGGGAATTACGACGAAGACAATACCAACTTCCAGGGGGGCATCGTTTTCGGGCCGCGCCTGCGCCTGCCTTTGCCGCAGGAAAACGATACCAATCTGCTGCGCCTGTCGCTGTGGGCCGCCACGGACGCCAAGTACAAGGTGGCCGTGGAGATGCTGGCGCAAAAGCACGCGTTCCTGGCCAACCATAGCGGTCGCGACAGCCTGCCGGATTTCTCCAGGCAAAAAGTCCTGACTCGTTACCGCGTGGAACCGCGGACGCCGCCGGATACGGCCAAGACGGCCAGGCTGGGGAGGGAACTCAGCGGTTACCTGGGGGGATTCCCTTGGCTGTTGGAATCCCGCGTCGGCTACCAATACTATTACACTACTTTCCATTACGTGGATTCGGAAGGCGCCCGCTTCATCGAAACCGTCAAGGAGCATACCCTTACGGTGGCCTTGTTCACCCAGGCAAAGGATGGCTCGCCGCTTTGGGATTACCTGCGCATCGCCACCCGGGATCCGTTGGCGGTGGGCGAGGGCTCCGTCAGCTTCGCCGCCCTCAAGGATTCCCTGGCGCCCATCCTCAAGCGCATGGATTACCTCCGTTCCGCCCCGCCCTTGGCCAATTACCGGGGACCCGTGCTGTTCACCGGGACCTCCGCGGGCGAGTTGCTCAATAAGGCGCTGTTGACTCCGCAGGCGCGCCTGCGTGAGCCGGCCGGGACAGGCGCCGAACCCAATTTCATGGCCAGCCTGGCCGGCCGCAAGCTGTTCCCAAACGAAGTCAGCGTCCTCGATACGCCCTCCATGGAAGCCTGGGAGGGGAGAGCGTTGTTCGGACACTACATCCTGGACCAACAGGGCCAACCTGCCCGGGACATTGTGCTGGTCAAAGATGGCCGGGTCGAGGAATTTTACCAAGGCAAGGTTCCCACCCTTAGGGCCAAGGGACATTTGAGCAATGGCCATTGGCGCTATGGCGGCGGCTTCCCGGGAGTGGCGGTATTGCGTTCGTCCAAACCGCTTTCGGATGCGGAGCTGCGCTCCAAGCTGGGCGCGATGGGCGCCGATGAAGGCACCGGCTACGGCCTGATCGTTTCCAAGGTGGTGGATGAGGATGCCTTCAAGCTGTTGCGCCATCCCCTGGCGGCCCACTTGGCCGTGACAGACGCCCTGGACGGCCATGGATCCTTCTCCCTCACGCCCCCTTGCGAAGTGGACATGTACGATTCCCGTACCGGCAAGGTTACCCCGGTGCGCGGTCTTTCCTTCCCGGCCCTGGACACGAAATCCCTGCGCGATATCGCCGCCATCGGCGATCGCCCTTACCTGCATGAGCCGCAGGCCGCCTATTCGGTGCTATGCCCCTCACTGCTGTTCAGCCTGTTGGATCTGAAGGGCGGCCGCAATACCCAGCCGCGCCTGCCTTATCTGCCCTGAGCCTTCTCTAATCCATTCCGGTCCGCTCAAATCATCGGAAGCGGCCGCTTCCGCAAGCGCTACTCCTGGGCGGCACCAGGAAAGCGGGTCCATCCGGCCAGTTCCGGACTGATGGCCCAAAGACCCGGTTCCGTCAAGGTGGCCAAGTGGTCCGCTTCCGTTTTCATCCAGGCCAAAACCTCCGGGCTCTCCGCGTGGGCCCAGTTCCTGCCCGCCAGGGAAAGCAAGGCCGGGTCTCCCACGGAAGGATATTCTTCCACCTCCGCGTTGCGGAGGGGCCCCAACCGCGCCAGCTTGGCGGCCTCGGCCAAGGCGTCCTGCAATCCGCCGAGCCCGTCCACCAGCCCGTTCCCCAGCGCTTGGGTGCCCGTGAAGATGCGACCCTGGCCCAGGCTGTCGATGGCGGCCTTGCTCCGCTTGCGGCCCGCGGCCACCTTGCCGATGAAGTCGTCATAGAATTGATCCATATGGTTTTGCAGCACTTCCACTTCGGATGAATCCCAGGTCCGGGCCATGGTGTTGCCGTCCGCGTGGGGAGACGTCCTTACCGTTTCCGTACTCAATCCCAGTTTTTCATAGAGGCCTTTCAAAACGAACTTGCCCCACAGCACGCCGATGCTGCCGACCACGGAATTGGGCGCGGCGATGATCCTGTCGGCGCCGCAAATCAGGTAATAGCCTCCGGAGGCGGCATCATGCCCCACCGAGGCCACCACCGGTTTGCCGGCTTTTTTCAGCAGTTCCACTTCCCGCCACATGATATCGGCGGCCTGGGCAGAACCGCCCGGCGAATCCACCCGCAGCACCACGGCCTTCACGGACGGGTCCAGCCGGGCCCGGCGCAATTGCCCGGCCACGGTTTCCGAACCCGCCAAATCCGGCCCTGCCAGCCAGGCGCGGGCGCTGTTGCCCAGCACCATGTCCCCGGACACCGTCACCAGCGCGATCCTCGGTTGAACGGCCCACGTCACCCGTGCGTTACGGGTGGGTCCCCAAGGGATCAACGCGGCATGCTTGCCGCCCGCCAATTGCAAGGCTTGGTCCTGATAGATGAGGGTGTCGATGAGATTCGCCTTAAGGGCATGGGAAAGATTGATTTCCCCGGATTCCAGCGAGGCCCGCATCATCTCCTTGGGCATGCGGCGCCCCTGCGATACCGCATCCAGATAATGGTCCCAGAGCGCGTCCAGATACGCTTCCAGATCGGCGCGCATGGGTGGTGACATTTCCTTGCGCGTATACGGCTCTTCAAAGGACTTGAATTTGCCGTGCCGCAGGAATTGCGGCTCGATCCCCAGCTTGTCGAAGAAACCGCGGTAGAACATCACCTCGGCGGCGAAACCGTTCACGGCGAAATAACCTTGGGGCTGCATGGCCACCACGTCCGCGGCGGAGGCCAGGAAATAATTCAACGGCGTCACCTGCTCCAGGTAAGCCGTCACGCGGATGCCCCGTTCGCGCAACCGCAGCAGCCGATCGCGGATTTCCTCGCCCATGGCCCAACCGCAACGGGCGCCTCCCAGCTTGATCAGCACGGCCTTGATATGGGGGTCCGCCTCGATAACGTCGATGCGCCTCAGCAGATCCGGGAAGCCCAACTCTCCGGCGGAACCTGTCCAACCATCGGGCGCTTGCCCTTCCACGATGCTATGGTTCAAATCCAGCTCCGCCACGTTTCCTTCCGGGAAAAGGAAGGGGGTCTTCTGCGCGCTCCGGAACTGCAGGGCAGCCTGGCTTTGCCTTCCGCCCGGAAGTCCCGCGGCCAATCGCGGTCCCATTCCGTTCACGCCCTGCGCCGCGCCCCTGCCGGATCCCAACGCTCCCGCCCAGCGTCCCGTGCCTTGCAATACCAGGCCCAGTGAACCTTCCCGATGCTTCAGATCCAGTTGGCCCTCGACTCGGAACCCCAATCCCAGGGGCACTTGGCCGAAGAGGTAACTGCGGCGTTTCCCTTGCTCCTCCTTGACCGCGGCGAGCCCGAAGTTGAAGTCCGAGAGTATGCCGGAAGCGGCGCCCCAGGGCCGCACCGCGGCCGAAACATGATGGATTTTCCGCTCGGTATCGCCGGTCCAAAGGTTCTCGCCCCAATACCCGGCCATGATTTGGGGGAGCGGGCGGAAGTCCATTCCCGCGTCCAAGACGGGGTGATCGGCATCGGCACCGTCCCAGACATATGCAGGCCGGATACCCGCCGAGAAGCACCTTAGGAAGTTCCCGCCGATAGCCAAATCGAAGCGCGCCCGGTAAGGCCCGTTTCCCTCGTAATAGCGGAAACTTTCGGCCTGGCCCGAACCCTGGGTTTCCAAAGACCACAGGCGTAGCGAGCCCGGACCGGAAGCGCTCCACTCCGCCCAACCCAGATCGACCCGCTCCTCGGAACCGAAGGCGGCCGCGGCAGGGTTCCCAAAGGCGGCCTGGCCGGTGGCTGTAGCTAAGCCATTTGAGAAAGGTAAAGTCGGTTCCCAAGCCGGGACCAAAGCGGGCAACAGTAGGAAAAGGGGATTAAAACTGGATTTCATCGCTATTACTCATTTTCCCGAAAAAAAGATCGTGAGCGACCCTTCGTGTTCGTAAATTAGGGGTAAGGTGTTTAAACATGTCCGAGCTCGGGAATATCGGCCTAAGCTCTTGGATTTTGCCACTATTTTTCTTTCTTTGAAAAAAGAGGAACCAAATTGGATAACGAAAAAACCAAACTAATCAAAGGAATTATCGCCGAAGTGGTGGGATTCGATCTCGAAGACATCAGCGAGGACGATAAGTTCATCGTCGACTACAAGATCACCTACGGCGAACGCAAAGCCCTGCTGGAAAAATTGAATCAGACTTTTCAAAAAGAGTTCGGTTTTGATGAGTTTTGCAAAATGGACAAGGTTGCCGATGTCGTCGATGCCTATAACGTCAGTTCGGTAGGCCAGTCAGGCTGATTTTCCCGCTTCCGGCTTTCATGGGCCGGAGCCCTTTCCCGCTCCCGGTTTTCCGACTTCTTGCAAGGGCGGCTCTCCTGAGCCGGAAATGGGCTGCTTGTCGTCGGATTTACGGTTCTCGCCGGCTGCGGATACGGCTTTAAGCCTCAGGAAATCGCTGCATTCAAGAGGCTCCAACCGTCCGGCATAACCGGCGTTGCGTTGCACCGTGGTCGGGCCGGACTCAACCGTATAGCAAACGGATCTTTCCCCGCCTATGTCCAAGGGAATATCCAGCTTCAGGATACGAAGGCGCTCGCTGGAGTTGTCCGGGAAGAATTCGCAATAGTCCATTTTCGTTTTGATGAAGGTGCGTCGTAGCTTCTCATCGAACAGCAGCTTGCCTTCCAAATCCGGGGGCAGGTCTACGGGGAGCGTATTCTGCAAACGCAACTCCATTTCCTTTCCCTTGCGGACTATTTTGGCGCCTTTCGGCAAAAGCAGATTGCGGTGCTCGGGGATATTTTTATAAGCGCGGTAATTGCGGGTTTGCACGCCGCATTCCTTCTTAAGTTCCGCGCCGGCCTGGTTGAAATCGATGTCCTGGCAAATCTCGGGCATATCTTCGGGAGCGTAAACCTTGCCCTGTCCGGATTCGGATTGGGATGCGCTCCCGGCGCAGCCCGAAAGCAAGGCGGAGGCTAAAAGGAAAGGGCAAAGGAAAAGTCCCCTGGTACCGGCAAAAAAATTCGCGTATCGACCGATCAGATCGCGCCCCCGGTTGAAGTGTAGGCTCCGGAAATGAGCTAAATTGGAAATATAACAAGCGGAGCGGCAGCCATGTCCGACGATAACCACCGGGCGCTGAAACGCT
Source organism: Fibrobacteria bacterium (assembly GCA_025360005.1). Taxonomy (GTDB): domain Bacteria; phylum Fibrobacterota; class Fibrobacteria; order UBA11236; family UBA11236; genus Chersky-265. The sequence goes on from JANYDA010000038.1 coordinate 12,713, forward strand.
GGGAGCGAGCCAGGCAAATGGCCGGCGTGCGGTCCGATCCGGACCTGGCGGGTCCCCTGGCATATTGCCAGGTGCTTTCTCCCGTGGCAAACGGACCCATGGCGGCAGAAGGGCGGATCCCGGTTTTCATTGTGGCCATGTTCGCCAAGGATTTGACCTGCGTTAAAGCCTGCCGGGAACCCATTCCCGCCGGCCTGCCCGGCGCCTGGTGGTTGGTTCGCGGAGGCATACGTTGGGAAGAATACCTACGTTGTATCGTTAAGCATTATAGCGTGGGCTTACCGGTACCGGCGCAATTCCATCCGGTGCGGAAAATCCCAGCGGAGATCATTAATCAATTGATTAGCCTCCCGGATACGGCGTTACCGCCGGTGTTCACCAAGCTGCGGGAGTCGGGTTTGCTGCCTGTCCTGCCTATGCTGAGCCGGGAAACCTGTCCCCTTGTTTTGCCGTGGGAAAATATCCGCGCCAGCTTCCAGGATTTCCTGGGGGAGTAGTGAAGCCTACAGCCGGCGTCCGCCCTGGTCCGGCAAAGCGGGTGGCTCTTTCAAGGATAGTCCACGGCCACTATTTCGTAGCAAACCGGCCCCTTGGGCGTTTGCACTTCCACGCTTCCCTGCGGCGGCATCCCCATCAGGGATTTGCCGATGGGCGAGTCCATGGAAATCCTTCCTTCTGCCGGATCGATTTCATCGGCGCCCACGATCTGCACCTGCATTTCCTTCCCATCCGCCCTGCGCAGTTGGACGCGCGCGCCAAAAACGATTTTACCCGTTTCCCGGCCCCCGGTCACTACGCTGCTGCTGGAAACCATGTTGTCCAATTGCCGTAAGCGCTTGTCGATTTCCCGCAACTTCCGCTTTCCGTAAATGTATTCGGCATTTTCCGACCGATCCCCTTGCGCGGCCGCGGCGGCGATTTCTTCCAGGAGTTTGGGCCGGACTTCGCGCCACAGCTGTTCCCATTCCCGCTTAAGATTATCCATGCCTTCCTGGCTTATGGGTCGGGATTGGCTCATTGGGTTTCCGTTCAAGGGAGGGGAAGAGGGCTCGCTTGAGCGCAAATGCGGGGGAATTTTTTTAGCTGGTGGCCCCTCGCAGAATTGAACTGCGGACACAAGGATTTTCAGTCCTCTGCTCTACCGACTGAGCTAAAGGGCCATCAGCGGGACAAAATTTAAGCCAAGCGGTGCCCTATGTCAATGATTCCATGGAAAAGAAGAGGAATGGCGCATCCTTTCTCTTCTTTCAACCCGGCTTATTTTTTCCGGGGGGACGCTTTCGCCAAACGGAAATGGATCAAGGTGCGATCGAGGGTGTCGCGGAATTTGAGGTCCGTTTTTTCGTGCATGAACAGGGTGAGGCGGACCATCCGTTTGACGCGGCTGGAATGGGTCTTTCCGGGTTCGCCGGCTTCGCGATAATAATATTCCTCCAAAGCGCTTGCCTCCACCGCTCCGCCGCGGATCTTGGAAAGACGCATCGAGGGCTTACTGGTATCGAAGAACTCTATTTCAATCCGATCGCCCAGCACGCGGACGTTCCTTTCCGAGGGCTTGCCCCGGAAGAGCACCTGGATCATGTAAGAGTCGAAATCGCCTTTGTCCTGGCGGTCCAACAAAACCTGCACCACTTGGCTGGTCGGCTCATCGATGCTTTCACCGGGTTTGGGAAGGAAGGTACGGAAATCGCGCTGATGTACCGGGCGGCCGGTCCCCTTTTCGGAATCGCTTCTTTCCCCGGGAGCGCGGGAGGATTCGCCGGCGTACCATCCGGCATCCTTACACCAGGCGCTTGCCTGGAAGAATAACGGAATGGCCGCCAAGATCCAATGGGCCCGCCTGAGCTTGGGGTTTGGGGCCATGGTGCGATGCTCCGGGAAGGTCAAATCAGTCCGTAAAATCCCAAGGGAATCCGATTATATACATTTTTAGGTGCGAGGAGGCTAGCAAGCCGCTGGGGCGGCCTCCCGGGTTATCCTGCCCATCGGTCCCGCAGGTAGCGGGGCGATTGGCGTCGCGGACGTAACAGGCAAAAAGCATCGGGGATCATGGGCATAGCCATTCAAAACATGTTCGACGGGATCGCGCGTCGCTACGACTTCCTCAACCACTTCTTGAGTGCGGGCCGCGATCGCGCCTGGCGGCGGAAAGCCGCCGGACTTTTGCGGAGCGGACGCTCCCCGCGGATTCTGGACTTGTGCGGCGGAACCGGCGATTTCTGGAAAACATGGGACGACTTGCGGGTTGAGCGGGCCGCAGGGGAAGGATACGGCGGACAGGGCATGAGCGGAAAGAGCTCCGTCGGCATTATCGCGGATTTTTCCTTGGGAATGTTGCAACAGGCCCGTAAGAAATTTCCGGGCAGGCCCGAAGCCGAAACGGGTCCGGCCCTGGTACGTATGGACGCCTTGAGGCCCTGCTTCAAGGCCGGCAGCTTCGATGCCGTCCTCTGCGCCTACGGCATGCGCAATCTGGATTCCGTTTCATCCGGTATCGATGAGATAGGGCGCTTGTTGCGGCCGGGCGGAATGTTCATCACCTTGGAATTTTTCCGGCCCACCACGGCGTTCACGCGTTTCTTCTACAACGGCTTGGCTCCTTTATCCATCCCCTTCCTGGGTTGGTTCTTCTCTTCGCGCAAGCAGGCGTACGCCTACCTGGTAGAATCGATCCGCGGATTCAAATCGGTGGGGGAATACCGCGATTGCTTCAAAGACCGCGGCTTTCGGGACGTGGCGGTGGTGCCTTGCGACTTCGGCATTTCCCATATCGTTACCGCCGTAAAAGGCTGAGGAGAATCATGGGACGATATGTCATTGGCGTGACCGGCGCATCCGGCGCCATCTACGCGGACAGGCTGATGGCCCATCTGAAGGACTTGCGGCAGGAAGTGCACTTGGTGATGACGGACATGGGGAAGAAGGTCTGCGCCTACGAGGGCTTTCCGGATACGGCCAAGCGCGCGGATCGCGTGTATGACAACAAGGACTTTTTCGCGCCCATCGCCAGCGGGTCCTATCTGCACCAAGGGATGGTCATCATCCCCTGCTCGATGGGAACGCTGGGAAAGATCGCGCATGGAATAGGGGATTCTTTGCTGACGCGCGCGGCGGACGTATGCATGAAGGAGAAGCGCAGGCTGATCATCGTTCCCAGGGAGGCGCCCATGAGCGCCTTGCACCTGGTGAACCAGAAAACCCTAGCGGACTATGGCGGCGTGATAATCCCTGCCAACCCCTCTTTCTACCACCGGCCCGCCACCATCGAAGATTTGGTGGACACGGTCCTGGCCAGGGTTCTGGATCATTTGGGTCTGGAACAGCACCAGGTGGGAAAACGCTGGAAGGATCCTTAGCCCATGGCCATTTCCAATTCCCTCAACCCCAGGAACTACCTGGGATTGGTCCGGTTTTCCCACACCTTGTTTGCGATGCCTTTCGCCATGGCCTCCATGGTTTGGGCCGCTAACGGCCTCCCCAGCTTGCGGGTGTTCTCGCTTATCGTGGTTTGCATGGTGACCTGCCGCAACGCCGCCATGGCGTTCAACCGCCTCGTCGACGCCGATATCGACAAGGACAATCCCCGCACCGCGCGACGGCACCTGCCGGCCGGGCTCCTCAGCCGCGGCCAGGTCACCGCTTTCCTGGCATTGAACGCGTCGGCATTCATCGCCGCCACCTGGTTCGTTAACGGGCTCGCCTTCGCGCTTTCGCTCCCCGCCCTGATCGCCGTGCTGGGGTATTCCACCACCAAACGCTTCACTTCCCTTTCCCATTTCTTTCTCGGCCTCGCAATCGGGATCTCCCCCGTGGGCGCATGGATTGCCGTGCGCGGATCCTTCGCCTGGGAGCCCATCCTGCTATGCGTTGCTTTGCTGCTGTGGATCGGCGGCTTTGATATCATCTATGCCACCCAGGATTACGAGTTCGACCGGGAGCATGGCCTGCATTCCCTGGTGGTGCGGTTGGGGATCAAACGCTCGCTGGCCATCTCCAAGCTATCGCACCTGGCCATGTGGCTGGTGCTGGCGGCGCTGGGGTGGTACGGGAGACTGGGGATTTCCTACCAGGCATGCCTGGCCATGGTGGCTGCCATGCTGGTTTACCTGCACTTGTTCCGCCGCAGCGATTCGCTGGATTCGATGAACCAGGATTTCTTCCTCGCCAATATCGCCGTCAGCCTGTGCATCATGCTCGGCATCGGCGCGAGCGTGTTCCAGGCCCGGTTTTAAAGGGGGCGTCAGATGAAGGGCATCAGGGTGCCGGGTGCCAGCCGCGCGTGCGTTTGTAATCGATCCACTTCATGTACCCCATGGCTATCACCTTCCAACCGATCTGGCACAGCTCCAAGGCGGCCAGGGATCGGCCTTTGACTTTGGCGTGACCCGCCTTGATGGCCTTGAGGATGCTGACGGTGTCCTTGGCGCAGGCCACCTCGCTCCAGGTCTTCCCGAACTGCTGCAAGGTATGCGTGTCCGAATTCCCCACCAAAGGCAAGCCCAACCGGTCTGCCGCTTCCATGGCCTTGAGATTGGGATTCCAATAGCGATGGAAAAAGCCCGATACCTCCACGGCGTCGAACAGATCTTTGTGCGCCCAGAATTTATCCTTTAGCGCCACACCGCTTGGGAAGAAGGGGTGCGGGGCTATGACCAGGATTTCCCGGGCTGAGGATTGGGTCAATTGGGTTTTGACCCGGGACAGATCCGCGAAAGTCCTTATCCCTTCCGAGGCCTCTTTGGGGAAATTGATAAGGAGCACATGGCACCCTTCGATATCCTGCTCCACTCCCGGAATCAATAGAATGCCCCGGTCGCGGGCGTACTTTTCGGCTTCCAGGCTGTAGAACTGCCGCGTATGCAGGGTTATGGCCAGGGCATCGTATTCCAATGCCGCGGCCTTATCCAAAAGTTCAAAAACGGTATGGTAAACATGATGATCGAAAGGATCATCCAGCGTATGCATGTGGAAGTCGAATTTGAGCGGCCTTGGGGAGGGCGCTTGCGCAGTGGCCGGGAGATCGGTTCCGGGAGGGTGAAATCCGCTCATATCGGCTTTGAAATCTATTTTATAACATGAGCATTGCCAATAACTTAATGAAGGTCTAAATTTTCGGCCATGAACCTCGCAACCGTCGTTATCGTGGGCCGTCCCAACGTGGGCAAGTCCAGTTTTTTCAATCGCGTCCTAGGCAGAAGGGCGGCCGTGGTCGCCAACCGGGAAGGCGTGACCCGCGATAGGCACTACCAGATTGCAGAGTGGAACGGCGTGCATTTCCAAATCGTGGACACGGGCGGATTCCTCTCCAAAGATTTGGACGCCTTGAACGCCTCCGTGCGCGATCAGATCCTGGTGGCCGTAGAAGAAGCCGATTTGGTTCTGTTCCTGGTGGATGGCCGGGTGGGCATTACGGAAATGGATTTGACCTTCGCGCGCTTGATCCAGAAAACCGGTCAACCAACCTTGCTGGTGGTCAATAAGGCCGAGTCCAGGTCCGTGTCCCTGGAAGCATCCCAGTATTGGTCCCTGGGTCTGGGGGAACCGCTCCCCATCTCCGCCTTGCAAGGCGACAATGTCGCGGACCTTTTGGACGCGGTGGTGGAAAAGCTGCCCAGCAAACCGCGTCACGTCCCCAAGGAAGACAAGACCCGCGTGGCCATTCTGGGCCGCCCCAACGCCGGCAAGAGCACCATGGTGAATTCCCTGGTAGGCGAGGAGCGGGTCATCGTTTCCGAGATAGCGGGAACCACCCGCGATGCCATCGACACGGAGTTCGAGTACAATGGAAACAAGATAGTCCTGACCGATACCGCCGGCCTTAGGCGCAAAGCGCGCGTGAAGGACGAAGTGGAGTATTTCTCTAACATGCGGGCCTTGGAAGCCATCCGGCGCAGCGACGTTTGCGTTCTGCTGGTGGACGCCAAGCGCGGCATGGAGATCCAGGACTTCCGCATCTGCACCATGATCCAGGAAATCGGCAAGGGCCTCATCATCGTGCTCAACAAATGGGACATCATGGAGCCGGACAGCAAGACCTTCGATCACGTGGTCAAGGAACTGCGCTCCAAGAATCCCGATTTGGCTGAATATCCTTTCTTGTCCACCTCAGCCCTGACGGGCAAACGGCTTGTGCGCGTGCTGGATGAGATCGTAAAGGTGAAGGCCAACCTGAACCGTGTGCTGGGACGGGACAACGTCATCAAATTTTTCGAGGAAGCCATCGTAAAGCATCCCCATCCTGCCACGTCCCTCGGTCCCGTCATCCTGACGCGTTGCTGCCAGGTGCTGGTGAATCCGCCGGCCTTGGCCTTTGAAGTAAGCGCTCCCGAACGGGTCACCACCAGCTACACCCGTTACCTGCGTCGTCAGGCCTATGAGTTCTTCCAATTGGAAGGGGTGCCGCTGCGCATCTGGTTCCGGAGCCGGTTCAAACTCCGCACCGATGAAGACCTGCTTTCCTGGATCCATTGGGGCGATGTGCCGGCGGAACTCAAGGAAGAGTGGCTGGGCGAAGAGCTGGCGGAATCGGACGACGATCTGGATGCGGCCATGGAGCCGGAGGGATCCGATTCCGTCCCGGCCCCGTCCGCCTCAGAGGATCCCGTTTCGGCTGCGGCTCCCCTCGCCAAATCCGCCAAGAAGCCCGCTGTCGCGCCCGCGCCGAAAAAGGCGGAAGCGGCGGCGGATGGGAACGATGAGGAGCAGGATTTCTGGGAAGACGAAATCCCAAAGAACGAAATCGAGGATGCCGGATAATGTCGGAGCCGGAAGGGATGAGGATTTGCGCGGCCTTGGTGGCGGCCTATTTCCTGGGCTCTTTGCCTTTCGCGGCTTTAGTGGCCCGCCTGCATGGCGTGGATATCACCAAGGTGGGCAGCGGCAATCCGGGCATGACCAATGTATGGCGCACGCTCGGCTGGAAACCCGCCCTGCCCGTAGCCTTGCTGGATGCCGGCAAAGGGTACCTGTCGGCTTGGATGGCCCTGGCCTTGACCGGGTCCTTGCCTTGGGCGTTGACCGCTGGGTTGATAGCCGTGCTGGGACACTCCTTCACCTGCTTCGCGCGCTTCAAGGGCGGTAAAGGCGTGCTGACCGGGTTCGGCGTTTTCCTGTATTTCACACCCATGAGCGCGCTGGCCGGTCTGGCCGCCTGGACGGCCGTGGTCCTACGCACCCGCTACGTAAGCCTGGGCTCCCTTACGGCCGCCATCGTTATGCCGGCAGGGATATTCCTGGAAGCGCGTTTCCTAAAGGGCCCGGGTCTGTATCCCGTTCTGGCGGTGGCCATTGTGGTGGGTGGCTTCGTACTTTACCGCCACCGCGCCAATGTTGCCCGTTTGTTGCAAGGTACCGAAAGCAAGATAGGGAGCAAAGCCGCATGACCAAAGCGAACTTGAAAAGGCTCGAAGAAGGCAAGCTGTATTACTCCATTTCGGAAGTGTGCTCCATGACGGGTTTGGAGCAGCATGTGCTGCGTTATTGGGAATCCGAATTCCCGCAGCTGCGTCCCAAGAAAAACCGCTCCGGCAACCGCGCCTATCGTTCCAAGGAAATCAAGGTCATCCGCTATATCAAGTACCTCTTGTACGAGGAGATGTATACCATCCCCGGCGCCAAGAAGAAGATGGCGGACGCAAACATGGCGGACCTGGAAGGCCAACTGACCTTGATCCGCATCCCCGCAACCCAGCCTCCCGCCCAGCGCGATCCCGATTCCCATGATCATGACGGCGGGCCCGCGGCCGCCCGCTTGCGGGAGGAGTTGAAACGGGTGAAATCGGAATTGCAATCCCTCCTGGCCGCCTTGGCCGCAACCGGGAGAGTATCGCCCTGAACCTGCTCCCCGCCTCCCACCTGGTATCCACCCATATCCGCGGATACGGCCATGCTCTGTTCCATGTCCGCGACAACCGGCTGCAATTCCGCCGCCGTTCCGGCGAGGAACCGACGGTGGACGGCACCTGGATCAATAAGACCGGATTGGTAGCGGAGGGGCTGGCGGTCCAGCCTTATATCCATCTCGACATCCGCACGCCCTTCGGCGAAACGGTAGGGGATGAGCAAGTCCGGGAAGCCTTGGCGGAAAGCCTTGGCCCCCGTAAGGATCGCTATCGTCTCTGCGGCTGGCATATTCAATTCGTCGAGGATACCAATTTGGGATCCAACCACCGCGTCTTCGCGGATCTGTGCGGACCCGTTACCCAATCCGAGGGGCTGCCGGGGATGGACGCCGGATTGTCCTTGGAACTGGCCGTGGAAGCCTTAGGCGAATTGGTGGCGGCCGAAAAGGGCGAGCCGAATTTCCAGATCCTCTTCGGGGGGAAACATTTCTGTTACTCCCTCCTCTTTATCAACGGATCCCCTTTCCATGTCCTCCGCGTCAACGATGGCGCGGGACCCGCATCGGCCGGGCGCCTGCGTCGGCACCGGGAATTCGCGCCCGGGAACGGCCGCAACGGCGGCCCGGGGCTCAAGACCTTTCTGCTCCAGGGCGATCCCTTGCAGGACTGCGCTTCCATCGCCGAGCTGCGCCCGGAATCTTTCGCTCTGGCCGGCTCCGCGGCCGCTCCCGATGCGGACAATTCCTGGTTGTTGCATCTGGGCCTGGCCCATGCCGCGCGCCAGCGGGATTATTCCGCGCATAACCGCGTGGCGCCGGAAGCCCGCCGCCGCAATGAAGTGGTCCGCGGCCGGTTCCGGTTTTTCCTGGCCATGGGCGCGGCCGCCGCGCTCTGCGCCTTGGCGGCCGCCGGCTACGGATACGCTATCCATGCCGCCCAGGGGGAATTGCGGACGCTGAAGGCGCAGGCCTCCGTTTACCAGAAGCAAGTGGACTCCATTCGCGTCCTGCGCAAGGAGCGGATGCGGCTGGAGGCTTCCCTCGAGGATCTGAAGCCCATCTGGCACGGGCCCATGGATTGGAGTTCCGTGCTGGCATCGCTCACCGCGGCCTTGCCCCAGGAAGCCGGCATAGACGGGCTTTCCGTAGCGCGCCAAGCCGACGGCAGCCTGGAGCTGTCCTTCCGCGCTTGGGTCCGGGATTGGAACCAGGTGCAATCGATCCAGAAAAAACTTTCTTCCGCGCTCCGGTTCAGGAACGTAACCCTTTCCGAGCAGCGCAAGGATATGCAAACCGGCGTGGTGGTCTTCCACGTCACCGCCAAGTTGGAAAGGGAGTGATGGGAAACGGGCTGCCTGCGGGCATCTGGGAGGACAGATGGCGCATCCTGGGCTGGGTGCTGCCGGCCGTGCTCCTGGTGGGTTTCGCGGACAGGGTGGCCCTGCCGTTGGCGACGCGCTTGCGCGATGCCGATACGCAACTGGAATTGCTGCGGGAGAACACCTACGTGCCCGCGTGGCTGGACTCGACCCGCGCTTCCCTGCGTGCGGAAGTGGAAGCTTTGAAAACCTTCCAGGCTTCGCGGGAAGGGGCGCTCAACCGCGATAGCAACGTGCAGACCACCGTGGACGGAATCCGGCGCTTGGCGCAGGGAGCGGGCATGGAAGTGGTGAAGACAACTCCCATCCTGGCGAAGGCCGACTCGCTGCGGCTGCTCAAGATCCGTATCGAAGGTTTCTCGCGCTATCCCGGGTTGATGGGACTGTTCGGGGCGCTCAAGAAAAACCATCCCGATCTTTTCCCCGAGGAAATGCTCATCCGGCAGGGAGGCGATCGCGCCGACGGCCGGTTGGAAGCCCAGCTCACCATCAATGTCTATGATCGCCGCAAGGATCCGGCCCCATGAAGGAAAACTTCCGCCATTGGTGGCCGGCCGTTCCCGCCTGCCTCATCCTCTACCTGGGTGGATCCGCCGTGTTGGAAAAATATCCCCGCCCATCCGAGCGCAGATGGGATCGCTCCGCGGGCGTCGGCGCGCCGGATTCACTGCTGGCTTATGTGCGCCAAACCATGCGTCCCGCCGCCCCGCCGGACACCATCAATGCGTCGGAAAACCCCTTCCGTCCCATCCACGCTATCCATCCCCAAGGGCAGGCGGGACCCGCCGTGAAAATCGATCCGCCGCCGCGGCGTTACGTACTTAAGGGCACGGTGGGGACCAGCGTGGCTACCATCGCCAACAACGCCGGGTTGAAGCAAATCGTGAAGGTGGGGGACGCCGTCGATTCCGCGGAAGTGGTTTCCATCGAGACCAACAAGGTGGTGCTCCGGGATCGCGCCGGCAAGTTCGAACTCCTTTTCCAGAAATGATGGAACGCGCCCCCGCCGCCCCCGCGGCTGAGAATGGCGCTGCTCTCCTGACCGTACTCTCGGTCCTGATGGTGCTCGGCATCGCCATATCCATCCTGGTGGAACGCACCCGCGGCGATATCAAACCGTGGGCGAGGGAAGTGGAAACCACCCAGGCCCTGTATACGGCCGAGTCCGGGATCGCTTATCAGCTTTACCTGGAGCGGTTCTCGGATTCCGCCGATCCCTCTTTCGGAAAAGCGGCGGAAGACAGCGCCGCCGATCCCTTTGTGAAACCCGCGGCCCCTACGGATACCTTCGCCTTCCGCCTGGACACCGGCCAGGCCGCCCCGGAGGTGCGGGTGGACCGGACGCGGGCCTTCCTGGACATCACATCCACCGGCAGGTACCGTAACGCAGAAGTTACTGTGTCCGCCCGTTTCGGAAAGGCTTTGGACGACAGCATCTTCGGCCCGGCGCTGACGCTGGACAACTCCATGCCTCTGGAGCCTTTTCCCCCGGAAAGCATTTTCGGAACGATCCGCATGAAAATCCCGGCCGCAGGCGTCCCCGCTTCGCCCTGGCCGCAGGGATTCTCCATCTCCGCCTATACCGCGGAATTCACCGATAAGAAATACTATGCCTTGGAATCCTCCTTGCAGAAGAAGCTGGGGGAGACCGGCGGTGAAAGCGGCAACGGAAATTATTCGCCTTCCGATCCGCCCGACTTCAAGAAACCCGGCGGCATCTCCTTCCCGCTGGGCCGGGTGGAACTGATCAATACCGGCGAGGAAACCTGGGTGCTCAAGGGTCCCGGACGGATTTTCTGCGAGGGGGAAATCCGCGTCAAGGGATTGATCCGCATGGAAAACGTGCAACTGCTTTCCGGAAAGGACATCACCTTCGAGGACAGCGTATCCGGGGAGGGGAACAGCGTCTTCGCGCGCGGGAGCGTGTATATCCATGATCATTGCCGGCTGGGGCTGGAAATCCTCTCCGGCAAGGATATAGTGCTGCGGGACAAGGCTCAGACCACCTTGGGTTCGGTCCTGATATCGGTGGGGAACAAGAATGCCGGCAAGTCCGGGGACACCCTCAACGCCGTGCGGGTGGTGAACGGTGCCGTGGCGCGGGGCTTCCTCATCGCAGGCGGCCCCAACGGCAGGGTAGTGGTAGGCACGCCGCAGAATCTTGTGGAAGGCGTGGTGATGGCTTCCTCGGTATGGTTGTCCGGCCAGGTGCATGGGCCCGTCTTGACCGGCAAGCTGCTCTGCGAAGGCAGCAATGTCCGCAATTGCCTGGGCGGGGGCAAGATCGATCGCAGCCGGCTACCCGCCAATTTCGTGCAACCGCTGCAACTGGGCCCGCAGGATCGACGCCAATACGTTTTCAAGCTGATGGATTGGAAACGATCATGAGCCTTCGTTTCCGAATCGCATCCTTGTGGGGGCGCAAAGCCGCGGCCGGCATGCGCGGCGGCGCAAGCGGTTTTACCATCCTCGAGATCGCCGTGGCGTTGACGGTGCTTTCCGCGGGTTCGGCCGTATTGTGGTACGGCCTGCGCTCCTCCGCCCAGATGGACAAGCTCAACAGTTTGCACCATGCCGCCGCCATGCTGGCCCGCTCCGATCTGGAAAGCTTGCGTAGCCTCCCCAAACAGGATATCCACGATACCCTCTACCTGGCTTCCGGAAGCGGGGAATCCCTGCTGGTGGTGCGCCGGGTGATGGACAGCGCGCGGATAGTGAATACGCTCTCCGAGATTGTCCTGGACGAGAAGCTCTCGCCCAAAGAAGCGAAGAAGCCGCTGGAGGTGCGGGTGAAAGTGTGGCGGCTGCCGAAATCCGGAAACGGATCCGTCCCCGAGGCCTCCAGCCTCCGCGATCCTGAAGACCGGGCGGGTGCGGCATCGGGTGATGAAAGCGAAACGGAGGGGGAACCCCGTGGACTGGTCGCCTTGACGCTCAAGCTGCCGGAATACAAATGGTATTGACGCGTTTGCGCCCAAATCCCGCGCCTCCGGCAACGCGAGGTAGCCGCGGAGTTACCTTGATCGAGATGTTGATCGCAGTCTCCCTTTCCGCGGTGGTCATCGGCATGGCGCTGGCCCTGTTCAGAGACGCGGGATTCGCGGCCAGGCTGGGACAGAACCGGCGCGACGCGGTCTTCCAGGCCCAGGCCCTTTTCAACTCCCTGTCCGGAAACCTCATGACCGGCCGAGGGATCCTGCGCTTGGTTCCCGGTGGCCGCGTGGAAGTGCTCAACGCCCGTAACCTCCGCGTGGACTACCAATGGGGGGATTCGCTGCTGACCGCCAACGGCAGGGCCATGAATTTCCGGCTGGCTTCCTTGCGGGTGGAACCGGAAGGCCCCACGCGTCCCGCTTGGAAGGGTTTTGCCGCAACTGCGGTTTGGGATCTGGACAGCTTGGACGGGAACAGGGACGGCAGCATCGACTTCGAGGAGTTGGACCGGGATCGCAACGGGGAGTTGGATGCGGAAGAAAGCCGTTTCATCGCCAGGATAATAATCACCATGACGACGATCAATCGCGGCATCCCCATTACGCAAACCTGTACGGTGCATCCCAGGAACCGCGTTCCCGCGACGGTGGGCGAGGATGCCCGGGATGTAATGGAATCCGCGGGCGTGCCGGAACCCTGATATTTGCTATTTTCCGGTGGCTTGCAAAATCCGGCTTTGGCGGCCGTTCCCAATCCGGAGCGGACCAGGGCGGAAGGGATTCTCCGCATTGGATGAAATGGATCTGAATCCGGCCTTGCTCGATGAAGTGGGCCGCGATATCTGCATACGCTGCCGCACCTATCCCATCTCGTCATCGGGGAATGCGCTGGTATTCGCCGCCCAGAACGTGAATGACGAACTGCTGCGGGAGGCGCTGCAATTGCGCTCCGGCAAGGAGGTGGAATTCCGCAAGGCGGACGGGCCCACTTTGGAATACCAGATCAAACGCATCAGCGGCAAGGCCGGGGCCCTGGAAGAAGGCGGCATCCTTTCCGATCTCATCCGCTCGGAGGTTTCCATCCAGGAAGGCTCTTCGCTGGAGGAAATCAAGAAGAAGAGCCAGAGCGAACCCGTCATCAAACTGGTGAACAATCTGGTCAACCAGGCCATCCTCGAGATCGCCACCGATATCCACATCGAACCGGGGGAGAACCTGGTCAAGGTGCGCTACCGCAAGGACGGCATGCTCAAGGACAGCATGGAGCTGCCCAAATGGGTGCAGGCGTCGCTCACCTCGCGCATCAAGATCCTGGCGGAGCTGGACATCGCGGAAAAACGCCTGCCCCAGGATGGCCGCATCAAATGGATGCATGAAGGCGAAGCCATCGACATGCGCGTCAGCACCTTGCCCACCCGCGTGGGTGAAAAGGTGGTGATCCGCATCCTGAAGCACATGGAAACCGTGGGCAATATGGAATCCCTGGGGATGTCTTCGGACGTGTACGCCATCATCAAGCAATTGATCCATCGTCCCCAAGGCATGCTTTTCGTCACCGGACCCACCGGCTCGGGGAAATCGTCGACCTTGTACGCCTCCCTGCGGGAAATCCTGGAGAAGGATATCAACGTTTCCACCATCGAGGACCCGATAGAGTACCGGTTGGAAGGCGCCAACCAGGTGCAGATCAACGACAAGGCCGGTCTTACCTTTGCGGGGGCCTTGCGATCCCTGTTACGCCAGGATCCGGATGTCATCATGGTCGGGGAAATCCGCGATGAAGAGACCGCCGCCATCGCCGTGCAGGCCGCCCAGACCGGCCACTTGGTTTTTTCCACATTGCATACCAACGATGCGGCCTCGGTGGTCACGCGCCTTTTGGATCTGAAGATAAAACCGTTCCTGATCAGTTCCGCCGTATTGGGAGTGATGTCCCAACGCCTGGTGCGCAAGCTTTGTCCCGCGTGTTTCGCGATGAAGCCCCCCACGGCGGAAGAGAAAATGTTCCTGCCCATGCTGCCCGCGCTTTGCCCCACCGCGGTCGGCTGTCCGGCCTGCAACGGAACGGGTTACCGCGGCCGCACCGGCATCTTCGAACTGCTTCAGTTCGATACGCATATCCGCGAGGCCATCCTGGGCGGGAAGAGCGAGGCGCAGATCAAGAAAACCTCGAACTACAAACAGCTGGTCATGGACGGAATGGATAAATTGAAGCAAAATATCACCAGCGCCGGCGAACTCATCCGCGTGGCGGTAATGGAAGCCCAGACATGATGAAAAACCTCATTCTTCTCGCCGCCTTCTGCTTGCCCATGGCGCTGCGGGCCCAGGATCAACCGGGTGACACCGGCACTCCTCCGCCCGCCGAAGATCAAAACCAGGTCGCGCCTCCGCCTCCCGCGATGGATCAACCCCCTCCGCCCGCCGACAACGGTTATTACCGCCCGGAAGAGCATCCGGGCCCGGCCATGCCGCCACGAAGGATGCCGGGACAATCCAACTTGGGCGAACAGGAGCGCGAGCTGCTGGACAAGCATCGGGAGAACGCCGCCCGCGGCAAGTCCGGCCGCGGACTCAGGAAGGTTCCGGAGCCGAAGGGCGCGGCCAAAAGCGCCGCCTCCAAATCGGATCCGAGCATGCTCAATGTGGATTACGTGGACGAACCCATCCTGGACGTATTGCGGGCCATCGCCACCGCATTCAAGCTGAGCATCATCCCGGACAAGGATCTGGGCGACGTGAAGGTGACCATCCATCTGGAGAACATCCCGGTGCTGGAAGGCCTCGACAAGCTGTGCAAGTCCCATGGCTTGGAACTGCTGGCCGACGGCAACGTTTACCGCGTCCGCAAGACGCGCGAGAACGCCTTCAGCATCATCGATGTGCATAACAAGCGCTTGAACCTGGACGTTCAGAACCGGCCGGTGAAAGACTTCCTGCGCGAGTTCGTC
The DNA here is from genome assembly GCA_025360005.1 of Fibrobacteria bacterium. GTDB lineage: Bacteria > Fibrobacterota > Fibrobacteria > UBA11236 > UBA11236 > Chersky-265. Next base: position 27,816 of record JANYDA010000038.1, read on the forward strand.
GAGAAGACCCGCATCAATATCGTGCCCGGCCAAGGCTTGAAAGGCACCGTGACCGGCCATCTGAAGGACCTGGAGCCCATCGACGGATTCAAAGCGTTGATGGCCGCCAACGACTACGATGTCCGCCTCAAGAACGGCGTCTATCTGGTGGAGAATGGGGATTCCGGAAGCCAGGGTTCGCAGGGGTTCGGGCGCAACCGCCGCAACATGGGTTTCCAAGGGGGCGGCACGGGTAACACCGATGTGGACGTGCACGACGGCAAGGTGACCCTCTCGCTGAACAACGCCTCCCTGGGCGATGCCATCCGGGAAATCGCCGAACAGGCGGGCCGGAACTACACCATCATCGGGGATGTCTCCGGCAACGTGAACGCGCAGTTGAAAGGCGTGAGCGTGGACGAGGCGCTTTCCTCATTGCTGCAGGGCACCCGTTACGCCTTCATCACCAAGGATGGGACGCTGCTGGTAGGCGATCGTAATCCCAACACGCCTTCCGGCCAGGCCCTTTCCGGCGCCGAACTGGTCTATCTCAAGTACATCAAGGCCGAGAACATCGATAAGGTAATGCCGAAATCGATCCCGCTCGACAATATCAAGATCATCAAGGAGCAGAACGCCGTCCTCATCTCCGGTACCGTGGACGATATCGAATTGGTGAAGGCATTTTTGGAGAAAGTCGATATTCCCACGCCACAGGTGCTTATGGAAGTCATCGTGGTCGAGTATAATCGCGATAAGAAATCCGAACTCGGGATTGGTCCCGGAAAAACGACCTACAGCGGAGTGAACGCATTAGTCCAGGGGAACATGAGCGGAGTCACGGAAACGATCAAGAATGGTTCCTTTCAGGCTTCCATCGGGGTCAAAGCCCCGAATTTTGATTTGAGCTTGAGAGCCTTGGAAGCCAAGAATCGGGCCAAGATCCTTTCCATGCCTAAAATCACCACCCTCAACGGTAACAAAGCGGAGCTCAAGGTCAACCGTACCCTCTATTACGGCGTCAGTTCCGTTACCAAGGATGGATTCCAGAATAACGATTTCCGGAGTATCGAAGACGGTATCACCATCGAGCTGACTCCCTGGGTGACCAAGCATGGGGAAGTGAACGTCACCATCAGCCCCAGCATCAAAACCGCGGGTCAAAGCCAGGGAGCGTCGCCTCCGCCCATCACCAACCGTTCCATTGTCACCAATGTTATGCTCAGGGACGGCGAGACCATCGCTTTGGGCGGTCTGATCAGTTCCCAAGAGGACAACAGGCGGGAATTCGTCCCGATTCTGGGAAGCATCCCCTTGCTGGGGTATCTCTTCTCATGGCGGAGCACTTTGACCTTCACCAATGAGCTTGTGATCTATGTAACGCCGCATATCCTCAATCCGGAAACCCAATCGGTCAACCTGGAAGAGGAATTCGAGGCCCTGGATCGGCGCGCCGGCTTCCTCAAGAATTCGGATTTTTTCAAATCCGGCAAGAGCGTTCCCGCCAAGAAGGATGCCGACCACGGGGATGCAAAACCCGTTTCCGGGACCGCGCCGGTAAGGGATCCCTCCCCGGCCAAGAAGCCCGGAATCCCGGCCGCGTCCAATCCGGCCGCTGCGGCGGGCGAACCGGTTTCCAAAGGCAATCCCGGCCGCGCCGATTCTGCCGCCAGACCCGCCATGCCTGCCCGTTCCGGATCGGCTCCGCCCGCTCCCGTCTCCATCCCTCCGGACACTTCGCGGCATCGATGACGAAACCGGCGGGCAGCCGTAAGGGGGGACGTTCCGCATTGGCGGGACTCGCTTCCTTCTTCCGGCAGCTATCCCTTTTCGATCCGGCTCCGCCGGAAACGACCACGCCCGTATCCAAACCGGCAGTCGCCCATCGCAGTGCCAACCCGACCCCTGCATCGGCGCAATCCGAATCCTTCGCTTCCCTTTGCAACGGGTCCTATTCCCATATCCAGGTGATCCTTAAGCCGAGGCTTTGGGACAGTTGGCGGGTAGCGTGGGCGCGCCGGAACGAATCGTTGCGGCTGGAAATCCCCGCCATCCTGGAACAGGCCCCGCATTCGCTCAAGGAGTCGCTGTTGGAATGGGCCGTGCTGGTCACCCGCCGCAACATAAAGCGGCAGCCGGAGCTGCGCATGCGCCGCGCCGAACTGGAAGCACGCATACGCGAACATCTGCGCGCCCCGTCCGGGGACGGGGACGGCGCTTCAGCCGCATCGGGAAAGCGTTTGGCCCGCAACCGCCGCCGCGTAGGCAGGCTGCAGCCGGTCGGCGTCCACCATGATTTGCGGAAGACCTTCCAGGTTATCAACGCGCGGTACTTTCAGGGCGGATTGCAAGCCAAACTGACCTGGTCGGCCAGATTGGGCGGCCTCTCCACCCATTCCATAGCGCAGGACGGGGAAGGCAATGCCTACCACCTGATCTCCATCAGCCGGGGTTATGATAACCCGGATGTTACCCCGGAAATCCTCGGCGGGGTGGTCTACCATGAGTGCCTGCACATAGCCATCCCGCCCCGGCGCGAATCGGGTCGGCGCGTGATGCATGGACCGGATTTCCGCGAACGCGAACGCGCGTATGAACATTTCGAGGTCTGGCGGCATTGGCACAGGCATGGATTGCCGAAGGCGGTTAGACGATTGGGCAAGAGTAAGGGGCATTGAGAGAAGGGCCGAGGACACGGGATCGGACCGTCCGTGCGCCCAATCCTTCAGACCGCCTTCTTAATCCTCATTTCACACCTATAAATCGGCTTTCCCTGCTTCCGGTATTTCTTTTCAAAGTTCGTCATAATGCCTTCGGTGGGCTCCGCATTGGGTTCCACCATTTCCAGCCAGGGCAGGGAGGTGAAAAGAGCCTGCGCTTCCGCATTGTATTCTTCATGGTCGGTGCCCCAATAGAAGGGTGCGTCGGGCAGGGCCACGCGCAGCACCTGTTCCATGAAGGGCTGGGCCATCAAGCGGTTCTTATGATGCTTTTTCTTGGGCCAGGGATCGGGGAAATACATGTGGAAAGCCTTGACGCTGGCGTCCGGGAGGAAATCGCGGAAGAAATAGAAGGCATCCCCGAGCAATACCCGGGCGTGGGGGAGATGCGGGCGTTTCGCCACTCGCCCCGCGGTTAGGTAGGCGATTTCCGGTTCCCATTCCAATCCCACGAAAGGCTGCTCCGGATGCTTTTCGCAATACTCCACCAGGAATCCGCCCTTGCCGCAGCCGATCTCGATTTCGATCGGACCCGGCTTGCCGAAAAAGGCTTCCATGGAAATGGGGGTGAAAGCGGGCGTCCCGTCCGGAGCCAACAGGGGCAAGCGCCCATCCGCCTGCTTGCGGATGCGCAAGTGGAAGTAACCCGGCATATCCGTGGAGGGCTGGAGGCTGCGAAGGAATTCATAGGAAGGCAATCCGGCGGGAAGGGGCATAAGGCTGCGCAGTCTCTGAGAGTTGGGGGAAAGGGAAAGTGCAGAAGGCAAAATCGGAAGAAAAGCCCCGGCCGTCAACAGGTCTGAGCCGTCCCGGCTTGAACGCTTCCCTCTCTTAAATTTTGCCTTTTGCATTTTGACATTTGATTCTCCCCTCCGCCTTTCCTGACAGCCATCCCACCATTTTTTACCTTATCCCGCATGGCTTATAGCGTTGTTATCGGATTGGAAGTGCACGCGCAGCTTTCCACCAACACCAAAATGTTCTGTGGTTGCAAGGTCGAGTTCGGCGCCGAGCCCAACACCTTGGTCTGTCCGGTTTGCTTAGGGATGCCGGGCACCCTCCCCATGCCCAACGCCAAAGCGGTCGAGTATGCCATCATGATGGGGCTCGCCTGCGATTCCCGTATCGACACCAAGGCCATGTGGACGCGCAAGAATTACTTCTACCCGGATCTTCCCAAAGGCTATCAAATCACCCAGCAGGGCGAAAATGCCTTGTATGATCGGCCTATCTGCACCAAAGGACATCTGGACATCGATCTGGACGATGGCACGCGCAAACGCATCGGTCTCACCCGCATCCACATGGAAGAAGACGCCGGCAAGCTGATCCATGACCTTACGGTTTCCGATTCCCTGTTCGACGCCAACCGCTGCGGCACGCCGCTGATCGAAATCGTTTCCGATCCGGATTTGCGCACCCCGCGGGAAGCCTATCTATACCTGGAAAAGCTGAAGCAGATCCTGGAATACCTGGAGATCTGCGACGCCAACATGGAGCGCGGAAACCTGCGTTGCGATGCCAACGTGTCCTTGCGCAAGGATGAGTTCGCCCCGTTCGGCAACCGCGTGGAATTGAAGAACATGAACTCCTTCCACAACATCGAGAAGGCGCTGGAATCGGAAATCGAATTGCAGGCCATGCTGCTGGATAGGGGCGAGACCATCCCCAAGCAGACCAAGCGCTGGGACGTGGCCCGCGGCGTCACCGTCGCCACACGCACTAAGGAGGAGGCCCACGACTATCGTTATTTCCCGGAGCCGGATCTGGTCCGCATCAACGTGGACTGGAAGCACATCGAGGAAGTCAAGGCCGCCCTGCCGGAATTGCCGGAAGCCCGCCGCAAGCGCTACGTTGAAGAATACGGGATTCCCCCGTACGATGCCGCCGTCCTCACCTCGGACAAACCGGTCTCGCAATTCTACGAGCGCGTTTGCGCCGTCACCAAGGACAAGAAAGCCGCGTCCAACTGGGTGATGGGCGAAGTATTGCGCGTGGTCAAGGAGCGGACGATTTCCGTTTGGGACCTGAAGTTTACGCCCGAGCAATTGGGAGATCTCGTCAACTTGATCGGGGACGGAACCATCTCGGGCAAAATAGCCAAGGCGGTGTTCGAGGACATGCTCGCGGACGGCAAGGCACCGGGGCAAATCGTCAAGGACAAGAACCTGGTTGTCATCAACGATAGCGGCGCCATCGAGGCTTACATCAGGGACGTTTTGGAAAAGAACCAGGACTCCGTGGTCGCGTATAAAGCCGGTAAAGTGAAGCTGCTCGGCTTCTTCGTAGGCCAGGTCATGAAGGCCAGCGGTGGCAAAGCCGGTCCCGATCAGGTCAACCAGATCCTGAAAAAGCATCTGGAAGGGTAGGCTTTTGCGTGGCCTTTTCCTCCTGGTAGTACCGGCCTTGTTACTGGCCAAGATCGCTCCGGTAAAACCTATCGCAGGCGACACCGCGCAAGCGGCTTCGATAAAGATCCCGGCAACTACCACCCCCGCTCTCCCTGTCAGTTCCCAACTTCCCCAAGATTCCAAGGCCAAAGACTCTCTGGCCGTAGTCCCGCCCAAATCCAGAAGCGATACCGTGATAGTGGCCAAGCACGCATTCGATCATCGTGAGCAAATCATTACCGGAAGCGTGATCATGAGCTGCCTGGTGCTGATGCTGGTGGCCATGAATAACTACAATCCCAGGTAAAAAACTCGCTAATCCCGAGAGGAATGGATTGATCTTTCCCTGGGATTATTTATATTAAGCATGTCCACTAAGCTTCAATTCCGCCGTATAGTCCGGAAAAGCGTCAAAGTTCAGGCATTGACCAGCAACAGAAACGACCATCTAAATCGGCCCAGTCAAAAACGCTTTTCGTTGCTTCGTATCCGGACAAATGGCTATACTTGCCATTGAAGCTTACCGATAAAAAGCAATTCCCCCTTCGACAACCTGGACCTTTCCAGACCATGTCTGCAGGTGGGGAAAGTGGAAATCCAATACGGGTTTTCTGGAAACAAAATTACGGGCCCTTGGGTAAAAATCCCTTCGGCCTCGCGGGGAACCGGATACCGGGCGGATAATCCGCCTAAGTGTGATTCCTGAACCGATCGCGCCCAACCGAATCCATATGGATAAAGAAAATGCAAACCAAACGAGGGATCTTGAATGCAAGATAGGAATCCCACTGAAATGATTACCAACGAGAATCGCGACGATGAAATCCTGGAACCGGAGATGGATGAGCGCCTGGAAGAGCGCCAAGAGGAACCGGACATCGATGACGACGACGATGATGACCTGGACGAGCATGATGGCTCCGAGCCCGAAGGCAACATCGACGGCAATGTCGAGGGTCAGCCGGACAAGGCATTCGACCCCAACCGCCAACTCAAGAACCTGACCCAGATCTCGCATGAGTCGAACGACAGCCTTAGGCGCCGCCGCAAGCGCGCCAAGGTCAGCAAGCTCCAGAACCGGGGCGGCCAGAACGGCAACGGAAACCAGAACAACGGCCGGGACAATCGCGACAACAGGGATAATAGGGACAACCGCGGCAAGCGCAAGGGCGGCCGCGATCGCGAAGACTCCGGCCATGATTTCACCATCGACTTCGACCCGCGCTCGGAAACCGAGGAATATACCGGATTCATCCAGTTGACCGACGGCGGCCATGCCTTCATGCGTTCGGAGAAGGTCAGCTTTACCCCCCAGGATGCGGACATCCTGGTCCCGCGGGAAATCGTATCCCGCTTCGGACTCAGGTCCGGGCACAAGATCCACGGCATCGTGCGCGGCAAGAAGAACCGCCGCCAGAAGGTGGTGACCAACCTGCTGGAAGTGCAGGATCAGCCCCTGGACATCTACCGTCCCTCGCCCATGTTCCACACCTTGACGAGCGTGAACCCCTTCGAGTTCTACCGCCTCTCTTCGCCGGTGGACACGGACAAATCCATGATCCTGCTGGAGCTTTTGACGCCCATCGGCAAAGGCCAGCGCGGCCTCATCGTGGCCCCGCCGCGCACGGGCAAGACCATGCTCATGGAGAAGATCGCCAACGGCATCGCCTACAACCATCCGGAAGCGGACGTGATGCTGCTGCTCATCGACGAACGGCCGGAAGAAGTGACGCATCTGACCCGCAAGATCAAGGGCAAGGTATACGCCTCCTGCCTGGATAAGCCCATCGAAGAGCATATCGCCCTGACCCAGATGGTCATCGATATCGCCCAGCGCAAGGTGGAGTCCGGCAAGGACGTGGTGATCCTGTTGGATTCCATCACCCGCATGAGCCGCGCCTACAACAACCAGTTGAAATCCTCCGGACGCACCTTGTCCGGCGGCGTGGACGCCAAAGCCTTGCAAGAGCCCAAGAAATTCTTCGGCGCGGCGCGCAAGCTGGAAGAAGGCGGCAGCCTTACTATCATCGCCACCACTTTGGTGCAGACCGGCTCGCAGATGGACGAAGTGATCTTCCAGGAATTCAAAGGCACGGGTAATATGGAGTTGGTGCTCAACCGCCGCCTGGCGGAAAAGCGCATCTATCCCGCCATCGATATCGCCATGTCGGGAACGCGGCGCGAGGAGCTTATCCTCCCGCCGGAGTTCTTCAAGGCGGCCACCAAATTCCGCCGCTACCTGTCCAACATGACGGAAGCCAACCAGATGCCCGCGGCCATCCAGGCGCTGGAGAAATTCAAGAGCACGACCGACTTCGTGGTGGCGTTCCAATAATGCATATCGAAGTTTCCGGCACCCCGGATTTCAAGTTCCGGGCCAAAGCCGGCAACGGATATGCCTTCGATATCGGCGCCTCCAAATCCATCGGCGGCGATGAAAGCGGTTTCCGCCCCATGGAGTTGGTCTTGGCGGCCCTGGCCACCTGTTCCGGTATCGATGCGGTCAACATCCTCAAGAAGTCCCGCGTGCCTTTCACGTCCATCGATATCGACGTGGACGGCGACCGGAAAGATGCCATCCCGGCGCCCTTCACAAAGATCACCGTGACCTTCCGGATCCACGGGCAGGGGATAGACCGGGCCAAGGCCGAAAAAGCCGTTTCCCTGAGCCTGGAAAAATATTGCTCCGTATCCGCCTCGCTGGATCCGGGCATCTCAATCACCGCGGTAACCGTTCTCGATTCCTGAACCAGGCGGATCTAGGCGAGGTATTCCGCGACCAGCCACTCGCGGCTGCCGTCCGCATGCCGCACCTGCAGATGCCCCTGACCGTTGACGGCTAGGGGAAGCACCAAAGGCTTTCCCGGCCGATCGCGGATGATGTGGGCGCGATCCCAATCCACCTTGCCTTGCCATCGCAACAGGATACTTTCGGCGGCATAGGCTTCAGCATCCTTGGGCGCGGCCTGCACGCGCCGGTACAAATCATCGATCAGGGCATCCTTCCCATCCAACGGCATTCCCGCCTGGCCCAGGCAGGCGCTGGGCGTGCCGCCGTCCGTAACCTCCGGGGCCGCCGCTACGTTGATGCCGATTCCGATCAAGAGGAATTCCCCGTAAGATTCCATCAGGATACCGGCGGCTTTTCCGCCCTTGATGAGGAGATCATTGGGCCATTTCAGAGTCAGGCATTTTCTGGAGTCGGTCGGGAGCAGAGCGGCGGCGGCTTCCCACAAATGCAATCCCATTTCCAACGGCAACAGCGCCAGGCGCGCGGGCGGCAGGTGGCGGCGGTTGACGCCCAAGGTCACATAGATGTTACCTGGGCGGCTTTGCCAGGGGCGGCCCCGGGTGCCTTTGCCCCGGGTCTGGGCCTCCGCCGAGACCAGTAGGAAGTCCTGGGAAGCGGCCAGGCCTTTCGCCGCCTCCATGGTGGAGTCGACGCTTGCCAATTTGAGTTCGGACGTTTGCATGCGGCCCCTTCGGCGCCCCGCGCCGGATCGACGCAAGCAAATGTAGATCCATGGCTTGCCGCACGTACGCCGGGAGGCCTATAATCCTGGTAATGGCGGCGTTATCCATGCTCCTGGCAATATGCCTATCCGCTTCGGCGGAAGGCGAATCCGCTTCGGCTGCGGGCCCGCCCGATGAAACCGGCCTTCCCGGCGTATTTGAAACACATTCCTCCCGGGCCATGAGGACGGGCGCCTGGTTGTTGGGAGTTTCCGATCTTACCCTGAGCGGTCTTTCCATGATCGAAGATGCCAAGGTGACCGTTGTCCCCGCGGGGGAGCCGGGCGGCGATAAGACCCTCGACGGGGCCGTTTCTTCCTTGCGGGGATTCCTGGCCGGCGGACTGGGGCTGGGGTTTGATCTGGCGTTGCAGGTTCCCTGGTATTATGAGAGGCTGCCCGGTGCGCGGGATAAAGCGGGCCTGTGGAGCCTGGGGGATGTTTCCGCCATCCTGCTAGCGGAGCTGCCCTGGGAAATCCCGTATACGTCCTTCTCCGTTTTCGCCCTGGCATCCGTCCCCACTTCATCGGACAACGGCGCCGTGCTGCCGAAACGCCTGGGTTACCATCCCGCCCGGGACCGTTACCCCGATCCGGTGGCGAACGCTTCCGGATTCAAAAATGCCGACGCCGGTTTGGGGGCGGGCGTATCCTTCCATCTTGGCCAGGAAGCCCTGGGTGGCCCGCAGGTGGCCGTGCATGCGAACCTTTCCGCTGATCGGGCCTTGGCGTCCAAGGGCAATCCCAGGGGTAACCTGGCTGCTTCCCTGGCTGCGGAAGCCTACCTGTCGCCCTGGCTCCGGATGGAGGGCGAGCTGCGTCACCAACTGCAAGTGACCGACCCGGACGGCCTCGCCAATCCCGCCGGCCGCGCGACCACATTGGGGGCGGGTTTGGGATGCATGGCCCCCTACGGGCTCAGCCTGCGCCTGGGCGGCGTGATCGCGCCCCTGGACTGGAATCCTTATCGCAATCTGGTCTATCGCGACGGGGACGGCGGAGAGATGGCCATGAAATACCGGGGGCAACCCACCTTATCGGGTTTTCTGCAAGTGGCCTGGCAGGGATTTCCCATCGGCCGTGACACCGATCATGACGGCATTCCCGACAGCCGGGATAAATGCCCCCTGGTGCCGGAGGACCGCGATGGGTTCCAGGACGAAGACGGATGCCCCGATCCGGACAACGATGCGGACGG
>JANYDA010000053.1 GCA_025360005.1 Fibrobacteria bacterium
ACGAGCCACTCTATGGAAAAGACATGAACGGCGAACATCTCATCGAGCTCAAGCACCTGCAGAAATCTTTCGGCCCGCAGAAGGTTTTGCGGGACGTGAACCTTGAGATCCGGCGCGGCGAGACCATGGTCATCATCGGCACTTCCGGCGGCGGCAAATCCGTGATCCTGAAGCATTGCATCGGCTTGCTGCAACCGGACGGCGGCGAGGTGGTGGTGGACGGCAAGGTCATCAGCAGCAACAATTACATCGACGTGACCACCATCCGCAAGCGCATGGGCATGCTCTTCCAGGGAGCGGCGCTGTTCGATTCCATGAACGTGGGCGAGAACATCAAGTTCGCCGTGCGCGAGCATGAGAAGCAGCATAGCGAGGCGGATCTGGACAGGATCGTGGCGGAAACCCTGCATATGATCAACCTGAACCCGGACTTCCGCTTCAAGATGCCCAGCGAGCTTTCCGGCGGCATGAAGAAACGGTTGGGGCTGGCGCGCGCCATCGCCTTGAAGCCGCAAATCCTTTTATATGATGAGCCGACCACCGGCTTGGATCCCATTACCTCCGACGTGATCAACGACTTGATCATCGATATGCAAGCCAAGCTGGGGGCCACCAATATCGTGGTCACGCATGATATGGTTTCCGCCTACAAGATCGCCGATCGCATCGCCATGCTGTTGGATGGCCGCATCATTTTCGTGGGCACGCCGGAGGAGACCCGGGCCACCTCCAATCCTTACGTGCAGCAGTTCATCCTGGGCCAGCGTAAGTTAGGCGCCGAAGCGGATTAGCGCCGGGGCCGGCGAAAGCCGGGAGCGGACGCGAATAAACGACTGCCCAAACGGGCCCCCATCCCCGCCAAGATTGCTAGATTAGCGTTATGGCCGTCTCCAAATCCAAAGCCAAATCCGGAAACCTTTACGCTTGCCGCGAATGCGGTGACACCACCGCCAAGTGGAGCGGCAAATGCCTGTCCTGCGGATCCTGGGACAGCCTGGTGGAAGTGGCCGCCACCTCCCTGGAAGAAGACAGCCAGAAGCGCGGCCTGGGCGACGTGGGCGAGGCGTTGCGGCTGAAGCAGGTGGAGACGCGCAGGGAACCGCGTACGCATACGGGCATGACGGAATTCGATCGGGTGCTTGGGGGCGGCATCGTACCCGGCTCTTTAATCCTGATCGGCGGCGATCCCGGCATCGGCAAATCCACCTTGCTCCTGCAAGTGGCGACCATCCTTTCCGTGGCCGACGTGCCCGTGCTTTACGTGACGGGCGAGGAATCCCTCACCCAGCTCAAGATGCGCGCGGAGCGGCTGGAAACGCCTTCCCCGGACATGTTCGTGCTTTCGGAAACCAACCTGGACGTCATCTTCAAGCAATGCCAGCAGACGCGCCCGGGCGTGCTGGTAATCGATTCCATCCAGACCATCTATAAGCCGGATCTGCCCGGGTCGCCCGGATCCATGACGCAATTGAAGGAATGCACCTTGGCCCTGATGGTGCATGCCAAGACGACCGGGACGGCGGTATTCATCGTGGGCCACGTGACCAAGGACGGCGTGCTGGCCGGTCCGCGCATGCTAGAGCATATGGTGGACACGGTCATCTATTTCGAGGGCGAACGGCACAATGCCTACCGCATCCTGCGCGCGGTCAAGAACCGCTTTGGCGCGACCAACGAGATCGGGGTATTCGAAATGGCCTCGGCCGGCCTGATCCAGGTGGACAATCCTTCCCAGGTATTCGTCCACAACCGCGGCGAGCGCGATCCCGGGTCGGTGGTTTCCTGCACTTTGGAGGGGACGCGCCCCATACTGGTGGAGGTGCAAGCGCTGGTATCGCGCAGCAATTATTCCATGCCTCAGCGCGTGAGCATGGGCCTGGACTCCAAGCGCCTGACCATCATCCTGGCCTTGCTGGAAAAATTCGGCGGGATCAACATCGGCCCGCAGGACGTTTTCGTGAGCCTGGCAGGCGGCTTCCGGGTGGATGAGACCGCGGTGGATTTGGCGATTGCGGCGGCCGTGGCCTCCAATCACCTTGGGCGTAAATGCCTGGCCAATACCCTGGCCTTGGGAGAGCTGGGCCTAAACGGGGAACTGCGCACCATTCCCCAGGCGGATGCGCGCGTGAAGGAGGCCATGCGTCTGGGTTTCAAGACCGTGATCCTTCCCAAGCCCATGCAGGGCAAAGTCAATGTCCCGGGAGTGGAACTCAAGTTCGTGAAAAAGCTGGGCGACGCCTTTGAATTCCTCTACCAGACCTGAGCGCATGCCCCCATTCTTTGAAATCCAGGCATCCCATTCCGGATCCAAGGCGCGCGCCGGCGTCCTGCACACCGACCACGGAGATATTCCGACGCCGGTGTTCATGCCGGTGGGGACGGCCGGATCGGTCAAGGCCGTTACGCCGCGCGGCCTCAAGGACGCCGGCGCGCGCATCATCCTGGGCAATACCTACCATCTTTACCTGCGGCCCGGCTGCGATCTGATCGAAAAGGCCGGCGGCCTGCACAAGTTCGTATCCTGGGACGGCGCCATGCTCACGGACTCGGGCGGCTTCCAGGTGTGGAGCCTGGAAACACTCCGCAAAATCACCGAGCAAGGCGTGGAATTCCGATCGCATATCGATGGTTCCAAACATCTGTTCACGCCTGAATCCGTCATGCAATCGCAGCGCCGGATCGGAGCCGATATCATCATGGCATTCGATGAGTGCACCCCGTACCCATCCACCTTGGAAGAGGCGGACAAATCGTTGAGCCTTACCCAGCGCTGGACGGAGCGGGCTTTGGAATGGTTGGAGAAGAATCCGCCCTTGCACGGCTATGGCCAGAATTTTTTCGGGATCGTCCAGGGCGGCATGCACAAGGAAGCGCGCGCGCGCGCCATCGGCCATATCGCGGCTTTGGATTTGCCGGGCATCGCCATGGGGGGCCTGAGCGTAGGCGAACCCGCGGAAATGATGTACGATATCGCCGGCTTCTGCACGGATATCCTGCCGCCGGCCAAGCCCCGCTATGTCATGGGCGTGGGAACGCCTTCCAACCTGGTGACCTTGGTGGGGCTGGGCATTGACATGTTCGATTGCGTTCTGCCCACCCGTAATGCCCGTAACGGTACCGTGTACACTTGGGACGGGGCCTTGCATTACAAGGCCGCGCGCCATGCGGGCGAGTTGGACGAGCCGCTGGACCGCCGCTGCGGCTGCTACACGTGCAAGAATTTTTCCCGCGCCTATTTGCGGCACCTTTTCGTGGCCGGGGAAATCCTGGCCCTGGAACTGGCGAGCCTGCACAGCATCCATTTCTTCCAGGACCTGATGGCGGAATGCCGCCGCCGGATAGTGGCCGGTGATTTCTATGCGTGGAGCGCGGAGTTGCTGGCCAGATGGGCGGTCCCGCCCGGAAGGACCGGGACTGAGAGTGCGGCTATTTTTTGATGGAGGCTATTTTTTCCGCGAGGGTGTCCGGCTGGAACGGTTTCACCACGTAGTTGGCGGCGCCGCTGGAGATGGCTTCCATGATACGCGTCTTTTCGGATTCGGACGTTACCATAATCACGGGAATGGATTTCAAGGCGGGATCCGCCTTGATTTTCTTCAAGGCTTCGATCCCGGTCATGTTGGGCATGTTCCAATCCATCAGCACCAATTCAAAGCCTCCGGCGGCGAGTTTGGCGATGGCTTCGGCCCCGTCCCCGGCTTCGGTCACGTCGGTATGACCCAGTTTTTCAAGGGTATTCTTCTGGATCCGGCGCATGGTGGTCGAGTCGTCAACTAGCAGGATTTTCATTTGTGGCGTCCCTTATCTTGATTTTTTCGGAATCGTGCGCGTCGTTAACTGGGTTTCAGGCTGACGGCCAGGTGGAATCCGCCCAAGGCCGTGGAAAAAGGAACCACAAAAGAAAAAGAGTCTTTGGGTTCGGCGATTTGGTGGTTGGCTCCCACGATCACGCTGGGCAATGAGATGGCAATGCTGAATTCGGTCAAATCCTTTTTGGCGTTGCCGGCAATTATGTTCACCAATTCTCCGACGGCATCCAGAATGTCCGCATGGAGGTCCTTATAGTCTCCGGACATGAACTTGTTGCATATGGCGATGGCGGTTTCCTTGGGAAAGCTTATGGCCACGCTGCCCTTGGCCATGCCCGACAAGCCGATGATGCCGGAAATATCGTAATTCAGTTTGGAATCCTTCTTGAGCATCAGCTTCCCTGGCTTGGGCTCTATGCCAACCATCTTGGTGAAGGTCTCCATGGTGGAGGAGACGAATGGATTCACATGTTCTACGCGGATGGCGAGTGGCATGCGGCTAGGCTTCGCTTTTGAAACTGACGATAAGGTAAAAGGGACCGAAGGGGGATTCAAAAGGCACGGCCATGGGGATCACGTCCTTGCCTCCCTGCACCTCGTGTCCGTCCCCTATGATGACGGTTGGCAGGGAGATGCTGATTTTATACTGCGTCAAATCCTTTTTGGCCGCGCCGGCCACGATGTTGGCCAATTCTCCAATGGCATCCTTGACTGTCTCGTCGATGGCAAGGACCTTTTCGCCGATGAATTCGCTGACGGCCTTCAAAGCCGTGATGCGGGGAAAGCTTAAAATGATCGATCCTTGGGCGCCGCCGCTGAGCCCGATGATTCCGGAAATGTCGGATTGGAGCTTGTTGCCTCTGATCAACATCAATTTACCGGGAGTGACGGTAGCGCGAAGCATGCTCTTAAAGGTTTCCGCCGTCGCCGTGACGAATGGGTTGATATGTTCGACCTTCACGGGAGATGCCATACGTATCCTTTGCTCACATTTGGTTTCAAGGCAGATTCTATCACGTCTTCACGGGCCGGGCCAGGAAATTATTCGCCGATTCCCATCGCCTTCGCCCTGTTTTCCGCGCCAATATCCAAAGGATTTCCTGACCGTGCGGAAAATCCGGGGTATGGGGTTCTTACCCGCCGTGGAAAGGGAAGCGGAATATTCCATGCGGATCCGAAGGCTGGGAGCGGAAGCGTCGGGCCCGGGGGTTGCTACCCCGACCCGGTCTGGTGGATAATGGCCGCAGTAACATGCCGGCCGGAATCCTTAATTTTTTCAAGCATGCGCTGACCGGCCGGATCGGAATCGGACCGGATCCGGCCGGGGATATCGCTTCCAGCCGCGCTTTCCGGGACGGTTTGGTGGCCGGTTTCCTGATCCTGATAACGTCTTCCGCTTCCATCCTGTATACGGGGCATACCTCCCGGGAGGCCATGAAGAACCAATTGGGGGAATGGCTCACCACTTCCGCGCTTTCCCTCTCCGGCCTAATCGCGCCGGGAAAATTCAAATCCCTTTCCAAGCCGGCGGATGAATCCTCCTCCGCCTACGCGGACATTTACGAGAACATCAATTCCTTCTACCGCAACAATCCCTTGCTTAAATTCGCCTATAGTTGCGTGCTCCGGAACGACTCCGTTTTCTTCGCCGTGGACGGGACCACTCCCGGGGACGCGGACAGGGACGGACTCGAAGATCACGCCAAGCTGTTCGCGCCTTATCCGGAAGCTTCGAAAAACCTGCTCGCCGTTCTGCATAAGGGCGGATCCGGATTCGATCATGAACCTTACACGGATCCCTGGGGCACCTTCCAGAGCGGCTGCGCCGTCATCCACGATGCGCTGGGAGGCAATCTGGGCGCAGCTTGCGTGGACATGGATATCGCGGTATTCAAAACCAGGTTGTCCGCCGTCAGCCACGCGGAAATGATAGGGTTGGCCTTGTCGGCCTGCCTTTCCTTGGGGCTTTTCTTGGCTGTGTACCGGATCCGCAAGAAACAGATCCTGGCCTATGAGCATCTTCTCTTGCTTCGCCGGGATGTGGAAAGCCGGAACCTGTCCCTGGCCGAATCCCAATCGCGCTTGCTGGAATCCCAACGCCAGGCCAGCGTGGGCCATTTCGTCTATTCGCCGCTGACGCGCGAGCTGGACGGGTCCGAGGAATTCCAGCGCATCCACGGCCGGCTGGTTTCCCAGGGACCCCTGAGCCTGGCCGATCTGGAAACGATGTGCCATCCCGACGATCGGGCCGCCTGGATAGCGGCCATGGATAGGGCCGTGGAACAAGGCCTGACTTCCGAGGTATCCCATCGCATCCTGATGCCGGACGGCGGGATCCGCCACATCTATACCAAAGCCAATCCCATTCCGGACTCGCAAAACCGCATCCACATGGTGAAAGGCATCACCCAGGATATGACCCGATGGCACGCCATCGAGGCGGATTTGCTGCATGCCAAGGAGCAGGCCGAATCCGCGGCCAGGACGAAATCGGAATTCCTGGCCGTCATGAGCCATGAGATCCGCACTCCCATGAACGGGGTGATGGGCATGGCGCATCTCCTGAAGGATACGCAACTGAGCGAGGATCAGATTTCCCTGCTGACTATTTTGCTTGAAAGCGGCGAACATCTGCTGACCCTGATCAACGACATCCTGGATTTCTCCAAGATCGAAGCCGGCCGCATGGAGATGGAATGCATTCCTTTTCCGCTCAAGCGGCTGAGCCTTTCCGTAGCAGGCATCCTGGGGCCCAAAGCCAGAAGCGGCGGGATCGAATTGCGCACCCGTTTTGCGCTCTCCGATTCCGATATCCACCTGGGCGATCCGGGGCGCGTCCGGCAAATCCTCTACAACCTGATCGGCAACGCCATCAAGTTTACCAAGTCCGGCTATGTGGAGTTGTCCGTAGGACCTATGGAGGGCAAGCCCGGTTGGGTATCCTTATGCGTGGAGGATACCGGCATCGGCATGACTCCGGGGCAATTGGAAAAACTTTTCCAGCCCTTCATGCAGGCCGATTCAAGCACGTCGCGGAAATTCGGCGGCACGGGCCTGGGGCTGGCTATCACTTTCGAGCTCGTCTCCTTGATGCAAGGCACCGTCAGCGCGGAAAGCGACTCCGGGAAGGGAGCCCGCTTTACGGTCAATCTCCCCATGGCATTGGCGGACAAGCGCGGGATCGATGTACCCGATCTCCCTGACAAGCTTCCGATACCCTCCTTGGCGGGAATCCGCGCCCTCCTGGTCGATGATCGGGAATCCAGCCGTCTCTCCGTCCGCAGGCAATTGGAGGCTTTGGGCATATTGGTCTGGGAAGCCGGCTCCCCGGATGAGGCCAATGGAATTCTGCCCGATCTACTGGAAAAGGGATTGGCGCCCAACATAGGCATACTCGATTGGAAGATGCCGATCGAGGAAGGCATGGAATGGGCCGGAATGATCCGATCGGGTCACGGCCTCGAGGATATTCCCCTGCTCCTGATCAGTTATGCGGCTAACCGAGGAGATGGACAGCGCGTCCGCGCAGCGGGGTTCAACGGATTCCTGGTCAAGCCCATCGTCCCGGAAATTCTGGCAGGCGCCGTTTACCTGGCCTTGCAAAAAAATGGTGGCGATGCCGAGCCTCTGATCACCCGGCATTTGGTGCGGGAAAAAGGCCTGAAATGGATAGGCTCCGAGGAGCGCCATCCCCGGAAAAAGCACCCGGAAAACCCCCGTCGGGATTGGCTCCACGTCCCTCCCAGGGTGCTGTTGGCGGAAGACAATGCCGTCAACCAGAAAGTGGGCGTCCGCATGCTGGAGAAGCTGGGATGCAAGGTCACCCTTGCCTCCGACGGAGTGGAAGCCCTGCGGTCGCGGCTTGTCCAGGAATTCGATCTGATCCTGATGGATTGCATGATGCCTACCATGGATGGCTATGAATCCGCGCGCGCCATCCGGCGGGAGGAATCCCTTGCCGGCGCGCGCATCCCGATCATCGCCTGCACCGCGAACGTGAACGAAGAGGAAAAGCGGAAATGCCAGGAAGCGGGGATGGACGATTTTCTGAGCAAACCCTACAAGCCGGCAGCCCTGAAGGCGATGATGGAAAAATGGATCGGTCAAATCGCATGATGGCCCGGGGCGACCAAGGGTTCACATCGGCGCGGCCTGGGGACGGCTCCCGCTAAACGCAGGCTTCCAGGGCCCGGACCACGCGCTCGAATTCGAGCGCCGCTTCCGCGAGCGCGGCGGTGCCTGGGGAACGGCCCATTTTGGCGTCGCGTTCCAGCGCTTGCATCAAGGCGGCCATACGCTCCGCGCCGATATTGAGGCTGCTCCCCTTTATCGAATGGGCCGCTTTGGCCAACCCCGGAAAATCGCCGGAAGCATGGCATACCTTCACCGCCTCCATGCGTAGGCGGGTATCGCCTTGGTAGGCGGAAATGACTTCCCTCAGGAATTCGGAAGATCCCGGTTCATCCATCTCGCGGAGAGCGGCGATCGTTTCCGGGTTGAGGATGGTTTCCATGGAAATTCCGCCTGGGTAAGGATTCGAGCAATATCAGTATAGAGCATGGCGGAGCGCGCTTCAACCCATCTCCGCCAGAGGGGATCCCCGGAGCGAAGGCCAAAAACACGCCCGGGAGTCCCGAGCCGCAGACGGGTGAATTATTTTGTGATTTATGTTGCGGCATCGTCGAATTGCCCGAATGTTTCGTTGATCTTAAGCAAGCCCTCGAAAAGGCTTTCCGGCAGGGCGAAACGCGCGAAAAGCGATCCCGCCCTGGCCAGGTCCGCTTCGATGTCTTCCGGCAATTCGATGAGGAAATTCCGGTTGCCCGGGTCGATTACCGCCTTGCCCTTGCAAAGCGAAGGATGGGACAGGCTGAAGAACATGCGGCAGCTCATGGGCCGGGAATCGTAGACGCCGCATTTCCCGCCTTCTTCCAGAAAGGGACAGGGCACGTTGCGGAGGTAGTAGCGGTAGAGCGCGCGATCCTCGGCCTGATCATCCCGCCGGGCGTCCCGGAGCGAGCTGAACAGCGCCGCGCGCCGGTGCAGGCCGATGACGCGGCTGGGGTACTCGGCCGATTCCCGGACGCGGTCGTGCAGGAAAAGCAGCTCATAGGGTTCCACGGAAGTTACGTAGTGGGAGCAGCAATGCGAGCAGCCCTGGGAGCATGCCGCGCGTTCCGTTCCCGTGGCCAGCACCGCGGCGACGAAGGCGTCGTAGCTGCGGTAGACCTGAGGCATCGATTCCGCCAAGTAGTCACGCATGCGCGCGTATCCCGAAGCGGTACCGAATTCCGCGAGCAAAAGCTCAAGTTCCCCTTTAAGCCCCCGGGCAACGATCCGTAAAGATTCCTCCGCCGCGATTACGTCCGCGGAGGTGAAATCGAACTCGGGTCCCATCGCTGGCGATTTTTGGGGATCGCTTGGGAGGCTTGTATTCATTGACCCAAATGCTTGCCTGTGCTCGCTCGCGGGGGATTTTTCCGTCGCGTGAGAATTGTGTTGATCTTTTCGAGCGGCCACCCTTAAAATCTATGAAAACTTCCACGGAGCGCAAAATGCATCCATCCCCCAAAAGCCTTAAAAGATTCAGCCTGGGCCTGGGCTTGATCCTGGCGGCTTGCAACGTCTTCAATCCCAGCGGCGAGGGCGATGCCGGCGCCACCGGAGACGCGCAAATCACGGATGGCGAGAATTTCTTCCGCTCCCAGGACTACAAATCCTCCTATGAGACCTTCGCCGCCGCCATCGCCGCGGACAGCAGCAACTCCATGGCCTACTACGGGTATTCCAAGGCCACCATGCGCTATTGGCAGGTCAACGCCTCCACCCTGCTGACGGAAGTGAGCAAGGCCCAGGACAAGAGCGGGATCCCGTTCATCACATCGGATGACTGGACCATCACCCGTTACCTGCAAGCCACCTCGAAGGTGCGGAACGCGCTCGGCATAATGACCCAGAGGGACACTCTTACCCGCTGGTACTACTACGCCAAGGATCCCGCCGGCAAGGCGGCCGCCAATGATCCGCTTGCGGCCCAGCGCATCGCCTTTATCCAGGATTACTGGTCCAAGGCGGACAAGGATTATGCCGGTTACCATAAGAAATCGGAATTCCCGCTCTCCGATCTCAAGATGAGCTCTCAGAAGATCATCGCCGATTTCGGTTTCGTGGAACTCATCTATGCGGTGACCCACTTGCGGGATCTCAATGGGGACAATGTCATCGATTCCAATGACAACCTCCTTAAGAAGCTGACCTTCAGCACGCAGGGCGGCTTCAAGGTCGATAACCTCAACGAAATCGTGGATTCGCTGGATACGCCGGAAAAGAAAGCCCAGTTCAACACCCTGATCCAGAACGTGGCCGGTGGATTGACATCGGCCAGCACCGTGCTCAATCTGCTCACTCCCGCCTTGACCAATCAGGCGTCCGGTTCCGACACCGGCGCATCCAAGGACCTCAGCCAGAAGGTGACCCAGAACATGGACAGCGTCATCACCAGCCTGGGCGACGCCGTCACCTTCTACCAATTCGGGGACGAGAAGGACAATGACGGGGACGGCTGCGTGGACGAGGAGATCGCGGACGGCAAGGATAACGACGGCGACGGATTCATCGATGAGGATGCCCGCTTCACGCCCGTGGACGCCGTAGACAACGATCACGACGGTAAAGGCAAGAACGCCTTCACGGATCCCGACCCCGGGGAACTCCTTAATTCCGAATTCAAGCTGGTCTATACCACCGATGCCGGTTTCATCGTGGGCCCGAAATACAAGGACAAGGCCACGCGCATCGCCACCCAGAAAGACTCGCTCCAGATCCGATACGATAAGGCGGGATCGGCGGCCCTCCTGACGGTCGAATACAGGGAAAAGCTCGATTCCGCGAAGAAGAACATCGGCGGCTGCTGGAACAATTACAAATAGGCGGATGGAAAAATGCTAAAGCAAATGAGAACGCAAAAGTCGGATTCGAGCAATCGCCGCTCTTCGCGGCGACCCGGCCCCTTCACGGCCGCGCGGGCCATCCCCGTAGCCGCCGCCCTGGCTTTCAGCTTGGGTTGGGGCCGCAGCGGGCCCATCCACCGCACCCTGCGGCCGCTGGCCATGGGTAACGCCTTTGTGGCGGTGGTGGACGACAAGGACGCGATGCATTACAATCCCGCCGGTTTGAACCTGATGGGAAGGCTGGGCAATGCCAACCTGCGGCCGGAAATGTCCAATTACCCGCTGGACAAGTTCGACATGCATATGGATTTCCTGGGCACGGCCATTCCCGTGGACGAGGCGCTCGACATCCTGCGCTTCTACCAGGATCACCAGACCAGCTTCCAGAACATGACCGCCTTGCAGAACGACAGCAGCCTGGTCTCCGATCTCTCCGCGTTCGATCGCCGCCCCGTGAAGGTGGCGGTCCTGCACGGGGGAGAATTGGCGATGCACAATTTCGGCATGGCCTATTGGGCCGATGCCCAGATGGCCCCCTATGCGGACGTGGGCGTGCTCCTGCCCCAGGCCGGCGTGGACTATATCCAGCTCGACATCGTGGGACAGATTGCCGCGGCCACCAGCTATTTCGACGACCGCTTATCCGTGGGCCTCGGCTACCGTTTGGCCAAGCGCGAGGAGATGGGTAACTTCCAGGTTGCGCTGACCGATCTCTCCAACAACAGCGGCAGGAAAACCGTGCAGCAGGCCATTCAGGACAGCGTCGATCAGAAACTCGGCGAATTAGGGGATCTGGGCACCTTGGGCCATGCCGTGGATGCCGGCGTCCTATGGCAGCAGACCCCGGACATCCGCTTCGGGGCGGCCGTCCAGAACCTATTCATGATCCTGAACCATGAGCCCGTTACCCCGGATTTATCGGTGGGCGTAGCCTATTCGCCCATGCGGTTGGAAAGCAACGGGCGCTGGAAGCGCAAGATCAATTTCGCGATGGATTTCCAGGATCTGCTTAACAACGATCGCAACTACAAGCCCCTGAACAAGGTCAATGTAGGCGCGGAATGGGAGCAGACCCTGATACCCTGGGTGCTTAAGGGCCGCCTCTCCGTGGGCATGAAAGGCGGCTATCCCACCGCCGGCTTGGGCGGCACACTGTTCACCATCTTCCATTATGAGGCGGCCACCTGGGCCGAAGAGGGCGGCTATTATACCGGCCAGCTGGAAGAGCGTTATTACGTGATGAAGTTCGGCGTAGGCATCTGACCCCTGGATCGCCGCCCTAAAAACCGCATCCTTCCGATAAGCGTCCGCACCAGCCGGGCGCTTTTTTATTTTGAGGGCGAAGCCGGGATCGGGCTCGCACCCATAGCGTGGGGCGCCCGGGTAGGATAGGAGTTTCCCCATGGATGAAATGCTGATCCGCGTTACGGATTCGGATGAAGTCCTGGGCCCAATCCCCCGCAGCCGCGTGCATGGCAATCCGGAACTGATTCACCGTTCAGTGCATATCCTGGTTGTCAGTCCCGATAAACGCCTGCTGTTGCAGAAGCGCTCGCTCCGCAAGGATACCCAACCCGGCAAGTGGGATACTTCGGTAGGCGGGCATGTGGGTTTCGGCCAAAGCTACGAGGAAGCCGCCCGCCGCGAAGCCGCAGAGGAGCTAGGCATGGTTCCCGGTCCGCTAACCTTCCTCTACCCTTCCCGCATCCGTAACGCGGTGGAATCGGAAAACATCCATACCTTCCTGCATGTTTCCGCCGGCCCCTTCCGGCCGGAACCGGGTGAGATCGATGAACTCCGGTTCTGGTCCAGAGCGGAAATCCAGGCTGCATTGGGAACGGGGATTTTCACTTCCAATTTCGAGGAAGAGTTCGCTCTCTTCCTGGCTTCGCCGCATGCGGCGCTATTGGATTAGCGGCGGTCCCAAATCCCGGGGCGGCCCGTTGGGGGCGATACGATCGATGTTCGGCAGCCAAGCGTAGATGCCCGTCAGCTTTCCCTTCTCCAATTGCACTCCGGCTTTGCTGGCCAAGGTGCTGAGGCGGAGCGCCTTCAATTGTTTTTGCACGGAAGGCGGGACCTGACCGCTGGCGTCCGTCATCTTGGCTTTCTCATCCAAGGTGAGATACCCCAAGGCCTTGTCGAATCGATCGCCTTGCACCGCTTCCACGAACAAGGTAAGCGCATCGATCAGTTTTTCCTTTGCGGGAGTAAGCCGGGCATCTCCGTTCCGGTTACCGGAACAAGCCGAAAGGATCAGGATGGAAGCGAAGCAGGAACGCAAAAACCGCATAGCTGAATCCATGATACCCCCGCCGGACCGGGTTTTTCAAGTTGTTATGGGACCGTAGAGGCCCGGGCACGGCATTACCGGCCTGTTTAGGCGATTCTGGGAGCGGGGTTTCAATTCAGGCGATGGATTTCCACGCGGCGATTCGCGGCGCGGCCTTGCGCGGTCCGGTTGGACGCCAGGGGTTTGCTCGACCCGTAACCCGCCGGTTTCATCCGCCGCGATTCGATGCTCTTGTTGATCAGGTATTCCGCTACCGCTTCCGCACGGGCCTGGCTAAGCGCTTTTGCCCCCGCGCCGGCCCTATCGTCCAGATGGCCTTGGATTTCGATCTCGGTTCCCGGATAGGCGGACATCCGCGCCGCCAACCCGTCGAGCACCGGGAAGGAACCTGGCAAAAGCTCCGCGCCGCCGGTTTGGAATTCCACTCCGGTAAGCACCGCGTCCCGGATAGGCTCCGGTTTTTCATCCGGGCAGCCGTCTTCATCCTGGTAGAAATTGATGATCTCTTTCTCGTTTGGGCATTTGTCGCGTGAGTCGGGGATGCCGTCCCCGTCGGTATCCATTTCCGGGCAGCCATCCTCATCCTCGATGCCATTGCGGTTCTCCGCCGCCTCCGGGCATTTGTCCGAGCCCCGGCATACATCGGCATACTTTGGCGATTGCCCTCTCTCCGCGACCCAGGGATCGCAAATGCCGTCATTGTCGTTGTCCGGTTCCGGGCAGCCATCCTCGTCCTGGTACCCATCCATATCCTCCGCATCATTGGGGCAATGATCGGCGGCGTCCAGGATGCCATCATGATCATTGTCCGGTTCCGGGCAGCCGTCTTGATCCTCGAAGCCATCGTGATCCTCCGGAATATAAGGGCAGCCGTCGGCCGCGTCCGGGATCCCGTCCGCATCGTTGTCCGGATCGGGGCATCCGTCTTCGTCCTGGAACCCATCTCGGTCCTCCGGCACCAGGGGGCATTTATCCCGGCTGTCGGGAATGCCGTCATGATCGGTGTCACGGCCG
>JANYDA010000040.1 GCA_025360005.1 Fibrobacteria bacterium
CTGGGGAGCCGGCAGCCTTTTGGATACGCATGGAAAGAGCGTAGGCGGCAGCCCATCTTCCAGTAACTTCGCGGTTTGGTGGGACGGCGATCTCATGCGCGAATTGGAAAACGGCACCACCATTTCCAAGGTGGGCGGCGGCACCTTGCTGAGCGCGGTCGGATGCGCCTCCAACAATTCCACCAAGTCCACGCCCAGTCTCACGGCCGATCTCTTCGGCGACTGGCGGGAAGAGGTGATGTGGCGTTCCTCCGATAATAAGGAGCTGCGCATCTTCACCACCACCATCCCCACCGAATACCGCATGTATACGTTGATGCATGATCCGGAATACCGCATGGCGGTGGCCTGGCAGAACGTGGCTTACAACCAACCGCCGCACGTGGACTATTACCTGGGGACGGGAATGGCCTTTCCGCCTCCCAAGCCAGATATCGTTACGGATGGATCCGTTTCCATCGCGCCGGCCCGCGGCCACGGCGCCGTACGGCAGGCCGGCAGCCGCATGCTGCGCTTTGACGGCGGTGAGCGCATCGCCATGCCCTGGGGCTTTGCGGGCGCAAGCCAGGTAGTAAGCCTGCGCGACGCCTTCGGCCGCGTGCGCGCCAAGGGAATCCCCAAGCAAGGCTATCTCAACGTCCCCGGCGGACTCCCGGAAGGCATGTACTTCCTGGAATCCGAAACGGCGAAAGGCAATGGGAGGATCAGCCTGCCCCGATGAATCCGGACATCCTCCCCTTCCAGCGAACCGCCATCCATGGGAAAACCCCACCTTCTCTGGACCGGAACTCGTATCGGAAGGGGAGGCTCTGTCCCGGGGATTCATCGCCCTGATCGCTTCCCGCCATCCCCGCAAACTCATGTGTTGCCATGAGCGGGTATCAATACCAAAAGCGGCGTGAAGATCTGTTTCTGTTTGCGTCGCGCAATGATTCGGGGATCGCGGAGTCCGGCCGGGCGGCCGGTTAGGCCTCCCAAGCGGATGAACGGACCCTTAAGGCACGAAAAAACGCCGCGATATTCCCGCGGGCGTCCCGGTTACCCGGATGGAATAGGTTCCCGGGGCGAGCGCGGCTGGCACCCGGTTCCATCCCGCTGCAACGGGGAAGCGCAGCACCGCGTTGCCGCGGACATCAGTAACTTCTGCGTTACCTGGGCTGCCGCCGGCCAGGTAGAACCCCGGCTGGCCGTCCCTGCCTGCGATGACTTTCCCCAAAGGTTGTTCCCCGGCCGGTTGGTTCCGGGACCGGATGCCGGTAGCATTGGGGTTATGGACGCGGATCAGGACCGCATCATGGGACGCCACTTGCGCCGAGAACCCCTTCGCCGCCCCGGGATAATCCTTGCCGTTCCAGATGTCGCGCACGTCCGCGGCGGCGTTGGCGCTCCATTTGATCAGCGAGTCGTTCCATTGCACGCTGATGGAACCGGCGGTCGCGGTGCGGTTGACCAAGAGCACGCCCTTGTCCCCGTTCTTAAGCCCCTTCACCCATACTTCCAGGGCGCCTTTGCCTTTGATTCGCTCTCCCTGGATCCCCAGGGAATCCTGATCGATGGCGATGGCCTCCTTATTGGTGAGGATGGCTTTCACGACGTCGGTCATGGAACTGGGATCGTTGCCGAGTATAAGCGGCGCGGCCTGGATGCACCAGAGGGAAAAGTGCGTCCGGTTTTCCGGAGTGGTCAGGGTTCCATTGCCCACTTCCAGCATATCGGGATCGTTCCAACCGCCGGGACCGGCATACTTGGCCAGGCCGGCGTTCTCATCGGCATGCCCCGTCACGGAACCCCAATTGGGGCCGATGTCATGGCCAATGCGCCACATATGTGCCACTGAGTCGGACCAGGTGCCCGGAACCACGCCCTTGGTGCCCTGGCCTTTTTCCGACATGGCGTAGATGAAGGGCCGGCTGGTGGCCTTGAGGGCGTCGCGCATGGTAGCAAACCGGCCTTGCACCTGCGCCACGGTCAACCCTTGCGCATCCTCGCCGCTTTGCACGCCGCACCAATCGTACTTCAGGAAATCCGCGCCCCAGGAGGCGAAAGCCCGCGCGTCCTGGGCTTCGTGCCCAAAGCTGCCGGGCAAGCGTTCGCAGGTTGTTTTGGTGGGGCATTCATAGATGCCGAACTTCAAGCCCTTGGCATGCACATAATCGCCCAGGGCCTGGAGCCCATTGGGATACTTGGAGGGTACGGGTACCAGGTTTCCGGCCGCGTCCCGCGCCGATTGCATCCAGCCGTCATCGATTACCAGGAAACTATAGCCCGCGTCCTTGAGCCCGGTGGTGACGAACGCATCCGCGATGGCCTTGAATTTGGCTTCTGTTAAGCCGGCGCCGAAATGGTTCCAGCTGTTCCAGCCCATGGGCGGCGTAAGCGCCTGACGATCCTTCAGGGCGCAGGCCGGACCAGCCAGGGCCAAACCGCAAAAAGCGAAAAAACCGCGCGCCCGCGCAAGATTGAAAAGCATATTTACCCCCTCCTTGAATCTAATCCGAAGGGGAGTTTTCCGCTCGGTCATTGCAAGAGCAAGAGCGTTACCTTCCAATCCTCCCGTCAATCTGTCCTTTCCAAAATCGCTCCGGCCTCCTTTCCGCGGCATGCCTGCCGTAGCGAATGCCCCTCACCGGAGGCGCCGGAAAGCCACCCCGTTATCGGTGCGGTGGGTACCCGCGAACCCGAACCGGGAATCGATGTTGATCTCCGGATCGCTTGAGAAAGCTTCCTCCGGTTCGGTAGGCTCCCATGGCGGAAATCGATTGGGTATCAAGGTACCATTAAAGTTACGGTAACATAAAAAATACTATAGGGAAGGGCGAGACCGCCTTCAGGCGCCGATCCGGATCCGGCCGGAGTGGAATTCAAGTTCAGCGGCGAAGGTGAAGGCACGGACTGGCCGGAGTATCCGGACTCAATGGGCAAATACCTTAGTCCTGGATATCCGGAGACGGATGATGGGGAGGTTTTCCGGAAACGGTCTCGCAACGCCGACGTTTCCCCCGGTGGATGCAAAGCCCGGAGCATACCTGGCCCGACACGACGCCGGGGACGGGCGGATCGGGGAGCGCGCAAGCTTCCCGTATTTTCACCTTGAGGTCTTTGCGCATCGATGCGGAAAACTGCCGAATAGGGGTAACGTCCACGCTGCGTGCCGGGCAGCGGTATATGCATCCTCACTCCGTAAGCGCATTCGCTAGTCCATGCCTACCCCTATCTTTGTCAAAGTCGGGTCCTCTTGGGGAAAGCGGAGGGGTCATGAAAACGGTTTCAAAATGGGTGCTGGTTTGCGCTGGAATGGTTCAGATCGCGACCGCCCACACCTTCGTGCACCCGGGCGGACTCATGACCCAGGCCGATATCGATCGGATCAAGGCCGCCATCGCGGCCAAAATGGAACCTTATTACGGCGCCTGGACGGACTTTCAGAGGAGCGTACCCGGCTCCAACAAGCAACCCTCCCCCTATGCGCTGCTTACCGATGCCAACGGTTCGGTTTCCGTCTATTCGCTTCAGAACAACGGGCATGATACCTATGCGCTCGCCGTGTATTGGGCGCTGACGGGGAACGATGCCTACGCCGCCGCCGCGGTCCGGATGATAAAGGGTTGGGCCGCCACCTTGAACGCCAACAGCGGCACTAAAGTCGCCACTATGCGCACCGGCATCGGCATGAACCAGATGATGAACGCCGCCGAACTCCTCCGACATGCCAACGGAGGCTATGCGGGATTCACCCCGGCCGACATCGCGGCCACGGAAGCCATGCTCAAAATCGCGGTCTATCCCATCTTGCATTCAGCCTGGGCCGGCACTGGATACGGAGACGCCAACTGGGGAACCGCCGCCCTTTCCGGCATGATGGCCATCAGCATCTTCAACAGCGATACGGCTTGGTGGAACGAAGCCGTGGACGTGTACCGAAACGGTAAATGCCAATCTTTGAACCGGTATATCCTCAACGACGGCATCTATACGGGAGAGATAGCCGAAAGCGGCCGCGATCAGGGCCATCCACAATTCGGCACCGGCAACCTGGTCCAAGTCGCGGAAATGGCCTGGAACCAGGGATTGGATCTCTATGGAGAAAGCGACAATCTCCTCTTGAAAGGCATGGAGTATCTCGCCAGTTACAACCTGGGGAACACTGTGCCTTACAAACCCTTCGGAACCTGCAACGCCACCTATCCTATCATAGCGACCAAGGGCCGCGGCAGTTTCTATCCGGACTATGAAATGGTATGGAACCACTATTACAACCGGCGGGGCATCCCCGCGCCCTATTCGCAGCAAGTACGGGCCAAGTACGCGCCGGAACCCTCTTTCACCGATTGCTTTGGGCATGGGACCTTGCTGTACTACCGGCCCTACCATCCGGTCGGCTCGGGGGTGAAGGCCTACGGGCCGGCATCCGGCGGCGAGGGTCTTTTCCAATCCATCCGGGTGGAGAACGGCTTCCTGTCCATCCGGCTGCAAGGGGAGCCGGCGGGGCGGACACCGGATCTTTCCGTGTCCAATCTGCGCGGGGAGGGTTGGTTCCCGGCGCCCTCGGCGGGCGGCGACGGCGTGGTCTATCGCCTCAATCTTTCGGATCTGTCCCGGGGGATGTACGTTGTCCGGGCCCGGGATTCCCGCGGCATCTACGCACGACCCGTGTGGATCAATCCTGGAAGGGAAACTCCGGTTTCGCGGTAGCCCGCTTCCCAGGTGCCCTGCCTTTTTCCGACATTGCCTCCCCGGAGGCGCCGGATAGCCACCCTGTTTTCGGTGCGGTGGAGTTCGCTTCCAAATCGGAAACCGATCGTGTTTTTTTAGGTACCATTGAAGTTACGGTAACGTGAATAATACTATTGGGAAGGGCGAGACCGCCCCCCGGCGCCGATCCGGATCCGGCCGGGACCCGTTGGATTGGAACACCGGCCGGCTCCGACCCGTTCGCGGCCATGCCGGCACGTCCGCCGGCCGCGATTATCGGTCCCCTATCCGAAAGTCTAAAGCTATCTTAGCGATGAGGAGGATTCCCATGAAGACAGCAATACTGGGGCTGGGGATAATCGGCCGGGCCTGGGCCGAAAACCTCCGTAAAGACGGGATGCCGCCCGCCGTCTGGAACCGGACTCCCAAGGATTTCCCCGGCTTTGAAGCGGATGCCGCCAGGGCCGTGTCCGGGGCCGATCTCATCATGGTGGTGGTCGCCGACCCGCCCGCCGTCCAAGAGGTATTGCAACGGATTGCGCCGTCCTTGCGTGCCGGCCAGGTCTTGGTCCAATGCAGCACTATTTCGGCCGCGTGGACGCGGCGATTCGCGAGCCAGGTGGAACGGACGGGAGCGCTTTTTCTGGAGGCGCCCTTCACCGGAAGCAAGCCGGCCGCGGAAGTCCGGAAAACCGTTTTCTACCTGGGCGGAGACATAGGGGCGATGGAGAAAGCCCGCCCGGTCCTGAGCCGCCTCTCCCAAGCCATGATGCACATCGGACCCTTGGGCAGCGCCTCTTCCCTTAAGCTGGCCATGAACGCCAATATCGCCATGGTAATGGAAGCCTTGTCGGAGAGCCTGCGCTTCGCACGCGCGGAGGGCATTCCGGACGACGTCTTCTTTCAGGCCCTGCAGGTCAACGTGTCGCGCTCCGGCGTTTCCGATCTGAAGGAAGCCAAGCTGAAGGCGGGGGATTATGCGCCGCAATTTTCCCTGAAGCACATGGACAAGGACTTGAGGTTGGCGCTGGAAAGCGCAGGCGCATTGGCGTTACCCCAGTTGCAAAGGTTGAAAGAGCGATACGACGAAGGGATGAAGCGCGGATTCGGGGATGAAGACTTCTCCGTTCTCGCCCGGTTGCTGTGATTCATCCGCATGCGGATCGGCGAATCAGGGCCGGAAAAGAATAGTCGTGAATTGCTTGGCCACGTTTTCCCCCGATTTTTTTTTGAAGAGGGTACGCAAAGTCACATGCCGCAAGGTGCTGGTGTCCAACCGGCTGAGGTCCTCCACGTCGCCGGGGAGCAGGCTTCGCGCCGTAGCGAGTACGGTAATCCCCGGACCTTGGGAATGGGCCATGGGCGTATCCCGCAAGCGGGAAAGGGAATCGAGCGGGAGCAATTCCACACCCTGGAGCGCCTCTTTGGTGGCCGTCGCCGCGTCGCCGTAGACCTTGGACCGTAACTGGCCGGTTACCGAGGAGCGGGAGGAAAAGATCAGAATGGAAGCCGCGAAGGCCAGGATGACGACGGCGATCAGGACCTCAATCAAGGTCAGGCCGCATTGGCCCGGGCCTCCGCCTGCGCTTTTCCCGCCCCCGGTGTCCATGCCCAATACCATACCTTCAATGCCGGACGAAGTCGTAGGTGAGGAGCGCCGGGGTCACCAGGTGCAGGGTCCCGGGAGGCATATTTTCCAGGGAATTGTACATCGGGTCGAAATGGAAGTCCCGCTTGGGGGCTGAGAAGATTTTGAATCTACCCTGGGACTTGTTCGAGTTCCACAGGCAGGCCATGGCTCCGGATTTATGGTAAAGGGTGCCATCCCAGTCTTCCATGGTGCGGACGAAGTTATTGTACCCGCCCTGATTGAGTTGGGTTCCGTTGTACTTGACCATCCCCGTCATCACGCAGGCATTGAGGGTCACCTCCCCTCCGCCGCTCCTAAGGGTCATTTCGCTTCCGAAGCCATTGCCCGGATGGTTGGCAAGGGTATGCTCGGAAGGCTGGAACCAAGGCGACAATTGCACCATAACATCGCTGATCAGGGCCGCGGGATAGGGTGACCTGGATCCGTCCGCGAGTACGAAGCCGGAGTCGGTGTTGAAATCGCCCAACAGCATCAGCCTGGTATTGGTGACGATGGTCAGCCTGCGCAAGAGCCTGGCGCCATTGAACAGCAGAAAGCCCCCCGCGTCATGGTAGCCCGGGCCCGGTGCCGGCAGCGAATCGTAGAGGTAGATGATGGAGTCCGCGGACCGCTGCTGGAGGGCCAGGACATCGATGGGAATAAGGCCCACCATGAGTTCATCGCGCGGTTCCCAAAAGGTGACGCGCGTCTGCGGTCCCGGCATGGTGGCGAAAACCGGATCGGCGGGTAGACTGACGGGGTCGGGGGAAAGCGCCACCGGAAGCAGATTGCCGTCTTCCCAACCGCTCTTGAAGATGAGACTGGCTCGATAGGCGTATTTTTGCCTGATGAGGGTAGGATTCGCGTCCGCGGGCGATCGCCAATCTATGATAACGTGGTTTTCGCCGATCCCTTTCAGGGGAGGGGTGATACGCGTGACCGCATCGCATCCGTTCTCCTGGTCCTTGAATGCGACACGGTGCCTCTTCTTCCAATTCTTGAAATCGGGTATCCAATCCTGGAGGCCCGTAGCGGATTTGGCGGAGGTGCCGACCGGAGCGGCGTCGGGACCGCTGCCGTCCATGAGCGGAAAATACACGGGTCCGTTGGTCCCATCATTGACGCGCGGGGACACCTCCATGGGACCCACGGCCGTTATCCAATCATCGAAAGAAAGGTCGTCCCTCGGCAGGAAGAGTATGGTGTCGTTGGAGTGGACCCTTCCCTGGATGTTCATGGGGGGCGCATTCTGGAATTCCAGCGGGCCATCGTAGAAGATGGCGAATTGGAAGACGGGATATTGGCCCAACTCCACCTGTTCCTCCAGCAGGGAATTGCGCTCCCTTTGGTTGCCGCAATCGATAGAAAGGGAGAGCTGGTTGTATTGGAACTTCAGGCCGTAGCATCCCAGGCGGCTGGCTTCGCTGGAGGGCGTACGCGTGACGGAGCAGGTGATGGGATCCTGGCCGGAGTCGGTGCGGCATAGGCAGGAACCGGAACCGGGCTCCAGCCTCCGGTCGGAATTCAAATCCAAGGTGGCCTGGTTCACCTCCACGGATCCGCATTGCTTGGCGCACAACTCGCTTTGGATATGATCGAGATCGGAACTGGCGACCTTGATGGATGTTTTCGCTTTCGTGATCATCCGGTAGGAGAGGAAGACAATGCCTATGATCACCAATGGGGTTATCAGCAGGACGTAACCGGCTTGGTACTTGGTGGAGAAGGGCCTTAAGGGGATGGGAGGCATCGGGTATTTTCCCTATTGATGATAGGGCCGGGAGGGTGGGCGGTCAATGCCGCGGGGCCGAATGTCCCAATAAACCCAAGCCGCGCTTTCGGATAGGTTGTCCGGGATTTCTTCCAACTCCTATAATGTTGCAAGATGAAAAGGCGCCATCGATTCCCCTTCCCGTCGTGGCGGGCCAGGGAGGGCTTTACCCCGGAATCCGGCCTGACCCTGGTGGAAATCGTCGTGAGCCTCCTCATCGCCGCCGTCCTTACCGCAGGGGCTTTGGCGGCGATCGGCGATTTCGGCAGCGCCAACAAGGTGGGATTCGAAGCGGAAAAGCTGGTGGATAAGCTATGGGAACTGCGTGCGCATGCTTCCGCGGGCATGCGGAACCCCTGCCTGGACTTCCCCCTGCGCGATTCCGTGCGCGTATACAGAGACACTTCCGCGCGCCCCAACGGATTCGGCCCGGGCGACGTGGCCATGGAAGGTTACCGGTTCCGGGGAGGCGTGCAGGCGCTGGCCTTGGCCGGCGGCGTGGGCAGCACGCATTACGTCTGCTTTGAGTCCCGTGGCATAGTCGGATCCGCCGGCGCCGCGCTGGACGTGACGCTGGGAGTCCCCGCGTCGGGCGGGAACGGCAAACGCATACGCCTGCTCCCTTCCACCGGCATGGCCAGGATCAAATGAGGCAACGCGCCGTCCTTGGGATAACCTCCCGCCGCGGGCAAGCCGGCTTTTCCCTGTTGGAGATCCTGACGGCATCCTTCATCGGCTTCCTGGCCATGGTGGCCATCCTCTACCTGTATAAATCGCAGCATAAGAACATGCGCGTCCAGGATGGCATCAGCCAGATGCGCATGAACGGGCAATACGCTCTGAATGAATCGGAGTATTATCTGGGCAGGGTGGGATTGGGGCTGCCTTCCAATTTGCGTTACCTGATGCAGGACCTGAGCGGCGATTTGATAATCATGATGAACTCGACCAAGAAATACTCTCCCGGGACTTTGGACGGCGCCAGCAACGACGCGCAAACGGTTTACAGCATTCCCATCGCGGACACGGCGTTTTTTTCCGGAAAGAGTTATGCGTTCGCGCATCCCGGCGCCGGGGAAGAGAGCGTCCCCATTACCAGCGTAGCGCCTCAGCCCGGCAGGCCCGGCTTCGCTTTGCTGACGCTGGCTTGCGGCAAGGGCGGATTTCAGGACGATGCAAACCTATTCCCGGTGGAGCGCGTGCGCCTCCATCTCTGCACCGGTAGCGGGGCGGATACCCTGGCCGGCGATTTCCGCGTGCTCTACGACGACGCGGGCAAGCGCCAGGGGTTGGTGCAGGACACCCTCACCCTGGCGGAGGGCCTGGAGGTATTAGCCTACCGGTTTTTCCTGACCAACAACGATAGTACATCCGCTTTGCCCGCTTCGTTGCAATCGATCCGTCAAATCGAGGTCAGGATAGCGGTGAAGTCCCAGGTCCGGAATCGATCCGCCGCGGCCGATGGCTATGCGCGCGATACACTCCGCGCACGCGTGAATTATCGCCGCAGTTTTTAAGGTCCATGCTCTCGCCGCCGTCGCCGTAATTTTGCCCGCTTCCCATTCCTCGCCGCCCTTGTTTCAAATTTTTGGAGTCGAGATACTGATACAATGGTTCCGGATAGCCTGGGCGATGCCAACAACCATATAACCGATGGGATCACGCGTACTCTCGCGAGTACGAAACCTTCCCTCCCGCCGGGATAATAATCCTCACGCGGTCTCCCAACCGTATCTTCTCCCTGCCTTCGCCTCAGGTTCCTGAGAGGAACCGTTCCCAGAAACCGTTTCAAGGAGTATCGCATGAATCCGCATCTGACTTCCCGGATATCCGCCTTCCTTTTCCTTTGCGCGTGCCTGGCGCTGGGACAATCCTTCCCGCACCGGGTGGGCGTTTCCCATGACGGAAACCAGCATGATCGGGACGATATCGGCGCGGCCGCCTGGGATATCGCCATCTTTTCCAAGGCCGGCGCCAGACTCGTGCATGATGACTACGCCAACCACCTGGCCGACAACAACCCACTGCAGGAAAAGGACGTGGAGGCAAGCGTTTTGGGATCCGCCAATCGCTGGTACGGCTCCGCCGCCATGTGCTTCAACGACCAGCATAATCTGCAAGCCGCCATCAACAGCATCGTGCGCCAGATCAACGCCTCCTCCGCTTCCGATCGCTTCTATTTCCTGCTGGCGGGGCCCATGGAAGTGGCCTGGCGCGGCATCGCGGCTTCCAATCCGGTCAAGCGCCAATATTGCACCGTGATCTCCCATTCCACCTGGAACGATAACCATACCTCTTCCCAGATGACGCACAAGTGGTCGGACATCA
Organism: Fibrobacteria bacterium; assembly: GCA_025360005.1. GTDB lineage: Bacteria > Fibrobacterota > Fibrobacteria > UBA11236 > UBA11236 > Chersky-265. Next base: position 10,422 of record JANYDA010000040.1, read on the forward strand.
CCAAGACGGGCGTCAAAGCGATCCACATCGCGGATCAGAACGGCCCCTTGAATTGCAAGACAGGCGGTTGCTGGGACTGGGCCAAGAATTCCACCGACGAGAAAATACGGTTTCTCTTCTCCCGCATGAACGTAGGCGTGTACGGGGACATTTCCGATGCCGGCATGGCCTGGTACGCGGTGACCGGCCTCGGTGATCAGGGCGGGAACTCCGCCAAGCTGAAGGCATACTTCCAGGGAGGATCGGGAACCGGCGGCACAACCGGCGTAACGGGTTTCACCTTGATCAATGCCGATACCGACAAGGATATCGGTTCCCTGGCCAACAACGGTGTCGTCGATTTCTCCAAGACCGGTACGCGCCATCTCAATGTCCGGGCCGACGTGTCCGGATCCGTGGGCAGCGTGCGTTTCGGGTATGACGGCAACGCGGCTTTCGCAACGGAGAACGGCGCACCCTTCGCCTTGGCGGGTAACGTCGGGGCCAACTATAATTCCTGGTCGCCTGCGGTGGGTACGCATACCCTGACGGCGACCGCATATGCTTCCGCCAACGCAGCGGGGAACGCGGGAGGCAAGCTTACCGTCAGCTTCCGGGTCACGGCCGGAGGCGCGGCCAAACAGGGCGCCGGAGAAGAAGCCTTCACGGCGGCCGGAGGCGAAACCGGACTGTATTACTCGCTGGATCCGCTCTTGCATGTCATCCGCATGGATGGCGATGCCTTGACATTCAATCTGCCCCTAGCAGGAACCTACCGTATCACGCTTTACAATATGGCGGGAGCGAAACTTTCCCAAATCAACGGTGAAGGCTTGGCGGGCTTACAGCACATCGCCTTGGGGAATGCATCGCCGCGGGAAAGGATGTACTTGGTGCATCTCCAAAGCGGCGATAAATCCAGCGCGCAAAGGGTGATACCTTTGGCTGGGCCGTAATGGTAGGACCGGAAGAAGGCCGGTAGGAGTCCACGGCTTTAAGGCTTTAAAAACCCGGTACCGACGACGGTGCCGGAGCTGCGCTGTACTCTCTAGAGGACGCTTTATTATTGCTTTCCGGACAAAGAAATCCTACTACAAAGCTATCGGCATATATTTGGCCGGTCGAGGGTGGTGCTTTACAGCATGGGGGGCTGGTAGATGAATCGGATGGATGCAATCGCATTCCGGAAACTTTTTTTGGTCGACAAGGAACGGAGAGGGGCTTGCATATCCCGGTTTTTACCCCTCCTGGCGCTTTTTGTGACAGCGGCATGGCAACAATCGTTCGCACGTTCCTTTCCGGATTCCAAGCTGCCGGCCTACATAAAACCGGTAACGGATAGCGGCGAGCGGCCGGATTGGTCCCTGGACGGCAAGCGGCTCCTTTTCCTCAACCATTCCGGGGGTGATGTCTTTGAAGTGGAAGTGGCCACAAAAAAAGTCCGTTTGATCTGCAAAGCTCCCGCGGGAACGGGTTGTTGGCGGGCGCTGTACCTGGCCAACGGGGACTATTTCTTCACTGCGGGCGCAGGACGCAATACGGCCTACGCCTACATCCTGGATTCGGCGCGGGCCCGGCCGCCGGTCCGCATCAACACCATCATCCATGAGGGCCCGGCCATTTCCCGGACGCGGATGAAGATCTGCTACACCAATGATGATGCGACCATCTGGATGGCGGATATCCTTTATACGGCGGGAACGCCCCGATTCGCCAATGGAAAAATGATCATAGACAATTCCAAGGTCACGATAAACGGCGCCAAGGTCAATGTGGGCGCCATCGAACCGCAGAACTTCAGGCTTCCCGCGGAAACAGAACTCACCTTCGATGCCTATGGGAACGGGGCGGGGGAGGGCTTCCTTTACGATCTAGTCAGCGGGGCGTATACGAATTTCACCCAGGACGCCAAATGCTATGAAGAGGTGGAGGGCATGTTTCCAGGCGGACTTTACTCGCTTGTGGAAAGCAATCGCCATGTCTGCCAGGGCGGATCCACCACCATCGATATCTACCGATATAGCCTCAGCGATCCGCAGAAGTGGGTGCGTCTGACGAATTTCTACGATGTCCCGCCTTTGAAAGCGAGTAACCCCGTGGTCAGCGATGACGGGAAATATTTCGCCTTCATGGAAGGGCGCACCGACGTTCCGGCCGGAGTGGGATACGGGATCTACGTGTACGATCTGGTGGCCGCCGGCTATTTTGAAGGGACCGTGGGCTTGCGCAGCGCGGCATCGGACGCCGCCTACTTTCCTTCGCACTACCCAAAGCGATCGCATATCGGCTATGACCTGGCGGGAAGAAGCAAACTCGCCGGGTGGTTCCGCAAATGATATCGAGGCCTTTGTGAATCCATTGCGAAAGGGCCTGCTTGCTTTGGCGCTCTGCGCCGCTGTCGATGCCGGCGCGGCGGGTTACCGCGTTCTGGTGTATACCAAGGCCGTGGGATTTGTCCATGCTTCCACTCCAGCGGGCATCCAGTGCCTCCAGGAGCTGGGCGGCCTCAATGGCTTCACCGTGGATATCAGCCAGGACACGGCCGCAATCACGCCCGCAAATCTGGCGAAGTATGCCGCCGTGGTTTTCCTGAATACCTATGGAACGGTTTTCGGAAGCCGGCAAGAACAGGCTTTTCAGGGTTACCTGCAAGGCGGCGGCGGTTGGGTGGGCGTCCACGCGGCTGTCAATTGCGAAACCGGGTGGGCCTGGTTCGGCGGCCTGTTGGGGAACGGCGCTTGGAGAAACGGCGAGCGCTTCGGGAACTTCCCCAACATCCGCGAGTCCAAGTCGCACGCCATAGTCCGCGATCTTCCGGATACCCTGACTTTCAACGAAGAGTACTACGGATACAAGACGAACCCGCGGACCGCCGTTGACGTCCTCTATCGCGCCGACGAATCCCCTGCCGACAAAACGGATCATCCATCGGCGTGGGCCCATGAGTATGCGGGCGGGCGCGCCGCTTTCATGGTGTGGGGCCACTATGACGCTACCTACTTGGATCCGGGGTTCAGGAAATTCCTGGCCAACGCCATCCTGTGGGCGGCGCATCGCGATGCCGTTGCGATGGGCAAAACCCCGTCCCCTTCATCGTTCCCGATAGGAACCGGAACCGGCCTCTCGATTTCCAGGCAAACCGATGGGCTCCGCATTTACCTTCCCCTGGCAGGCACCCATTCCCTTCGGCTTTGGAATGAAGCGGGAAAACTGTTGTTGGTCGCGAGCTTTCAGGGAGGCCGGGCGACGGACATCCGCATCCCGGACGGCGGATCGCTTGGTGTTATCCTGGCTCGGATCGATGGCGGCAGCGATGGGAGCGGAAGAGAGACCGCATTCCAAGGACGCATTTTACCGCCGCTCTGAACCTGGTTCCTGACGATTCTGGGGCCTGCTTTATGGCCGTCGTTGGCCGGATCCCAAACGCTTCGCCACATGACGCAGTCAATTTTCGCCGCTGGCCGATTTTCTTTTAATTGAGTTCCTCTACCGCGCAGGATCGCGCGCCGATGCGCTTACCCGGGATTCCGGGTCAGGGCGTACAGGCGGATGTGCCGGCATACCCGCATTTGGCGAGGCTGGAATTGGGCGTGAGCGTGGAATCCTTGCCGGGACCCAGCAGGATGGATTTGGCGGCCTGGTAGCCCCGCAGGGCGCCGGAGGTGGTGTCGATGGCGTCCATAAGTAACGTGTGCGTTACGTTGGCGGTGAAGTACTTGTAGGTAAGCTGCATGTCAAAGCTTTTGGTCCCTATCAATTGGTGCGTAAAGACCGCGCCGTTGGTGGAGGTGGTGACCGATCCCAGGTTGCCCACGGCGGCGCCGGCGGACCCGTTGGTGGTCCAAGCGATGCAGCCCAGGTTCTGCGCGGTGCCGCTGCTGCGCGCCGTCCAAGAGGTCCCATCCGAGGTGGTGAGGAGGACGCCTCCGTCGCCTACGGCATAGCCGGCAGTGTTGCTGGTGAAGAATACGGCGTTCAGATCGGCGGTAGTGCCGCTGGTCAAGATCGTCCAGTTGGAGCCGCTATTGGCGGTCTTGAGGATTACGCCGCCATCGCCAACCGCGTAGCCTATTGCGGAGGCGGGGAAGAAAACGGCCCTGAGATTGGCGGTGGTGCCGCTGGTCTGGGCGCTCCAGCTGGTGCCGCCGGTTGTGGTGCGCAGGATTGTTCCGCCCGCTCCCACCGCATTGCCGTTGGTGTTGTTGGGGAAATACACCGAGTACAGGTTCGCCGTCGTCCCGCTGACTTGCGCCGAGAAGGAAGTGCCGTTGCTTGTCTTGATGATGGTACCGCCGTCGCCCACCGCCCAACCATTATTGTTGCTGCTGAATGAGGTCCCGTTCAGGTTTTGGGTGGCGCCGCTCGGCACCGTGTTCCAGGAGGTTCCGGTGATGGTATGGACTACGGTTCCCGCCGCTCCCACGGCCCAACCGTTGTTGGTGGCCGGAAAGTCGACGCAATACAGATTCTGGGTGGTGCCGCTGGTAGCGGCGGTCCAATTGATTCCGCTGTTGCTGCTGCGGATGATGGTGCCGGAATCCCCCACCGCGCAACCGGTATTGGAATTGCCGAAATCGACCCAGTGCAGGTTGGGACCGATGACGACGGAATCGCGCGTGCTTCCATCCACGCGGATACGCAGGTATTTCACGTTGTTAGGCAAAGATCCGGGGCTATTGGAAACCATGCGGGCGCGCAGGATGGAGAAGACGGGATTGACGGTCTTGCTCACGAAGGCGGTGTCGCCGGGATTGATGTTGAAGGAAACGGAGTCGATGTGCACCGTGTCCCTGCGGGTGGGATTAAGGGTGGTATCGATGGAAAGGATCTTGGCCTTCCACGTACGCAAGGGCGCCAAAGCGTAGACCTTGGTAGTGAGCGAAATATTCCCGCTATCCGCTCGCCCCGAAACCGCGTAAGTATTCACGATGGAGGCCACGCCGTTGGCGGAGAGGACGACTATCACGGAGTCCAACCGGAAGATGGTGTCCGCGGAGGCCGTTTTGAACAAGGCGCTGGAGTTGGGCTTCAAGGTCAGATCCAGGTTCAGGAATCCGGGCCGGTTGGGGTCCACCTCTTTGGTCTCGAACAGGCAGGAGGCCAGTCCCAGGAAAGCCAGGCAAGCCGCCGGTTTCCAATTCCATTTCCTGTCCCGACCGGATCCGTTTGGGTGCATTTGGTTAGGGTAAGCCACCTCTGGTAGTCTACCTCTTCTTTCGGTTGCCGTTCACTTCATTATCGGACCTGCCGGGCAGTTGCGGCGGGCGGTGTAAGGGAAAACGGCCTTTTCTTTTGAGGAATTTGACGAAAAGGGCGTGAGCGGGCGCACGCCTGCGCAGGCCGCGGGATAAAAGCCCGCGACCCTTCCTTAAAACTCAACGGTCCGGATTGATTATTTGGCTGGAGCGGCTTTGCAAGCGGCTTTCGCCTCGGTCTTTTTTTCCTTCGCGGTTTTCTTGCACGATTTTTTCTCGGCCCCTTTCAATTCCTTGCAAGCGGCTATATCCGTCTTATAGGTTGAATTGGCGTTTTTCACGCACGTTTTATCCGTGCTTGCCCAAAGCGAAGCCACCAAAAAAGATTGCACCAAAATGACGCCGGCGATTTTTTTGCTGAACATAGGATTCCTCCGAATATTTAATCGTGTTCGATGTACTTGAAACCATTTCACGGAGTATCATCACAACCGAGACCGACCGTGAAATTCTATCCGCAATGAAAAGCAAAAGGTATGCCTGCAGGTGCCTGCTAATAAGCATCGGAAACGTCGCTTATTAAATACTCGCAGCGGCCATAACCGAAAAGAGATGAAAGACAATACCGAATGGGTCACTCTCATTTCCGAAGCAAGGAATGCAAGCAATTGCGCGGAATATTAATATGTGGAAAGGATAGTCGTTATAACGTATATTTAGGGTCTGGTTTAAAGGCAGAATATGCAACGCAGAAAATTCCTCGCCACCCTTCCCTTCATCCCAGCGGCGGTAACGGCCATGAACTTGAATACTTTGAATACAGCTACGTCCGGCCTCAAGGCCGGCGCCAAAATGCCGGTGCTTTTCATCGGGCATGGATCCCCCATGAACGGGATCGAGGACAATGAATACAGCGCCAGTTGGGCCAAACTCGCCGGCGAGATGCCGCTGCCCAAGGCGGTGTTGTGTATTTCCGCCCATTGGCTCACCCAGGGTACTTTGGTCACGGCCATGGAGAAGCCGGAGACCATCCATGATTTCGGAGGTTTTCCCCAGGCTTTGTTCGATGTGCAATATCCCGCCCCCGGAAGCCCCACGGTGGCGGAGGCGACGCGCCAGGCGGTAAAGTCGGTGGCCGTAAAGCCGGATCATGAATGGGGACTCGATCACGGGGCATGGACCGTCATCCGCCGCATGTATCCGGACGCGGATGTGCCGGTGGTGCAATTGAGCATCGACTACCACAAGCCGCCGCAATACCATTACAACCTGGGTAAGGAACTTGCAGGTTTGCGTGAGAAAGGCGTCCTCATCCTGGGGAGCGGCAACATGGTCCATAACCTCAGTCGCATCGCTTTCGATCATATCAACGATCCGGAATACGGATACGATTGGGCCTTGGAGATGAAGGCCGTTTTCGCCAAACACATCCTGGCCCGCAACCATGCGGCCTTGATCGATTATTCGTCGTTGGGACAGGCCGCCAAATTGGCCATCCCCACTCCTGATCACTATTATCCGCTCCTGTACGCCTTGGGCCTGCAGGAGCAGGGAGAGGCGGCCGTTCTTTTCAACGATAAGGCGGTGGGCGGTTCTCTGACCATGACCTCGGTCAAGATAGGCTGAGGATTTCCGGCGGGGGAAACAATCCCGAGTCGGCCGGATCAGAGCATATCCGCGGCGTCGGCCAGGAAGCTTTGGGGCAGGAGCGCCTTGAGCGCTTCATAAGCGGCGGCATTCTCGTCCGGCGCCAACACTACGTAACGCGCATGTTTCCCATCCAGGCGATAGGTAAAGGACGGATCCGAGCCCAGGCCGACCGCCCACTTGCCCGCGTCGAACAGAACCGAGACGGTGATCCGCTTGTCGCTGCGCCACTTCTTGACGGTGGCTTGGGTGAATCCCAACTTGATCTGCGTGCCGCCGGAAAGCCGGAACAGGGCCCGCACCGTATCCTTACCCATCGTCTTCACCAGCTTGATATAGCGGGGATTGGACCATTCCGCGAATCCGGCGCTGTCGGGAAGGGTAAGCGCGACGGAGGCCGCCTGCAAGGTCATTTCCGCCTGGGACCATTCGCCGTCCTTGACCGTGACTTCGGGCAACGGTGCCTGGGCATCCGCCACGAAGTCCACCATGCGACCGTCGGGTTCGTTCCAGCAGGCGCCGTATTGACCGGCCGTTGTCCAGCCCATGCCCATCACCTTCAGGTTCATTTCCGGAACGGTCGCGGTGGAATCCGTATCATGGATGGCGAAGCGCGCCGCCACGGTGACTTCCGGGTTTCCCACCTCCGTGCCAGCCAGGCGATCGCAAGCGGTCAATAGCGCAAGGGAGGCAAAGAGGGGGAGGGAAGCAAGCGCCGCTGCCGGCGGCTTAAACCGAACTGGCCATATCCGGAAAGTTTTCATGCGATCAGCCGGACAATCCGGTCAAAGGGAAGAGTTGGATGTTCACCTGTATCACGTCTTCGCCCGCGCCTTGTTCCGCGCCCAGGTTGAGCAGCTCCTTGCGCATCAGTTGGATTTGTTCTTTGACTTTGGGGAAGTCCTTGGCATGGATGGGGATGGTGATGGAGGAAATGTCCCGTTGCGAGGCGGGCAGGTTGTCCAGCGCGGTGGCGCCCATGCGGATCATCTGGTGATGGTAATTCTTGACCAGCAGGGACCGTACTTCGTCCGAGGTGGTGATGTTGATGTCCGTTTGCATGAACCCGTTGGCGGTTTTCTTGAGCAGTCCCAGGATGGACAGCAACTTCAAGGACTCCTCCGCCTCCTTTTCCGAAATGGCCTTCCCCAGTTTCTTGACTATCCAGCGCGCATCCGGGCGGAACCCTTTTGCCGCCGCCAATTCCCGCACCACGATGTGCCGCCAGTCCGAGAAGAGTTGGAACTGGGCTTCGTCCAGTTTGCGCAACCCCGATTTCGCGCGCACCCGCAGGATATTCCCGTAGTAGATGTTGCGCTCCGGCAAGGAGGTAGATTGGTTGAAAAATACCAAATTCTCGAAAAATTCGGCGCGCATTCCCTTTAGTCCCAAGGCGGAGGCGAACTTGAGCAGGGTCTTCTTGGTCAGGTTCCTTTTGCCGTCCATCACCAGCTTCAGGTAGTTGGGGCTGGTGAGTCCGGCCTTCTGCGCGAAGTAACGGTGCGAGAAGACCGGCTGTTCCGTTTTCTTGTACTCGTAATAGTCCAGCAGGAACGTCCGGTAATTGGAGTAGTGGAGAATTTCGGGTTCGGGCTTGGCTGCGTTCATGATCTTTTCGAGCCGCCCGGTTGGATGGGGATGCGGCTGATTCCAGTATACCCGTCCGACGGCGGGAGGGCCACCTGGAATATAGCTTGGGTCGTTAACAAATGTATACGGTAGTTGCCTCCGAATCAGAATTCCGGCTTTCCCGTTTGGGTATCTTCAGTTACGGACAGGTGAACGGTGCGCGGCCGCAGCCAACAGGAGAGCCGGATGGAAGCAATCATGGAACGGACGATAGCGGTGAAGGTGGCGGAAAGGCCTGCGGATCCGATGCTGGAAATCAACTCGCGGATCTTCCTGAAAGCCTTGCTGGGAGGGTCTCCGGCGGCTGCCAGGGCCTTCCGGAAATTGGTGGACGCCATCCATCCCCAGCTTTCCCGTTTCGTCGGCCGTTACTTCCGGGATCCGGATCAGATCCAGGATGTTTTGCAGGAGACCTTCCTGGCCGTGCACAGGGCCCTGCCGCGCTTTGAAGGCAAGTCGAAATTGACCACCTGGGTGTATTCTCTAGCCTACCATAAAATCTGCGATCGTCTGGCCGAAAGGTACAGAATCGGGTTTCCCGTCCGTGAGGAAAGCGAGCAAGGCCGGGAACTGGAATCCCAGGAAACACCCGTCGACGAAGCGCTGCACCATTCCCGCCTGTTGGCGTGGATCCGGATTGCCGCGGAAGAGATCCCCGAATTATATCGGCAAACCTACCGTTTGCGCGACAGGGACGGGTTGAGCGGGGAAGAGGCGGCGGAAGTGCTGGGCATCTCGGCCACCTTGATCCGGGTCCGGCTCCATCGCGCCCGTTGCCTGATCGTGGAAAGGATCCAGAGGAGATTCCCGAGCGCTTTCGCGAAAGGAATGCCGTTGTGAATTTGAACCGTTGACCCCTCCGCCTTGCCACGGGCCACGCCGCCCTTGAATACTGCACAAATGAGCATTACTATTATGAGCGGCCCAATAACCCTTTGAAAGGAGCCAACCATGATAGCTCGCGTCGCGGTTTCCGAAACCGGAAACCTATTCCTCTCCGCAAAATTAGGCCTGGTCTCCGTACCGGTAGCCGGAAAGTTACCCCTGATCCAGGCCGGTATGGAAGCGGAGGGACGGGCGCCGTCCGGGCGGATGCCGGATTTCGATCGCGGCGCGGCCGCGGAGTTGTTGCGCGGCCTGGGCGAAAATCTGGGCCTGTCCTTGCTGGTCCCCAAGGAAGAGTCCTTTCCGGACGCGGATTCGGATGTGGGGCCAGGACCTGCCTTTCCCGACGACGCGGTGCGCAAGACGCTGGAAAGTCTGGACGTGGTATGGATAAAGGAGGGCGAGGTTGTGGCCGCGTTTGCTTTTGAAGCGGATGCGGGGCGATGGGAAGGTATTCGCCGCCTGGGAGATTTGCTTGCCTTGCACCCCAAGCTTAAGGCCGCCTTGTACCTGGTTTCCGTACCCGCCCTGAAGGCCGGGCTGATATCCGAAATCAACCGTCCGCTTTACCGGCTGCTGAAAAGGACCCTGGGAGAAACCGTCCGTATCCTGGATTGGAATTGCCTGGAAGCGGAAGTCAGGGAGCTGGGGGAACGCGTGCGTTACCTTAAGCCGGAATTCCTGGATGGGATTTCCGAAGTGGTGGAGCCGCCCGCGGCCGGGTGAAAACGGCCGGCTTACCAACCCGCCCCTGCGGCTGCGAGGAATACGGATTTTATGGAACTCCCTATCGCACCACTTTGGCTGCGAATTTTCCCGCGGCGGTGGATACCGTGATGAGATGCAGGCCGGGGCGCAGGAATTTCCGTAAATCCAACTGCAGCGCGCCCTCATCCTTACGGCTCCATTCCAGCCGTCCCGAGGGGTCGCGCGCTTCGCATGCGGAAGGGCCGGATACCGTTAGTTCCAGTCCATGCAAATCCATACCCGGGAGAGGAACGGCCGAGAGCAAGCCGGTGGTGGGATGGCAAGCGCCCCTGTATTCAACGCGGATGAGGCCGGTCTTGGATGAGGTGGTCCGGTAACCCGCGTAGTTCACCACGTAAAGCGCGCCGTCCGAACCCATCAGCATATCCAAGGGATTGGTGAGCCCGCCGCCTTCGGGGATAATGCGTTGCTTGGAAAGGATGGTCGTTCCGGCCGCGTTCAAGGCTATTGCATCGACCCAGGATCGGTTCAGATCCCCCACCAACCAGGCGCCGTTGAAATGGGGCGGGAATTTCACCGTGGAAGGATTCGCGCCGTCATAGTAATAGATGGGACCGGTGATGGCGGCGGCGCGCGCGAAGGGGTTGATGGCGGGGATGGCCGGAGGCAGGCCGTTGGCGGGCTGTTGCGGCGTGCCGCCGCCGGGATCCAGTTGGATATTGTTTCCGGCCCAATAGGGCCAGCCGAAATTACCGGGCTTGGTGGTATAGTTATGCTCTTCCGTGAATTGGGCCGGGTCGGTGGAGCTGCCGCTGAAATTGTCCGGGCCCACGTCTCCCCAGGCTACGCCCTTGCGGACCGGATCCAAGGCGATAGAATAGGGATTGCGCACGCCCATCACGTAGATCTCGGGCAGGGTTTTGGCCGTTCCCGGCGCGAATAGGTTCCCGGCGGGAACATCATAGGTGCTGCCGAGTCCGGGAGTGGGGGATTGGCTGTCCGCGAACGGGCGCGGTTTGATGCGGAGGATCTTGCCCCTCATTTCCGCCGTGTTAGAGGCGGTGAATTTACTTTCATCGTCCGCCACCGTCATCCACAGGTTACCGTCCCAGTCGAAGCGGATGGCGCCGGCCACATGTTTTTTGCTGTTGCCGGTGGCGATGCGGAGGATGGGCCTTTCCGAGGCGGGCGCGATCTTGTCGCCGCTCAAGGTGAACCGGGACAGGCGCCACGTATCCTTAATGCCTATGAAGAGGTAGATCCATTTGTTGGTCTGGAAGCCCGGATCCAGGGCGATGCCGATCAAGCCTTCGCTATTGGCCGGGTCGATGGAATCGGCCCCGTAGGCGAGGTTCATCAAGGTGGTGGTGGCATGGCTGGTCCCATCGTATTTGCGTACCTGGCCGTAGCGCTGGGTGAAGTAGACGTCTACGTTGCCCTGGGCGTTCTTATCGAGCGCCATCTTGATGGGTTCCTGCAGGGTGGGATCGGTGGCATTGGATGCCAGCGTCACCATGGTGAAGTCCTTGGCCGTCACGTCCGCGCATCCCTGGTAGCTGAGCTGGGAGAAGGCGGGAATGGCCAAGGAGGCCAGCAGAAAAGGAAAGGCGGGACGCCACCGGTTCATCAATGTTCTGTTCATGGTTTCCTTTCGGGAAAAGAGGTTCCGGAACTCCGGTTCCAGGATGGGTTCGCGGCTTTGCGCCGCCGCCGGGTGATGGTTGATGCTAACTTTCCTGGGATGACGGGGCTTCGGCAAGGATTCGGCATGCTGTTGGGCGCGGCCTGGCTGACGACGGCCTGTTCCCTGGCGAAAACGGATATCCAGTCGCAAGTCATTTCATCCTTGCGCGAACGCGTCCGCGCGGGCGCATCCGGGGTTTCCGTAGACAGCGTAAGGTTGGGGGAGCGTCAAGGCGCGGTGTATCCCGGCATCATATATCTCAGTTCCCGCGCCGTCCGCGAGATGGATTCCATCGTGGTGAAGGCCGATATCTCCGGCCTGGAATACGATTTCCCCGCCCCCGGAACTTTGGCCGCCCAGGTATTTCGATAGGCCGGGCCTGTCGCCGCGCACCGGCCGGGTCTTGGACCCCGAGCGCTTTTCCGCCGCGCGGAGATTGTTGCGGGCTTCGATGAAACCGGTGTCCGCCTGCAGCGCGCGGCGATAACACTCCACCGCTTCCGCCGGCATGCCTTGCGATTCGCGGGCCACCCCGAGCGAATTCCAGGCCATCTTGTTGAGCGGATCCGCAGCTACGGAACGTTGCAGGTACGGTATCGCCTCCGTTACCCTATGCGACATCAGCAGGGCCAGCGCGGCGCTGTAGTTGGTCCCGGTATGACCGGGGCTTCCGTCTGCCACGGCGCGCAGCTCCGGGATGGCCTCCTCGACCCTTCCCTGGTTCCGCAGGGCAAGCCCAAGATCGTAGCGCGAGGCCATGTCCTTGGGATCGCGCGCCAAAGCCAGCCGGTATTGCGCGATGGCCTGTTCGGCGTTCCCGGCGCGCCCGTACAGCTCGGCCAGTTTCCGGTGATCGATTTCCAGATCGGGTTTGAGCCGGGCGGCCGCTTGCAGGCTGGCCGCGGCGGCCCCCGCTTCTCCGGCCTGCAATTCCAGTCCGCCCAGAATGTATTGGGCTTCCCAGCTTTCGGGCATCAGCGGAGCCAGGGCCCGGTACAATTCCAAGGGCGGACGTTCCGGCCCGCCCGACTCCGAGACCGCCAAGCAGGAAACCGGAAGGATGAATAGGGACCATTTCATCGCGGCCGAAAGCCAAGTGGGTAGGGCCGCGCTTTTCCCGGCCTTGGCCGTCTTGCCCGCCTTTACCTCGTCGATTCCGGCGCCCGCGCGGAAACCGGCCTCGCGGACTTTCCAGATGAATCCGTCGTAGTAGAAATGCAGAAAGGCGGAAGCGATGAAGAGATGGGCCAGGAAACGCGCGAGGCGGGTGCCGTCGGAGGGATCCGGGACGTTGAGACCGGCGTAGTTGGCGGCGGCCCCCAGGCAGCCGTAGGCCAGGATCAAAGCGGTATACAGGGCGATGCGGGCGGGGGAGGCTTGGAACAGCAATCGCTCCACCCACCCGGATGCCATCCCTTTGGCCACCCGGTTCCGCTGGTATCCCCATACCAAGGCATTGTATTGGGTATCATGGAAGATCTCGAACAGCAGCAACCCCAGCAGCGGCGTCCGCACCTGTACCATGCAGAACCACCAGAATCCGATGCCGATGGCCATGGCGGGGATCTTCAGGGGATTGGGGGACTCGCCCTTGCGCGCCTTGAGGAAGGCGTTTCCCAGTAACGCCAAGGTTACCAGGGCGCAAAGCCCGTCCCAGCCGTGGCGGAACGCCAAGAGAGAAGGCGCGGAAGGCAGGGACCATCCGGAGCGATGCAAGCTCAGGTAGAACAATTGGAGTTTGGCCTGCGAATGCAGCAGGCCTCCGCCGAACCAGGCCGCGCAGACGGCCCAATCCAGCCAGGCGGTGGCGGAGGAAGTGGACCCGGCTTTGGAATCGTAAATGCGCGCGAATCCGCTCACCTGCATGGCGCCGTGCCATGCGCCCCATAACAGGAGGATGAGACTGAGCCCGTGCAGTCCCAGCAGCGCGAAGGCGGCGCATACGCCCAGGAAGAAAGCCGGCGCCAGCAGAAACCGGAGCCGGAAACGCCGGAACAACCCTGGATCGGCATAGGCGCGGATGAATCCCGGCAGATGATGGCCGGTGGCGCAAACAGCCAGCAGGGCGCCGCTCAGGGAGCCGATGGCGGCGTTATCCTTGATCGCCCACGCCAGGATCAGGATCCAGGCCGGTGCCAACAGGAACCAGGCCAGATCGCTGCCCGGGCCCAATATCCATGGGCCGGCCGCAGCCCGCGCGGGGCCGCGCATCCGGAGCGATACGGCAGTCCCTTCCATGGCTACCGCGTCAGGGAACGGAAACCTTTTTCGCGAAGGCGCCGGCGGGAGTCCTGCCGCTTACGATATAGATGGATCCCGATCGCAGATCCGGTATCGAATAGGAGCGCGCCCCTTGGCCCGATCGGGCGGCCACCTGGCGTCCGCTCAGGGTGCAAACCTTGAAGGCATGCGCGCCTCCCTCGGCGAACGTCACCTGCAAAGCGGAACGATCCGCCGCCAAAGTGAGGCCTTCGCCTGCCGGCGAGGACGGTGATACGGCGATGCGCGTGGGGCTGGCTTTTGCCGCCCACATGATGGCGTTGTAAACCAGACGGCGGGCGTGGAAGTTCTTCTGCATGATGGAATCGCGATGGCCCTGGGCCGTGTAGAAGAACCGTCCCCCATTGGGGAACTCCTTGATCCAGGCGATGGGATGATCGTTGCCGGGCATGTCTCCTCCTGCGGTCCAATTCATGGAGGTCTCGTCGATGGTCCAGAGGACTTTGGCGCCGGGGGAATTGCGCGGGTTGGATCCATATCCGTACCATTCGTCGTCCATCCTATAGCTGTCCGCCAATCCTTCGTTGATTGGGTGGTTGGCCATGAGGGGATCCTTCTTCAAGGTACCCATGGCCGCGGTATGCCCGTTCAAATTGCCGCCCACGAAATCGATCATTTCCGGCCAGCTGCCGCCGGAACCCTTGAAATCCGCCGTGCTATGGATGGCGACAATCCCCTTGGTCTGGCCATAGGCAAGTACGGCCGCCCTCTGCGCGGTGGTAAGCCCTCCCAACCCGGTATTGTTGTTGAGAACCAGAACCTGGTAATTGGCCAAGGCCGCCGGCGACAACGCCGCCGCTTCGGCTGATGCGTCAACGGTGAAGGCCGGAGTGGTTCCCAGCAAAGTCGGCAATTGGTTTTTGATCACGGCTGTAGCCGTAATGATGGCGCTGTGCTGATACCCGAAGAATCCCTGAAAGACAAAGACCTTGAAAGGGGCCTGCGCGGAAGCGCCCGTTATCAAAAGCGTAAGCATGGCGTAGAGCGGAATTATTCCCGTCCACATCCGGTTTAAGTTCGATCGACAACTAGACATAGTTAACCTCCTCTGATGATTTTACGTTCGCTTCAAAGACCCAATTCAAGCCGGCACACATAATACCAGTCCTTGCCGTTGCGGTTGGTAACGGGTGCATAAAAAGGAAAGACGTTGTATTCGTAGGGGCGCATATGATCGGACGCCGCCTGAGCGTACAAGCGGATTCCGCCGATAATCTGCTTGCGGGCGTACACGGACCACTTCCAATCATCCCCCCGGATGGCGGATGAATTCGGCGCATAGTTGGCCACAGTGTCCTTGGACGGCCAATTCTCGGACCAGTGCGGAATGGGTAACTCGTTGTTGTAAACCTGATAGAAGTTGTCCGGGAATTTGGAACCGTAATGTTCGACTTCCAGGGACAATGCCTCGAGGAAACCAAAGGTGGGAAGATTGAATCCCACCGTTATGGGAATGCGCTGGGATCTGTTCTCGTAAAGAACGGGATAATTTTTCCACCCCAATACCGCGGCCTCCCCATAGAGCTTCAAGTCTTGGGCCGCGAACGGCCCGGCGCCCAGCCAAGCCTTGGGATCCAGCGTCAAGCGCGCCATGAGCTTGATACCCTGGAATGTGTAAAAATGGGTCGTATCCCGCAGGAAAATATACGGGATGGAGTCCTTCGTCGCGGGATCTTCATTGGGCGTTTTCACGAAGTAAGCATTGCCGGGATTGGCGTACTGCAGATCCCCTTGGATATCATGCGGGGAGGTTTTGCTCGGTTTCACCGGAATGCCGTGGTTCCAGCAAACGCCTCCCCCCAGCTCCACTCCCGGTAGGGCCGCAAGGCTGCCCACGTAAGTGGGAGATATGTCGTGCATGGGCGGCAAGTCCCGTTCCATGGGCAGCAGGAAATCGGATTGGAAGCGCCCGCCCCAGGTGGAATAGTTCAAGCGCAATCCCTGGACCATATAACCCGCGGTGGAAATGAAGTTCCATCCTCCGGTCCGGAGTACTCCCGGGTAGGTTCCGGATCGCAATAGGTATTCGCCGAGGTTTTTCGCCTCTGGGTTGTATTTATACGGGAACAGACCCATTTGCAATTTAAGCGCGGCGTGCGCCGGATCCGCTCCGAAGAAATAGGTTGCCTGCGCCTGGGAAATGCCCGGACCGAATTTGGTCCCAAGCTTGTGCGCGTCTTCTCCGCCCACATTCCCTTCCGGAAGGGAATACCAGAAGATTCCCCCGACTCCGATTTTCACTTGGAGCCGATCCTGTACTAAAGCTTCCTGGGTGAGCCACACGCTCGTCCGCTGCAGGAATTGACTGCTGACATCGTCGGCTTGTGGCTGGATGCCATGTCCGCTGACGATCTGACCGAAATCCAGTTGCGAGGTCATGGCCAATTTTTTCCGCTTGATGGCGGGAACCTCGGCGCGGGGGAGCGTGGCGGAACAGGCGGCTAATAAAAGAACCCGGAAGAAAACACTTTGAAGAACGGAATTCATCTCGCTATCCAGCCTCAAATCCCGAATTCCAGGCGAATCAGGTAGTACCAGTCCTTGCCGTTCCGATTGGTAATGGGCACCCAGAAGGGTTTCAGATCCAAATCGATAGGCCGCATATGGTCGCTCGCCGCTTGGGCGTAAATGCTGAGGCCTTGCACTACCTGTTTACGGGCGTATAGGGTCCATTTCCAATCGTCGCCGCTGATGCGGGCGCGGGTATCCGCGGCTTTCGCTTGGGCCGCGGCATACGCATTCGCCACGGCAGCGGCATCTTCTTCCGGAGTCGCACCCGGCCTGTACACGTCCCTGGCCGCAAGGGCCGGGTCTTCTTCCAATGACCAAATCGGGGTCTGGTTCTGGTAGGGTTCGTAGATGGTGTTTTCAAAATCCGATGCATAGTGCTCCACTTCCACGGAGATCACATCCAGCAATCCGAACGCCGGCAGGTTGAACCCCATCATGGCGGGAATCCGGTGGGATCTCTTCTCATACAAGTAGGGATAGTTTTTCCATCCCAGCAACGCGACTTCCCCGTAGATTTTCAGATCCTGGGGGCCGAAAAAGGTTTCCCCCATGTAAGCCTTGGGGTCCAACGTAAACCTCCCCGCCAGCTTTATGCCCTGAAAGGTGTAGTAGGAGGTCGAATCGTAAGTGTACAGGTAATAGGATCCGGTGCCTTTCACTACATCGCCGGTATCCGGATTGATGGTCCGGCCCAGGATCACGCGATTCCCTTCGACATGGGCGGACTCCTTGCTGGGCTTGACCGGAATGCCGTGGTTCCAGCTAACGCCGGCGCCCACATCGAACCCGCGGAAAAGATTCAAGGTGGCGACATAGCTGGGAGACAAATCGTACATCGGCGGCAAGTCCCGTTCCATGGGAAGCAGGAAATCGGATTGGAAGCGTCCGTCCCACATGGGCACGTTCAGGCGCAGGCCTTGCACCATATAGCTGGCGCTGGAAGAGAACGCGCTGGAAACGATATTCCATCCGCCCGTCATCAAGGCGCCGGGATAAGTGCCGGAACGCAGGAGATATTCGCCCAGATTCTTGGCGTCCGGGTTGTATTTGTAAGGGAAGAACCCCATCTGGAGTTTGGCCCAAGGCGTCGCCGCGTCGCCAAAGGAGTAGATGGCATAGGCCTGGGAAATACCGGGACCGAACCGGGTGATCAGCGAGCGGGGCTGCGCCTTTTGTTCCGGCAAGGCGTACCAGAACATGCCGCCCACGCCCATGGTCAGCTGCAATCGTTCCTTCACGGTGGCTTGCTGGGTGAGCCAGACCCCGGTGCGCTCCAGGAATTGCCCGTTGAATTCAGCAGGAGGGTTGGAACTGCTCCCATGCACGATTTGCCCGAAGTCGAGGGATGCGGAAATCGCCAGCGGTTTGGATTGGACGCTGTCCTGGTCCGCGGCATTTCCGGACGCGCTTGCAAGGGCGGCGGCCAGGAGGGGAATCAGCATGCTGAGAGGCAGGGAACGGTTGGAAATTGCCATGAGGTTGGATCTGGCTCCTGCGGGTTAAGGTTGCGCTGTGGATCTGGAGTAGATGTCGATAGGCGCCACAGATGAAATGTAAAGCGGGATTTTCCCTGAGAGTGGTTGAATTTTCGGGCCCCTGCCAAAGGCCGCTTCTGATGGTACCGTGTCGTTACGGTAACGCTTCTGTGAGAATTTGAGATAGGGCACGGCGGAGTATAGGAATGCGACTCCTAAGCCTCATTAGCCTGTAGACAAAATGATTATTCATGCTTTCTAAAGCCAAGCAACATTATTTTGCCATTGAAACAGGTTTAGGTAGATGGTTTTGAAAATGGGACGGCTCATTTCCCTCCCGATCCTTTACCGCTGAATCCCCATCCTCGTGGTAAACGTTTTATGATTTTGGTAATGCTTGCGAACGCCGAAGCAGCTATATATTGCTTGCGGACCAAGGGGGACGGGCTCATGGGTATTTCCGGAAAGAATGTTTTGGGTTTTGCGCTGCGGCAGGCCGTTTTCCTGGCCCTATTCGCGACCACGGTTTCAAGAGCCCAAAGCAGCGGCGATCCCACCAACGGCCTGCTCGGCGACTTGGCTATCCACGATCCTTCCGAAGTCATCAAAAGCGGCGGCACCTACTACATCTACCAAACCGGGGGAGGCTTCAAAACCTCAACGGATAGGGTGGCTTGGAAATCCCTCGGGATGGTGTTTTCCGCCAACCCCACCTGGTGGAATGGTCAAATCCTGCCGCCGGACGTTCCGCAATTGTGGGCCGGCGATATTTCCTTCTGGAACGGTAAGTACTATTTTTACTACTCCGTTTCCGCGTGGTATAATTTCCACTCCTGCATCGGCCTGGCCACCAACACCACCTTGGATCCGTCCAATCCGGCCTACCATTGGTCGGATGAAGGCATGGTAATCGATTCGGCGAAGGGGTCGCAAGGCGGCAATCGCGTCAACGTCATCGATCCGAGCCTGTTCCAGGATGACGATGGGAAGAAATACCTGAATTTCGGATCCTTCCAGAACGGTATGCGCCAGGTTGAAATCGATCCCGCCACCGGCAAGATGTTCGCCGGCGCTCCCAAGCCCACCCTTATCAGCGATGGCCTGGGGGAGGCGTCATTCCTGATAAAGGCGAACGGATTCTACTACTATACCTGTTCGCGCGGGATTTGTTGCAGCGCGATGAAAAGCACTTACCAGGTGGTATACGGGCGTTCCAGGAACGTGTCCGGACCGTTCGCGACCCGATCCGGCGCCAGCATGGCCAAGAGCAATTGCGATATCCTGCTGGCGGGAGACGCGACGCATCCGGGCCAGGGCGGGCAATCCTTCTTCGCCGATCATGACACCTTATTCATGGCCTACCACGCTTATACCGCGCCGGACGGGCGTTCTCTGCTGAATATCCGCCCCGTGTACGCGGACAAGTACGATTGGCTGACCATGGATCCTTCCCAGGGCAAGGTGGTCAAGGCATCCGGCGTGGTGGGCCTTTCCGGCGGCCGCGTCAATGGCGATGGCCGCAACTCCATCACGCAAGATTATACGCATGCCTGGTTGGGGTTCGGGGATATCCGCTCTGGTCCGGACGCGGCTTCGATCGGTCTTTTCGATATGGAGGGTAAGCTCATTCCCATCCGCCCGCAACGTCGTCCGGCTGGGGCCGTTTACCTGCGGACGGAGTCGGCCTCCCCAACGCGTTAGCTCCCGCCGCCGAGGGATCGGGGATCTATTTGCGGGTGTGAGCCTCCAGAAAATACATGCCGCCGGGAATCGCTTCCGCAAGGTTCAGGTAGCCCTGTCGAGGCCTGCCGTCACCGCGGATGCGCCCGAACGCGTCCCGCAAGGTGATGATTTGATCGGCTCCGGAATATCCCCAGGGCAGCGCGATGCGCCTGCCGGCTTCCACGCGCAACATGCGTCCGCCCGCTGACATAAGGCCGCGCTTGGCCTTCCCCAGGGAAAGGGAGTTCCCTGTGGCGATGTCGGGCTTTGGCGGCGGAAAGGCCATTCCCGTCCCCAGGTAATAGTCCACGTGCGGCGGTTGGTTGTAAGCCACGTTCTGCCAGGCCACCGCCATGCGGTATTCCGGATCATGCATCAACGTATACATGCGGTATTCGGTGGGGATGTTCGAAGTGTAGATGCGCAGCTCTTTGTCGTCGCTTGTCCGCCATATCACTTCTTCCCGCCAGTCCCCGAACAGATCCGCCGTCAAAGCTGGGGTGGCCTTGGTACTGTTGTTGGATGCGCACGCGGGAACGGACAACAAGGTACCGCCGCCCACCTTGGAAATGGTGGTGCCGTTTTCCAATTCGCGCATGAGATCGCCGTCCCACCAAACCGCGAAGTTACTGGAAGATGGGCTGCCGCCTACGCTCTTTCCATGCGTATCCAAAAGGCTGCCGGCTCCCCAG
>JANYDA010000008.1 GCA_025360005.1 Fibrobacteria bacterium
GGAGGCGGCCGGATTGACGAACAAAAGATTCTCGCGGATGGTGCCGGAGAACAGCTGCGTATCCTGCGTCACGAAACCTATCCGCTCGCGCAGCGCTTCCAGATCCACCACGTTCGCCACGTGGCCGTTATACAGAATGCGGCCCGTTTGCGGCGCGTATAAGCCCACCAGCAATTTCACCAAGGTCGTCTTGCCGGAACCGGAAGGCCCCACAAAGGCCACCGTCTCCCCCGCCCGCGTTCTGAAAGCGATTTCGCTCAGCGCGTTGGTACTCGCCGACTGGTGCTTGAAGCTCACCTTATCGAAGGCCAAATCGCGGATATCGCCCACGCGCACGGGATTCTCCGGCCGCACCTCTTTCGGCGTCGCCAGGATGTCGGAAAAATTCTTCAGCGAGGCTTCCGATTCCCGGTACACGTTCATCACGTTGCCGATTTCCTGCAAAGGGCCGAAGATGAAGAAGGAATAGATCCACAGGGAGAAGAATTGCCCCACGGTAATGTGCCCGGAAAAGATCAGGTAAAGCATCAGGAACATGATCCCGGTGCGCAAGGCGTTCACGCAGGTCCCCTGGATAAAGCTCAACGAGCGGATGTACTTCACTTTCTTCAATTCCAGATCCAGAATCTTCTTGGTCGTCGCGTTCAACCGTTGTATCTCCTGGCTCGCCAACCCCAGGCTCTTCACCAGCTCGATGTTCCGCAAAGACTCCGTGGTCGATCCCGCCAATGCCGCCGTCTCTTTGACTATCACCGCCTGGATTTTCTTGATGCGCTTGCCCAACGCGGAACTCAGGAAACCCAGGATGGGAATGGTGGCGAAATACGCCGGCGCCACCGCCCAATGCACCCGGAACGAATACACCGCCACGAATACCACGCCTATCAAGGTGGTGAACACCACGTTCACGGAAACCGTCAGCAGCTTCTCGATATCCGTGCGCACCTTCTGCAGCTTGCCCAACGTCTCTCCGCTGCGCTGATCCTCGAAAACCGCGTACGGCAGCTCCAGCGAATGCGCCAGGCCGTCCGCGTAAATGCGCGCCCCCACCTTCTGGATGATCACGTTCAGATAATAGTCCTGGAAATTCTTGGCCACGCGGGAAACGAAAGCCACCCCGATGGAACCCAGCAACAGGAACCCCACGCCCCGGAAGAATTGCGAATAGGTCAGCGCATGGGTCTTGGTAACGTAATTGTCGATGATATGCCGGAAAATGAGCGGGTCCAGCAAGGAAAAGACTTGATTGATGGTGGCCAGGCCCAAGGCCAATGCCACCAACTTCCAGTAATGCCGAAGGTACCGCCAGAGAATATCCATGCCCGCCGCTTCCTGCGGGAACCCCCGCCTGGAAAACAAAGTTAGACCGACCGCTCCATTATTGCCAAATTTTCTTTTCCATCGCGCCCGAAAATGCTAAAATAAAACCACTATGAAGCTCTCGAGTTCCAACTCCGCCGCCAAGACCATGACGCCCAAAGCCACGGTATGCGTCCATGGCAACATCGTCAACCCCGAGTACCCGGAGATCATCGACGAAGTCTCCCGCAAAGGCTGGGGCACCACCTTCTGGGGCAAGGAAGACACCACCAATTGGTTCCATATTCCCCTCTCAGTGCCCAACTTCCTGGACGGCGGCCGCCCCAAACTCACGCGCGTCTTCCTCTTCTTCCACAACACCTCGCGTTCGCCCATCAACGCCGTGCACATCTACGACGGCCCGCGCCTCATCAAAGCCTTCGACAATCTCCGCCTGGCGGGCGATCACGCCCGCGTGCTGGATCGCGCCAACAGCTTCACCATCGAAACGCCCTGCGAAATCCTTTTCGGGCTGGGGCTTTCCGTCAGCGTCGCCTTCCCGGCCTCACCGGAACCAAAGCCCCCGCGCTGGATCCTGTTCACCACCGCCGGCGCCGAATTCAAAATCTGATTCATTAGAAAAAAGGCCGGGCGGCTCGCCGACGGCGGGGCATCCTCACGCCGCTTCCCGGCGGTCGCATAAGCAAAGCCATTGCAATCCGCTTTTTCCTTTTTGACGGACCCAATCCGGATTCCTAGACTCAGGCATGCGGCCATTACCAGCTCTTGCGATGTTTGCGCTTATCGGTTGTAATTCATCGCCAAGCGAATCCGTTTCGCCTGGTTCCCAACCCAGAGAGTTGGGAACCCTTACGGCCATCTACCCTGTCCTGGACTCTACAGGGGCCTGGAAAATCCGATTGCACATGACCAAGGATACCATCGTGGTCGACCTGGCCTTGATCCAAGCATTCACGGTCGATAGCCTGGGCAAATCGATTTTCCGATCCACCACCGAACCTTTCTATACCGAGGATGGAACTTGCTTCTACTCCCGGAAGAAACCCGATTGCCTGGAATTCAGGGAGGCGAAGTGATGAGGCATCGGCAACCGGCTTCGCCATCCGGAAAATCAATTGGGAATGCCGCGGGGCGCCCCGCTTGATCTCCCCGGCATTTCTGCAAGTCTGGTGAACAACTCGCAGGAAGCCTCGATCTCATCCTTGCGGATGGACACGCTTTCCACGTTCACGCCGATGGGTATCCCTTTCTCCTGCGCGAAGGCGCGGACATCGGCGAATACGTGCTGGGCAAGCTCCACGGACTTCGCAAGGATATCGCGGGAATGCCACAAGTCGTTCTCCACCCAGCGCGGAAAGGAAATACCCAGCCATTTCATGAACTCCATGGTCTTAAGTGAACCGCAAGGACTGAAACTCAGGATCAACGGCACCGGTTGCAACCGCTCGCGTGCGAACCGCAAGGCATAGTCGGAAAGCAGGGACTTGGTGGCACCCGCGTCGTATACGGTCTGGGAGATGAAGAACCGGCAGCCCCCGGCGTGTTTGGCCAGCAAGCGTTCATCCTCATCTTCCTTGCGGGCGTGCCGCTCGGCGATGGCCACGCCGCCGAAACAGGCCGGCACGGCGCTTTGCCGCATCAGGCCATAGGCTTCCGGGAGCGCCAGGCTCGGGGCGGAACCGCCAGCCAATCCCGGCGCGGATTGGGGCTGGGCGCCCGGCACGACTCCTGGCCGGGACATGCTTGCAGGGGCGCCTACCAGAACATAGGCATCCTCATCCGGAGAACAGGCGTCCAACCAAGCGCGGAAATCCTCACGGCTCAGATTGGCGACGCACTTGTAGAACACCTTGGGTACGGACAAGCCGGCCAGGTAATCGCGGGCATAATCCATCGGCTCCAAAGTGGGCAGGAAAGGAAAGGGGCGTTCCACGCCTGTACGCGCAGCCTCATCCTGGAGATCGTAGAGGACCAGGCCATCCGGCGCTAGGTCGGCGATGCGGCGCATCTGCGTTTCCGCGATGGCGCGGATCTTGGCGGGATCCTGACCGCGCTTGGGCGGCGTGAGTCCATAAAGGCGTAAACCGTCGCTTCGGTTTCGGATCCTATCCAAAAGCATTGACGCGCCCGCCGTTCAGAACTCGCTTTCGGCGCCGGTAAGCCCGTAGGCCACGAGCTCCATTTCGAATTTATTGTCGATGCCGCGGCTGCGAACGGTACCGGCGATGGGCACGGCGGGGTGCGACCAGGAGTCCGCCTCGGAATGCCAGGGTCCCCATTGTCCCTTGCTGCGCATGCGGTAGCATCCGTCGAACTTGCCGGCAGGGGCGACGGCCTCTTCCTGGGCGACGCCCTTCCACTGCACTGCCAGGTTGGAAACCATCCCCTTATATAGCGACTGCATCATAGGCATCAATTCCGGGGGCAGTTCGTTCACGCGGCCCTTCACGTCCTTGGTTTTGGCGGCGCGGATTTGCAACTGCGAAGGATCGGTGCGGTCTCCGAACCAGACCAGCATTTTCTGAATGGTCCGTCCCTGGTAAGTATCCATAACGGTTTCAACCCAGTAGGCGCCGTCCACCTCCTCGAGGATTTTCTGCGTGTATAAAGAGGGCTGCGATTTGCTGTCCAGAATCTTGTATTGGGTCCATTGACCGGGCGCCAGCGGCATGGGGGCGTATTCCCCAGCCTTGGGAGCGCGCGTATGCGCCGAAGGAGGCGGAAGGGAAGCCAGGCGCCGATCGATATCGGCCTTGGCAGCCTGGTTGATGGATGGGGCGCAACCCAACAAATTGAGAGAGACAATCAGCCAGGGGGCCAGGATGGCAGCGGAGCGGGACACAGTCGATGGACGGGATGTTTTACGCATTTTCCAAAATTAATAAAAAAGCGGCGACGTTCCCCTTGAGCACCAACCCATCAAGGTTTTCAGACTGGCTATCGCCGGCTGGCTTTCAAGATCCAAGGTTGAAAATTATTTTTTCCCAGGTTAATTTCAATAGTCTTCCCCAAGCCTGGCCTAATCGAAACGGTAGTACCAATCATGGACGATTCTACTTCGGAAATGCATGAGTCACTTCAACAAGACACAAATCATTTCCAACTCTTGGTGAACGCGGTCACCGAGTACGCCATCTATACTCTTGATTTGCAGGGCCGGGTAGCGACCTGGAACACAGGCGCCGCGCGCATCAAGGGGTATGAATCCGCGGAAATCCTTGGCCGGCCTTTTCGGCTTTTCTTCACGGAGGAGGCTCAGGCGGCGGGTTTACCGGAAGCCTTGCTGGAAGAAGCCCGGAAAAAGGGAATCGCTAAAAACAATGGCTGGCGGGTTCGTAAAGATGGTACCCGCTTCTTCGCGGACGCCACCATCTCGCCCATCTACGACAAGAATGGAACCTTACGTGGATTCGCCAAAGTCACCAGGGATACGAGCGATAAAAAGTTCCTTTCGGATTTGCAGGTCCACAACAATAAACTAGCGGAAAGCGAAAACCGTCTGCGTTTGTTGGCCAAAGAAGTGGAGAATGCGCGGAACCGATTGGATATCATTTTGAATGGCGTGGACAATGCCATAACAGCCCAGGACAAAACCGGGAAACTCGTATTTGCCAATGCCGCCGCCGCCCGGAATTTGGGATACGCCTCCGCGGAAGCGCTTTTAAACGCACCTCTATCCGAAATCATGGGACGCTATCGGATTCTTGATGAGGATGGCAATCCCTTTCCGCTGGATAGAATGCCCGGAAGGCTCGCTCTGATGGGGCTGAACGGCGAATCGGTCATCATGAGGTATCAAGAAATAGCGACCGGGATGGAAAAATGGTCCATAGTCAAAGCAACGCCCGTCCGTGATCATGATCAAGTCACCTTGGCCATCAATTTTTTCCAGGATATCACGGAGTTGAAACAAAAGGAGCTGGAGGAGCGAACCGCCAAAGAGCAACTACGGGTTATTTTGGAGGGCATTTCAGATGCCATCACCGTGCAGGACGCCAACGGAAAAATCCTATACCTCAATCAGGCCTGCGCTACCCTGCTGGGATTTTCCTCGCCTCAGGATGTAATTGAATTGGCCCTGGATCCGGATCAGGCGGCCACTATCGCGAAACGCATCTCCATTTTCGACGAGGGGGGGAACCCATTTCCTTCGGAAGAGACTCCGAGCAGGCGGGCTCTTCGAGGAGAAAATCCCGCGCCCATGTCCCTTCGCTTTAAAATGTCGGATGAACATAGGGACCGGTGGGTTATAAGTAGCGCCAAACGGATTGTGGATGAGAAAGGCGCATTGAGATTCGTGGTAGGCATATTGCACGACATCACGGAATTGAAAGAAAGCGAATTAAATCTGCACCAATCCCAGAAAATGGAATCCATCGGGAAATTGGCCGGGGGAATTGCGCACGATTTTAATAACATGCTCACCGCTATCAACGGCTTCAGCGATCTTATTCTCGGAAATCTCAAGGAATCCGATGGGAGTTTATTCGATCACGTCACCGAAATACGGAACGCCGGAGAAAAAGCGGCATTATTAACCCAACAACTTCTGGCCTTCGGCCGAAAGCAGATTTTATTTCCGAAAATAATCGAATTGAACAATGTCTTAGGTGGCGTGAACATCTTATTGCAAAGATTGATCGGCGAAAACATCCGGCTGATTACGATTCTTCATCCGGGCTTGGATAAAATTAAAGCGGATCCGGGTCAGATTGAACAGGTTATCCTCAATCTTGCCCTCAATTCCCGGGATGCGATGCCGGATGGCGGCAATCTCACCATGGAAACGACCAATGTGGATCTGGATGAAGCCCATGTCAGCACCCATCTTGAATCGAAACGGGGGAGACATGTCATGCTGGCCATTACGGATAACGGAGTGGGCATGGACCCTCACGTTAAGGCCCGGCTGTTTGAACCCTTCTTCACAACCAAAGGGCTTGGAAAAGGCACCGGCCTCGGTCTTGCGACCGTATTCGGAATCATCAAGCAAAGCGGAGCAAGCATTCATGTCAATAGCGAACCGGGTAGGGGCACTACCTTTAAGGTTTATTTTCCATCCGTGGAATACGCAGATATTGCGCCGGAAGGAAGAGACGGAACCGTCATGGCCGAAGATTGCCCTCATAGTGAAACCGTATTGATCGTAGAGGATGAAGAAGGGGTACGAAGGCTTGTTCAACACACGCTGTCCAAATGCGGTTATCATTGCCTGACCGCTCCGGATGCCGAAACCGGATTCAAAATATCCGAGAATCAACCCGGTAAAATCGACCTTCTTCTCACCGATGTTGTCTTGCCGGGAATTAATGGCAGGATCCTGGCCGAAAAAATCGCCCGTGCAAGGCCGGGTATCAAGGTCCTGTACATGTCAGGCTATACGGATAATGTCATCGTGCACCATGGAGTTTTAGATGCGGGTACGGAATTCATTAATAAGCCCTTCTCTCCCGAGACTCTTAAACGCAAAGTTCAGGAAGCTCTGACGGGAAAAAAATAGCCTGATCGATTAGCGGCCAGATTCACAGTCTTAAGTATCCGCCGCCCCGCGCGCCATGATGATTTTCCCAGTGCGCACCATTTCCTTGATGCCGTATTTGTCCAGCATCAATTCCATGGCATCCAGCTTTTCCGTGCTGCCGGTCACCTGCAGCATCAGGGTCGACTCGCTCAGATCCACGGTCTGGCTCTTGAAATGCTCGGCGATCTGGAGGATCTCCGTGCGCTTGTCCGCCGGGCTGTTCACCTTGATCAGGGCCAGTTCCATCTCCACCGTCACTTCATCGGTATGATCCTTGGCGTGGATCACGTCGATCAGCTTGTTCAGCTGCTTGATGATCTGTTCCAGCGTCTTGGCCTCGCCGGAGGCGGTGATGTTCATGCGCGAGAACTTGCCGTTATGCGCGGGCGAGACCACCAGCGATTCGATATTGTAGCCGCGCCGGTTGAAGACCAGGGCGATGCGGATGAGCACGCCGGGCCGGTTGTTCACCAACAGGCTAATGGAATGTTGGGGGATGCCCGTGGGCAGGGCCCTGGCGGCCTTGCTCTCGATCACGGAGAGTTTGGTAGTGGCGCCGTTAATGCCGTTCAACATGTTCAGTCCTTCCTTATGCAGATTCAAAATGCGCAGAGCGTTGAGTTTGCCCGCGAACAGCCCAACAGGGGCTGTGAGCCACCCGAGTGGCAGCTACAAATGCCAACTCAGAAGCGATGCGCCTAACGCAGATTCAAAAAGCGCATCGGCCGGGGCTCAGGTACTTCCCACGGGTTTTGCCATCGCCTTCTTGGGCGCTTCCAGGACCATTTCCGAAATCGCGGAGCCGGCCGGGATCATCGGGAACACGTTGTCTTCCTTCTCCACTTCGGCCTCGATGATGCAGGGCCCGTCGTTATAGGCCAAGGCGGCCGCCAGGGTCTTGCTCACGTCCGCGTTGCGCTTGATGCGGAATCCCTTCATGCCGTAGGCTTCCGCCAGCTTCACGAAGTTGGGATTGCCTTCCAGGTCCACGCCGGAATAGCGGTTCTCGAAGAACAAGGCCTGCCATTGGCGCACCATGCCCAGGTACTTGTTGTTGATGATGAGGATCTTGATGGGAAGCTTGTTCAAAGCGGCCGTGGCCAGTTCCGACAAGGTCATCTGGAAACCGCCGTCGCCGACCACGGCGATGACCATGGCGCCCGGTCGCGCGAACTGCGCTCCGATGGCGGCGGGCATGCCGAAGCCCATGGTCCCGGCGCCGCCGGATGAGATCCAATGGAAACGCGAATCGGTTTTGTAGAATTGCGCCGCCCACATCTGGTGCTGGCCCACATCGGTAGTGACGATGGCCTTGCCCTTGGACAGGCGGTAGATCTCGTCCAGCACGTACTGGGCCTTGAGGCCGCCTTGCTTGCCGTACTTGAGCGGGAATTGCTTCTTCCACTTCTTGAGTTGCGCCAGCCAGCCTTCGGTATCGCCTTTGCGGGTGAGCGGGATGAGCTCCTCGATCACCAGCTTGGCATCCCCCACGATGGAGCAATCGGGCTTGATCATCTTGCCGATTTCCGCGGGGTCGATGTCCACGTGGATCTTGACCGCGTTGGGGCAGAATGCCGAGTACTTGCCGCAGATGCGATCATCCCAGCGGGAGCCGATGGACATGATCAAATCGCAGTCCACTACCGCTTTGTTGGCATAAGCGGTGCCGTGCATGCCCAGCATGCCCAGGCTCAGTTCATGGGATTCCGGAAAGGCGCCCTTGCCCAGCAAAGTATTCACCACCGGGATCTGCAGCTTCTCGACCAATTGCTTGAGCGCGCGGCTTGCGTCCGAGATCACGGCGCCATGGCCGATCAGAAACAGGGGTTTCTTCGCTTTCGCCAACAGGTCCGCGCATCTGGCGATGGCGGCGGAATCTCCGTTGCTGGGAACGGTGTATCCCGGCAGATCGATCTCAACATTGTAGTTGGGTTCGAACAGGGCGCCGGAAACGTCCTTGGGAATATCGATGAGCACGGGACCGGGCCGGCCGGACTCGGCTATATAGAAGGCTTCCTTGATGATACGGGGAATGTCGTTCACGTTGCGGACGAGATAGGAATGCTTGACGGCCGGATAGGAAATGCCCACCACGTCCGCCTCCTGGAAGGCGTCCAGGCCCAGCATGGATTGGATGGTCTGGCCGGTGATGACCACCATGGGCACCGAATCCATGGCGGCGGTCATGATGCCGGTGATGGTATTGGTGGCGCCGGGGCCGGAGGTGACGAGTACCACGCCGGCCTTGCCGGTGGCGCGCGCCATCCCGTCGGCCATATGCGTGGCGCCCTGTTCATGGCGCGTGAGGATGAACTTGATGGGCGAGTCTACC
The DNA here is from genome assembly GCA_025360005.1 of Fibrobacteria bacterium. Taxonomy (GTDB): domain Bacteria; phylum Fibrobacterota; class Fibrobacteria; order UBA11236; family UBA11236; genus Chersky-265. The sequence continues at coordinate 9,174 of JANYDA010000008.1, forward strand.
AAAGCATCGAAAATGGGAATTGCGGCTCCGCCGGGATGGCCGAATATGTACTCCACTCCGTGCTGATGAATGCAATGGATTAAGGCTTCCGCTCCGGTACAGGTTTTATGGGCCATTTTTTCGCCTCTGCTGAATGACTTTAAGACAACTTTAGGGAATTATAACATGTTTTGGGAAAATTTCAATGTTGTTTTGAATGTTTATACCCAAAAATTCACTTAAAGGTGATAAGTTTTAAGTAAATGCGCAACGGTTTGTTCAATAACTGCATTTTGATGGGACATTTTATCATGCTTTTTAAACTTTACTCTCTAAAGCTATCATTTAAGTCTAAAATCATACTTTAAAATGAATTCATTGGTTACAAAATGCGTGTTTTATGGGGAAAATGGGATTTCCGATGGCCCCGCAAGGCCTTCGCCGTGGGGCGCGCTTTTCCCTCCATTCCAATGATGGAGCGCACTTACGTTGGAACCGGCGGGCCTTATCTTCCTTTCCACACGAAAGGAAACCCATGCAATCCCTTAAAGACCTCTCTCCTTCCGAATGGCCGCGCGAAAAACTCATCGACTCCGGCCCCGACAGCCTGACCAATGCGGAATTGCTCGCCATCATCCTGGGCCGGGGCCAACCCGGCAAGGATGTGCTGACTTTGGCGGCGGAGGTGGTGGAGAAACTGGGCGCGCTGCAGGATGAATTGACATTGGACACCTTGCTGGACATCAGCGGCATCGGCCCCAGCAAAGGCTGCCAGATCCTGGCCAGCATCGAATTCTCGCGCCGCTTCCTCACCACGCGCAAGAAGGTGAAGATCCGCACGCCTAAAGACGCCCTGCCTTTGTTGGGATCGTTACGGATCGCCGCGCAGGAAAGCGTGGTGGTGCTGACCTTGGACGGCAACAACCAGGTGATCAAGATGCATCCCATCACGCGAGGGCTGGCCAACCAAAGCCAGATCCATCCGCGCGAAACGTTTTATCCCGCCATCCAGGATCGCGCCGTCAGCATATTGGTGGCCCACAATCATCCCTCCGGAAACCTGGAGCCTTCCGAATCCGATCTCGTGGCCACGCGCCGGTTGGTGGATGTATCCAGGACCTTGGGCATTCCCGTGCTGGACCATATGATCGTATCGGAGAGCGGGTTCCTGTCCATCCGGGAAAGGTTCCCGGCTTATTTCAGCTGAGGCCCGCATCCGCTCAAAGATATTCCTTGACCCATTTCTCGATATCTTCCAACGGATGCGCTCCCACTTCCATGCGCTGGATAACGCCTTTGCGATCGATGACAACCAAGGTGGGATAGGCGAAGGCCTGGTATTGGTGCGTGGTCAATTGGCCCACGTCGTTGAAGAGCGGATAGGACTCTTTGCCCGCGGCCTGGAAAGCTTGCAGATCCTCCAGGCTTTCGGAACTGATGCCTATGACCTGGAGTCCCTTATCATGGTACTTCTTGTACACGGCTTGCAAAACCGGAATGGTGGCGCGGCAGGGCCCGCACCAGGTGGCCCAGAAATCCAGCAGCACTACCTTGCCCTTGTTCTGCAACAGCGTGCCCGCATCGCCGGAATAATATTTCCCGTCCAAGGCGGGCGCTTTGCTTCCCACCAGCATCCTGGTGATGGACTGCATGTCTTCCGGCCGCGGGGACAGCGCCATCTTCTGCAGGGAGGCCTGGCCGTTGCGGCCGATGCGCAGTTCCACCAGGTCCCCGATGGTTTTGCTGTGGATGGTATCCAGCAGGGTTTTACGCCCGTGCAGCGGAACCCCGTTGATGGCGAGGATGATATCCCCCGCCTTCAGTCCAGCCTGATCGGCGGATGTCCCTTTGAATACCTGTTGGATGGCAACGGCGCCCTCCGGAGTAGCGGGGCCATAGGCGGGCGGCACTTCCGCCGGGGCCACGTCGGCGATGGCCACGCCCAACCAGGCGGCCGGTTTCGCTTTCGCCGGCGATGGGGAGGGAGCAGCCCAGAGGCACGCGCTGCATGCCAGAACCCACGCTATCGTTCCCCATCCCATCCGCACCGAGCGGTGGATATTTTGCCAAGTCCTTTTCATGCGGAGCCCTCCGTGCAAGACCCCCAATGTACGAATTACTTTTCCGGTATGCAGCCCGTTGCCAGGTGGCCAAGCGGGGGTCAAGCGGCCAAGCATTCCTCGAAAGGAACCCGCATGCCGATTTACATTGCCCTATTGCGCGGCATCAATGTCAGCGGGCACAAACCCGTGCCCATGGCGGAATTGCAAAAGCTGTTCGAGAAGCTGGGGCACAAAGGGGCCAGGACTTTTATCCAATCCGGGAACGTGGCCTTCCGAAGCGGGGAAAAGGACCCGGGAAAATTGGCGGTCGCGCTGGAAGCGGCCATCCTGAAAAAATTCGGGTTCGATGTGCCGGTCATTCTCCGGACATTGGAAGGGATGCGCGCGGCCCTGAAAGGAAACCCTTATGCCAAGCCGGAACCGGCCGAAGGCGAACGCGTGTACATCACCTTTCTGGACCGCGCGCCCGGGAAGGACGCGGCCAAGGATTTGCAGACGCACTCCGACCCCGTCGATGAACTGAAGCTGGTCAAGACGGAAGTCTATATCCTGGCCCGCAAGGGCTACGGGAATTCCAAGCTCTCCAATGCCTTCGTGGAAAAGAAAGCCGGCGTGCGGGCCACCACCCGCAACCTGGAGACCACGGCCAAGCTGATTGCGCTAGGGGAATCCCTATGAAGCCGCTCCCTCACTCAAGCAGGCGGACTTCCATCGGCTTTTCCTGGTTGAAGTCCTGCTCGCTGCCCTTGAGCGAATCGAAACTTTCCTTGCTGTATTGGACTTCCGTCAACTGGGCCGCGGCCACGCCTTTGCTCACCAGGAAATCCACGATGGCCTTGGATCGGGCCTGCAGCAAGGCCAGGTAGTCTTCCTTCTTCTTGCCCTTGTACCAGGTGAACAGGCGGATCTCCACCTTCTTTTCCGGGTACTCTTTCAACTGCTTGGCCAATTGCTCCAGGGGAGGCTCGGCTTCCACGGTGAGTTCCGCGGTAGAGGGACGGAAGCGCACCAGCGGGAAGGCTTGCACCGCCAGGAGCGGCGGCATAGCCTTGTCCGGACAGCCATCTTCGTCCTGGACGCCATTCATGGTTTCCGCTTCGTTCGGGCATTTGTCCACTTCGTCCTTGATGCCGTCCTTGTCATTGTCCGGATCGGGGCAGCCGTCCTCGTCCTCGAAGCCGTCCTTATCCTCCGCTACTTCCGGGCATTTGTCCGATCCTTTGCAGACATTGGCGTACTTGGCCGATTGGCCTTTCTCCGCCACCCAGGGATCGCAAATGCCGTCCCCGTCATTGTCCGGTTCCGGGCAGCCGTCGTTGTCCTGAAACCCGTCCATGTCTTCCGGTTCGTTCGGGCACTTGTCCTTCTTATCCGGGATGCCGTCCTTATCGTTATCCAAATCCGGACAGCCGTCCGCGTCCTCGAAGCCGTCTCTATCCTCCGCCACCTCCGGACATTTGTCCGATCCTTTGCATACGTTGGCATACTTGGCGGACTCCCCCTTTTCCGCCACCCAGGGATCGCAAACGCCGTCGGAATCATTGTCGGGATCGGGACAACCATCCTGATCCTGGAAGCCATCCTTATCCTCGGGATCGTTGGGGCATAGGTCATACTTGTTGGGAATGCCATCCCCGTCCGCATCGAACGCATGGATGGGTTTGGCGCAAAGCAGGATCGCCAGCATGAACGCGGCGTAGAGATACTTCATCGGAGGGCTCCCTCTAGTGGCGGAAACGGATCAAAAGATAAATAAAATCCTATTCGGGTGAATGGATGCGGGGACGTCCTGCTCTCTAAGAGCGGCGGACGGCGCGTCAAGACGGCCTGGCGCGGCCGGGGAGGGTATTCCGGAGCATCCAAAAACCGGCGAGACCGGTTGCCAAAGCCATGGCGCCGGCCAGGAGGAAAACCGCGCGCAGCGAGAACGCATGCCATACCAGGCCCGCGGTAAGGCCCGCCAAGGAAGACGGGATGCCCGCGTAGAACACCGGCGCCAGCGCCTGCAAGGCCGCCCGTTCCTCCTTGCGGTAGGTGCGATCGATGAAGATGCTGAAGCCGGTGAGCGCCCCGGAAAAGAAGCATCCGTGCAGGGTCAGCGCCAGGTAATATTGCCACACTTCGCCCGCCAGCGCCAGGCCCGCCACCTTGATCACGGTGCCCAATATCCCCAGGCCTATCACGTAACGCAATCCCAGCCGGCGCAGCGCCGCCGCGCAGAGCAGCATCAACGGTATTTCGCAACCGGTGGAGATGACCCAAGCCATGCTGATGGTGCGTTGGCCCTGATGCCAACGGTCGATCAGGTAATTGCCCTGCACGCTGGTGGCCATGACATTGGCGAAATTGATGAGCCCCAGGAAAAGCAGCAACCGTAAGGTGCGCGGCTGGCGCAGCAGCTTGAGCGCGGCCGCGAAGGTGGGCATGGCGCCCATGGGCGGGGGCGGGGGCGCGGCGCGGTATTCCCAGGCCACCGCGGCCAGGCTCAGGAACAAGAAAGCGGCGAAGCCGCCGTAAAGGATGGGCAGATCCCTAGGGGAAGGGAAGCAGGCGCTGATGACGCAGCCTACCAGGAACCCCAATGTCCCCAGGCTGCGGACGCGGAAGAAGGCGCCGTGCCCGTGCGAGCGCATAGCTTCGAAAGTGCAGGCCGCATTGAGGGGGAAAATCCCCGCGCCGCAAATAGAGAACGCGCAGAAGCAGGACAACAACGGCCAAAAGCCGTACACGTGAGGCAGCAGGGCCAAGGCCGTTCCCGCACCGGCCAGCATCAGCATCAAAGGCAGCCGCGGACCGCGGAAGCGGCGGATGATGGAGACCTGGAAAAGGGGCGAGAGGATGCCCACGCCCTGGCCGGCCATGATGATGAAGCCGATTTGCAGGCCCTGCAGGCCGCGGCTTTCGAACAGGTAGGAATGGAACTGCCCGGAGGAGAACCCCACGAAGATCAGGAACATGGTGAGGCTTACGCCGAAGAGCGGAACGGTGTTCACTGCATTACCCGCGGGCAAGTATAGCAAACCCGAGGGCAGGGTGCCTTAGGAAACCTGGACGTTACCCTGGTTCAATGCGCCGGATTCCAGACGAACACCTGGTTCCGCATGCCGGAACGGGTCTGCACGCTGATGACGTAGCGGCCCCGGCCCAGCAATGCCCCATTGCCGTCCTTGCCGTCCCATATCCAGCGGCCCATGGCGGCCGAGCGCGCCCCGGGACGATAGGTGAAGAGGACCTTCCCGTGCAGGTCATAGATGCGGATGCATTCCACCTCCACGGGCGCCTTCCAATCCAGGAACAGCAGGGAACCGCGCAGGGTCAGATCATAGAACAGCATGGTCATGGGCGCTTCCTGGATCCCGGTGGCCTGCATGCCGCCGGCGATGGAATTCCCGTCGCCCACCAACTGGGCTTCGGAAGCCAGGAAGGCCGTGTACTGGCTCAGCACCTGGTAATCCTCCGAGACCTTTACGATGGCCGCCTTGTTGGCGCTTCCGGTTCCCTGCGCCAGGCTCAATTGGCCGATCTTCTCGCGCGCCCATAGCTTAGGCACCGCCCAGCCGAGGTTGTCCCGCACGGTGAAATCCACGCTCCGGGTCAGCGTCACGGGCGCGCCTTGCTTGCGCGCGGACAAGGTCACGGTATGCGTTCCTTGGCCGGAAAACATCCCCGAGATTCGGTAGGGCAGGCCGCGGTAGAGCCGCGCCGAAACCGGCAGCAGCACGGCCGAGGTATCCAGGCCGCCGAAGTCCACGCTGATGCCTTCCAATTGCGGCGACTCGATGCGGCCCCAGGCGGCATCCACCAAAGCCCCGGCGGCATCCCCGGAAAGCACCGGGGTAGCAAAGCCGTTACCCACCTTGGCGCACTCCTCCAGGAAATAACGGTTGAGATTGTCCCCGGCCCCGAACGTCAGGATGGTGGGATGGGAGGGATGCGCGGCGATGGCGCCCACGATCGCCGATTCGTCGGTGATGAATCCGTCCGTGAGGAAAACGTAGTAACGCTGCTTTTCCGCGCTGACGGGCAGCGCCAGGGAAGCGTTGACGGCATTGAGCAATTGCGTACCGCCTTGGATGGACAATCCCCGGATGAAGGTTTCCGCCCTGGCCAGGTTGGCGGCCGTGGCGGGCACGGGAGCATTGCTCCCGAAAGCGTAGTTCACCGCGTCGCTGAAGGAGAGCACGGAAATGTTATCGGCCGGGGTAAGGCGCGAAAGGATGTTGAGGGCTATCTCCTTTTCGCGCTCCAGCGGCCAACCCGTTTGCGATCCGGAAACATCGACCAGCAGCACCAGATCCATGTCGCCGCGCTTGCCCGCGAACAAGCCCGCGTCCGGGTAGAGGTTGAGCATGAAGAACCTCTGCTCCTTGGCATCCGCCGCCAGGGCCACGGAAAAGTCCGGGGCGGAAGCCGCCCGCTTCATGCGCAAAACGAAATCGCGGTTGGGGTAGGTAGCCTGGGTCTTGAGCATCACGGCGCTGGTGAAGGACAGGCCCGGCTTATCGTCATGGCCGAGCACCAGGCGATCCTCCAGGCCCTTGCGCATATCCGCCAAAGCGCCCACGTCGACGGGATGCGTCGGCGAATAGACGGAGGCCAATTCCATTCCGGATTCGATCAGCACGTTGAATTGGAATTGCGGGCCGGAGCGATCTTCGGGCGGGTTCCAAGGCGAAGCGAGCGCCTTGCCGGCCGAGGTTTTTCCCGCGGGCCCGGACTGGAAACGCGGCCCGATGCGGGTGGGAAAGGCCAGCTCCAATTCCCCGTCCACGAATTTCAGCGGCATGGAGAGGCGGATCTCCACGAATGCGGAATCGCCCGGTCCCATGCTGGCGATGCGCTGCATGAAGATGTTCGGCCGCTCCTGCAGCAGCAAGGCGGCCTGCCCGCCGGCCTGTTTGATGGAATCGTATTTCGCCTGGGCGGCTTCCCGTTCCAGGATCCTGGCGACGTAAAGGGAGTCGCGGTATTGGTATTTCATGCCGTGCACGGCGCCTTGATCCGGCAGGGGGAAGAGATAGACCGCTTCCGATTTGGCGCGGAAAGGGTTCACGAATTTTTGCGAGACCACGATTTGGGCGATGGCGTCCGTCACCACCACGTTGACCCGCGTGAAGGCCGGCGAGATCGCCACCTGCAATTTGCTGTCCGGATCGATCATGCCGCAAAGCGGGCCGTGCAGGGAATCCAGCGGAATTTGGCTGAAGGCGCTCAGCGCCAGCGCCGCGACCAGCAACGGCAATCGGATCAATGACTTTGCGGACATGAATGGCTCCGGGTAAAGGATACCCTTAGCCGGAACAAATCCCGTGCCAATCCAAGCCGCCGCAAGTTGGCTTCAATCGGCCCTGAATAAAGGGACGAACCTCCGGTAGCGAAGTACCACGGTCGCTTTTGAACCTTCAAAATAGGTGTATGTGGTCAATGTTTGTCCTGAGAATGAGGCATGCATCCATCCCCCGGTTCGGAAAACTCCGGGCCGAGGGATTGTAGTGGCAACCGGTTTTAAGCTGCTCCCACCGTTTTCGAGGCCTTATTATAAAGGCCGAAAAGCAGGAAGGTGGGGGCCCAATGGCCTACGAACAGGCTCCAGTGCCTGCGGCCCCGCAACTGCAGGATCAAGGAAGCCGCGATGGAAAGGAGCGCCGCGCCCGCAAACAGCAGGGAGGGCGTCACGGAGGCCGTCTTCTCCACCAATTCATTCACCTTCTCCGTGCCTGCTTGCACCTTTTCCAGGACGTCGTCTTTCGCGTCCATTGCGTTGTCCTTCAACTGGTCTGCTTCCGCGTGCGCGTGTTTCGAGGCTTTCATCGTCTAAACTCCAGGATGACAGGAACGGGGATCCGAACCTTGCTTTGAAAATATGTTTGGAGCGCGGGGTAGGCGTTGGAAACTGAAGGCCTTTTCACCGGCAGACAATTTTCTTGCGGGATAGCGGAAAAATGATAGCATGGGGAAAGAGTGGTCGGTTTCGACCTGGCCGGCCAAAGCGGGTTATCGCTTTGGTCCGGGATCGGCTGAAGCAGTTACCGCTTGGGGCCGGGACCGGCTGAAGCGGTTACCGCTTGGGGCCGGTATACAGATAGGACGGCCGCACGATGGGCACGCCTTTACCGCCGCGCGCTTCCTTGCGCTCATAAACTATTTGCCCGGCGATGCCCACGCAACGGGACAGGCCGAACAGGACGGTGTAATAGTTCTCGTCCGTCAAGCCGCTGGCGCTGAGCAGGCAACCGGAAACGGCGTCCACATTGGGATAGGGATCGGCGGCCTTGCCTTTCTTTTTCAGGATCTCGCTGCCCACCTTGCGCAGGGTCACGGCCAGGCGGAAAATCGGATCCTTGGGCGCGATCTTCTCGCCCAGGCCGTATTGCACGGTAGCGCGCGGGTCTTCCACGCGCAGCACCGCATGGCCGAATCCATAAAGCACGCCGCCCTTGGCCAGTAGGTTCTCCACATAATCGTGGACCATCTTTTCATCGCTGGGATCCCGGATGTCCTTGCTGATATCCTTGAGGAAGCGCAGGCATTCCTGGTTGGCCATGCCATGCAGCGGTCCCGCCAAGGCGGCCATGGCGCCCACCAGGGAACCGAACATATCCTCGAGCCCGGAGGCGATGGCCTTGCCCACGAAGGTGGACAGGTTGCCGCCGCCGTGATCGAAATGCAGGATGGCGAATACCTTCATCAGGTGGGTGAGATCCTTGGAAGCGCCCGGCGCGCCCAGCATGTGCACGAAGTTCTCCACCCAGCCCAGTTCCGGTTGGGAAGGGATGGGATCGCCCCAGCCCGAACGGATGCGGTAAATGGCCGCCACCGCTTCCGGCAATTGCGCCACCACGTTGAGATAGTCCTTGGCATAGTCGCCGGTTCCCGAGTACATGCCCATGGCATTGATGGCGGACAGGAACCATTTCATGGGATGGCCCTGTTTGGGCAGGCTGCGCAAATGTTCGATGACGCCGGGATGCAGTTTGGAATGCCCGATCAGATCCTTCTTGAACGCGGCCAGTTGGGACGCGTCGGGGAGATCGCGCTTGAGCAGAAGATAAATGACTTCTTCCGGTTGCTTCTCGGCCAAATCCGCGATGGCATAGCCGCCATAGAATAGGCCGGTCATGGGATCGACGTGACTGTTGGGGCAAGTTCCCACCGGGAAGCCGCGCAAACCGGTGTCCAGTAGGTCTCTGGTGATCTTGAACAATACTTCGCTGTCGGACATCCCTGCTTCCTTCCGGCTTAATTCCCGCTACGTTTCAAAATCGCGATCTTCAAACCGCTTCGGCGATGTACTTGGCGAACTCGGAGCATTTCACTTCCCGCGCCCCTTCCATCTGGCGGGCCAGGTCGTAGGTAACCGTGCCTTTGGAAATGGTCTTGCTCAGCGCCGCGATGATCCTATCGGCCGCTTCGTCCCAGCCCAGATGCTGGAACATCATGACGCCGGAAAGGATCACGGAACCGGGATTGATCTTGTCCAGTCCCGCGTACTTGGGCGCGGTGCCGTGGGTGGCTTCGAACACGGCGGCCTTGTCGCCGATATTGGCGCCCGGGGCCAGGCCAAGTCCGCCCACCTGCGCGGCGCATGCGTCCGAGAGGTAGTCGCCGTTCAGATTGAGGGTGGCCAGCACGGAATACTCGTCCGGGCGCAGCAGAAGCTGCTGGAACATGGCATCGGCGATGCGATCCTGGATCATGACCTTGCCGGCCGGGCGCTTGCCGTTGTGCTTTTCCCACACTTCGGCCTCGGTGATGACTTTGTCGCCGAACTCGGCCTTGGCCACTTCGTAGCCCCAACGCTGAAAGCCGCCTTCCGTGAACTTCATGATATTGCCCTTATGGACCAAGGTCACGGCAGGAAGGTTCTTCTCGATGGCGTAGCGGATGGCGCGCGCTACCAGGCGCTTGGAGCCGAAAGCGGACACGGGTTTGACGCCGATGGCGCTGTCTTCCCGCAGAGTTTTCTTGGGCAGCTTCTGCTTGATGAGGGCGATGAGGTCCTTGGCATCCTGCGTGTTGGCGTCGAACTCGATGCCGGAATACACGTCCTCCGTGTTCTCGCGGAAAATGGTCACGTCCAGCTTCTGCGGTTCCTTCACGGGGGCGGGCACGCCCTGGAACCAGCGTACCGGCCGCACGCAGGCGTATAGATCCAGCTCCTGGCGCAAGGCCACGTTGATGCTGCGGATGCCGCCGCCCACGGGCGTGGTCAAGGGGCCTTTGATGGCGACCTTGAATTCCTTGATGGCCTGCAGGGTCTCGTCCGGCAGCCATTGATCCTTGCCGTAAACGCCCAGGGATTTCTCGCCCGCGTAGATTTCCATCCAGGCGATCTTCTTTTTGCCGCCGTAGACCTTCTTCACCGCTTCGTCGAATACGTGCCGGGAGGCCTTCCAGATATCCGGGCCGGTGCCATCGCCTTCGATGAAAGGGAGGATGGGATGATCCGGGACCTGGATCTTGTTGTCGGCGTCGATTTGGATGCGTTCGCCCTCTTTGGGCACGGTCACGTGTTTGTATTCAGCCATGGGATTTTCCGGTCGGTTGTAAGCTTCGGATGAGTCTGATTGTCTTTTGGAAATATAGTATGCGGGCCGTCCGGGCGGACAGAATCGGGCGGCATTTTTGCGGCCGTCAGGCAGCGCCCGAGGGAAGGACAAGGACCCAGGACGGGGTCGCGCCCTCCGGGATCAGAGGGGAATTTCGTCGACGATTATAAATAGTCCGCCGGACATTATCGGACAATTCTCCCCGGCCGGGATTTGGCGCCCGGACCACGCGTCCGGTCACGTCCCAAAAGTACGGTAAGCGCCGCGTGGCCGCGGAACGCGGATACTTTTCCACCCTTCCACCCTTCCGCCCGGTGACGCGGGCCCGGTTTTCCCGGCAGCGGGCCCTACTCCGGTTTCCACTTGCGGATGCGCATGGATTGCGGAAAGGCCTGGGGCTTGAAAAGGGATTTGTTCACCAACAGGCGCAGGCATTCCTGGATGCCCTCGGTGATGGATGGATGCGGATGGATTGATTTCATGATATCGGTAACGCCTTTATCCTGATCCATCAGATGGGCTATCACCATGATGGTGTTGGAAGCCTGCGGGCCGGCGGCGCGCATCCCCAGGATGCGGTCCTGGCCGTCGTCGCTCACCAGGATCTTGACGAAACCGTCCGTGCGGCGCATGGCGATGGCGCGGTTGAGGAGCGCGTTGGAATAGTACGCCAGCTGGTAGGGGATGTTGTTCGCCTGGCAAGTGGTCTCGTTGAGCCCAACCGCGGCCACCTCGGGATTGAAAAACATGATGGTGGACATGTTGCTGTAGCGCAGCGGGTATTTATTGCGCAGGTACATGGCCTTCACGGCGTAACGCCCTTCCATTTCCGCCACGTTGTACAAGGCGGAATGCTGGGTCACGTCCCCCACCGCGAAGATGTTCCCCTTTACCCGGCAATCGCCGTCCGTATCCAGGGCCCCGCGGGCATTGATCTTGATGCCCACGTTCTCCAGGCCCAGCTTGTCCAGGTTGGGGATCCGGCCCACCGAGACCAGGGCCACGTCCACTTCCAACACCATGGATCGGCCGCCTTCGTAGTCCACCACCACTTCCAGGAAATCGTCATGGTGGATGATCTTGCGCAGGATGGAATTGTGGTGGACTTCCACGCCCCGGGCGGTGAGGTTCGTGTTCACGAATTCGCTGATGTCCGGATCTTCGCCGGGCAATATGCGATCCTGGCGATCGAGGAGATGCACCTTGGTCTGCTGGTAGTTGGAGAAGATGGTGGCGTATTCGCAACCCAGCACGCCCGCGCCGATGATGAGGAACCGCTTGGGGAAGGTGGTGAGGTTGAGCACGTCGTCCGAATTGAGCACGCGCTTATGATCGACGGCGATGCCGGGGAAGTCCCTGGGCTTGGATCCGGTGGCGATGACAAAGAAATCCGCCTTGACCACCTCCATGGCTCCGTCCTTGTAGGCGATTTGCACGCTCTTGGCGTCGAGAAAGGATGCCCAACCGCGCTTGAGTTCGATGCTGCCCGGTCCCTGCCAACGCGGCGGGGTGAAGGTTTCGATTTGGGAGAGGATCTGGTATTGCTTTTCCTTGGCGGCCTCGATGACGGTGTTGCGCACCAGCGAATAGTCGACGGTGAGTCCGGCGGCCCGGTAGCCCCGATCCACGGCCGCGGCCCCGGCGTAATCCTTGGACAGCTCCCACAGGGTTTTGGAAGTCATGGCGCCGTGCATGATGCCCGCTCCGCCTATGTTGCCGGCTTCGATCAAGACCACGCGCTTTCCGAAATCGAAAGCCCGCATGGCCGCGGCGAATCCTCCCGGGCCCGATCCAATCACGCATACGTCGTACTTGCTGGTTTCCATTTCCGCTCCGGATCGATTTTCCCCAAGCATACCTTTTCTGGCCCGCGAATTCCAGTTGCGGGGACGGTTTCGCCGCATGGAAATGCAATGCCGTCCGGCCGCGGCGGCGCGGAGGGATTGTTATTTTTTGTTCCCGGAACCCAGATGGGCCGCAATGCGGCGGCGAACGGAAAGCCAATCCCAAGGACGAGGAGGAATCATGACGGCGATTTTCCCACCCAAGACCAGCATCCTATTCCCCAACCAATGGGCCGTGGACAGTTTCCTGCGGAAGCTGAAGACGCGGCCCGACTGGGAATTCAAGGCTTCCTCGGACGAACGGCGCGTGCGCGTTAAGCCCAAGGGAAGCGCGGACGGCATCCTCATCGGCCTCAACAAAGGCTTAGCCAGCATCACTTTGGATCTCAACGGAGAAAAGCTGCCGGCGGGCTCCGATGAAGTCTGGAAAGAGATTTACGAATTCGCCAACCGCTACCGGTGTTGACGCTATTGCGCCCGGCGCGCGCGCGCCAGCAAGGGATCTTCCAGACCCGCCTCCTGGAAACCTTTTTGCCGCAGCAGGCAGGCCGGACATTCTCCGCAGGGCGGGTAGACGCCTTCGTAACAGGTGTGGCTGTAAGCCAATGATTCCAGGGCGCCCAGTTCCCGGGCCCAATGTACGGACTCGGCCTTGGTCTTGAACATGAGCGGCGCGTGGATGGCGAAGCCTTTGGCCGGCGCCGCGGGATCCGGCGCTCCCGAATCGATCCAACCCAACCCCTGGCCCAAGGCGCGTTCCAGGCTTTTGAGGGTGGCGTCCCGGCAATCCGGATAGCCGCTGTAGTCGGTTTGGCACACGCCCGTGACCAGATGACGGATGCCGCGCGTGAAGGCATAGCTGGCGGCGTAAGTGAGGAAGATGAGATTGCGGCCGGGCACGAAGGTATTGGGCAGGCCGCCGCCTTCCGGCATGGGTTCGATGGCCATGCCGGGATCGAGCAGGGCATTGCCGCCCAGCTCGCGGAAGAAATCCAGCTTGAACACCTTGAGGGGAACGGAAAGGCGTTCGGCGATGGCTTCCGCCGCCGCCATTTCCGAGGCATGCCGCTGCCCGTAGGCGAAGAAAATCGCTTCCACGGATTTGAAGGCGCGCAAAGCCCAATGCAGGCAGGTGGTGGAATCCTGGCCGCCGGAAAAGACCACCAGGCAAGGCTGTTCCTCCAGCCGGGACGTCGCCGCATTGGAGTTTCCCGATCCGTCTTCCCTTGCGCTCTCATTACCCTTCATCGCATCCCCATTTCCTTGTGCAGTTGCAGGGATAGTTTCCAGCGGGGATTATCCATCACGGCCTTGGCCGTCTTATCCCATTCCGCCTTGGTCCCGGCCTTATCGCGCTCGCCGCCGCCCCAGGGCGCCGTACGGATTTCCTTGGGCTGGAGGAAATAATGCTGGAATTCCGAGTCCCGTTCGTAAAAGGAAAGATCCTGGGATTCAAAGACCAGCTTCAGCTCCTGGGCTCGCTTCAGCACCCAGGTCCCTTTTTGCGACAGCTTGGGGCTGACGGTCACCCAGTCTACGCCCAAGGTGTCCGCGGAGGTGCCGTTGGTTTCCAGGGTCACGTAATACCCCTGCATATGCAAGAGCTCGACCAAAGCCCGGAAGCCGCGCGCCTGGAGGGTAGGCTCGCCGCCCGTCAAAACCACGAATCGGCAGGGAAAGGGGGCGATGCGCGCCAGGATATCCGCCGGCGAGAGCTTTTCCCTGGGGCTGAAATCCGTATCGCAGAAGTCGCAAGCCAGGTTGCAGCCCGTACCGCGGATGAATACGGCCGCCGTACCCGCATGGAAGCCCTCACCCTGGATGGAGTGGAAGATTTCCGTAATGCGCAGAAGTGGGTTTTCCGTTGCCATGGGATCGCCGGAGGCCGCCCACCGGACGGCCCGAAGCCCGTTCAACTTTAGCAAGGATGGGCCGGCCCGGGAAGGCCCTTCGCGTTTTTACTTTATGGTTTACCTGAAGGGTGGCGCCGGGATCCATGCAAAACGAATCCTTCGAAAAATCCCAAAGGTACCTGATGCAACTGCTGGGGTACTTGGAAGGCATCCACTCCGCCATGGACCGGGATGCCGCCGAAGCGGGCCCGCCGGGTCCGGCGGGTTTGCCCGCGCGCCTGGGCGCCATCCTCACGGACAGCGGCTACCTGGAAGGCCTTCACCTCAAGGCCCAGGGCTGCCTGTCTTCGGACCTGCTCGAATTCATCCGCAGCATCGGCTTCGCCTTCGAGATCGAGGCCGGCCCCTTGGGCGCCTTCAAACTTCCCTTTGTCGACAATGAACTGGTGATCCAACGCAAGACCTTGAATGATTTCATGGAGAAGGCATGGCTGGTCTATCATGCCGCCTTGCTTTCCGCCTACACCTTGAAGCCGCTGCGTTTTGAGCGCGTGCCTTCGGCCGACGGACTGGAGGAAGTGGTGCGCGTGCGGGAAGCCGCGCCGGGCAGCCTGGAAGCTCAGACGGGGATCATGGGATCGGAAACCGTGCACCACCTGAACAACGCGCTTTCGGGCATCAGCAGTTACGTGAGCTTGATCCTGGAAGAGCGCAAACAGGATACGGATCTGCAGGATAAATTGGGGCTGGTGCTGGAAGCGGCAAAGCAGGCGGCGGCGATTTTACCGGGAAGCTGACCTCAGGGAGAATGCGGAAAGAATTTTCGATTTTCAATTTGCAAAATCCCTTCTCCTCAAAACCCTTTATTCACAACCACCTTCACCCGCATCTCTTCCTTATGATCCCCCGCCAGCCCTATGGCCACGCAGGCTTCCAGGTTGGAGCCGCGGCCCAGGCCCACCATGACACCCGGTTGCAGATCCATGGCCAGGTTGCCTTCAAAGTCCTTGCTTTGGCTGGAACCGATCAGGCCCAGCTCCAGGGAGAGGCCGCTGCCGAAGGACAAGGTGGGGTAGAATCCGGTTTCAAAAGCCATCAGGGCGTCGTCGGCGACCAGGGCGTCCATGAAGCCTACCCGCGCCGCCAAGCGCGCGGAGAGGGGACCGCCATAGCCGAAGCGGTGGTGGCTGGCCAGGGAAAAGCCTTTTCCGGATTTGATATCGGCCGGGACCAGCAGATCCGCCTGGAAGGAAGTCTGGCTACGCGGCAGGAATTTCACCCCGAAGACCAGGTACGACACATGGTCATCCACGTTTCCCCAAGCGGTCTTGACGCCGGCTCCCAGCTCCACCTGGGGGGAGGCCTTGACGGCCACGGCCACGGGAATGAGGAAGACATCCGTACTGCGGGAGTCGATGATGCCGGCGGCGGACAAAGTGGCGCCTGCGGCGAACATCCCGCGCGGCTCAAGATTATAGGAACTCTCGTGGATGGGATTGAAGGCCTGGCCGGATGGAGGGGCGGCGCATAGGAACGCGGATAACGCCGCCAGGGTAACTTTCATGTTACGATGCATTTCCGCTCCGCATTCTTCTCCCTTGCATCCCTTGGGGGGCTTGCTGCAAAGTATAAGATTTTTGCGGTCCATTGCGGCCCCGGTTTCTTGTCCGTTACCCGCCTGCCGCGATAATGGAGGCAGGCGCGGCCCGATGGCCCGATGGGGCCGGAAGGGCCGGGCGGCCCAAGTCCGCCGCCCATGACCGCGTACCATGCGCGGAACCCCATGTTCTGGCTGAGGGAGTTTTAAAGCCCGTCCGCAATGACTATTTTCAACGGATGCCCACTCCCATGCAGAAGACCAAGCAGAAAAAAAAGGCGCGCGCGCCCAAAAGCAAACCCGCATCCCGCCCCGCAAGCGGCTGGGACGAGGCCTCCATCCTCAAGGTAGCCCGCAAATCCATCCAGGCCCTGAAGCCGTACGTGCCCGGTAAGTCCATCGAAGAAGTGCGGGCCAAATACCATCCCGGCCAAATCACCAAGCTGGGTTCCAACGAGAATCCCCTGGGAGCCAGCGGGCAGGTGATCGAAGCTTTGCGCGCGGCCCTGCCCCGCGTCAGCCTGTATCCGGACGGGGCCAGCCGCGATCTGCGCGGCGCGTTGGCGCAAGCCCACGGCGTCGCCCCGGAACAGGTGGTGGTCGGCAACGGATCGGACGAGGTGCTGCTCATGATCGCGGCCGCCTTCCTCAATCCGGGGGAAAAAGTGCTGGTCTCGGAGAATACCTTTTCCGAATACGAGTTCTCCGGCCGCGTCATGGACGGTCGCATCGTCAAGATCCCGCTCAAGGGAAACCGCTACGATCTGGCCGGCTTCCGCGGCAAGCTATCCCCGGCCCCCAAACTGGTTTTCCTGTGCAACCCCAACAATCCCACCGGATCGTATTTCACGCATGCGGAATTGGCCGCCTTGCTGCGGGCCGCGCCGTCCAAAACCTTGGTGGTGGTGGACGAAGCCTATTGCGAATACGCGGACGCGGCGGACTTCCCGCGCAGCTTCGAGCTTCTGCGCAAGCATCCCAACCTCATCGTCACCCGCACCTTCAGCAAGATTTTCGGCATGGCGGGCCTGCGCCTGGGATACGGCTTCGCGCATCCCCTGATCATCCGCGAGCTGGCGCGCGTAAAGACGCCTTTCAACGTGAACCTGCTGGTGCAGGCCGCTGCGCTGGCCGCGCTGGCGGACAAGGATTTCCGGGCCCGCTCCATCGCCAACAACCTGGCGGGCCGGGCCTTTCTGCAAGCCGCCTTCCGGAAGCGCGGATTGGAAGCCATCCCCACCCAGGCCAATTTCATCTGCTTCCGCACGGAACGTCCGGCCGTGGATTTATGCGAAGACCTGCTCAAGCAGGGCGTGATCATCCGCGCTTTGCGCAGCTTCGGCCTGGACTATTGGAATCGCGTGACGATAGGGACGCAGGAACAGAATGAGCGGTTTCTGGCGGCGTTGGACGAAGGCCTAGGATAAAGAAAGGGTTTGCAAAAAAATTCTTTCACCCTTCGCTTTTTGAATCCCCCCGCGCTCACCCCGTCACCTCCATCGCCAACATGGTCAGGTCGTCATGGTAGGGCTCGCTGCGGATGAAGACCCGCACGTCGTCCAGGATGGTTTTCAGAACGTTTTCAGGCTCTTCGATCTTATCGCCCGACATCACTTCCAAAAGCCGCTTGATGCCGTAGAATTTGCGATCCGAATCCATGGCTTCGGAGAGGCCGTCCGTGAAAATCAGGTAGCGATCGCCGTGCGTCAATTCCAGGACCCGCTCTTCCATCCTGTCCGCGAAATCCTTGCCGGAAACCATGCCCAGCGCCAGCCCTTTGGGCATCATCGGCTCCGGCCTGCTCCCGTTGTTCCCGTGCTGGATCAATAGGGGCGGATGGCCCGCGCGCGCATAGGACATGGACTTGCCGTCCTTATCGATGATCAGGCAAAGCGCGGTGACGAAACTCTTATCGTCCAGATCCAGGATCATAAGATCATTGACGGCGCAGAGCAATTGCTTGGAGGAGGATTCATAGCGCGCTTCGGCGCGGAAGGTGCTGCGCAGCATGGTCATCACCAGCGCTGCGGGAATGCCCTTGCCGCTTACGTCGGCTATGACCACCACCCAGTTCCCGGAATCCGTCTGGAAATAATCCAGGTAGTCTCCGCCCACTTCATAGGCCGGATGATAAACGCCTTTGAGGTTGACGCGCGGTATGGACGGCTTGTTCTGCGGGGTGAACCGGCGCTGGATGTCCTGGGCGACCTCCAGTTCGCCCTGCACGCGGGCCTTCTTTTCCAGTTCCTGAAAATTGTTGGCGTTGGAAAGGGAGATGGCGGCTTGCGCCGCGAGGGTATTGAGGATCACCTTCTCCTGCTCGAACCAAGCGGCGAACGCGGCGGGCGCGAAGAGTTGCACCACGGCCAAGGATTTGTCCTCCACCAGCAAAGGCACCGCGGCATATACGGGAAAACCGTCCAGGCCCGGCCATGCGATTTCGGCGAAGCCGGCGTCCGCCTTGCGATTGGGGATGAGCATGGGTGCGGTCAGGGGCTCCGGCCCCTTGGCCAGAAGGGCCGCCTCGCAGGCCTGCTTGGATTCCAGCGCGGAAAGGCGCGCGGTGGCGGCGATACAGCGGTAGCCGTCCGGGCCCATTTCGCAGAACGCGGCCTCAATACCTGGATAACTGCGAGCGAAGGTTTCCAGGATGGCCGGCAACAATTCCCTGCGATGGTTGAAATGCGCCAGGCGATGGGCGGCCGAATTCAGGAAATGCAATTGGCTGACGCGCGACTCCAGCCGCTGGTTGGCCTCTTGCAGCATACGCTCGCCTTCGCGCAGGGCGCGCTCCGTGCGCAGATGCTCCTTGATCTCCTGCACCAGGGCGGCCGTGCGCTCCTGGACGCGCACTTCCAGATCCTCCTTGGCCTTGCGGATGGCTTCCTGCGCCACCATGCGTTCGGTGACGTCGCGGGAGATGCCCACCAGTCCCGTGACCGCTCCTTCGCTATCGTAGATGGGAACCTTGGTGGTGGAAACCCATGCATCCGGGCGGTTGTTGGTGAAGGTCTCCCGCTCCACCTTGTCCACGATGGGGACGCCGGTCCTGAGGATCTCCTGCTCGTCGTTGAACGCCTGTTGCGCGTGATCCTGGGTGAAGAAATCGAAATCGGTTTTGCCGATGGCGTCTTCCAGCCGTTCCAGGCCTTCCAGGTGGATGCCCTTGCTCACGCGGATGAACCGGCTCTGGGTGTCCTTGAAGTAGATAGCGTCCGGGATGTGGGTGAGCATGGCCTGCAGGAGATTGCTCTCGCGGGCCAGCGCCGCCTCGGCCCGCTTGAGCGCGGTCACATCCCGGGAAATGCCGCAAGTGCCCACGATGTTGCCCTTGATATCGTGCAAGGGCATCTTGGTGGTGACCACGGATCGGGAGTTGGTCTCCACCGTATTGTCCACTTCCAGCTTGTTGATCATGGCTTGTTTCTGGGACATGATGCGCAGTTCGTCCACGCGCGCTTCCCGGGCATAGGGCGCGGCGAAGAAATCCATGTCGGTCTTGCCCAGGATCTCCGCCTTGGAAGGCGTGCCCATCTGGACCACCATGGCCTTGTTGACCCAGGTGAAACGGCTGTCCTTGTCCTTGAAATAAACCAGGTCCGGCGCGTTCTCCAGCAGATCGTTCAGCAGGGCGCTTTCGCGCGCCATCGCCTCTTCCGCCTTCTTGAGCGCGGTCACGTCCTTGGTCACGCCGCAGGTGCCGATAATGTTGCCGTCGACGTCATGGAGCGGTATCTTGGTGGTATATACCCAGCGCGGGCTCCCGTTGGCGTAATTGTCCTTTTCCAGTTTATTGATGATGGGCACGCCCGATTCCATGATGCGGAGCTCGTCCTCGCGCGCCTCATGGGCGTGTTCTACCGAGAAGAAATCGAAATCGGTTTTGCCTACGATGTCTTCCTTGCCGCGTTTGCCCATGCTGTCGACGACGCTGCGGTTGATCCAGGTGAACCGGCTTTTCCCGTCTTTGAACCAGACTCCATCCGGGATGCTTTCCAGCAAGTCGTTCCGCAGAGCGCCTTCCGTGGCCAGCACCTGCTCGGCCTGCACCATCTTGGTGAAGTCCTTGGAAATGCCGCAGATGCCGATGATGCCGCCGTCCGCGTCCCGCAACGGGATCTTGGTGGTCAAAACCCACATGGGCGATCCGTCCGCGTAATGATCGGATTCCAGCTTGTTGAGTATGTATTCGCCGGTGCGCACCACGCGTTGGTCATCATCGAACGCCTGTTGCGCCCTCTCCACGCTATGGATGTCGAAGCTGGTCTTACCGATGAGATCGGAGCGGCTGCCAAGGCCCCGCAGCTTGTACATGTTCCGGTTCACCCACATGAAGCGGCAATCCTTATCCTTGAAATAGATATGGTCGGAAATATTGTCCGCCAGCACGTGGAAGGGGCGGAGTTCCTGCTCCAGCTCGCGGTTGCGGGCTTCCAGTTCCGCGATGCGCGCTTCCGCTTTCCGCAATCGCGTTTCCGCGTCCGCTTGCTTGGGTTTTCTTCCCTGGGGCTTTCCGCCGTCCTTGCTGCCTTCTGCCATGTTTCCTTCAGGCCCGGGGGTGGGCCTTAGCGTAGGTTTCCTTGAGTTTCCGAACGGAAACGTGGGTGTACTTCTGGGTGGTGGAGAGGGAGGAGTGCCCCAGCATCTCCTTCACGGCCATCAGATCCGCCCCGTTGTCCAAAAGGTGGGTTGCGAAAGAATGCCGCAGCACGTGGGGGGAGGATTTCCCGCGCCTCCCCATCGCATGTAACCGTTCAGTTACCGTACGTTGGATGATACGCTGCCCCACCGGCTTGCCCTGGGCGGAGACCAGCACCGGCCCCGCGGACGTCTGCACCCCGTGTTCGCGGCATAGCGCGCGGTAGCTGTCCAGCATGGCCTTGGCGGAATCCGTTAGCGGTACGGTGCGGATGCGGTTGCCTTTGCCCAATACGCGCGCCCAGGAGGAATCGCGCGCCAGGTTGCTCCACTTGAGCCCGATCAATTCGCTTAAGCGCAGGCCGGAGCCGTAGAACATCTCCACGCACAACCGCGTGCGCGCGGCCGCGAAGCCCTCCGGTTCCGCCGCCAGCACATGGTCCAGGAACTGCTCCCCCGCCACGGCCACCAGCTTGCTTTCCTTTCTGGGGAAAGCGATGGTCTGGGCCGGATTGCGCGCCAGCCCGTGCTGCTGCACCAGAAACCTTCCGAAACCTTTGAGGCAGGCCAGTAATCTTCCTTGGCTGCTGGCCGCCAGAACGCGGGCCTGCGCGGATAGGAACATCTGCAGCCCGCGCTTATCCAAGGCCAGCGCGTCGGCAGGGCCTTTTCTGGCGGCCCAGGCGGACAGCTTGTCCAGATCTCGCGAGTAGGCGGAAAGGGTATGCGGGGAATAGCCGCGGACATCCCGAAGCTGATCGAGGTATTCCCCGATGGCCTGGGAAAGGCCCAGGACGGATGCGCGGGATACATCGGATTTTTCGGATGGGTCCATGGAGGTCAATCCGGTTCGTTCCGTGGAAAAGTAGTAATTCGCCTATTGCAGGCGCGCAAACTGGATTTTGAAACCGTCTTCTTCGGCCATGTCCAATGTCCAGGGTTTGATCTTCTTCTTTTCCCTGTCGAAGATGATGAGCAATACGGGCTTTTCCGGATGCGCGATGGTGCAGCGCGCCACCACTCCGGAAAATCCGGTGTACTTCCGGTATTTCTTGTCCTCGATGATGACCACGCGCGAACCCACCGGGAACACGGGAACGATGGTGATGAAGGCGTCCACCACGGCGCGGTTGAGATGCGAGCCCGCGGACTTGATCACCGAGCGCATTGCTTCGTCCGGGGATTGCGGGGCCACGGTGTTGGGCATAGGGCTGAGAAGGGAGATGTAGCTATCGGCCACGGCCGCGATTTCCGCGTAGCGGTGGATCATGCCCTTCTTGGGGCTCAGGGTCTTGAGGGGGATCTGGTTGTCGCCGCGCAGGCCGCGGGGATAACCTTTACCGTCCTGCCGCTCGTGATGCTGGTAGGCCACGTGCGAAGTGGTGATGCCGATGCGATCATTCTGGCGCAGGATGGAATAGCCCAGGGCGGGATGCTCACGGTACAGATGCTGCTCCTGCTCGGACATCCGCCCCAGTTTATTCATCAAGGCATCGGGGAAAACCACCTTGCCCAGATCCATCAACAGGCAGCCCAAAGCCAGTTCTTCGATCTCGCGCTGCGTGTATTTGAGCTTGTTGGCCAGGATGATGGCGGTGACGGCAACGTCCAGGGCATGCTGGTAGAGGTATCCGCTCTTGGTGCGGATGGAGGCGAAATTCACGGCCACGGGTTCCTTGGAAAGGAGATCGTCCAGGATCTGCTTGATGAGCTTCTTGATCTCTTCCACGGCGATGATGTTCTTGAAGCGGGTGGTATCCGTGAGCGCGCTGGCGATGCTGGCATGGGTGAAGGTTTTGATCTGCGCCACCTGCTTGAGGATGTCCGCGTTTTCCTTCACCATGAACTGGGATTGCAGCGCCAACTGCTCGCTGACATTCTCTTCGGGAATGACCAGCTCGGTGCCTTCTTCCGCTATCCAGGCAGCCGTCAATTCGATTTCGCGCATCTTGACCAGCACGCGTTCGTTGATCACGTTTCCCGCGGAGAGCAGGAGTTCGCCGGACTCGCTCACTATGGAGCGGGCGAGCAGCATTCCCGGCTTGATTTCGTCCAGCCCCAGCTTGATCATGGAATGCCTAATTCTCTTGCTAAAACCGCAGGAAGTCAAGGTTCCGGGCGGGCTCGCGGGACCCGGGAAAGGCCCCGGCCCTCAATTCGGCCGGGATACGCCTATGAGGCGGGAATAGGCCAATCCGGAAAGCCAGGTCCTTCCCAAGTAACGGTGATAGCGCAGCGCCTGTCGGCATTCCCATCCCGCCCAGGCAACCCGGATCCCCATCGAGGCCTGGAAAGGAGGACCGGAGAATCCGCCCGTAAGCTCCAGGCTGGGATGCGGCCTTATGGAAAGCGATGCCAGTGTCCGCCACGGCGCGTTTCCCGTCTTGCGGAAATCCAGCCGCAGGATTTGCGAGGGTCCGGCCGTTTGGGAACCCGCCTGTCCCGGAACGGGGTCCGGATCGCGGCTGTCCGCTTCCAGCCCCCATTGCCATACCCTATCGGTAGCATCCCCGTTACCTATCCCCACCCCGCTGCCGATCGCCCCCCCATTAACCGCGCCCAAGGGAAGCCCCAGCATGAAAACTCCCGCCTTCAACCGGTGGAACGGGCGCCAGGCCGCTCCCAATCCGTGACTCCAAGCCAGCGAAGATCTGCCCTCCGGCCATTGCGAGCTCCATCCGCTCCAAGCCAAACCCAAGTCCAGGACTCCGGGAAACCCGCCTCCCATCCCACCCAGGCGCAGCGATTGCGTGATCTGGTATCCCTGCTCGGAATACAAACCCTCCACCGCGGTCTGGCGCCATTCCGCGGATACCCCCCAACGCGAACCATCCAGGAAGCCCCCCGCCTCCGCCACCGCCAACTCATCCATTCCGTAGGGACGGTGGAAATCCAGGCGCAGCCCCAGACATCCCGGCCGCAGCGCCGCCGGGTTCTGCCCGAACGCGGATCGCTCCGCGGCCGTGGCGCCGCCCGCTCCCAACGTGGCCGCATAGGCTCCGGAAACCAGCGCCTGGTTGCCGCATTCGCCCGGCGCGGCGATCCAGAGTAGGACCGGCAGGCAGCAGGCGGGAAACGCGCATGTTACGTTGGGGAGGAACCGGAGCGTTGCGGTTTTCCGCTCCGGCCGGCGTTCGCTCATCGCGTCCCCGTCAGCACCACGGCCTGGCGCTTTGCCCGCTTGCCTGCGATAGCCAAGGCCAGCAGATAGGGACCGGAGCGGAGCGATCTCCCTCCTTCGTCGGTACCGTCCCAGGTATGCACCCTGCGGCCGGGACCGCCGCAGCCCAACTCGCGTACCTGGTTGCCTTCCAGATCGAACACGCGTAAGACATAGCTTCCCCGCAGCAGACCCACCTCCACGTCCAAGGGACGGCCGGGCCCCACCGTTTTGCCGGACAGGCTCCACGCGTCTTCCGTCACCGCCGCGGCGGCGTATCCGGGCGTGCTCGCTCCCGGACCCGCCGAGCCGTCGCGCGTCCGCGCCATCCCATCGCCTACCGCCTCCCCATCCGCGCCATAGGCCACGCTGTCCACCGTAAACCCGGCCAGGGAAAGCGTCAGGGTATCTCCGGAGTTACGTAGCGGGCGCCAACCCGTTATCGGCAGGACGCGCGCCTTGAGGGCGCCGTAGCGGGCCGCGAATTTGTCCAGGCTCCCGGTCAGCACCAGGAATCCCCCCGGCTCCAGCCCGCCCGCCTTGCTACCCAGCGCATGGCCGTTGAAAGCCGCCCCGGCCAGATCCAGTTTCCGCCCGATGCCGCCGGAGTCCGCCGTGCGGTTGCGGATTTCCACCCACTCCGCCTCGCCCGCCTGGGGCGCGGCATGCCATTCGGTGAAGGCCAGGGGGCGGCCCGGTTCCACCGGCAGCAGAAACGCGTTGTTGCCGGGATCTTCGTCCGGGCCCAGGACGGCGTGTACTATGCCGCGCAATCCCGCGCCCATCGTGATGCGCGCAACCGTCTCCCCCGCGGACGGCGCCGCCACCGGAACCGAATCCAGCAGCGTTTCCGCCTCGCCATCCCAGTCCGCGTCCAGACGCAGGGAAAGATGGGTCGCGGGAACGTCTCCCGTTCCCAGGTTCGCCACCCGGACCTGCAGGACGCCTCCCCCCTCCGCGCCTTTTACGGACGGCCTGGCCGGCACCCAGGTAACCTGCATGATACCCAGATCCCTCTCCGCCTTGCGGGCGCTGCGGCTGTTGCGTAACCCGGGAGTCGCGGAGTCGCCCCCCGGGCGCGGACCCAGGGAAGCCAGAAAGCGGCGGTAGCCGGCATCCGCTTCCCAGGTGTTCTCCCAGCTTACGCCCGGCCTGGGCGCGGGCAAGGCGTAGTCCTCCCCGCCGCCGCGCCAGCCCAGCTTCACTTGGGCGCCCCGCGTATTGGCCAGGCTCAGGCCGCTCCATTGCCGCCCGCATTCCATGCCCCCGTTCTCGGCGGGCAGGGAATCCCGGCACAGCAGGAAAAG
The DNA here is from genome assembly GCA_025360005.1 of Fibrobacteria bacterium. Taxonomy (GTDB): domain Bacteria; phylum Fibrobacterota; class Fibrobacteria; order UBA11236; family UBA11236; genus Chersky-265. The sequence continues at coordinate 34,164 of JANYDA010000008.1, forward strand.
GGCGCCAGGCGCCAGCACCAAGCCGGACAGAACCAGGCCTTGCGCGTCCGCATCGATTCGGAGCGAGTCCAGCCGCAAGGTATCCGCGTCGGGATTGCCCAATTCCAGGAACTCGCCCTGGGCATCCGCCACGGCGGTGGGATCCGCAAAGGCTTCGGAAAGGATGGGGCCGGCGGCTGCGCCAGCGGCGGCGGCGAGGGCGGCCAGGCACAAGCCATATACGGGAAAAGAAAACCCGGATGGGCCTAGGCCCGGATTGCTTAAGGCTGGGACACTACGGGGGATTGGCATGCCCGCCAAGTTAGGCGGCCCGGACGCGTTTGTCCGTGCCGGGCGTCACGATTATCTTGGGGGATTGTCGTGTCTTCCCGGGCGTCACGACGGTTTGGGGATCGGATCAGGGCGATGGAGAACGCGTCAATGGCCGGGGAATTGCACCAGGGAGAGGATCTCGTGGCCCTTGCCGCGCAATCCCGCGCTGCCGCCCAGATCCGGCAAATCCACGATCACGCCGCAGGAGACCACCTCCGCGCCCAGCTTACGCAGCAATTGGATGGAAGCGTTCATGGTGCCGCCCGTGGCCATCAAATCGTCCATCAGCACCACCCGTTGGCCGCGAATGATGGCGTCCTTGTGGATCTCGACGCAGTCCGTGCCGTACTCCAGCTGGTATTCATAGCGTTCCACCTCCGCCGGAAGCTTGCCTTGCTTGCGGATGGGGATGAAACCCTTTCCCAGCCTGTCCGCCAGGGCCGCGCCGATGATGAAACCACGGCTCTCGATCCCGACGATGGAATCGAAAGGCACGGGCCCGTAGCTTTCGGCGAAAGCGTCGATGCACAGGCGGAAGCCATCGGCGTCGTTCCAAAGCGTGGTGATGTCCCGGAACATGATGCCCGGCTTGGGGAAATCGGGAATGCAGCGGATCTTGGAGCGGATGCGATCCGCCCGCGCGGCGTCGGAGGCGGCAGGCTTCTTCTGGGTACCTTCCAAGTTACCTCCGTGGGCCCGCGGGCCCCGCTCAGGATTTACGGGAAGACCGGGGGACCAGCTTCGGCTTCAGGTACAGGCTGCGATCCCGCTCGGTCAATCCCAGCATGGCTTTCTTGAGGAGCGAAAGCAACTCTTTCCGCAGCTCATAGTCCGGATTGAAGCTGAACATCTGGCGGTTGGCTTCTTTCTTGACCGTGACCACCCCGCCTTTCATCAGGTTCTTCAACTGCGTCTGCACCCCGAATAGCGGCAACTTGAGATTGATCGTCAATTCCCGCGGGTACGTCTCTTTATAGACGCTCAGGTAGAGGAGGATCTTGGCCCGCGTAGCGGAGCCGATCAGGGAACGAAGCGCTTTCATGATATTGCCTCCCCCCGGTGCGGGTCGCCCCTAACCGTGGTATTTCTTCAGGCTGGGTGCGGTGGTGGAAATCAGCTCCATGATCCGGGCATGGGCTTCTTCACCGCCCTTGGTTTCCCGCACAGGAACCAGGGGCAGATAGAGCGGGGAATTGAAAAAAGTCGCCAAGGGAATAGGATTCTTGCGGCAGAAAACCGCCTTGACCAGGGGATCCAGCGCAGCCTGCATCGCCTCTGCGCCTTTGCGATCTCCATCACGGTATGCTTTGATAATGTTGCGGAATGCGCGCGCGGCTTCCGGGATGTTGCCGGAGGCGGAGATGATGCCTCGTCCGCCCATTTCCAGGATGGCGAAAAGGGAATCGTCCTCGCCGCTGACCACGGACATATCGTCCGGCAGAATGCGCTGGAGCACGCTTTGCGTGTCCTCACGGTGCTTGCCCGGATTGCGGAAGTCCACCGATTGCTTGAGGCCGATGATGTGATCGTTGCGGCTCAGGTGCACCAGGGTATCCGGTTCCAGGTAGCTGCTGGTGCGGCCGGGAACGTTGTAGATGACCACCTTGGCGCCGGTTTCCCGGGCCACCGTCTCATAGTGCCGTACCAGCCCTTCCTGGGGGGGATTATTGTAGTAGCCGGTCACGCACAGGCAAGCCAGTTCCCCGGCGTCGCGCTGGATGGCCTGGATCATGTCCACGGTCTCGCGCGTGCAATTGGATCCCGCCCCGGCGATGATGGGCACGCGGCCGTCCACGTAGTCCAGGGTGAACTTGAGGAAGTCGATATGCTGCTTGTGGCTCACCGTGGGGCTTTGCCCGGTGGTGCCGACCGGGACCAATCCGTCCACGCCGGCGGCCACCAGGTCGTCGATGATGATCTTGGCCTTGGCGTAGTCGATGCCGTTGCGCAGGCGCGAAGCGTCGTCATCGAGGAGCGGCGTGAACAGGGCCGGGAAGACCCCGGAGAATTCCTTGGCGGAAGACAGGCTCTTGCGCTTGCCGCGTTGGGCCGGGTGATTCTGGTTCTGATCGGCTTGGGACATGCTACTTCTCGATTAAAAGTTCCGGATGCTGCTCCAGGAACTTGGTGCTGTATTGGCCTTTGACAAACAGGGGATGCTGTAGGATGCGTTTGTGCAAAGGAATAGTGGTCTTAATGCCCATGATGACGAACTCGTCCAGCGCGCGCAACATGCGGGCGATGGCGTACTCGCGCGTAGGCGCATGCACGATGAGTTTGGCGATCATACTGTCGTAATTGGGCGGCACTTCATAGCCGCTGTAGCAATGGGTGTCGATGCGCACTCCCATGCCGCCGGGCAGGTGGAAGTCCGTGATGGTGCCGGGACAAGGGCGGAAATCGTTCCAAGGATCCTCGGCGTTGATGCGGCATTCGATGCTGTGGCCCGCCATCATGATGCTCTTCTGGGAGAACTCCAGCTTCTCCCCCGCCGCGACCAGGATTTGCGCGCGCACCAGATCGATGCCGGTGACCATTTCGGTCACGGGATGCTCCACCTGGATGCGCGTGTTCATCTCCATGAAATAGAAACTGGAATCCTTGCTATCGAACAGGAACTCGATGGTGCCCGCATTGTAGTAGCCGGCCCCCAGCGCGCCCGCCACCGCTATCTTGCCCATCTTGGCCCGTACCTCCGGCGATACGGCCGGGCTGGGGCTTTCCTCGATCAGTTTCTGGTGCCGGCGTTGGATGGAGCAATCGCGTTCGCCCAGGTAGGTCATGTTGCCGTGCTTATCGCCCATCAGCTGGATCTCGACGTGGCGAGGCTCGGTGAAATAGCGTTCCAGATACAGGCTGCCATTGCCGAAATTGGCCAGGGCTTCCGCCGCGGCCACCGGGAACAGCTTCTTCAGCTCTTCCTCGTTGAGCGCCACGCGCATGCCGCGCCCGCCGCCGCCCGCCGTGGCCTTGACGATGACGGGATAGCCCACCACGTTGGCCGCCGCGATGGCGTCCTTGAGGGTATTGACCAGGCCGTCCGAGCCCGGGATGGTGGGCACGCCTGCGGCCTTCATGGTGGCTTTGGCGGAACTCTTATCGCCCATGGAACGGATGGAATCCGGCGAAGGGCCGATGAAGGTCATGCGGTTCTCTTCGCACATCTCCGCGAACTTGGCGTTCTCGGAGAGGAAGCCGTAGCCGGGATGGATGGCATCGGCATTGGACAGCTCCGCCGCGGCCAGGATCTGTTTCATGTTCAGGTAGCTGGCCTTGGAGTTGGGCGGGCCGATGCAGATGTCCTCGTCCGCGAAATGGACGTGGAGGGAATGGGCGTCGGCGGTGGAATGCACGGCCACCGTCTTGATGCCGAGTTCTTTGCAGGATCGGATGACGCGGAGGGCTATTTCGCCTCGGTTGGCGATCAGGATCTTTTTAAACACCGAGCATCCAGCTCCGGTCGGAAGTGCCTTCGACCCCGCGCACCTTCAACTCGAAATCGTCCGGATTGCTGGCGGCGCGCAACGCGGTCTCGTAGCTGATCAGGTCGTCCTGGTACAGCCGCAGTATGGATTGATCGAAGGATTGCGATCCGTATTGGGTATAACCCTCGCGGATGCTGGCGTCTATCATGTGGGTATTCTCGGGTTGCGTCAGGAGTTCCCTGATGGTTGCGTTGTTGACCAGGATTTCGCAGGCGGGCACGCGGCCCAGGCCGTCCTTGCGCGCCAAGAGGCGCAAGGTGATGATGGACACCAAGGTGCTGGAGAGCATCAAGCGCACCTGCTGGTGCTGGTGGGGCGGGAAAAAGGAAATGATGCGATTGACGGTTTCGATCGCGTTCATGGTATGCAGGGTGGAAAGCACCAGGTGGCCCGTGTCCGCGGCGGACAGGGCGATGGACATGGTTTCCTGATCGCGGATTTCCCCGACCAGGATGACGTCCGGATCCTGGCGGAAGGCGGAACGCAGGGCGGTGGTGAAACCGGTGGTGTCCGAATTGACTTCGCGCTGGGAGATGATGCTCTTCTTGTCCTTGTACAGGAATTCGATGGGGTCTTCGATGGTGACGATGTTGGAAGAGGTATGCTCGTTGATATGATCGATCATCGAGGCCAGCGTGGTGGACTTGCCGGATCCGGTGGTTCCCGTCACCAGGATCAGGCCGCGCTTGCGCAGGGACAGATCGCGGATGACTTCCGGCAGGCCCAGCTGCTCGAACGCGGGCACCACGCCCACGATGGCGCGGACAGCCAGCGCCGGAGTGCCGCGCTGCTTGAAGGCGTTGACGCGGAAGCGGCCGATGTTGCGGATGCCGATGGCGAAATCCAGCTCCAGCTTTTCGTCGAAGGTGGTCTTCTGGTTGCGGTCCATCAGATCCAGGATGAACTGGTCCATTTGTTCCGGGGTGATCCGCTCGTTCTGGAGCCGGTACAACTCGCCGTTGATCCGGAAGGCCGGCTGGCCCCCCACGCGCAGATGCAAATCCGACGCATTGCGGAGCACCATCTCCTTGAGGAGGGACTCAACGTTCATGGATTCTCCGCCATCATCTTGCTTCCGGGACGGGGAATCAACCGGGCCTGATACGGAACAGCACGGTTCCGTATTCCACCGGCGTTTCGTTTTGCACGCAGACTTCCTCGACCACGCCCGATACATCCGACTCGATCTCGTTCATGATCTTCATGGCTTCGATAATGCAAAGCACTTGGCCGGCCTTGACCACGGTGCCCACCTGGGTAAGGGCCGGCGAACCGGGCGATGAGCTGGCGTAAAAAGTCCCCACCATGGGCGAGGTGACGTCCTTGAATTTGGATCCCGCTTTTTCGGGACCGGCGCCGGGGGCGCCTGCGGGCTGGTAAGTGGGCGCCGCAATCGCAGCCATGGCCGCGGGCGCCGCCGCCATGGGCATGGCCACCATGCCCGTCTGCATGGGCGCGGCCCGGAAGACTTCCTTCTTCAGCACGACCTTGGATGTCTCGTCGCTGAAGCTGATCTCGGTGAGACTGCTCTTATCAAGCAGCTTGACCAGGGAAGCCACGTCGTTCAATTGCATGTTATGTCCTTCATTCTTGTCTCGGGGGGCAGTCGCACCCGTCCGTTCCTACTTCTTCCGTTTGGGAACCTTCAGCCCCGGCCTGGGCCTGCGAGGGTCCGATCCGGGCCCGCCGGCTCCGCCTTCCGGCTTGGCCGACTCGATCTCTTCAATCCGCTTGCGGACCGATTCGTTTTCGGGTTCCCGTTCCATGAGCTGGCGGTAGATTTGCAACGCCTGCTCTCTCAAACCTTGCTGGAAATATATTTCCGCTAGGGTAACCGTGGCAACATTCGCTCCCGCTCCGGTCCCGGAAGGCATTTCCTCCTCTTCCGGATAACCGTCCTCCTCGTCCAACATGGGAGCCAAATCGGGCGTGGGCTTGTCCACGGGCTTGGTTGAGCCGGTGATTGGCGGTAATTCCTCTTCGGTATCCATTCCGGCGGGAACACCCGTTTCGGTCGGTGATCCGAATCCGTCCGCACCCGCTCCGGCCGCAGCATCCTCTTCCGAGACGAATAGGGACATTTCCGCGCCTGTGGTCGCGGCCGCAGCCGCATCACCACCTGCCTCCGCGAATAAAGCGTCCAAACGTTCGGCGACTTCCGCGCCATCCACCATCTCGATGGAGGCCGTGTCCGACAAGGCGGCCAAATCTTCCGGAGCCAGGGTTCCGAAGGAATCCGTCTCGTCTCCCAGCGCGGCCAAATCCTCATTCGGCAGGAACATGGTGTCGCCGGCATCCATCCCGGAGGCGGGAACTGCGGATCGTTGATCGGCATCCTCACTCTGGCGCGCCAGCCACTCGGCCACGCTCTCCTTTATGCGGCCGGCGTCCTTGGGCACGCGCGCTTCACGGAGGGAAGGATCCCCCATGGCAGGCATGATCACGGTGAGGTCCGACTCGTCTCCGGGCGCGGGCTTGCCGGCGTTCCCGCCCCTGTCGTCCGGACCGGGTGTCCCGAAAGTTACGGTATCGCCGGCGTTAACAGGGTCGCGGCCCGGCAGTAATCCTTTGGGCCTGAATGTCTCGCCTTCCTCCTCGATGCGGAAGAGTTTGTCCAACTGCTCTTCTACGTCGGCGCCGGTAATGCTGGGACCGTCGCCGGCATCGCCGAACCAGCCGGGGGGCAGCATGGATTCCGTGGACATCACGTCCCCGGTGGGAGGCGGCGGGGGCGTCCCGTTATCCTGGGCCCAAGGTTTCATTTCCCGGAGGGTTTCGGTCTGGGACGCATCCATCGGCAGGGAACCGGTCCCGGCTCCAAAGCGGGTTCCGTCCGGCTCTTCTGCGCTCGAGGTTTCCGGGCCGGCCAAAGGCATTTCCGCCTCGGCTTCCGGAGCGCTTTCTGCTGGGAAAGCCGGAACCGCATCTTCCCCCACTATGGCGGAGCCCGGGGATTTGGCGGCCAGCGCGGGCTCTTCCCCGAAAAGAGAATCCAATTTGTCTGCCACATCCTGGCCGGTGACCAGGTCTTGGCCGGGTTCCGGTAGGTATCCGGGTTCCCGGAACGCGACTTCGCCGCCGAAAGAGACTACTTCGCCCATGCTCACGGATTCCTGCACCCTGGGTGCAGGCGCGACGGGTAACCGCGAGGATACCTGGGCGGATGGCGGAACGAGATCCCCCTCCTCGGTAAGATTGAAAAGCTCGTCCAAGCGGCGCTCGATGTCCTCTCCCAGGACCCCGCCGCTTTCATCCATCTCCCCCGGGCGGGAGCCGTCGGTGCGGCCGGACGCTGGCGGTGGCGTCACGAACTCTACTCCGGACTCCAGATCGTCGGCGGTGGGGAGATCCGGGAGCGAAGCCATATCGATGGGGCTGGGTTCGGATGGGGTCCCGGCTGCGGCTTGCATCGCGGTCTCGTTGCCCAGGAAATCAGGTTCCGACCCGGCGGGCGTCTCTCCGCCGTCCATGACCCGCATTTCACCGGTGGCGGTGGCGGAGCTTTCGGGAGCGTAGGGTTCGGCGGCGGAGAAATCGATGGGGACCGGGGCTTCCTGGACGGGCGACTCGGCGGGCGCGGGAGTCCAGGTCGCGGTTCCGGAGCGGGAGGATGAAGTAGGGCCGTCGTCGGATCCGAAAAGCGAGTCCAAACGATCTTCCACGTCCTGGCCGGAAATGGGGGGCGCATCCTCGGCCGGCTCCCCCCTCTCATCGATGGGCTCCTCTTTGAGGACGTCCATCGGTTTCGGCTCTGCCAAGGCATCGGGAACCAAGCTCTTGCGGGTATCCTCCATCGAGGGCTCGCGGAAATTGGCAGGAGGCGGCTGCAGGGCGCTCTCCAACCCCACGGCGCCCGCGGGAGGAAGGGAGCCGAACTCATCGGGCAGGGGCGATAAAGCGTCTTCCAGGGACTCTTCGATGAGGCTCATGGAACCGGAGGCGTCCGAATCGCCGGGCAGGAAATCGGAAGCGACGTCGTTGAGGTTCACTTCCAATACGTCGCCGGCAAAGCCTTCCGGCTTGGCGAAGGTTTCCTCTTCCCGGGCGGCGGGCGTTGAGGCCGCGGACGGCATAGCGGTAAGGGGAGACGCTTCACCCAGCAAAGCCCGGATTTCCCGGTCCCAGGGTTCCACCTCGAGGATCGACTTGTAATATCCCGCCGCGGCATCCGCCCATTGCAGCTTGGTCATGATGCGGGCCAGGAAATGCATAGCGGAAAGGCAACGGGGATCCAGCCGTAAGGCGGCTTCGAAAGGTTCGCGCGCCTCTTCCATGCGGCCCGCGTCCATGAAGGATTTACCGAGCACCAGGTAGGCGGAAAGAGTATTCGGACGGACGCGCAGTCCGTCCTGGCAAACCTGGATGGCTTCTTCGAGCTTGCCCTCTCCCCGCAGCACGTCCGCCAGGCGCGGAAACCCAGGCGCTCCCGGCCCCGGGAACTTCCGTTGCAATTGATCGGCAGTATACTGGATGCTCATGAATCCCCCGTCGAAACGGAAACCGGAACAGCGCAAGGGAACCCGTTAATCGGATTCCCGCAAGTCCTTATTATATCAAACCTTCCAGGGGAATTGCCTCATCAATCAGCATAATGGGGATGTCTTCCCGGATGGGGTATAAATACTTCTTATCCGCCCGGATTAGGCCGGAATCCATCTTTTCCTTCACGATTTCCCCGCCCCGGTTGCGCAATTGCCCCGCCTCCACCTTGATGTTCAGCGCTTCGATCAACCCCGCCTCGGCCAAAGCCACGTCGTCCTTGGTTTCCGGGCAACACAGCATGTCCAAAAGTTCCTGATCCACCATTTACCGTCCTTTCAACCGGCGAACTGCCCGATGGAAGTCACCTTGTTCAGGCGTTTCTCCACCAATGCGTCCACCTGCAATTTGTTCAACGCTTCCAACTCTTCCGTCAGCACCCCCTTGAGGATGCGGTACATCTGCTCCGGATCCCAATGCGCGCCGCCCAGCGGCTCGCGGATGATGCGGTCGATGATCTTCAACTCGAAAAGGTCCGCCGCCGTGATCTTCATGGTCTCGCTGAGATCCATCTTCTTGGAGCTGTCGCCCCAAAGGATGGCGCTGCAGGACTCCGGGGAAATGACCCCGAACCACGCGTTCTCCAGCATGAGCAAACGATCGCCGATGCCGATGCCGATGGCCCCGCCGCTGGCGCCTTCGCCGATGACTATGCAGAGGATGGGCACGCGCAACACCGACATCTCCATGATGTTCTTGGCGATGGCTTCCGCCTGGCCGCGCTCTTCCGCGCCGATGCCGGGATAGGCCCCCATGGTATCGATCAGGGTGATCACGGGCAGGTGGAACTTCTCCGCCATCTTCATGCACCGGAGCGCTTTGCGGTAGCCTTCCGGATGCGCCATGCCGAAATTGCGGCGGATGCTTTCCTTGGTATCCTTGCCCTTCTGATGTCCCATGACCATGACGCTTTGCCCGTTGAACCTGGCCAGGCCGCATACCAGAGCGGGATCGTCCCCGAAATAACGATCGCCGTGCAGCTCGGTGAAATCGGTGAAGAGATGCTGCACATAATCCAGCGTATATGGCCGGCCTGAACGCCGCGACAGTTCCACCCGGTTCCAGGCCGAGAGCTTGGAGGCGATCTTCTTCTGCAGCGAGTCTTTTTTCGCCAGCAGATCCTTCACGTCCGCAGCGTTGATCTCGCTGTTCTTGAGCAGATCCTCGATCTTCATGGACAGTTCCACCACGGGCTGTTCGAATTCGAGATGCGGGCCCTTAGGGATGGGCATGGATGCTCCTTTGCTGGCAATGCTCCGACGGGGAAAATTCATTTTGCAAATTGAAAATTGAAAATCGCAAAATCTTCTCCTTCTTCATTTCCTGAAATTCAAATCGATCAGACTCATCATCCCCGGTTCCGGTTCCCCCACCAGGAGTTTGACTTCCAGTTCGTGGTTGGATTTCTCCGAGAGCAGCTTGACGGCCATCTGGAAGGCGCCTTCTTCCACCGCGATGATGACGCCTTGCAACTCCACCTTATTGACGATGGAGGGCAAGGTGTTGAGATCGCCGATCAGGTTCTGCATAATGTCCTGGGAAACGCGGCCCGCCCCCAGTTTGATGAAGCCGACGAATTCATAGCCTTCCAGGTGCTCCTGCACTATCAGATCGGCGAGTTTTTTCGCGCGGGTATTGTTGCCCACAATAGCGATGCGCTTGGTGGAGCCCATGATCTTGGCGAAAATCTTCCCTCCCTGGATGGCCAGGAACCTCCAGGCTGTGAGGCTGAAGATGCTGAAGAGAGCGGCCAAGGCGAAGGCCACCCGCGAATAGGCTTCTTCGCGGATGAAAAAGCTGAAGGCGAAGAAGCCCAGGAAGGAAACGCACAAGGTGGCGAATACCGTTTTGCGCTTCTGCACGAAGCGCCCGTAGTCGCCGATATAGGCCATGGGAGCCAGCACCGCCAACGACACCAGGGAATGCCAGAAGAAATAAAGGTTCCGATCGGTGGTATATGGCGTGGACATCCCCAGGTAACCCATGTAGCCGAAAGTCACCGCGGCCAGAATGCCGTTCACCAGAAGCAGATCCGCCGACCAGCGCTGCCATTTCTGGAACCGCGAATAGCCGAAGTTGACCAAGGCCAGCAAGGTGACCCCAAGATAAAAGAACGAAAGCGGCAAGGCGCGCAGCTCGAAATGCTTGCGCGAGAAGATGACCATGGACTCGTAGAAATAGAGGAAGGATCGGAAAGGCTTGCTCTTGGCGCTTTCGCCTTTGAAATGGATGGCCGTGGTCTGGGGATGGTAGAAGTTCCGCTTCCCCAGCAGCTTGATGCGGAAACAGATGTCCAAATCTTCCCCGTACATGAAGAAGTCCTCATCGAAGCCGCCTACGGTGCGGAACAGATCCGTCTTCACGCACATGAAGGATCCGGAGACCGCGTCCACCTCGTGGGTCTTGTTCTCGTCCAGGAAGGTGAGGTTGTACCGGCCGAAAACCCGGCTCTTGGGGAACAGGCCGGAGAGCCCGATGAACTTGAAAGCGGCAACCTGCGGCGAAGGGAAACTGCGCTTGCAGGCCAATTGCAAACTGCCGTCCCGGTTCACTATCTTGCAGCCCGCCACGCCGATATGTTCCTGCGCGCGGAAGAAATCCCACATCACCTGGAAAGTATTCTCGCTGACCAAGGTATCCGGATTCAGAAACAGCAACAAATCCTGCGAGGCCACGGAGGCGCCCCGGTTGCATCCGGTGCCGAATCCAAGGTTGCGATCGGACTTGAGCCACAGCACTTCCGGATAGCGGGGCTTCAAGAGCGCCAGCGTCCCGTCGCGGGAATCATTATCGAAGACGATGACTTCGATGTCCCCGGCGAAGGTTTCCGCGGCATGGTAGATGCTTTGGATGCAGGCATCCAGGTATTCTCGCACGTTATAGGAAACGATGACGATGGAAATCCCGACGGTCTTGGACGCATCCGCTTCCGACGCGCTTTCCGGATCGGTCGTTCCGTTCATGACGGGTTCCGGGCCCGCCGGCCGCGAGCCGGGCTTGATGCGGTGACCGGGAAGGTTCCGCAGGAAGGAACTCAAGCGCTGCCGTCCAGGAAACGGAGCCGGATAAGCAGGAAAAGCGCTTCCTTGATTATCTTGCTCGACATCTTGGATACTCCCGCGGTCCTATCCATGAAGATGATGGGGATTTCCTGGATGCGGAAACCTTTTTTCCAGAGTTTATAGGTCACTTCTATCTGGAAAGAATAGCCGTCGGAATGGATTTTCGCCAAATCCAGGGACTTCAAAGCCGCTACGCGGAAACATTTATAGCCGCCGGTGGTATCCTGGATGGGTAAGCCCGTGGCCCAGCGGGCATAGACGTTGGCGAAATAACTGAGCAAGAGGCGGCTCATGGGCCAATTGATGACGGTCACGCCTTTAACGTAGCGGCTGCCGAGAACCAGATCATGGGTCTCTATCTCCTCCAGGAATTTGGGGAGGAAATCCGGATCGTGGGAGAAATCCGCGTCCATCTCGAATACATAGTCGTATCCGTTCTCGATGGCGAAGCGGAAGCCGCGCACGTATGCGCTACCCAGGCCTTGCTTGCCTTCCCGCTGGATCAGATGGAGGTACTTCCGAAGCGGGAGTTGCTCCTTGACCCACTTCCCGGTGCCGTCGGGAGAACCGTCGTCGACGATCATCACGTCTACGCCGAGCTTGGTCGCCTCGATCCTTTCCAACAACCTGGGCAGGTTCTCGATCTCGTTATACGTAGGGATTATGACAAGGGTTCTGGCCATGGTCACTGCCTTCGGAGCGCCTTAACCCAGCCTCGTCGGGTGTGGGGGGGAATATAGCAAATGGCTTGCAAGGGGCCTCCCGGATTTGCGGAATTTAAGGCGTCGGCGCTGAAAGCATGGGCAAGGAAGGGCATGGAAAACGCGGCCTCAAATGGAAGTGGGCGATATTTCGTCCATGCGCCGGATTTGGTCCCCCACGTCCCTGGGCTTGAAGCCCGTGGCGGCGGCCAGTTTGTCCGTACGCAAGCCCGATTTCAAAGGGCGCCGGGCGGTTTGCTTCAAATCCGCCGTGAGACAGGATTGGATTAGCCCGCGATCCAATCCGTAATGATCGGCGATGGCTTCCGCCCATTGATGGCGGCTGTTCCATTCCGATCCCGCCACGTGGTAGGTTCCCGTATGCCCGCCTTCGACCAGCTTCCAGATCCCCAGGGCCAAATCCTCCGCCAGCGTGGGATTGCCCCATTGGTCAGTGACGATGCGGACCGGCTTGCCCGCTTTTAAACTGTCGCGCACGAAATCGACGAAGCTGGTCTTGGATCCTTTGCCGCGGCCCCAAAGGGTCATGGTACGCGCGATGATGGATCGGGGCGAATGCGCCAGCGCCAATTTTTCGGATTCCAGCTTGGTGGCGCCGTATACGCTGAGCGGCCGGGTAGGCGCATCCTCTAGGTAAGGGCCTGCCTCCCCGTCGAAGACGTAGTCCGAGGAAATGTGCGCCATGGGAATGCCGGCGGCTGCCATCCAACCCACCGCGTCCCGGTTTATAAGACCGGCCAAGGCGGGATCCCGTTCGCATAGATCCACGTCCGTGACGGCTGCGGCATTGAAGATCCAGTCCGGTGCGAAGGCGGCGATGGCGGCCTCCAGTTCCGGGCGCTTGGAAACATCCACGCTACGGTAACCGGAAAGGGACTCCGGGAGCGCGGGAGCCTTTTCCAGGCCGGTCCCTACCAGATCCCAGGCGGGACCAGGCCTGGTCCTCAGCAGATTCTGGCCCAACAGGCCGTTGCATCCAATAATAAGGGCCTTCATCCGTTTCCTTGCTGCGATCGGGCGGTGCGGCCGAACTGGGCCGGGCCCTTCAGGCCGGCCCATCCGCGCCGAGACCGGAGGTGCGCGCTACGGGGTGATTGCGATCCGCCATGCGATGGTTGATCATTTCGCCCAGCAAGCCTATCGAAATGAACTGGACGCCGACGATCATGAAGGCTACGCCGGCCAGCATGAGGGGACGCACGTGCCCATTGCCCGTAAGGGCCCAGGTGACTGCGAATCCGGCCAGGATCAGAAAACCTATCAGGCTGAACAGGAGCCCAACGAACCCGAACAAATGCAGGGGACGGCTGGTATAGCGATGCAGGAACACCAAGGTGATCAGATCGAACATGCCGTTGTTGAGGCGGGCCCAGCCGTATTTGGAAACCCCGAATTGGCGGGGCCGATGCTCGACGATTTTCTCCGCTACCGTGAAGCCGTTCCAATGCGCCAGCACCGGGATATAGCGGTGCAATTCCCCGTAGAGATCCAGGCTTTTCACCACTTCCAGCTTGTAGCCCTTGAGGCCGCAGTTGAAATCGTGCAGCTTGACGCCGGCCACTTTGCCGGTGATGGCGTTGAAGAGTTTGGAGGGAAGGGTTTTGCCCAGCGGGTCGTAGCGCTTCTTCTTCCATCCGGACACCAGATCGGCGCCGTCCGCGAGCATCTTGATGATGCCGGGTATCTCCGCGGGATTATCCTGGAGATCGGCGTCCATGGTGATGACGTACTTCCCGCGCGCGCGCGCGAAGCCTTCCGAAAGGGCCGCCGCCTTGCCGCAGTTCTGGCGGAACTGGACGCCTCGGATGCGCGGGTCCTGGGCGGACAAAGCTTGTACGCAGGCGAATGTCCCGTCCTTGCTGCCGTCATCGATGACGATGGCTTCGTACTCGATGCCTTCCCGCCCGCACACGTCCCGGATCTCCTTGGCCAGCACCGGCAGGCTTTCCACTTCGTTATAGGCGGGGATGATGATGGATAGGGTGGGAGAATTCATAAAACCGTTTTGCAAATTGAAAATTGAAAATCAAAAGATGCAAATTGGAGGAGAAGAGAGCGCATCCAATCCCACGTTGCGATTCCTAAAGAGTATCCCAAAAACGCGGCCGCAATGGCGGCTTTCCGTTTTCCAATCTGCAGTTTGCAATTTTCAATTTGCAAAATTCTTCCTCTTCCTCTTGACCAGTATAGTCATTCCTCATTCCGATTTCACGGAGGCGGCGCGTCTTTTGCGGTTCGGCCCTTCACAAAGTAAAATCCTCCCCCCAGCATGACAACCAGGCCGATCACCGAAGGAAGGAAAGCCAAAGCGGCGGCGGTAACTTTGATGTCTCCCCCTGCGACGGCGGCATCCAGTACGCCCGGCAAGGTATAAAGATAGGTGCCGATGGTCTGAGGGATGCCCCAGCCGCCCACGTTCAGGGGAATAACGCCCGCCAAGGCGATGACGGGGATGAAGCAGAAGAAGAAGACCGGCGAGATATGCACGCCCAGGCCGATGGCGGAAAACCAATGCACGTCGATGCGCAGTATCTGCACCAGGCAGGAGACCATGATGACCCAGCCCATCTCCAGCCTGCGGGCGCGGTAGGCCAAGAGGATATCCTGCAAACGCGCATGCGCTTCTTCCAGCCATTTCATGCCCGTGAGATGGATGAGGGAATGCACCAGAGAGGCGACGCGCCGGCTAAGGAGCAAGGTGAGCACCAGCATGAATACGGCGAAGACGAAACCCACCGCGTACAGCAAGTGCCGGAAATCCGCCTGGTCCAAGGTGCGCTGCCACAGGGCCGCCGCCACGGCCACCAGCGAAAGCAGAGAGAGCGTGAAGAAACCGATCAGCCGATCGAGGAAGGTGGATGCCACCGCCTTGCCCCAACCATCGGCGCCTTTCTTCACTTCGTAAACGCGCAAGGCGTCCCCGCCCACGGTTCCGGGCAGGAAGTTGTTGAGGAACATGCCGGAATAATAGGTGCGGAAGCAGGCGCGGTACCCGAAGCCGATGCCTTGCATGCGCAAGAGCAGGTACCATTGGTAGGCTCCGGCCGCAACCGAAAGCAAGAAGAAGAGCCCGCCCAACAGCACCCAGCCGGCTTTGGCGGACAATAGCGTGGCGAGGATGAGCCCGCGGCCGTTCTTCTCTATCACCCAGTACAGCACCGCCACCGCCGCGATCAGGCGCAGCCAGAACCACGCCTGTTTCTTATGCTTGCGCCGCGCTCCATTCCCGCCGGAAGCTTCCCTCCCGCTCATGCGCCGTCCCCTTCCGCGGCCGGGGCCGCGGCGCGGCCGCCGGCCTCCCGCCAAGCTTCCAGCAATGCGTCCCTTGTCACTTCATAGGCCTTATCCCAAGTATGCCTGCGACCCCAGGCCAGCGCGTTCGCGCGCATGGAATCCGCCAATCCCGGATCGCCCAGGATGCGGCGCAAGGCGGAAGCGAATGCCGCCACGTCTCCGAACGGAACCAGGAAGCCGGTCTCGCCGTTGCGCACGCTATCGCAAAGCCCCGGTACATCGGTGGCCACTACGGGAGTGCCGCAGGCATTGGCCTCGATAGAGGTCAGTCCCCAACCTTCCTTAAGCGAGGAGTTCACCACCACGCGCGCGGCTCCGTACAGCTCCACTTTTTCCGCCTCCGAGACAAAGCCCAGGAAATGCGTCCAAGCCTCCATGCCCTGGCCTCTGGCCATTTCCTTCAGTCGCGGCACATCGTCGCCGGAACCTGCGATCTGCAATTCCAGATCGGGGAAATCCTTTTTGAGGCGCGCCGCCGCGTTCAGGATCACGTCCAGGCCCTTGTACCTTTTGATGCGGCCTACATAGAGGATCTTGTTCCCCGTTTTCGCCGCCTCCGCGGGCGGGCGATACAAAGCCAGGTCCGCCCCTTCGGGGGCGATGGCGACGCGGCCGAATCCCTTGGCCAGGAGCTCACGGCGGCTGCTGGCGGAACCGGTCAGCACCCGGGTGCGCCGGTAAACCGACGGCATCAGGCTCTCGAAAGCCAGCACATAGAGGGCCATGGGCCAGGCGGCCTCGTGGAACAGAACGCGGCCGAAGAGATGGTGGATCTGCGCCACCACCGGGAGCGCGGTCAACCAGGGTAACAGGAACGGTACCTTGTTGGAATCGTCAAGCACCACGTCGATGGCGTCCCTGCGGCACCATGAGCGCAAGCGGAACCAGACCGAATAGTTGAAGAGGAATTTGCCGCCCACGCGCCGGACCAGCACGCCGCCCACCTCCTCTTCCGGTTTGCAGCCGGGAAAGGCATGGGAGTATTGGATGCAGGTGAATCCGTCCCGGACCAGGCGGAAGGCAACTTCATGCAGGTGGACCTCCGCGCCTCCGGCTTCCGGATTCATCATGTCGCGCCAGTTGATCAACAACACGCGAGGCTTGGCGGCCATCCGGCCGCCCGCCTTGTCCGGCCGGGCCGGGACGCTCGGCGGGGTTTCCAAAATGACCGCGGTCCTTATTTCAGGACTTGCCCGCATTGGCGGACGAAGCCTTGGCTGCCGTATCCTTGCCCTTGGCTTTGGCCTCGCCGGGCTTGGCCTTTTCCGGCTTGGCCATCTTCTCGGCCTTGGCGGGCTCTTTGCCCAGTCCCGGTATGCCGCCCACCGAACCGGACGGAACCGGCGACGGGGCTCCCGGCTGCATGGCGGACGGGCCTTTGCCGGAATCGCTTCCGGGCAGCGGGGGCGCGGATTGGTTCCTGATCTGGGTTTCCAGGAATTGCAACTGTTGGCTCACCATGGACGCGTATTGATGGCTGGGATTGCCCTTCAGCCATTCCGCCAATACGTCGTGGGCTTTGCGCAAGTCCCCGCGTTTCTGGTAGAGATCGCTCAGCCCGTACCACAACTCAAAATCGTTGGGAGAGGATTGCTTGAGCGAATTCAGAAGCGACTCGGCCTGCGGGAACTTGTTCTGTTCGATGTACAGTTGCGCCAGGTTGGCGCCGAACAGCCTGGGATTGGGGGCGTCCTTGATGCCTTTATGGTAGTAGGCTTCCGCCTTGGGATAATCCTTGATGGCCGCATACAGTTGCGCCCCGTAGTAATTGTTCCGCCATTCGCGCGGCAGGATGCGCGCATTCAGCTGCAGGTATTTCTCCGCGAACGCGATCTTTCCGTCCCGATCCTTCTCCTTGGAGGCCAGCGCGGCCTTGATGGAATCGGACGGCGCGGCGCCGCCTTGCTTGCGCAGGTCTTCCAGCTGGCGCTGGATTTCCGTCAGCTTTTCCTGCGCCCACATCACCAGGCGGAAATTGGTGGCGGAATAATTGGTGAGCAGGCCTTCCGTATTCAGATCCACGAAGAGCTTGGGATCCCCCAGGCCGCGGAAGCGGTAGATATCGTCCACCATATGCGCGGTGACGGGAGCGTCGATTTCCTTGTTCTTCTTCTCTTCGATGAGGGTATAGACCATGCCTTCCATCACCAGGTATTTCTCCAGGCCCATCATATTGTCGTCGGATACGGTGACGGCGAAGTGGATGGGATGCTTGGGATAATTGTTCTGGACTATGTGGAGGACCATGATGTCCTGCACCTTAAGGTAAGGACGCGGCTCCAGCTCCACCGTGATGGCGGAGTTGGGCACCTTGAAGGCCACGTTCTGCTTGAAGCGCCAGGGCTCCGGTTCCAGGTGGTCGATTTCATCGTCGGAAAAACCGATGGCGAGCTTGGGTTCATGCGTCTTGAGCTGCTTGACGTACCAGTTGGTGTTGACCAAGGACAGGTTCACCACGCGCACGTCCTTGCGGATGCCTTCCACTTCCTGGATGAACCACAATGGAAAGGTGTCGTTGTCCCCGTTGGTGAAGAGAATACTGTTGGGTCGACAGGACATCAGCAGGTTGTAGGCATAATCCCATGGGATATAATCCCCGTGCCGGTTGTGTTCCTTGAAATTGGAGTAGGCCGGGACGGCGATCGACAACGCCAAAAGGGAAAGACCCACGCCCCGCGGCAACATCCCTCCCCTTCCCGATCGTTGGCTCAGCTTGTTCAGCAGAAAGGCGGAAGCCACGCCGAAGAGAATGCCCATATAGATGAAACCGGGCGTGTAGAAATAGTCGCGATCGCGCACCTCGATGTGCACGTTCTCCGGTTTCTGCTGCGGACTGAAATTCTGCTGCTTCCAATAATCGTAGTCGCGCATCTCCATCTGCGTGCCGTCGGCGAAGTTCATGTAGAACACCAGGCCGTAGCTGGTGGCCGCGTAGAGGATAAGCAGGTAGGCGCCCAGGTGGGGATTGCGCTTGTACACCAGATAGCCGCCGTATACGAACGGGAACTGGAAGAGCAAGAACAGGAACATCTGCCAGCCGGGATGCTGGCCCAAATTGATCCAAAGGGTATCGAACTCATGCTTGACAGGCGCATTGCGCGTCACGGATTCGTTTTCGTCCGCCCGGGTCTCGCCCACCTTCCAGGGGAAATATTGGCTCAGCATGTAGCCGCCGTAGCCCATATGGGGATAGACCAGCATTTGGTGCAGGAACTCTCCCCGGCGATGGAAGGCGCGCGCCAGCATGGATTCGGACCCGTATTGCTTGCGCTCCAGATATTCCTTGAATACGTCCCAGGTGCGCGGTTCGTTCTCGTCGATATTGGGATTCACGTTGGAACGCAGCGGCACGTAGGCGTAGCTGGAAAAACCCAGCAATGCCACCAGGCTGAGCATGATGGCCATGTTCCAGCGACCCTTAGCCTCCTGGTTCTTGGCCAGCAGCTTGGCTATCACGGCTACCACCATGGTCCCGGCGGCGTAGAAGATGAAATCTCCGATATCGTACACGATGGAAAAAAGCCCCAGGCCCGTGACCGCCAAGGGAAGATCGAATTTCATGTCCGGCACGGACGCGTACACGATGGCGCCCAGGACCAGGATGGAGAGGTAGGCCCATACCATATCGAGCTTGGCGCCCTTGATCAGGACTACGGAAGCGAGCACGAACCCGCCGATCAGGAATACGTACCCGAGCCAGTTCTTGCGGTGGTTGTCATCGGAGAAGACCACGAACAGGCCCACGGCCGGGATGGTGATGAAGGAGAAGGGGTGGATGCCCATCCCCAGGAAGCCCAGATAGGTGATGAGCAGCAGAATGCGGTTGGCCTTGGGGGTGCCGCGGCGCTCGTACCAATCCAACGACAGCCAGGAGATGGTCATGACCAGCATCATGGAAGTGCCGTAGACTTCCGCTTCCACCGCGCTGAACCAGAAGGTGTCCGAAAAAAGCACCAAAGCCGATCCGATGGCCGCGGAGCAATAGGTGGCGAAGCGGGACAGCTTGCCCTGGAACACGAGCGCGAACAGCTTGACCGAGAACAGAAAGCACATCATCACCGTGACCGCGCTGGTCAGCGCCGAAATCAGGTTGACGCGCGTGGCGGCTTCCTTGAAGGGCGCCGTCATGATGAAGACGCGGGCCATCAGGGTGAACAAAGGGTTTCCCGGGGGATGGGGATTGCCCAGGATATTGGATGCGCCCACCAGCTCGCCGCAATCCCAGAAGGAAACCGTCGGGGCCATGGTCACCAGGTAGACGGCGAAAGCCACGCCGAATATCAGCAGGGCCAGTAGGGTTTTCAGTTGCTTCTCATTCAGCATCTTGCTCGTTCCTTTGCGTGGAATTGGAAAAGGTTTTCGCGATGGCGTCCAGGACGCCGTTCACGAACCGGCTCGAATCGCCGGTGGAGAATTTCTTGGCGATGTCTACCGCCTCGTTGATGGCCACCCGCAGGGGCACATCGGAAAAGAACATCAGTTCGGCCGTGGCGCATCGTATGATCAGTTTGTCCACGATGGCGATACGCTCCAGATCCCAATTGGCGGAAGCGGCCGCCAGCTTGGCATCCAGTTCATCCTGGTTCTCGAGCACCTTGCGGGCAAGCTTCACACCGTATTCCCGGGCGTCCATGGCCAGATCCGGATCCGCGGAAAGCCCTTGCAACGCCTCCGCGAAGGCCTCCTTGCCCACCTCTACGGCATACAGCAATTGCATCGCGAATTCGCGACCGCGCCGGCGGGAAATCATTTAAGCTGATCCCATAGGCTCGCCATTTCCAAGGCCGCCAAAGCCGCGTCCCAGCCCTTGTTGCCGCCCTTGGTGCCGGCCCGTTCCAGAGCCTGTTCCAGGTTATCCGTGGTCAGCACCCCGAAGATCACGGGCAGCCCGGATTGCATGGCCACCTCGGCCACGCCCTTGTTGACCGTATTCACCACCAGATCGAAATGCGGGGTTGCGCCGCGGATGACCGCGCCCAGCGTGATGATGGCCTTGTACTTGCCGTTATCCGCGAGCTTCTTGGCCACTTGCGGAATTTCGCAAGCGCCCGGCACCCACACCACCGTCAGATCGGATTCCTTGCCGCCATGGCGGAGGAAACAATCGCGCGCGCCGGACAATAGCTGTTCCGTCACCAGGGAATTGAAGCGGGAAACCACCACCGCTACTTTAAGGTTCTGGGCCGTGAGCTTTCCTTCGATAATCGCCATATCAACTCCTTTTCCCTGCGGACTTCAATGCAGCAACCGGTTTCAATCTCTTTTTCGCGGCCGGCTTGGCTGTTCCGTCCGATTTTCGCGTTCCCGGGCGCGCGCTTTTTCCGGTCCCGCTTTCCAATCCCTGGCCTTCCGGGAAACGGTGGCCCGCATGGGCGCATTGGGACAGATCCAAAGGCGATTGCCTGGTGATCTTCAGCCCATAACCTTCCAAGCCTTGGATCTTGCGCGGCGAGTTGGTCAATAGATGGAGATGGCGGACGCCCAGATCGTAAAGGATCTGCGCCCCTATTCCGTAGGTGCGCGCGTCCATGAACAAACCGTGATGGGT
This sequence comes from Fibrobacteria bacterium, assembly GCA_025360005.1. GTDB lineage: Bacteria > Fibrobacterota > Fibrobacteria > UBA11236 > UBA11236 > Chersky-265. The sequence goes on from JANYDA010000008.1 coordinate 55,126, forward strand.
CCCGCCCAGATAGGTCCCGGGCGCGTCCGCCTTCTTGCGGGCCAGGCGCGCGTTCCGGACGGGTTGCCTTTCCATGGCCTTCGATTCGATCTGGTCGTACGCCTGGATCTTACGCGTGAAATCGGCTTCCGCATCGGTTTGCCGCATGTAGAGGAGTACGCCGCCCGTCTTGGCCACGTGTTCCAACCCGGCATGCAGCATACAACCGCAATTGCAGAGCATGGTCCCGAAGACGTCCCCGGTCAGGCATTCCGAATGCACGCGCACGTTGGCGGGATGCTTGGGCGAGATGTCGCCCATGACCAAAGCGATGTGCTTGCGGCCGTGGATCACGTCTTCATAAACGTAGGAACGGAACCTCCCGTAGCGCGTAGGCAGTTCCGGCGAAGCGACTAGGCGGATGAGTTTCTCCTGCGTGCGCCGGTAGCCGATCAAATCCTCGATGGAAATGATCTTGAGCTTATGCTTGCGCGCGAAGCGCTGGGAATCCTTGAGGCGGGCCATGGTCCCGTCCTCGTTCATGATCTCGCAGATGACACCGGCGGCGCCCAAGCCGGCCAGCTTGATCAGATCCACGGCGGCCTCGGTATGGCCGGCGCGCACCAGCACGCCGCCCTTCTTGGCTTTGATGGGAAAAACGTGCCCGGGCCGGATGAAGTCCTCAGGGCCGAAACTTTCGTCCGCCAGGGCCAGCGCGGTAGCGCTGCGATCGGCGGCGGAAATCCCGGTGGTGGTGCCTTCCCGCACTTCCACGGATACGGTGAAAGCGGTATCGTGCCGGGACAAATTGCTTTCCGCCATCGGAGGCAATCGCAAGGCCTCGACCCGCTCGGAGGTGAGCGCTACGCAGATGAGCCCGCGCGCATGCTTGGCCAGGAAATTGATCTTGGCGGGAGTGGACTTGCGCGCGGCGAACACCACGTCGCCCTCGTTCTCGCGCTCCTTGTCGTCGACGACGACTATTGAGCGGCCTTTTTTGAGATCGGCCACGGCTTCCGGAATGGTATTAAACTCCATAGCCCCATTTTCCCAGGCTGGCCGCGTCCAAAGCCGCCGACGCCGAGGCCCCGCCGGCATTGGGCTGGGCCGATAGGGCTCCGCCCTTAGGGATGAAGCCCAGTAGCTTCTCCACGTATTTACCGATTAGGTCCACCTCGAAATTCAAGGCATCACCCGGTTTCATACCGCCCAAATTGGTATGCGAAAGCGTATGCGGCACCAAAGCGATGCGGATGGTATCGGCTTCAATGGCGGCGATGGTGAGGCTCACTCCATGGAGGGCCAGCGATCCCTTCTCCACGCAGTAGCGGGCCTGCGCATGGGGTATGCGGATGGTGAGTTCCCTGCCCGCGCCCGCCGGCAAATCCCGCCAGGCGGAAACCGCGGCTACTCCGTCCACATGGCCCTGCACGATATGTCCGCCCATGGGATCGCCCGCTTTGAGGGCGGCTTCCAGATTGACCGAGCCTCCCGCCGGCAGCGAACCCAAGGTGGTGCGTTGCAAGGTTTCCGGCACCGCGGTAGCGGTGAAGCCATCCGGAAGAATCTCCTCCGCAGTCAGGCATACGCCGTTGCAAGCTACACTGTCGCCGGCCTTAAGCGCTTTGGCCACGCCCGGCGCGCTCACGAGAAAACGCAAAGCCGTACCGATGGGAATCCTTTCCCGGATCACGCCGACTTCTTCCACGATACCGGTGAACATGGTTCCCTGAACTTTCGATCGAAAACAAAACGGGATCGGACTTTATTCTTCGGACTTGGCCTGCCCGAATTCCGTCAGAAAATCGTTCCCGAAGGCAGTTAAATTACGAAATTTGAGGGCTATTCCCCAGTCCTGGGTGAGTTTGGCATCCCATCTCTCGCCCAAGGGAAGCATTTGCGGGGCGGTAAGGACAAAGAGCTTGTCCCATTTACGCGCGTTCAGAAACAACGCCCATAGCTCGGGACCGCCTTCCAGCAGCACCGAATGATAGCCCCGCTCTGCAAAAAGGACCATTAATGCGTCCAAAGCGTCGGAACCCGTAGCGGGCGCGGACATAGCGATATGCTCAACCCGTTCCGGCAATCCGGCTCGGGACTCCCCCAGCACCAAGGTTTTGGATGGCCTATCCGCCGAGAAAACCTTGGCTGCTTCCGGAAACGGGCCGCACCGGCTCAGGATAATGGTTTCGGGAACCGGGCCGTGGGACAATCGCGGCGTCAAGTCCGGATCATCGATGCGCAGGGTCCGCCCGGTAATGACCACGGCGTCTACGCGCGCTCGCAAGCCATGCGTCCATTTCCGCGCCGCCTCGCCCGTGATCGCCGTTTCCGTTTCCGGGCGGCCATTGATGCGCCCATCCAGGCTCTGGGCTATTTTCAGAATGATGAGCGGCCGACCGTAGGCGATGCGGAAGAAGAAGCCCTCGTAGAAAGCCTCCGCTTCCTCTTCCATCAGCCCCACCAGCACTTCGATGCCGGCCGCGCGCAGCCTGCGGATGCCTTCCCCGCCCACCAGCGGATTGGCGTCCTGGATGGCGACCACCACCTTGCGGATCCCGGCGGCCAGGATGGCGTCCACGCAAGGGGGAGTCCGGCCCTGGTGGCTGCAAGGTTCCAGGGTAACATACAGGGTACTGCCCTCCGCGTTTTCGCCCGCTTTCCCCAAGGCCACCACTTCCGCATGGGGCTGGCCAGCCGGCCGCGTGCCGCCCTTTGCCACTACCAGCCCCCGTTTGGCCAGCACCGCCCCAACGGGCGGATTCGGCAAGGTCTTGCCCTTCACCTTGCGGGCTTCCGCGAAGGCCAGCTCCATGAAACGCTTATCGGTAGGCGTCCAGCGGGCAGGTTTGGCGTGCGTGTTTTTCATATCCGTTCCGGCGGAAACCAGTGCCGCTGCGGGGGTGAATATCATAACGCGGCGGGATTTTGGCCAGGGAACCGGGAAAGGGGCAATAAAAAAACGCCCCATAAGCCGGGGCGCATCCCATTCACCAACGTCGAGTCCGGGCGGCGGACCGCCGGGAGTATGTAAGCCTAGAAGAAGTAGGCGACCTTGAGCATGGTATACCAATCCTTGGGAGTGGTGGTAACGGCTTGGGATCCGGGAGCGCTATTGTCGCCGTCGCCCGTGTAAATGCCGGGGCGGAAATGATCGTTTGCCACTTGGAAGCTGATCTTGACATGGCTTTCGATCATCCGCGATCCATACACGGACCATTTCCAATTATCGCGCTTGTGATTGATGTAATTCCCGTCCGCATCCTTCAGAGGCAAGGCGTTTTGGTGGCTGCCGGCAGTATGATTGAATCCGGCCAGGTCATCTTTGACGGGGGATCCATACCATTCGATTTCCGTCGCCAGACGATCCAGCAACTTGAACATCGGGAAATTGAACCCGATCATCATCGGCATGCGATGGAGATAATCACCATAAAGCTTTTTATAGGCAGGACCATTGTCCAAGCCCAACAAGGCTACTTCTCCGTAAAGTTTCAAATCTTCCGGCCCAAGAATCCTGGTATTGCGCATCAATGCCTTCGGATCGAAGGCCCCGTTTACCATCAGTTTGATACCGGCGAATCCGATCAGGGTGGAATCGTGCGTTACGGGATCCACATAGGTGGAATAGGTGGAAACCCAAGAGCCGTCCGTGAGGGAGTCGGTAATGGAATACAGCTCGTGATAGAAATTGACGCCGCCGCCCAACCGGAACGCGGAACCGAATTTATACTGGGCCAGGTAGGCAAGGGACAAATCGAAATACGGGAAGAACTCGGTCTCCGAATTGATGATGACATCATGTTGGAACGCGCCCATCTCATGATGGAGCTGGACCCCGAGCAATGATGCCACGGGAAGCACGTTCTTCTGCTCGAAACCGGACAGCAGGACGCCGGGATAAACCGGTCCGCGGAGCAAGTAAAGCCCCAGGTTTTGCACTTCGGGATTATAGTCGTACGGGAAAAGCCCGGCGCGAAGGAAAAGTTTTGATTGCTCCTCCTTGATCATGTTGAAGGTGAAATGCGCCTCGGATACATAAGGGGCCAAATACGACGGGGCGTAGCCTCCATTGCTGCTGATATTGGCGGGAAAGCTATGTCCGTACGCAACGCCGATTCCGGCGACACCATCCAGCCTTTCGGAGAGTTTGGTTTTTGCCGAGAGCTGCGCTCCCGAGGAATATACGGAACGGCCCTTGAAATCCTTGCCGTTTTCAGGATCCGAACTATGGCCGATGCGTCCATATTGGATCCAGCCGGCGCCATTTATTTCAAGCGCTTGGCTGTCTTCCGCTTTAGGCTGGAACAAACCTGCCACCGCCAGGATAAGGGCGGATGTTGCGGAAATTCTTGGGAATCGGATTGTAAACAAGTTCATGACTGCTTTCCCCAAAAGTCCTAAAAGAAGTAAGCGACTTTAGTGGTCCAATACCAATCTTTAGGCGTTGTCGTCGTCTCAACCCCGGTCGCAAGATTGTGGTATCCGCCCAAGCGCAAATGATCATTGGCGAACTGGCCCGAAAACTTCACGTGTCCGGAAACCACCTTGTCGAGATTAAGAGACCATTTCCAATCATCGCGGGCGGGATTGGATTCCCTGTCGATTTCCGGAAGCCAGGAGCCGTATTGCGCGCCGAGATTGTCGCTGGAATTCTTCGAAGCGTAGTATTCGACCTCCAGCGAAAAGTTATCGACGAAACGGAAGGTGGGGAAATTGAAACCCACCATCACGGGGATTCTCCGTTTGATATCATCATAATATTTGCCGACATTCTTCACCCCAAGAATTGCCGCTTCACCATAGAGAATCAAGTCCCCATTCCCGAGCGCGCCCTGGAAACCGAAAAGAGCTTTAGGGTCCAAATGGAAGCGGGCCATGACCTTGGTACCGGCCAAAGATCCCGTTATGGTATCGTACACGGTTCCGCCTTGAGCATCGACCCCTATGCTGTCCACTTCAAAGCAACCCGTATTGTACTCCCCTAATTCGCTCGTGCCGATGCAATCCTTACCTGGCGACGTCAAGCGTTTACTCTGGGGGATCAGCCGATAGAAGTTGACGCCCGCCCCGAACTCCAATCCGGGAACCGGCTTATAGGTGATGACATCGGCGAGCGAGAAATCGTAAAAAGGACGGTCTTCCGTCTCCGAATTCAAAATCAAATCTTCTGTGAAGGGGCCGATTTGATAACTCGCCATGAAACCGGTGAGGCTTCCGAACCCGGATACAAGCGTTCCAGGATAGGTATAACCCTTCAGCAAGTATAAACCGAGATCCTTTGCATCAGGATTGTAGGAGTACCCGAAATTTCCCGCGGTAAGACTGAGCTTATCCTCGCTCGTGAACAAAGGGGATGAGTGTGTGACTCTTGCCTCGGAAACGAAGGGCACCCAGAAGGGATACCATATATTCGCATTGGTGGACTTTCCTCTGGAAAGATGGACATTGATGGTCCCCAACCCGAACCCACCATTCCAATTTTCGTTAAACTTCACATTCGCGCCGAATACGGCGCCGGCATTCTGCATCCAATTCTTATTGTAGTCGTTGAGGCTGTGCGATTCGGTGGTGAAGCTATGCTCGACCCGACCCATTTGCAACCAGCCCGCGCCATGATATTCCAGCGAGGGCTCTTCCGCCAAGGATAGGCAAGGCAAGGCGGCCATCAGGACCAGTAAGGAAAACAGTTGCGATGTCCTCAGTTTTGAAACCATTTTGCATGAACCCTGTTTCAAAAGAAATAACCTACGCGAAACATGAAGTACCAGTCCTTGGGAGTAGTCATGGCCTCCGCCGTTCCGCCGGTGGAATTGATCAGGCCGGTAGCGATGGGACGGGGACGATAATGATCATCCGCGATCTGGCCGATGAACTTGACGTGGCCTGCCACAGTTTTCTCAACGTTGAGAGACCACTTGATATTGTCCCGGGTGGAATCCGCATAGCCGCCGGCGACCGGCATGGGCGAAGGCGTGGGCCGAGTGGGAAGCTGAATGGTCCAATCCGCTACCCCATTCAAGGTTCCGATATTCGCCAAGTCATTCCGGTAGCGGGATCCGTAATATTCTCCTTCAATGGAAAGGAAATCAACCAGGCCCCAAACGGGAAGATTGATTCCGACCATCACGGGAATGCGGCGGGAGATCTGCTTGTAAACTGAACCATAGTTCTGGACTCCCAATACGGCCGCTTCGCCATACAGCTTCAGATCCTTGCTGCCAAGGCCTTGTATTCCCAGGAATTTGTTGAATTCAATGCCGAATTTTCCCATCAGTTTTATTCCCTGATGAGAGAAGAACACGGTATCCCCGGCAGTGGAATCAATTACTTCGTAACTGTGGCCGACGTCGTTCCCCGGGCCCAGGTGGCCGGGAGTTTCCAACTTGGAATTATAGGGGATAAGGCGGTAAAAATTGACGCCGCCCCCGATTTCTATGGCATCGAGCATCTTGTACTGGGCCACATAAGCCAAGCTCCAATCAAAAGTGGGCGGAAGCTCTTTTTCATTTTTGAAAATCAGATCTTGTGAGAAGTTCCCCGCCCCTTGATGCAGCTGCAATCCAATCACATTGGCCTTGGTGGAATCGGTGCTGAAATCCTGGAAGCCGCCCATAAGCAAGCCGGGATATACCGGACCCCGGAGAAGATAGGAACCCAGGTTTTTTGCATCGCGATTGTAGGTATAGTTGAAGCTTCCGATGGTGAAACTGAGCGAGGGACGGCTTCTCTCACCCGTATATCCAGTTAACCTGGCCTCGGTGATGAAGTTCTGGAACAGGGAAATGGCATCGTATTTGGCTTTGGAGTTTCCCTGAAAGTTCCCTAGCGAATGGGTGGCTTTGTAGGCCCCGAATCCGAAGGCCCCTTCCAGGTTGTCGCTCAAATCCGCCACCGCCGTGAATTGCGCGCCGACGGTTTGCAACCAAGCGCCTTGCAGGTTGATGCTATTGCCGCTTCCGTCGTTGGTCAGGGAATCATGGGAGGCCACGAGCTTGCCGGCATCCAACCAGGAGCCACCGTGCATCTTGAAAGACGTCTTTTCGACGCCGGCCAAGACTGCGCCGGCCTGCGCCCAAACAAGTGTTGCGATTAGAATCTTGCTTCTCATGGAAATCGGACCCTTGGGAAAAATGCAGCCGAAAAGATTGCTCATGAAGTGCACCGAAAGTTAATAACAATCAAAGTTATGACAAGGGGATTTTTCGGGATCGGTCTCGGATTAATCCGCGATTGGGGATGCGAAAAAGAACGCAAAAAAAAAGCGCGAATATGGATTCGCGCTTCTGTTGATCGGTGAATTTCGAGGTGCTTAGATTCGGGTCACCCGTTGATGGGTGATACCCTTGGCGGTCTTGATATCCAGCGTCAAAAGCCCATTCACCTTGGACGTGAAGGAATAATTGATGTTGCCGGCGGCGCCCGAGAAAACCTCCAATACGCGGCCTTGCATATCACGCACCGTTATCGTGTGATCTTCGTCGATATTGCCGGCAAGCATGCCGGAAGCGGCGCTCAGAGCATAAGATTTCACGCCGTTATTCTGGCGTCGCATCGCGACGGTGACCAAAGGTTTGCCTTCGTTATCCAGTTCCCGGATTTTGTAATTCCGGTACCAGTTTCCCTTTGCTCCGCCGAAACGCCCGCCGCCGTGAACCTGAAATCCGATAAAGCTGGGGGTATCCACTTTTATGATGGAGTCGGCCCAGATGGGAACCCACATGGTCGCCCCAAGCTTACGGAATGCGGACTGCATATGGATTTTTCCCGTGCCGGCGGCGGTACCCCCGTAGAACTTGATGCGCACCTGATTCCAACCATCGAAGCTCCACAGCCGGTTCCAGTCGGCGGCAAGGCAGCCACTCGCGGCACAGCCCAAGGCTTCTGCTTGAGGCAGTCCCAGATTGGATGGCTTGTTATGGTTTCCCGTCCAAACGGTCCAACCGCCTCCACCATGGCCGCCATCAGCCGGCAGCCTATCGTTCCCACCTGCGGTCGTATTCAAGTCATGCGGATCAGTCCCCGAATTATACTTGGTCGGCCGGAAATCATAGCTGCCCTGATAGCCGCCCTCCGGCCAGGTACCGCCGAAAGAGGCGCCCTGGATATAATCCATAACGGTCTGGTAACAAGTTCCGCCGGGCGTGGTACGATTGAAAAATCCGCCATCGTCGCCGAAGCTGGGCCACATATCAAAGGTGACCTCGTAGCTACCGTACTTATGCTTCGTCAGCAGCAGGCCGCCCACATTGCCGTTGCGTTGGGTTGAATAGATGGCATGCTCAACGGGGTCGATCCTCCAGATGGCGCCTTTAACCCGGTCACCGCTGCTATGGCTGGCCTGGCAATCCTGCCAAAGACCTTTCCAGGTCGAACCATCGAACAAAGGTGTATAGCCATCCGCATCCACCGTGGTCGAGGCCACCTCTCCGCTGGTGGGCGTCACCTGGCACAGGTAATCATCCGTGATCGGCGCCGCCGGCTGGGCCATAGCAGGCAAGACTGCGACGGCCCCGATGGCGATGACGCTGTGAACGGTTTTCTTAATCCATGACATGTTTGGTTCCATACTTCTCCCACGCGAATAACCCATGAATCCCCCGATTGAACGATCCGATTTGAATTTAATTTTTGCAACTCCCAAGCTTTCCGCCTTCCAGAGTAGAGGGAACTATCGAATGTGAAGCGATTAGGCTCCCGACGCCCCCGAACCCCTACGTTCGCCCCCACGAACGGATAGCCTTGAAGCCCGCAAATCTCCCGTCAGCCGAGATCATTGAAAACTACGAGGGCCATCGTGGCCCCGTCTATGCTACCAAGGATAAAATGTATGTCGGAAAAGGATATTTGGAGGGTTGATTTTAAAAAAATTTGGGTCTTTTCGTTTCCTCAATGGAAACACTAAGCTTCCCTTTGGAAACTGCATTCCAAAAAAAGGTGTAAAAAGGAAATAACCCCAATGGGAAAAAGCGATCGATTGCTTCACCCGTCATGGAGGGGTAAAATGGATGGAGTCATAAGTCTTGGGAGGCAATGGTATGGGCAATCCCCGGATCCTGGTGGTGGAGGATGAGAGAGACGCTTCGCTTGATTTACAGGCCCATTTGCGCGATCTGGGGTATCGCGTCAACGCCATCGACTCCAACGGCGGCGCATCCGGCGATGAAATCGCCCTGGCCGTCCAGGAAGAAGGGCTCCGGGGCGCCATAGAGACCGCGCTGCAGCGCCATGCCATGGAAACGAAATTGCGGGAAAGCCAGGAATGGTTCTTCACCACCTTACGCAGCATCGGAGACGCCGTGGTAGCCAGCGATGAGAAGGGCAGAATTACCTTCCTGAATCCGCAGGCGGAAGCGTTGACGGGCTGGTCCCTGGCGGACGCTTGCGGCCGGCCATTGGCTGAAGTCCTGCGTCTGGAGCGCCACCCCCCGGAAACCGCGTCGGGCGGGGACTTTGCCCGGGGAAGGAACCGCATTGTGGCCAGCGCATTTGATTCGGAAGTGATTTCCCGGGAAGGCGACAAGACGCCGGTGGAAGCCAGGTCGGCATTGATCCGGGAGAACGGCGGGCGCGTGATGGGAGTGGTTCGGATCCTGAGGGACGTGACGGATCGGAAACGCGCCGAGGAGGTTTTCCGCCGATCGGAACGGCGCTATCGCAACCTGGTGGAAAAATCCCAGGACATCATATTCACCCTTTCCCGTGAAGGCATCATCACCTCCCTCAATCCGGCGTTTGAAAAATGCACGGGATGGTCAAGCCGGGATTGGCTGCACCGGCCCTTTTCCGACCTGCTCAATCCCGCCGACGCTGAACCGGCCTGGGAATCCTTCCTCAAGGTGCTGTGCGGAGAATACTCCCCCCCTTTGGAAATGCGGCTGCGGGCGAAGGTCGGCGGCGAGATGGTGGTTGAATGCACTTGCGCCCCCGCCATGCAGGACGATAAGCCCGGCGGGATCTGGGGCATCGCCCGCGATATGACGGCGCGGAAGAATCTGGAACAGCGCGTGCTCCAGTCCCAGAAAATGGAAGCGGTAGGCAGGCTGGCGGGCGGCATCGCCCATGACTTCAACAATCTGCTGACGACCATCAACGGGCACGCGGATCTTCTCAACCGAGCGCCTGCGATGAAAAGCCCCTGGTTGGAAAACGTGAAGGGCATCCTGGGATCCGTGGACAAGGCGGCGGCCCTGACCAAGCAATTGCTTTCCATCAGCCGGCAACAAACGGTGTCCCCCTGCAACCTCGATCTGAACACGATCATCGCGCGGTTGCGTCCCGATTTGGCGGGCTTGGGAGAGGATAGCATCGAATTGATCCTGGACCTGGAGCCGCAACTGGCCCCCGTCCTGGCCGATGCCAACCAGATGGAGCGCGTGGTTTCCCTTCTCATCGCCAATGCGCGGGATGCCATGCCCAAGGGAGGCAAGCTCACCATCACGTCCTATGAGGCCTCCGGACAGGACTGGCGGCCCGCATCCGCGACGGAAGGCCAAGCTCCCGGCCATGTGGTGCTGTGCATCCGTGATAACGGTATCGGAATGACCGATGATGTGAAAGCCAGGCTGTTCGAGCCCTTCTTCACGACCAAGCCCATAGGCAAGGGCGCGGGTCTGGGGTTATCCACCGTTTACGGTATCGTGAAATCGGCGGGCGGCGACATCCAGGTGGAATCCGCGCCCGGAAAGGGAACCGCAATCGTCCTGCTTTTCCCGCGCTTCGATGAACCGGTTGCCCCGGCTGCGGCGGCGCCCATCGCCCCGCCGGAAATGAAATCGGGCGGGGAAACCATCTTGTTGGTGGAAGACGATGATGATGTCCGCTTCCTGCTCTACAGCATCCTCAAGGCGGACGGTTATTCCGTTTTGCAGGCCAAGGACGGGGAACAGGCGTTGGAAGTGACGGCCGGCAGCAAGGAATCCATAAACCTGGTTTTGACCGATCTCCAGATGCCCAAGTTAGGCGGCCGCCGGCTGGTGGAAAAACTGCTCGCCGTGCATCCCGGCATGAAAGCCGTTTTCATGTCCGGCTTCGGGCGGGAGGATTTCCCGGATGCGCAAGCGCATGGGCTTCCCGTCAGTTTCCTGGAAAAGCCCTTCATGCCCAAGTCCCTGATGAGGCAAATCCGCAAGGTGCTGGACGCCTGAATCCGTCGCCGCCGGCCGATCCAGGGGCTTTGCCGTCTTATGGTTCCGCAAATGCTAATTTGTCCTTTGTATGCCGCCCCGCAATCCTGATCTGGCCCGGGAACAATCCCATCATCCGCGGGAATTCGCCGACTTCGTCTATACCTATCCAGTGGTCTCCCGGCGTTCCGGAGGCGTATCCATCGGCGTCAATCTCAATCTCGACAAGTTCTGCAATTTCGATTGCCCCTATTGCCAGGTGGACCGCACCGTGCCCAAGCCGAAACAGGCGATCTCGGTTTCCGCCATCCGCGCGGAACTGGAAAAGCTGCTGGCGGCTTTCGATGCGAACGGGATCTGCGGGTTGGAGCGGTTCGCCGCCATCGCCGCTGCGGATAAGCGATTGCGGGATATCGCCGTGAGCGGGGACGGGGAGCCAACCATGGCGCCCGAGTTCGGACCCGTATGCGAAATGCTCGCGGCCCTGCAGTCATCCCGCCCGGAACTGGATTTCCAATTGATCCTGATCACCAACTCCACTCTGCTCGATCGCGGGAACGTCCTTGCGGGGATATCCCACCTGCTTTCCCGCAAAGGGGAGGTCTGGGCCAAGCTGGACGCCGGTACCGAAGAATGGTACCAGCGCGTAAACATCTCCCGCGTGGGCCTGGACAGGATCGAGGCCAACCTGATTCGATTGGGCCAAGATCACCCTTACAAGATCCAATCCCTTTTCTGCGGCTTGGATGGCGTGCTGCCCCCCGCCGGCGAACAGGACGCCTACCTGGGTCGGCTGCGCCGCATCAAGGATTCCGGCAGCGATATCCGCGAAGTGCAGTTGCATACCCTGGCGCGCAAGCCGGCTCAGGCTTCCTGCACCCCGGTAACCTTGGGGTTACTCCAGGACTTGCGCGGCCGCATCGAAACCGAAATCGGCATCCCGGCCCGCGTCTACGGGATCGAGACCTGAAATGCCGTTGACCTTCCTGTTGCTGCAAGCGGCGAACCTGATCTTGGCGGCCGCGACCCTGTGGATCCATTTCAAGGCTCCCTTTCTATGGGACGATCAGGCCATCGTACTCTCCGCTTGCGGCGGGACCTTGATGGCCAGCCTGACCGCCATCCTGATCGGGCTCACGCTGGCCTTCCGGAATGACACCAAGTGGGGCGCCGTTATCCTGAACCTGATGCTCACGCTTGCCTTCGCGGGGTTGCAGGGTTATTTCCTTTTCCTTACCGGCCGCGACCTGGGGCTTTTCCAGATGCTCAAAGCCAAGCTGGGCTGAACCCTTTGGAACCGATGTTCGCGGAGAGTTGGTTCTACGCCCCTTTGCGCGCGGTGGGCGACACGGCGGAATTGCCGCCCCAGGAAGCTTTCCATATGCAGAAGGTCTTGAGAATCCGGCCGGGACGGGCGGTGATGGCCTCCAATGGAAAGGGGTCCGTCTTCGCGTGCAAAACCGAGCCGGCGAAATCGGACGGCATAAGATTGCTGGCGACGGAAATCGTCTCCAGCCAACCCTCCAGGCCCAGGCTCAATATGATCCTCAGCCTGCTCAAGGCCAAGGATCTGGAAGAACCGGTGGAGGGCCTATGCCAGTTGAACCTTGGCGCCATCCATCTGGTCACCACGGATCATACCCAGGAGTTCAAAGGGCAAAACCATGATCGCTTGGTGGAGAGGCTGCGGGGCAAATCCCTGGTCGCCTTGAAGCAGGCGAAAAAAGGCTGGCTGACCGAGGTATACGATCCGTTACCGTTGCGCGAATGGCGGAAGCGCGTTCCGGATATGCCCTTAATCCTGCTCCATCCCGGCAAGGATCAATTCCCGGAAGCCTTTACCGGCGACTTCGGATTGCTGGCGGGACCGGAAGGGGGATTTTCCCGGCAGGAACTGGAATGGTTGGCAAACGAGAAGTGCCACCGCATGGGTCTCGGGGAAACGCGGGTCAGGGGGACCCACGCGCCATTGCTGGCTTGCGGGAAGTTGATGGGGTTGGGTTATTTCTGAGCCTTTCGGATCAAATCCAGTAATCGCAGCTTACGGATTGAGTGGCGGAGAAAGCAAGGCGGGGTTTTCTCTCAGGTTTTCAAGTGTTCTCGGACGAACTGGCCAGGGGTCACTATCAAGGTGGGCCCGATCCTTTCAAGGACTCCCAGATCTTTGTCGCCGCTGACCAGGAACAGCGCATCCGCAGCCAAGGCACAGCTCAGGAACTTGTCGACATCCGGATCGCGACAGAGTTCGATCTTTCGCTCAGGTATAACCACATGGATCCGCCCCTTGATGGTCATGATCCACCTTCCGCGAAGTCTTTCCTGCCGACCTTGTGACCTACCTCAAGTAGGATTTCCTCGTACTCTTCCAGGATTTCAGGACTGGCTACGGCCTCAAAGAGGCGGTCTGCCCAGGCATTCAAAATGGTGGCGGGATTTCCCCGCCACATAGCCCCAGACGCGACGACGTTGGTATCAAGGACGACGAGCACGACGCCGGACTTTCTGGATGGCCTCATCAACGTCGCTTTTTTTCAACCCTGCTTCCTTGGCATAGCGGTGGCTATCTTGGATCAGCTTCTTGAAGGATGCGGCGCTCGGCGGCATAATGGGCTTCATGAGCAGATTGACCCCGTCGCTAAAGACCATGAGTTTCGTACCTTCTTCAAGTCCCATTTGTTTCCGGATATCGTTGGGTATAACAACTTGGCCCCGCGAGGAGACGCTGGTGAACTCGACATGAGACATGGTGTCCCTCGTTGGATAAGATTTTCTTACTCACAAGTATACCCGTTTCCACCGACTCCGCCAGACGGACCGCTTTTGGGGTTTTCAACCAAATTCGAGGCCGCCCCTGGCGGAACCGAAGCCACGCGCGGGCAAAAGGGATCGTGCGTGCGCGGTGGTATCCCCGTGCGTACCCCACGCCGGCATTTGTGCGGATGCGGCAGGGCCCGGCCATGCTTTTGCCTTCCCTCGCTCAGGTTCTATTGATTGCCGGGGCTTGGTCGGTTCGGGGCGAACCGGCCAGGGATGGCGGAGCTGGGGAGTGGAAGGCCTGCAGGTCCCGGAAATCCGGCTTACGGGGTTGCGGAGCCGCTCTTGGAACGGATCCTGAAGAGGAAATAGAACGGCGCCCCGAACAGGGACGTCACCAGAATGCAGATATGCACCAGGGCCAGCACCTCGCCGCCTTGAGTAACACCCAGGTTACGATAGATCACTGCGCCCGCCGCCTCTCCCACGCCCAACCCCGACGGCGAAATGGGGATGCCGTTGATCATGGTCAGGGTGGGGACCACGAAACCCTGCACGGCCAAGGGAAGCGCCAGCCCCAAGGCGCGGGCGGAAAAATAATAGAGCAGGATGAGCCCGCAATCCACCACTATGCCCAATCCTAACGGCGCCAGCAATCCCCAGGGCCGCCGGCGATATACCAGCAGGGAATCCGACAGGGAACGGAGGAAGCCGCCGCCCGGCGCCCGATGCAATCGGGGATGCTCCAGGAAAAACCGGGACCAGGGCGAAAAGAAGAACGCTATCACCGCGGTGTATGTCAGGAAAACGCCGGCGTAGAAAATGCTGTTGACCCGGAGGGGCGCGGAATCCTTCCAGAGCCCGAAATTGGCCCAGGTCATGGCCATGGCAACGCACAAAAGGCCGTATAATCCGATCAGCCTGTCCATGGCGATGGAGGTGAGCGCCAACGCTTTCTCCTCGGCGCCATGCTCCTTGAAGAGGTAATAGCCTTTGATGAAATCGCCGCCCGTGCCGCCGGGAATGAGGCTGTTGAAAAAGACGCCTATCATCTGGAGGCTGAAAACGCGGAAGGGATCCGCCTTGAGCCCGGCCTGGCGGATGAGCAGGAGCCAGCGCAACCAGGCCGGGACCAACACCGCCAGCAGATAGGTCAGGAAGGCGGCCAGGCACAGCCAGGGATGGGCCACGAACGCATGCGCGACCAATGCCGGATCGAGCGCGCCCGAATGGATCAGGACCCAGATGGCTCCGCCGCCCAAAGCGAACTTGAGGAAATGCTTTAGGGGGGCCGGCATGTGGAATCGCCTGGTCACGCCGATTTCATTCTCCATCGGGATTGATTATAGCTTTCCGGGACCGGAAATGCGCGGGTAGCCGCTTTCCTCTTCGCACCCATCCTGCGGTTCCTCATCGAAGAGATCCGGCTCCGCATCGAAAGCATTGCAAAAGGTTTTCCGATGGATGGGAGTCAGGCCATGCCTGAGGATGGCGTTGCGGTGGACCAAGGTGGCATAGCCTTTATGGCCGGCGAATCCGTATTCGGGATAAAGCTCATGCATGGCCAGCATTTGCCGATCGCGGACGACCTTGGCCAGGATCGATGCCGCCGCGATGGAAGCGGAGCGGCCGTCCCCTTTCACCAAGGTGCGTTGCGGCCAGCCTACGTCCGGTATCCGTTGGTTGCCGTCCACCAGCAAAAGCCCCGGGGCCAAGCCCATGGATTCCAAAGCGCGGCGCATGGCCAATAAGGATGCCCGCAGGATGTTATGCTTGTCTATCTCCGCCGGGCTGCATTCGCCAACGCCGAAGGCCAATGCCCGCTCGCGGATTTCCGCGGAGAGCTGTTCCCGCGTGGCGGCGGAGAGCTTCTTGGAATCGTCCAGGCCCAGGATGGGCCGGGCGCGGAAATCCAGCAGCACGCAAGCGGCCACCACGTTCCCGGCCAGGGGCCCGCGCCCTACCTCATCGACCCCGCAAAAAACCGGGAACTCCGCGAGCAGTTGGGAGTCGAAAGACCAAAGGGGATAGGGCATAACGGAAAATTACGTCGTAGCGGCGAACCTGTCCAGGAAGCCGCCCAGATCCACGGCGCGCCCGGGCTCATGGCTCTCCGTGGGCTTCACTTCGCCGATAGCGAAGGCGCGGACCACTTGCCAATACCATTCATGCTCCCGCTTGAGCACCCCGGCGGCAACCGCTTCCGCCGAGCTTCCTGCCGGCACGGGTACCACCCGTTGCAGGATTATCTGGCCTTCGTCATAGGCTTCGTTAACCATGTGGATGGTGACCCCGGTGAACTGGCATCCGCGCGCGATCACGGCCTCGTGGACTTTGCTCCCGTAGAAACCGGCGCCGCCAAAGGCGGGCAAAAGGGCCGGATGGATGTTGAGGATGCGGTTGGGAAGCAGGGCATGGACGGGAGCCGGCACCAGTTTCATGTAGCCGGCGAGCACCAGCAAATCGATGGCGCTTGCTCGAATGATTTCCGCCATGCGAAGGGCGGCCTTTTCCTCGCTCCCTTCGGTAAAAGCGCTGACGTGGTACGCATGCGTGCCGAAGGCTTCCGCCTTGGCCATAGCTCCCGATTTGCTGTTGTTGGAGAGTACGAAGGCCAGATCCGCCGGCAAATCGCCGGAACGGATCCTGTCCATCAGGGCCTGGAGATTGGATCCCCCGCCCGAAGCGAATACCCCGATCCGGTAGCGAGCCACCGTATCAGGCTTTGACGACCGCCTGGGCCTTGACGGCCGGCTCCGTCCTTAAGACCGGAGCCGTTTCCGCCATAGCTTCGTCATGGGAATGGCTATGCGAAGAGGCCGCGCGGATTTTGGGAGCCGCCGCGGAATACCCGCTGGCCTCCTGGGGCGCGCCGTGCTTCTTGAAAAGATGCTTGACCAAAGTGCCCGCGCCGCGCATCACGCGGTAACGTTCCCGGCTGTTGGTCAGGGCCATGATTGCCTGCTTGTAGATATAGGCGGGACGGAGGTAGAATTCGCGGCGGGCGCGATCGCAGAAGTCCACCAGGTCTTGCGAAGTCAGGCCCTTGCGGATGACGGTGGTGTTGTGTTGGCCGTCTTTATCCAGCCATTGATCGTAATCCTCGCTGGCGAGTTCGCCGCGGCTACGCGCCTCATTATAGGCCGTGGTGCCGGGATAGGCCATGATGGGATAAAACTGGGCCGTATTCGGATTCAGCTTCTTGGCCATTTCGAGCGTGCCTTGCAGGGTATCCTTGGTATCACCCAGGTTACCCACCATGAAGCAACCGTGGATGAGGATGCCGGCTTTGTTGGCGGAGTCCATGAATTTCTCGGACATGCCATTGGCCAAGCCCTTTTTCACGTTCTTCAAGACATCTTGGGAGCTGGATTCGAATCCGACGCAGAGTTCGCGGCAGCCGGCTTTCTTCATCACGTCCAGCACTTCAAACTTAACGTCCGCGCGGGCATTGGCGGACCAGGTGACCTTGAGACCGCGGTTGATGACTTCCTGGCAGAGCTCCGCAGTGCGGGTGGGATGGGCCGTGAAGGTGTCGTCCTCGAAGAAGATCTCGCCCAGATCGGGGAAGTTCTCCTTGATGTAAGCCATTTCATCCACTACGTCCTTGATGCTGCGCTTGCGGTAGGTGTGGCCGGTAAGGGTTTGCGGAATGACGCAATAGGTGCAGCGGAACGGGCAGCCGCGGCCGGAAAGGATCACGATCAGCGGGTTGATGTTGGCGCCGTAGAAATAACGCTTGTAGCAGGAAAAAAGATGCTTGCGGTAAACCTTGCTCACCCAGGGCAGCGTATCCAGGTTCTCGATCTTGGGGCGCTCCGGATTGCGGAAGACCTCTTCGCCTTTGCGCCAGGAAACGCCGAGGATCTTTTTCTTCTCATCGGACCCATCGCCGCGCAGGAAACGCACCAGTTCGCGGGCAGTGTAGTCGGCTTCGCCGGAGATGACGTAGTCGATGGCCATCTCGCGTTCCAGGATTTCCAGGGGCTCGGCGGTGGCATGGGTGCCCATCATGGCGATGTCGCAGCCGAAAGCTTCTTTGAGGGCCTTGCCGACCCGCATGTCGTTGTTGATGGAAGGGGTGGAGGTATTGAGGACGGCGAGTTGGGGGCCGAAGTCCTTGACCCGGTCCAGAGTGGCCTGCAAGTCCAGGTCCATGGCCGGCGAATCGATGACCAAGATTTCGTTCCCGTCCTGCTCGACGCAACCAGCGGCGTACGCCATGAACATGGGCCAATACAGCGTGCTGGATTTGGTGACGCAGGGACTCCGCGATTCCCGTGAGAACATGGGAAAGTAGGGTGGATTAAGGAACAAAACCTTCATAGGCAAAGCCTCCGATATAAAAGGCAAAAAAGCGGTACTGGGCAGCCCCGACAACCCCCCAACGGGACCGAGGACCCAAAGTACCTAGTTCAATATTCAAATTCAAATATACGGCCCGGATTTCTTTTTAGCGTGCCCTAAATCTTTGGATATCGGCCTTGTCCAAAATCCCAATATCGTATTCCACCTGGAATTTTGCGGATTTTGACCCGGCTTCAAAACGAATGCGATCGGCTCCGGCGAGCAATACATCCAACCCGGCATAATACCCGGAATGGAAATCCCGTTCCAGCCAGGAGTTGTGATCCCACAGGCTGGCGCCTTCCCATCCCAAAATCCCTTGTAGACCGTAATAAACGCTCCAATGCCAAAGCCCCAAGGTCCGCTTACGGACCAGGTCGCTACGGTTTTCCAGGGTGAAAACGTTTTCGCTTTTCCCCTGGAAAGCATCGTTCCCATAACCGCGCAAGGTGTTGACACCGCCAACGTGGAACCGATCATATCGCCCGAAACTGCGGCCCTCATCCCCGTCGCGGAACTGGTACAGGTTGGCCAATACCAGCGAGTTGCGGCTTTGCCAAGGCAGGTAGACCCGGCTATCCGATAGCCACTCGCGATAGTCTGCGGGACCGCCCAGGAATCCGCCGTTCTGGGTCACGCGCAATTCCTGGTACACGCCGCTGCGGGGATTATGCCTGCGATCGCGGCCATCCCACAACAATCCGGTGCCCATGCGCGGAACGAAATCGCCGCCCGGGCGCAGGAGGACACCGGAATCGCCCTTCCCATCGTTCAGGAAGAACAGCTCTCCGGCATATAATATATAGGCGGGCGGAGGCAATCCCGATGCCGCCAGGGACTGGGCCAGATCCAATTTGACCCGCCAGGAATCTTCATGGAAAGCCTCGAAACGATTGTAGCTGTCCACCCGCAACAGGGCGAAGTCGTATTTGAGGGGGAGGTTCCATAAGCGGCTGGAACTTAAGGAAGCCTGGAATTCGGTGGTGCCCCCGAATCGGCTGATGAACTCGGCGCGGATGCCTTGGCCCAGGAAATTCAGGGACGCCAGCGCGGGCCCCAGGCTCAGGCCATCCTGCTCGGTCTTGGAGACGGCCACGAAAGGGATGTATGGGGGCAGTTCCCTGAACACGTAGGTCAAAATGGCTTGGGAATCTTTTACTTGCGTCCGCAGGGAGACCTGGGCGAAGATGTCCAGGTCCTCCAACCGCGCCTGCTCGGATTCCCACTTGGCGCAAGTGAATGGCTCCCCTACCTTATTGCGCAACTCCCGCGCCACCACCTCCGGCTGCGTGGTGCGGAGACCTTGGAGATCCAGGGATTGGACGCGGAGGGACTCTGCCTCCCGGCAGCCCGTGTTGAGGGAGGAATCGCCTCCGGCCGGTTCCGCGGAGACGCCGCCCCAAGCAAGGCAAAGCAACGGAACGGCAATATGGATGCAACGCGATGAGAACGTATCGGGCGCGAACATGCGGCGGGAAAGCTAGCAATTGCGTCGCCCCCCCCCCGCCTTCCGCATCCATCCCGGCGGCCTTACCTGGGCGCCAAGGTGGAGATGTATTCGATGGATTTCAAAGCCAGATCTTCCCACTTGGAAAGATGGGAAGCGGATATCTGCACCCACTCCTTCATGGCCCGGCCCTGGCCCGATGGGTCCCAGAGCCGGGAGCCCTTGAGCTTGAGCGCATCTTCCCGCGACTGGCCGGAAAGCTTCAGGACCAGATCGCCCTCGAAGAAGGCCATGAACCCGTTACCCCGGAATTTCATGCATTGCTTGCCGAACATGGTGGCTTTTTCGGCCCGCTTGGCCTTGGCAAGCTTCTCGGCAAGCGCATCGAAAACCTGTTGGGTATCGGGCATGTTACCTCGCGATCAGGCTTGCAGCCATTCCGTGTGGAAGACGCCGGGCTTGTCGATCCGCTCGTAGGTATGCGCGCCGAAATAATCGCGCTGGGCCTGGAGCAGGTTGGCGGGCAGGCTGGCGCTGCGGTATTGGTCGTAATAGGATAGCGCCGAGCTGAAGGCCGGGATGGCGATGCCGTTCTTGCCGGCCTCCGAGACCGCCAACCGCCAGTTCGCCTGGCTCTTGCGGATCACGTCGGTGAAGTACGGGGCCAGGATCAGGTTGGCCAGCTTGGGCTCGTTGCCGTACGCCTTTTTGATCTCGTCCAGGAATTGGGCCCGGATGATGCAGCCGCCGCGCCAGAGCATGGCGATTTCGCCGTAATGGAGATCCCATTTGTATTCCGTGGCCGCAGCGCGCAGGAGCTGGTAGCCCTGGGCGTAGGACATGATCTTGGACGCGTAGAGCGCGTCATGGATGGCGGGCAGGAACTTGGCCTTGTCGATGGCGAAATTGATTTCCGGGGCGGGCAGCCTGGAGGAAGCGGCCACGCGTTCATCCTTCATGGCGCTGAGGCTGCGCGCCACCACGGCTTCCATCATGGTGGGAATGGGGACGCCCAGATCCATGGCGTTCTGGGAAGTCCATTTGCCGGTGCCCTTCTGCCCGGCGCGATCCAGTATGATGTCTACGATGGGCTTGCCGGTTTCCGGATCCTTCTTGCCCAGGATGTCCCGCGTGATCTCGATGAGATAGGAGTTGAGCGGCCCATTGTACCATTCCGCGAACACCTCGCCGATCTCGGGAGCCGACATTTTCAAGAGTACCTTCATCATGAAGTACGCTTCGCAAATGAGCTGCATATCCCCGTACTCGATGCCGTTGTGGATCATCTTCACATAATGGCCGGCGCCGTCCGAGCCCACCCATTCGCAGCAGGGGATGTCGTTGTTGGGGCCGACTTTGGCGGCGATGGATTGGAAGATGGGCTTGAGTTCCGGCCAGGCCGAGAGGGAGCCGCCCGGCATGATGGAAGGGCCTTTCAGGGCGCCTTCTTCGCCGCCGGAAACGCCTACGCCCAGGAAGCGGAAGCCCTTGGCCTCCAGGTTCTTGGTGCGGCGCACGGAATCGGGGAAATAGGAATTGCCGCCGTCGATGAGAATGTCGCCCTTGTCCAGGAACGGGACCAATTGATCGATGAGATCGTCGACGGCCGGGCCGGCTTTGACCATCATCATAATCTTGCGAGGGCTTTTGAGCGCGCCCACCAGCTCCTTGAGGGAGTGGGTGCCGACGAGTTTCTTGCCCTTGCCGCGGCCTTGCATCAATTCGTCCACCCTGGCGGTGGTGCGGTTGAAGACGGCCACGGTATAACCGCGGCTTTCCATGTTGAGGACCAGATTTTCACCCATGACCGCCAGGCCGATGAGGCCGATATCCGCTTGTGCCATTCTGTTTCCATGCTCCTGTATTGCGAAAAATCCCCGGACCGCCCCGCGGGCGCAATGTCCCGTCCCAAGAGCGGCCGATGGAGGCCGGCGCCACCGGAGGGATCCGGAACGGGGCTGGGCAAAACTAAATAAGTTTGCCCCCCCTAGAAAGGGCCGGAACCGGACCCTGACGGAGTCTGTCCAACCCGGGCTGAATCCGGGTGCGGCCGCGGCGGCCGCGCAAAGCCGTGCCCGGAATGGCTGCCGCCTAGAATGAACTTGGGCGGGATAAGGTCCGGAATCGCCGTGTTTGTAAATTATACCCGCTAAACCACGACTGCCTGAACGCGAATTTGTACCGTACAGGAAAATTGCCGAAAGGGATTATCATGAAGGGCTACCGCCATGCTCCGCTTCTCGCCTTAACCATTCTATTCTCCGGGATCCTTCCCGGGGCCATCGCCCACGCCAAAGATGCCCCCGCCCCCAAGGAAGAGGCCCGCCCCAAGCGCGGCAGCCTGGATCTGGGCAAAGGGAAACCGGCCCAGACCGATGCCGCCAAGATCGAATTGCTTAACGGGGCCTTCGCCAAGGTGGTGGAAGCCGTATCGCCCTGCGTGGTCAGCGTGAATACGGAAAAGAAATGGTCCGAACAGGACAAGCAGATGAACCATCCCTTCTTCGAATTCTTCGGCATGCCCAACCAGCCGGACGGCGGGGGCCAGGAAGACAATTCCCCCAAGCGCAATATCCCGCTGGGCGGCGGCTCCGGCTTCATCGTGAACAAGCAGGGCTATGTTTTCACCAACGCGCACGTGGTGGAAGGCGCGGACATCGTCAAAGTCAGCCTCATCAACAAGAAGACCTACGTGGCCAAGGTGGTGGGCGTGGATAAAAAGGCAGACGTGGCCGTGCTCAAGATCAAAGCATCCGGCGAGGAATTGCCCGTGGTCGCTTTCGGGGATTCCAAGAAGCTGGGCATCGGCGAATGGGTGCTCGCCATCGGCAATCCCTTCGGCCTGCAGAACACGGTGACCTCCGGCATCGTTTCCGCCAAGGGCCGCCGCGATCAGATGCAGCAAGGCGACGCCTATCAGGATTTCATCCAGACGGACGCGGCCGTGAACCCGGGCAACTCCGGCGGGCCGCTGGTCAATCTCAAAGGCGAAGTGGTGGGCATCAACTCCAGCATCTACACGCGCACGGGCGGCTATATGGGCGTCAGCTTCGCCATCCCCATCACCATGGCCGTGAAGGTGGCGGAGGATTTGATCTACGAAGGCAAGGTCACGCGCGGCTATCTGGGCATCGGCATCGATAACGTCTCCGAGAACCTGGCGGATGCGCTGGGATTGGCCAATACGCAAGGCTGCCTGGTGCGCGAGGTGATGAAAAACGGGCCCGCCGCCAAAGGCGGGTTGAAAGAAGGCGATATCATCCTCAAGGTGCAGGGCGTAGTCGCCCAGGACGCGGCCGACCTCCGCAACATGGTGGCCGATCTCAAGCCCGGCGAAAAATACGATTTCGAAGTCCTGCGCGACGGCAAGCGCCAGACCATCGGCCTCAAAATAGGCGCGAAGCCGGAAGAGAGCGAAGTCGCCGGCGACGACGCGGTCTCGGCCCCGGAACCGGACGAGAGCGACGGCAGCTTCCTGTCCAAGAAACTCGGCATCCGTTTCGGCACGCTGGACAAGGAGGCGCGCGTGAAATACGGCATCCCCAACGATCAGACCGGCGTGGTGATCACGGGGGTCTCGGACGGTTCCAGCGCGGCGGAGAGCGGATTGCAGGAAGGCATGGTCCTTTCCTATTACAAACGCCAAGCCGACGGTAGTTTTCAAAAAGTCGAGGATCCGAAAAAACTGCTGGCTGCGGTGAAGACATTGAAAGTGGGCGAGAAGATCGCGTTCAAGGTATTCGCCAAGGGCCGTACGGACTTCATCGCGCTGCAGGCCGACGAGTAGCGCGCGGGTTTTGGTCGCGCACGTCCGCGAGGGGTGCGCGCGCCTTCCCGGGCTGGCGGCTCGGCAAGTCGCCGGCTATGCGCTGGGTTGGCGGCTCACGGCTGGAGCAGGCTGCGAGGTCGGTCGCCCCCGCTCGACATTAGCCGGTCTCCCCATTGGATCTTTAGGAAGAGCGCGAGCGGGTGCTGCGCCGTGCGGCCCCGGCTTGGTTGCCTCGCCTGATTCGCCCCGGAAGGCGCGCGCACCCCTCGCTGGCGTACAGGGTCAACGCGCGTGCGCAAATGCGGGGTCCAAAATAAAGACTGCGGTCCAAACCCCGTTGACCGCAAATGCCCCACCTTACCGACTCACCTTAGTCCAGCCCACGCTAGTCTTAGGCGTGGGCGGTCGCAGCACCGCGTCAGCATCGGCGCTGCATTCTCTTTAGGACCACTCCCTCCGAATAACCACCGAGCCCTCATGAAATCACCCCGCTAGCCGGAAGCCCACACCACAGCCCCGACCAGTAGCCAATAGCCCGCAATCCACAGGACCCACCTTCTTCACCGACAAAAACCTTAGTCTGGTGCGGCCCATTCGACCGCGGCCTGCGCCCCCGCGCGGGGCTCCGGGCGATCGGCGGAAGGGGTGAGGCGGGACCGGCGGCGGAGCGCGCCGCGAGTGCTCTTCCTATGGGCTCAATGGGGAGACCCGCTCATCACGAGCAAGCGCCGCGACCGGAACCCATCGATCCGCCGCCGGGCCGGCAGACCGCGCTATAGCGCCGATCCCCCGGAGCCGCCAGCCCGTAGCCCCGCGCGGGGGCGCGGGCCGGGATAGACCGAACAGCATCAGATAAGCAACTTGCCCTCGAGGCCGAACATGATGAAGAGGCCCATGCCCCGCGTCACCACCGGTTCCAGATCCCCGTTGGGATTGGCCCGGGTCCAACCGCGCTTGCGTTGGTTGGACCCGCCCAGGTAGGAGAAGTACGAGTTGTCGAAGTCGGCGAAAATATTATCCGCCTCGAAGAAGAAGCGCATGGCGTCGAGCGGCCGCCAATGACTTTTCAGATCGAGATTGATGCGCACGTCAGTGCGTTGCCGGGACACCAGGGGATAAGTCCCATCCACTCCGATGGTCCGTCGCTGCGTCGCGCCCTTGTTGTACAGGCCGGTGTATTGGTAAAGCGGCGCATCGTTCGCGGCGCCGTAGGTGAGGATGAAGCTGAGCAGGGAATCGTTGCGCGGCAGGATGCGGATATTGGAAACCAGATCCAGGCTGCGGTTGGCTTCCCAAGGAAGATAGCTGTCGTCTTCCAGATGGTAATCGCCTTGCACCACCGAGGCATTCACGTTCATCCCGAAATGATGGCTGGGCAGCCACGCCACCGTCACGTTACCGCCGTTGGCATAGGCGAAATCGGAGGAGTGCGTTTCCGCATAATTCCAGAAAACCTCGGGAACGGGAAGCACCGGATCCTTGTAGAAGCGCGAATACAGGCTGGCGGTCATCTTGATTTCGTCGAGCCAGCCCCCTTCCACGCCCAGCTTGCCTTCCGCGCTGGACGTGGTCACCGCATCGATACGGTTGGTGCCGGTCGGCTGGATGGCCGTGTTCTGGCGCAGCGCCACTTCGCCATAGCCGATAACGCTCTTGATCACGGGCCGGGAATAGCGCAGAGAGGCCAAGGGAGCCGGAGTGTTCAGGCCCGCATTCGCGCCGTTGAAAAAATCCTGGTAAACGAAAGCGGCGCCCACCGCCGCATCGAGTGTTTGCTTATCCGGCAAAGTCCAACGCAAGCGGAGCAGGCCGTTTCCCAAGCCATAGTCCTGCGCCAGCCGCAAGTAGCGCGGATTGGGAATGTTACCGTCGGTATAGATGTCCAAATAATTGCGCACCTGCTGAAGGTACTCCATGTCCCAACCATAGCTGAAAGCGGCGCCCAGCACCTTGCGGTTGGAATTCCATTGCAGGGATGTGGTCACCTGGAACTCCTGGTTGCTGGCGTCCCCGATGGTATTATCCACCGATTGGCCGTTCTGGGGATACCAGGGATAAGCAAGGGAAAGGTCCCCCAGATCCGGCGGCAAGGTATCCCGGAAGGTTTCTTCGCGGTTGCGCCGCATGAAGCCCAGGGCGTAATTGAGATCCCCGCTTTCGTGCGGGGAGAGCCCTTCGTACGCGTACATCCACCCATCCTGCGTCCCATCCACCAGCACCTGCGGCTTGCTCTCGCCCTTGATGTTGGAAACATCCTGGATCACTTTGTAGGAGTCATCCAGGCCGATGATGCTGTGCCGAGTATAAGCGCCGGTGGAATCGCGTTCAAAGGTGCCCAGGTAACCGTCCATGGTCTTGAACTTGAAGGGTTCCTTGATGGTCTGGCAATTGGTTTTGCAGGGAGCGCCGTTGCTTTGGATGCGCGCATCCTTGGGATCGGTGAAGAAGTGCTCCCCAAGATTGGCCAGGAAGGTGGGCTCCAGATAGCGCCCGCTGGCGATGAAGGTACGGCCGCCCCAATATCCCGTCAGGTTCAATTCGCGGTTGACGGTGCCGAAGACCACGTCTCCGGTGATGTTGTTGGGATCGCCGTCCTTGAGATCGTAGACGAGCGCGGAAGCGTTGCCCTGGTTGATGGGCCCCTTGGCCAGGTTGTCCGAGACGGTGATGGATTTGAGCAGGCGGGGATTGAGGACGCTTTGGTTGCCCGGGAACCCGATATCGAGATGGCGCAGGCTGGGGATGCGGCTTTGGCCAAGGTAATGAGTGACATCATTGGTGCGAGAACCCCACACGGAGATATCATTGGAAAATTCATTCATGCCGGATACGCCCGGAAGCTGGCGCAGATGATCGTTGAGATCGATGCGCATCCCCTGCATCAACTCCAGTTCCTCCATCGATTTCGCCCCGCCCAGATCCAGCGCCACCCCTTTGCGGGAAACGGTATCCTTGTCGGCCAGGCTGATCACGTCCGACTCCATGTTCACTTCGATGTCGATGAGCTCGGTCAGATCGGTGAGATCCAATTCCTGGGTCTTGAAAGTATGGCGTTTGAACACCAAGGTGGAATTGTGGCTATTGACGGTGATCTCGAAACGGCCGTTCGATTTGGTGTATCCCAGCACCTTGCCGCTTTGCTGGGAGATTTCCACCTGGCCGATGGGTTCGCCCTTCTCCCCGTCCAGCACCAGCCCCACTACATTGTAAGTCTGGGCGAACGCGGGGACGGCCGCCAGCAGCAGGCATGCGAGCAAGGCCGCGCCCAAATTCCTGATACCTACCTTGCACTGCAAAAGCACCCCCTGGGAATGATGGCCGCCGGGTCCGCCCAGCCGGGGCGAAAGCCGAAAAACTGTTATAAACTACAATAGAATGCCCAGCGGGGCATTCTTGACTAAATTTCGCTTCCGCTGATAGGAGATTGTGAAAATGCTGGATCCGCGGTTGTACCGGGAAGAGGTCGACAAAATCAGGCATGGCCTGGAACGGCGTGGCGCCAAGGTGGACTTGGACGCCATGGTCAACATGGATATCGAAAAGCGTAAAATCAACGTACGCCTCGACCAATTGAAGTCGGAGCGGAACGTGGCTACGGAGAGCATCGCGAAGCTCAAGCGCGCCGGCCAGGACGCGCAGGCCGATATCGAAAAGACGCGCACCCTGGGCGACGAGATCAAGGCCCAGCAGGAGAAGTTCGACGATTTGGAGGCCCGCTTCAAGGCTATGGCTTTGCTGGTCCCCAACCTACCCCATGCCTCCGTGCCGGACGGCCGTTCCTCGGCGGACAACAAGGTGGTCAAGGAGTGGCGCCATAAACCCGCCTCCGCTCCTGCCGGTGCCGACGGGGTAAAGCCCAAGCATCATCTGGACGTGGGCAAGGAACTGGGTTTGTTCGATTTCGAGCGCGGCGCCAAGATCACCGGCAGCGGTTTTCCCATCTTCACGGGATTGGGCGCCCGGCTGGAAAGGGCCATGCTCAACTTCTTCCTGGATTTCCACGTGGCCCATCACGGCTTCACGGAAATCTCGCCGCCCTTCGTGGTCAACAAGGCCTCGATGATCGGCACCGGGCAATTGCCCAAGTTCGAAGAGGACATGTACCATTGCGATGCGGACGATCTCTATCTCATCCCCACCGCCGAAGTGCCCGTCACCAACATGCATGGGAACGAAGTCCTGGACGCGGCCTCGCTGCCCATCTCCTACGCCGCCTACTCCGCCTGCTTCCGCCGCGAGGCGGGCTCGTGGGGCAAGGATACGCGCGGCTTTCTGCGCCTGCACCAATTCAACAAAGTGGAAATGGTCCAGTTCAGCGACCCGGCCACATCCTACCAGGCCCATGAATTCCTGCGCGAATGCGCGGAGACGCTGCTGCAAAAGCTCGGGCTGCATTACCGCGTGCTGGAACTGTGCACGGGCGATCTCGGCTTCGGCGCGGCCAAGTGCTATGACCTGGAAGTATTCGCGCCCGCGGAAGAGCGTTGGCTGGAGGTTTCCTCGGTTTCCAACTTCGAGGATTTTCAGGCCCGCCGGGCCAATATCCGCACCAAGATCGACGGCAAGATGCAATTCGTGCATACCCTGAACGGCTCCGGCCTGGCCACGCCGCGCGTGCTGGTCGCCTTGCTGGAAAGCCACCAGACCGCGGAAGGCGGCTTGCGCGTCCCGGAAGTGCTGCAGCCGTATATGGGCGGGGTGGCGGAGATAAAGCCGAAGAAGAAGTAAGATTTTTGCAAATTGAAAATTGCAAATTGAAATATGAAAATTTTGAAAGCCGGGATCCGACTTTCAAGAGGCCGTGCGGTTTATCGCGCCGGCCGCAAAATCGGTAATCGTTTTCCAGGGGTCAGAACCATTTTGCGATTTTCAATTTGCAATTTGCAATTTGCAGAATTGCCTTAGGGAACCCAGCGCATGGCCTCCGACCGCTCCTTCCCCACCCGCTTCATGCAGCTCCTGCCGCCCTTGCGGAGGCTGCGGGGATGGCTGACCTCGCTTTCGCTGGCCAACATCAAGTACATCCTCTTCACCAGCGCCCTGGCTTTGCTGGCCTGCTTCACCATCCTCAACCAGATCTTCATCAGCAACCTGGAGACCCAGGCTTTGCAGATCAACGACAAGGAAGCGCGCCTTTACGCCGTGGCCATCGCCGAGCAATTGAACCGCGAAGAGATCAACGTCATCTTCAACGAGATCGTGCGCAAGTCCCAGGTGCCCATGGTCATCACCGACAACCAGAACGTGCCCATCAACTGGAACAACATCAGTTACAAATTCTGGAGCAAGGGCAAGAACAAGATCCCGCAGGTCCCTTTCTTCTACCTGGCCAAGCCCGAGCAGGAATTCCTGTTGAAGCTGGTCAAGGACATGGACAAGAAGAACCAACCCCTGGAACTGGAGGCGGAGGGGCATACCTTCGGCTACCTGCATTACGGGGAATTCACCTTGGTGCATATCCTGGCGTGGATGCCCATGGTGGAGCTTGTCATCATCTTCCTATTCTGCTTCGTCGGGTATTTCGGTTTCTACATCATCCGCTCCAACGAGCAGAGCGTGCTCTGGGTGGGACTGGCCAAAGAGACGGCCCATCAGTTGGGGACGCCCATATCCTCCTTGCTGGGTTGGATCGATTTCCTGCGCATGAAGCTGGAGGGCATCCCGGACTCCGAGAAGAACCTGCGCATCCTGGGCGAGATGGAAAGCGATATCTCGCGTCTCAACCGCGTGGCCACGCGCTTCTCCCAAATCGGTTCCACGCCGGAATTGAAGAAGGCGGACCTGAACGAAATCATCGGCTTCACGGCCAAGTATTTTTCCTCCCGCCTGCCCCATCTGGGCAAGCGCATCAGCCTGGAACTGCAGTTGCAGGATTTGCCGGAAATCTGGATCAACCGGGAACTGATGGGATGGGTAATAGAAAACCTCATCCGCAACGCGGTGGATTCCATTGAAGTGGAAGCAGGGCTGATAATCATAGCCACCCGGTACGCGGCCGAGGAGGAGAGCGTGCATATTTCCCTCATCGACAACGGCAAAGGCATTCCGCGCGAGCACGTCAAGCATATTTTTAACCCCGGCTTTACCACCAAGAAGAGAGGTTGGGGACTGGGCCTGAGCCTGTGCCGCCGGATAGTTAATGAATACCACGAAGGAAAAATCTATGTTGAGAAAAGTCAGCGGGACGTAGGCACCCAGTTTGAAATCGTGCTGCCGCTGGCCCCCAAAAGTACCACCAGGAAGAAGCCATGAACAATACCGGAAAACGCCTGCTTTGGGTCGATGACGAAATCGAGTTCCTCCGCTCGCATATCATGTTCATGGAGGAGCACGGCTACGTGGTCGAGAAAGCCACCAATGGCGACGATGCCGTGGCGATGATCAAGAGCAAGCCTTACGATCTGGTCCTGCTCGACGAGCAAATGGCGGGCAAGGACGGCCTGAGCACCTTGGAGGAAATCAAGGACTACGATCAAAACATCCCCGTGGTGATGGTGACCAAGAGCGAAGAAGAACGGCTGATGGAAGCGGCCCTGGGGCGCAACATCAACGGCTACCTGATCAAGCCGGTCAATCCCTCCCAAATCCTTTCCGTCTGCAAAAGCATCCTGCATTCGCGCGCCATCCGCAGCAACCACGTCACCTCTTCCTACGTGCGCGAGCTGTCCGAGAACAAATCCAACCTGATGACCAACCTGCTCCCGTCCAAATGGGAGAAGATCTATTTCCAACTCTGCAAATGGGACAATGATATCCAGGCCCTTTCCGATCAGGGGCTGGAAGATACCCATCAAGGCCAGAAGAAGGAGATGTCGCGCAAGTTCATCTCCTACGTGGAAGAGAACTACGTTTCCTGGTTCGGCAAAAAAGGCGGCAATCCCAACATCTGCACCCAGGCCGTCAAGCGCAAGGTGATCCCGCTGCTCAAAAAAGGCGACAAGGTCTGCCTGCTGGTGATGGCCGGCTTCCGCGTGGATCAGTGGCTGGCGCTGCAGCCCATGCTGGAGCAGGATTTCAAGGTCGAGAACGCAATGTCCTGGTCGCTGCTGCCCAGCGAGAAGACCAATTGCCGCGTGGGCTTATTCTCCGGGCAAAGCCCGCGCGAGGTCAGCCTCAAGCAGCCTCAGATGTGGCGCAAGATGCAGGAGGAAGAGGACAAGGCCCCTTACGAACGGGAGCTTTTGCGGATGAACCTGCGCATCAACGGGGTGGATATCGAGGAGCCGAAGATCCTGCACCTGCGCCAACGGGAAGACAGCGAAGCGTTGGCCGAGGAGATGGGCAACTACGATGAAGAAATGCTCCTCACCGTGGTGGTGGAGTTCTTCGACATCCTAAACCAGCTGCGCCGGGAAAGCGCCCTGGTCAAGGAAATCGTCCCGGACGAAAAAGGCTTCCGCGAACTGGCCAAGACGTGGTTCCGTTCCTCCAAGCTGCTGGAGATCCTCAAGATGTTCGCGAAGAGGAACCGCACCGTGATCCTGACCAGCGACCACGGCACCGTGCTGGTGGACTCGCCTGCGGAAGTGTTCTGCCAGGAGGAGAAAACCCCCAATCCGCGCGTCAAGATCGGGCAGGACATCTCTTGCGATGAACGTCACGCTTTGTTCGTGGAGACGCCGGTCCAATACGGGCTGCCGGGAGAGGTGGGCGAAGTGGCCTATGCCATCGCCAAGGACAATTACTACTTCGTTTATCCCAACAAGTTCCAGTACTTCGTGACCCAGTTCAAGGGCCAGATGGTGGGCGGAGGCCTGTCCATCGAAGAACTGCTGGTTCCCCTCGTCACGCTGACGCCCAAGCCGCCCCTGGAATGAGCATGGCTACCCGGACCCGGTCCCGGCAGCAGCGCATCGGTCGATAAGAGGGGGAGCGTGGCCCAGACGGAGGAATTCCTTTCCGGTTCGGAGGCGGAGACCTTGGCATGGGCCGCCGCCTTCGCCGCCCGCTTGCGGGCCGGGGATACCGTTGCGCTCTCCGGGGACTTGGGCGCCGGCAAAACGGTCGTCTCGCGCGGGGTGGCCCTCGGCCTGGGATTCGCCGGGGACGTGCATTCGCCCTCCTATGCTTTGGTCCATGAATATGCCGGCGCGCGCCTGCCGCTGTTCCACATGGATCTGTACCGCCTGAAGGAAGGCGCGGACTGGGAGGAGATAGGGCTGGACCATTATCTGGGCCAAGGCGGCGTTTGCCTGGTGGAGTGGCCGGAGCGGCTGCCGGCGGAACAGGCGTTCGCCTACCGGATCCGGATCGGAACAGTAACCGAGACGCGACGTCACATTCAGGTTACTATAGGCCGGACCCAAGCCTGAGGGGGGTCCCTTTGCCTTCAGGGTTTGGCGGGAGCGCCGGCTTTGCCGGGCTTGGCGGATGCTGATGCGGGCGCAGGCATGGAGGCGGGCGCAGCCGCGGCGGATCCCTTAGACGCCGAACTTTCCCCCGCGACTACGGAATCAACCCAGGCCTTGTCCTCTTCGGAAAGCATTTCCTTATGGGGCAAACGCCCCAGCACCGGAGCGAGGCGGGTGGAGTCCCCCGCAGCGGCTTTTTTGCGGGCGGCGGCCACCAAAGCGTTTTGGGTCTCCTGGATGGTTTCGATCGCGTCCAGGCGCGCGTAGATGGTGCTGTCGTCCTTGGTGGTGAGGTATTGGGCGGATTTCAATTCCTCGTACAGCTTGCCCGCATCCTTGAAATTGCCGGCCTGGTAAAGGGAGTCCGCCTCGTGGAAGCGGCTGGTGGAGGATCGCTTCTGGTATTGGTAGAACACGGTGAATCCGCCGATAACCACCACCAACCCTATGCCGACCACCCAGTCCCAGAAGGTGCTGGCTTTTTCGCCTTCTTCCTTTTCAAGAAAACTCATGGGTCGATCCTTTTCCCTTTTGTACGGGCACCTAAGGTAGTAAAACCCGTCTTTGCCATCGGTTGAGGCGCGGGTCCCTCCAACTGATGAGGAAGCGGGAAGCGAGGGGAACCCAGGGAAAGGAGAACACGGTGGCGAGGCCCAACCATAATGCCTGCAGGCCGGTAAAGCGCCCGCCCAACCTGGTCCGCAAGGTAAAGGACTTTGCGGCGAACAGGAACTCGGTGGGGCAGGCGAGGGCGGGAATGGCGCCCCGCAATCCGGACCAGAGCGATGCGATGCGGCCCAAGGTATAAACGTCTTCAATCCCCAGTTGCAGGTATTCCAAGACGGGATGCAATAGGCCCAGCATCCGTTTTCCGGAAGCGAGGGTGAAACGGAGCAGGATGCCCCAAACCCGGAAATCCAAAGCCCACTTGATGGAAGCGGCGCGGGCCCGGCGCTTGATGCGCGCGAAAAAGGCGAGCCAGGAATCGGGCAGGCTCAAACCACCGCGTTGGCGCGTCCCCGTTGCCGCCGCTTCAGGGGGAGACGGACTTGCACCAGCGACTCCGTTCCGGACGCCCGCTTGGGACGCATCTCCATGGATACCACCACCGGATGCAAGGGCGGAACCGCCGTCCCAGGTGAACTCCCGCCGGATCCACAAGAAGGAAACCGCCAGGGCGCCTTTAAAGGCCGCCGGCGTTTGCAGATCTAGCGAAAAATGGAAGCGAAGCAGTTGCAGCGAAAGGAGGATAAGCAGGGGAGGCGCCAGGGCGATGCAGGCCCAGACCATCCCCGCCATGCTATTGCGCGGCCGGTGACGCCGAAGCCGGAGCCTTGGGCGGGTTTTGCTTGACCGCTCCGCCCGCGGAACCGGGTTTGGAGCCTCCCGCGCTCACCGACGTCTTGGCGGCTCCGGGAGTCTGTTCGGATTTGGCCTTGATGCTGTCGGCGGGCTTGCTTTCCACGGCCCCGGATCCTTTTTTCTCGAGCTTGGCGATAAGGCCGTCCATGCTCGAGGTCTGGAGGATCTTATGGAACTGTTCGCCGTAGTTGCGGGCCGTGCTCAGATCATCGATGATGAGATCCCAGGATTTCCAGGCATCACCCTTGACCAGTAGCTTGTAGGTTACCACCGATTCCGTCCCCTTGGAAAAGACGTGCGCGGTCACGCTTGCCTTGCCATCCCCCAGGTCCGGAGCCTCGTATGTGCTGGAGTCGGATTGGTAGACTTCCAGCTTCTTGACGGACGCGTTCTCGACCATTTCCTTGAACGCCTTTACGAAGCGCTTCTGCTGATCGGGCGTCATCGTCTTCCAGGTATCGGGGCCCAAGGCATGCTTGCCCAGTTCCTCGAAATCGAAAATGCCGTTGATGAGCACCTTGATGCGATCGGTTTGCTTGGATGCTACCTTGTCGCGCAACAGCTTTTGCAGCTCGGCGTCTTTCTTCTTGATGACGGCCACCGGATCCCCGGGCGCCGCGAACGCCGGCGCCGCCGCCAGCAGCATCGCCGCCATCCCTGCCAGCATCCCGTAAGTCAATCTTCGCATGGAAACTCCTTGTCAATTCCGTTCCGGACCACCCGGGATTGGACGCACGCCCCTTCCCGATCCGCCGATACCCGCGACTATCCGTTAGGTTTTAAATTATGAATATAATCGGTGAGGGTCCAACCGATTGATTTGATCACCTTGGATACAGCCAGGTTGTAATTCAGCACCGCTTCGAAATAATCTCGTTTGGCGCCGATGACGGTTTTATAAGGCGAAATGATATCCTTGGCCGTGGAGGGATCCAAATCGTATTTCAGGGCCGCGCCCTTCAACCAAGCTTCCGCGGCGCGCAGGGATTTCTGCGATTCGGTGACATTGGCCCGGCAATTCAGCATCTGGATATATTCATCCTGCATCTTAAGGACCAGGCCGCGGGCCGCGTAGGTCTCCGTGCGCTCCAACTGGGTGAGTTCGATTTTCTCCTTCTTCACCTTCTCGTAGCGGGACCAGAAATTGAGGCTGAGGCGCATTCCCAGGCCCCCCACTCCCGTCAGCTCGTTGAGCGGATCCCGCGCGAAAGGATCCTCCCCCCCCGACTGCCGATCCGTGGACCAGGCCTTGGTGTACTTGAAGGATCCGAACAGGAAAATGTCCGGCCCCACTTCCCCCTTGGCCACGCGCA
Source organism: Fibrobacteria bacterium (assembly GCA_025360005.1). Taxonomy (GTDB): domain Bacteria; phylum Fibrobacterota; class Fibrobacteria; order UBA11236; family UBA11236; genus Chersky-265. Next base: position 89,574 of record JANYDA010000008.1, read on the forward strand.
GCAATTCCCGCCTGGCTGCCAGCCCGTTGGCAAGCCGTTTGAGATCCGGATGGTTGAGCAAGGTGAGCATCTTCAATGAATCCAAAGACGGGAACGTTTCCGGGCGGATCGAAAGCACGGAATCCTTGGGAGCCAAAGCCAGGCTGTCCGGAACCTGCATCAGGAAACGCATTCCCAGGTCCGCGCGGGCCACGCCCAAGCCCGCCTCGTTACGCGCCTTTTCAAACGCATAGCGGCCCGCTTTCAGCTCCAGCAAATCGGTTTGCTTCACGTTTTGATCGCCGTCATCCAGCATATCTTCCATCTTCTTCTGGGCGCGATCGAGCTCATGGCCGGCGTCCTTGAGCACGGACAGCATCTGGCCCGCGTACACGCGCTGGAAATACAGCTTCTGCGCGTCCTCGGAAACATCCATTTTCTCTTTTTGGAAAGCGGCTTCGGTAACCTTGATATTGGACGCCGCAGCCCTATGGCCGGCCCGATAGCGGGAGAGATTCAGGGGCTGGGCCACGGTCATTTCTATCCCGAAGTAGGGGCCCCAGGTCCCGAAGTCAAAGTCTTTCGAATGCTGGACGATATAGCTGCCGCTGCCGGGTTTAACCTGCACGGTATCCGCCAAATCCTTGAGGCCGGGCGCGGGACCCACTCCGGTCTCGATCTGGAACTTGGGCAGGATGACGGCCATCTCCAGCTCGTGCATCTGCTGTTCGGCCTTATCGATCTCGAGTTTTTTCTCTCGAAGGATGGGATGGATTTCCTGCGACCGCTGTTCCATGAAGAGATAGTCGAACCCCAGGGACGGGGGCGCGGGAGCGGAAACCGCAGCCGGGACCGTAGGAGCCTCCGTTGCGGCAGCGGCTGCTGCGCTCTCCGAAGGCGCGGCGGAAGCGCTGTCCTCCGAGGCCGCCGTGTCCGCAATGGCGGCTTTTGGCCCATGCGCAGGTTTGGGCCGGGAATTCGGCCTCGGCCTCGGCTTCGGCTTGGCCTTGGACACGGCGGGCTTGGCTGCCGTTGCCGTTTTGTTGGCCGGCGCCTTGGCCGAATCGGCCGGGACGGCGGCGGTCGGCGCCGCATGGAGAACCGCGATCAGCGTCGTCTGCAGGAAGAAGCCGGTCCATCCCGCAGATCTTAACATCGCGGTGAACATGGGTCGGGAAGCGTGCCGGGTCGGGAAAAGCCTATATTTCATTTTAAACTTCAAACCCGGTACGGATTTTGGATAGAATATCGGTTAGATCCATGACTTCATTCACAGGCTAGTGAAAATTAACATTTATTATCCGCATCATGCACTCCCTTAAACGTTAACGGGGCGGCCCAGTGAAAGTTCAGGAAGTCGAACTACCCGAGGAAATCACCCCCGATTGGGTTTCCCGGGAGCACGCCCGTCTGATGGCGGATGCCAAAGGCGGCGAGATTAAACTCGATTGCCATCGCCTGCGCAAGCTGGACGCGCTTTCCCTGGCCTGGCTGGCCCATCTCCAGGATACCCTGGAAAAATCCGGCCGCCGGCTGATCCTATCGCGGCTTTCCCCGGAACTGAAAAAGGATCTCGCCAAGGTCACCTTACCGGAACCGGTTGCCCCCGCTCCCAAGGATGAACCGGCTTTAAGCTTGCGTTTGGGAGAGGGAGCCGCAAAGTTCCTGGTGGAAATCCGGGACACCCTGGTATTGCTTTCCGAATCCCTCTACTGGTCGACCGCGGCCTTGTTCCGTCCCAAGACCATGCTGCGGGAAGACGTCATTATCCAAATGGTGCGGCTGGGGAGCAACGCCCTGCCCATCGTGCTGCTGTTGTCCACCCTGATCGGGTTCACCCTGGCTTTGCAATCCGGCATCCAATTGCAGAAATTCGGCGCCACGGTTTTCCTGGCCAGCGGCATGGGCATCAGCATGGTCACGGAGATTGGCCCTTTGATGACGGCGGTGATCCTGGCGGGCCGTTCCGGCAGTTCCATCACCGCGGAAATCTCCACCATGGTGGTCCAGGAGGAAGTGGGGGCCCTGCATGCCATGGCCATCAATCCCGTCCATTTCCTGGTGCTGCCCCGCTTTTGGGCCATGAGCCTGACCATGCCGCTGTTGACCATATGCTCCGCCGTTTCCGGCATCCTGGCGGGCCTGATGGTGGGGCTCATGTTCTTCCGGCTTTCCCCGGTTTCCTACCTGCACGAGCTCAGGGATGCGGTCACCATCAATTATCTGATCCAGGCCCTAATCAAATCGCTGACCTTCGCCTGGATTATCGCCTTGGTCGCCATCAACAAGGGCATGAACGTGCGCGGGGGCGCCGATGCGGTGGGCAAAGCGACCACCTCTTGCGTGGTCACCTGCATTTTCACCATCATCATGGCCGATGCGGTGTTCTCATTTATCTTTTACTATTGACGATTAAAGTCGCCCGGGGAAAAGGCAGAATTCAAAGTGCAAAATGCAAAGTGAAAAATTGAAGAGTAAAACCAATCCCTTGATCCATCGGGAAGGTTCACGCCCGTTGGCGGAGCCGCATGCTCGGCATCCCCTCGCCCATTTCGCCTTTTGCCTTTTGCCTTTTCCATTTTGCATTCTATGAGTACTGCCTTGAAGCTTACCGTGGACGGGCTCAAGGCCGGCTATGACGGCAAGGTAGTGCTGGAGGATGTTTCCATGCGCGTGGCCGCGGGCGAGATCCGCATCATCCTGGGCGCTTCCGGCTGCGGCAAGTCCACCTTGCTCAAGAACATCATCGGATTGGAACGCCCCTTGGCGGGGACCATCGAGATCCTGGGCAGCAAAGTGGATTGGTCGCAGGGAAGGCCCTCCAACGATCTGATGCGGCGCATCGGCGTCCTTTTCCAGGCGGGGGCATTGCTTTCTTCCCTGACCGTGGGCGAGAACGTGGCCCTGCCCTTGCGCATCCATAATCCCGGGCTTCCCATGGCCGTGGTGGACCAATTGGTGCGGCTCAAGCTGGAGCAGGTGAAAATGGGACACGCATACGACAAGCTTCCCAGCGAGCTGTCCGGCGGCATGCGCAAGCGCGCCGGCCTGGCGCGGTCCCTGGTGACCGATCCGGAACTGCTTTTCTGCGACGAGCCCTCGGCGGGTCTGGATCCGGTAACTTCCCGGGGACTGGACGACCTGTTGCTGGAGTTGCGCGAATCCCTGGGCATCACCATGGTGGTGGTGACGCATGAACTCGATTCCATCCGCACTCTCTGCGATCGCATGACCTTCCTTTCCCAAGGCAAGGTGGTTTTCGACGGCGGATTGGATCAGGCGGAAGCGAACGGGCCGCAGGAGGTCAAGGATTTCCTCGCCCGCAAACCCGAAGAGAGCAAACATACCGGGCGTACCGTCGCCTTCAATCTGGAGGATGGGTAATGGACGTGAGCAAGGCCGAGAAGGCCCGCTTGGGGGTCTTCCTCATCGGGGCGGGGGTGCTGGTGGCGGCTATCCTTTTCATCATGATAGGGAAAAAGATCTTCACCAAGAAGGTACCCTACTTCACGCGGCTTTCGGAATCGGTGAGCGGCCTGGAGCTGGGCACGCCGGTAAAGCAGAACGGCAAAGAGGTGGGCAATATCGCCGGCATCACCACCGACTCCAGCGACATCTCCAGGTCCATCGTGCATTTCGAGGTGGCCAAGGGGACGCCCATGAAGGCGGATATGGTTGCCACCATGGGCAGCTATGGGATAACGGGTTTGAAATACCTGGAGATCACCGGCGGTTCCTATACGGCGCAGGACATCCCCCGCGGGGGGGAAGTGAAATCGGACCTGTCCACGCTGGGCAAAATCACCTTGCGCGCGGATTCCATCGCTTACAAGATCGACCGTCTGCTGGGGAACGTCATTTCCTTCACGGAATCACAGAACCGGGATCAACTGGAGCATCTCATCAAAAGCTCCGCCAACCTGAGCGCCTCGCTGGACACGTTGGCCACCGACCTAAACCGGGTCAAGCCCGGAAAACGGATAGACAACATCCTGAGTTCCATGGAAACGGCGGCTACCGCCCTGAAAACCAAGATCCAGAAAATGGAGGTGGAGCAGACCGTGCATGAATACCGGAAGGCGGCCGAAGGCATCACCGGCGTGGCCCAAAAGGTGGATCTGACCGTGCTGCGCGTCCAGGAGGACTTGGCCCAATCCATGAGCAATCTGAAAGAAACCATGAAGAACATGAACACCTTCAGCCGGCAGATCAAGGAAAACCCTTCGATCCTATTGCGCGGGGAAGACAAGCAGGAGCGGCATAAATGAACCTCAAGCGTGCGATCCGGATCCTGCTCGCCGTTGCGGCGGGCGCCTTGCTGTTGGCATGCGGCTTTTTCGCCAAACCCCAGGTGACCGAATACTATGTGCTGGATTACCTGCCTACGCCTCCCAAGGAGCGCCTGGACAAAGGACCCTACCCTTATGTGGCGCGCGTGCGCGATTGCAATATCGCGGAAGCCTATCGCCGCAGCCAAATCGTCTATCGACAATCCGCCAACCAGATGCAGTTCTACAACCTCCATTTGTGGGCCGTGGATCCGGAACGCATGGTCAACGATCTGGAGGTCAAGCATCTCAAGGCGGCCCGGCTGTTCGACAACGTGACGCGATCGGTGGAGAACTATGTTCCCGATTTCCTCATTTCCTGCGATGTCCAGGCGCTGGAGGAATACGACAATAAGTCGCAATGGTACGCGCATATGGCCATCGAGTACCAATTGGAGAACGCCAAGACCAACCAGATAATCTGGAAAAAACTCTATGACTTGCGCAAGTCGGTGCCCCAACAGGAGCCGGTCTTCATCGTACGGGAGCTTTCCTCGCTGCTGGAAGGCATCAATGATCGCATGGTTAGCGAAATGGAGGTGGTGTTGGACGAGACCAAATACAAGGTATTGACACGCAGGGATTCCGTTGCCGCAGACACGCTTTCCAGCAAGACAAAACCGTAAGCCGATGGTTCCGTCCTTCCGGGCATCGTTGGCCGCCCTCGCCGTGCTGGCCGCATTCCTTTCCGCCCAAGCCGCGCAGATAGGGGATTTGCCCGGAGAGGACATATCCACCGTGGAGTTGGAAAAATCGGAAGCCCATGCCAGAATGGAAGCCCCGCCGCAAAAGCCCGCCAGCAATTGGTTGGCGCCCTCCGTCGATGAGCAGTTGGGCCGCGATCGCACCTTGATCCCGCTCGGCAAAGGCGCCGTCTTCGTCCCCACCTATACGGAGCCGCGCCGGGAACCGGAGATCTCCGTGTTCAACGCCCGCGGCCGCCTCGTCAAGACCGGCCAGACCGGAGAACGCATCCTGCTGGATTCCGGCTCCTACTCCTTGCGCTTCGGCTCGGGAACCTCCATCCAGCAGATCCCGGTGGACGTCATGGTGGAGGAAAGCCATACCACCGTGATCCCGCCGGCCTGGGGCGGGCTGATCGTCGAGACCCTGGATGCGGACGGCGGCTATATCGATGCGCAATACGAAGTGGTGCGCATGGAAAAGTGGATCAACTTCGGCAACGGCCACGGACTCAAGCAGGAACGCCTGCAGGATATCAAGACGTGGATCCTGCCGCCCGGCCTTTACCGCATCAGCAAGCCCGGCGAAGGATTCACCTCCCTGCGGAACTACATCACGGTCCAGATCAATCCGGGCGAACTTTCCCAGATCGAACTCGTCTACGATAAGCCGGTGGGAGGGGATATCGTTTCCGGCGGCAGCAAATCCCTGGAGGCGCATACCAAGGTAGGCAGCTTTTGGTCTTACGGCCTGAGAGCGGGCGGCAACGTGAATCTTACGCGGCAAACCAGCGACGCGGCCGTGCGCAAGGAGGCGGCCCAAGTCTCGAGTGATTTGCGGATGCGCATCCTCTTCGACAACATCCTCTATCTGGGGACTACCGAGCTCTTGCTGCAGGATAACTTCAGCAAAGAACGGGGGCGGCGCTTCAGCGTGGCGTCGGACATCGCGGAATTCCGGACCACCTGGATCCGGCGGCTAAACCAATGGCTGGGCCCCTATATACGCGGCACCGTGGACACGCATTTCTTCAACACCATCGCGGCCACGGATACCATTTTCATCGCGCGCCAGGTCGATTCCTCGGGAACTCCCGTGACCCGCAAGTTCCGCGATACCAGCGGGGATTTCCTGATCGCGCCGGCCTTCGATCCGATCAACCTCAAGGAAGGCGCAGGAGTGAACGTCGAACTGCTGTCCAAATATTACCTGGAAGCCACCACGCAAGTGGGAATCGCCGCCCACCAAACCCTGGTGGAGAACAGCTACACCAATATCATCGATTCAACTTATTCGCGCAACCTTTCCATCTATGAAATAGGCGCGGAAGGCACCTTGAACACGACCGTGCGGTTGGGGTCGCAGATGGCGCTGGATCTGCGGCTGGAAATGTTCGCCCCCAACGCCCAGCCTTCGCGGCTGCGCCTGGACGATCTCACCGCGGACTTCCGCTTTTTCCTGAGCCGGAACCTGGAAGTGGGCTATCTCTACCAGGTGAAGCAAACCCCCACCGACGCGAAGAACCGCTTTCCCAGCTCGCACAACCTTTCGCTGCGCCTGTCTTTCAATTATTGACCGGATCGTCGGATGGCGGGAGACGGCTTGAGCGGCGCTCAAGGTAACACAAGAGTTACCCGTGCGGCAATCCGGCTATCCCGGGCCCGCGCCCATCATCCGCAAATAGGCGTTCGCCACCGCGTCGAAATCCCACGGGTAGAGATTGGATAAGGCCGGCGCCGTTCCCGACAAAGCCGCGGCCACACCCATCCGCAATTGCGCTTGATCGGCATACAACTCCAAAGGCGCGCCCTGCGCCTTGAGATAGCGGGTAAGCGGAAGATCGGAAGCCAGGATGGGTTTCTCCAGGTGGATGAGGTTCAGCAGGGAACTGCTGTTGCTCTTGAAGCGCATGGGACAAAGAAAGGCGTCGCACAAGCGGAAAAAAGCGCTTAACCCGCTCTCCGGCAGATAACCCGTAACATGCACGCGACCCTGCAGCCCGCGCGCGGCGATGGCCGCGGCCAATCGGTTTTCCGCCCTTCCCCGGGATCCTTCCGGCGCTTCCACGGGATCCCGGGATCCGCCCAGGATTAACAGGCAAACGCCCGCCTCCAGTCCCGCAAGCAGATCGAGAACCGAGGCGTAGTCCACTCCCGGCGCCAGGAATCCGAAAATGCCCAGCACGGCTTTAGGGCTTTGCGGGAACAGGGTTTCCCGGAGCGGCGGCGCCGGCATGGCTTCCGTTTCCGGCGGCGCGAAACTGGCCAGCGGAATGGGATCCAGAACCTTCCCGCTCACCTGCGCCCGCAGGATTTCCATCCCCGGTCCGGATAGGGGGATGACTCGATGGGCCCGGTAACCCAAAGCCTGCAGCCTTTTCTCGGCCGCGTAACCGCGGTGCAGCCACCGGTAACGCAGGCGTTTCAGCCACAGGAAAGGCGGGAAGCCGGCGCGCAGGGCGGCGAAGGGGAAGGCGAAGGGGTCCTGATCGTAGACCTCGTGCGGCACCACGAATACGCGGCCGGGATGGCGGCGGGAAAGAGCGGCGAGAAACTTATCGCCTCCGTGGAATCCGGGCTCGGCCAGCAGCGATCTTTCGTATTGCACCAGGATGCCGCGGCAATCGTCAAGCCGCGAATCGATGAGAGCGCCCCGGAACGGGGCGAAGACCAGATCGGATTTGCGCGCCAGGGCGGAGGCCAGCCGCGCGGTATAATCCGCGATGCCGCAGGGTTGGGTCCGGTCGGGACCGATCAGTCCGATGCGCGCTGGGGACGGCATGCGGGTATTATACCCTTTTGCGGACTATTTGCGCTTGCGTTCGGCCTGTTCGGACATCACCACCGTTTCCGGCGGCACCGAGGAGGTAATCCAGCAGTTACCGCCGATCACGCTGCCCTTGCCGATGGTGGTTTTCCCGCCCAGCACGGTGGCCCCGGCGTAGATGGTGACGTTGTCCTCGATGTTGGGGTGGCGCTTGATGCCCTTGATGGGATTGCCGTCCTTGTCCTTGGGGAAACTGAGCGCGCCCAAGGTCACTCCCTGGTACAGCTTGACTCCCCGGCCGATGACGGCCGTCTCGCCGATGACGACGCCGGTCCCATGATCGATGAAGAAGCCGGGCCCGATGGTAGCGCCCGGATGGATGTCCGAACCCGTGCGCGAATGGGCCACCTCGCTCATCATACGCGGCAGCAATGGGATGCCTGCCCGGTAAAGCTCATGGGCGATGCGATGCGTGGAGATGGCATGGACGAAAGGATAGCTCATCAGCACCTCTACCACGGAACCGGCGGAAGGATCGCCTTCGTAGGCGGCGAGCAGATCCTCGCCCAGCACTTGGCGGATGCCGGGAAGCGCTTCCAGCAAACGGGAGGCGATCTCGGAGCCCTGGGACGCATTGGCGCCGCAACGCGGATCCCCGGAGAGCAGCGGGCTGGCCTGGGATGCCCGGAAATCCAGGGCCATGGCGATTTGCCGCGAGAGGGATTGCCGGATGGAGGCCAGGCTTTCCAAGAGGAAGTCACCCAATTCGCTCTCGCGGACCACCTGGTTGCCGAATACGCCCGGGAACAGCACGGACAGCAATTGGTCGAGCACTTGGGCCACCGCATCGCGACCGGGAAGGTGGCATTCCTCCCAGATATTGGCGAGATGGTCCCCGGTTATCGCCAGGCCGAGTTTGCCGGCTAGATCATGCAATCCGTTTTTGGTTCGATCCGCGTAGTCATGGGTCATGGTTGCTCCGAAATATACTTGCAAAGCCATGAGGCGTATAGAGTCCGGCCCGGCCCAAGGCCGCGTGGAAATGCTATTTTGCCGCCTTGCGGCCGGCCCAGTCGGGGCGCCGCCCGGAGGCGGCATGAAGATCTGGGTCGATGAGAACATTCCCATGGGCAAGGAGGCATTTTCCGCCCACGGCGATGTGGTTTCTTTCGCGGGGCGCGCGCTGACGCGTAAGGACATCGCGGAAGCGGACGCCCTGATCGTACGCTCCATTACGCGCGTCAACGCCGATCTCCTGGAAGGCACCGCGGTTCGTTTCGTGGGCACGGCCACCATCGGCACGGATCACGTGGATCAAGCCTACCTCGGCTCCCGCGGGATAGGGTTCTCCTCCGCGCCCGGTTGCAACGCCGACTCCGTGGGCGAATACGTGACCGCCGCCCTTACCCATCTTGCAGTCAAGGAGGGTTCCGAACCGGCCGGCAAAACCCTGGGCATCATCGGCTACGGCCATGTGGGCAAGCAGGTGGAGCGCAAGGCGGAAGCGCTGGGCATGCGCGTACTGAAGTCCGATCCCCCCTTGCGGGACGCGGCCCTGGCGGCGGGCCAACCCGCCGGGGGTTTCTCCGATCTGCACGCCCTATTGGCCCAAAGCGACGTGCTTACTTTGCATGTGCCGCTGATCAAAACCGGGGCCCACCCCACTCTCAAACTCGCCGACGCGGATTTCTTCGCGCGGCTGGCGCGCCCTTGCGTCCTGATCAACTCCTGCCGGGGAGAAGTCATCGATGAACCCGCGCTGATGGCCGCACTCGACGCGGGCCGAATCCGCCGGCTGGTATTGGACGTATTTCGGGGCGAACCGAACATCGATCAAAATCTCTGCGCCCGCGCGGATTTGATCACGCCCCACATCGCCGGCTATTCCCTGCAAGGAAAACTGAACGGCACCACCCAGGTGGCGCAAGCCTTCCGGAGTTTTTTCGGATTCGCCACCTCCTGGCGGCCCGTCTTCCCTGCCCCGTCGCAACCGGCCATCCGGTATCCCGGATCCGGATCGGATCCCGCCTTCCTGCATTATTGCGTCCACACCGCCTACCCAATCCTGGCGGACGATCGGCGCTTGCGGGAATCGTTCCGCGAGAGCGATGCGGGCAAGGCGTTCGATCGCCAGCGGCGCGATTATCCGGTCCGTCACGAATTCCCGGCATATACCGTTCTCGGCCTGCCGGAGGAAAAACGGGAATTGCGCTCCCGCCTCGCGGGACTGGGTTTCCGGGTGGCTTGAAGTTCCGGCCGGCGCCCGGTCCCGTCGATTTCCGCCCTAAAACACGCCGGGGCCCGCGCCTCGAAAACACTCCGCTCCAAAATTCCCAACTTTCCTTTCGGCAATGATTGTGGTTTTACAGGTGGTGTTTTTTCAGGCAATCCAGTACCTTGACTCCATGGCCGCGGGCTCATGGAGAGCCCGAAACCGGGCGCGGCGAAGGCGCCCGTTCCCGACCCTTCGATACTTCGGGACGTCCGCCGCGGCAGACGGAAACGGATGATGCCGGATGAAGTCGGAGAACAGCCCAGCGAAAGGACTGTCATGAAGAGCATGCTTTCCCAACAAACCCCGGTGCGCTTCCTCCTCAAGATGCGGCCCATGGCCATCGCCAGTTTGGACAAGCGAAAAATCCGGTATTGGGATGCGCTCGACAAGCCGCTGGGGGATCTGTTCCGGCGCGAAGGCATGGACGATTTCCTGGACGAAGTCTCCTATACCCGCATTCCCGCCTCCGATACCGATTGGAGCGCTATGCCCCTTTACATGCTGGTGGATTATCTCACCCATGATCATCGCAGCCTCATGCTCCGGGAAGTTTCCGATATCACGCATCTGCTGGATATCCACGCCATCGCCGATTCGGAAGAGGCCGTAGACTTGCGCCGCTTGCAAACGGACTTCAAGGACTGGGTGCGGGATTTCCAGACCCACATCGACCAGGAGGAAAGCTTCCTGTTCCCCAAAGTGCTGCGCTACGAAGCCTGCCTGCGCGATCGCAATGTCCATCCGGAATTCCACCTGGGTTCCATCCAAACCTATATGGCCACCCAGGACGCCAAAGAGGGCCGCTGCTTCTATGCCGATGCCGCCCTGCTGGCCCAGCGGATGCGGACGCACGAGATAACCCATTCCGCCTCCATTGCCGGCCGCGAATTGGCAGAGCTCATGGAAAACCTCCGCGACAAGCTGAACGCCCATTATGAACTCGAATCCACCGCCTTGTACACGGCCGCCCGGGACCTGGAACGCAGCCTCTACAACAAATCCATCGACGGCGACCCGACCGTAGCCTTCCAGCGCCGGGGCCCCATGGACTCCGGGATCATGCGGCTGGACGAGGGTTAAGACCCGGGAAGCCCCGCCCCCACTTCCTGCCACCCCCGTATCTAAAGGGCTGGAACGCCCTAAACCTTGAGGATTCCCCCTGGGCGAACTACATTGACTCGTCTCAAAATCACGACTTTTCCACAGTTCCAGGTTCAAAGGAGTTCATATGGCGAAGGCGCCTAAATACGTCTATCACTTCGGCAAAGCCAAAACCGACGGCGATTCGTCGATGCGCGCGTTGCTCGGCGGCAAGGGCGCCAACCTGGCCGAAATGTGCCGCATCGGCCTGCCGGTCCCTCCGGGGTACACCATCTCCACCGAAGTCTGCACCTACTACTATGACAACAAGCGCACCTATCCCACCGTGCTCAAGTCCCAAATGCAAGAGGGCATCAAGATCATCGAGAACGAGGTCAAGGCCAAGCTCGGCGATCTGAAGAACCCGCTGCTGGTCTCCGTCCGCTCCGGCGCCCGCGACTCCATGCCCGGCATGATGGACACCATCCTCAACCTGGGCCTGAACGACGACACGGTCGTAGCCCTGGCCAACAAGACCAAGAACGAGCGCTTCGCCTGGGATTGCTATCGCCGCTTCGTGCAGATGTACGGGGATGTGGTGCTCGGCGTGCAGAAAGCTCCGGGCGAAGACCATGAACCTTTCGAAATGGTGATCGAGAAGCTCAAGGAAGATCGCCATGGCAACCATGACATCGACGATACCAAGCTAACCGTCGAAGATCTCAAGGAACTGGTGACCCGCTTCCAGGCCTTGATCAAGGAACGTTCGGGCAAGAGCTTCCCCAAGGATCCCTGGGCCCAGTTGGAAGGCGCCATGGGCGCCGTGTTCGGCTCCTGGATGAACGATCGCGCCATCGTCTACCGCCGCAAGTACAATATCCCCAGCGAATGGGGCACGGCCGTCAACGTCCAGGCCATGGTGTACGGCAACACCGGCGACAACTCCGGATCCGGCGTCGCGTTCACGCGCGATCCCGCCACCGGCGAGAAGGTTTTCTACGGCGAATTCCTCATCAACGCCCAAGGCGAAGACGTGGTCGCCGGGGTGCGCACGCCCCAGCCCGTATTGGAGCTGAACACGGCCATGCCCAAGGCCTACAAGGAACTGGACCGGATCCGCACCACCCTGGAAAAGCATTTCAAGGACATGCAGGATTTCGAGTTCACCATCGAAGACGGCGTCGTCTACATGCTCCAGACCCGTAACGGCAAGCGCACCGGCGTAGCCGCCGTCCGCATCGCCTGCGAAATGGTCCAAGAGAAATTCATCGACTGGGAAACCGCCGTGATGCGCGTTCCCGCCGACCAGCTGGATCAGGTGCTGGCCCCCATCTTCGATCGCGTGGCGCTGTCTTCAGCGCCCGTCATCGCCACCGGCCTTCCCGCCGGTCCCGGCGCCGCCACCGGCAAGATCTATTTCAACGCGGACCGCGCGGTGGAAGCCGCCGACAAGGGCGAAAAGGTATTGCTCGTGCGCGTCGAGACCTCGCCGGAGGATTTGCGCGGCATGATCGCTGCGGAAGGCATCCTCACCGCCCGCGGCGGTGTTTCCTCCCATGCCGCCCTGGTGGCGCGCCAGATGGGCAAGGTGTGCGTGTGCGGCGCCGCCGCATTGCACGTGGACTACGATTCCAAAACCCTCAAGGTGGGCGGCAAGACCTACCATCAGGGTGATTTCCTATCCATCGACGGAACCTCCGGCAACGTATACGCCGGCCAGGTCAAGACCGCTCCCTCGGAAGTGGTGCAGGCCCTGGTGCAAGGCGATGCGGAAGCCCTCAAGAGCCGCACCTACAAGAATTTCGCCCAGTTGATGAAATGGTGCGGCCAGGCCGCCCGCATGGACGTGCGCACCAACGCGGACAATCCCGAACAGACCCGCAACGCGGTGGCGTTCGGCGCGGTGGGCATCGGACTCACCCGCACCGAGCACATGTTCTTCGAAGGCGACCGCATCGACGCCATGCGCGAGATGATCCTGGCCGATTCGCTGGAAGACCGCAAGACCGCCCTGGCCAAGCTCCTCCCCTACCAGCGGGAAGACTTCCTGGGCATCTTCAAGGCCCTGAACGGCTATCCCGCCACCATCCGTTTCCTGGATCCCCCCCTGCATGAATTCCTGCCCCACAGCAAGGAACAGCAATTGGATCTGGCCAAGAAGCTGGGCATCCCGGTGGAGAAGATCATGGCGCGCGTGCACGAACTGCACGAGTTCAATCCCATGCTCGGCTTCCGCGGCTGCCGCCTAGGCATCAAGTATCCGGAAATCACCGCGATGCAGGCGCGCGCCGTCATCGAGGCCGCCGCAGATGCCAAGAAGGCCGGCATCAAGGCCAAGGCCGAGATCATGATCCCGCTCGTGGGCTTCAAGCGCGAATTCGACTTGCAGATCGCCGTTGTTCATGAAGTGGCGAAGGCCGTGCAGGCGGAAAAGAAGATCAAGGTCGACTACAGCGTGGGTACCATGATCGAAATTCCCCGCGGCGCCCTGACCGCGGACGAGATCGCCCAGACGGCCGAGTTCTTCAGCTTCGGCACCAACGATCTGACCCAGACCACTTTGGGCATGAGCCGGGACGATTCCGGCTCCTTCCTGCAGCCGTATATCGAATCCGAAGTCATCAAGAAAAACCCTTTCGCCAGCATCGATCAGACCGGCGTGGGACAGTTGATGCAGATCGCCATCGAGAAGGGCCGCCAGACCCGCCCGGACATCAAGCTGGGAATTTGCGGCGAACACGGCGGCGATCCGGACTCAGTGAAGTTCTGCCATAAGATCGGCCTCAGCTATGTCAGCTGCTCGCCTTTCCGCGTGCCTATCGCCCGCCTCGCCGCGGCCCAGGCTGCAGTCCAGGAAGGGATCGATGCGAAGAAAGCGGGCAAGAGCGTAAAGAGCGCAAAGCCGGCCAAGGTTTCGGCCAAGCTGGCGAAGCCCGCCGTCAAGGCTACGGCCAAGGTCTCCAAACCGGCGAAGGCCAAGGCCGCGAAACCCGTGAAGAAGGCGGCGGCCTCCAAAACCGCCTCTGCGCGGCCCATAGTCGCCAAAATCATAGCCAAACTCCCTCCCCTCAAAACCAAGAAGTCGGCCCCCAAGCGCCGCGAAATGGCAATGGCTTAACGGCCCGAACGCGTGATCTGATTCGGGGCGTTCCCGGTCCGGCGCGGCGCAAGCCAGCCGGGTCCGGGGACGCCTTTTTTTTTGCTCCTTTTTTTGCTTTCCGCAGGTAACCCGCGAGTTACTCTCGCGCCGGAACCGCCCTCCGGGAAAAAGCCGCACCTGGATTTTCCCTTGCAGGGAGCCGACTGCCGCCGTGCCGCGCCATGAGCGCAATCGGGAATCGGAACCTGGGAATTTTATCGAGTGTAAAATTTTCGTCGGGAACTTTACCGGTCTTTGACCCTATCGAAAAAATCAGGCCGCAGAAGCCGTAAAATAGCGGCAATATAAGGAAAAACCCCAATCATTTGCGGCCGGGGTCTATGGGAACCCAGAGCGGGATAAACCTTTCCTTGGTATAATGCATAGAGCGTACTACCTTTTTTCACGGTTCTTTTTGAAGGGGATTCTTTAGTGGGATCCGATGTCGTAAGAGAATTGGAACACGCCTTTGATTGCGGTGAGATGAATGATCTCAAAGCCTCAATCCTTCCGTTCATACGCGCCAACCGAGAAAAGTTGATCCGCTTCATCCAGGACTTCCAGCGCATCGAGGGCCCTCGCCCCCTGGAAATGCTCATCAAGATCTTCATCATCCAGCACAACATGCCTTTCAACATGGCCCAGTACATGGAGAAGCAGTCTAATACCATCCGCAAGGAAATCGACGGCGGGCAAGCCGACGATCTTTCCAAGCGTCAGAACTGCGTCGCGGAATGGATCCGCCATAAAGCGGCGGCCCATCGCAGCACGAGCATGTTCCAACAGGTGTTTTGCTTCGAGAAGCTGAAGGATGAGCTGATGCCCATCATCGAAGAGGAGCTCAACCTCCATACGGCCTGATGCGGAGGACGGCCTTGGCGGCCGTGCTCCGGTCCCACGCCGGCGAACCCCGCTGGTGCGGGGGGTCGGGTTAACCGCGCAGGGGGCGCAGCAACACTCCCCGCTTTTGGTTGGCGAAAAACTCTTCCAGGATCCTCGGGAGTTCCGGGTCCCGGAAAGCCAGCAGCTTCTCCAGGGCGGCGGCCCTGCCCAGTTTGGAAAATCCACGGTACCAGGATTTCAATTCCGGACCCGCCCCATCGGCCAACCCGTAACGGGAGAAGCCTATTTCATTGAGTCCCGCGTAGCGCAGCGGCTCGCCCAGGGCCTTGCTAAAAGGGAGGATGTCCTTGTCCACCCGCAAGCCTCCCCCGATGAACGCTCCCGCCCCGATGACCACGTACTGATGGATGCCGGTCATGCCGGAGACGACCGCCGCTTTGCCGATGCGGACGTGGCCGCCCATCTGCACGCCGTTGGCGATGATCGCCGAGTCCTCGATCAGGCAATCATGGGCCACGTGGGAATACGCCATGACGAGGCAGTTCTTGCCGATGACGGTGACACCCGTTGCGGCGGTACCGCGATTGACGGTCGCGTACTCGCGCAAATGCGTCCCGGCGCCGATGCGTACTCCCGTTTTTTCCCCGCGGTACTTCAGGTCCTGCGGCGCATTGCCTACGATGACGCCGTCTTCCAGGCGCACGCCTGCCTCCAGGCGCACGCCCGCATAGACATGGCAGAAAGGCCCGATGCAGACCGCCGGCGCCAACTCCACGTCCTCATCCACAACCGCATACGGTCCCACTTCCAGATCGGGTGGCAGGACCAAGGAAGGATGCACGAGCGCGGTGGGATGGATGGACATGGAAAGGGGGGCGGATCAGATCATGGAGGCTTTGATGATCGCTTCGGCCGCCAGTTCGCCGTCGATTTCCGCGCGGGCGCGGACTACGGCGAAACCGCGGCGGTATTTTTCCAGCTCCCCTTTGAGAGTCAGCACATGGCCCGGCCGCACCGGCTTGCGGAAGCGGCCTTCTTCGATGCCGGCGAAGGCGGGGCGTTTGCCCGCCGTCTCTTCCGGGAAGGAGAGGGCGACCAGGATGCAACTGATCTGGGCAAGCGCCTCGATCTGGAGCACTCCCGGCATCACCGGTTCGTTGGGGAAGTGGCCGGCGAAAAACGGCTCGTTGAAACTCACGTTCTTCTGGCCAACGATGGATTTTTCCTTCTCGAAGGCGATGATCCCATCCACCAACAGGAAGGGATACCGGTGCGGCAGGACTTTCAGGATACCCGCGAAATCCATGATGAACTTTGGATTATCAGATTTGAAAAGACCCGCCGCATTTTCCGCCATAGACCTATCTCCGCTCCGGATGGGAGGATAAATCTAGTATCGAATAGGAACGAAACGCGCTGAAGGCCTCGGCCGGGGCCCTCCTTTGCTTAAACGGCGGCTCCCATGCCGCGGGCTAACGGGCCGCCAGCAGCCTATCCATGAGGAGATGGTTGACGGCGTGTCCGCCGTTGCGGATTTCAATCTCCAATTTAGGCAAGGCCAGATCCGCCAGGGCCAGATCGCCAAGCAAATCCAGGATCTTATGCTTGACCGGTTCGTCATCCATGCGCCAGGCGGATTGATTGAGCAACGGATACGGGCCGCCCCGCCAATGCGGATAGCGGGCCAGCACTTGCCGGTATTCCGTTTCCGACCCGGCCAGCAGAAGCCCGGAATCCTCGTCAGCTCCCGCCATCATGCCGATTCCAATCGCTTGCAGCCATTCCGTATGGAAGGCGAAGGTGCGGGCCGGCAGGATCTCGCGATACGCCGTGCCCGGATCCTCCAAGTTGAAAACCTGCCGCAGCGGGGACCGATCCAGGCTCCAGCTCACCCGGAAATGCGGCGCGGGACGTACGCGGATATGACCGTAACTCCAATGATACTCCCAGGAAAGGTCCGCCGCATACTCGCGCCAAGCGGGTTTTGCGGCCGAAGCCGGAGCCATCGCCGCCAAGGCCTCCCGGAAAGGCAAGGCGCTGCCGTCCAGGCCCGGCAATTCGGCGGCATCGCATTCCAGATCCACCGGGACGGCCGGGAAGAACAGCAATGCGGCCAAAAGATGCTCCGGGGTCCCGATGGCGGATGCCCCTTCCCCTAAACGGGTGGAGCGATGGGCGCTGCGGACCAACCCGCCCATTTGGGACGGTTCCAATGGAGCCAGTCCCGGGAAACGGAAGCGCGGTCCCAGCGGCGGCGTCGAGGCCCTCAGGCTCAAGTGCAAGCGGGCCATGAGGCCGCTGTGGAGGGCCGGTCCGGCCAGGACGGATGTGGGCGGTAAAGGCATGGTTTTTCCGTTGTAAAATTAGGTTTTTTGGCGAATTCCAAGCCGGGCCCCGGTTTCTAGCGACAGAAAATTTTATCCGGATGTATCCTTATGGAATACGCAAATCGGAGCCCCATCCTTGGCCGAAATCCGCCCCTACGCTATACATTCACTCATGGATAAAGCCCGAAACGTACCGGCCACCCCGGATATCTTCCTGTTCTACGATTACCGCGCTTTTCTCAAAGCCTTGTTCGAGTTCAACAAAAACCAATCGCGGCGGTTTTCCCATCGCTACATCGTCACGCGGGCGGGTTTCAAATCCCCGAACGTGCTTAAAAACGTCATCGACGGGAAAAGGAACCTCACCTTCGCGGCCGCGGAATCCTTCGCCAAAGCCTTCAAGCTGGACGGGAACTCCAAGCGCTATTTCCTGGCTTTGGTGCAATACAACCAGGCCGGCACCGCCACGGAAAAGGAAAATTTCTTCCAGGATCTCATCGACTTGCGCGATCGGGAAAATCCCGCCCGCCTGGGCGAACGGCAATACGAGGTTTTCTCCCATTGGTGGCACCTTGCCATCCGGGAAATCGTTTCCCTGCCCGATTTCCAATTCTCGCCGGAGTGGGTCGCGGATGCCCTCTCGCCTTCCATCACTCCCGCGGAAGCGGCGGACTCGCTTTCCCTGCTCAAGACCCTCGGTCTCATCGCGCAGCAGAAGGATCGCAGTTGGACCCAAGTGGAAAAGACCATGGCCACCGATGCGCGCGTGAAGTCCGTAATGGTTTCCCAATTCCACCGCGAGATGATCCGCTTGGGAGGGGAATCCCTCTCCCGTTTCCAGGGAAAGGAAAGGGAGATTGGCGGCACCACCTTGCGCGTCTCGGAACCGGATCTGGAGAAGATTAAAACCTGGCTGCGCGAGTTCCGCATGAAGATCCTGGGCCTGGCTTCCCAAAGCGCCGGCGCCGATAAGGTGTACCAATTGAACTTCCAATTCTTCCCGCTGGTGAAAACCAAACGGGGGGGCGGATCCAAGCCTATCGATTCCCGCAACGCGGCGGGAGTCCAATGAAGGCCGCGCGCGCATTTCCGGCATCCTTTCCGGCAACCGCGCCGCTGGCAGCCATATTGGCCTTGGCCCTGTGCGGCCTGGCATCCTGCAACCTGGCGCCGGGCGGCGGCACGGACGTAGGCAATCCGGAAATCGCGGCGCGCATCAACGGGTCCATCCTCCACAGGGATGGGAGCCCCGCGGCCCTGGTGCAAGTCCACCTGCGGCCCACGGCCTTCCTGTCCAATCCGGACGGCCTCGCCGGCCAAGGCAGTAAAGCCGTCCAGGACGGATCCAGCGACACGCAGGGATTCTTCACGTTCGATTCCGTGCCCAAAGGGGACTACCGTATCGAAGCCGTCGACACATCCTCGCGCGGCGCGGTGATTTCCATTTCCGCCGACGGCCGCACCGATCGCTTTACCGTCGATCCTTTGATAGTGGACACCACCGGCTGGATCACGGGCAAGGTGAACTACGCGGGCCCCGCCCTGGGCAACTCCGAAATCATCATAGCCGTTTACGGCATGGACAGGTGGACGGCCTCCATTATCAGCGGGGACTTCACGCTCAGCGCCCTGCCCCCCGGCACCTATACCTTGCGCATTTCTGCCTTCGCCAATCCCCTCATCACCACTACGGTGCCCGATGTCAAGCTTACCGCGGGCGGCAGGGTCTCGGTGGGAACCGTGAACCTGGCGGGGCCGTAGTGACGGCCGGGGCAGCCATTTCATGCCGGCCTATCCGGCTGATCGCCTCCGCCTTCTTGGCCTTGGTTCCCCTGCTTTCCGCCGGCGGACCACAGATCATTTCCAACCCGCCATCCGATTTCCTGCCCGTTAAAACCCTGTACCGCGGGGCCACCGTCTATGGTACGGGTAAAGGGGTCAGCGTCCGCTTTGTCCACAGCACCGCGAATTGGGGCAACCAGCTTTTCTTCATGGACCCGCGCACCAGCACGGAGAATCCCCTGCTGCTCTACCACGGCAGCGGCCGCGGCAACCTTTGCCCTGACAGCGGCGGATTGCGGGCCGATCTGGGCGTCTTCGATTCCACCCAGGAACTTGTCTTCATGATGCGTACCGTCTCCAGCAATTATCCCGGCTTGTACTGCACGGGCGAGGCGTGCGGGCCGCGTTATACCGGCATGAACGATCCGAAAAAGAGCAGGTTCTATTCCTCTGTCGGCTTCAGCCACATGGCCAACCACCTGTGGGCGGAAGCGGCGCGGGTCACCAAGGCCCAGGTCAACTCCCTGCCGCCCCCATGCCCGGGCGCGCCCAGGACTCCGGCCGATGACAGCGGCATCGTCTTTTCCTACAACGACGGGGCCAATGCTTCCTACGGGGATCTGGTGTTCCTGGTGACCGGCGTGATCATGGACGTGGAACGCGGGGGTAGGCCCCCGATCCCACCGGGAGACGGCGTCCGCCCGGACACGGCGTCTTCCCCATCGGTCTGCCTCATCGAGGCCAGTAGCGGCGGTGTTACCCAGGGCGAAACCTTTTTTCCCAAGCCCATGGCCCTGCCGGTTTCCGCCATCCTGCCGCGCGGCTCGCCCAGCCAAAGCCGGCGATTCATGGATCAGGCCTGGCGGCTGGCGGATGCGGCTCGCCCGGATGAGACCGGTTTCCCCAATGGGCCGGATATCAAGGTGACGACGCCGGGGCCCTTCGCATTCAACTTGGGTTTCTTCACCAACCAAGGCGGGCTGGTGAACCGCGCCAGGGGAGAGGTAACCGCGGAGATGCTGGCGAATATCGATCGGCAAGCGGACGGCCGCCGCGTCATCTCCTTGATGTGGTACCCCGCCGGCGAGGATGGGTACCAGGCGTCCACCGGCACCTATGTAGTCAAAGGTTTCCTGCGCACCTTGGCTTCCGAATCGGCAGCCGGCCCGGGAGACAGGCCCACCGCTTGCAAGGATGAGAAAACGGACCTGCTTTCCGTCTTCGGGTATCTGCGGCATTAGGTCTATCCCGTATTCTAAGGGAATACGGACTTTTCCCGGGCGCATCCTCGCCCATCGCCGTTCAGACATATCTTGCATGTACTGGAGAGGTGGACCTGGAAATGCCGGCGACCCCAGCCAGAGCTTATCGACCGGCCGTCGGACTGTGGGTCAGTGGGGAAGCCGCACCCGGCGGACCGGTCGCCTTGCCATCCGCCCGGGCGCTTTTTCACTTTTCACGTTCATCGGACCGTCCCATCCTTATGTCATTCCCTCTTCGCGTCCCGTTGTTGGGCCATACGCCGCAGCGCCATCTCGCGCAAGCGCCAAGCCTTGATGGGAATGGCCGGGAATCCCGCCACTACGGCCCGGTCCGGTAGATCCTTGGTCACGCCCGAGCAGGCGGCTACGGATACGTCATTGCCCAATCGCAAATGCCCCGCCACGCTGGCGGCCCCGCCCATGCGCAAGCGATGGCCGGCTACGGTGGATCCGGCTATACCGGATTGGGAGGCCAACAGGCACGCGTCCCCGATACGGACATTGTGGGCTATTTGCACATGGCTATCGAGCTTGCAACCCAGACCCAAGCGGGTGGGATGGAGCACGCCCGCCGCCACCACGGTATTGGCGCCGATCCAGCACCCCTCGCCCATCTCCACCCCGGCCAAGTGCGGCATGGCCAGGAGGCCGTCGGCCGGCAAGGCCCCATCTTCACCGGCGGCCCGGGCGGGATAAAACCCGAAGCCGGCGCAACCGATCACGGCTCCGGATTGGATCACGCAATCGCGTCCCAGGAAACAATGGTCCAGGATCACCGCATTGGGCTCGATCCTCGTTCCCGCCCCGATGAAGGATCCCTTTCCCACGTAGGCGCCCGGGCCCACGGAAACATTCCCTTCCAGACAGCCTTCGACCATGGCGCTCGACGCTACGCGGTTGCCCCCTCCGGAGACGAAGGGGGTGCGGCGCAGGATCCTGGGTTCCAAGACATGCAGCAAAGCCGCCATCGAGGCATGGACGGAGCCGACCCTGAGTACGGGCGGCACCGGGTTTTCCGGAGCGGGAAAAAACTCGACCTCGGGTTCGGACAGGACCAATGCGGCCCGCAAACCGGTCCGCATCCGGAGCGGGGTCCCTGCGGCCGCAAAGGTGAGGGAACCGGGTCCGGAAAACTCAGGGGAGTCCAGCGAGTAAATGGAAAGCGGGGATGGGGGCCCCGGCGCGACCGCGGGCATGAGGTGAGGACCGCAAATGCGGAGGATTTCGTCCAGCGGAACGGCATCCTCCGGAAGCGATGCCGGGGCGGCGTCCCGCCCGGCTGGCTGCCGCGAAGCGGCCAGGCGCAAGGTTATTTAGCCTCTTTGTTCAGAACGTCGATGACCTTCTGGGTCAGATCATTGTCCTTCTTCCAGAATACCACGGCGCCCGCGGCGCGGTCGAAAACCATGTCATAGCCTTCCTGATTGGCCACGTCCTGGATGGTCTTCTTGATCTTGGTGATGATGGGGCCGGAGAACTCCTCGTTCTT
The DNA here is from genome assembly GCA_025360005.1 of Fibrobacteria bacterium. Taxonomy (GTDB): domain Bacteria; phylum Fibrobacterota; class Fibrobacteria; order UBA11236; family UBA11236; genus Chersky-265. The sequence goes on from JANYDA010000008.1 coordinate 111,528, forward strand.
CTGGAACAGGGCGCCGTCCTTGCCGTAGATCTGCTGGACGAACTGCTCGTACTCGCTTTTCTTCTTCAGGAAGTCGGCCTCCATCTCCTTCTTCTTCTCCTCGCTGAGCATCAGGGATTGCTTTTCCAGCTTATCCTTCAGTTCCATCAGAGACTTCTGCTTGGTGGCCGCGTCCTGCTCCCACTTCTGCACCTGCTTGTCGTATTCCTTCTGCGCTTTCTTGGTATCCGCGTACTTGTCGAAAACCAGCTTCGAATCCACATGCGCGATTTTCAGATCGGCGGGATAGGCCAATCCGGCCAACAACAGCCCCATGGCCAATATCATCTTGTTCATCTTTCCTCCTTAAAATCCTTGCTCGATTACGAAGTTGACCTTGGGCGCTTTGCCTACCACGGGCACCCGTGCGCCTTGATACGTTTCCTCATCATCCAACGGCCAGCCGAAATCGAAGCCCATGCCGAAGGGGGCCACCAGCGGGATCACCAAACGGAATCCAAAGCCGAAATCGTGGCGCAGATCCGAGAAATCGACTTCGTCCAGGGGGCTGGGAACCGCGTCTTTGCTGATCGGGTTGTAATTGTTGGACTCGTCGTACTTGGCCAGGTTTCCGAAGACGTTTCCGATATCGTAGAAGCCGAGCAGATAAAAGGTATTCTCTACCACGGGGTAGGTCAGTTCCGTGACGAAGGAGAAATAGCTCCGGCCGATGCGGGCGCTTCCGATGCTGCCGGGATCATATCCGCGCATCTTGCCTTGGTAGCCCAGCACGCCGCCCATTTGGAAGAGGTCATACGTTTGGATATGATCACCCAAAAGCATTCCGAAATCCGTAGAGATGCCCAACACCAGTTTTTCGACCGTCGGGAACCACCAGTTCACCTTGCTCTCGATCTGGTGGTAGTCGAACGCGCCCCCCAGCGGGCCGCCTATGCGGCTGTAAGTCAAGCGATACAACGATCCTTCCGAGGGAAAGAAGGGCAGATTCTTATCGTCGCGCGTGATAGTGAGATGAAGCGAGGATTCCAGGCCGGAGGGGACGATGAGGGAGTTCTCATTGCTGGTGAAGCCGTTGTCGTTCTCGGTGAGATTGTAGCTACCGCTCAAGGTGAAGTAATCGTCCGGCCAGGTGAGGCGGCGGCCAAGGTTCAGGCGCAACCCGTAACGCGTATAATCACGATCGATGTCCCGCAATGCCTGTTGGAAGGTGTAAAAAATGCTCCCGCCCACCAGGGTAGGCGTGTCCAGGAACCAGGGTTCCGTGAACCCCAGGGAGGCGGATTGCTTGCTCGGTCCCCATTCCAGGCTCAGATCCGCGCGCTGCCCATTGCCCAGGAAGTTGGGGATCTGCAGGCCGACGGTTCCCACCAGCTTATCGCGCTGGCTGTAGGCCAGGCCCGCCGATACGGTCCCGGTGCCGGCTTGCTTTTCGGCCACCTTCATCACCAGGTTCACGTCGCTGGCATCGCCATCCTTTACCTGCTCGATATTGGGTTCCACGTTATCGAAGAAGGCCAATTGCATGATGTCGCGCTGGGCGCGCATGATCAGGGATTGGCGGAAGATGTCGCCGGGGAAAAGCTTCACTTCGCGGCGGATGACCTTGTCCTTGGTCTTGGTGTTTCCGCGGATATCCACCAGGTGGATATGGGCGATGCTGTTCTCTTTGATGGTGAAATTGACATCCACGACGGTATCGCGGTACGTGAACTGCTCCTGCATGTCCATGAAGAGGTATCCCTCTTCGCGATAAAGCGAGGTCACCTGGAATTTGGAGGCCTCGAACTTCTTCATGTTGAAGATCTCGCCGGAGTCCAGCAGCACCTGCGCCTTTAGCGCCGCATCCTCAACGATGTTGTTATGGATGAAGGTGGCCTTGCCGAAACGATAGCGCTTGCCTTCCGTGACATTGATGCGGATATCCATCCACTTCTTGTCCGGAGTATAATTGATCTTTTCGCCTTGCACGGCCGCGTCCAGGTAGCCCAGCTCGCGGTAAGAATCCACCAGCGTATCCAGGCCCAGCCGGTACTCGTCTTCCTTGAAATCCCCGTCCCGCCACCAGCGATCTTCCTTGGTGGGGATCTTCTTGCGAAGCTGCTTGTCTGGCACATGCTTATTGCCCGCGAAAGTGATATAACGGACCTGCACCTTCTTGCCTTCTTCGACCTTGAAGGTGATGGTCTTGCGTCCGGTTTCCTGTTCGATGCCTTCTTCCACGTCTACCTTGGCCAACAGATAACCCTTGTTGTGGTAGGTATCCAGGATTTTCTGGCGATTGCGCTCTACGGCTCCGCGGGAATAGACCTGGCCGTCCAGGAGATCCATGGCGTCCTTGAGATCATCCTTTTTCAATTTGTTGTTGCCTTTGATCTCGGCGCGCGCCAAGGTGGGCAACTCGGAAACCGTGAAGGTGAGGATGGCGCCTTCGAGCGAATCCGGGTAATCGATATCGACCTGGATGTCGGAGAAAAGGCCCAGCTTGTTCAAGGCCGTGACCGAAGCCTGCACCTTCTGGCGCAGGACCGGCGGCAGGTATTCTTCCCCTTTTTCGACTTGCAGAGTGCGGATGACCAGGGACTTATCCACGGTCCTGTTGCCTTCCAGGACGATGCCGGCAACCTTTACTTCCTTGACCGGGCTCCGAAAACCGGGGCCAGCGAGTTGCTGGGCGGAGGAGGAGGCGATGGCCAGAAATAGCATGAAAACAGCGAAACAATGCTTAGAAATGGTCAAAAAGCCTTCCCGGTTGGAAACCGGAATAATATAGATAAAAGCCTCTATTAAGGGTCGTGTTTGGCTCGATAATGGCTCGTCGCTATGGAGTTTGCCAGAGCAAACTCCGCGCTCCTCGCTTGCATAAGCGGCTCTCCGCAAAGCGAGTTGCTAAGGCAAACTCCACGCTCCCCGCATTCAACGGGAGTCTTCCGCCGTGGCGTTAATCGTGCTTGTCCACTTTGAAAATCACCGGCGCAATTGTGTGACGTTTTGGGGTGGGAATAAAAAAGCGCCGGGCTCCGGGATTTAATCCCCGGGGCCCGGCGCGGCGTGGTCATAAATGTCCGGATGGAGGCGGGCTTATTCGCCCTTCACTTCCGTGGCGGATTCCTTATCTTCCTTCTTGGCGTTTTTGCCCGGACCGGAAGTGAAGGTGAGCTGGTCGCCTTTGCGTCCTACCTTCAGACTGGAGTTGTCGGTGATTTTGCCGCGCAGGATTTCCTCCGCGAGCGGATCCTCGATGAGCTTCTGGATGGCCCGGCGCAAAGGGCGGGCGCCGAGTTGCGGGTCGAAGCCCTTTTCCACGATGAGTTCGCGGACCGAATCCGAGATTTGGACCTTGATATCGCGGGGTCCCAGGCGGTTTTCCAACTCGGCCACCAGGATGTCCACGATGCGGCCCATATCGCGTTTTTCCAAAGGGCGGAACACGACCAGATCGTCAAGCCGGTTCAGGAATTCCGGATTGAAGGTGCGCTTCACTTCCTCGCGGACCACCTTCTCCATGCGTTCGTACTCGCTGTCCAGGTCGTCCTTGCCGAACCCCAGGCCCAAGCCTTTCTTGATGTCCTTGGCGCCCAGGTTGGAAGTCATGATGATCAGGGTGTTCTTGAAGTTCACCTTGCGGCCGTAGCTGTCCGTCAGTTGGCCGTCATCGAGGATCTGCAGCAGGATGTTGAAGACATCCGGATGCGCCTTTTCGATTTCATCCAACAGGATCACCGAGTAGGGCTTCTTACGCACCTTCTCGGTGAGCTGGCCGCCCTCTTCATAGCCGACATATCCCGGAGGCGCGCCCACTAGGCGTGAGACCGCGAACTTCTCCATGTACTCGGACATGTCGATGCGGATGAGGGCTTCTTCGGTTTCGAACAGGAAAGCCGCCAGCGCTTTGACCAGCTCGGTCTTGCCCACGCCCGTGGGCCCCAGGAAGATGAAGCTGCCCATGGGGCGCTTGGTGGAATGCACGCCCGAACGCGAGCGGCGGATGGCCTTGGAGATGACCTCGATGGCGCGATCCTGTCCCACTACGCGTTGGTTCAGTTCCTTCTCCATGTTCAAGAGGCGTTGGCTTTCCTGATTGGCCATCTTGGCCAGGGGAATGCCCGTCATCTTGGCCACCACTTCCTGGATGGCCTCTTCGTCCACGATCAGGCGCTCTTCGCGCTTCTGCTCGCGCCATTTCTTGCGCATCTCTTCCAGTTCCGCCTTGAGGCTTTCCTGGGTATCGCGCAAGGAGGCGGCGGTCTCGTAGTCCTGGTTCTCGACCGAGGCTTCCTTCTCTTTCACAACGGCTTCCAGCTCGAGTTCCTTGTTGCGGAGTTCGGGCGGGATGGACAAGCTGGCCAAGCGCACGCGGGCGCCGGCTTCGTCGATGATGTCGATGGCCTTGTCCGGCATGAAGCGATCGGAAAGGTAACGATCCGACAGGCGCACGGAGGCGTCCAGGGCCGGTTCCGTGTAGGTGACCTTGTGATGGGCCTCGTACTTGGCGCGCAGGCCCTTGATGATCTGCAAGGTCTCGGAGAGTGAGGGAGGATCGACCAGGATGGTCTGGAAGCGCCGTTCCAAAGCGCCGTCCTTCTCGATGTACTTGCGGTACTCGTCCAGGGTGGTGGCGCCTATGCATTGGAACTCGCCGCGCGACAGGGCGGGCTTGAAGATGTTGGAGGCGTCCAGGGATCCTTCCGAACCGCCCGCGCCGACTATGGTGTGCAGTTCATCGATGAAGATGATGACATTGTCGTTCTTCTGGAGTTCGGTCATCAGCGACTTGAGGCGTTCCTCGAACTGACCACGATATTTGGTGCCGGCCACGATGCTGCCCATATCGAGCGTGACCACGCGCTTGTTCTCGAGGATCTCGGGGATGTTCTTCTCCACGATCTTCTGGGCCAGGCCTTCCACGATGGCGGTCTTGCCCACGCCGGGTTCGCCGATGAGCACCGGGTTGTTCTTCTTGCGGCGCGACAGGATCTGGATGACGCGTTCGATCTCCGGACCGCGGCCGATGATGGGATCCAGTTGGCCCTGGCGGGCGAGCTCGGTGAGGTCGCGGCCGAAGTGATCCAGGAACGGGGTCTTGGACTTCTTGCGCGAGCCGGCGAAATCGGTCCCGCTCTGGGCGTCACCGCCGCGCAGCACGCGTTCGATCTCTTCCTTCACGCGTTCGTATTCCACGCCGATGCTGGCGAGCGCGTTGGCGGCGGCCGACTCATGATCCTTCATGAGGGCGAGCAGCAGGTGCTCGGTGCCGATGTACTTGTGGCTCATGGAGCGCGCTTCCTGGGCGGCGATCTCCAAAACCTTCTTGGCGCGCGGCGTGAAGGGTATCATCTGGCCGATGGTCATCATCCCGCCCGAAGACGAAATCGACTTCTCGATATTGCGCGCCAGATCGTCCAAATCGATCCCTAGGTTTTTCAAGACGGCAACCGCCACTCCGTCGCCTTCCCGGATGAGGCCGAGGAGCAAGTGTTCGGTGCCCACGTAGTCATTGCCGAGCCGCACGGATTCTTCGCGCGCCAGCTGCATGACCTTCTTGACTCTATCCGTAAACATGCCGTTCATTTTTTTAGCTCCGTTGGACAGGACTATTCCGATCCCATCATCCAGTGAATAAAATACTTGTTATCCCCTAAAATCCCAATCTTTACGTGACTTCTCCACTGTGATCCATCAGGAAAGATTTTACAACATTCGCCCGGGTAAAGTCTTCCTCTTCTTTCACCAATTCCCGCCCGGAAGTTACCGCCAGGTGACCGCTTGCGGCGAATACGCGCAGTTCTTCCAGTACACCCTCCAATTCGGGCTTCAGCATTCCCAGTCCCGCTCCCATACGCACCAAAGAGGACGCGGCCAACATCTCCCCATAATCGAGAAGCGGGGTCCCGGTCAGCCGCTGAAAAGATTGTTGCATCCTTTCCCCGAGCCTTTTGTGATGTTTATCCCGGCATCGCTCCCGGGCCTGGCGTTCCAGGCGCAGAACGGGTTGGACGCGGCGCGTGAAGGATTCGTAAACGCCGTCGCGATCTTTGCCCAGCCCGCCCCGGGACAGCAGGCGGAAAAGCCCCGCGTCCGCGGGACCGAAAGCGGTAGGCCCATGCGGGAGCGCAAGGGGAAGAAAAGCCACGCCGGCCGCCGCCAGATAGTTCCGGGCATGCGGCAGTTGCCGGGAAAGCGCAAGGCCGGGAAGATGCGCGATGGCCTCCACCATGATCCCCGGCCCTATGCGGGAGGGATCGGAAGCCAGATACCCGAAGCGCCGCGACCAGGCCCAGGGCAGATGCGCCGCCTCCCGGGGGTCCCCGGCGGGTTCTTCCGGACGCAGCTGCGCGAGCATCCACGCGCCCGGGCCTCCAGGCAGGTTCCGCCCGAATGTCATGTGCTCCACTTCATTGACCAGGATCCAATCCCGTCCGCCGGGACCGGCGGCCAGGTATTTGAATTCCTTCTTGCCGGGGAAAGCCACGGCGCGCCGGGGCAGGATCTCCCGCTCGCGCAACATGCGGATGACGCGTGGCGGGCAATCGGCCAGGCGCTTGACTTCCAGGCCTCCGGAGCGGGCGATCAGGCTGAGCGCCTTTTCGGCGACGATGGCGCAGACATTGGGCGGGGCGGAAGCGACAAAAGGCAGACCGGCGAAGTTGCGGAAGGAATGGATGCGGATCAACACCAGGGCGCCCGGATCGGATTCCGGGGAAACCTCGCGGTTACCTCCCCAGGCTACCGGCGCCGCGGCCAGGGCGCTTAGGAAGGGATCAGGCGAGTCCAAGGCCCGGTCTTTGCGCGGCGTCGTTTCCCAGGATGAGCCGGTTCAGACGCGCGGCTTCCTCATAGTTCTCGGCGCGCACCGCTTCCGCGATCTGCTCGCGCCAACGCGCCAGGCTTTCCGGATCGGGATGCGCCGGTTCCGGTCCGGCGGTATCAGGTTCCGCGAAAGCGAACGCCTGGTGCAGCCAAGCCACGTCGGCTTGCAAGGCTTCCCCGAAGCTGACATAGCAATGCGCGCAACCCATCAGGCCGCGGGATCGGTATTCATCCAAAGTGAATCCGCATTGGGTGCAGACGAAGCTATCCATGGCGGTCTTGGGGGTAGAAGTCAAAGTTCAAAGTGCAAAAAGCAAAGCGCATTCTCACCGCTCCACCGCAATCCCCCCGCCTTCCATCATATAGACCCGGCGCGCCAAGGCGGCCAAGTCCATGTCGTGGGTGACCACCAGGATGGCCACGGAGAGGCGGCGATTGAGATCGAGCAACAGCGCATGCAGAGCTTCGGAGTTCCTGGAATCCAGGTTGCCGGAGGGCTCGTCGCAGAGCAGGATGCCGGGATCATTGATGAGGGCGCGCGCCAAGGCGATGCGTTGGCGTTCCCCGCCGGAGAGTTCCGCGGGCAAATGCTTGAGACGGTGGTCCATGCCCACCATGCGGATCAACTCCAAAGCCCGCTCTTCATCGGCCCTGCGCAAGCCGCCGGAGATGCGCTTGGGCATCAGCACGTTTTCCAGCACGGTCAAATCCGGCAGGAGATGGTGGAACTGGAATACGAATCCCAATTCGCGGTTGCGGATGGCGCTCAACAGTTTGTCGGAAAGGCCGCCGGTGTCCTGGCCCTTGAAACGCACGCGGCCCACGGTGGGCTTGTCCAACAGGCCCAGGATATGCAGCAGGGTGCTTTTCCCCACGCCGGACGCGCCTTTGATGGCCACGAATTCGCCGGAGGCGATGGTGAAATCCAAATCCTTGAACAACTCGATGCGGGTTCCCGTTTCCTCAAAGACCTTCTGGATCTTTTCGACGGCAAGCAGGGGCGCGCCCGCTGCGGCAGAGACGGCGCGGGCTTTGGATTCGACGGTATCATTCATGGCGGATAGCCTCCACCGGATCATGCCGGGCGGCCTTGAGGGCCGGCAGGATGGTCGCCAGGGCGCATAGGCAATTCGTCACTACCAGCACGGCCACTACATCGCCCAGGTGCAGCTCCACGGGCAACACGGTGACGAAATATACGTCGCCGGGCAATTGGATCAGGCCGAAGCGGCTTTGCAGCCAGTAACTCAGGAGACCCAGCAAGGTCCCCGCCAGCGAACCGGCCATGCCTATGAGCATTCCTTCCAGGATGAAGATGCGCAGGATGCCGCGCCGCGTGGCCCCCATGGCCCGCAGGATGCCGATCTCGCGGACCTTATCGTTCACGGCCATCACCAGGGAGGAGATGATGTTGAAGGCGGCGATGATGATGATGATGCCGAGCGCCAGGCCCACCAGCACCTTTTCATAAGACATCCATTTGATCAAGGTATAGTTCTTGGCCTGCCAATCCATGGCGCGGAAGGGGAACCCAAGCGTGTCTTCCAGTTCGCGGGATACGGGACCGCTGGCGTAAGGATCGTCCACGCGCAATTGCAATCCTGTCACGGTCCCGTGCATATCGAACAAGCGCTGGGCTTCCGCCAAGGCGATGTAGGCCAGCGATTCGTCGAACTGGTACATGCCGGATTCAAAGGTGGCCGCCACGATGAATGGGGCGATCTTGGGGGAGAAACCGCTCGAGCCCAGCTCGCCCGCTCCGGTAAAGTCCGCCAGGAAAACCTTGTCCCCTACCGTTGCCTGCAATCGCGCCGCCAAGGCATAACCCAGGATAATGCCCGGATAAACCTTGCCGGTGGAATCCTGCAATCCATGGAACCGGTACTTCCCGTGCGAAATGGTTCCCGTCAGTCCTATCACGCCCCGGCTGGTGGCGCTGTCGATGCCGTACACGACGATGCCGTCCTGGTTCTTCTTGCGGGAGATGATGGTCTTGGACATGATGAACGGCGAGGCCGCCGTGACATGCGGGAATTTACGCACCCGTTCGGAAAGCGAATCATAACCGGGGACGGGAGCGTATTGATATTGCGTGACCTCGATATGCGCATCCTTGCCGATCAACTGCTTCTTGACTTCATGCTCGAAACCGTTGATGGCGGAGAGGACGAAGATGAGCAACCAGGTCCCCACCGTCACGCCGGCCGCGGAGAACAAGGCGATCAGGCCCGTGGACAGGGAGCGGCGTTGGGCCCAGAAATATTTCCGGGCGATGAACCATTCGAAATACTTCACTCGGGTTTCATCAAGGGAAACAGCAGCACATCCTTGATCGTCGCGCTATCCGTCAGGAGCATCACCATCCGGTCGATCCCAATCCCCACCCCGCCCGTGGGCGGCATGCCGTATTCCAGTGCGCGCAGAAAATCTTCGTCCAGGGGATGGGTTTCGTCCTCGCCGCCGCGGCCGCGCTCCACCTGATCCTCCAGGAGCTTGCGCTGCACCAGCGGATCGTTCAACTCCGAATAGGCGTTGCCCACTTCCCAGCCATTGATGTAGGGCTCGAACTGCTCCACCAGATCCGGATCGCTGCGATGACCCTTGCACAAAGGCGTGCTTTCCTTGGGATGATCGATGATGAAAATTGGACCGGAAAGCTGCGCTTCGCACTTGGCTTCGAAAATGGCCTTGATGGCCAGCCCGCGGATAAACTTCCCTTTCAGCTCGATCTGGCCCTTGGCCAATTCCGCCTTCAGGTCCTCGTCGGACAGGGCGTCCACGTCCAGGCCGGCGAACTTCCGGATCGCCTGCTTGACGGTGAGACGCGGCCAGGGCGGCGTGAGATCGAACTCCTGGCCTTGGTAGGTGAACCTGGGCGAGCCGTTGGCGGCCGTGCAGGCAGCCGCGTACACGTTCTCGAAATGCTTCATCATATCGTTGTAGTCCGCATAGGCCTGGTAGAATTCCAGCAGGGTGAATTCGGGATTATGCGTGCGATCGATGCCTTCGTTGCGGAAATCCTTGGCGAACTCGAACACCTTAGGGAAGCCGCCCGTGATGCAGCGCTTGAGGTAAAGCTCGTTGCTGACGCGCAGATACAGGGGGATGTCCAGCGCGTTATGGTGCGTGAGAAAAGGCCTCGCGCTGGCGCCGCCGTAGATGGCCTGCAGAATGGGCGTCTCCACTTCCAGGTAGGCGTTGTCCAGCAGGTATTGGCGGATAGCCTGGATGATGCGGGAACGCTTCTTGAAGGTCTCGCGCACGCCGTCGTTCAGGGTCAGGTCCACGTAACGTTGGCGATACCGGGTCTCCACGTCCTTGAACTCGTCGAAGATCACCTTGACGCCGTTCTCCATCTTCTCCTTGGGGATGGGCAACGGCCGCACCGCCTTAGACAGGAGTTCCACCGTCTTGGCATGCACGGTGTATTCCCCCGCGCGGGTAATGAACATGGTACCCTTCACGCCAATCCAATCGCCGATGTCCAGGATCTTGACCAACTCAAAGGAGGGTTCGCCCACCGCATCCCGGCCGAACATGATCTGCATGCGGCCGGTATCGTCCTTCAAATGCACAAAGGCCAGCTTGCCTTTCAGGTTATACCGCACGATGCGCCCGGCGAACGCCACCTCGGGCCCGGGCACGGCGGCTTCCCCCTCGCCTGCGGGCAGAAGCTTGCCCTTGGCCGCCTGCAACGCGGCGCTGTCGTGGGTGGGGGCGAAGCCGTAAGGGTAGGGATTGATCCCCATCTCGCGCAGCTTGCGCAGCTTTTCCAACCTGGCTTCGACCTGATCATTCATTTCCATCGTGCGTTCCCATCGTCGTATTAAGTACCCTTTAGCCGCTCTTCATCCGCGGCCAGCAAATAGGCGTTGATGAACCCGTCCAGGTTGCCGTTCAGCACGCCATCCGCATCGGAGGTCTCGAAATCCGTGCGCGCATCCTTTACCATCTGATACGGTTGCAACACGTAGGAGCGGATCTGGCTGCCCCATTCGATCTTGAGTTTGGAAGCCAGCTTGGATTCCCGCTTGGCCTCCTCATCGTCCTTGTGCTTCTGGTACACCTTCGCGCGCAGCATCTTGATGGCGCTGGCGCGGTTCTTGTGCTGGCTGCGCTCGCTTTGGCAGGAGACCACGATGCCGGTGGGAAGATGCGTCATGCGCACCGCCGAGTCCGTCTTGTTGATGTGCTGGCCGCCCGCCCCGCCGGCGCGGAAGGTGTCCACCTTGATATCGTTCTCATTGAGATCGAATTCCACTTCCTCGATTTCCGGATACACGTACACGGCGGCGAAAGAGGTATGCCGGCGCGCATTGGAATCGAAAGGCGAAATGCGCACCAGGCGATGCACGCCGATTTCCGATCGCAAATAGCCGAAAGCGAATTCGCTGGAGACTTCCAAGGTAGCTCCCTTGATGCCCGCTTCTTCGCCCGGCTGCTCGTCCAGGATCTCGAATTTGAGGCCGCGTTTCTGCATCCAGCTCACGTACATGCGCAGAAGCATGCGCGCCCAATCCTGGGACTCCGTGCCGCCCGCGCCGGAATGGATGCTGAGAATGGCCGGCTTTTCATCGTTCTCGCCGGAAAGCATTTTCTTGAGTTCCAACTCGCGCACCTTGGCTTCCAGCCCCGGCGCGGCGTCGCGCGCCTCCTTCAAGGAGGTTTCATCCTTATCCTCTTCGGCCATTTGCACCAGCATTTCCAACTCGTTGGCCTGGGTGTCCAGAGCTTTCCATTGCTCCAGCCACCATTGGTTGGTCTTGATTTGCTTCTGGACTTTTTGGGCTTTGGCGGTGTCGGACCAGAATCCCGGATCCGAGGCGGAGCGTTCGAGGAGGGCTACTTCTTCTTCCTTGCGGGCCAGGTCAAAGATACCCCCATAGGCGATCGACACGGGCCTTGAGATTGGTGATTTCTTCCAAAATTCACTCCTGGGATTACCGGGGCAAAGGTAGTTAATTGGACGGCGCGGGCCAACGGCGGGGCATTCAACTGCCGCTTCCAGGCGGCCTTCCGCGACTGCGCTGTCGCGAGCGTCTCCGCTCTACCCCTAAGGGCAAACCTGTCTTCGCCCGCTTGGCATTGGAGTTCGCCAGGCGGTCCTCTTGCAAATGAATTTCCCGTTTCAGGATTTCGCCCATGTAGGTTTGATATTTCTTCCCCTGCATCCGAGCCAAAGCCTTCAATTTCATCAGATCCGTGCCGCTTATACGCAACGCGATTTGGCGATCCTTGACCTCCCCTTTCCGCCACTCAAAGTATCGATGGATTTCCGTCCACGGCAAATCCCCGCCCCTTAACGCCGCCTTAAACTCTTCCTCAGTCCGGTATTCCCGAAGAGCATGCGTGTTCGCACGCAACGCCTCCAACCTTGGCCCTCTCATCCCTTCCTTTCCCCTTCCTTGCCCTGCCTCCACATTGCATCTACACACACAATAAATGCATTGCATATGCATTTGCTGTATCTGCAATGCGTTCACGGTGCTTAGGCCCCGGCACGGCAACGGCAGGCACGTTCACTTGGGGAAAGAATAATCCGTTTCGGCAACCCAAGGAGTGAGAGCGCGCACGAAGTAAGGGTTCAGGTTCAGGGATGGACGAACGGCAACCGAAGCCGCAGTTAGCAGCATATAGGCATGTATTCCAGTATACCCGAATTCTGCAGATACCCGATGGCGTTCATGCAGGATTCCCGCCGTTGCAAGGTACGGGCATCCCTACATTGTATATACAACGTCCACATCATTCCCCACCCTCTGGGGAAAGGATAGCCGAGTGTCGGAAGTGATTTAGATTGCAGCACGCACGGGAATCCCCGCGGCGGAAAGTCCGGCCTTGATGGCGGGGATGGCGTAGGTGCCGTAATGCACCATCGAGGCGACCAGGCCGGCATCAGCCCCGCCATTTTTAAAAACGTCGACCAGATGGTCCGGCGTGCCCGCGCCTCCGGAAGCGATGACAGGTACGTCCACGGCGTCGGCGATCATGCGCGTGAGATTGATTTCATAGCCGTCCTTGGTGCCGTCCGCGTCTATGGAGTTCACGCAGATTTCCCCAGCGCCCAAAGTCACCGCCTGTTTGGCCCAGGCTATCGCGTCGATGCCCATGGCCTTGCGCCCTCCTTGCACGAACACTTCGTACCCGGAAGCCAATCCCGGAAGATCCGTTTTCTTGGCGTCCATGCCAAGGACGATGCATTGGTTCCCAAAAGCCCTGGCCCCTTGGCGGATGATGTCCGGGTTCTGCACGGCCAGGGAATTCACGCTCACCTTTTCCGCGCCGGCCAGCAATACTTCGCGCATGTCGTCCAGATTGCGGATACCGCCTCCCACCGAAAACGGTATGAAAACCTTGCGCGCCACCGCGCGCACCATGGCTATATCGATGGGCCGCTTTTCCGCCGAGGCCATGATGTCGTAGAACACCAACTCATCCACGCCCTCCCGGTAGTATTTGCTTCCCATCTCCACGGGATCGCCCAGATCCACATTCTCCTTGAACTTGACGCCCTTGGTAACCTTGCCGTTACGGACGTCCAGACAAACGATAAGGCGCTTGGTCAGCATGGGATGCCCCCCACGATCCCGTCCCACTCGCAGAAGCTTTTCAACAGCCTCAATCCCCACTTCCCGCTTTTCTCCACGTGGAATTGGCAGGCCACCAGATTGTCCCGTCCTATCACGGAGGCGAAAGTCCTGCCGCCGAACTCGGTTTCCGCGAGCACGTCGCCGCGATCAAAGGGCGTAGGGAAATAACTGTGGACGAAATAAAATTCGCTGCCGTCCGGGATGCTTTTGAAAACGGGGTGCGACGGGGATTGGGCCGCATCCGGGGGCGGGTAAGCCGCCAGGGGGGGGTGTTGCGGGATCATCCTGACCTGGTTCCAACCCATATGCGGGACCTTGGCGCCGGGTACCGCCTTAAAAATGTCCGTCCCGCCGGGGAGGAATCCCAGGCAGGTGGTCCTGCCGTCCTCCAGGCTCCAGTCCATAATGATCTGGCAGCCTACGCAAATGCCCAGGAACGGTTTGCCGGTGGCCAGGAAAGCCTTCAATACCGGAGCCAATCCCATCTTGTTCAATTCGTCCATGGCCGAACCCGCCGCGCCCACGCCTGGGAAGATGAGCCTCTCCGCGCCCGCGATGACGGCCGGATCGGAGGAAATGACGGACTCCCGGCCCACTTCGGCCAGGGCCAGTTGCACGGAAGTGAGGTTCCCGGCTTTATAATCGACGATGACTATCATGTTGTTGCGTGCGGGTAGGTGCGGGCAGATGCGAGCCGCGACTCAAAACTTACTTGGCCGACCTTGCCTGCCGGGATGTCAAGGTGACGCGATCCACCAACGGAACGGCGCCGGTCTCGGTATCTTCGCCTACGATGGCAAAGCCCATGTCGCGGATCATTTCACGATCCTGTGAACCGGGCTGGCCTTCCGTGGTCAGGTAGTCGCCCACGAAAATGGAATTGGCCGCGTATAGGCCCAGCGGTTGCAGGCTGCGCAAATGCAGCTCCCGGCCTCCGGCGATACGGATTTCCGCGAAGGGATTGATAAGGCGGAACAAAGCCAGGATCTTAAGACAATAGACCGGGGTCAACTCTTCGCGATGGCCCTGCGGCGTGCCTTTGAAAGGGATGAGGAAATTCACGGGAATGGAATCGACGCCCAGCTCGCGCAGGCGGTAGGCCACGTCCAGCACATCTTCGCGGGTTTCCCCCATGCCAAACAACGCGCCGCTGCAAGAGGAAATCCCGGCCTCGCGCACTTTGCGCACCGTGTCCAGTCGATCCGAGAAGCCATGGGTCGAGCAGATTTCCCCGTAATGCCTTTCGCTGGTATTCAGATTGTGGTTGTAGGCGTCCACGCCGGCATCGTTCAAGGTATCCGCCTGGCCGTCCTTGAGCAATCCCAGGCAAGCGCATAGCTCCAATTGGGGAAAGCGCTCCTTGACGCGGCGCACCGCCGCCGCCACGCCGGCCACATCCTTGTCCGAAGGGCCGCGCATGGAAGCCACCATGCAAAGCCGCGCGGCTTTGTTGGCCACCGCCTTCTCCGCCGCCGCCTCCACTTCCTCCGCCGTCATCAGCTTGTACTTCTCTACGGGCACGTCGGAAATGCTGGACTGGGAACAATAGCCACAATCTTCCTGGCAAATGCCGCTTTGGATATTCACCAGGTAATTGAGGCGGACCATTTTGCCGAAGGCGGCATGGCGCACCTTAAACGCCGCCTGCATCAGGGTGAGAATGTCTTCGTCGGGCCAATCCAGGATGGACAACGCTTCCTCCCGGGACAAATCCTCGCCCGCCAGGCTCCTTTCGGCCAAATCATTGGCATTGAGGTTTGGGGCGATGATGGGGAGCATGTCCATGGAGCCTGCCTTTGCAAAGCCCCTAAATATAGGAATGATCGGGAAATCCCCTCAGGGAGGCGGCAGGGTAATGCCGAAACGGGCCGCCTGGGCAAGGATCCGATGGGCCCTCGCCTCGTATTTGTCGCGAACCCCGTCTTCCAGCATACGCAATCGCCGCTGCAATTCGGAGAGTTTCCGCTTCACCTCATCCTGGTTTTCCCGCATCAGTCCGGTGCCGCCGAACCGGTTGGGCGTGGACAGGATGCGCAAGCCCCTCGATATATCGGAAAAGAGGCCATCCAAATCCCGATGCAGATTCCCCCGCACGGTTCCTGGTTGGCCTCCTCTGCTGCTGCGGAAGGCAAACCAAGTCAGCGCCAGCCCCAAGCCGGCCAGCAGAAAAACCCCGAACAGGGAAATGGAAGGTTGCATATGCACGTGCTTTAGACTCCGCCGGATGAGGTCCGGTAACCGGATAGCGTGCAAATAGCGCATCGGAGGAGACCTGATTCCCGGGTCGGCTCAAAGTCCGGAATGGGCTAGGTCTGGATATCGGGAGTGAATCCGTGCCGCATGGTGTTTTCCGTAATGCAGTAAGGTTCGGAAAAGTGGAGCAGATAGCCGGGGCCGCCGGCCTTGGTTCCCAGGCCGCTATGGCCGAAGCCGCCGAAGGGCTGCCGCTCCACCAAGGCGCCCGTCGATCCGCGGTTGATATACAGGTTGCCGACCCGGAAGCGGGCATAGGCCGCTTCGATATGGCTGGGGCTGCGCGTGAAGACGCTTCCGGTCAATGCGAAAGGGGTGGCCGCCGCGACCACCAGTGCCTGGTCGAAATCCGCCGCTTTGATCAAGGCCAGCACCGGCCCGAACAATTCCTCTTGCATCAAACGATGGCGGGAATCCGCTACCGCGAAGATGGCGGGGCCCACGTACTGACCGCCCTCCGGCGCCGCCCCCCGGTAGAGCAAGTCGGCTCCCGTCCCGGGATCCGCAATGACGCCTTCCAAACGCTCCCGCGACTCCGCATCGATGACGGGTCCCAGGTCGCAGGCGGGGTTTTCCGCGGAAGTGATCGTCAAACTCCGGCAGGCCGCCACCAGCCGTTCCGTGAAGGCCCGGTAGACATCGCCCACGACAATTACGCGCGAGCAGGCGGAGCATTTCTGGCCCGCGAAACCGAAGGCGCTACGTAACACTCCGGTTACTGCATCGTCCAGATCAGCATCGTCGTCGATAATGATGGCGTTCTTGCCGCCCATTTCGCAGACCACGCGCTTGAAGCGCGCCTGCCCCGGCCGCAGCGCGGAGGCCTCCCTGAGGATGCGCGCGCCCACGGCCAGGCTGCCGGTGAAGGCGATCTGGGCGATGCCGGGATGGGCCACCAACTTTTCTCCCACCGTTTCCCCCAAGCCGGGAAGGAACTGCACCGTTTCCCTGGGGAAACCCGCTTTTATCATCGCCTGATATAATAGGTAGGCGGTGGCGCTGCTCTGTTCCGCCGGCTTGAGAACGATGGGGTTTCCAGCCACCAGCGCCGCCACCGCCATGCCGCAGAGAATGGCCAACGGAAAATTCCATGGCGCGATGATGGCGGTGGGACCGCGACCCTGGTAATACATGGTGTTCAATTCTCCCGGGGCATGGCCTTGGTTTCGCGGCGCGAGTTCGCCAATGGCTTGGCGCGCATAATAGCGGCAGAAATCCACCGCTTCGGCCACGTCCAGATCCGCTTCCTGCCAGGGCTTGCCCACTTCCAGGGTTTGCAGGGCGGCCAGCCGCACGCGATCCGCCAAGAGGATATCGGCCAGCTTTTCCGCCAATCCGGCGCGTTCCCGCAAAGCACGATCGCGCCAGGCGGGATAAGCCTTTTCCGCGGCCGCGGCCGCGCTGTCCGCCTGGGCCCCGGAAGCGGCAGCCACATGCGCGATGAGAAGCCGTGAATCATTGGGGGAATACCGCTCGCGCGCATCCGGAGCCGTCTCTTCCCTGCCGTCGCGGACCACGGGCACCCGTATCGGCAGGCATTTTTTCCATTCCGCGATCGCTCCGGCATACCCGGCGCGGGAGGCGGCCAGAGCAAAGTCCAGGCGCGGGCAATTGCGGAACGGCGTGCCCGGATCCCCAGGTATCATGTCGGTTACGTCCGCGGCGAACCGGGAGGGAATGGCCGAATCCGATTGCGTCCGCGCCGGGGCGGATGGCGACTCGCTCGCCGCGGGCGGCGCCAGCAGGGCCGCGATATCTTCACCCTCATGGTAGCTTTGGCGCAGGAAGCCGGAGTTGGAGGTGTTCTCAAGCAAGCGTCTTACCAGGTACGCCATGCCCGGGAGCAGCGCTCCCACCGGAGCATAGACTCGCAGACGATGTCCGCGGGCGCGCAATACCTTCCGCTCCGGTTCTGCCATGCCATACAGCATCTGGATCTCATAAGCGTCGGCGGGGACCCGCAGTTCCTCCGCCACCGCCAAGGCGTTCACCAGGGAGCGGAGGTTATGGCTGCCGAATGCGGGAGCCAGATGCCGATGGTTCAGGAGCAAAGCCCGCGTGAGGGATTCGTACTGCGCGTCCGTGGCGGCCTTGCTGGTGAGCACCGGGCAAGGCAGGCCCCATTGCTTGGCCATGGTCACTTCATAGTCCCAATAGGCGCCTTTAACCAGGCGCACCGTTATGGGCGCGGCGCGTTTCTTCGCCAAGGCGAGCAGGCGCTCCAGATCGGCGGGAGAGGATTTCAAATAGGCTTGCACCACTATGCCCACATGCGGCCACCCGGCCAAGTCGGGGTGGGAAAGTACCTCCTCAAACAGATCATAGGTGATGCCGTGCAACTGCCAGTTTTCCAGATCCACGTTCAGGAAAACATTTTTCTCCTTGGCCAGCAGGAACAGAGGCAGCACCTTTTCTTTGAGCCTGGCCACACATCCGCCGGTGTTGACGGGATCCAAGCGGCCGTCCAGGGCGGAAAGCTTCAGAGAAACGTTGGCGACGGGGATGGGACCTAGATGATTCCGCCCCAACACCGCATCTTGGGGCCAGCGTGAGACTTCCACCGAGAGCGATGCTATCAATTCCCGATAGCGGGCCAGATAAGCCTCCGCCTCCGGTTCGCTTAAAGTCGCTTCTCCCAATAGGTCCGCGGTGAATCCGATGCCCTGGCCATGCAGCTTGCGCAAAAGCGGAATGGCTTGGGCGGCATCATGTCCCAGGATGAAGTTCTCCGCCATGTTGACCACGTTGCGCTTGATGACTTCCACGGCCACCATGCCGGTGATGCCTCCTGAAGCGGCCTTCAGGGCGGCATTCAGGACCGTGGGTAATTGCCGGCCGGGCCGCATCAGGTAATCGCGCATGTGCAGCCAAACCTGTTTTCGGGATTGCAGGACCGGCAACACGTCCACCAAGCGAAACAGATCCACCCGGAAAGAAGGGTCTTGCATCGCCCATTCCAGAATGCGGCCCTGCCAGAAATCCTTGTTGAAAACGCCCGGCACCTCGCCTTGCATCTCCCGCCACACGGCTTTTCCCAATTTCAGCACTTGCGCATTGAGATTGTCGGACGGGGAGTGGGAGGAATCGGGCATATTTCCCTTTTTTTCCAGCGGGTTCGAGATTAGTCTATTAAATTAAACCTGCCGGCGTCAGGGGTGTTATCATTCTGATACTGGGGACGGAACAATGCCATTCCCTGGCACGTCCAAGTTAATAGTAGCGGATCTGGCGAAGTTTTTCGTTATGTACCGCAAGGCAGCCCGCAGCCGCCCATCGTCACCAAATCGCAAGGAGATCGCATGCGACCCGTCCCCAAATACTTTTTGCTGGCCTCTTTGGCCTCCACTCTCGCAGGCCTTACCGGTTGCGTACTGGGATCCGACAACAGCGGATCCACCCCCGTGGACGTGAAAGGCTCCAATACCTCTGACAGCCTGGCAACCGCCAACCTGGAAACCAATGTGTCCCGGATGAACAACCTGGGCCAGTTCAAGTATGGGAAAGAGGATCTGACTGATCTGCGCAACTCGCACGCGGAATTCGCCGATGCGGTGCGCCTCAATCCGGGCAATAATAAAGCGCAGTTGGGCCTGGCCCTGACCGGCGTTTTGTTGGCGGGCCAATCGGATCATCTGGCATCCGTGATCAACCAGACTTTGGATTCCAAGTCTCCCTTCGATACCCGCCTTACCCAGGGTGCGCCCCTGGCGCGCGCTGGCGTCTTGCGCAAAGTGGCGGCTGCCTCCACCCTGCCGGAATTCCATGTCATCCAGGACGCTATCGCGGATACGTTGTTGCCGGCCCTGGAGGAGGCCATGGTCCACCTGGATAAGGTTTACCAGGATCCTTCCTTCAGCATGACTTTGACAATCGACGGCGAATCCCGCGAACTGGATCATGCGGAAGCCGGGATCCTGCTGGCGGGCGTGCATGCCATCCACGGCCTGCTCACCTTGTGGCTGGCGCGCGACATCGACGTCGATTACCAGGGCTCTTACGATTACCTCAAGTCCTTCGCCAATCTGGATACCATCTCCGATTTTTCCCAGCTCACCCAGACGCAGAAAGACGATTTCAACAAGGCCGCCGCCATCCTCGCCCCCACCTCTCCCTTCCTCACCGTACGCCCCGCCTGGGCGGCCAGGCTTGCGGCCGTGGACGGAGAAATCAAATCCGCGCTGGCCACCTTGAAAGAGGCGGTAGCCTCCATCGACCATGAAACCGACCCCCAATCCGACGACTTGATCCATATCTGCGGCCTCAATGAAACCGGATCCTGCATCGACCGCGGCGATTATGCCCAAGGCGGCAAATACATCGACACCGCTATCAAATACATGGCGCAGCCCTACGCCCTCGGCATTCCCGGCATCGACACCACCATCATGGTGGATTTTTCAGCCTATTTCAAGGTCCAGGATTACAAGAAAATGCTCCCCTATTACGGTTTCTACGATGCCAATGTCTGGAGCGAAGAAAAACCCGTCCTGTATTTCACCAATGCCAAGGGCCAGATCACCGGTAATATCAAGACCTTGGTCCGCATCGCCAAAGACGCCGATTCCCTGGGAACTCCCGTGGCCCAAGTGGTCGCCCAGTACCGCGCGGTCATCCACTTCCAGGATCCCACCTTCCAGGGATTCCTCCCCGGCGCCACCGAAGACGGGATTTGGAACCTCATTCTCAAACAAGCGCAGCGGAACCAAACCGTAGTCGCCTACACGGGATTGGAAAAGCGCGCCGTCTCCACCATGGGTCCGGGTTTCGCGCTCGGACTGATAGGCAAGTAAATCCGGCCGATGCCTTTATGGCGCATCTTTTGGAGAGGCGGGCCCAATGCCCGCCTTTTTCGTTTCCCCGCTTCCCTTGCGCCGGCTTGGCTGGCGCTGACGCTTTGCCCATGCGGCAATGCCATGGAAAATCCATTGCAATCCATCCTGGGCCTGGACTATCAAAGCCAATTGTGGATGCCCATCAGGCCGCCGGATCCGGATACGGCAAAGCCCAAGCTTTCCGCGGCCATGGCCCTCGATCATCAGGACCTCGTCCATAAGACGGGAAGCTTCGCTTACGATCACGCGGAAACCATATCCTCGCTGACCTTGGCGAGCTCGGCGATTCCCGGCCTGGACGTCCGCTTCGCCCTGGAACGCTCCCGCCGCCTGATGGCCTTCGGCGATTCCTCATCCGGGATCGGCGCCGGCGGCACCGGCATGGATTGGAACGGCTCGGTAACCTACCTGTTAACCCCCTGGATGGTTCCCACCCTGAGCGTGGGCGGGGACTCCCACACTTCCCACCTCAGCGCCTTGGAGGAACTCGCTTTCGCCGGCGCCGCCCCGTGCGGATTGGCCTGGTCGGCGGCGATCGGAAGGAAAAGCCTGGACTACCCCGTAACCTTGAAGGTACCTGACTATGAGCCCATCTCCTTGCCTGTCCAACTCCGGCAGGATTTCCGCGAACTGGGCCTGCGCTTCCATCCGGGACGGTGGGACGCGGCCTGGCGCGGACGCTGGACCCAATCGCGCTATCCCAAGGTGCTGCCGGAGGGCTACAGCCTGGCGGATAGCGGCAGCGGCTGGAAGCATACGGGGAGTATCGCCTACGACGGAACATGCGCCGCAAGCGGATACCGCATTTCCATGGCCGGGGATATTGCGTACGGCGGCAGTGCTTTCCGGGGAGCCAATCGCAGGGGGGAAGGCATCTATGTATTCAGTTATCAGGAAAACATCCGCAAATCCTATAGCCTGCGCGCCGATTTGCTTTCGCTGCGCCACCGTTGGGAATGGGGCGCCTTCGCAGGGGGCGGGGAATCGGAATACGATGCGGTAAGGCCGGACGTGCCGTTCAACCGCCACTTCTGGGATCGCAACGGGGCCATCGATTCCTATCAGGGCGGGTTGCTGGGCGTGTTCAACGACGAAACCTGGCTGTTCAACGGGGCCGCCTATCTGGCCCAAATCGGCGCAGGCCCATGGGCCGCGACCAGGCTGGCGGGATGGTATGGGCGCTTGGGCTTGGGCTACCATTACCTGCTTCTCCAGTCCAACGGCCATCTGACCAAAAGGCAAACCTCATTCCTGCTGGCTTATCAGGAGGAGAACATCGACCGGGTCAATCCGGAAATCCGGGCCCATGTACTGACGCCGGAATTGCGCTTGGAAAAATCCTGGAGACGCGTGAAATTCTCCGCGACGGGAACGCAGGCCCTGCCTGTCAGGGTCAGCGTAAAAAGGGAAAATGGATCGGCGGGATCGGGTTCATCCGGAACGGGCAGCCGGTATTCGGGCGGCACTCTTGCCAGGTTGGAAGCGGGCTGGACCCTGCCCTGAGGTTCCGGCGGCCAAGGCTCCCGGACCGTAATGACCAAAAAACATGGTACCAGAAATAATGGTGCTATAAGCCGCGCAGGGAAGCGGCCGTTTGGGCGACCATTTCCGCGCAGGGGATGATCTCCGCTTCCGTGTTGCCGAACCCCAAGGAGAAGCGCAGGGAGGAGGACGCAGCCTCCTTGTCCCTACCCATCGCCAACAAAACATGGGAATATTTGACGGATCCGGAAGCGCAAGCGGAGCCCGCCGATACGGCGATCTCCCGCATGTCCAATCCCATCGCCATCAAATCCGCCTTACACCCGGGCAGCGTCACGTTCAAGGTATTCGCCACTCTGGGCGCTTCGGCCGAGTTCACGATCAAGCCGGGAATCCGGGCCTGCAGGGCAAAAGCCAAGGCATCCCTTAGCGCTCCCAGGCGGATCCGTTCTTCCGCGCCGATGCGCGCCCACACTTCCGCCGCTTTCCCGAACCCGACTATGCCCGCCACGTTCTCCGTGCCGCCGCGCGTCTCCCTTTCCTGCGGGCCGCCCAGAGCCAAGCCTTGCAGCGGCGTCCCTTTCCGCACGTACAAAACTCCAATCCCTTTGGGCCCGTTGATCTTATGGGCGGAGAGGGCCATGGTATCCACCTGCCATGCGCGCGGACAAATCTCCGCGAATTTCCCCAGCGCCTGCACGCCGTCGCAATGGAAGCGTATCCCGCGCCCGCGCAACAACGCGCCCATCTCGGCGATGGGTTGGATAGCGCCGGTCTCATTGTTGGCCGCCATTACGGTTACCAACCCCGTATCCGCACGCAAGGCCTTTTCCACCGTTTCGGTCCGCACAACTCCATCGGCTCCCGGATCGATCCAGGTGACGTCCCAACCTTCCGCCGCCAATTTCCGGATCGGCTCCAGCACGGCAGGATGCTCGAAGGTGGCTGCCACCAGATGACGCCCCTTCAGCCGGCCGGAAGCGGCCGCGCCCAGGATGCCCAGGTTGTCCGCTTCCGTTCCCCCGCTGGTGAAAAGGATTTCCGCCGGGTCCGCGGCGATGAGCGTTGCCAGGGCCTCGCGCGCATCTTCGACCAACCGGCGCGCTTCCCTTCCGGCCCAATGCAGGCTGGAGGGATTGCCGAAGCCGGGCGCCCCGCCGACGGCTCCCAAAACCGGCATCATGGCTGCGGCCACCTCCGGATGCAAAGGCGTGGTGGCGTTATGATCGAAATAGCATCTGGGCATGGTCGGATTCGGACGGAGCAGAACGGGATGCGCCTCTCCGGGCCTAATTTCCTTCGGAGATGCGGGCGATGACGAATTCCGAGCCCAGGTTGGGGCGGCCCAGGCCCAGGAAGAGTTTGGAGAGGAAGGTTCCGCCCAGGTACAGGATCTTCTCGATGCGGATGCCTTCGCGGGAGCAAAGCAGCCGGAAATCGTCCAGGCTGAAGAGGTGGATATTGGGCGTATCGTGCCAGTTATAGGGTAACGCCTCGGATACGGGCATCACCCCTGAGGCCAGCAGGGAAAGCCGGTTCCCCGCATAGGCGAAATTGGGGAAGGCGACTATGCCCTTGCGCGCCACCCGCAGCATCTCTTTAAGGACCAATTGGGGCTTCTTCACTTCCTGCAAGGTGCGGTTGAGGATGGCATAGTCGAAAGCCCCGTCACCGATAAGGGATAGCCCCCGGTCCGCGTCGCTTTGCAGCACCGGCACGTTCTTGCGCAGGCACTCTACCACATGGTCCAGATCGATATCGATCCCGATGCCGGTGACCGCGTGGCTCTTGTACAGGCTGTCGATCAGCCCGCCGTCCCCGCAACCGATATCCAGAATATGGCTGCCGGGCTCCACCAGTGAGGCCAGCGATTGCAGATCCTGCGCGGCCCCGAATTCATGGGCCGGCACCGCTTTCTCCTTGCTCCCGGACTTACCGGAACCATTGTCGAAGGCGGGTTTTTCCAGGAAGCCGTGGATGACCTGGGAAAGGTTGGCCACTTCCAGGAGGAAGGCATCGTGCCCATACGGCGATTCCAATTCCACCAGCGAGACGATCTTCTTCTGACCCAATAGCACCTTGCCCAGTTCGCGCGTCTGCTCCGGAAAAAACAGCCAATCCGAGGAGAGGGCCACCAGCAGGAATTCCGCCCGGGAAGGCGCGAATGCTTTGGCCAGGGAGCCGTGGCGGGCGACCAGATCGAAATGATCCATAGCCCAGGTGATGTGCAGATAGGAATTGGCGTCGAAGCGGCGGACGAATTGCTCGCCCTGATGGTTCAGATAGCTCTCCACCTCGAAGCCGGTCTCGAAACGGGATTCGTTCCAATCCTCTTTGCGGTTGCGCCCGAACTTCTCGTGCATGGAGATGGCGGACAAGTAGGTCAGATGGCCTATCATGCGCGCATAGGAAAGCCCACGCGCCGGGATGGCCCCGTCCGCGTAGAAATCCCCGTTGCGGAATTCCGGATCGTTGACGATGGCCTTGCGGCCGATGATCTCGAATCCCAGGGCCTGGGCGGAAAGGCAGGCCGCCGCCGCGATGCAGATGCATTTGCGCACCTTGTCCGGATACGCCGTGCTCCATTGCAACGCCTGCATGCCGCCCATGCTCCCGCCCACCACAGCTTCCAGGACT
Source organism: Fibrobacteria bacterium (assembly GCA_025360005.1). GTDB lineage: Bacteria > Fibrobacterota > Fibrobacteria > UBA11236 > UBA11236 > Chersky-265. The sequence goes on from JANYDA010000008.1 coordinate 136,129, forward strand.
TCGACCCCCAATTGCAGCGACAAGAGGCGCTGCACGCTCACCATGTCCTCCACGCTGATCTTGGGGAACGCGGATCCGTACGGGAGGCCGGTACCGGGATTGACGGATCCGGGGCCCGTGGTGCCTTTGCATCCGCCCAGCATATTGGAAGCGATCACGAAATAGCGGTTGGTGTCGATGGCCTTCCCCGGGCCTATCATATCATCCCACCATCCCACGCGATCCTTGGCGCGTTCATAGGCGGCATTGTAGCCGGCCGCATGCGCGTCCGTGGTCAGGGGCGAGCAGATCATCACCGCATTGCTCGCGGCCGCATTCAGCGTGCCGTAGGTTTCATAGGCGACTTCGATCGCCTTCAGGGTCAGGCCGGATACCAGCCGAAAACCTTCCGGAGGCAAATCCAGTTTCATGATGCGGGTTTCCACCGGCATCATTTCCCCATTCCCGGCCGGATTCGGCTTGGGGGTATCCGCCTGCGACGGCATGTCCAGTTCCTTCCCGCATCAAGGAGGACGGGGCCTGGGGCCTTATCCTCCGCTACTTTTGGTATGTTGTAAAACTCAAATTTACATTTTAAAAGGGCTCGGCGACCCATGCCAGAACTACCGGAAGTGGAAACCATCGTCCGCATGCTGCTTCCCAACGTGGAAGGGAAGCGGATCGAAACCGCGGAATTGCGCCTGGGGCGGATGCTGTTGGATATGGACCCGGGAAATTTTTCCGCGGCGCTCAAGGGCCAATCGATTGACCGCATCTTAAGGCGCGGCAAATACATCGTTATGGAACTGACGGAATGCGCGCTGGTGATCCATCTGGGCATGACCGGCCAGCTCACCTTTTCCCCCGCGGACTACGTGGAGAATGCCGGATTCGTCCGCACGGTCACTGGCATGCAGAAGCCCAAGGGCGTGCATCCGGTGGACAAGCATACGCATCTTATCCTTTGGCTGGGCAATGGCGAACGGATCCTTTTCCGCGACCCGCGTACCTTCGGAAAGATCTTCCTGGTGCCGGCGCGCGAATGGCCCAAGCATCCGCGCCTGAGCATATTAGGCGAGGAACCATTGCAACTGCGCATCAAGCCCTTTCTGGAAACCCGTTTCCCCGCCGCCAGCGCGCGTCCCGTCAAGGCCCTGCTGCTGGATCAATCCTTTCTGGCCGGAGTAGGCAACATCTACGCGGACGAAGCGCTGTTCCGGAGCGGCATCCATCCCCAAACGCCCGTGCGCAACCTCAAGGAGCCGGAACGCGTACGCCTGCTGGAAGCGGTCAAGGAGGTCTTGCGCAAAGGCATCCGCAACAGCGGCACTTCCTTCTCCGATTACCGCAAACCGGACGGGACCGCAGGCTCCAATCAGGAAAAGCTGCAAGTGTACGGCCGCGGCGGGGAGCCTTGCCGCAAATGCCGGACCCCGTTGCGGAAATCCCTGGTAGCCCAGCGCGGGACCGTCCATTGCCCGGTATGCCAGGCGAAATCCGCGGCGCGCCGAAAATCCTGAAGCCGGACCTCTTAGTAACCCGCATGTTACCCACGCGGGATGCCCGCGCCGCCTCCCGGGCCCCGTCCCCCATGGCCGCCCGGGCCGCCGCCTACTGCCTTTCCCCTGCTCCGTCAAGGGGAAAATCCCGCCCCGTACCGCTTATTTCCGTTGGCCGCAAACCCTATAACGGGTATATTCCCGCAAAGGCATTTAACCCCTGGACAAACTTCAGGGCGGAAAGCATACTAGGGAAATGAGCAACGGGAACGTTGAAAAAGCCATCCTCGCCGAAATGGGGAAACCGCGTAGCGGACTCATCGATCGCGTGACTAGGCACAACCAGATCCTGATGCACAATTACAAGCAATCCGTGGCCCGAAGCTGCGAATGCCAGTTGTTGGGATGCCCCCGGAGCTTCTCGATCATTTTGGTTCCCAACCAGGTCCTGTATCCTAAATATTGCGAAGCCCATCGCAGCGAGTTCCGCCGCCAGAATTTCCTGCGTGGATTCTCCGGCCAGCCCGCAGTCTATCGCGTGGAAACCTTCCGGGTGCTGACTGAACCCGAATCGCCCCCCTCCACCGGCGCCTGAAGCCCATTGCGGAAATTGCTCCTGAGTCTGGGCTGCCTGTGGTTGCGGACTTTGAGGGTATCCTGGAAATGCGAAACGACAGCTCACGCATCGGCCTTGCCGAATCCGGCCCTGCCCGCGCCGGCTCTGCCGGACAAGGCCGTCATCCTGCTCTGGCATGAGCACCTTCCCGTCTGCATCCGCGCTTTCGCCGGGTTGGGCATCCATGTGCTGATCTCGCGCAGCAACGATGGCGCCTGGGCGGCGGAAGCCTGCGAACGGTTCGGCTTTCGCGTCCACCGGGGATCTTCCTCGCGCGGATTCATGGAAGGCATGCGCGCCCTGGCCCGGGCCATGGAAGCCGGCACCGCATTGGCGGGGATGGCATTGGACGGGCCGCGAGGACCCCGGCGGGCGGTCAAAGCGGGTTCCCTTTGGTTGGCCCGGAGCGCGGGAGCGCCGGTGATACCCGTGTGGGCGGAAGCGGCGCCCGCCTTCCGGTTGAAATCCTGGGATCGCAGCGTGATTCCCTTGCCCTTCGCCAAAGTGGTGATCCATATCGGTCCGCCGGTCTTTCCATCCACAACGGAAGAGTTGCAGAAAGCGATGGCGGACGCCGAAAATAGCGCGCGATCCGCCGAGGACTTGGCGACCGCGAAATCCTAGCCACCGTGCCTTAACGCCATCGCCGGAGCGCCCTTTCCCCGCCTTTTTTTATATTCCCAGCCTTTCCCCCGGAGGTCGCCTTGCTCCCTTTCGTCACCATGGTCGCTTTCGACGTGGAAACCACCGGCCTCGATCCCGATAAAGAGGAACTCATCGAAATCGCCGGCATCAAATTCACCTTTGAAAAAAGGGACGGGAAACTTGTGACGCGGGAGCTGTCGCAATACAGCAGCTTGGTAAAGCCGGGAAAGCTGATTCCCGAGGACGCTACCCGCGTCAACAACATCACCAATCAAATGGTGGAAAATGCCCCGGAGCTGAAACCCGTGCTCACCGCTTTTCTCCGTTTCTGCGGTCTCAGTTCCATCCTGGTCGCCCATAACGCATCTTTCGATGCCGCCTTCCTGGGCAAGGCCATCCGCAAACAAGGCCTGGTGATGCCGCAACATCCCATCATCGACAGCCTGAAGTTCATCCGTAAAATCATGCCGGAATACGCTTCCCACAAGCTCAGCGAAATCGCGCGTAAGCTCGGCGATCAAACGGGCATTGCCCTCAGCAAGGGCGAACTCCATCGCGCCACCTACGATTGCCATATCCTCAAGGAAGTCATGTGCGCCTGCCTGCGTAAACGTTACCAGGACAAGGATCTGGCCATGGACCAAGCGGTCAAATCCTTCGAGAGCGTGCACGGCGCGCCCTTGAGCTTTGTCCAGTTCGCCTGACGGGATCCGAATCCTTTCCGCTCCGCATCCCACCTGCCGCTCCCGCCCGGCACTTCCCCCGGGATTTGTTTGCCAAGACGTTACACAAGCGGGCAAATCAGCGTCTAAGCTTTCGCTATGCCATCGTTTCCCAAAGGCGGGATGAATCGCTTTGCCTGGCAATCGGCCGGAAAAGGTAAGGAATTGGGGGAATTGGTGTGTAGACAAAGCGCAAATTTGCAAATATACCGCCTAGATCTCATTTTAGCCTGAGAAAAAAAATATTTATTTAGTTTTACTCCACCTACCCAGGTAAAGCAAGACCCAGTCCGAAGAAGGGCGTGCTCTTTGCTAAAAGGAATAGAGATGACAATCCGCAACCGCCGCGGTAAGCTCCTCAGGACCGTTTTGCTCATCAGCCTCCTGATGGCGTCCGCGGCTTTAGGCGAAATCGCGCCTGTGGTGGCGGAGGATGCAACCCGGTCCGCCGAGGCTTTGCTCCTGGACATCAAACCCGTCCTGTCCCACAACTATGCCGGTATCGATACTTCGGCCTTGCTGGCCCGCATCCAGGAACGGCAGAAGTGGGGTGAAAAGGACGAACGCCTGAGCGAAGCCGAGGGTATTCTGCATTGGGATCGCGGCGATGAGCATTTGGCTATGCCCTGCTTCAAGAGCCTGTCCCATCCCAGCTCTTTGGCTATGGGACTGATGGCGGAAGGCTTGCTGAGCAACGGGGACCGTTACGAAGCCGCCGGTTGGTTCCTGAAATCCGCCCGCATGGCTAAACAGAGCGACCCTTTCGCCATCGCCATGTTCAAGCGCTATCTGGAAATCAAGCCCGGGGATGCCCAGGTGGATTTGCAGTTGGCGGCTTGCCTGGAAGAACAACTTCAATATCCGGAAGCCGCGGGCATCTATTGGAAGCATGCGGATATCATCGTCAAGAATCCTCAGACCGCCTTGCGCGTGGGCTCCCTGCTGGTATCCCAAGGAAAAGCCAAGGACGCTGCAACCCTGTACCAGCAAGCCCGGGCGGCGCATCCGGAAGCCAAAAGCCTGAGCGTGCGCTTGGCGGAGACCGAGGAAATCCTGGGACTGAAATTGGAAGCCGCCCAAGCTTGGTCGGACGCATGGCTCCTGGATCCGGCCGATTCCGCGGCGCGAAATCGCGCTGTGGCCCATCTTGAAAGCGCCGGCTCAGAAGGCGCGGCTGCCTTGAAAACACTTTTGGAAAAAGCCTTGCGGTTTGACAGCGCATCCGCGCCCATGCACTTCAAGCTCGCCGTCCTCCTGCTGCAAGCCCAGGATAAGAAAGCCGCTTATGCCCACCTGGAGAAAGCTTTAGGGGCATCCCCCGGCAATCCCACTTATCTGGCGCGCTTGCCGGACGCCGTGGAAGGCGATACCCTGATCCTGAGGCATTTTTCAATGCTCCGGGAGAAGTATGAGAAGGAAGGCGCCTCCATGCGGCTGGCTTTGCAGGTGGCGCGCGGTTTCAGCCTCCTCGGCGATAAGCCCAACGCCTGCCGCGCCTGGAACCAGCTCTCGACCATAGCGCCTAAGGAACTGGAAGGCCGCCGTGATGCGTTCCTGGATTTGACCGTTTGCGGCGATCCCGCCTCCCTCATGTTGGCCTCCATCATCGGCGACAAATACCTAGTCACGGGGTTCGATCGCGAGGCCGCCCGTTCCATGGTGCAAATCGCCATGCGCCTGAAGGATTTTCCCAAAGCATCCGGCTATGCCAAACGCCTGGTGATGGAGGCGCCGGAAGACGCCCCCATGGCCCTCAACGCCGCCAAGGCCATGCTGGACGCGGGCCGCGGGGAAGAAGCCAAGGAAGTGCTGGCCGCCATCGCGCAGCATGCCTCCAATCCGGAAGCCTCCATGCTCTTGGGACGGATCTATTACTCCGCCAAGGACTATCCGCATGCCGCAGAACAGTTCCTGGTCGCCAGGGAAGCCTTCCCGGACGCTATGCGCCTGCGCGGGGATTGCCTCGCGGAGCTCAAGAACTTTGAAAGCGCGGCCGCCGAATATGAATCCCATTATGCCCGCAGCGGAGACGGGGAATCCTTGCGCGCCGTGGCCCGCATGTACCGTGAACTGCATTTCGATGCCAAGGAAGAAGAAGTCCTGGAAACCCTGGCCGTCAAGGGGTGGGCGGGAGATGAGGAAAAACTCCGCATGGCCGGCTTGGCCTCCGCCCAAGGCCAGAACGCCAAGGCCATGGGCATGTATGATGAATTGTTGGGCAGCCGCACTTCCTTGCCCGCCGGGGACGCCTGGTCGGAAGCGGCCCTTCTGCTGGGGTCACAACAGGCCCGGGACGGAAAGCTGGATAAGGCTATCCGCGTGCTGGCCATGGGACTCCATTCTCAGCCCGCTTCCCTGTCGCCCCAGATCAGAGCCGAGGCATGGAACCGCTTGGGCGAATGCTTGGTGGAAAAGCAGCAACTGAAAGAAGCCCTTTCCGCCTACGAAGCCGCGCTGTCCGCGGACAGCCTATCGGGCGAAGCCGCAGGGGAACTCCTGCGGGTTTCCAAAAAACTGGATGCGAAAAAGGAAATGGGCGACGCTTACCGCGCCATGTATCGCGTGGATCCGGCGAACGAAGAGGCCAATGCATTCCTGGCCCCGGCCGCCCAGGCCGCGCGCGAATACAAGGAAGCGGCCGCGCACTATCGCCGCTTGGCCCATTATCATCCCAAGGACGCCAAAATATGGGAAAACCTGGGTAACGCTTTGGCCATGATTCCGGATTTGGAGACGGCCAGTACCGCGCTCCAAAGCGCTATCGATTTGGGGGCCCAATCGGATGAGGTGTATATCAACCGCGCCCGCGCGTACCGGATGGAAGGCTCCAAGGATATGGCGGCGTCCATCCTGGAGTTCCTGCTGAACCGCAACCCCCACGATTACTTGGCCATGCTGTGGTCCGCCAAGTTCGCGGAAGAGGATGGGAACCAGCAAATGGCCTTGGAACTCTTCAAGAAATCCGCGCGACTGTCCGCTCCCCGTTCACCTTGGCCGGAACTGCTGAATCAAGGGGTTCGGGAAGCGAAAGTCACCACCTCCGCCGAGGACTGAAATCCTCATGGAGCCGGTTTCCGCCTCACTTCCCCCTCTCCCCTGGCCCCATTGCCGATGGGTCGCTATATTATTGCCATCATGGAACCATTTCCGCATAACCGCTCCGCCTTCCATATCGGCCTGCACTGGCTGCTGCTATTGACTTTGTTGCTTGCCGGTTGCCGGGCGGATCAAGCGTCCAAGAGGTGGGCCCGGCTGGAGTTCCGCGACAAGCCCGCGCTGACCCTGGTTCCCAAGCTCCTGGAGTTCCGCTACGCGGAAAACCGCGCCATCGCTTTCAGCATGTTCCACACCCTACCGGACAAAACTCGCACGCCCCTGATCCTGGCCTTGACCGGTTTCGCGCTTATCGCACTGATGATCTTGATCTGGAAACTGCGGCACCAAGGCTTGATGCAACTATTCCCGCTCTCCCTGATCCTGGCGGGCGCCCTCGGCAATCTCCAGGACAGGTTAGCGCACGGATACGTCGTCGATTTCGTGCATGTGCATTGGCAGGGGATCTGGAGCTTTCCCATCTTCAATCTGGCCGACTCGATGATCACGGTGGGCACGGCACTCTTGCTGGTTGGGTCCCTGCTCAAGCCTTCCAAAGCCCCGCACACCCAAGCGGCCTGATCCCAATGGGGATCCCGGCACATTATACTCGGGAAGCAAGCACGAAAAAAAACCGACCCTTGCGGACCGGCTTTTCAATTGGACTTTCCCAGTTTTTCGGCTTCCCTGCTTCCCTGTAAAAGGGACCGGGATATCAATCGGCTTTTTGCAGCTCCGACACCTGCTTCAGAGCGGCTACGATGCCGTTCTTGGCGATGAAGCGGAGACCGGCCCCGCTGACTTTCAGAGTGACCCAGCGCTTTTCTTCCGGGATCCAGAAACGCTTCTTGTGCAGGTTGGGCTGGAAAAACTTCCGGGTATGGTTCATGGCATGGGAAACCTGGTTGCCCTTTTGCCTTCTCTTGCCAGTGACTTCACAAATGCGGCTCATGAAAACCTCGTCTTAAACGGTAAAACTTAGGCGGGAAAATATAATAAAACCGGTTGGAAATGCCAGCAGCGCGGACTTTTCTCCCTCGTGAAAGGCTCGAGACCCACCCGCTCCCCGTCAAAACCCCATTTTTCGTAGGATCTCCGCTACACCGGTGGCGGGTACGGGCCGATAAGGCTTGGCTGTGAGGGCATCCATCTCTTCGCCAATGTCCAGGCGCAGGAGTTTTGCCAGGGGAACTTCCCGGCCCTGTTCCCGCTGCTCCAGCACGGCTTTCAGCAATTGGAACTCGTCGAAATCCCGCCGGCCCATAAAGAGCACGGGCTTACCTTGCACTAGGCATTCCACCACCAGGCCATAGCCCAGCTTTCCCAACACCAGATCGCAGGAGGCATTCAGATCCGCATAGCGGAAGGATAAATCCTTCTTGAGATAGCGATAATTGTTGGGCGCCCCTCGCAAGGGATATAGGCCCATGAACTCCCAATCGCCGAACTCGGCCAGGCGCGCCCAGTCCACGCCCTCCAAACCGAAACTTCCGATATAGATGAGGCACCATTTCTTGCGGGCATCCAGCCCGAACCTGTCCGCGAAGTCCCGGCGCCGGGACTGGCCGGGCCGGCTCAACATTCCCGCGGCCTCCACCGGCCAGGAAGCGTTCCCTGTCATATGCGGATAGATGCGGATATGCCTCTCGGCCATGGCATAATCGGCGCGCATGCGCGCCAGCATCCCCAGGTAACGCGGATGTTTCGCCACGTAAGCGGCATAGATGTCCAGCCAGGTGAAATTACACAGGCTCCAGGCCGGCACGCCGGCGGCCTTGGCGATGGGGAAAGCCAGAGGCGGCGTATCGCCGATAACGAGTTCGGCCCCGCTTTCGCGCAGCCAGGGCGAGTAATGGGCGATGGCCTTGTCGCGGCCCGCGTCCAGTTCCGCGTAGCGCGCCAGCGTCGCCTCCACGTCCACCTCCACGGTATCGGTTTGCAGGCAGCCGCAATCGATCTCGCAAGGGATGACGCGGCACTGGCGATGGATTTCGTCCCGGAAGAAATCGGCCGGGATGGAAGTATAGACGTCCACCTCCACCTCGCCCGGCAGGGCTTCGATGAGGGCGGCATTGCGGACTGCATGACCGAAGCCGTGGCCGCTCAGGAAAAATGCGATTTTCTTCATGGGGGCGTGACCGTATGCGCGGCTTTAGGCTGAAAGGCGGAGGGCCGCCTTCACGGGACCGAGTTGAGGATTTCCGGGAGGGAGAAGTGGACGTTCTCTTCCAGGATCACGTAGTCCTCCGCAGTGGTGCCCGGGAACTCTCCTTGGATCCATTTGACCACGTCTTGCACCAGATCCTCAGGCGCCGAGGCCCCGGAAGAGATGCCAACGTTCTCCACTTGCTCCAGCCATTCCCGTCGCATGTCCGCCGGACCGTCGATAAGGTAGGAGGGCTTGCCCATGCGTTGTCCCAGCTCCCGCAGGCGGTTGGAATTGGAACTGTTGGCTGAACCGATCACGATGAGGATGTCCACCAGCTTGGCCATATCCGTCACCGCTTGCTGGCGGTTGGTGGTCGCATAGCAAAGGTCGCCTTTTTCCGGACCCTTGATGAGCGGAAACCGCTGCTTGAGGGCCTGGATGATATCCTTGGTCTCCTCGATGGAGAGGGTGGTCTGCGTGGTATAGGCGAGGCCTTCCTCATTCACCTTCTGGAGCTTCCAGACATCGTCCGGGCGCTCTACCAGGATCATCTGTCCGTCGGGAAGCTGGCCCATGGTGCCCACCACTTCCGGATGCCCGGCATGGCCGATGAGGATGATCTGCAATGCGTTTTTGTTATGGCGCTTGACCGCGGAATGCACGCGCTTGACGAGCGGGCAGGTTGCGTCGATGGTAAGCAGCTTGCGGCTGTCCGCCTCCGTATATACGGCGGTGGGAACTCCGTGCGCGGAAAAGATGGCTACCGAATTGACCGGTACTTCTTCCAGCTCTTCGACGAACACGGCTCCCTTTTCCTTCAGCCTTGACACAACGGCCTGGTTGTGGACGATTTCATGCCGGACGTACACGGGAGCGCCGAACCGCTCAATGGCTTTTTCGACGATGCTGATGGCCCTTTGCACCCCGGCGCAAAAACCACGCGGGGATGCCAGATAAATTTTCACCTTTGTTCCCTTGTCTTCCCGGAATGCGCGAGCTCTATACAAGCCTTGTGCGAGCCTTCTGCAAGCATCAAACTCCCGCGACCGTCCCGGCCTTAACATTCGGGTAGAAAGTAACAAATATCATCCGTCCGCCGTCCGCCAGGGCCGAATCCAGGCGGCCTTGGAAGTCTTCCAACAGGGCGGCGCAAGCGATCCGGATCTCCGGTCCCGGCAGTCCGCAGGTTCCTATCCGGATGGGATCGCCCAAAACTTCCGCTATCCCGCGATCCCGCAGAAGCCCGGCCCATGCCTCCTGGTTTTCCAGGTTGGGTCCTAGGTAGATCTTCGCCCCGGCTGCCACGGGCTCCCAAAGATTATGGCAACCGGCCCGGACGAAGCTTCCGCCCACGAAGGCGGAATGGCATTGCCGCAGGAGCGGGCCCACCAGACCCAAGGAATCCACCAAGAGATGGCGTGCGTTCGGATCGCGGCTGTGGTCTGCGAATCCCAGCGGTTCCAATAAGCGGCGGAAAGCCCGGACCTGGGACATGTGCCGCGGGAAAACCATGAGGCCGAAACGTTGTCCGAGCAAAACGAGCCCGGGCAGCAAGAGATGGAGTTCGGATAAGTGCAGGGAAACGAAGGCGAAGCGTTGCGCAATCGGCAAAGGCGGCGGAAACGACGGGGATGATGATCGGAACCGGGGATGCGCACCCGTTTCCGTTAAGGCGGCGTCCAGGTAATGGGCCGCCTTGAAGTCGAATCCGGTGAGAACGTCCACCTTGGTCAGCGCGCGGAAACGTTCACCATCGGATTCCGTTTGCGTCTGGATCCAGGCCAACTCGTCCAACAGCCTTGCTCCTATTGATCCGAAACGCCGATACCGCGCGGCCGCCTTGGCTGTAATACGCGCGGAGACCAGTACGATCTTCAGGCCCCGCGCGCTGCAGGCGGAAAGGTAATGCGGCCACAACTCCATCTCGTACAGGCATAAGCCACGCACGCGGTAGCGCTCAAGGAATCGCGACACCACGGCGGGGTGATCCAAAGGTGCCATGCAAGCCCGCATCCTCCGCGGGTAGGGTCCTTCCCTTGTCGCGAACGAGCGGCATTGTTTTTCCAGGAAGTCCGTCCCGGTAGCCGTGGTGGCCGTGAGGACCAGGCTCTCCGCTTCAACCAGGGAAAGAGCGAATGCCCACATGCCTTTGGCTTCCCCCAGGGACGCGCAATGCAGCCAAAGCGCCGGGGCGGCTTCAGTCCCGGACCCTCCTTCCGCGAACCGCTCAGTAACCCGCCAGTTACGGGGAAGGATCCCCCGGCCCAGGGAAACCCTCAAGAGTCCATCCAAACCGGCCAGCAACCTCACCGGCGGCAGGAGCAACCGCCAGCCGTATCGATAGGCCGCCAGGAGGAAAAGCCTCATCGCGGGACAATCGCCAGCAGCCACAGGACCAGCGCGCCCGCGGCGCAGTTCGCCAGGTTGGCTCCTTGACGTTTCCAGGTCTGCGCCCATCCCGCCGGGCGGAACTGCCCTGCCGGAGCCGATGCAGGCCCTCCGGAATGGCGCGGCTTCCCCAACCACATCGGGGTAACCCGCAAGTAACCCAGGTACGCCTCGCCCCAGGTAGCGGCCAGGTATCGCTCTTCCGTGCGGGCCAGAGCGTCATGGTGCGCGAACGCGAACGCGAACAACAGCGCGGCGGCCCAGAGCGGGAGGCAGTTCGCGAAAAGGATCAATCCGGCCACGCCTATCAGGTTGGAAAGATAAAGCGGATGCCGGCTGAAACGATAGGGCCCTCCCAAGGCGAGAGCGCTTCCCGCCAGCCGGCTCAGGTTGCTGTGCCCGGGGATGAACCGGCCGGCATGGAAGCGGAACCAGGCTCCCGCAGCCACCACGGCCAACCCGGCCGGAGCGATGGGTTGATCGGAGCGCCAGCGGGCCCAGGCCAGCGCCGCGAACAGGATGGCCAGGATCCAACCGCGCCAGGCGAATTGCCTTTCCGCCAAACGCGTGCCCCGGCTTCCCATTTCCTCCGCGGACCTCACGTCGTCGCTTCCAAGGTTTCCGCTTCCAGCCGCAATGTCCGCGAACAGAATTCCCCCAGGAAAGGCTCGTGGGAAACCAGCGCCGCCCCGCGGGTTTTTTTCCCGGGAATGGGCCGCCGCCAGAATTCCAGCAAGTCCCCCAGTATCCGCTCGCGATCGGACGCGGTCAGCCAAGTGGTGGGTTCATCGACCAGCAGGTATGGTGCGGAGGAAGCGAAAGCGCGCGCCAGGCACAAACGCTGACGCTCACCGCCCGATACGCCATGCGGGCTCGCGGGCTTGGCGAGGATCCGTTCCAGTCCCAAAATCCCATCCAGCACCGCCCAGTCTTCCGGGTGCTCTCCGGCAAAGGCGGCCGCCCAGCTTTCCCAATCCGGATCCAGAAACACCTTTTGCGGAAGGTAGGCGACCGCCGCGCCGCCCCAATCCGCGGGCACCAGAATGCGGCCGGAGTCCGGCGTCTCGATGCCCGCCAAGAGCTTCAGCAAGGTGGATTTGCCTGCGCCGTTGCGGCCGGAAATCCAGGTGAGCCCGCCAGGGTCGATTTCACCGTCCAGCCCGGCCAATACGGGAACGCCCCCGCCGCCATGATACCCGAAGCGAAGCGAATCCAGCACGATATACCCGTTCCCGGAAGCCGGGCGGGGCGCCCGCATGGGGAAAGCCTCCAGGGTAGCTTGCAGGTTACGAAAGGAATCCCAGGAACCGGCTCCCAGCAGATAGATGGGATAATTGCGCGCCCATTCCCGGATGGGCCGGTACAGCAGCAGCACCAGCGCCCCGAACGGCATCAGCAGTATCCCATTCCCGGCGGCGCCCCGCCCCCCGGCGGCCCAAGCCAGCGCGGCCAGAGCCAGAAAGAAAAACCATTCCAGCGCGGGCGGGAAAACCGCCTTGGCCGTTTCCCACGCATGCGTTCGCAAGGAATACCGGGTCATCCCATGCCCCAGCGAACCCGAAACCTCCGCCAGCCTCCCGTTCCCGGCCGCGGATTCCAGGCCCTCCGCGAAGCGTTCCAGCGCCAGGGAAACTTCCGCCTTGGATGTGCTCCAGCGCCCGCCCGAGGAAGCCAGCATCCCCGCGCGCAAGCGGCTGGCCAGCAAGGCGGGAACAGCCAATGCCAATGCGCAGGCGGCCAGCCTCCAGGAGAACAGGAACAACAGCGGAGCCAAGACCAAGGTGTTGGCCAGCGCGGCCATGCAGCGGAAGCCGGCGCCGATCCCTTGTCCCAAATCTTCCATGCGGTTCCCAAGCACGGTCACAAGGGTGTTACGCCAGGGCTCGCGATAGGCCGGAAAGGCCCGTTCGGCCACCAGATCCAAAAGGCTTCCACGGAGAGTCCCCAGCCAGGCAAACAAGGCTCGCAACTCCAGGCGCGTGGATAGGAACTGGGCCAGCGTACGCAACGTGACCACCCCAGCCATAACCGACAAAGGCCCGGCCCAACCATGCCAGCCCTTCCCCAGCATGGCTGACTTGGCGATCAGGATGAATGCGCCTTCCAAAGCGCCGATCAAAAGATTGAGAGCGAAGAGAAGGACGAGTAGGGATTTCCTGCGGACGGAAAAAGCGCGAAGCAACATCGGGTGAAAAATAAGTTGAAATGCTTTCATGAGTTCGCCTAGGTTTTTTTGATGATTTCCAAATCGGCGTTTCAGAATGAAACCATTCCACTATAAATCTCACATCTTTTCGCGGAGAATCTTGAATTCATTGAAAAAAGCCTCTATATTATCGCCCAAACTTAGCACTCGGGTTGAGCGACTGCTAAAAACCAACTTTTCCGTTAGTCAATCAATCATCAATTCATCAAGGAGAGAACCATGAACGTGAAGCCTCTAGCCGATCGAGTCCTAGTAGAAGCCCTGGAAGCCGCGGAGAAAACCGCCGGCGGCCTGTATGTTCCGGACACCGCCAAAGAAAAGCCCCAGAAGGGCCGCATCGTGGCCGCGGGTCCGGGCAAGGCTTCGGATGCCGGAACCCTCATCAAAATGGAAGTCAAAGTGGGCGACACCGTCCTGTACGGCAAGTACTCCGGCACGGAAGTCTCCGTGGAAGGCAAAGAGTACCTGATTATGCGCGAAAGCGATGTACTCGCCGTCATCTGAAACCGCTTCGCGGTTTCTTTCAGAATCGCAAAGCGGTTCCGGGGAGTTGCCAATGAAGTTTTCGGATCCCCGGATCCGATGGATCCGATCGATTTTTTAATGAACAGTTCAACTTGAACAAAGGAAATCAAACATGGCAAAGCAATTAGTATTCGACACCGCCGCCCGCGCCGCCCTCAAAAAAGGCGTGGATAAGCTGGCCAACGCAGTCAAGATCACCCTGGGCCCCAAGGGCCGCAATGTGGTGCTCGCCAAGAGCTTCGGCTCCCCCACCAGCACCAAGGACGGCGTGTCCGTCGCCAAGGAAATCGAGCTGGAAGACCCGTTCGAGAACATGGGCGCGCAGTTGGTGAAGGAAGTCGCCTCCAAGACTTCCGACATCGCCGGCGACGGCACCACCACCGCTACCGTCCTTGCCCAGGCCATCGTGACCGAAGGCCTCAAGAACGTCATCGCCGGAGCTTCGCCCATCGAGTTGAAGCGCGGCATCGACATAGCGGCGGAAGCCGTGATCGCCGAAGTCAACAAGGCCGCCAAGCCCGTCACCACCAAGGAAGAATGGGCCAAGGTCGCCGCCATCTCCGCCAACAACGAGATCGAGATCGGCAACTGGATCGCAGAAGCGATGGCAAAGGTCGGCAAGGACGGCGTCATCCAGATCGAGGAAGCCAAGTCCGCCGAAACCAACCTGCGCATCACCGAAGGTATGCTCTTCGACCGCGGCTACGTTTCGCCTTACTTCGTCACCAACCCGGATTCCATGGAAGCGGTGCTGGAGAATGCGGCGATCCTCATCTACGATAAGAAGGTCAGCTCCATGAAGGACCTGCTGCCCATCCTCGAGAAGGTGGCCCAGAGCGGCAAGCCCCTGCTCATCATCGCCGAAGACGTTGATGGCGAAGCGCTGGCCACCCTGGTGGTCAACAAGCTGCGCGGCACCCTCAAGGTCGCGGCCGTCAAGGCCCCGGGCTTCGGCGATCGCCGCAAGGCCATGCTGGAAGACATCGCCATCCTCACCGGCGGGCGCGTGATTTCCGAAGAGACCGGCCTCAAGCTGGAGAATACCACCTTCGATGATCTCGGCAACGCCAAGTCCATCAAGATCGACAAGGACAACACCACCATCGTCGACGGCGCCGGCAAGGCTCCGGACATCAAGGCCCGCGTGGCCCAGATCCGCCGCCAGATCGAAGAGACCACCTCCGACTACGACAAGGAAAAGCTCCAGGAGCGCCTTGCCAAGTTGGCCGGCGGCGTGGCCGTGATCGAAGTGGGCGCAGCCACCGAGACCGCCATGAAGGAGAAGAAGGATCGCGTGGACGATGCCTTGCATGCCACCCGCGCCGCCGTAGAATCCGGCGTAGTGGCCGGCGGCGGCGTTGCCCTCATCCGCGCCGGCAAGGTGCTGGACGGCCTCAAGCTGACCGGCGACCAGGCCATCGGCGTCGCCATCGTGCGCCGCGCCATCGAAGAGCCCCTGCGCCAGATCGCCCTCAACGCCGGCGAAGAGCCGTCCGTGGTGGCGAACAAGGTCAAGGAAGGCAAGGATGACTTCGGATACAACGCCCGTACCGGCGTCTTCCAGAACCTCATCGCCGCCGGCGTCATCGACCCGGCCAAGGTGACCACGACCGCACTGCGCAATGCGGCTTCGATCGCGGGCCTGCTTTTGACCACCGATTGCCTCATCGCCGAGAAGAAGGAAGAGAAGTCTTCCGGCGGCGGCGGCATGGGCGGCGGCATGGGAGGAATGGGCGGCATGGGCGGCATGGACGGGATGATGTAATTCCCGGGGCCCGGTTCCGCCGGGACCTTCCCGCATCCTCGTATGCGGGAAATCATAAGCCTCGATAATCCGTCCCCTGGCGCTTCCAAGGCGCCAGGGGATTTTTTGGTTAAAGCAGCCCGTTTTTTTCCTGATCAGAACGCATCTTTTCCCCCGGGATCCGGATAGTGGACATACCCTTGAACCCCAGGCAGAAGCAGGTCTTGACCGCCATCGTCGATCACTATATCGTCAAGGCGGAGCCGGTATCCTCCAAGGTTTTGAGCGTGAATCCATTGCTCCAGGCCAGCAGCGCCACCATCCGCAACACCATGGCGGAACTGGAAGACATGGGGTTCGTGGAACAGCCGCATACCTCCGCGGGCCGCACCCCGACCGATCGCGGTTATCGCACCTATGTGAACGAATTGATGCAGGCGGAACCCTTAAGCGCGGAACAACGCCAATCAATCGAAACGGAAATCGAGGCGAGCGACGAGGAGCAGGAGCTGATGGCGCATACCGCCGGCGTCCTGGGACGTTTGACCCAACAATTAGGCGTGGCCGTATCCCCTTCGGTAGAAGAATCTCTTTTCAAAAACCTTTCCCTGGTCCCCTTGGATCAGAACCGGGTTATGATCGTCCTTTCCGTTTCGGAAACGGTATTCCGGACCACCTTGGTGGATTCCGGAATCGACACATCTATATACCGCCTTGAATCCATTGCTCGACGTATAAGCGAGCGCATGCAGGGCAAACCCGTTTCATTTTTGAACAGTTTGCTTCGGAATCCGAAAGAAAGTTCCGCCTCTGAGGAGGAGCAAAAAGCGTTCAGCTTCTTCGATCGTTCCATTTCGAAACTCTTTAAGGCACAGAAGCATGATGAAGTGCAGATATCTGGAACGAAAAACATATTTTCCAGGGTAGACTTCGAGAAATTAGAGGATATGGAGTCTATTCTAGACCTTTTGGACTCCAAGATGGCTCTGGTACATTTCTTGCGCCAGAGACATGAAAAAGAAGGGGTCCATGTCACTATCGGAGATGAGCATCAGGAAGGGCAAAAGCTGCGGTCGGTTTCTATCGTCACCTCGGCTTTCAGCTTGGGCGGCGCGCACGGGATTATCGGCGTGATCGGCCCCAAACGCATGCCTTATTCCAAGCTCATTTCCATTGTCGATCACACCGCCAAGGCCTTGAACCGCAAAGATGGCCGGAACAAAGCCGACACCGGAAAGTAAGCGGACGAAGATTATGTCAGAAACACAAGGCTTTACGGCATCCGAGGAATCAGACGTGGAAAACCAGAATACCCAGAATCAATCCACCGGCACCGATGAGGGCGGCGGCAATGCCGAAAGCTCGGAACGGGAAAACGGCAAGGAGTACGCCAAGTTGGCGGAAGAGCTACAGGACACCAAAGACAAGCACCTGCGTTTGCTGGCCGAGTTCGAGAATTTCCGGCGCCGCACCGTTAAGGAGAATTTCGAGCTGATCGGGTCCGCCAACGCCAAGCTTTTGGCCAAGCTGACGGACGTGCTGGACGATTTCAACCTGGCTTTCGATCCCAAGCACAAATCCGATAAGCTGGAAGACGTGGAAAAAGGCATGCGCCTAATCTTCAACAAGTTCAAGAATCTGCTCGCGGACGAAGGCCTCACGGAAATCGATCCCGCCGGCGCGGAGTTCGACCCCAACCTGCATGACGCGCTGATGCAGCAGCCTAGCGACACGGTCGCGGAAAACCACGTGAGCCAGGTTTTAATGAAGGGTTACAAGGCCAAGGATAAGATCCTCAAGCACGCGAAAGTCATCGTATCTACGGGCAAGCCTTAAACGGGCCGGCCGCAAAAAAGTTTTTGAAAGGGCAATATCATGGGTAAGATCATCGGAATCGACTTAGGCACCACCAACTCCTGCGTAGCGGTCATGGAGGGCGGCAAGCCTACCGTGATCCCGAACGCGGAGGGCCATCGCACCACCCCGTCCATCGTGGCTTTCACCAAATCCGGTGAACGCCTGGTGGGCCATGTGGCCAAGCGCCAGGCCATCACCAACGCGGAACGCACCGTGTATTCCATCAAGCGCTTCATGGGCCGCGTGGGCAATGAAGTGGGCGCGGAACGCTCGCGCGTTCCCTACAAGGTGGTCGGCGCTGCCGCCGAACCCGTGGCCGTGGAAATCGACGGCAAGAAATTCACGCCCCCGGAAGTCTCCGCCATGGTGCTGCAGGCCATGAAGAAGATCGCAGAGGATTACCTGGGCGAAGCCGTGACGCAAGCCGTTGTCACCGTGCCCGCTTATTTCAACGATGCGCAACGCCAGGCCACCAAGGACGCGGGCAAGATCGCGGGCCTGGAAGTGCTCCGCATCGTGAACGAACCCACCGCCGCGGCGCTTGCCTACGGGTTGGACAAGAAGAAGAACGAGACCATCGCCGTGTACGACTTGGGCGGCGGTACTTTCGATATCTCCATCCTGGAGATCGGCGACGGCGTGTTCGAAGTGAAGTCGACCAACGGCGACACCCACCTGGGCGGCGACGATTTCGACCAGGTCATCATCGACTGGATCGCGGCCGAGTTCAAGAAGGACAACGCCATCGACCTGCGCAGCGACAAGATGGCCTTACAGCGCCTGAAGGAAGCGGCCGAGAAGGCCAAGATCGATTTGTCCGGCAGCGCCAGCACCACCATCAACCTGCCGTTCATCACCGCGGACGCCTCCGGTCCCAAGCATCTGGACCTGACGCTCTCGCGCGCCAAGTTCAACCAGCTGACCCAGGCCCTGGTCGACAAGAGCATCGAGCCTTGCGCCCAAGCCCTGAAGGACGCGGGCAAGAAGAAGGAAGACATCGACGAGGTGATCCTGGTGGGCGGTTCCACCCGTATCCCCGCTATCCAGGACAAGGTGAAGGAATTCTTCGGCAAGGAACCGCATAAGGGGGTGAACCCCGATGAAGTGGTGGCCGTGGGTGCCGCCGTGCAGGCGGGCGTTTTGGCCGGCGACAGCGCCGTCAAGGACGTGCTGCTCTTGGACGTGACCCCGCTTTCCTTGGGCATCGAGACCCTGGGAAGCGTCATGACCAAGCTCATCGAACGCAATACCACCATCCCTTCCCGCAAGAGCCAGGTGTTCTCCACCGCCGAGGACAACCAGCCCGCGGTATCCATCCACGTGCTCCAGGGCGAACGGGAAATGGCGCGCCACAACCGCACCCTGGGCCGCTTCGAGCTGACCGGCATCCCGCCGGCGCCCCGCGGAATGCCCCAGATCGAGGTCACCTTCGACATCGACGCCAACGGTATCGTGCATGTTACCGCCAAGGACAAGGCCACCGGCAAGGAGCAGAAGATCAAGATCGAAGCCTCTTCCGGCCTTTCGGACGATGAGATCCAGCGCATGGTGAAGGAAGCCGAAGCCAACGCCGAGACCGATAAGAAGGAAAAGGAAAAGGCGGAGGTCAAGAACCAAGCCGAGCACATGATCTACAGCACCGAGAAGCTCATCAAGGAGCATGGCGACAAGATCTCGGCGGAAGACAAGTCCGCCGTGGAAACCGCCGTGGCCGACCTGAAAAAGGTGCAGGGCTCGGAGAACCTGGAAGAGGTGCAAGCCGCCATCAAGAAGGTGGAAGAAGCCTCCCATAAGCTGTCGGAAGCCATGTACAAGGCCGCCGCCGAGAACGCCCAGGCCTCCGGGGCCCAGGGCGCGCCTGGCGCCAACCCGGGAGCCGATGCCGGAGCCCAAGGTAAGGGCGCCAAGGGCAAGGACGACAGTGCCGTGGACGCCGATTTCGAAGTCGTGGAGTAATAATCATCGTCGCGAGCGGCTTGCCCGCGTGGGCGGCCGGCTTTCCCCGCGGCGATGTCGAAACGGGCCGATAGGCTGCAGCGGGCCATTCGGCTCGCTTCTTGTTTTCCGGGACGCGGGGAGATTATTTCGCCCGTCATGATATCGTAAGGTTTGTGGCAACGCAGTGAAGGAATGGAAATGGCGAGCAAGCGGGATTATTACGAGATATTAAGCGTCACCAAGGATGCCGATACAGGCGCCATCAAGGCATCGTACAAAAAGCTGGCCATCAAGTACCATCCGGACAAGAATCCCGGCGACAAGGAAGCGGAAGAGAGGTTCAAGGAAGCCGCCGAAGCCTACGGCGTTTTATGCGATGAGAAGAAACGCGCGCAATACGATCGTTTCGGCCACGCAGGCGTGCAGGGCGGCGCAGGCGGCGGAGCCGAAGGCTTCAGCAATTTCGAGGACATATTCAGCGCCTTCGGCGATATTTTCGGCGGTAATTTCACCGGTAGGCAAGGCGGCGGACGCGGCCGATCCGGGCCTCCGCGCGGCCAGGATCTGCAGATCTCCCTGACCGTGACATTGCCGGATGTCTCGGCGGGCGTGACCAAGAAGGTCAAACTCAAGCGCTACAACAAATGCGGAACCTGCGCGGGCCAAGGCGGCACGGGTAAGCAGGTCTGCAACGTTTGCGCCGGGCAAGGCCAGGTGCGACAAGTGCAAAGTTCTTTCTTCGGGCAAATCGTCAATGTGACTACTTGTCCGGAATGCCAAGGGATAGGATCCCTGATCAAAGCCAAATGCGCCAACTGCCACGGCGGCGGCCGCATCCAGGAAGAAGTGACGCTCTCCATCGACGTGCCTCCCGGCGTGGAAGAGACCAATTACCTGACTTTGCGCGGCGAAGGCCATGCGGGCCCCCAAGGCGGCCCTAGCGGTGATTTGATCGTGGCCATCAAGGAGGCCGAGGACGATTTTTTCGAGCGGCGCGGAGTGGATTTGTACAGCCAGGTGGAAGTCCCCTATACTACGGTAGCCTTGGGCGGAGACATCCGCGTGCGGACCATCGACGGCGAAGTGGATCTGAAGATCCCTTCCGGCACGCAAAGCGAAAAACTGATGCGCCTCAAAAGCAAAGGGTTGCCGGACATCAATGGCCATCAGCGCGGCAGCCAGTACGTAAAGCTCCACGTGCATACGCCGGATAACCTCTCGGCCAGGGAAATCGAAGTATTAAGGGAATTGGAAAAGGTCCAGGAGCAGGATCATCCCAAGTCGTTCTTCCAAAAAGCGAAGACTTTTTTCACATAACGGGAACTGGCGGCTTCCGCTCGAACGGATGCCGCTTGGAAAGCGACGATATGAAGATTTTCATACTCGACAACGACCCGGCCCTCAAGAAAGAGGTGTTCGACAACTGGTCGATCCCCAACACGGAAATCATGGAAAGCAGCGGCGGCCAGAACGCCATCAAGTTGCTGACCCAGGGCGGCATCAGCGCCATGTTCCTGGCCACGGAATTCCTAACCATCGACAACCTCGATATCCTCGATCTGGCCAAGGAGAACAATCCCGGCATCGAGGTTTTCATCCTGACCAATGTCCGCGAGACCCAAAAGGCGGAGTCGGCGGTGCAGCGCGGGGCGCATTCCTTCCTGATCAAACCCGTCAATGTAAAGCTGTTGGAAAGCTTGGCGGCCAAGGCCCTTAACCATTCCCTGACGCGCAAAAACGTGCGCGCGTTAGAGGAGCGTTACCTGGAAGACCTGCTGGGATCCTCTCCCACCATGAAGAAAATCCTGAAGACTGTGACCAAGGTGGCTCCCACCAACAGCACCATCCTGATTTCCGGCGAGAGCGGCACGGGCAAGGAATTCATGGCCAACATCGTGCACCGACTCAGCAGCCGGAGCGATGAAAGCTTCGTGGCCGTCAATTGCGGCGCCATTCCGGAAACCCTGGTGGAATCGGAGCTTTTCGGTTCTCGCAAAGGATCCTATACCGGTTCCATCGCCGATCGGAAAGGCCTTTTTGAAATGGCCGACAAGGGAACATTGTTCCTGGATGAGATCGGTGAACTCTCGCTGCAAACCCAGGTAAAGCTGCTGCGCTTCCTCCAGGAAAAGGAAATCCGCCGCGTGGGCGACAACGAGAACAAATACGTGGACGTGCGCGTGATCGCCGCATCCAACAAGGATTTGCACAAGGCCATCGCCAACGGCTCCTTCCGCGAGGATCTCTATTACCGGCTCAGCATTTTCCACTTGACCCTGCCGCCCTTGCGCGATCGCCGCAGCTCCATCCCCGGTTTAATCCGCACCTTTGTGAAGAAGTATTCGGCGCAGAACAAGAAGCAGATCAACGGCATGGCCAAGAGCGCCGAGGCTTTGCTGATGAACTACGACTATCCCGGCAACATCCGCCAGTTGGAAAACATCGTGGAACATGCCGTGGCCTTGTGCGAAGGCGAAAACATCGTGCTGGAAGATCTCCCGGAATACCTGGTAAAGGCGCAAGGCGGACCGGTCATGTTCGCGCTGCCGAAGGCGGAGGATTCCATCGTCCCGGGCAATCCCAATTCCCTGCTGACCCTGGCCGAGTTGGAGAAAAACTACATCCGCAAGGCGCTGGAGATATGCCATAAGAACCATACCGAGGCCGCTCGTCGCTTGGGCATTTCCCGTTCTACCCTGTGGCGCAAACTCAAGGAGCACGGCATAGAGGAGGCGGCCGCATCGCCCACATCCGCGGTTCCGGCTCCCAGCGATGCTCAAGCCGTTTTGGAATCCGAAGCCGCGACTGATGCATCCGCATCCCGGAACGGACCCGCCTCACCCGAATCGGCCCCGGTGCCATAGGGCTTCTTTACCAAGGTTAGATTCGGACTTCGACCTTTCCTCCCAGGATGACAACCCGAGCGCTGTCGGTTTTTCTTTCATTCATATGTTTTGTTTGGCAACCTCCTTGACCGGAAGTGTCAGAAATGACACAGGCACCGGGAAGCAACCGGCCCCAATTGCCCGGGATTGGCATGTGTTCAGCCTGTTAACTAGTGGCACTTGGATTGCTTAAATAAATGGATGAAAGGAATCCATATGCAACCCAAATTCCAAGACAACCGAGCCGTCAATCTGGAAAAGGCGCTATCCCAGGATTTCATTCCCATGTTCGGCGGTCGCCCGCTGCGGAGCGCCAAGATAGGACGGGATGATTCCCTGGACCTGAAAATAATCCTGAACACCACCAGGGATGTAGAAGAGTTCCTCTCCAAATACTGATGCGCCCTAACCGGATTGCCTGTCTTCCCTTCCGCGCCCGATGCGGGCGCGGCTAGGTATCATCGTCGAATTTGGATTCGACTTGGATGATATTCGAGGTACCGCCTTCTTCGATGGATTGCTCCGAGACCAAGGTCAGTACCGCGTTCCGGGTGAACTCGGAGAGGGTTTTCGATCCCAGATTGCACATGGTGGCGCGCATCTTTTCCAACGTCAACCCCAGCACCTCATTCACGGAACCGACCACGGGCACATATCCGTCCACGCCCTCCTCGAAATGCAGGCGGGTGGCCCCCTTTTCATCCTGGTACCGCTGCCAATTGCGCGCACGGTTGGAGCCCTCGCCCCAATAAGGTTTATAGATGCGGCCCTTGATGGACACGCGCGGGGTGGGGCTTTCGTCGGTCATGGCGAAATAGCGGCCCATCATCACAAAGTCCGCCCCCATGGCCATGGCGATGATGATTTGGGTATCGTTGGCCAGCCCCCCGTCCGAACAGATGGGTACGTACACGCCCTTTTCCCTGGCGTAACGGTTGCGTTCCTCGACCACTTCCATCAATGCGGAAGCCTGCCCGCGCCCGATGCCTTTTTGTTCGCGCGTAATGCAGATGGATCCGCCGCCGATGCCGACCTTGACGAAGTCCAGCTTGGCCTCTTCGACCAGGTAGCGGAAGCCTTCCGCGGAAACCACGTTGCCTCCTCCCACCACCACCTTCTCGCCGTATTTCTCCTTGACCCACAAGGAAGCTTCTTTCTGGAATTCGGAAAAACCGTCCGAAGAATCGAAGGAGAGGATGTCCACGCCCGCGTCCACCAGGGCCGGGATGCGTTCCTTATAATCATGAGTGTTGATTCCGGCCGCCGCCACCAGGCGCTTGCGGGAGTCCAGAAGCTCCAGGGGATTGTTGATGTGATCAACGTAATCCTTCTTGAAGACCAGTGAATCGAGGCGGCCATCCGCTTCCAGCACCGGGAGCGCTTCCTTCTTATGCTTGTAGAGGAGGTGGTTGGCCTCCTTGAGGGTAATGCCGACCAAGCCGTGGATCACCTTGTCCTTGGGAGTCATGTAGCCCTGTACCTTGGAGGCCAGATCGTCCTCGAACTCCCAGAAATCCTTGTCGGTGATGATGCCCATGAATTTGCCGGTGCTGCTGCCGTCTTCCGTGACGGGCACGGTGGAGTGTCCGGTTTTCTTCATCATGTCCAGTAGCTCCTGCAGGCTGGCGCTGGGCTTAACGTTGGAGTCGCTGCGGACGAAGCCGGCCTTGTGCGATTTGATCTTGGCGATCATGGCGGCTTGCGACTCGATGGATTGGGAACAGAACACGAAGGCGACGCCGCCCTGGCGGGCCAGCGCGATACCCATTTCCGGGCCGGCCACGGCTTGCATGCTGGCGGAGACCACGGGAATATTGAGGCTGAGGCGGCTGGCTTCGCCGATTTTATGGCTGGCGACGGGCGTGGCCAGGGAAACGTTCCTGGGCACATGTTCCTTCCGGGTCAACCGGGGAATGAGCAGGTATTCGGAGAACGTGCGGGAGAGATCGTCTAGTATTTTGGCCATGTCCAAATTTAGTAACGGCCCGAATATTTTGTCAGGATTCCCCCTTTTCCCGAAATGACGGAAATAGAGGGGCCGGATCGACGGTTCCCGTCAGACCACCGCCGTCAGCGGAGGGAGGCTGCCAGGTCCGTCCGGTATTGGTGGACGCGTTTCCAACCCGCATCGGGAATGACCGCGCCCATCACCTGCACCACTTCGCTGCCTACCTTGCAACCCAGCCTGGCTGCATTCTCCAGGCTCAGGCCTTGGGTCAACCCGAACAGGAATCCGGAAGCCCAGAGATCGCCCGCGCCGGTGGTATCGATGGCCTTGACCAGTTGCGCTTCAACCTTGTGGCGGCTTTTGCCCTGCGCCACCAAAACGCCGTGCTTGCCGAGTTTGACCACGGCGGTTTCCACTTTGCCGGCCAGGATCTCCAGGGATTCGCTTTCGCCCTTGCCGGTATAGGCCTTGGCCTCGTCCTCGTTGGCGAGTACGATGTCCACGGAGCCGATGATCTCGTTCAGGAAATCCCGGCAGATTTCCACCACTTGGTAGGAGCCCAGGTCCAGGACGATTTTGGCTTTGGCCTGCTTTGCCACCGCGATTATTTTCTCGACCACGGGGCGATTGAAAAGCAGGTAGCCCTCGAGATGGACCATGCCGACATCGGCCAAATCCGCCAGGGTGACATCGTCCGGGGTCAATTGGGAAGAGGCTCCCAGATAGGTGAACATGGTGCGTTGCGCATCCGGCGTGACCACGGAGAGAACGCGCCCGGTGGGCATATCCGAAAAGCGGATGCGGTGGTCGACGCCGGCCTTGAGCAAACCGTCCAGGAAGGCCTTGCCGAGCGTGTCCTTACCGAGCCGGCCGATCATGCGGGCCTTGCCGCCCAGATTGCCGATGCCGACGATGGTGTTGCAGGCCGAACCGCCAGGCACCATTTTTAATGGTGCTTGGGTGGATTTCAGGGCCGAATCGATGGCGTCCAACTCCACCAGGGTCATGCCGCCTTTGGCGGATCCCATCCGGGCGACGAATTGATCCTGCTCTTCCACGAGCAAATCCACCAATGCCGCACCGACTCCCGCAACCCATGGATTCCGGTCAGAACTCATCCCTACTCCTTGTATGCGGATCCCGGAAATCAAGGAATCCGTTTCGTATCGGGACAAAAGTAGCAATTCGGCCAGCAAAGCTAATGGTATGCCAAGGAGCTACGCCCGGTACTGTAACTATCGCGCGAAGTTTTACCGGGGAGAAGGACTTCAAGCGGAAAACGGGATCGCGAATATAATATCATAGGCCAGTCAACCCGCACCCGGGAACCCGCTATCCGTCTTTTCGATCTCCGGGAGCCCATGGTCAGGAAAGGTCCCTTTCGGAATGTCCGAAACCTTATTGCGTCGTCTCTCCCTGTGTGCGCTGTTATGCATGGGGATGAGCCTTGCGTCCCCGCGGGACGTGCAAAGCCCAGTCCCGGCGGTGCAAAGCACTGCGGGGCCGGCTGTGGAAGACACGGGCGCACAAAGTGGGAATGCCCAAAGCACCGACCCACATGCCCAGCCGCAGCTCCCGGCCCGCGCAGCGGAAATTCCCACCGATGAAGATCCCGGTTCCAGCGATGGGCCGGCGGCCATCCTGGAGTTGTCGGATTCGATCTTGGTCGCGCATGCGTGGGAAACCTTGTTCCCGGACTCGGCGGCGCCCGGAGGCGAGTACCAGATTCTGATCCCTTCGGGCCCCATGCTTTCCAACGGAAGAGGGTTATCCAATTCGGCTTTTCTCTTGCGCAACGGCACGCAAGCCGGTCGGCTGGACCGATCCGCGTGGGAAGCCCTATCGGCCGAAGCGTCCAAGCGTGGCGAGGCGGGTTGGGCGGAGGAGGTGGAAGGCCCGGAACAGCGGGAAGTCCCCTTGCTATGGCGCGCGCTGAAATGGGACCGGGCATCCTTGCTGCGATGGACCGAGTGGCCGGCCGGTTTCGCGGCGGGCATCGGTTCTTCGATGAGCACCATCCAGGCCTCGAAACCCCAGTACCAACGGGATATCGATTTCGCCTGGACCCAGAAACCCTACGGCCATTTTCCGATAGGGCTGGAACTGCATCGCAGCCAATTCGGCGGCGGCCTCTCGCGATTGGGTCTCACCGTGGCGGACACCGCGGGCGGCAAACAGGGCAGCGGTAAGGAACCGGATTTCTGGGGCGACGCATATTGGTGGTGGGCCGTCTCCGCGGGAGTGCCGGGCCTGCGGTACACCTTGGCTTTGGCGAACCAGCCTTTGCCGCGGTATTACTGGCTGGACCCCGCTTCGGTCGCCGCCATACGAGAACACAAACAGGGCAGGCTGGTGAGCCAATGGACCGGCCCGACCCTGCAACGCCAGGGTAACCTGTCGCATACCCTGGATGCGCGCTTGGGAATCGTCCGCTACGGCCTCCACTTCGATACGGATGCCTACCGCGTTCCCGTCCAGACGGTGGGCCTGGACGATTTGCCCGCGCTGTTCGGCACTTGGGGCGGCGGCCTTATCATCGCTTCGGACATTCTGGCGACCCATTTCTGGTTGGATATCCCCGATCTGGCCCTCAAGCTGGGCGTTCCGCAAGCTTATCCCTCCCGATTCCGCATCGCCTTCCTCCACTTCGACATTGCCTACCGTGACACCAGGAATTTCTGCCTGGGCGTATCGGTGCGCGTGCGCGTGGAGAATCCCATTATGAATAGACCCGGAGCCTGACATGAACACCACTCCCAATTTCAGATTGTCGGAAGATCCGCTCCAGCAGGCGCGCAGGGCGCTGATACGCATCCGCAAGCTGGCGCGCAACTCCGCTTTCGTGCCCATCCCGGTGATCGCCTTGGCGGCGTGCGCCTTCTTCAAGTACGAACTCCATTGGTATTCCAACCCGTTCCTGGCCGTCATCTTCGCCATCTTCACCACGGGGCAGATCATGGCCGTGTTCCAGATGCGACGGGTGCTGGCGGGCGTGCGCAGCACCGGCAAATCCATCATGGTGCTGGCGGAGGCGGGCGATGAACCCGATCTGCCGGTGGTGCGGGGCAAGCTATTGGAAAACGCCCCTCCCGGCCACATGCGCGATTTGCTGCTGCGCTGGATTGAGCTGGGCATGCGGGGCGAGACTACCGGATCCGAATCGCTGCTGAACAACGCTTGGGACCGGCGTGCCCACGCGGATAACAGTTCCGTTTCCCTCCATGTCTCCATGAATCGCACCACCTTGAAGCTGGGCTTCCTCGGCACGTTGTACGGACTCATCCTCACCTTTCCGCCCATGCAGCGCGCGGTGATGGGCCTTTCCGACAGCGACGGCGAGCTGCGCTTCATCAAGGACATTTCCCTGGCTATCGATGGCGACGAGTTCGCCATCGCCGTGACGCTGGGGGCCACGGCGCTTTCCGTACTGATAGAGCTGGTGACCATCCAGATCCTGGAACGGGCCCTGGGCGGCTTCGACATGGTGAACAGCCATATCAACGATTGGAACCTGACACGCCTGCAACCCTGGGTGAAGAAGCGCTACGGCGTGGAAGCGCGCCAGCGCCAGGCGGTGGAATCGCAGGCCGTACTGGAAGCCAAGATGGCGCGCGTGCACCATGAGATGGACGCCAACCTGGGTCGCGCCCTGGAGGCCATCGCGCGCACCACCAAGCAACTCGATCAACTGGGCATGGTGCAAGCCGCCGTGGGCCGCCGCATCGCGGAACTGGTGGAATACGAAAAGCAGTATCGCGGCTTCATCGAATCCAAGACCGCGGCGGTGGCGCCGCTACCGCCCCACAACCTGGATACGGGCCGCTTGGAGACCAGCCACATTGACAACGCTCATCTGGAAGACGGGCTGTGAGCTTCCGGCGGGGCCGCGGAGGCGCGGCGCGCGTGGAAATGGGCGAAGCCATCTCCTTCGAGGATGTGCTCACGGTGATGACGGTGCTATTGCTTCTCCGCCTGGTCTTCATGGTACCGTTGGTGAACCTGGACAAGGCCAAGACCATTTCGGCCCGGGCGGACAAGTACTGGTCTTCGCAAGCGGACTATGTACTGAGCCATTCCGGCGATTCCGCACGCGCGCAGCCCTACCGCAACGCGTTCGGACTGGAAGGCAAGCGCGCCATGGTGAGCGAAACCGGCAGCGGTAAGAACGTTTTCCTGGAAGCCGCCACAGCGGACAGCAACCTCACCGTGCTGCGGCACGACCTGGGGGACGGCAGCTTCATCGCCATGAACGTGCAGGGACGCGGCCATGCAGTCAGCTTCCGGCGCGGCAAATTGATCTGGAGCAAGGAGGAATCCGAGTGGTTCCCGGCATCGGACAGCGTGGATTACGGGACCAGGCCGGAAAGCAAGGCCATGGAAACGCAGTTCCGGGAATGGACGAAGGGGAGACGGGGATATTGATGGGTGGGTGGGAAGAGAAAACCGATTTCAAAAATCGAAAATTTTAAAATGAAAATTGAAAATTGTAAGACGAAGAAAAAAAGGAGCGGCACACTAGCAGCGCTCAAAATGCGATTGGGTCTTTCCCCCAATTTGCATTTTGCAATTTTCAGTTTTCAATTTGCAATCTCTTTCCTTTTCCTGTTCTATGCATCGACGGCCTCCGCCAAAAACGGTTCGGAGCCTCTCAATCATTACGGCCTCACCGCCTTGCAGGACACCTCAATCGGGGTGAAGCTGATGGGCCGGTTCAAGGCCAAGGGGCAGCCCGTTTTCCTTATCCATGATCCCAACCTGGGATTGATGCAGGGGGACATCATGCGGTTCCAGGACAAGGCCGTGCTGGTGGACGCGGACGTATGGCAGACGTTGAACGATGAGGGGGCATTGGGACGCCTCAAAGTAGCGCCGGTGCTACGGGTGCAGGCCAAGGCATCCGAGGCCATCTGGGAGACCCGCTCCAAACTGGTAACCGGCCAGCGGGAGAAAAAAGCCTACCTGCTGGGCGGGGAGCTCCTGAAAATCCTGGAGGAAACCTTCGGCGGGATCCCGTCCCGCCAGCAGATGACCATCGTGTTCGACGGCAACAGCCTTATCCTCCTGGCTCCCGATGAGTTCCTGGATCAGTTGAAATACTCCACGGTTCGTCGCGTCCCTCCGGCAGGCAAGCCCCAATTCGTGTCGCCGCCGCCGGGAAAGATATTCGCCGGATTGCCTTTCCATTGGCAAGCCTGGGCGGCCGATCCCGCGGAACCCGCCGGCATGTTGCGATACTCGCTTTTCGGCGAATTGCCGAAAGGGTTGGCATGGGATGCGGCCACGCATGCCCTGCAAGGCGCGCCGGAGGCGGATGGCGAGTGGCGTTTGACTGCTGAAGCGCGCAACGCTTCCGGGATGTTCGATACCATCGGGTTCACTCTCAACGTGCGTCGGAACGTTCCGCCCGCATTGGCCCATCCTCCCAAGCCCGTGGCCGTGGCCGGCCAGATGTGGAATTACCGGGCGGAAGCGGTGGATCCCGATCATGAGGGATCGCAAATACGAATCTCCGCCGTCACGCTGCCGGCCGGAATGGAATACGATTCCTTAGGGCACCAGTTCCGCTGGTATCCGAGCGACAGCCTTTCCGGACGAAGCCTGGAATTGACGGTGCGCCTGGAAGACCAGGCCGGAGGCAGCACCGATAGCTCCTTTACCATCAAGGTGATTCCGGCCTCGGACATGCTCTGGAGCGAAGGCATCAAGCCCTCGCTGCCTTGGGACACCCTCAAGCAGGGGAAAACCTATGCCTGGGAAGCGGGCGCGTCGGCCATGGCCTGGGCGCAACAAGGCATCACCCTGGCCGGCATCTCCGGCCCCGATTCCACCACCTTCAGCGCGGGCGCCTTGGCCCTCAAGCCCATGTCCGCAGGCCTTTGCTCGCTGATCTTCGCGTTCGACGTGCAGGGCAAAAGAGTGGAGCAGACGGTAACATTGCCGGTACGTCCGGACGCCGCGCCGCGCTTCGCCAGCGAGTTGGGGGTCTGGCGGCTGCGCACGGGGGAACCTGCAAGTTACCGTCCCGTGGCCGTTGACGCGGACGGCGATCCCGTTTCCCTGGCCGCGGAAACGCAGGACCCCAGGCTGGAATGGGAAGGGAACCGGCTGCTGCTCAATCCTGAGCTCCCGGGCACCTATGCGGCTCGCTTGATCGCCTCCGATCCGGCCGGGCATGCATCCGCGCAATGGGTGGCCTACAAGGTGGAACCGGCCGATCGGCCCACCACCTGGTTCCTGGAGAACCGCATCCAAGGCGGCATCAGCACCTGGACCCTGGCGGCCGACTTCGGCACGGGGCGCATCGGACTATTCACCCCCAGCCTGGATCGCATCGGGGTCAAGGGCGTCAGCGGAGCCCGCTTCTGGCCTTACCTGTTCTTCGGCGGCAACTTGCTGGGCCGCGAGAACGAAAAGATCGGCCGACGCCTATGGGTGGACGCGGGCGTCACCATGCGCATGCCCGATTCCAAGGTGGCCACCGGAGGCCTGATGGGGCGCATCCTGGGGGAATGGACCTTTCCGGGCGAGGCCTTGGGCAAGATCGAATTCGAAATGCAAGGCCACGTAAACCAGGCGATCGTGGTGGCGGATACTTCCAACCTGCATGTCATATACGGGGACGCCATTCTGGAATTCGCGCAGAAGTTCTCCTCAGTCGTGGACGGCATCATCAAGGAAGCCACTGCCAGGGACAATATGGTCCTCTTCACGCGTTTGGAAGGCTGGAGCCGTTTGGGCGCGGGCTTCTGGGCCGGGCCGGGGCTCTGGCGGGAAGAGATGCCCAACGATCATCGCTACTTCCAGCGCATCGGCGGCGGCCTGCGTTACCAAGCGCGGCTGGGCGATGCCATCGCGTCCAACAGCCTCCGCGCCGGCTGGGGCAGCGGCGGCGCCGGCTGGACGGTGTATTGGACGGGGCGCGTCTCGATCAACTCCCCGTTCTGAACATTCCGTTGCGAACTTGGACGCGGGCGGCCGATATGGAACGCCGTTAGGCTTCGCTATTGGCGCTTGCGGTATTCGTCGAGGCTGATGAGCTTGCCCTTGGCCTTGCGCTTCATCTCGCTGGCGTGTTCCAGCTTGTCCTTTTCGTCCTTGGTCAGCGAGCCCATGCCCGTCTGGGAAATCTTCTTGAGGATGGGATCGATGTCGACCATCACCTGGCCCAGTTCCTCTTCCGATTTGCGCACCGCTTTCTGCATTTTCACCGCCTTGCGGTTCTTCCAGCGCGACAGCGTCTCCGCGCCGCGATGTTCGAATTTGAAATACAGCCAGGCGAACAAGGCTCCGCCCAGATGGGTGATATGGGAAATGTGGTCGTTGGCCATGATGGAAAGCAACTCCACGGCCGCGTAGATGATCACGGCGAAACGCGCCTGCATGGGGAACAGGTAAAGCACCAGGAACTCCTGGGTGGGGAAGAATTTGGCGAAGGCGAACATGAGACCGAAGATGGCTCCGGAAGCGCCGACCACGGAAGAATAATTCCCTGTGATGGACGCGAAGGCCAGCGAGCAGAATCCGGAGAATATGCCCGTGCTGATGTAGAACCACCAGAATTTCCGCTCGCCGAATTCTTCCACCAGGGGCGAGCCGAACATCCAGAGCATGAGCATGTTGATGATGATGTGGAAGAAGGGCGCGTTGAGATCATGGACGAACAAGTAGGTGACCAGGCGCCAGACTTCCAAGCCGTGGATGGTGCGCAAGGGATCGAGCTGGAGCCAGGGATGGATATAGGCGCCCCGGCTGATGAGATCGAGCAGGAAAACCGCGGCGTTGGCGATCAGCAGGATCCTTATCGCTCGCGGTAAGGTTCCGTTGGGTGTGAATCCGTATGCCATCTCAGTATTTTCCGAATTTATCCGCTTGGATTGCGACGGGCCCGGCTACTTTTTAGGCGGCTTGGCCGGCCGTTTGGGATGTGTTCCCGTTTTCTTGCGAAGCTTGGCTTCCACCTCGGCGGGAACGAACTCCGATACCGATCGCCCCAGGGCCGCGATCTCGCGGATGACGCTGGAATTCAAATAGGTGTATTGTTCGCTGGGCATCAGGTAGACGGTTTCGCAGCCGGAATCGAGCTTCTTGTTCATCAACGCCATTTGGAATTCGTATTCGAAATCGCTTACGGCCCGCAGGCCCCGGATCACCACCTTGGCGCCGAAGCGCCTCAGGCAATCCACCGTGAGCCCTTCAAAAGAGGAAACATGCACGTTGGCCAGATGGGAAGTGCATTTGCGGATCAACTCCAAGCGCTCCGCCAATGAGAACAAGGTGGTCTTGCGCACATTCACGGCCACCACCACATGCACGTCCTCGAAGAGCAACGCGGCCCGGCTGAGAATATCCAGGTGGCCGTTCGTGATCGGATCGAACGTACCCGGGTATATCGCTTTTACCAAACCGGCCCCTCCGTTCAACGGGCGCGTCCAGGCGCCCGCTTTTCATGCTGCGCCCATCGCCTGTATCGGCCGCATCCGCGGCGCAACCTAAATATACTTCGTAAAAAAAGCCAAACCCGATTCCCCGTACTTCTTCAACTTATCCGCTTTATCCAACCAGGCGGGAGGATTACGGGAAGGAAACTGGACGATACCGGTTCCGCCTTGGACCAAAAGGCCGGAAACCTCGTCCCGCAAGCGGGAAAAATCGTCATCGAAGGGGGGATCGGCAAAGACGAAATCGAAAGTGCGGCCTTCCTCCCGCATCCGGCGGCAAAATGCCATCACGTCCGCGCGGATGGGAAGCGCCTTGCCCCCCTCCCCGGCTTGGTCGGTTGCGTCGGCGTCCCGTCCCAGCACGGTTTTGCAGTTCGCCTTCAGCAGCAGCCAGGATTGCGCATGGTTCTCCACCAGGTAGGCCTCGGCGGCGCCCCGGCTCACGGCTTCCAGGCCCACCGCCCCCGATCCGGCGTAGAGATCCACGAAGGCGGCGCCGGACACACGCTCTCCCAAGGAACTGAACAAGGCCTCGCGGACTTTTCCGGAGGTGGGACGGATGATCTGGGCGCGCGTATCCGTTTGCAGCTTACGGCCGCGATAGAATCCGCCTGTAATGATAACGCCCATCAGCGCGCGCCGGGACCGGAGGGTTCACGATCCATGGCGGCGGGCTCAGGGTTGCACGTATGCGAGGATATCCATATCGGCGACGACCTTTTCATCCCCGCTCGCGTGCAGGGCGAACTTGATGAAGCCGAGGTTGGATTTCCCTTCGTGGAGTTCCGACAACAAATCCTGCATCTGCTGAAAATTGCAATCGGCCGAAGTCTGGTAGACCATCTTATTGTTCTTGTCCGAACGGGACGTATTGACGAGATGCGGTTCCTTAAGGCGGATGCCCAGCCCGGCGGCAATCATCTTAAGCTGCTTGAATTCCTGTTGCAGGCCGGTCTTGGCGATGATGTGGTTGGGTGGGATCTTGATGTCCGTGAGCGGGTATTTCACGGAGACGAAGAAGGAGAACTCCTTGCCTTTGCCGTGCGTTCCCGCCGGTACGTTCATGCCGACCCTTACGCTCGCGCCGGCCAGCCCGGCCAATCCTTGCTGAAAGCGCTGCAGGTTCTGATCGTCAGCGGCCAAGCCGTGTACGTAGAAATCCCCCGGAGGCGTGAAGATGAAATTGGCGAACCCGACGTCGGGAGGCGTTATGGCCTTGATATCCCTGAGCACGCGGTCGGCGGAATAGTATTGGTATTCGATCTTTCCGGAAGGGACCATTCCGGAATAAGTGGGAGCGATCTGTTCCTTGATCTGATCCTCTTGGATATCGCGGACCGTTTCTTCCACGGCCTGCCCGGTGACCGCCTTGGGCTTGGGATGGGGCTTGGCCGGGACCGGCGCGGGCGAGGTAGGCGCCGTTTCCGCCACTTCCTTGCGCGCCAGCAGTCCCCCGAACAGGGACGGAAATTGAAGGACCGCGATAACGATCACGGCGACCAGGATGAAGCCACCCAGGATCAGAAAAGGCTTCTTGCCGCGGGCGCCGGATTCGTCGAGGATGAAGGGAGCGGCCTGGGGCTCCAGGGGCTTGAGCAGGTTGATCCGGATCATGTCAGCAGTCTCCCCGCCGACGCAGGGCCAGTCCCACCGCACCCGCGCATTGGGGGGCGGAAGGTTGGAATACCGCGCTTTTCTCCGGACTCAGGGCGAAGGTGATTTCCTTGAAAGCGTTCAAGTGGGTGACCTCGGAAGGCAGGTTCGCTTCCAGCATTTCGCGGAACTCATTATCCAAAGCCAAGTCCCCGCACAGGAAGATCTGATCCACCCCGCTCCAGGAATCCTGGATCCGGTCCAGGGCATTGCGGATCTGGTTTACCAAGCCCAGCACCAATTCCGCCTTGGTTTCCGATCCGGAAGTCATGAAGGCGGCGTCCACCAGCATGCTTTCAAAACCCAGGAACTGGCCGTTTTGGGTGCGGATGCATTTGATGACGTTGGAATCGGCTTTTATGAGGAAGGTTTTCAAAGGAAGTTTTTCCGGGTAATTCGCCTCAAACACGTTCTGGGCCGCGAAAACATCCAGGTCCAGGATGGCCAGATTGCAGCCGCTTTGCCCCATAATCCGCTGGAAGCGCTCCACCTCGGCGCGGCGGAAAGCCGCCACCAGGTAGTTGCGGGCGGTTTCGTCCAGGTTGGGGCCCAGCGATTGGTAGTCCAAGAGGTATTCCTCAAGCGGATGGATAAGGTATTGCTCCATCTCCCATTGGATGGCATCGATGATATTGTCTTCCGAGTTGGGGATTTCGATTTGGCGGATAACCGCGTTCTCACCGGACATGGCGGTGACAAGGTCCGCATCCGAATCGGAAACATGCTTGGAAATGCTGTGTTTCACCTGCTCCACCAGATATGCGTCGTCATCCCAACGGGCCGCGTCCAACGGCTTGATGGCCACGGTGGAGATTTGGTTTTCAGCGGGTAGGAATTCGACCAACTTCAGGTAAGAGCGGCTCAATTCCAGAGCCACCACGCTTGAGTTTTTTTTGGCCATAGCGTAATTATAATATTAAAAAGGGCCTCAGCTTTTCCAGCTTTTTCTCCCCTATCCCCTTGACCTGCAACAAGTCTCGCATGTCCCGGAAGGGTCCGTGGCTTTTCCGGAACTCCAATATGGCGCTCGCCGTTTTTTCACCGATGCCTTTTACATGGGTCAATTCGGCGGAGCCGGCGCGATTAAGGCTCACTTTCCCCGTGAATGCGGACTTTCCCGGGTTGGAGAGCGCATGCGGCGGCTCATGCAGGCCTTGTCGCGTTCCTGTTCCCGACGCGATTACGGCGGCATTGCTTAAGGAATCATTGACCCCAAATCCGGTTCCAGAGGAATCGACAGAAGCGGAGGCGAACCCGGGTAGCGGACCGGCTGCTCCGTTTGAATCCACCCGGGTCAAGGCGGCCAGGGAATCCGATGGGGATAACGCGGCCGCGGAAGCCTGGAAAATCGGATCCGGATAAGGGCCGATACGGACTGAGGCGCGTCGATAGGCTTTGATCCCGGAACCGGCGGCCAGAAAGGACAGCGTAAGGGCCAAATAACCTTTTTCGGTTTTGCTGAGCATGCCGGAAAAATAAATCGGCCGCCATGGCGCCGCAGTGCGACGGAACACGGTAGGCGCGAGAGCGCTGCGATCGCGAAGAGCCGCCGTTTAAGAAGGGTGATCAGGCCCGCATGCAGGCCAGAAGCGGTTTGTAGTCGCGCCCGTCGGCGGCGCGCAACGCTTCCGCATACCGCGATCGCGAAGCGCGGACGGAGTCTCCCGCCGCAGCGCCCCAGCTAAAGCGCGGACGGCCGAAAACGCGGGTGGCCAGCAGATCGGCCAGCAACCTGGCCAGCCTACCGTTGCCTCTATCGAAGGGACGGATCGACCATAAACGATGGTGGAAACGGGCGCATGCCTCATCCGGTGCGTAAACCCCGGCCTTGACCCAATGGCGCACGTTTTCGCAAAGCTCCAGGACACGGTCCGGGATCTCCCGGGGCGGGGCCCCGCGATCGGAGCCGCCGAGGCGGTAGCTTCCCGCGCCTTTCCAAACCGATGCGAACATCCTGCCGTGCAATTTCCGGATCCATCTTTCCGAAGGCCATGGTTTCCCGTCATTCGCGAAGGCCCATGCCTGGGCCGCCCCGATGGCCTGTGACTCCCAAAGATGCAATTCCCCCCGGGTGGAGAGATGGGGTAAACGCAATCCCGCGGATGCCGCCGCGGAAAGCGGCACGTGGGCCTGCTCCGGATCGAAAAGATCCGGACCGGTAGCCGGGATGAAATCCGGATTGTGGGCTTGGGTTTTGCGCCGCAAGGTTTCTTGCAAGGACCCGGCTCTCGGAATGAGAGCATAAACCAATTTGCATCCCATGGCCTCGGCAGCCCGCTCGAGTACCTTAAGCGTAATGGCACCCGTGATCTCGTTCTTTTCCATCTCGACCACGCGCGGGGGTTGCACCCCCAATCGCCGGGCCGCTTCCACGCCGGTAAGGCCCAGTCCGGAGCGGATGGCCCGCAGCCACCCATGGACGGGGCGCAGGGTATCCGCCAACGGTTTCAATTTGGCCAGCGATCGATCCAGTTGCTCCCTTGCCTGCATGGATTTATGGCGTTCCGGCAAGCTTTTCCCCTTAACTTTACTTTATGAATATTAAGCTTATCCTTAATTTTGTGCAATTGATATTAAGGGAATATATGGCTAGCGATCTTCCAGTCTTCGGATGGAATCGGATTCCCGCGGTCCCGGTCGCAAGGTGGCGATACCTTATCATAAATCGGAAGCGAGGGCAGTTTATGAAGAATCACCCGGATCATAACCCTTCCCGACCCGCGATCGCGACCTGCCGCCGGGCCGGGATCCTCCCTTTTCTTCTGCTGGCGACCGCGCCCGTTTTCGCGCAGGTAAAATCGGATTGCAGTCTGCGCGGAGCGGATACCGTTTTGACCACGGGCGTTACCGTCAAACGTTGCCTGGATCTGGGCGCCCTCAACGCCGAGACCGTGGTCATCCCCGCCAACGTTACCCGCATCGATAATACCGGGTTCTCGCTCTGCGAAAGTTCGGAGCAATCGGGAGGGCAGGCGGACATCGTCTATGTCATGGATCAATCCGGCAGCATGGGCATCAACTATGCGTGGATCTCCCCGGACATGCGGGACACGCTGTTCCTGGAATCGACCGGCGGATGCAAAAACCTGAGCAATGCGGACGCCAAGGGTTTCGGCACCATCACCATCCCCAACGATGCGGGCACGCGCCAAGTGCCGCTCCTCAATCCCGCCAAGCTGCCTACCGGTTGCTCCTCGCCTTCCGGCGATCCTTATACCCAGCGCGGCATCGCCTTCAAGCAGGCCATCGATTTCCAAGCCGCGCGAGCGCCCGGTTCCACCGCCGGCTACGTAGGCTTCGCCGAGAGGGTCATCAATCCGGTCCGCCCTTTGACGTTGAACATCCAGGCCAACATCAACCGCATCAAGGCCGCCATCGCTCCCGGCCTTAATCCCAATACCAACTACCGGGATCCCCTGGACACGGCCAAGAAATGGCTGCTGACGCCCGCCCTATCCCCCAACCCGGCCAAGGCGGTGATCTTCCTTTCGGACGGGTTGCCCAGCTATCCTAAGGGCCAGGAGGACGCCTACCTCAACGTCTTGAGCGCAACCTATCCGCAAACGCCCGGCGTCATGCCGCCGGTATACGGCATCTTCATGGGCAAGCCCTCCGCCGATACGGCCAAGCTGAGCGACTTATCCAAGCGCACCGGCGGCATCTTCTTCCTCATCCCTCCCTCGCGGCCGGACAGCCTTAAAGCCGTGGTGGAAAAAATCCTCAACGTGATATTGCGCCAATACCAGCCGAACACGGCGGTGGTGACCAACAACAGCGTCGCGCCCACGCAGGTGGGAAGAGCCGGCGCCAATGACTTCGCGCGGCAGCCGGACGGCCATTGGCTGATGAACCTGGACAAGCCGGTGGGACTGGCGGCGCGCGGGGACAATGCCATCGGTTTGAAGACCGAGTTGCTTGATGTCAACAGCGGCATCCTGAAACCCAACGCCATCGCGTTCACGCTGAGCACCACGGGACCGGACATGTCCACCAATGCCAATCTTCCCGGAACCCAGTTCAGCGTCTCTTGCGTGGACCTACCGCCCGCCATCAATCCGGTCAAGGTCGCCTACATCAAGGATACGGACGGGGACGGGGCGGGGGACAAGGTGTTTTTCGTGTTCACAAGCCCGCTCGCGGCATTGCCGGACTCCATCTCGCCCATCTTCTGGAACCAGGCCGGTCTCAACGGCAAAAGCGCCAAAGGGCGATTGTCCTTCCTCATCGCCAGCGGCAACACCGTCGTCATCGCCGATTTCACGGCCACGCCCTTTCCCAAGGGCCTGACCTCGGTTCCGGACGGCGGCCTGCCGGTGGGAGTGTTGCCCCCGGGCGGGGTATTCCTTTCGCAACGCCCCTTGATCCAGGATTCCATCGGCCCCATCCTGATATCGGGCCTGATCAAACCCTTCGACAATTCCAAGCTGCAATCCGGATCGGACCTGAACCTGGATACCCTCATCGTTACCGCCTCGGAGGGATTGCGCACCGGGACCGATTGGACTACGCTCCTGCTCTGGTCCAAATCCGTGGACGGCAAATGCACGGACTATGAACATGCCCTGCCCGTGGTGCCCCAGGGACAGCCCGGCCACGACGGCGGTTCCCGTACTTTCACGATGCTGGTCCCTACCGGCACGGGCACGCCTTCGCCGCTGGCGGGGGACTGCGTCTACCTCAATACGGCAGGCGCCTACACGGATCTCAACCGCAATCTCCCGCCCAGCTATGGAATTCCGCTGGACGGGAATGCGCCGCCCAGGAAAATCGAATTGTTCCGCGGATATCCGCCCGTGGTGGGCATGTCTCCGGATAAACCAGGATTTGTGGTCGTCACCAACGATCCCCGCAAAGGCGACGATAAAGACTACTCCAGCAGGAACGCCGCGGGCAAGTACATCACCACCTGGGTGCCGCCCTACGGATACGTGGCGGGAACGGATTTCCAACCCGTAATACCGGACATCCGTACCGCCCCCACGGGCACCGAATCGCAAACCGATGCGCTGTTGCCGATTGGGATCAGCACCATCCAGGTGGTCTCCACCGGCAAGTACATCGCCGACATCAGCATTTACGACAATGACGGCGTCTTTGTGCGCAAGCTGCGGCAGGCATTCGGTTTCCACGGTGAGCTGAACAACCGCAACCGTATTTCCAACCGCGGACTGGTAAGCTACCTGGTATGGGATCTGAGGGACGCCCATGGCCAGAAAGCCGGCCAAGGCGTTTACGTATGGAAGGTCACCTTCCGCTTCGATCAGGGCAAACAGGAAATCCAGTACACCAAGACCGGGGTGGTGCGCGCGCCGGGTTGGGGTCTGGTGCATTGACGCCGGCGGCCAAGCAACCCATGGGTTAAAAACCTGGGTGGGTAAGGGCGTATGCGCAAAGGCTGCCGCCGTTAGGCGGGGCTCTCCGGCGATGGATTCAAGCGCGTAAACCCGATAAAGGACACGTTGGGAAAGCGCAATCCCCGCGCAGAGGCGTTGGCCGCCATCTGCCCATGATGGTGGAACCCGTGAGTGAACACGTGCATGAGCATATCCTCGATCCTGGATCTTCGCGGTGTGCCGTCGATCATCCGATAGTCGATTTCCCGATCCAGGTCCCCGGCCAGGATTTCCTGGAATCCCTTCCGGTTGGCCTCGTTGATGGCCGGCATGGCTTCCACGGCCCGCAGTATGAAAGCATCCGGGACATATTCGCGCTGCGATACCCTGTCGATCCAGATGCTTTGCGAATTGAGGATATGGCTTGCCAATAGGAGCGATTTCGCGTCCGCGTTACCGGGCTCACGCAACCACGCGATGGTCGCTTCATTGGCCCAATCCATCTGATCCATGCAACGTGCGAGCATACTTCCTCTCCTGTTTCCTTTTTTCAAAAAGTATGTATCCCGGCCGAGCGATACCGGTCGAAGTTTCGGGTTAAATAAAATACTATTAAGGTTTTAACCTGAAAACAGGAGTCACCTTGCTCAATTCCCCTTTTCTGGAAACGATCATCTGCATGGTTTTCGTCTTCGGGATGTTCAGCGCGCTGGCGTCGCTATTGCATGAAATCCAATCCCAATATTTCGGCAACCGGGGGATTTTCCTATACCGGGCAATCCAACGCATGCTCACCGACGGCGCGGACGAAACGCAATCGTTTTCCTTTACGGACGGCATCACGGGTTTTTTCTGGCGCGGTATCAAATTATTCTCCATGCCCTTGGTAGTGGTGATATTCCAGCTCTCCCGCCTGATGAAAAACATATTGGGACCGAACCCATCGGCCATCCCCCCTGCCGGCGCGTCCAAGCCAGGCAGCCCCGATTTGGTGGCGAAATTCTTCGCCAGCAATCTGGTCAGATACATGGGCAAGGGGGATTCCAAAACCCCTTCGTACATCAGCAAGGACACCTTCGTCACCGCATTGCTGGAAATCACCGGCTTCAAACAGTATCCCCGGGATGCCGGCGAGCTGGCCCAATTCAAAACCGCCGAAGGGCTGCCCGCAAGCGTCGCGGGCGTTATGACTTCCCTGGTCCAGGAATCCTTCAGCACGCCTTCGGAGGCTCTGGGCGGCGAAGCCATTCAGGCCGCGCGCGAGCGCAAGTTCCGCGAATTGCTGGCGACCTGGTACCAGGACACCATGGACCGGGCTACGGGGTGGTACAAACGGGACGTGAACCAATGGCTTTTCTGGTGGGGCTTGCTCATCGCCCTGGTTTTCAACGTGGATACCATACGATTGTTCCGCCACTTCATGAACGACGCGGATACGCGCCAGATAGTCATTTCCCAGGCCTCCCATTTCGATGCGAAACCGGCTGCGGAAAAAGCCAAGCTGCTGCCGGGAACGGATTCGTCCCATATCCCGCTGGATACCCTGCAAGCGCGCCTGATGGGAATGATGAACAATGAAATCAAGGGCTTCGACACCACCCATGTCTTCGGATGGTCGGTGGTCAAAAAAACGCGCGCCGATACGGCCAAGCTCAAGGCGAAACGCGATTCCCTGGACAAGCTGGCGGGCAAGAAACTCGCTCTGCAACTTCTGCTCAAGAATTCCTACGACTCCATTCAGGCCGCTTTGGAATTCCGTAGCCTGGTCGGCGACACCATGGATCAGGTGGCGCTTGGCGCGCCTGCCAAAACGCCGCCGCCTAGGGATACCGCCCGGGAAAACAAAGCCAAGAAGGAAAGATCGGATACGCTCGCGAGCGTCTGGAAAAAGCAGCGCGCGAGCTTGGAGGCCAAAGCCATCTCGGAAAAGCAAAAGATGGCCGACTCCGCCAAATCGGCTTCCAAGGTCCTGGACAGCCTCAATGCGATGGAGAAGGCGGCGAAAGATATTAAAGGGTGCGCCTGTTCGTGGCTTCCCTGCATTCCCGGTTTCCTGGCGAAGTTATGGGCAGGACTTCCCGGCATGATCCTGACGGCCTTGGCCATTTCCTTCGGAGCGCCGTTCTGGTTCGACCTATTGACATCCTTGTTCAAACTGCGCGGAGGCGGAGGGCCCCGACTGACGGGCGTTAAGCCGGATGAAAAAAAATCCTGAGCGGACGGCCGGGGCGCCCCCGGGATATCCCGGCCCGATTCAAACCACCGGCTCCGACACAGCCAGCGCACGCGCACGGTCCAGGGTTTTCCGCACCAATTGGGTCAAGGCCGCCGGCGTAAACGGCTTTTGCAGAAAGAGGATCCGTTCGTCGCGGATACCGGAGATCAAAGTCGATTCCTCGTTGTACCCGGAAATGAAAATCTGCGGCATGCCGGGACGCCGGAGCTTGAGGGTTTCGCCCAAGGCGTGTCCGCCCATTTGGCTCATTACCACGTCGGTGATAAGCAGGTGAATAGGCCCAGGGTAACGGTCGGAAACCTCCAAGCCCTCCACGCCGTTACCCGCCACCAGCACATGGTAACCTATCTCTCTCAACACCTTTTCCATGAGGCCCAATACGACCGGTTCATCCTCTACCAGGAGGACGGTTTCACTGCACCGGGAAGCGCTGACGGCAACGGGTACCGCCGGGACCGGTTCGATACAGGGAAGCGCGGCCGGAAAAATGAGGTTGATCCTCGTGCCTTTGCCCACCTCGCTGAACACCTGGATATGCCCGCGATGCTGTTTGACAATGCCGTAAGCCATGGACAGGCCCAGACCCGTTCCCTTGCCCACGGCCTTGGTGGTATAGAAGGGCTCGAAGAGATGCGTCTTCACGACCTCATCCATGCCGTGGCCGTCATCGACGATGGAGCATTGGAAATAGTTGCCGGGTTGCAGGCCCTCATGGTCTTCGCAGGCGATATCACCCAGCAGTCCGCTATGGTCGGCTTCCAAGATGACCAGCGGCACCGTCTTCATGCGCAACGTTCCCCCATCCGGCATGGCGTCGCGGGAATTGATGGCCAGGTTGACCAGCACCTGTTGGATGTGCATCGGATCCACATTCACGAGACAGGGGCCGGCGTGCAACTCCACCTGGAAGATGATATTCTCGCCCAAGGTGCGCCGCACGATGGATACCATTTCCTGCACTACGGAGTTCAAGTCTAGGACCTTGGAAGTCAGGATCTGCTTCCGGCTATAAGAGAGGAGCTGGCTGGTCAAGGAGGCCGCGCGTCCGCCGGATTTCCCTATCTCCTCCAGGTACCCGTATACGGTTTCCTTGGGGCTCGTCACCGCCAAACCCAATGCGGCATAGCCGTTGATGGCGGTCAAGAGGTTGTTGAAGTCATGGGCGATGCCGCCTGCCAGCCGGCCTATGGCTTCCATCTTCTGGCTTTGCCGCAATTTCTCCTCGCTGAGATGCAGCGCCTCCTCTGACTTTTTACGCTCGGAAATATCCCCTACCCCGTATACGGCACCGGTTACCCGGCCGGCGCTGATCACGGGGGATTTGGAATAGCGCACGGAAATGGGTTTGCCGTCGGCGCGCATGAATGTATCCTCGCCCACTTCCACGCTGGCGGCGCCGAGCAGGTTCCCCAGGCCGCTGGACCCCAAGCGCGAATCCCTGGTATGATGCTGGGGATGCGTGGCTTGGTGCAAGGTCTTGCCGATCATGTCCTCCGCCGTCCATCCGAACATCTTTTCCGCCGCGGGATTCATGAAATGGATCCGGCCTTCCACGTCGGTCAGGAAGAGCGCTTCGGAAGTGTTGTCGGTGATGGATTTGGTGAATTCGAAATGGTAACGCAATTGCTGATTGCGCACCAGCAATTGCACCTCCGCTTTCCTCCGCGGCGTCAGATCCAGGAAAGTGACCACCGCGCCTTTCAAGAAACCATCGAAAGGAGTGAGCGGCTTGGCGGCGAGCAAAAGGCTGAGCGATGTCCCGTCCTTGCGGGTATGAACCGCTTCCAGCCCGTTCAAAACGGCGCCTTCCAGCACTTTTCGGATCGAGAACCGTTCCGGACCCTGATCCCTTACAAGGTCCTCCGGATCGAGGAGATCCAGC
The DNA here is from genome assembly GCA_025360005.1 of Fibrobacteria bacterium. Lineage (GTDB taxonomy): Bacteria > Fibrobacterota > Fibrobacteria > UBA11236 > UBA11236 > Chersky-265. The sequence goes on from JANYDA010000008.1 coordinate 179,865, forward strand.
GGAAAGACTTCATTGAAATGGCGGCCTACGGGATTCTCCTGGAACAATTCCCCCACGGACGCGCTGGCCAGCAAAATCACCCCGTCGCTATCCAGGAAAACGGTAGCGCCTACCGAATGCTCGATGATGGAATCCACCAGGACATCAATGCTTTTCAGCGGGAAGACCTGCTCACCGGCCGAACTTTGGATCATCAAGGCATCGGCCTTGCCGGCCCTGATGGAGTCGAGCGCGTAACGCGTTTCCCGAAGCTGATCACGGGTCCAATCCAATTCCCGTTGCAGTTGCCCGGGATCGTCTCCGGGGTTGGCATGCGTCTCCATGCGGCGTTAACCTACGGCCTTGCGCTGGATGTTCAGGCCCAGCAGCACTTGCTCGGAGTCGCTGAGATCGCCGATGATGCGCGCTATGGGGGTCGGCAGGCTGCGTACCAAGGTGGGTATCGCCATGATCTGATCGGTGCGCGCCCGCTTGGGATGCATGATGAGATCCACCACCTCCAATTCGTAACGGCCCGGCAGATGCTCCTCGCATATCTTACGCAGATTGGCTAACGCCGTAAGCGACCTGGGAGTTTGCCCGGCGATGTACAACCGCAGGATGAATTTCTCTTGAGGTTGCCCGGGCTCGGCGTCCAGGGGGCCTTCCGCCGCGCTATCACGCATGATCCGGCCTCTCCTTGGACTCGGCCTGGAAATTGGCATCGGCTCCGCCTTGCCGGCGCTGGCCCATGTCGGACCTGTCCTTGCTCACCTGCTTCTGCTCCGCCTTCTTGATCAGGATATGCCTTTTGAGCTCTTCTTCCTCCGCCATCAGTTCCGCCTGCAAGACCGCCACGCGCGCCTCCATCGCCTTGCGCTTGCGGTCCAGCTGCATTTGCTGGGAATTGATTTCCTGATCGAGCAAAAGCGCCGAGGCCTTTTCCTTGCTTTCCTGGGTCAGCCGCTGCGAGCCCGCCAAAACGCCGCCGGGGCCGAGGTAGACTTTCTGGAGATGGACGCCGTTGTCGGTAAGCTGGAACTCGCGGATCTGGTTGGAGTGGGCCATGCCGCGGGATTTGAGAACGTAAAGGCCGCGATTGCGTTCGCCGCCGGACTCGATGTTCCGGACCAGCAGCCAGGTGTCGATGAGGGAAGAGATGCCGATCTCGGTGGCTTCGGAAGCGGCATCGGAAGTGAGGTTGCCGAAGAAGGTGGTGATCTGCAGGGTCTTGAGATGATCGATGAGGCGGACCAGGATGGAATTGATTTCCGCGGCCGATCCCATGGAAATGAGGTTGGAGATGGGATCGAGAATGACCAGGTCCGGTTGGAACTCCCCGATCAGGCGCATGATCTGCACCAAGTGCATCTCCAGACCGTGCAGGGACGGACGGGAGGCATGGAACTGCAGGATCCCCTTGTCCAGCCATTGCTCGAGGTTCAAGCCGATGGAGCGCATGTTGCGCTTGATCTGGGCGGGCGATTCCTCAAAGGCGAAATACAGGCAGCGATTCCCGCTGCGGCAGGTGGCGTCCGCCAGGATGCAGGAAAGGCTTGTCTTGCCGCTTCCCGCCCCGCCCGAGACCAGGATGGTGCTGCCGCGGTAATAGCCCTTGCCTTCCAGCATCTCATCCAGCTCGGCGACCCCGGAAGAGATCCGCACGTCGGATACTTCATGGTTCAGCCCTAAAGCGGAGAGGGGCAGGACCGAAATCCCATGATCGTCGATCAGGAACGGATATTCGTTGGTGCCGTGCACGGAGCCGCGGTATTTGACCACGCGCAAGCGGCGGGTGGAAAGCTGATCGATGACGCGATGGTCGAGTATAATGACGCAATCGGAAACGTATTCTTCCAGGCCCTGCCTGGTGAGCCGGCCTTCGCCGCGCTCGGCGGTGATGATCACGGTCAATTCACGCTCTTTGAACCACCGGAAAAGCCGGCGTATTTCATCGCGCAAAAGGCCGGGATTGTCGAAGCCGCTGAAGATGGTTTCCAGGGTATCCACCACTACGCGTTTGGCCCCTATGGCGTCGACCGAGGACTGCAGGCGGATGAACAGCCCTTCCAGATCGTAGGCGCCGGCCACGGCGATTTGGCTGCGGTCGATATGGACAAAGTCCACGATAAGCTTGTTGGTCTCTTCCAGCGTCCTCAGGTCGAAACCCAGCGAGGATACGTTCTTGGCCAAGTCCCCCGCCGTCTCCTCGAAAGCCAGGAAAATCCCCGGCTCGTTATACTCTTGGATGCCGTTGACGAGGAATTCCAATCCGAAGATGGTTTTACCGCAGCCTGCGCTACCGCAGATCAAGGTGGGCCGGCCATACGGCAGTCCTCCCCGGGTGATCTCATCAAGGCCGGAAATGCCGGTGGGCACTTTTCCGAGAATATCCTGGGGGGCGATGGTCGACGTCGGTGCTCTCATCATTTTCTCGCTGGAGAAGGGAGACCAGAGATCCGGACAGCGGAAAATGGTCGGCCGGTTTTTACCAAACAAGGTTATTGAGGGGCTGGGACCCAAATAAAAAAAGGGTTCCTACAGAGTTTTTCGGGATCCTGGGAGAAAGCCTCCCCGCCGCACCAACCCATAGCCCTGCTCCTGCTACTAAGGAACCGTACTTTCTATCCGCAAAGGCCTCAATGCTCTTTTCCCCCCATACCCAACGTTCGTTCGTACGCGCTCTAGCTCCTCTTGTCCTTCTCACCTCCCTCGCCCTTCCCCGCCTTGCCCCCGCGCAAAGCTTCCCCACCGCGGATTATCGCAAAGCCCTATGGATGGCTACGCGTTTCTACGGCGGACAGCGTTCCGGCGCCGGCCCCAACTGGCTGATCATGGACCACAAGAGCGGCAAGGACTTCACCGGGGATGCGGACGGCGATTATAGCCTGGCCGGCGGCTGGCATGATTGCGGCGACCACGTCAAGTACGGGCAAACCCAATTCTACAGCGGCTACCTCCTGCTCAAGGCCTATTCCGAATTCCCGGCCGGTTTCGACGATTATTACGATGCGAACTATAGCGGCTACCATAATAGCGGCGACTTTACCTGGGAAGGCGGCCATGGAGGCCCCAACGGCATCCCCGATCTCCTGGACGAGGTGAAATACGCCACCGATTATTTCATCCGCTGCGCCCGCAGCGAAACCGAATTCTACAACCAGGTGGGCGAAGGCAACCTGGACCATAAGAATTGGGTGACGTCCGTCCAGATGGCTACTCTGCCCGTACAAGAAGGCGGCCAGATCCGCAAGGCCTTCAAGAATCCCAACGACGCCTCCATGCCCTCCTTTTGCGGCGCGGCCTTGAGCGTGATGGCGCGCGTGTACCGCAAGTTCGATCCCGCTTACGCGGCCGCCTGTCTTCAGCATGCGCGCTTCGCGTACGCCTATGCCAAAGCCCATCCCGGCACGGAAGGCACCAAGGACGGCGGCTTCTATCCCGCCAACGCCAAGTGGCAGGACGACTTCGCCATTCTCACAACGGAACTGTATCGAACCACCGGTGAGGGCGCCTTCCTGGAAGACGCCAAGCGCATGGCCGCCAACGTCACCGATCACAACTACAGCCTGTGCTACAACAACAACGATGATCTGGCGGCCTACAACCTGGCCGTGTACGGGCAGGCGGACAAGGCGGATCTGCTGCAGAAAATAGTGGGCCGCTACAAAGGCAGCGTCACCGCCGCGGGAGTGGGATCCATCGGCGATAATTGGGGACGGTTGCGGTTCCCGATGAACCAGTCCTTTGCCGCGGCATTGGCGGGCAAACTCAAAGGCGCTGCGGGAGTGGATCCATTCGCCTATAAGAATCTCGACTACGTGCTGGGCGCGAACTCGGCGGGACAATCCTTCCTGGTGGGCTTCGGGACCAAGTCCCCGCAAAAACCGCATCATCGCAATATCTATCTCTCCGATGACAATACCGCGAACAAGAACGCCTTGGTGATCCCGGAGCGGAACCGCCAGGCGGGAATCCTGATGGGCGGGACCTTGAACCCCGGGGAATACAAGGATGATGTCGAGAGTTATGCCTTCACGGAAGGCTGCATCGATTATAACGCGGGGCTGGTGGCGAGCTTGGGTTATGTGTTGGCGATGACGGCGCCGGTGGATACCGCGAAGTTCAAGGGCCCGGGTTCGATCGGGATCCGGTTGCCGCGGAGGGCGGGAGAAGGAAGGCGCGGCGGGGCAATGAGGTTGCGGAGCCGGGATGGCTGGGGAGGAAATGCCCAGGGGGCTGGGAGCGTGGATGGATTGGGGCGGTGGCTGGGAGCGATTTCGGCGGAGCGGCAGCCCAAATCCACAGGGTTCCTTTTCGACTTTGCTTCCGAGCGCTCAAGCGGGATCTCGCCGACCGGCAAATCCAATCCGGAATGATTCCTTGCGTAATGGGAAGCCGGTTGTGCGCCGCATCGCGCGTGCGGCGTGACTACGATGGTATCTTTTTAAGTGAATCAATCCGGTGAAGCACAGCGGGGGCGTACCGCTCAATGTGACGCTGGAATTCGATGAACAGATCCAATTTCTGAAAGAAGAGAGCCAGGATCCAAGGCAGGATTTGTATAAGGAAGCGGAGCCGTGGCGTCCTTATACCGCGGGCATATTTCGTTTGCTTCGGATCCTTTTTCGCGGCCTTGCAGGGCATTCACCTTTGAATTGAAAGACCGCCGGGAACTAGATTTCCCAGCCACCCTTTCCCGGAGCCCCATGGACACCGCCCATAAAACCCGACTCCCTTTTTCCCCAGCCGGCGCGGTCGTACTGGGCGCCACGGGCGCGGTGGGAGGAAACATCGTGCGCGCCCTGATGGAATCTTCCGCCTGGCCGCGAATCGCCACCCTGGGACGGCGTTCCTTGCCCGCCTGGGAATCCCATGCCAATCGTCTCACCCAGCATATCACTGATGTCCTGGACCCAAAGGCGTACGGCCCTTTATTGGCCGGGCATTCCCATGCCTTTTGCGCCTTCGGAATCGGCGAGCCTTCCAAAGTGAATCCGGAACGGTTCCAACGCGTGGACATTGATGCCGTGCGCGCCTTCGCGGAGGCTTGCAGAGCCATGGGCATCCGGCACTTCACGCACATGACCTCGGTGGGAGCCGATCCCACGTCACGTATCCGTTACCTGCGGCTGAAAGGCGGTTTGGAAAAGGACATCGAGGCCATGGGTTTCGAGCGCACCAGCCACTTTCGTCCCTCCATGCTCATGACTCCCGTCAACCGGTATGGAATCACCCAGGGGTTCATGCTCAGGGCCATGCCGGTCTTCGATAATTTCCTGCTGGGAGGTTGGCGGAAGTACCGGGGCATCGATGTCGCGGACCTGGGGAAGGCCATGGTCAGGAACGCGGAGCGGCCGGGTAAAGCTATCGAAGGTTTAGCGTGGGATGGATTCCGGAAGTTGCTGGAGAGCTAGGCGACCCTCATAGCCCTGTTATATGGTTGAGGGGGAGATGCGGTAAGGGAGGGCCGATATGCCCGGATTGGGGAACGCCTCCCGCGCATTCAAATCCCCCGCGCCTTGCTCAACGCGAGTACAATCTCGGGATCGAACCGCTTGCCGCTTCCCTGGCGCACCACCTCGATGGCCTCCGCTTCCGTCAGCGCCCCGCGGTAGGGCCTTCCCGATCGCATGGACACGTAGGCATCCGCCACCGCCAGCAAGCGCGCCAAAGGCGCGATGGCGCGCCCGCGTATTCCCCGCGGCCGGCCGGCGCCGTCGAAGCTCTCCTGGAAATCCTCCAGCACGCGCGCGGTGGTCTCCAGGCCCGGGATGCTGCTGATGCGTTCGTAGGCCCACGCCGCTTGCGCATGCACGAATTCCAATTCGTCTTCGGCCAATACCTGCCGGTTCTCCAGCATCTTCTGGGGCACGCGCACCTTGGCTATGTCGTAGATGCGGCAGATGAGGGACCAGCTCTCAGCGGTTTCCGTGGGCCAATTCATCTCTTTCATCAGGATGCGGCCCAGGGCTTCCACGCGTTCTCCCTTGGCCTCATAGCCGGCGCAGTGTTCGTCCACCATCTGGCCGATGAGGCGGGCCCAGGATTCCAGCGTCTTGCCGCCTTCGGATAAATCGGGAGCGGCCGGTTTGGGAAACAACCCCAAGGCGCGGATGCCGAGCGCGAAGGTGGCGGCCAATTGGTTGAACACCTCCAGATCCACCGCATCGTATCCGGGCGCGGGTTTGGCGCGGCGGAAAATGAGCACGCCGTGCAGGGCCGAGCCGACTTCCACGGGCAAGGACAGGTACCAGGCGCCCGGGCCGCCGGAATCCGAAGCGCCGTCCCCGGGGCCGGCGTCGGTGACTTCCACGTCCACTTTTTCCGCGGTGGAGCGGGCCACTTTAACCAGGAAGCCGTGTTGGGAAATGCCGTCCGCGTCCGGATAGAGAACCTTGGCGGCGGAGATGGCCGTGTCCGACGAGGGCGAAGCCACCCAATACCAACCGCCGTCCGATCCGGTGAGGCGGGTGCCCAGCTTGATGACCTTGGTGGACAGCTCATCCATGGAGGCCGCCTCGGCAGTAACGCGCGAGATACTGTGGAGGGAAACCAGCTTGGAGTAGAGGGTGTTCTCGTCCTTGACGCGCTTGGTGAAGAGGGCCTTGTCCGCGCGCTCGGAGATCTCCTCCAGGTGGAAGGGTTTGACCACATAATCGAAGGCGCCGCTGCGGAGGGCTTGCACGGCGGAGTTGTGGGAAGGATTGCCGGTGGTGACGATGACGGGGACGTCCAGGCCCGCATCCTTCATCTTCTGGAGCAGTTCCAGGCCGGACAGGCCCTGCATGGCGATATCGGTGATGACCAGATCCGTTTGCGCGGCGGCCAGATGGGCCAGCGCTTCTTCGGCGCGGGTGAAGCCCGTGACTTCGTGCCCCTTCTCGCGGAAGAAGCGCGCGATGATTTCGGTGATGTGGCTTTCGTCGTCGATGATGACCAGACGGGCCATTTTACCTCATTCCGGATTCGCCAAGATCAGCCGGCCGCTCATTCCGAAAGAGCGACCTTGACGAGATGGTAGAAGAGCGGGCTGGGCGTGCGCAGGTTGCTGGTAAGCTCCGGATGGAATTGGGACCCCATGAAGAACTTGTGATCGGGCAATTCCATCACCTGCATGATATTCTCGGTGGGATGCTTGCCGGAAAAGACCAGGCCCTTCTCTTCCAGGGGCTTGATATAGTCCGGATTCACTTCGTAACGATGGCGGAAGCGCTGGCGCACCATGGTCTTGTTGCCGAAGATCTTGAAGGCCATGCTGCCCGATTTGATCTCTACGTCGTGCCCCCCCAGCCGCATGGTGCCGCCCTTGTTGGACAGGTTCTTCTGGCCGGGCAGGATATCGATGACGGGGTGCGGGACGTTGACACCCTCTTCGCGCACCTCGGTGGTATTGGCATCCTTGAGGCCGGCCACGTTGCGGGCGAATTCCACCACGGCCAGTTGCATGCCGTAGCAGATGCCCAGGTAGGGGATGTTCTTCTCGCGCACGTATTGGATGACCTTGATCTTGCCTTCGATGCCGCGGTGGCCGAAGCCGCCGGGGACGATGACGCCCTGGGCCCCTTTGAGCGCGGCCTCCACGCCGGCCGTGTCCGAAAGCTTGGAAGTATCCACCCATTTGATCTCGACCTTGCAGTTGAGATGGGCTCCGCAATGCGTCAACGCTTCTACGACCGAGGCATAGGAATCCTCAAGCGTGGTGTACTTGCCGCACAGGGCGATGGTGACCGCCTTGCGGGGGTGGACCTGGTTGTTCTTGATGTTGCTGACCCAGGTGTCCCATTGGCGCAGGTCCGGGGGCGAATAGATGCCCAAGGCCGTGTGCAGCAATTCCGGCAGGCCTTCCTTCTCGTAGATGAGCGGGATTTCGTAAACGGAGGCTACGTCTGGACCGGAGATGACCGCGCTGGGCGAGATGTTGCAATAAGAGGCGATTTTCTCCTTGATGGACGGGCTCAGCAGCTCCGAACAGCGGCCGATGATGATGTCCGGTTCGATGCCTTTTTCGTTGAGCAGGCGTACGGACATCTGGGTGGGCTTGGACTTCTGCTCGTGCACGCCTTCCGGAACGGGCACGTAGGTAAGGTGGACGTAGATGAGGTTGTCCTCGCCCACGTCCCGCTTCAACTGGCGGATGGCTTCCAGGTAGAATTGATTCTCCAGATCGCCCACGGTGCCGCCCACTTCGATGAGGAGCACGTCCGCGTTTTCCTTGGCGGCTATCTCATGGTACCAGTTCTTGATGGAGTCGGTGACATGGGGGATGAACTGGACGGTCTTGCCCAGGTAGTCGCCGCGGCGTTCCTTTTCCAGGATGTTCTTGAAGACCTTGCCCATGGTGAGGTTCCAATAGAACTTGGTCTCGATGTTCATGAAGCGTTCGTAATGGCCGAAGTCCATGTCCACTTCCCCGCCGTCGTCCTGCACGAAAACCTCTCCGTGTTCGATGGGATTCATGGTGCCGGGATCGGTGTTGAGATAACCGTCACACTTGACGGGAATAACCTTGAGGCGGCCCGAAAGGAGGTTGCCGATGGAGGCGGCGGCGATGCCCTTGCCCAGACCGGAGAGGACTCCCCCGGTGACAACTATGAATTTGCAACTGGCTTTCCGGGGCTTGGACACGTGGGATACCTTCCTAAAGGGAATTAAGATCGAATTATAACCATATTCGGGTCCGCTTCGGCATTATCCGCGGGCCAGGATGCTCCGCCCGCCGAAGCCCGTTGCAGCAGGGCCAGCGCGGCTGCCGCATCTTCCGGAACATCAACGGCTTGGCCGAGGAAAGGACAGGCGTGGGCGCGGATGGGCGCGGCCGCGAAGTCACGCAGCAGTTCGTGGCTTTCGGAAAGTTCCAGTCCCGATTGCGCGCCTTGGGCGTATTTGCGCACATAGGTTTTGGAGTAACCATAGCTGCCCATCTGCAAGCGGGACTCCGCCAACAGTCCGGCGGCCACGTGCGGCTTACCGCGGTAGAAATCCAGTACCCGGCCATCCGCGTCGAGACCGGTCTTGCACCGGTGGGGATTGTCCAATTCAGCTTGCGAAGCGGGATGATCGTGGACCAGCACATGCACGGATTCCGGATCCAGAACCAGGGCCCGGCAAATGAGACGCAGGGCTTGGGACGGGAAGACGGGTTCATCGCCTTGCAGGTTCACGATCAAATCGTTGGCGATATAGTCATGGTATTTGCCTATGCGCTCGCTGCCGTTTGCGGCGGGGCCGGTTAGCTCGGCGCGGAAGCCCGCATCCACCACAGCGTCGCGGATGGCATGGGAATCCGTCAGGCACAAAATCTCATCGAAACAACCGGCCTCTTGGGCGCGGCGCAGGGTATGGACCACGATGGGAATCCCCAGGAGGGGATGCAGCATCTTGCCGGGGAACCGATTGGACGCCAGGCGCGCAGGCACGGCGCAACTGACCTTGCGGGTCATAAAGTCATCCGCCCATCACCTTGGGGATGGAAAAGTGATCCATGTTGACGGAAGGCGCGTTGCGGAAAGCGAGTTCCTTGGGCAAACCGGGTACATTTTCATCCGCGCGGAGCGGGCGCGGCGAGGTGTCCACGGCGAGCATGGGCTCGACATCCTTCAAGTCTATTTTCTTGAGGACGGCCATGTATTCGACCAGCCCGTTGAGCGAACCCGTCATCTTCTCGACATCGGCGTCCGAGAGTTCCAGGCGGGAGAGCTTTGCCATTCTGAGTACTTGTTCGCGATTGACTTCCATGTGGGACCCTCTCCAAATGTCTGAAACGCCGCTACCCGGCGCGATCGAGGCGGCGCTGGATGGAAAGCTGGGAGCGGACTTCTTGGGCCCGACCCCAGAGGGGAAAGATAGTTAAAGAGGATAGGCTGTCGTTCCCGGAGTCCCCCGGGAGCATGCGGAGCCGCGGAGCGGAGCCTGCACCCCGCTAGGCATCCGCAATTGGCGCTACTTTAGCGCAATACCACCATTTTCCGGACCAGCCCGCCGGATCGGGCATCGCGGACAAACAGGATGCCGGACTGACGGGGAGGCACCCCGAAAGAGGTCTCCCCCGTTTTCGCAGTGAAGACGGAGCGGGTGCGGCCGGTTAGATCGGAGACCCGCAAGCGTTCACCGCTGCGCAGCCCCAACCGTTTGGCGTCCAGATCGAAACGGTCCTGTCCGGTGCGGACCAGCGTGGACCCCAGGTTCACTTCGCTGATGACGTCGAACTTGTCCTGGATCTTTCCGGTAATATCCTTGAAATAAAAGGAGGCTTTGTTGGCCTGTCCGCCCACGTTGAAAGTCGCGAACATGGCACCGTAACTGCCGGTGAACTGTTTGGCGAACCACGGACCGTGTACGCAAAGGTCACGGAAGCTCGCGCCACCCAGGCCGCTGACGAATGAAAAGCTTTCCCCCTTTTTCACATGCAGGCTGCTGGACGAATCCGCAACCGTCTGCTTGGTGAAATTGCTGAGAAGATTGGTGCGTACGTAGGAATGCTCGTGGCCGGCGGCCATGATGGCTCCGCCCAGGCGGGACTCTTCGTACACGGGCCAGCCGGCCTCGTCGGGTTTGGTGCAACCTTGCATCAGATGCTGGTTGACATGCCAGGCGGAGAAGCGCCAGATGGAATTGTCCTGGGCCAGTTGCTGGCGTATGAAAGCGTCATGCCCGGTGCCTTCCAGGCCGGGCGTGGTGAATACGAAGAAGATGCCTTTGTAGTTGAAGGCACATTGCTTGCCCATGGTCCCGGTGATGGTGACGCCCAATTTCTGCATGCGCGCAGCGATATAAGCCCCGTAGCCGTTGGCTCCGGGAAACTTCGTTTGATCATGGTTTCCCATCACGGAAATTTGCAGAAAATTCGGGCCCAGTACCTTGTCTGTCTGGGCTTCCCAGGCGGCGGGATTGTCGGCATAGTCGAAATCGCCCAAGTGGACCAGCAGTTGCGCGCCCTCGGATTTTACCAGGTTGAGGACGGCGACGGAATTGGTGGTGAGCCCTTGGTCCCCCAGCAAAGCGATTTTGAAATCAGGGGGCGGGACTTCCGCGCGGACCTGGGCGGCAAATGCTCCCAGCGTCACCGTCAAGAAAGTCAAGATGAAGCGAATCATTTTAACTCCTTCCTTGGGATATTCCCATCACTGAACCACCGCAAGCGAGGGCGTTGTGATGGCACAACGATAACCGCGCAGCCCATTATAATTCATATGATCAGCGGCCTCGAGATCTAACCGTACTCTATCGAGTACATGCGGAAAACTTTCAGGAATGAAGCGTATTTGATTCGGATGATAACCAAGGATGCCCCGCTTGGATGCGGGCAGCCGCGCACCGGGTGGGAAGGTTAAAAATCCTCGCGCAAGCCCAGGCTGGACGTTATTACGAAAGGACAGCCTGGCTTCGATTTCCACATTGCCGCCAGACCAAATCCAGGCGCTTTGGAACCGCGCTCCGGGATCGGGGCGTCCGAAGAAGGCGTCGGAGCGATAGCCTTTCACCTTGCCCAACCAACTTTCCCGCCACAGGAAACTGGGCCGACCCCGATGCGCAAAGCCAGGCGCGGCAGCGGCGGCCAGTTGAGCCGAAATCCCAAATGGGCGAAACCGCCCAGAGATCGGCGCGATCTTTATATAGGGAGCCCGCGCCGCGCAGCAGCAGCCAGGGCTTGAGAGAATAGTCCGCATAGGCTTCGGCGCCCACTTGCACCACCCGATAGGCTTTGGCATCCAGCTCGCGAGGCGGAAAGATATTTGGCAAAACGGTTCTCCGGAGTGAAAACGAATGGGAAAGGAGCGCTGCCACCATTCCCATTAAATGCCAAGCGAATATGCAGCCGGGATTCAACTCCCGATTTATCTTCCGGGGACGGGAATACCGCATCGATGGCAAACCGGATCCACGATGCATAACGCCAATCCGGCTTCCCAAGGAGACGACATGTCCTTATCCGCCCGCAAGGCCCTAGGGCCCGCCATCGCCCTGGCCGCGATTGCTTTCCTGATCCCCGCATCGCCGGCGCGCGCCGCCGATCCCTGCCTTACGGTGCTGGATACCGAAATCAAGAAGGTGCAGCTTACCGCCGCGCTGGTCAACCCCATGGAGCTGGCCATCGCTCCGGACAAACGCATCTTCATCGTCGAAAAGGTCACGGGCAAGGTGCGCATCTTCGACCCGGCCACTTCGCAATTGACCGACGCCGCCACCATCCCGGTCTATTCGCCCACCCATGAAGGGCTGTTGGGGATCACCCTGGATCCCGGATTCGCATCCAATCATTTCGTGTACGTCTACTATTCCCACCCTACGGAAGCCAAGCATGAGCTGGCCCGCTTCACCGAGGTGGGCGGCAAATTGGACGCGGCTTCCAAAAAGATAATGCTCACCGTGCCGGGCGTGCGCTGGGCGGATGAGCACCATTCCTCCGGCTCGCTGGCGTTCGGCCCGGACGGAAACCTCTACCTTTCCACCGGAGAGAACGTGGACCCGACCGTTTCCCAAGGCTACGCCTCCGTCAATGAGGCCAAGCGCCTGGAAGACACGCAGGCGACGGCCGCCAACACCAATGATCTCAACGGCAAGATCCTGCGCATCCATCCGGAAGCGGACGGATCCTATACCATTCCGGCCGGCAACCTTTTCCCCGCTTCTGCCAAGACCAAAGGCGAGATTTATACCATGGGTATGCGCAACCCCATCCGCATCGCGCTGGACTCCAAGACCGGATGGCTCTACTGGAGCGAGCCGGGACCGGATGCCGAGACCGTAAGCGCCACGCGCGGTCCCATCGGCCGGGATGAGATCAACCGCGCCAAGGCGCCGGGGTTCTTCGGCTGGCCTTATTTCATCGCGGACAACCAATCCTATATAACCAACGGCAAAACCCAGGATCCGCTCCATCCCGTGAACAACTCCGTCAACAACACCGGCGAGAACAATCTCCCTCCTGCGCAAGCGCCTTTGCTGGCCTATGACGATGCCGGCAATCCCAAGTACGCGGCCTTCGAGACCAATCCGGCGCGCGCTTCCATCATGGGCGGGGTCTACCGTTTCAATCCCGCCTTTACCTCCCCGCGCCGGCTCCCGCCCCGCTTCGACGGAAGCCTGTTCATAATGGACTGGGCCCGCCATTGGATCAATGAAGTGACCTTCACCGCGGCCGGGGAGGTAGCGGACGTGGTACCCTTCCTGAAAAGCCAGAGGCCCAACGGCCCCATCGACATGGCTTTCGGCCCGGACGGGGAAATGTTCCTGCTGGAATACGATGCGCACGCCTTGTTCCGCGTGGAGTACGCCGGATCGTGCAAAATGGACGGGATAACCGATTTGGCCCGCGCCGAACGGACGGCGCCCGGGCCCGGGCGGGCCGCCGCTCTGCTGTGGATCCCGGCGGATGCCCGCCTATACGCGCCTCCCGGAACGGGTAACGTGCAGGTTTACAACATGCGCGGCATGCGCCTGTGGAGCGCGGCAAAGAAGGGTTCCGGAAACGGAATCGCCTGGGTCGATCTCCCCAAAGCCTACGCCGGTAGGCCCGCCTGGGTTCGCTGGGAATAGCCAACGTCTACATATACCGATTCCGGAGTTTGAAACGGGCGGTCAAATCCGGCTTTGCCCCCTATATTGTCTTGCAACACTGGTCCGCGCAGGTGCCTTGCCGCGCCGGACCTTTCGGGGGGCGATATGATTCGTTCGATTTTGGCTTGGGGATGCCTGGGCCTTTTGGGAATGGGAATGGGAATGGGAATGGGCGCAGCCTGGGCGCAACAATCCGCGCTGGTGGACCTTCCCGATTCCATTGCCGCCCCGGGCGCCACGGTCAAGTGGGTCAAAAAAGTGGCGGCCTATTGCGAAGGTCCCGCCGTGGACGCCCAAGGCAACCTTTACTTCACGCAGCAGAAGGGCAGCGATTGGCCCATCTGGAAAATCGATCCCGCCAACCCTGCCGATACCGGTAAGATCTGGGGGCCGCCCGGATTCCAGAGCAATGGATTGGCATTCGACTCCCAAGGCCGCATGTACGCGGCGCAAAAAGGAAAGGTCTCTCGTTACACTTTAGACGGAAAAATCGACTCGACCCTGGCCACCTCCGGGCAAGGAGCCAACTTCGGCCAGGCCAACGACCTGACCTTGGCCGCGGACGGTTCCTTCTATTTCACCGACTTGGCCGCGCAGGTATTCCACGTGGATGCCAAGGGGAAGCTCAGCGTGGCCGGTTCGAGTTTCAAAGGCGCCAACGGCATCGAGTACCTGGAAGAGGAAAAGGCCGTGTATGTCTTTGAATACAACAAGAGCCAAATCACGCGCAATGATATAGCCGCAGACGGCAGCCTGACCAATCCCCGCCCCTTTATCCAGGCGACCGCCCCGGACGGAGCCGATATCGACAGCCATGGGAATTGGTATGTGGGAAGCTACGAAACCGGAACCGTTTTCGTCTTCAACGCCAAGGCCGAGCAAATCGGGAAAATCGCTTTCAAACAAACCGCCGGGCAAATGTATGACGCCACCGCCGGCGACCGCGGGAATATCTGCAATTGCCATTTCGGGGGCGCGGCGAACAAGACCTTGTATTGCACCGGTGACGGCGGTGCCTACAGCATCGATTTGAAAATCGCCGGACGCAAACCCTTATTCGCGGCCGGAGTGAGGACGGCATGGATCGCGCCTATGGCGAAACCCGCGGTCCTATCCGGGATATTCCGGTTGGACGGGCGCGGAATCCCTTCGCGGTCCACGCCCATGTTCCGGGCGCCCATTACCTTGCATCGCTGAGACCCACCAATCGGTGGAACCGGCATCGCCGGGTTACCTCGCGAGCACGGGCCGAGGCCCGCTAGTGCGGGCCGTAACGGCGATTTATTTCCCTGTACTCAGAACATGAGAGGCATAATACCTTCACATTTTTCTTTTTAATACCAGTTGGCTTGGCGAAGGCAAAAAGTCCTTCACGATTTCCAAATCACCCATCGGTTCATGCGTGTATTTAATTTTCTTTTCCATATACCTTCTTACCTTTTCTCCAATATCCCGCACCAATTATCCGTATCTTATTGCCTCGTAAAGTGAACCTGGCCGTCAAGATACCGCCCTTCATCTTCCCTATGCAATAAAAGCGCTTCTCATGGAGGGCGCTATGGCCCTTATCGATGGCGATAATTCTCTTCGGATCCAAGAAAGCGAGCGAACACGGACGCAATCAAGTTGATCCATTCGATATACGGCGCGATTCGACCAATTTTATTAGTCTTTATTTCAGCCTGACTATGCGGCTTTTTTGGTTGACTGGCTGCGACTTGATTTACTTTTCAAAACCTTTTTCTCGGGAGCCGGGCAATGCCACCCTGCCGTTTTTTTTTGAGGTTTTGCCCTCATTAAGATTCTCTTAATCTGAGGCATCCGCCTCATAAGGGTCATCAAAATTTCGACAGCCTTTGGATAGTCTTGTCGCCCGGTTTCCCACCCCTGAAGCGTACGAACATTAGCGCCAACCGCCTTTGCAAGTTCACTTTGAGATAGCTTTAACTTGTCGCGACGAAGTCTTTGCAAATAGGTTGCCCGCTCCCGTCGCTCGTCGTTATCCTTTTTAGCGGAGCCAATGAACTCTTCGAGATCATCATCGGTTTCAACGAGTTCCGAGGCATGAGCTTCTAAGTATCCTTCCAATTTCTTTGCATCGTTTTGCTTTTTCATTTTAACCTCAAATACTTCTTTGTATAGAAGTCGCTATAGAATGCTGTTATTGATCGTTTCTTGCCATCGCGGATCTCAAATGGAACTGTGAATACAGCTTTACCTTTAAGCACCAGCAACGCTTTTTGGCCTGGATAATCTAGACTGCGGCTTTCTACAATCGCAAGCAATTGCCTACGCTCGATGAGGTCTCGGATTTCTTGAAACGAGATTCCATGCTTTTCCGGATTTCTAGTCCTTTTCTTCGTCCCAGTGGAAATCCATTCAAAAAGTATACGTAATTTACGTATGATGGAAAAGATCTTAGTTTGGCTGGATTACCGCGATTCGACAGTTTTAATCGGTTACGCCCAATCTTGTGACCTCATGACCCTTTGATTCATCCGTACGGGCCTGTTAACCCGATAGGATACGCTTTACCATCTCATGCTTGCCCAGGGTGGCCGCAAAGACGTTGTCAAATAAGGCGGGCAACTCCGCTTCCAGGCAACGCATGCCTTCTTCCGTGATGCCGCCCTTGGTGGCCACGTTCGCGATCAGATCCCCGAAACCCAGACCGCCCCGGGCCAGCAACCTGGCGGTCCCGTATAATGTTTCGATCACCATGCGCTCCGCGTCCTGGGGCCGGATATCGCTATGCCGGAGGCCCGCTTCCATGAATTGGCGGAAAATGGCGGCGATGAAGCCAGGCGCGCAACTGGTGAGATCGGAGCCGGCTGCGAAATCCTTTTCCGGCAGGAGTTGCACGCGGCTGATGGACGCGAACAGGGATTCCACGAAAGCGCAGTCCGCGGGCGGAACGCCGGGACCATGGCACATGAGGCTGACCCCGCCGCCCAGCGCCGAAGCCAGGCTGGGGATGACGCGCGTGTAACGGCCGGGGGCGATCCGGTTCAGGTAGCCCAGCTCGGCGCAAGCGGCGATGGAAACGACATGCGTTTGCGGCCGGATGGCGCCCCGCAGGCCTTCCAGCACGCCTTTGATCTCCATGGGTTTGACGCAGAGGAAGAGCCGGGTAGCGGAGAGCGCCGTGCGGCGGTTGTCCTCGGCGGCGATGAGGCCGGGATGCCGCGCAGCCAAAGGAATCAGTTTTTCCGGCGAGCGCGTGGACACGATGATGTCCGCGGGAACGCAGGTTCCGGCGGCTATGAAACCGTCGATGAGCATGCGCGCCATGTTCCCGCATCCGATGAATCCGAGTTTGGGCATGGATGGGAAAATAGATCAATGCGGGCGCATTCTCAAAACCGGGCCGTACCTCCGCGAGGAAATCAAGCGGCCCTTATTGGCTTGCGACGCGGGACCGATGGCCCCGTAAACAAGGCTGTCGAGGCGAAGACTTAACTTGGCGGCGCCGGTTTGATTCAGATGATCCTCATCTGAGAACTCTTCCGAGGTGAAATCATGATTCCCCTCCCGGTTCGCATCGTATAATCTGCAGTTGGGGAGCAAGGAACAGGAATTTTCCAGATCGGCGACTATGGCGCGCCCCGCCTCCCGCACCGGACCGTGTTTCGCGTAATAGGGAGTGCGCTGGTAATTGGGGCTTTCCGGGAAAATCACCATCACGAAGAGGATGCCGCGAGCGCCGACCTCCGCCGCCAGGTCCTTGAGCGTCTGCACATTTTCGCTTTCATATTGATCCGGCAATACTCCCGTTCCCTGGATGAAATTCGGGGGTGGATCAGCGCCCCATCCGTTGGAATGGAATATGAAATATCCCCCACCACCCAGTGAATCGTATTGGGCGGCGGTAGCTTCCACCCTCGTGTACCGCATCAGGCTGTCCATGTAAACCGGTACCGCCTGCTTCCAGTAGCCGTGGTTCCGATCGTAGACATGCCCAAGCGCCCCGTTCCAGACCGGCGGGGTGGCGAACGAGAAAAAGAGGTTGCCCAGCAGCACGTCGAAGATGACGGCCCGCAATTTCTGGTATTGCGGCAGCACGTAATCCTTCAAAACGCCCACATTGACGCCCATGGGCGCTCCCGCCGTGCCCATATTCACGGCATTGAAATGGGTGAAGGCCGCGGGCCACATGCCGAAGGCCAAATGGGATGTGCCCAGGCCGACCACATCCCCATAACCGCGTTGCAGCCAAAAGGTCCTCATCTTGTTGGCGAACATTTCCTGAGAGAAATCCGTCGGCAACACATTGTACCGGCCCAAGCTATCATTCACCGCGCGATCTTCGCTGGATGGGATCACCACACCCGGCTTGATCCACAAAGCCGGCTGCCGGAGGTTCTCTCCCTTCGCAAGGATCGCTGTGGTGGAATCAGTTAGGTTTGCGGCCAGCACGGCGGGATATCCGAGGCTCTTGTCTTCCCCAACCGCGGCCGCATAGTCGGGATGATTGGACCACTCGACATCCTGCCAGGCGGTGAACCCCTGAGGGGCCCCGTACCAGCGCCCCACCGCCCCGGAAGCCGTATTCAACCGGAATAGGATCTCATGCAGCCCATACGATCGCCCCACCCTGCTGCTGATTCCTCGATAGCCGAAGTCCAGTAGCAAGGCATCGGGCGCATCCGCACCCGTGGGTTGCAGGGAGACATTGCATACCTGCGACGTGTCCCCCGCCGGTTTTCCGTTCTGCGGCCCCGTGAACAATGTTACTATGCTCCCGTCACCGGTATTCCGCACTTTCAAAGTCTTGTATCCCGAGACCAGATACTTGCCGCTTTGCGATAGGCCGTCATGGAACCCACCGTTGCCCGAAGCCAAGACGGGTGATCCCGCAGCCTTTCCGCCCGACATTCGGATAGCATAGGTCTGATCGCCGCTCCATGCCGGATCGGCATTATCCCTGGCATTGGTCGCATAATAAAGGAAGGTGTCCGCTTCCGAACTCCACCACCTTGGGATCAGAGCGCTGGGAACCGGAAGCGTATTGATGGGGCTGCCCGGCTTGAGCCGCCTCACGCAAACGGTTCCGGCGCGGGTGTCCCCTTCATCCCTGTTCCCATAAGCAACCCATTGTCCATCGGGCGATATGACCGGGACGAACACCAAGCTGTCGTCCAGGAACTCGTGCACGGTCACGGGATTCTCGGCGAAATCGGCGAAGCACAAGGTACGCGTCGCCGCGGCGGCATTCACAAAAACCAGTTTGAATTGGTTATGGCCGATAAAGGCCAGGCCCTTGGGGCCATCCAACGATACGCCTGGGGTTGCACCGTGTACCTGCCCGCCGGAAAGGTAGTTGCCCGCCGCGATTGCGCCGCGGACGCAGCGAAAACCGATATACTCCACCGCCGAGCTTCCCAGGGTAGGATAGTTCGCCGAGCGCGCCGAATAGCGCAAGTAACGCTCATCATAGGCGAAGCTGCCGCCTTTTACGGAACGTTCCTGAACGATACCGGGATCGCGATTACCCAGGAAGTCCCCGATAGTCCCGGCGGCATAGGGTTGCTTCCAGTCGTTCACCCATTCCATCACGTTTCCCAGCATATCGTAAAGGCCGTAGGCATTGGCCGGAAAGCCGCGCACGGGATGCGTCCTCCCCAGGGAGTTGCCGAAATACCACGCCGAGCCGGCGGCTTGCGCGCTATCGAAAACACCGCCCCAAGGAAAGGTGGTAGTCCTGCCAGCCCGACCCGCGAATTCCCATTCCGCTTCGGTGGGAAGGCGATAGCCGTCGCGTTCATAGTGGATGACCAGGCCTCCCAACAGGAACGCCCTGCCGGTAGAGTTGGTTTGCGCTCCCACGTATTCATAGACGGTATCCAAACCCGCGGCGCGGCTTCTGGCATTGCATAACAGGGCCGCGTCGTAGAAGGTCACGTTGTAAACCGGATAATCCGCCCCCAATCCAAAGCCGGCGTTGGCGGGATTGCGGCCCAGCAAGGATTGGAAAAGCGATTGGGTGACCTCGGTGGGATCCATGAAAAAATCGTAGCTGAACGACACGGTGGTGCCGGACCCCTCCTCGTTTTTCTTGGCAAAGGGATCCCGCGAACCCAACAGGGTCTCTTTGCCTTTGGCCGGGATGCGGACCATGCCGTCCAGGATGGTAGCCGAATCGGGCCGAGAGGGGGATGTGCTATCGCAGGAAAACAGGGCCAGCGAAAAGACAAGAGGGGAAACCCGTGCGATGGGATGCATGCGCGCTTATTTCTTAACGAATGAGAAGGATTTCTGGGAAACGGCGATCTTGTTCGCATCCGAAGTGCTGTACTGCATGATGCGAATCCGTATCCTTGAATCATCCGCCAAATCGAAATGCACTCCCAATGCCTGGATATCCGCAGGAATGGTCCATTGGAAACTCCCCCACTTTGGATCTCCCAGGCCGATCGATTTGTCCAGCAATCCCACCCATGTTTTCCCGCTATCGGGAGAAAGATCGATGTTGACCGCGTTGACCTCGTCAATGCCTTTGCCTTGCGTTTTCCATTTAACCGGAAGCGTGGCGCCGATTTCAAAGCGATCTCCCGCTCGGGGGGAAAGTATTACGATTTCCGCCTCCGGATCCGTTGCCGCTTCCACCGGGGCTGCTTGGCAGCCAGAGAAATATTGGCAACCCACGCTCCATACCAATACCAATACCGACATCCGGAACATGGCGGGAACGCTTTTATATTGCCTGGATCGCAACATGATTTTCACCTCCGACTTTCCCAATATGGTTGCAGCGACGTCTATGCGGCGATAGCATGAGCGCATTCGACGTCGGTCACGTATATCCAATCACACCGTTTAGCTAGGTAGGATTAGAAAAAAGCAAATCGCGGGCCAGGGGAATTGTGCCTTTTTCCGCACCCATTGTCGACTTGATGCGGAAGGTCATACCCACTGACCATCAATCCTTGACCGATAACGCCCGCGCTCCGGCTGCGCTGCCACAATCGCACTAGGCGGCGATCGGATCGAAGATCTCGGTTATCGCGTGGGGTAACTTTTTGCGGTCATCGGTCTTGATATGGTCGGCGGGAACATTGCGATCGAAGAGGAGAGGGATGGCGGTTTGGGCGAAAGCTTATTTACCCATGGATCCGCCTGATTTTCATGCGGTTTTTCAATTTGAAAAAATACCCCGCCATGCGGCCGACTCAAATCACGGTGAGCTTGGCGTACTTTACCATCAGCACCCGCCGGATATGATCGCCGAAAGTGACGTGCACGCGCGCGGACTCGCCCGAACCATCCAGGCCTACCACGGTACCGTCCCCGAATTTTTCATGGCGCACGCGTTGGCCCTTCTGGAATCCCACCTCGGTCTCTTGGCTGTAGTCTTCGTAGTCCGGAGTGGGCGTGGCGCCCGAATCGTCGCCGCCGCGGCCTCCGCCGGCGCCCAGGCCTCCCCCGCCATATCCGCCATTCCCTCCGAAAGCGCCGCGTTTGGGGCCGCTTCCGCCCCCATAGGAACCCCCTCGGCCGCCCCCGGAAAAACCTCCCCCGCCGCCGAAGCCGGTGCGCGCATAGGGACCGGGCGCCGCGGGCCGCGCAATCTCAAGAAATTGCTTGTCGATTTCCCGGAAGAAGCGGGAGCCCGCGGATTCCTGGTACATGCCGTAGCGGCGGCGGCGGTGGGCGTAAGACAAGCTCAGCTCCTGTCGCGCGCGGGTTACCGCAACGTAGAAGAGACGTCGTTCCTCTTCCACGTCCCCGTCCATATCCTGGCGCATCATGGGGAACAGCCCGTCTTCCAACCCGGTGACGAAGACGCGCGGGAACTCCAAGCCCTTGGCGCTATGCACCGTCATGAGGGTCACCGCTTCCTGGCTGGCTTTGAGCCCGTCGGTATCCGCCAAAAGGGAGATTTCCTGGAGGAAGAAATCCAGATCCCGGATGCGCGCGTTGTCCGATGATACGCCGGGTTGGCCGTCCGAAATGGATTCGGCTTGGGAGAAAGCGGCCGCGAGCGCCGGGCCCGGCGCGCCCGAAGTTCCGGAGCCCGGCGCGTTCCCGAAGAAAACCCACGCCTCCCCATCCATGGCGGGCTGTGGAGAAGGCGCTTGCGATTCCCTGGAAGCGGCTTCGATCGCCCCGCCGGTCGCCCCGGCCGCCCCGCCTTTTCCCCTGCCATCGGATTCGGGGAGCGGGAATTTCAGTTCGAGCGCGCGTTGGGCCTGATCGGCTTCCTGCGCCAGCGGATCGTTGGCCTGATCCAATTCGCCGTCGCTGCGGCGGCGCAGGAAATCCTGCGCGGCGGAAACCAGCTCTTCCACGTTGGCCAGACGATCGAGCGCTTCGTCCGTGCCCTCCTCTTCCAGATGGGCGCGATATCCGGTGCGGGCGATGATCTCGGCGATCAGGGAGGGCAGCGGTTCGTTGGCGGCCAGGGCGCGCAAGGTGTCCAGCAGCGTCACGAATTCCGTGATCCTTTTGGCGGCGCCGGAAGAGAGGCCGGCCGCTTCCGGGCGGCGGAGAGCGTCGATGAATTGCAGGCCGTGATCGAAGGCGTAGTCCTGGATGCCGCCGATGCTCTTGTCCCCGATGCCGCGCTTGGGCACGTTGATGATGCGGGCCAGGGATACGCTGTCGCTTGGGTTGGAGAGCACGCGCAGATAGGCCATGAGATCCTTGACCTCTTTGCGCTCGTAGAAACGGATGCCGCCCACGATGAGGTAGGGGATGCGGTGGCGGCGCAGTTCGTCTTCCATGACGCGGGATTGCGCGTTGGTGCGGTAGAAAATGGCGGTGTCGCCGGGTTTGAAACGGCCCGGTCCCGGGCCGTCGCGATCGTCCTCGCGGATGCGGCGCGCCACCCAGGCGGCTTCCAGGATTTCGTCGTCCAATTCCAGCATGGTGATCTTGGCGCCGGGCTGGTTGGCGGTCCAGATGGTCTTGTCCATCCGGTTCTTGTTGTTGCGGATGACCGAGCTGGCGACCCCGAGGATATTGGCCGTGGAGCGATAGTTCTGCTCCAGCTTGGTGACGCGGGCCTGGGGGAAATCCTTTTTGAAGCTGAGGATGTTGCCGATGTCGGCGCCGCGCCAGCCGTAGATGCTCTGATCGTCGTCGCCCACCACCACCAGGTTGTTATGGCCGCCCACCAAAAGGCGGATGAGCTTGTACTGGGCCTTGTTGGTGTCCTGGTACTCGTCGATGAGGATGTAACGGAAGCCGGCGGCGAAGACCTGGCGCACTTCCGGGAACGATTCCAGAAGACGGATGGCCATGAAGATGAGATCGTCGAAATCCATGCCGTTGTTCTTCTTCAGCTCTTCCTGGTAGCGGTGGTAGAGATGCGCCATGCGCTCTTCGTACCTGTCTTGGGCATTGAGCTTGGCTTCGGCGGCTTGGATGCCCTGGTTCTTGTGCCTGCCGATGAAAGCGCGCACCGCGTCCGGCGAGAACTGGGCGTCGTCCTCCAAGCGCTCGGCCTTGAGGATCTGCCTGATGAAGCGCTTCTGATCGTCGGTGTCGAAGATGGTGAAGTTGGATGTGTAGCCCAGGCGCGTGGCGTGGAAGCGCAACAGGCGCGCGCAGATGGAATGGAAGGTGCCTACCCAGCGCAGGTTGCCGGAGTAGCCGTCCGGCCCTAAAAGTTTGGAGATGCGCAGGCGCATTTCCTGGGCAGCCTTGTTGGTGAAGGTAACGGCGAGGATTTCCCAAGGACGCACATTGCGTTCGCGGATGAGCCAGGCGATTTTATAGGTGAGTACGCGCGTTTTGCCGGACCCGGCACCGGCCAGGATGAGCTGAGGGCCGGGACTGTGGGTGACGGCTTCCAACTGGGGGGGGTTGAGGGCGGCTGCCAGGGACGCGGAGTCTAGTTTCACGAGGTCTTGCATGTAGGTTCCAACTTAGAAATTCCCTAGGGTGGCTCTGGGACCGGCCCCGGGGGCGGGCGGGGCCGTTCCGGCTTAGGCAAAGCTTGGCTAGGGGGTGGGTGGCGTGGCGCTCCGGGGACGGGGATGTCCGTGATCCAACGCTGGGGTGAACGCCGGGCGCACGGACGTTCGCCGGGGTGGGGTAACTCCCCGTCCCCGGAGCGCCGTCGCTTTGATGGGCCGGAACGGCCCCGCCCGCCCCCGGGGCCTGTCGCAGCGCGACTGCGCGGGATCGGCCGCAGGGAGGGTATGCCAACCTCGCGAATGAGCGCGGCGGAGAGGAGAAGAGGGAGGCGCGCGCGGGGGGGGGCCGCGGTGTGGAGTGGGGCGGTGCGTTGGAATGCGCGCGGCGAGGAGGAGAAGATGGGAATGGCGCGCGCGGGGGGGGCCGCGGTGTGGAGTGGGGCGGTGCGCTGGAATGCGCGCGGCGGGGAGGGAGTTGAAGGGAAGATGGGTAGGGCCAAAGGCGCGCTTGCCCTCGACAGCTATCCCTTGAGGAAGCGGATGAGGCCCAACGGGCGCCCATCCACCTTCATCTGGAGGAAGTAAAGGCCTTTCGGCAGAACCCGGATGGCGTCCAAGGTGAGGGAGCCGCCGCCGGCGGAAACGCCGATCGTTTTCACCGCCATTTTTTTGCCGTCCAATTGGAATATGGAAAACTCGGCATCACCGGCCGCATCCGAGACGTAGCCGACGCGTTGGTTGGCCGGGTTCACGGAGAAGCCGGAGCCGCCCGCTTGCCCTTCCAGGCCCGGGGACAGGCCCACGGTGCGGTGCCATACGGCGGTATCCGCGCTGGGGGGGATGCGCAGCGTATCGACCGGATCCGGCGACTTGGGATCGAAACCGGCGAAGTCGGCCGCCAGATGCGCGGCCAGCGCGGGAATGCTGTCCTTGACGCCTTGCGCCACGCACTTGGCGATCTCGAAAGCGCCGTATCGGTTCCAATGGGTGTTGTCCTGGCCGGAAGCGGGATTGTACCAATAGGCCATGGCCGAACCGGAAGGACCCAGCTTCTCGATGAAATCCGAGCCGCAGGCATTCATGTCGATCAGCAGCGCGGATTGGTCCCTGGCCACCTGCTTCACGGCCGCCAGGTAATCCCCGTTGCCGTTGACGAAGGAATTGGTGGGCTTGGTCCCGCTGAAGGTCCGGCGCGGCGTGGGCGTCACGATCACGGGAATGGCGTTCTTGGAACGCGCCTGGGTGATGAAGGTCTTGAAGTTGGCCTGGTAGGCCGCGATGCCCATGGCCCCCATGTCATTATGGGCGAATTCCGCCAGCAGATAGTCGCCGGGTTTGATGAGGCTCATGATCTTGTCCAGGCGGCGCTGGTTGATGAACGCGGTTCCCGTCAATCCCGCTTCCGCCAGGCTGACGACTACGGCATCGTCCTTGAAGAATCGGGTGAACATCTGGCCCCAAGCCGTTTCGCTTTCCGTTGCCCAATCGCATTGCGTGGAGTTGCCCGCCAGGAAAATCTGCACAGGCGCATCCGCCAAGGAGACCTCCATGGACGCCACCGAGGGATGCGCGTTGGAGAATTCGAGGGTCAACTTGTTCCCGTCCCAATTGAGGCCGCCCAATTCGCGATCGGAAACGCCGACGGAATTGCCGGTACCCGCGATAGCGACGTTGCGGCGGTTGACGATGAAGCTATGCGTGGTGAACCGGCCGGCCGCATTATCGGCCTTTTCGACGAACAGGCGCCGGGATTCCGCCTTGACCGTTGTGACCGTGGCGACGGTGGCATCGCCCAAAGTCACCGAGACCTTGTAATTGCCTTCCGGCAGGTTCATCGAGAAGTAGAAGTATTTGCTCCCATAGCAATTGTCGCGCGTCAATGAATCGGCGCCGCCCCTGTCCGCGCATGTGACGGGAACATTGAAGTCGAATCCATATCCACGGGTTTTGTTGTACGTGGTGGAAGCCACCACCTGGGTATATCCCGCCTGGACGGGACCCGGCCCGAAATCGAACTTGTAGCCTGTTTGGCCGGACACCGCGCCGACCATGGCGGCCGCGGAAACCAATGAGATATTAACGCCGGAAAAAAACTTCATAATAGAGTCACCTTATCGCGTCCTGAACGTATCATGTCCTGATTGCGCCCCACCGTCGCTGGAACCGCCCAACCTTAATCTAAGGTTGGCGGCGGAATTAAGCTCACCCAATTCCGGACGATACCGGCTGGGCGTGAAGAGAAACCCATGCTAACAGAACGTGAATTTAGCGCAAATGGATGATGATGCGGAATTTGGGAAGGACTATGGGAGACTTGGTAGCACTCCCATGCTTTTTTGCCGCAAAGGTTGACGACGTTTTTTCAGGGTTGGTTTTGGCCGATGGCGCGGATTCTGACATCGGACGGCCCGAACCGTTTCCGCGACTCCTCCATGGATTTGGCCTTTTCGATTTCGCGATCGCGGGCCGGCGCCGACGAGACCAGGGAAAGGATTAGGCTTCTCGCGGCGGCCTCGACCTGTTCCACCGCCACGTTGAATGCCGTCTCATTGATCTTGGATGGTTTGTTGAAACCGCTGAGCTTACGGACGAATTGGAGGGCCGACGCCTTGATCTCCTCTTCGGTCGCGGGCGGTTCGAAATTGAACAACGTCTTGATATTCCGGCACATCAGAATCTCCCTGCGCGTTGCTGGTTCTCTTCCAGCCGATAAAATAATCACTTTGCCCTGCCGGGACCGGATCCTGTTTTACCGGCGGGTCGTGTCAATACCTCCAGCTCAGGCCCAGGAACAGGATGGGAATGGGATAGTTGGCGTCGAAGAATTTCCACTGTTCGGTTTTTTGATCCCGCATGATGAAGTTGGGCGTGTTGAAGGCGTTCCAGATTTCCATGTACGAAGTCATGGGATGATGGAATACCGGAAACTCCTTGGACAGGCGGATGTCCCAGCGGCTGTAAGGCGCATAACGGGAGGTGTTGCGCGGGGCCAGATAAAACAGGGTGTCCGCGCCCACGATGGATCCCGGCAGGTCGGGGAATTTGAAATTCGTGTAGGGCAGGCCGGCGGCGAACCGGCCGCGGATGGACAGCTCGTAATTGCTGGGCATATGGAAGTAATTGACCCAATTGAAGGCCCAGGGCCGGGAGTAACGGAAATCGTACATGGCCTCCCCGGGCAGATCGCGGCGTTTTGAATAGCCGGCCTCGGCGGAAATCCAGCCGCTCCAGGTCTTGACCGGGTCGTAGAAAAACGAGAGTTCGCCTCCCGCCGCCTTGCCCACGCCCTGATTGCCATAGGCCAAACGCTTTTCGCCGAAACGATCAAGCAGGGTCCGGCGCACCGCCGGATCCAGGTTGTTGAAATCCACGCTGTCTATTTCCACCAGGCCGCCGCTGAATTTTATCCTGCCGGTATTCTCCAGGATGGGCACCACCAGGTCGTAATAATTCTTCTGGTAGATCTGCAGTTCCATGCGGTAATGCCCGGAGAAATGGTGGCTCCATTCCGCGTTCGCATGAAAGGCCTTTTCCGGCCGCAGGCGGGGATTGACCTCGCGCAGGTTGAAGGGGAAGTCCGCCTGGGAATAGAGGCCGCTGGCCAGGGTGATTTCATCCTTGTCCCCCAGGCCCTGGAAATAGGCCACCCGCGGGCTTAAGAAAGCATCCCCGGACCAGGTATCCAGTTCGGAACGGAAACCCGCGATGATGCGGTGCTTGTCGTCCAGGCTCCAGGCGTCGGAGAGGTAGCCGCCCAGGAAGGCCCCGGATTGCCTGCCGCTGTAGTCGAACCGGACCAGGTCCGGCAAGGAGGTGAGGTAGTCCGCATCCGGATTCGCGCCGGGATCGCTTTGCAGGATGGTGGTCCCGGCCGGATTGAGGTAACCCAGGGCATCGGTAACATCCACGCTACCGTCCACGATCACCTCGTAGATGGTGCGCTCCAGGCGGGTATCGTAGTCGAAGTTGCGGATGGATTGGAATAGGCCCATTTTGACCAGGTGGCTTTCCGAAGCCTGCCATTTGGAGTTCAGGTTCCAGTCGTACGCGCGCTTGCCCAATTGCAGGTAGCGCACGCTGCGGCCGAAGGTGCGGTAGCCCGCATAGTCCCCGTTGGGGGCGATGGAATCGTGCCAGGTCTCGTCGTCCGAGAATTTAACGCGCCAGTCCTGGCTCTGGTAGGCCACGCTCTGGTCCACGTCCCATTTGCCGTTGGGGCGCCAATGGAAATTAAGGCCGTGCACCTGGTTGGCCACGGCCACGTTGGCCACCGTATCCAGATCCTGGCGCTGCGTCCACGTACCCGGCGGCGAGGCGGGATCGAAATTGCGCCGGTACCAGCGGCGCGAAACCTCCCTTCCATTCTGGAAATACCGGGTCTTGGCGTCGCGGGAACGGAAGCCGTCGCTCGAAACGAGCCCGGTATAATCCAGCTTGATTTGATCGTTCACATCGTAAGCCAGACCGAACTGCATGTCCCGGAAATTGGGCAGCTGCAGGTAGCGGCGGAAGTTTTGCTTTTGCGCGGAGAAACCGCTGTCGCCCTGCGCAAGCTCGGCCAGATCCCAGGCGCGGTTCACCACCCAATCGTACCAGAAAGCCTGGTAGGAAAAGGAAGCCGCCAGTTTATGCCTGATGATGGGGACGCCGATGTAGGTGCTGCCGCGCAGGAAGGAGAGATCGGCGAAAAGCCGCAAGGAGTCCATGGGAGCCGGCCGCGACTCCATGAACAGGGCCGCGGACAGGGCGTTGCCGGCCTCCACGGGGAAGCCGCCGCTATAGAGGGTCATGCTCTCCAGCGCCTCGGTATTGAAGATGGAATAGAGGGTTCCGAAATGGTATGGCTGCAGGAGCGGCACGCCGTCCCACAGGATTTGCGTCTCCTCGGCCTTGCCCCCGCGCACGAACGGACGCACGCTGAGATCGTTCTGGTTGCTGACGCCGGGCAAGGTGCCCAGCACCTTGAGCGGATCGCCCTGGGCCGCGGCCACGCGTTGCAGATCCCGGCGGGAAAGCCGGATATGGCTGGCTTCCTTGGCGCGATGCACGCGCGAGCCGCGTGCCTTCACGTTTTTGTCCTCCAGTTCCAAAGCGGCCGTGTCCGCGGCCTGGGTATCTCGCCGGTTACCTTCGGCCGCCTTTTCAGGGGCCGCGGTATCGCGCGGCGCCGTATCGCCCGCTGGGCGGGCCTGCGCGGATGTGTCTCCCCGCGCGTCCTTTCCGGCCGGGGAACCGGGAGGTTCCGCGCTTTGGGCGCGAACCGTATCATAAGGCGAATCATCCTGCATGGGAGGCGCTTCGATTCCGGCTTGCGTCCGCGCTCCCCCCAATCCCAATCCCATCCCCATGGCCGCCGCCAGGGCCGATGCGAAAAACCGGCGGCGCTGCCGGGCAAGCGGCGGCACCGAGGAGCGGCATCGCGCCCGGCCCGGCCATGGCGGCCATGCCATCAGAAATCCCATCCGAAGCCCAGATTGAAATTCATCAGGTAAGGCTCCAGCCTTTCGGAAGCGATGGTCGTGAAAGGGGCCACCACGGGGAAGGTGAAAATGATCTGGGGGGTGAAAAAATCGGGTACCAGGATCCATTCCGGCATTTTCAGGTAAAGCCCCAGGGCGGCCTGGTTGACGTAACGCCGATGTGACGTGAATTTCCAGTTGTTGAAGGACGAATCCAGATCGGAAGGCTGGGTGGCCAGCCAGGTGAAACGGTAGTTGGCGTACAGGGCATGCTTGCCCAGATCCCGGGACGCGGCGTATTCCAGGAAATAGGAGTTGTCCGCCCACATGCCCACGCCCCAGCCGGCGGAAAGCGAATGATGCGCCCGGTACTTGGCATTGAACGGCAGGCCTAACTTGAGATCGAACTCGACGGTGCCGGGATTGGTGGGCGCTTCTATGAGCCAGCCCATTTCCACGCCCGTGAAAGGTCCCCACGGCCCGCGTACGCCCAGGCGATAACTGAGGCTGAACTTGGGGAGGTTCTGGCTCCCGATGTTCGGCGCAATGGCGGAGGTATCGGGTATGTCCCCGGGCCCTAGTAGGTCTTGGTTCAGGTAGCGCGAGCCCTGGTTCAGGCAACTCGGCGCGCCTTGCGCGTCATGGGTAAGGGAAAAACCCTCGGGGCAGTTTTCCGAATAGAGTTTCTCGCGGCCCATCCCGACGGTCACGGCGGTTTTGCCCGGTTCCAGGAGCCGGCCGGAATTGAAATGATGGGTGGTATAGAGGCATCCGGTCACAAGGAAAGCGGCGAAAGCGGACGTCGGGCGCGCCATCCGGGCGGTTGCATGCGTTTTCCCTGGGTCTCTGCGCAAAGGCGAATCCGTGGGCTGGAGGTAAGCGGGTTGCCGAATCGGGAATCCGGAAAAATACATAGCAAGGCGCCGCAAGACAGCGGGGTTCCGTTTCCACGCGAAGAATTCGCTGGGATAGCGCCGGGAAAAAAACCATCTTTGCCTAGGTTTCGCGACTTATCGCCCCAACGCCGAAAGGGAATCCTCCATGCTGTCCGGTAAACCCAAGTCCGCCCATCCCGTACGCCTGGCGCTGAGCGCCGCCTTCTCCATCGCATGTCTGGCATGCTTGCCTGCGCGGGCCCTGGACGTGTCCGGCTATGTGCTCGATAAGACTTTCACCCCCATCGCCGGCGCCATGGTCTGCGTCAAGTCGGAAAGCAATCGCTGCGTTTCCAGCGACCTGACGGGATTGTTCCATATCACCTCCAGCTTGGGCGCGCGGCGCCTGGCTCCGCAATCCGCGCCTTACGGCATGGAATTGCGCGGCGGGATGCTTTCCTTGTCTTCGCCCACAGCCCTTCGCGCCCGCCTGGATTGGACCGGACCCGACGGCCGCGCCCTGGCCAAAGCGCGCACGGTGGATCTTTCCGCCGGCCGCACCGCCATCGCCTTGCCCGCGGGCTTGCCGGAAAACGGGATATGCTTCATCCGCCTCAACACGCCGGATCTCTCCCTGGCCTGGAAGGCCGTATTGACGGGCTCCCGGAGCGGAAAGGGATCCGGCCGGGCCGCCACGGACGGCGCGGGCCGCATCGCATCCCTGTCCAAAGCCGCGTCGGCGGGAACATTGGAGATCAGCAAGCTCGGGTACCGCACGCGCATTTATGAGCCCGCGTCGGAACCGGATACCAGCGCCGTTATTTTCCTGAGTGCGACGGACGATACGGGGTTAACCTACTCAATCCCCATCAACCAGAAAATCACTTCCATCGATCGCGCCGCCAAGACCCTGGTGGCGCAATCGATAACCCCCCGTTGCGACAGCGCCGGGATCATCGTACACGATACCCTCCTCGACACCAGCAGCTATGCCTTCCAGGACGGGAAGTTCTGGCTTTGGACCAAAGGCGATTGCTTCGGGCAATCCTTCACGGGCACGGGAACGGCTCCCTTGGGGTCCTGGACTTTGGCGGACGGAAATGCGGAATTGCCCGCGGCCTTAAGGAGCGGATGCGTTCCGGATTCCACTTCCGGCGGCGTGCCATACTCCAACTATTCCGCCACCTACGCCGTTACGGAGACGACTGCCACGGGGACCATCACCATGGAATTCTGCCCCGCGGATCTTCTGGGCCCCGTGATTACCAATCTGTTCGCTGCCGATACCGGCGTCACGCTGGCTAAAAACACCTGCAAGCAGGTGGTGTTGAACAATACGGCCGGCGAAACCGGAACCCTCGACTTCTCCAAGCAGGGAGACAATCTGCACGCGGAATTCACCTACAAATCCCAGACTTGCAAGACGGACTACAATTGGAACTTCGGGGATGCGGATCCTGTTTGTCCGGATACCTCAAACATAGGGGCGTGGTATATCTGCATAGCGGCTTCGGGATTCTCCGCCAACCAGCCGCTGACCGCATTCGCTAAGACCTCGGCCCCGGCCCAATCCGCGCCGCCCATCCTACCCATGTCCTTTGAAATCCCCACGGCGCGCGGAACCGCATACGGACGGAGCTTGCAGGCCGCCTGGCCGGTTACCGGGAAGACAGCCAAAGCCATGGCGCCCGTTTCCGCCTTTTCCGCTTTTCCACTCAAAGGCGGAAGTATATTTCCCCAGCATGGACGGCTTCCCGCAAAAACGCGCTGAGGATAAAGCGGATCGGCGCGAGGATAATCCCGAGGAACGGCCCGGGAAGGTAGGCCCATGGACGCGGCTTTCCGGCCGGCAAATCTACGACAATCCCTGGATCCGGGTCCGCGAGGATCAAGTCCTCCATCCGGACGGCTCCCCCGGCATCTACGGCACCATACACTTCAAGCATATGGCCATCGGCGTGGTCCCCATCGATAGGGAGGGCCGCGTGGTCCTGGTGGGCCAGCATCGCTACGCCTTCAACCGGTATTTCTGGGAAATCCCGCAAGGCGGATGCCCCATCGGCAAAGAGACGCCGGAGATTTCGGCGATGCGCGAGCTTAAAGAGGAAACCGGATTCACCGCAGGAAGATGGGACTATCTGGGCGCCTTGGAATTGTCGAACTCCTGCACGGACGAGGCCGGCCACCTCTACCTGGCGCGCGATCTGACCGCCGGGGATATGCAGCCGGAAGCCTCGGAGGAAATCACCGTGAAGCGGGTGGACTTCCAGGAAAGCTACCGCCTGGCCATGGAGGGCGGGATGAACGAATCCATCTCCGTGGCGGCGCTGGCGCGCGCCAAGTATTTCCTGGAATGGGAAGCCTCCCTGACACGGGGCAATAGGCCGGTGAAGGACGGGACGAAGGAAAGCGGGCCGATATGAACCCAAGCTCGCATACCGAAAAAAAGATCCCCGCCAAGGCCAAAAATGATTTCAAGGATCTGGGTTTCGGCGCCAGATTGGGGGCCCAGCAAACCCGCCTGCTCAATCGGGACGGGAGCTTCAACGTGGAGCGCCGGGGCCTCCCCAGACTCTACGCCATCAACCTGTATCAAGAGCTGATCGGTCTCAGCTGGCCCCGCTTCATCGTCACCGTCCTTTGCTTCTACATAACGGTCAACTTCCTGTTCTCGCTTCTTTACCTGGCCATAGGAGTGGAACATCTGGTGGGCCTGGACAATTCCACCATGATGAACCGGTTCTGGGAATCCTTCTTCTTCAGCGCGCAAACGCTGACCACGGTAGGCTATGGGCGCATCAGTCCGGCGGGCTTCATCACCAGCATGACCGCCGCCTTCGAATCGCTGGCCGGGCTGATGGGATTCGCACTGGCCACGGGACTTTTGTATGCGCGTTTCTCCCGCCCGCAGGCGCGCATGCTCTTCAGCAAGAACGCCCTCATCAGCCCTTACCGGGAAGGCACCGCGCTTATGTTCCGCGTGGCCAACGGCCGCAAGAACGAAATGATCGAAACGGAAATCCAGGTCTCGCTCGCCAAGACCATGCCGGACGGCACGCGCAAGTTCTTCGAGCTTTCCCTGGAGCGGCGCAGCATCAATTTCTTCCCCCTGAGCTGGACCATAGTGCATCCCATCGACGCGGACAGCCCGCTGTTCGGCCTGGGACGGGATGATTTCCGGCAAGGAGGCGAATTCTTCATCCAGATGAAATCCTTCGACGACGTCTTCTCGCAGACGTTGTACATCCGCAGTTCCTACCGTTTCGAGGAAGTGGTTTACGGCGCCCGCTTCACCTTCATCTTCGGGCGCAACCAGGCCGGCGCCACCACCATCGATCTGCACCGCCTGGACGAGTACGAGCCGGCGGAGCTGTCGACGGCGGAGCCGGAGGCCGTTACCGCGGAAACGGGAGAGGCACCATGAAGAAGACCCCGTCCGCGCTGATGGCTGAAGCCATCGCCCTGTCCGCGCGTGGCATGCGCTCCGGCCGGGGCGGACCATTCGGCGCCGTGGTGGCCCGGGACGGGAAGATCCTGGGCAAGGGCAGCAATCAGGTGCTGTCCTCCTGCGATCCAACCGCGCACGCGGAGGTGGTGGCCATCCGGGAAGCCTGCCGGAAACTGGGGGCATTCCAATTGGACGGCTGCGTGCTCTACACCTCCTGCGAACCGTGCCCCATGTGCCTGGCGGCGGCCTATTGGGCTCGCATCGGACGCATCGTGTTCGCCAACTCCCGCCGGGACGCGGCCAAGATCGGATTCGGGGACGATTTCATCTATACGGAAATTCCCCTGCTCCCGGCCCGGCGCAGCCTCCCCATGAAACGCCTGATGGGCAAAACGGCCTTCGCCGTTTTCCGGGAATGGGATCGCAAAACCGATAAGATCCCTTATGGGCCGGATCTGCCGGAATAACCCGATGGCGAAAGTAAAAACCCGGCCCGTCTTCATCGTCATGGTGACCATTACCGCCCTGATCTTATGGCTAGCCCCCCGCGCATCCGCCGCCGACCTGCAACCCAGGAGTTACCCCTACCTGCTTTCCCACGCTTCTTTGGTGGCCGTAGGCAAGATCACCGGCGTCTCCGCCGGGTTCATGTCCGATAGCCGCAACGCCAAGGTGGCGGTGGAAGGCATCATCAAAGGCAGGCTCCGCAGCGCGGAGATCAAAGTCGCATGGAACGACAAGGAGTTCCAGGAGACCGCGTACCAGGACGACGCGCGCGTGGTCCTGTTCGTCATCCTGGGCAAGGACTCTTCCTGGTCGCAGGTGGCGCCGGGCATCTCCTGCTGGCCGGTGGAGAAGATCGCGTTGAAGGGCAAACGGGCGCGCGCGGTGGAATACGTCTATCCCATGGACTTGGTCACGGAAATCCCCTCTTCCGCCATGGGGGAAACGGAAGGGGTGGAAAAATCCATGAACTTCCAGGTGGCCAAACGCAAGCGTTGGATCCTTACCGATGCGCTCCTGCCCCCCGCCAAGGCGCTGGTCCTGCCCAAGCCGCCTAAACCGCCTGAACCCGGGGCCGCCGCCAAGCCGAAACCCGCGAAGCCGGACGCTGCCGTCAAAGCGGCCAAACCGTCCGCGGCCAAGAAAACCGCCGGAGGAAAACCCTCCCCGTCCTCCAGAAAATCCCTGTTCTGATCTGCGGCCTGTTTCAATCCGCCCGTTTTTCCATTCCGCGTAATTCTTCCCCAAAAAAATCTACCCCGCCCCGCGCGGTAAATATTGTTTAGGTTTTAGCGCCAATCCGCGCCGTCATCGCTTTGCCTCAAGTAAATAGGAGAAACCATGGAAGATACCGCCATCCTTACCGATAAATTGATCCTGCGCGAACGCGCCCGCAAGAACCTGGAAGAAGGAGCGGTAACCGAAGGGTATTCAGGGGATTTGGAAACCGTTCTCAAGCTGCTCAACGAAGCGCTGGCCACGGAGATCGTCTGCTGCCTGCGTTATCGCCGGCATTATTTCATGGCCAACGGCGTGAACTCGGAATCCGTCAAAGCGGAATTCAAGGAACATGCCGATCAGGAACTGGAGCATGCCGACAGCCTCGCGGAGCGCATCGTGCAATTGGGCGGGAAACCGGATTTCAACCCGGACACCCTCACAAAGCGCAGCCACGCGGAATACGTGGAAGGCAAATCCCTCACCGACATGATCAAGGAAAACCTGGTGGCCGAGCGCATCGCCATCGACAGCTATCGCGAGATGGTCCAGTACCTGGGCGAGAAGGATCCCACTTCCCGCCGCCTGCTGGAATCCATCCTGGCGGTGGAAGAAGAGCATGCCGAGGATCTGTCCAGCCTCCTGGGCAACTGAAACGGACAAGCGGCCGCCGGTCGGCCCCAGCGGGTCCGGCGCCGTTCGCAAAGGCGCCGCTTCAATCGTCAGAAAGCCGCCGCCACATTTCCAGATTGTAGGGATGTGGCGGCAGGCGTAAAGTGCGCACCCGCTCATACCCGGAATACAAGGCGTCCTCGCCCGGATAGAGCAGCCCTTCGTCTTTTCCCAACCGCAGTCCCACGATCCAATCCGGATCATAGCGTTCCTGCATGGCCGCCATACGCAGGAGATAGCTTTCCCCCACACTGGGCTTGCCCAGGTAAGGCAGCGCCTCCGGAGACAGCAAACCGTGCGTGTCCAGGATGCGGGCATGGGAATAGTATCCGAGGGCCCCTACTTCGTCGATCATCACCAGGGGTAACTTGCCGGGTACGGACAGGGAATCGATGATGCGGGCGGCCTCGCGGTAGCGTCCCTCGCGAGCAGCCTGGGCCAGGACATGCTTGGCGGGGAGATGTTGGCGGAAAGTCTGCGCGGGTACGTACGCCAGGAACAGGAAAAGCCCTCCCCAGACCGCCGGCTCCGGCGCACGGCCGGCGGAGAGCCTATGCAGGCCGGCGACCAGGAACAGGATCAGGAACGGGAGCACGGGCAGGTAATACCAGGTGAACAGCGCGTAGCTGGCGCCGGAAAGCAGGAAGAAAAGGAAGTAGCAGAAAGGCCAGGCCAAAAGCGGCCAAGGCGCACGTTCCTCCGGGGCCTGCCTGCGGGCGAATCCCAGGGCCGCCCCCGCCAGGACGGCCAGGTTCAGGGCCGCGGTCAGGGTGGCGCCGCCCAAACAGGGTCCCTTATGGAATACGTTCAGGATCCAGGCGGCCAATCCTTCCCTGAATCCGATGTGGATTTCCAGGCGCTTGGCCAGGATGGAATGCGGGAGCCAATGCCCGTAGGCGTAGAGGTTGAAGGCGAAGAAGAGCGCCAGCCCTGCGGCGGCGGCCCCGGCGGCGATGGCCGCCTGGGTAACTTGCAAGTTTCCCCCGCGCCGCCGGCGCGACCATAAATGCAAAGGCACCAGCACCCCGGCCAAAAGCGCCCCTTCCGGCCGCGCCAATGCCGCCAAAAAAGCGATGATGGAGAGGGCCGGGAAAGGCCTTTGCGAATAGAATGCGAACCAGCTCCCGGCCAGCGCCAGGGCGGTGTACATGGGGGTTTCCATGCCGTATGCGGATACCGCCAGGAAATTCACGCTCAAGGCATAGGCGGAAAGCGCCAGCAAGGAAAACGGTTGGCCCAAACGCAAACCGCGGGCCGCAATGCGGTGCAGGAAGAAGAGGCCGGACAGATCCCAGGCCAGGTTGGTGAAGTAGGCCAGGTAGGTATACCGCGTTGCGTGCAGGATGGCGCCTTCCAGGCCCAGCACCATGGTATGCAAGGGGGTGCTGGTGGCGCAGACGGGATTCTGCGCGGACATGATGGGACCCAGCCCGGCATTCCAGGAACGCGCGTGCGCCAGGGTGATGTAAGCGTCATCGCAGATAAGCACGCCGAAAGCGTATTTGAGGAGAGCGCAGGCGGCCAGGCAGAAGAGCAGGCCCATTGGGCCTAACAGGCCGGGATAGCGGAGCGCGGAAGGCCGGCGGCCCGCGGGCATGGCGGCGTCCCGGTTCACATCTCGGCTTGCGATACGGAGACCACCTGTTCGATGGTGGTGAGGCCCGCCAGCGCCTTTTCCAACCCGTCCCGGCGCAAGGTGGCCATCCCCAGGTTGCGGATGGCGTACATCTTGATCTCCTCGCTGGATTTGCGTTCCAGGATCATCTTATGCACATGCTCGTCCGGGACCAGCAATTCGAAAAGCGCGAGCCGGCCGCGGTAGCCGGTATTGTTGCAATTGTTGCAGCCCTTGCCTTGGAAGAAAGACGTGCCTGGCCGGATGCCGATGCCTTCCAGCACCACGTCCGGGACCTGCACCTGTTGCTTGCATTTCTCGCAGATGCGCCGGCACAGCCGCTGCGCCAGGACGCCCTTGACGCAAGAGGTGACCAGGAAAGGCTCCACGCCCATGTCCAGGAGGCGCGTGAAAGCGCCGGCGGCATCGTTGGTATGCAGGGTGCTGATCACCAAATGGCCCGTGAGCGCGGCCTGGATCGCCATTTCCGAGGTTTCCTTATCGCGCATTTCGCCCAGCATGATGACATCCGGATCCTGGCGGAGGATGGAGCGCATGCCCGCGGCGAAAGTGAATCCGGCCGCGTTGTTGATCTGGCCCTGGGTGATGCCGGGGATGTTCTTTTCCACCGGGTCTTCCATCGTCACCACGTTCACGGAAGCAGACGCCACCCGCTGGATGAAGGCGTAGAGCGTGCTGGATTTGCCGCTGCCGGTGGGGCCGGTGGTGAGCAGGATGCCGTCCGGGAGTTCGATGAGCCGGTTGATGGCGGGGTAGACGGAGGCCGAGAAACCGATTTTGTCGAGGGTGGCGATCTCGGTGTTGGGATCGATGATGCGGATGACCATTTTCTCGATGACGCCGCGCGAACGCAGGAGCATGGGGAAGGTGGAAAGCCGCAAATCCACTTCCTGGCCCTTGTACTGGATATGCGCACGCCCGTCCAGGGGCTTCCGCTTTTCCGCGATGTCCATGCCGCCGAGTACCTTGAGGCGCGAGACGATTTGCACCATCAGGCGCGCCGGAATGGGATTCTGTTCCGTCAGCTCGCCGTCGATGCGGTAGCGGACGCGCAGGTTGCGCTCCTGAGGCTCCAGATGCACGTCCGAGGCGCCCAGCCGGATGGCTTCGCTGATGATCAGGTTCACGATCTTGATGATCTGGCGGCCTTCTTCATCGCCCACCAGCCCCTCATCGGACTTTTCCTCCTTGGCGCTCTCCAAGACCAGATCCTTGTCCTCGTCCCCGCCGATCAGATCGCTGAGGGTATCCTTGTCGCCCACGTAAGCGCGGCCGATGGCCGCCAGGATCTCCGCCTCCGTGCCGATCACCGGTTCCACGTCCTTGCCGGTCTTGAACTTGATATGATCCAACGAACGCAGGTTGGTGGGATCCACCATGGCCACGGTCAGCACGCCGTTGTTCTCGTACAAGGGAATGACTTTATAGGAACGCGCCATCTCCTCCGAAACCATGCGCGTGATGTTCTGGTTGAATTTGAAATTCTCCAGGTTGATATGCTGGAGATCGAGCTGCGCGGCGAGCACGTCCAGGAGCTTGGTCTCTTCGATGAATCCCAGCTTGACCAGGCACTTGCCCAGCGGAAGGCCGAAGGATTTCTGGCTGGCCAAGCCTTCCGCCAATTGCGCGGGCGTGATATAACCCTGGTCCACCAGGATCTCGCCGATGCGCTTGCGGTAGGAAAGCTCCAGCTGCTTGCCCAGCACCGCGTTGAGGGTATCCTCGTCGATGAAATTGAGCTTGACCAGCACCGTTCCCAGGCTGATGCCCGTGGTGGCGTGCTGCTCCAAAGCATGCTCCAACTGCTGCTGGTTGATATAGCCCTGCGACAGCAGGATCTCGCCGACCTTGCGCTTGTTACGTTTTACCTGTTGGATGCTCATCGCTACCGCAAAATACCAAGCGGGCCGCTAGTGGCCCCACCCCGCTGCTTGCAATTCCCTTTCGTTTCCCGCGTCATCCAATATCGCCACGCCTTTGCCCGCGGTCACCCGGCCTATTTCCCGCAAGTCCGCATGCAGGGACAGGCCCGCGATTTCCACGTCCGAAAAATCGCCCGTGAACAGAAGCTGGTATTCCTCGCCTCCGTGCAACACCCAATCCTTCCACCCCTCCCCGCCGGGAAGAAGACTCAAGTCGGCGTCATAATGAAGCTTACCCCATTCCACCGTCAGCCTGCAACCGGACTGCCGGGAAAGATGCCAGAGCTCGGAGGAAAGACCATCGCTGATATCGATGGCGGCCACAGGTTGGGAACAGGCAGCCAAAGCCGGTCCCAGCCCCAAGGGAGGTTGCGGCAGGAAATGGGCGGAAAGGTACCGTTCCGCATCCTTCGCACTCTTGGCGGCTGCGGACGCGAGCAGGTGCAAGCCGGCCGCCGATCGGCCCAGGACCCCGCTGGCGTAGATGCGATGGCCCGGCCGCGCATTGGAACGCAGGAGCGGCTTGCCTTCCACCTTGCCCATCACGGTAAAGGCGAAAAAACTTTCCTTTTCCTTGCGCACGGTATCCCCGCCCACAACGCGGAAACCGAAAGCGGATTCCATGCGGGACAAGGTCGCGCGCAAACTTTTCAGGATCGGTTCATCCCAGGACTTGAGCGCGCCCAGGTTCAGGAACGCCAGCGCCGTCCGGCCGCCCATGGCGTTTATGTCGGAGAGATTGGAAAGCAAGGCCTTCTCCAAAGCGCCGGCCGGATCGGTCCAATCCAATCGGTAATGGATCCCTTCCACGCTGGAATCGGTGGAGATGGCCCATGTCCCGCCGCCCACGTCCAACAGATAACCGTCATCGCCCAACCCCCGGCCATCGCGCGCGAAATGGGAAGCGTCGAAGAGGCTTTCGATGAGGGAGAATTCACCTCCGGCGGCGAAATGCCGGTTCATGCCGCGGGACCGGTTCCCGGCCCATGCGCCGCATAGTAGATGACGGGCATGGGCGCGCGGCCGTTCTCATGATGGGCTTTTTTCTTCTGTACCGTCTTCTCGGCGCATTGCATCATGCCGATGACCACGCCCATCAGGATGAAAACCATTATCAGTAAGCGTATGCCTTTAGTCATAGGAGGCTCCCGAAGTTGTGCCGGTCCCCAATTATATCTAGAATCGCGGCCCGCGCCCATCGGTTCTTGGCGCGGCCGGGCTAGTCCGATCCCGCCGTCAAATGCACGTCCAGATGGAGGCTTTGGCCCGCGGCGATCTCGAAGCGGTTTTCATAGCCCTGGAAACCCGGCTTGCGGATGCGGATTTCATGGGGACCGGGGGGCAAGGAAATGAGCCACACGCCCTGATCCAGGTAGGCTCCATCCATGGCGATTTCCGCCTTTTCCGAATCGATGTCCAGCCACAGCAAACCGTAGCCGGAAGCGGAGGCGGGACCGGGAGTATCGCCGGCCGCGGAAGCATGGGGAAGGGACAAAACGGCGCAAGCCAGCAAGGTTCGTAACACTGGAGAAAATTATAACATTCTTTGCGGGCCCGGATTCCGGCGCCCGGGTTCCCGCGGGGCCGCCAGGGCATTGGGCCGGCGGCCGGGGCGGAAAGGAAGCGGGGTTGATGTTTAACAGGGCGTTGCAGCGGGAGGCGGAGCCGGAAATGAAGATCGCGGATGAAGAAGTGGTCGGCCTCTCCGGCATCGAACTATTGCGCGAAGAACGCCTGGTGTTGAAGGATATCGAACTCTCCATCCGGCGCGGGCAGCATTGGGTGCTGCTGGGGCCCAACGGGAGCGGGAAAAGCTCCCTGCTGAGCGTGCTGCAAGGATTGTTGTGGCCCATCGAAGGGGAGATCCGCGTGCTGGGACGGCTCTTCGGCGAAAGCGACCTCAGCGAATTGCGCCGCCTGATCGGCTTCGTGGGCAATGAGATAGAGCCGGAGTTCCCGGACTGGCAGACGGTAGAGGAAATCGCCTGGTCCGGCGGCGTAGGCACCGTGGGCTTGCGCTTCGACAAGCCCACGCCCGCCGATCGACAACGGGCCCGCCGGCTGCTGGGCGCCGCCGGCATCGGCCATTTGGCCAAGCGGCGCTTCGCGTTCCTGAGCCAGGGGCAAAGGCGCATGGCCACCATCGTGCGGGCCCTGATGGTCAAGCCCGGCCTCCTGATCCTGGACGAACCCGCCTCCGGCCTGGACCCGGTGGCGCGGGAGAATTTCCTGGCCAAGCTCACGGCCCTGATGAAAAACCCGGCCGGTCCCGTCATTCTCTACGTTACCCATCATGTGGAGGAAATCCTCCCTTCCTTCACGCATGTATTGATGCTGAAGCAAGGCCGCGCGGTGGCGCAAGGCGCGGTGGCGCAGGCGTTGACCGCGAAGAATCTGGGGAAAGTGTTCGGGCAGGCGGTTGTGCTGAAGAGGAGCCAGGGGCGGTATACGTTGAGGCTTGCAGGGCGGGGCGCGATGGGATGAGAATTCGCGGGGCCTCGTACCCCCTGCGAGATCCTCCCCGACCGGCCGTGTTAAGGATAATCCGGTCTACCCCGCGCGGAATCCACGGGAGCCCGGCCTCTGAGAATGTCCTGTGAGGCCGCCGGCGCCGCCTTGGGAGCGTAATCCCCGTAGACTCCCACTTCATCCTTCGCATCCTTGGGATCGTTTTTCGCCAGGTCCTCGCCGTGGGTGGCGGAGGCCACGATATGCGGCGTCACGAAGATGATCAGGTCGCGCTTGCTGGAAACGGTGGCGATATGCTTGAACAGGTAGCCGATCAAGGGGATGTCCTTAAGCAGCGGAACGCCGGTTTCCGATTCCGTTTCTTCCTTGGTAGTGAGGCCGGCGATGACCACGGTCTCGCCATCGGCCACCACCACCGTGGTCTTGGCGCTTTGCTTTTGCAGGATGGTGCCCGCGCTGGCGTCCACGCGAAAGGAATTCTTCTCCGGATTCAGATCCAGCAAAACCCGGCCGTCCGCGGTCACGTGCGGCGTTACCGTCAGGGAAGTCCCCGCGTCCTGCAATTGGATGGCCTGGCGTCCGTTGGCGTCCAGCACGCGGATAGGCACCTGTTCGCCCATGAAGATGCGCGCTTCCGTATTATCGATGGTGGTGATTTGCGGCTTGGCCAGCACTTCGCCTTTCAGGTTCTTGACAAGGTTGGCCACCGCCACCGCTAGGTTTCCGTTCAAGAGACCGAAAGCGAATTGGGTGGTCGCGCCGGCCACGCCGCCCACCGCTGCGCCCGCCGAACTGGAACTGCCGGAGCTGCCGTCGCTGCTGGATGACTGCGCGCCCTGGTTGGATGTCCCCAACATGCTGAAGTCGGTTTTGGTGGTGGGCAATTTGCCCGCATTGTCGCGCAGGGCGTTTATGGATCCGCCCCCTACCCCGAATTGCCAGTCCACGCCCACTTCGCGCATGGCATCCGCGTCCACCTGGATCAACTGGGCCTGGATGTTGACCTGGTAGGTCTCGATGTCCAGATCCTTGACGGCGGCTCGGATCTCGTGGATGTTAGAGCGCGTGTCGAAGATGAGGAGGGCGTTGTTGCGCTCCACCACGTTGATGCGGCCGCGCGGCGAGAGCAGGCCTTTGACCGATTCTTCCAGATCCTTGGCTTTCGCATTCTTGAGCTTGATGATATCGCGCATGAGCGGGGCCATGGAACCGGCCTGCTGCAAGGCCGCGGCGTTCTCCACGGACGACTTGTTGAAGTCGGCCACGTTCTGCACGTACAGGTAGTTGTCCTCCACCAGGTATTTCAGACTGTACATCTGGCACAGGATGAGCATGGCTTCCTGCCAGGTCTTGTCCGTCAATTGCAGGTTCACGTTCTGCCCGGACACGTTGGGGGCCACCACGATGTCCACGCGGCCGGAGGCGGACAGCGCCTTGAACGCGGACCGGATCTCCATATTGGAGAAGTTGAAGTTCTGGCGATGGGTGAGACCGCCCACCGCTTGGGCCGCGGGCGCGTTGGCATCCTGGGCCATGGCCGCGGTCGCCAGACAGGCCGCTACGCACATGTTCCTCATAGTCGCAGAAATCATTTTTTAGCCCCTTCCTTCGAGGAAACCAACTTCAGGCTATAGGATCGCGCGATCCCGTATTCGCTGATGTCGAAGGTCACCGCGTCCCTGGTAATATGGGAGACGCGCCCGTTGTGCACGGGATCGCCTTCCTTGATGGTGAAGGACACGCCCGCTTCGCGGCTGTGCTCGAGCACGGCCATCGGCTGCTGCGCCTGCCAGATGATGCCCACCACCTTCATCTGATCGATATCGATGCCATTGTCGGTGGAGCCTTGCTCAACCGGTATGAAGGGATCCCTGCGGCCATAGCTGTTGTAGGAGACGCGGTTCTCTTCGGGCTCGACGCGTTTCTTCTCTTCTTCCGCCGCCAATTTCTCCTGGGCCAGCTTGGCCGCCAATTCCGGGTTGTCCGCGATGGCCAGCTTGGGCCCGCCCATGGCGGTTTGCCCGGCCGGATTGTCCGCATCGGTTTTCGCGGCCGGCTCCGGTTTGCCGGGGTTCTTTCCCGCCGCCTTGGCCGCTCCCGCAGCCGACGGAGCAGGGGCTTCCTGCATCTGGTCGGATTGCTCCGGCGCTTCTTGCGGTTGGGCCTTGGCGGTCGCTTTCGCCGCTTCCCTGGCCGCCTTGGCTGCCGCTAGGGCGGCTTTCGCCGAGTCCGCTGAAACCCGGGCGCGCGCCTTCCGGTCGGCCTTGAGCGAATCCGCCTGCGCCTTGGCCAACACCTTCGCGGCCAGCGCTTCCGCTTTCTGCTTGGCAATCTCCTCCGCCTTGCGGGCCTTCTCCTCTTCCTTGGCCTGGGCCGCGGCCGCCTTAGCCGCCGACGCCGCCAGCATGGCCTGCTTGGCCTCTATGCGGCCCTGAATGGTCTTCTCCTGCACCTTGCTCAGTTCGTCCTCGTACACGGCCTCGCCCGCCTTGATGTATCCCGTATCGGAACCGGTGATAACGCGCAGGTTACCCTGCTGGTTGTCGATGCGGACCACCTTCTCGCCGATGGGGATCTTCCTGATCAGCTTTCCCTTGGCCCCCGGAGACGACTTCAAGGCAACGGAATCCCTGTACATCACCATGGCCTTGGCGCTCCTGCCTACGGAGAAGGTGCGGCTGGATGACAAACCCTTGCCCGGCCGCGCCGACTCCAGGGCCTGGCCATCGGCAAACGCCGACTTCACCGGATCCGGACCGTCGGCCGTTGCCGTTTCAGCAACGGGCGTCGCCGTTTCAACCACGCTTTCGCTTTCCTTGGCCTGGGGCTTGAGGGAGGTCCACTTGAAGGCCGGACCTGCTCCGCCTGGTAAGGGACCGGAAAGAGCGATGCCGTCCTCATGCGCCGCCGCCTGCGCGCTCCCGCCGGGGGCGAGCTGGATACGCAATTGCAATTTACCCCCTTTGACGGCGATCTTGATCCGCTTGTAAAGGCCATTCTTGGGCAGCAGGTAGTCCTTCTGCGCCAGCCCGGAAACGGCGTTATCCAACGCGGCCTCCAGCCAGAGGGAATCCTTGGCGTTCCGCCGGGGCGCGAAGGTGGCGCCCAGGGGGGGATTGAAAACCAGGAACAAATCCGCCTGGGAAGAAGTGACGATCATCTTCACTTCCCTGAGCGATGATGGAGTAACTTTTGCGTTACCCCCGTCCGATCCCGCTTGGACCCCGGCTTTCTCGGCAGGAGAGCCGGGGATGGGAGGTTCGGCGGAAGCGGATGCATTCTTCGGGCCTTTGGCGCCTTTGGCGCCGGACGCGGCGGCGTTTTGGGAAAGCCTGCCGGCCGTTTTCCCCGCGGATGCTTCTAACGATTTGCCGTCCGGCGGAGACTCCGCCTTCGCCGACAGATAAGCGGCTTCCGCTTTCAGGGAGGCGGACAGGGACCAGCTGTACTTGCCCTTGGCCTGGCCGAGCATCACCTTGAGCACGCCTTTGGGAGCCGGTTGCAGCGGCGCATCGCCCAAGGGCGGCTGCTTGAATTTCAGTTCCAGGCCCAGGAAATTCTTCCCGCTGGGCGTGGTCACCTTCTTGAGGG
Organism: Fibrobacteria bacterium; assembly: GCA_025360005.1. Taxonomy (GTDB): domain Bacteria; phylum Fibrobacterota; class Fibrobacteria; order UBA11236; family UBA11236; genus Chersky-265. Next base: position 224,557 of record JANYDA010000008.1, read on the forward strand.
TGATCTCCTCCAACTCCGGGCTCTTGGCCTCCAGCGGGTGCCGGCCCAATGGATAGGCCGTTTCCGTTTCCAGGAAAGACAATGCAATGATGCCTTTGGTCAGATCCGTCTTCTGGAAATAGAGGGGGTAATCGCCCTCGGATCCGTTGGGAGCGAAAGTCAGTTTGAGATGCGTCCGGCCCGCCGCGGAAATCAGGGAAATGTCCTTGAGTTCATGGGCCGGAGCGGGAACGGCGGAAGCGAAGAAGACCCAAGCCGCCAGCCACAAAACGGGCGCGGGGGCGTTGGCTAGGGGAAATCGGATTGCTTTTCTCATTTTCACCGTTTGGAAGTGAAGGTCGTCAGTTGGAAGTTGGCCACGATGGTGCGCGGGGTCTCGCCATGTTCCTTGGCATCCTCCACTTCCTTATCCAGATCCGGGGCCTTTTCGATCTGGAGCTTGTTGATGGCGGTAGGGTAGCGGAAATTCGCGACTTCGCCGAACAGCATGCCGAGCGCATGGTAGCTGGATGAAATGGTGATGGCGTAATGGTTTTCCTTGTAGAATTCCTTTTCCTCCACGCGCAGCGGCAGGAACTTGGTCGGCACCGTGAGGGACTTGCGGGTGACCGCGGTAAGGTCGATCAAGCGGCGCGGTATCAGCTCCTCATCGGGGAACATCTCCTGCAGCTTGGTGAATTCCGCGTTGGCCAATTCGATTTCCGCTTCCAGATCCTTGAGGCGCTGCTTCTGCGCCAGGATTTGCCGCAGCTCGCCTTTCTTCTTGCGGATATCGCCTTGCAGGCGTTCCAGCTTGTCGGAATACTCCACGTATTCGGTGTCGTAGAAGGTATAACCCAGATAGGCGATGATGGCCAGGGCGGCCCCGGCGAAAAGCCAAAGCCTGGCGTTAAGGGTAAGGCCTTTCATGCGCCCTCCTTCTTGGGGGGTTCCGCGGGAGGCGGTGATGCGGGAGCAGCGGCCGGATCCGCCGCCATGTGGTCGAGGCCGACGTTGGGATTCATATTGATGCGGATGGTGAACATGAAGGAGCTGGTTTTGGCATCCTTCTGCAGTTCGATGCTGTTGAGGAACACCTTGGAGAAATATTCGTTCTTCTCAAGCTCGATCATGTATTCCGCGATTTCGGGAAAGATATAGGTCCGGCCCTTCAGCTCCAGTTCATTGTCGTTGGCTTCGGACTGCTTCATGGTCTCGATCCACATGTTGAGCGGCATCGATTTGTTGATGCCCTCCAGGATGCGCACCCACTTCTTCTTGCTGACGCTGATGCTCTTGAGGGAATTGTTCTTGGCCATCTTCTCGTCGCGCAGCTTTTCCAGCTCTTTGATGCGCGCGCCCACGTAGGAGTTGGCGCCTATCTCCTTCTGCACGTCCGCCAGTTCCGCGCGCTTGTTCTCCAGATTGGCCCGGAAGAAGGACTGGCCTACCATGTAGGCCGCCCCCACCGCTATCAGCGCCACCGTGGAAATGAGGATGCGCATGTCGATCAGGAACGAATAGTCCTTGCGGACCACCCGGTACTCGATCGGCAGCAGGTTCACATGGATGAAATCCGGCGCTTTTGCTTCCAGGGATTGCGATGACGCCATGCTATATCCGCCTCAAGGCCAGCCCGGTCGCCACCGTCAGGATGGTGGAGATGTTCTCGGGGATGGGTCCGCTGAATTTCTTTTCGTCGTAGGCGATGTGCTGGAGCGGGTTGGTGATCTCCACCTCCACGTTGTGGCGCTTGGCCAGGATGCCCGCCAGATCGCGGATGCATGCGCCGCCGCCGCACAAGACCATCTTCTCAACCTTGAGGTTATTCTCGGAGGATTGGAAGTAGCTGAAGGCCAGATCGATACCCACCGAGAGCTCCTCCGCGGAGAACTCGATGCTGCGGTTGAGCGTAGCCGCGTTGTATTTCTCGATGTTCTTCCCCCGCAGGATGTTGGCGGCCTCTTCCCGCTCCACCTTCAGGTTCTTCATGATCGTCTTCACGAAGAAGTCGCATGCGGTGGCGATGTCGCGCGTGGAATGGTATGTCCCGTTCTTGAGGAAGGTGAGGTTTGTGAGATGCTCGCCGATGTTTATGAGCGAGACCACCTTGTTGCCGTCGTCGGGCGGGGCGGAAAGCAGGTAGGCGTTGGTAACCGCGAAGGCGTCCACGTCGATCACAACCGGACGCAGGCCGGCCTCGTAAAGAAGGTCGATATAGGACTGCATTACCTGGAGCTTGGCCGCCACCAGCAGCACTTCCATCTCCTCGTTGTCTTCGCTCTTGTGCAGGATCTTGTAGTCGAGCGTGATGTTGTCCACATCGAAAGGGCTGCGTTGGCCCGCTTCCATGAGGATCACTTCCTCGTCGCTTTCGCCCTTATTGGACTTGAGCTTGATGCGATCGGCGATCACGCCGTAGGACCAGGAGAGGGAAAGGATCACGTCCTTGATCTTGCCGGTGGGATCAGTGCGATGGACCAATGCCGTCAATGATTGCAGCAGTTCATCGCGGTTCTTGATCTCGCCGCCGACGATGGTTTCCGGCTTGAGCACATGGATGCCGGCGCCCAACAGCACCGGGCCCCCGGGCCTATGGGCGACGCGCGATATCTTGATGCTGTAGTTGCCGATATCGATTCCCACGGTGGTGGGTTCGCCCTGGATAGCGTTTAGAATTTTTTCCTTGATGCCCAACTCAAAGCCCCCGGCAATGGGATATCCTGAATCTTCTCAATGCAGGCTGAATTTTCTCAACCGACTTATTATAACACCGAGGGAAAAGGAAATTCAACGAAGGAACGTGATGATTCGCTGGGACTTAAGAGGTGAACAGGGGTTACGGTAAAAGATAGGTCAGGAAGGGAGGAAAGGTTTGCAGGAGAGGGCGGAGATGGGGAGGGCGGAGGGAGTAGCGATGTTTCGTCGGGCGTCGGGCGCAAATCCAAGAGCTAGGCGACTTGGATTTGCGCCGGGCGGACAAAAGAGGAGGCATTCCCTTTTCTTCACGCCCGACGCCGAGGCGAGGTCTCGACAGCGCTAAACCCTTCCGCGCCGATCGCCCGACGAAACGAGGCTACAAACCTCCGGCCGCGGATCCGCGCCCTCCGGGTCAAACCTCTCCTAATCGATCTTAATCGGCCCGCGCATCTGCGAATCGATCCTCTGCTTTTCAAAAACGTAGCGGACGATCTTTTCCTGCGCCGCCGTTTCCATGTGCATGAACTTGAGGTTGTGCTCGAAGTCCTCGCGGTTCCCCTTGATCACCGAAACCATCCGCATCACTTCCGTCTGCACGCCGCGCAGGGATTGCCCCGGCAGATCGAAATTGACGGAGAGCTTGTAGCCCTGGGGGATGGGGGATGAGAAACGCGCGCAGGTGCCGCCGCCGCTTAAGTCCAGCATGCGGCCTTCCAGGACCATGCCCACGCCGGGACCCGGCCCCGCGGGGCCGGCCGACTCCTTGGTCCAGCCCTCCGGCTTGGCCATCACGGTAACGCGGCACGGGATGTTCACGTCGATGCGCACCCAGTTGCGCAATTGCTTGCGTTCCAGCATGCGCGTATGCTGCAGGAAGATGGCGCGCGCTCCCAGGCGCGTGGCCGTGACCAGGAGCTTGACTACGTATTCCCCGTCCCCGGAACGCAGCATGGACAACTCCACGGCGGCGCCCACCGCCACGGTAGGCGGGATCTCGCCGTCCAGCACCACCGCCCAGACCTTTTCCCGGACCTCCTGCACGCGGCCTTTGCATCCCGTCCCATCCCCGTCGATCAGGTTCACGGGCATGCCCTCTTCCAATTGGCGCGTGCTGCTGATGGGAACTTCCGCGGGCAGATGGGAATAACCCAGCTTCATGCGCAGGCCCCGCATCAGCGCATATTGCGTCTCGTCCCTGTCCAGCTGCTTCTGGTTGTCCTTCAGAAACGCCTCCAGCGCATCCTCGTAGATGAAGGAAGAATCGAAAACCATGTCCGCGCTGCTCACGCCGCCTTGTTCCACAATGCGCCGTAACATGTCCGTTTCCTGGGGGGTGAGGCGCTTCTGGCCGGCCATCTCGGCGAAGTATTGCCAGCCGATATCTATTTTCTCCCGCTGCCGGCTGTCGGTGCGGACGATTTCGAAAATCACGAATACGGCCAGGATCGCGACCAGGAAGATGCCGCACAAGGCCAGGCCCAAGGGGCTGATGCGGCCAAAGCCGCTGCCGAGTTCATGCAGCACTTCCACGGAGGCCGCTGCTTTCGCGGGCACGGCTGACGCAAGCCCAATCCCAACGGTAAGGACGACCATCCTCGGGGAGGCAAGAAAAAGGGCGGCTTTGACCATAAATTCCCGTTCAAACCCAATTGTCGCATATTTTACGTTGCCTGTCCTCTCCACTGGGAGATAAAATAAAGCGACCGCACCCCGTCTTTGGCAACGCCAAGGTCCAAGGTTTTGCCAGCATAGCGGGCATGGCCGCCGGACCGGCCTTGACGGCGGAACCGGCTTTTACCGGCGGTGTCGGAAACCGGAGGGACGGTCGCTTGAACCCGGATTCAAATGAGTTGAAGGCCCTGGTCCATAAAATCACGGACCTGCCCACCTTGCCGGCCATGATGGCTACCATCACCCGGCTCATGCAAGATCCGCGCACCTCCGCCGAAGAACTGGGGCGCGCCATCGCCACCGATCCCGCCCTGGTCTCCAAAGTTCTCAAACTCGTCAACTCGGCCTTCTACGGATTTCCCGGCCGCATCAGCACCATTACCCAAGCCATCGTGATCCTGGGGTTCAGCACCATCCGCAACGTGGTCCTCACCACTTCCGTCCTCAAAGCCTTCGGCCGCAACTCGACCCAGAACGGTTTCGACGTGGCGCGCTTCTGGGAGCATTCGCTTTTGACCGGCGCCATCGCGCGCTCCCTGGCCGTGGAGCGGGACGCCAATTTCGTCGAAGAGACGTTCATCGCGGGGCTCCTGCACGACATGGGCCGCATCGTGCTCAGCCAGAAACTGGCGGCTGAATTCGAAAAGGTGATCCAGGTCCAGGCCAGGACCGGCGTCAGCCAATTGCAGGCGGAGCAATCCGTGCTCAAGCTGACCCACGGGGAGATAGGCGGCTGGCTGGCCCGCAAGTGGAATCTGCCCGTCCCCTACGTGGAAGTGATGCGCTTCCACCATTTCCCCTTGGAATCCATCATCCAGGATCCCAACACGCAAATCGATACCACCAATCTCATCTATCTGGTCCACGCGGCGGACGTGCTCTCCAAGCGCCTGGTGGACGGCAAGCCGGATCTGATCGCCAGCGAGGCCATCGACCCGGCGGTCCGCGCCGAACTGAAGATAGGGCCGGAGGGCTGGGACCGTTTCCAGGCCAGGACGGAAGAGGAAATCGGCAAGGCGAGATCGTTTTTGGATATGTTATGAAGGAACCCCATGCCCACTGAGTACAAGCGATCCGCCAAGAAGAAACTCACCTTCGAGCAATTGCAGGACATCACCTTGCCCGTGAGCCTGGAGCTGGGGCACAAATTCATGCGCGTCAAGGAGCTGTTGGACCTGACGCCCGGACGCATCGTCAAGTTGGATCGGTTGGCGGGCGAAGCGGTGGATCTGGTCATCAACCACAAGACCATCGCCAAGGGCGAAGTGGCCGTGGTGGACGAGAACTTCGCGGTCCGCATCGTGACCTTGCTGTCGCCGGAAGAGCGCCTTAAACTCCTGTAAATTTCTAGTTTAGGTGGGCCATGACGGCTCCCTTTTCCCGCATCCTTCCGCGTCCGGCCGTCTTCGTCGCACTCCCGTTCCTGCTTTCCTTCCTGCCCGCGCGCGCGCAATTGCATACCCTGGATCATTCCGTGCAGGACAGTCTGGCAGCCCGGATCGTCGCCGATTCATTGCGCCTCAAGACGGACTCGACCAAGGCCGCCAACGATTCTTCTTCCGGGGACGATACCGTGGCCTACTCGGCCGATCGCATCCGCTACCGCAATGATCGTTTTTCGCTTTCCGACAAAGCGCTGCTGAGCTATCGAGGATCCTCGTTGACGGCGGACTCCATCGTCTTCTACAGCCAGGACAATGTGGTGGAGGCCATGGGCGCGCCGCTCATCAAGGATCCGGCCAACCCGCCCATCCTGGGATACCGGATGCGCTACAACCTCAAGACCAAGGTGGGCGAAATCTACTACGGTTCGTCCAAGAAGGGCAACCAGACCTTCAACGGCGTGGAGATCCGCCGCCAGAAGAACGGCGACATCCTGATCGCCCGCGGGGATTTCTCCACCTGCGATCTCACCGTGGACAAGCACTATTATTTCTACAGCCGCCGCATGATCCTGGAGCCCAAATCCAAAGTGCTTTCCGGCCCCATCGTAATGAACGTGGGGGACGTGCCGGTGGCCATCCTGCCCATGATGGTGATGCCGCTCGGCACCGGCCGGCGTTCCGGCCTGTTGCAACCCAAATTCGGCGGCGATCAGACGCAAGGCTTCTACATCAATAACCTGGGGTACTACTGGGCCATCAACGATTATACGGATTTCATGACGGCGGGGGATATCCTGGAAGGCCAGCAGGGCACTTTCGATCAGACCAACATCCATTCCGTATTCCGTTACAACAAGCGTTACGATTTCAACGGATCGTTGGGCGGGAAGCTGTACCTAAGCCAGTTCGATATCACCAGGCCGGGCTGGAGCGTGGACTACGCGCATGACCAGAACATCACGCCCGACCAGAAACAGACCCTGAAAGGCACGGGTACCTTCCTCTCCCAGCCGGACGTGGTGCAGAATTCCGCCGTCACGGAAGAGGAGAGAACCAAGCAGACCGCCAACGCCACCCTGGGATACCGCCGCCAGTTCGATTGGAACCAGGCCACCTTCAATGCGGACTTCGCGCAGGACAACAACCTCACGGACAACCTGGTCGATCGCACCGTCCCCAATCTGGGGTTCCGCGTGAGCGGGCCCATCTTTCCCAAGCCGGACGAGGATCTGCCGCTGCAAAGCGGGGACGATCCCTGGTACCGAAAGCTCACTTACAACTACGACAACCGTTTCAACGTGAACATGATAAGCCGGCCCACCACAGCCTCCTTCCGCGGCGATACCAATACTTACGTGGGCTACGTGGATCATCTGAGCTTTTCCGGCAAATACCCCTTGCTGCAATACTTCAACGTGACGCCTTCCGTGAACGTGAGCCAGCTATGGAGCCTCACCTCCCACGGGGATTCCGCGCAACCGGTGCGCACGTCCTGGGATCCGGCCGCCGGGGACCTGGGGGAATACTTCGCCTTCTTCAATACCGGAGCCGCCGTGGACACGCGCATCTACGGCATCGCCCAGGCGGCGGACAAGCCCTGGTTCGGCAAGCTGATGGGCATCCGCCATACCATCTCCCCCACCATGAGCTTCACCTACGCGCCCAAGCTGGATTCCAATCCGCGCTTCCTCCCCAATCCCAAGATAGGCGGGACCGCGTTCCAGGAAGAGCAGAAGACGGTGGGCTTCACGCTGGGGAACGACGTGGACCTGAAGCTGGCGCAAGACCGCGTCGGTAACCCACCCGTTACCCCGGGTGCGGGCCTCCCCGGGGGGGCATCCCTTCCCGGCAGCGCGGTCCCGGGCGGCGGCACGGCGGGCGGTCCCGCCGCCAAGAAAGGCGAGCCCTATAAACTGCTGTCCGCCTCCTCATCCATCAATTACAACTTCGCCAAAGATGTCCGGGAATGGTCGGATATCCCCAGCGTCTTCAGCGTCTACCTTACCAAGAACGTGGCCTTCACCCTCAATACCCGCCACTCCCTGTACGATGATTTCGCCCCCGCCGCCCGCCACGATATCCTGGTATCCCCCATCCTCACCTCTTACGGCTTCGGATGGCGCAAGGGCCTGCAGGTCAGCGGAAACTTCAATTCCGGCGCGCGCATCAAGGATACTCAGGGCTTCCCCACGGACCGCTTCGATACCACGCCCTGGTCCATGGACCTCAATTACAGCTTCGACTACGCCTCCAACCGGGTGGGCGGGGATAATAATTCCGATCTGGAACGGATTTTCGGGGCCAACGGAACCTTTCAGCGCACCCTCACCCATTCCGCCAACGGCAGCCTGAAGCTGAATCCCACCCCCGGCTGGCAAATGTCCTATGATACCGACTACAATTTTTCCGAAGGCAAGTTCTCCAAGCATTCCTTCGCCTTCCATCGCACCCTGCACTGCTGGCAAATGGATTTCCAATGGACTCCGCGGGGCATCTCCGAGGGCTGGAATTTCAATATCCGCATCACGGACCTGCCGGACGTGAAGCTGCAGACCAGCGATTCGCGCAGCAAGCGCTTCACTCGATGAGCGGAAATCGGAAGGCACGGGTTTGCCGGCGGGATAACCGGTTCGCATGGCCCGATTGGCGTTGGCGTAGGCTTAAACTACCTTGTAATCATGCCGGCCGGAATTCGGGTCCCTCCAAGCCTTTGGGTTGAAACGCTTTATGACAAAGGTTAAGCTAATCCTGGCAAGCCGATCGCCGCGGCGGGAGCAAATCCTCCGCATGCTCGGCGTGGACTTCATGGTTGCGGTTCCGGACTACGAGGAGATCAACCCTCCCGGAATGGAACCCGAGCGCGTCCCCGAGCATCTGGCCCGGGGCAAGGCGGCATCCATGGCGGATCTGGGGGAAGATACCCTGGTGCTGGGCTCGGACACGGTGGTTTTGCTGGGCGATCGCATACTCGGCAAGCCGGGGAGTTCCGAGGGCGCTTTGGAAATGCTGAGCGCGCTCAACGGCCGCACGCATAGGGTGGTGACGGGAGTGGCCTTGGCCCGGGGAGGAACGGTGATCGATTCCGGATCGGCTCTCAGCGAAGTCACCTTCGCCCGGTCGTCCCCGCAAATGTTGCGGGACTACGCCGGGTCTGGTGAGCCGATGGACAAGGCGGGAGCCTATGCCATCCAGGGCCAGGGAGCCCGGTTGGTGGAGAAAGTGAACGGATGCTTTTACAACGTCATGGGCCTGCCCATCCAGCTGACCTTGCGGATGCTCAGCCCTTATCTTCAGCAGGAGTGACATGAGCGACGAATCCAACGCGAGCGGCAACGAAGGGCAACCGAACGGCGAAGCGCGCATCGGACGGACCATCCGGGACGCGCGCGCGGCAGCCAACATAGACGTGAACAAGATCTGCACGGATCTGCGCATCGCGCCGCAGGCCCTGGAAGCGCTGGAGCAGGGGAATTACCACCTGCTGACCGGGGATCCTTATATCCGCGCCCTGCTGGGGTCGCTTGGGCGTTACCTTGGCCTGGATCCCGCCGCCTTGGTGCAGGGGTACAACAAGGAAATCGGGGCCGTGCACGCCGCCCCCTCGATTGCGCCTTACAAGGATAGGACTTCGACCCATACCGCCGCCCATAAGCAGATCTTCATCGCCATCTTCGCCCTGCTTTTCATCGTACTGTTCTTCCTGTTCCGCAAACTGGGAACGGAAGAATCGGCCGCGGGCAAAATCGTTCCGCCCGCCGGTACCGCCGTTTCGGACACTCTGGCCCCGGCGGCGCAGGACACCTTGGTGGAAAGCCGTTCCCTGGCCCCGGATTCCTCGCAAGCCAAAGCTTCGCCGGACACGGGGGAAACCCATGGGCTGGGGCCCCGCGTGATTCCCAAACCCACAGCCGCCGTTCCCGTTAAACCGGTAGCGCCGGGTCCGCCGGCGCCCGCCTTAACCGTAACGCCGGCGCCCGGGGCCGCCGCCGCGCCCTCGGCGGGAACCGCCAAACCCATTCCCGGCAAACCGTTGGCGGCCGCTCCGGCCGGGGCCGCCCCGACGCCGGCCGCCGCCCTGCCCGCGAATCCTGCCGCGGCCTCGCCTGCCACCGCGCCCATCGATTCATCGCATCTGATCCTGGCCGTGATCAAGCCCCTGATCGACAGCGTGGGAGTCAAGGTCATGCGCTTCGGCAAAGAGGATTTCGCCACCATGCTGCGGCTGGGCAAGCAAATGCAGGTCAGCCATACCGACACCATCGTAGTGATGATTTCCAAACGCAAAGCCGTGGAAGTGACCGTCGGCGGTAAATCCGTGATTCCGGACAAGAAAAGGTTTAAGATATTCGGGAACACCCTGAAGACCTTCTGACCATGACCATCGCCGCCATCCTCCTTGTCGCCCTGGTGCTCCCTCTGGCGCTGCTTTACCTGACGGTATCGATGAACGAGTTCGAGAAAAGCACGCGGGCGCTGGCCACCTTCATCCAGAAACGGTACGTATACGTGCCGCCCAAGAAAGCCGTCGAATCCAAGGCCATGCAGGCCTTATCCAAGCCTCCAGGCAAACTCTGACGGGCCCGGCCCGGCATCTCCCATCAGCTTAGGCGGAACCCGTGCGTAAAGCGGACATCAATCGCAAGACCAAAGAGACCGACATCAGGCTGTCCCTGGATCTCGACAACGCCGTGGACGGGCCCGTCGATACCGGCTCCGCGTTCCTGGATCATATGCTGGATCTGTTCCGCAAGCATAGCGGCGTGGGACTCACCGTGGTGTGCAAGGGCGATAAGGACATCGACATGCATCACTCGGCCGAGGATATCGCCATCTGCCTGGGAGAAGCCTTGGCCAAGGCCGTGGGCGACAAGCAGGGCATAGAACGGTACGGATTCTATTACGTGACCATGGATGAGGCGCTGGCGCGCTGCTGCCTGGATTTGTCCGGCCGCATCGGCTTCGTCTACAATGCCGCCATCCCCACCGCCCGCATCGGTAACCTGGATACGGAGCTGGTCCAGCACTTCTTCCAGAGCGTGGCCGAGAACGCCAGGATGAACCTGCACATCGATCTCCTGCGCGGCAGCAATACCCATCACTGCATCGAAGGCATGTTCAAGGCCTTCGCGCGGGCGCTGGCCATGGCCGTCTCGCCTTCCCGGCGCGTGCAAGGCGTGCCTTCCACCAAGGGAACGCTGAACGCGTAGGCGGTCGGGCCTCCGCATGCCATCCCAGCCCGCGCCGCGCGCGCGCCGGCACGCCTCCGCTCCGGCGCTGCTGGCCGCGTGGATGCTGGCGGCATCCGTCCCCGATCACGCCTTGTCCATCACCCCCGTGCAGCGTTCCGGATCCCCCGGTAACGGGACCGTTACCGGCAAGGCCGCGCCGCGCGAATCCCGCAAAGGACCAGGTTGGAGCGCGGAGGATTCCCTGGCCGCGGGACGCATCGTGGACGCGTTCCTCCGCCGCCCGGAGTCCATCGACTCCCTCACCGCGGGTTCGCTTTCGCGCGATCATGATCTGGGATTCGGCCGCCGCCTGCGAGAGGCCTGGATCAACCCGGCGGGGGCGCTTGGCTTCGCGATCAAGATAGTCTATACCGGAACGCGCGCGGTAAGCTTCGAGGCCAAGCCGGTGATGAACTACGGAGGGTTGCACGCACGTTACCGGGCGATCCTGGCGCCCGCCTTCAAGACCTTGCTGGGAGCCGGCAAGACCTTGCGGGCGGAACCTTATCGCTGGAACCCGGATTCCGCTTCCGCGCCTTTGCCCGCCGACTCCCTGATGCTGTCCGAAGATTCCCTGCCGGCCCCGGCCATCCGCGCGGCTTTCGCCTTTTACATGTCGCCGTATTCCGGGATCTTGTACGGGATCCGGGGCGGGGACGCGGGCCAGATGCTGGAGAACCGCGATCGCTTTCTGGACCTGGCGGAAATCCTGGGGGCGGACAAGCGGCTGGCGCGCTATCTGCTGCGCAGCATCAACCCGGCCACGCGCCTTACCGCCGCGGAATTCATCGTCCGGCATAAGCAGGAATTCCCCGCCTTCGATTCGCTCCAGCGGACGGCCTTCCGCGCCGCCTTCGCAAATCCGCCCAAGGCGGCCACCATGCGGGGCGGAACGGAAGCCTCCGAAGACGCGCGCAAACTGGTGTGGGAATATTCGCGCCAGGAAGTCCGCCGGGACGGCCGCGGCGTGCTGCGCATGTATTGAGTGGACCCTGGCTTACCGGCCCAAGGCGGACCTTTGGCCTAGCGACCCAGGGCCTTGGCGTACAACGCTTCGTATTGCGGGACGATAAGATCGGGATGGAAGGATTCCTCCGCCGCCTTGCGTCCCGCCTTGCCCATGGCGGCGCGCATCTCCCGCGAGCGGCCCAAGGCGACGGCATGCTTCGCCATATCGTCCACGTCGCCCACGGCCGATAGGAAACCGTTCACGCCATGCGTCACCACTTCCGGAATGCCGCCGGAGTGGGTGGCCACCACCGGGATCTGGCAGGCCATGGCTTCCAGGGGCGCCAGTCCGAAGCTTTCCACTTCCGACGGGAACAACAGCACGTCCGAACACCCCAGCAGGCTGACGATGTCCAATTGCTTGCCCAGGTAACGTACATGTTGCTGCACGCCCAGCTTGGCGGCCAGTTCCTTGGCGTCCCGCAGCATGGGCCCTTCCCCCACCAGCAACAGCACCGCGTCCAGCTCCTCGCGCACCTTGGCGAAGATTTTGATCACGTCCGGGATGCGCTTTACCGGGCGGAAATTGCTGACGTGGATGTAGACCGGCTGGGCGGGCCGGGCGAATGCGGTGCGATGGCAGCCGAAGGCGGTATGCCGGAACAGGTCCAGGTCCACGAAATTATGCACGCGGTGGATGGGCTTGGCGGGATGGAACACCTCCTCGGTCATCTTCTTGAGATAATCGGAAACGGCCGTCACCACCGTGCTCTCGTTGATGCTGAAGCGCGTGATATCGAAGAAGCTTTTCTCCTGGCCCACCAAGGTGATATCGGTACCATGTAAAGTGGTCACCACGGGGATGGACTTGGGCTTCATCAATTGGGAGGCCAAGTAGGCGCTGATGGCATGCGGTATGGCGTAGTGCACGTGCAGCAGGTCCAGGTTCTCCTGCACGAACACGTCCTTCATCTTGGCGGCCAGGGCCAGATCATAGGGCGGATGCTCGAACAATGGATATGGCTCCATGTCCACGGTATGGAAATAGATGCGCTCCTGGAAATCCCTCTGCAGCCGGTAGGGAATGGTGGATGTGATGAAATGGATCTCATGGCCGTGCTTGGCCAGGAACTTGCCCAGCTCGGAAGCCAAAACGCCGCTGCCGCCGTAGGTGGGGTAACAGGTGATGCCGATTTTCATGCGAATCTCTCCCCGCCCAGGGCGGTAATGTCATGCACTTCCGGAAGCTCGCCGGTGACGAAAGCTTCCGCATAGCGGCGCCTGATGCGCGTTCCCCAGAAACGGTTGCGCACGGACAGGAACTCCAGGAACGCCGGACTGGCCAGATCGGTCTTGCCCTTGAACTTGCCGGCCGCGGGATTATGGAACTGGCTCTTATAGCAGAGCACGGCCTTGATTTTAGCGTCCCAGAACGGGCTTATGTCCACGCAGAAGGAAGGCTCATGCGCCTCCATTCCTATGAAACTGAAAAGCCTGCCGGGGCGATGCGGCGTTCCCGCCACGTCCAGCTTGGCCAGCCCCGCCTTGTACATGGCCTGCTTGACGATGCGCGCCGTGGTTTCGTGATCGGGGTGCTCCTCGTGCCGGTGATGGGTGAGGATGACCTTGGGCCGCCACAGACGGATCTGATCGATGAGGCGCTTCTGCGCATCCCAACCGTCCGCCAGGCGTCCGTCCGGCAATCCCAGGTTGACGCGTTCGGCGCCCAGCACCTTGGCCGCGGCCCTGGCTTCCTTGGCGCGGATCTCCGGCGTCCCGCGCGTGCCCATGGACGCATCGGTCATATCCACCAGCACGCCGCGCTTGCCCAGCGAGGCCAGCCGCAGCAAGGTTCCGCCGCAACCGAGTTCGATATCGTCCGGATGCGCGCCGATGGCCATGTAGTCGACGGAGCGTGAAACTGGGGAAGCGCCAGCGAGGGTAGCTGGGGAGGATTTAGACATGCGACGGCCCTCCCGGATGAACCACGCGGGGCGTAAAGAAAGGGCCCGTTATGAAAGCGGAGCGCGCGCGTTTTTTGCGCAACCTGGAAGCGGCTCCGGAATGCCCTGCCGTTGGCCCCAGCCGCCCATTTCCTTGGCCTTGGCCTTTGGATTGGGTGATTGCGCCCGATGGGTCGCTGCTGAAAAGTCCCATGCCTTACTCCCCTCCGTACTTCAATAATTGCATCTCCGTACTCACGGGATCGACCGCCGCCCGCAGCGCGTCCAGCCCATCCTTGCCGATTTCATTCAAAAGCGATCCCAGGCCCAGATGGCGATCCTGTCCCATGCCGTTGCCGAGCCAGCGCAGGTGATCGAAGAGGCCGCGCTTGGAGGGCGCCAGGGCGGCGTATTCGGCCTTTTCCAGGCTGCGCAAGTAACGCTTCCAGGCCAGGGAGACTTCCTTGGCGAACCGTTCCATGGGGCCGGCGTCCCGGAAATAGCGCGCGTGCAGCTTATGCGGGGCGGCGAGCCACTTCTCCGTAAAGGCCGGCGTGAGCGCGGCGGATGCGGGCTGGGCGCGCCACGCGCGTTCGCTCAAGCGCGCGCGCAGGGAAGCGGGGCCGAAGCGCACCGTTTCCGGCAGGCCCAAATCTTCCGCGCGGAAGGCCTCGAAGGCGGCATCGGGGGCGAGCGCGGCGGTCATGCGGGGATGGAGCAGGGGCATGTCCCCGGTGGTTGCCAGGAACAGCGGCGCCAGTTGCGCGAAGTAGCGGAGTTCGGCGGGCCCCAGCACATGGCCCAACACGGGGAAGATCCTATCGGCTACCAAGGGACGGCTGAAAACGTCGTGGCTCAATTCCAAAGCGGCCAGATCGCCGCTCAAATCATGGCCGGGACGATCGGGAGTGTAGAGGATGTCGCGGTGAGATGCGCCGCCCGGCGCCCCGCCGCCCGGCTCCGCGAACAGGCGGCGCCTTTCTCCTTGCCGCAAGGCGAAAGCATGCACCGCGCCTTCGCGCAGTTCCACCTGGGCGGGAATGCCCGCGGCCTCCGCGGCGGCGGTGCCCTGGAGCAGGAGCCGGTGCCAGTCGCGGCGTTGGGCCACCGCTTGTTCCAGTACGGGCCGGGACAGGACCCGCAAGTTGCGCGAATAGCCATCCACGAAAAGGATGCCTTCGCGGCCCAGTTGCGCTTGGGCCAGGCGCAGGAAGCCGGAGGCCAAGGTGCTGGGCGCGGGATAAGCCCGGCCGAGGCAATCGATGGTTTCCCGGTTCCAGATGGCGCCCAAGCGCTTGAGCAAATCCTGGAAAGCCGCCGGGTCCACGCGGCGTTCGCCCATGGCGAGCTGCAATCCGGCATCCGGAAAGGGGAGCCGCAGATCGCCGTGGGCGTCCGCGGCGCGGCGATCGAGCAATTCCACATGGTTGCATTCCTGCAGATCGGCATCGTCCCCGGCCACCCAGAAAATGGGGATAACCGGGCGCTGCAGGCGCGCGGCCCATTCCCGCGCCAGCGCCGCGCAGGTCAGGGCCTTATAGTACCAGAGGATGGGGCCGCCCAAAAGGCCCGGTTGCTGGCCGGTGAGCATAAAGACCGCGTCCGGCGCAGCGGAGGCTTCCAGGTTGGCGCGCTGCTCCGGGGCCAGCGGGGCGAAAGCGTTTTCATGGCGCAGGAAACCCTGCAATTCCGCGCGCGCGCGCGCCAGGGCGGCATCCTGCGACGGTTGCTTGTCGAGATGGGCCAGCCGGCGCGCCGCATGGGCTTCGGATCGGAAATGGCCGCCCGGATAGACGGCTTCCCCCGCCGGGGTAACTCCCAAGATACCTAGGCCCCGCGCTTGCGGGCCGAAGAGGGCCTTTTGGGCGGCATCTTCGGCCGGCAGGCGGGAATGCAGGGTGATGGCCATGGGAATGATCCGCCGTCAGCGGCTTTGCGGTCCCGCGGATTGCAGCAGCAGGGACATGCGCGGGGAATCCTCGGGGCGGTAAGGCGCGCCGGTTTCATCCCCGAAGCTGGCCACATGCCGCAGCGAGAATTTTTCCGCCAGGCCCAGCATGGTCTCCGGTTCGTAGAGGCGGACGCGTTCCTGGTGGCTTTCCATCCTCCCGTCCGCATGCAGGATTTCGATATCCTTGACCACCACGGTTCCGGGCCCTGCCACCGGGCCTTCCAGCGTGCGGCGCTGCTCCACCCGGGCTCCCTCGACGGTGCGGATATCGTGGGGCACCAGATTACGGATCAATGGGGCTTTGTTGATGAGATCGAGGAAAAGGAAGCCGCCGGGCTTGAGGACGGATACGAATTGCGCCAGCGTTTCCACGTCCGCAGCGAAGGTAGCAAAGTACCCGAAGGAAGTAAAAAAGGAGGTTACCAGATCGAAACATAAAGGGCGGAAGGGCAGGTAACGCATGTCCCCGCGCGCAACCGACAGATCCGCCGCGCGCGCGTCGCGCAACAGGGGCAAGCTGTAATCGATCCCGAAGGACCTGGGATAGCCTTTTTTGCGCAACACCTCCAGGTGGCGGCCCGCTCCGCATCCGATGTCCAGCATATGCCACTCCGGTGTTACTGGTAACGCGCGTAATACGTAGCCGACCTGCATCTCCGCTTCGGGAAGATTGCGGTGCGGATACAATCGCTTGTAGGCCTCTCCGAACCAGCTGGCGTACCAGGGATTAGACATGGGGGTAAGGGGGGGAAGTGAATGCGACGGGAAGGGAGAAGAAAGGATTTTGCAATTTTAAATTTTTAATTCGCAAAAAAAAGCGGCCCGCACGTGAATCGCCAGTTAAGACCGGCAGGGCCGCGGTACGGACCGCGAAGTCCCTTTTACGCCGGTACCAATGCCGCGGACATTTGCTGCAGGGCGGCGTAGAAATCCTCGGTCTGGGGCGGGGTGCTGCAATGGGCCGTAAGGGCTTTGCCGTTGCGGAACTTCAGCGGCGGCAGTTTCTTGCTCTTGCTGAAGACGATGATGGGCTTGGGATTGATATCCTCCAGCACGCCGAAATACTTCAACAAGGAGACGCAGCGTTGCCAGCTCTGGTGATCGACCAGCATGCCGTCGAAAGCGCCCAAGCGTCCGCGGGACAATACGGCGGCCAGGTCGAAAGTCTGGAAATTGTGGGGCGTGGAGGTGAGAAGATCCTCCAGATGTTTACGGAGGCTGCTGTTTTCGGAAAACACCACTAATTTCATGTCCCGGCATTCCTTTCGGTCCGGGCGGACAAATGCATCCGCTACCGACCAAGTCGTTTGAGGGCGTAAATCTAGCAAGACCGGGCCGAAAATGAAAACCGTTCGGTCCCTTTCGGGGAGTGGAGTCCCGATTACCCCAAAACGGCCCGAATGGACGCTGTTGTGATGCCTTCCAGCTCGGAAATGACCCCGGAACCGGCGTTCAGCGGCAAAAGCCAATACACGGTATCGCCCAAGGTACGTAGCAGCGCGCCCCGACCCACCGCTTCCCGATAGACCCGGTAGCCCGCCCGCGTCCCGGATCCCGTGCCCGGACCGCGCAAGTCCGCGGCCACTACCGCTCCCACGCAGCGCAGGTTGTGCAAACGGCCGGTGGCTTGGGCCACCCTGTCCATAGCGGCGGCCAGCAGCGGGCCCGTGCGGCGGACCTGGCCCAGGATGTCTTCCTCGCGGTAAATCTCCATGGCTTCCAGCGCCACCGCAGCGGCCAACGGGTTCCCCGCATAGGTGTTGGAATGCAGGAAGTCCCGCCCTCGGCCGTACTCGGCATAGAACATCCCGTACAGATCATCGGAAACCAGGGTGGCGGACATGGGCAGCCAACCCGCGGTGAGCCCCTTGGACAGGCAGACGATATCGGCGACGATACCGGCATGATCGCAGGCGAGCATGGTCCCGGTGCGGCCGAAGCCGGTGAGGATTTCATCCGCGATCAGGATCACGCCGTGGGCTTTGGTCCAGGCGCGCAGGCGGCGGAGGAAATCCGCGCTGTAGAACCGCATCCCGCCCGCGCCCTGCAAGATGGGTTCGATCACCACCGCGCATAGGCCGGCCAGATTTTCCCGCAATTGCTTTTCCAGGCCGGGCCATACGGACGAACAATCCTTCCATAAGGGATGATCGACCGAATCCACGTAAGGCAGCCCGCGCAGGTAGGACACGGGCGGCAGCACTTCCCGGTAGGCTTCGCGGTATAAGCCCAGATCGCCCAAGGCCAAGGTCAGCGCGGTCTCGCCGTGATAGCCGTTCTCCAGGGCCAGGAAGCGGCTCTGCCCGCCTCCCTGGATCTTGCGCGCATGCAAGGCCAGCTTGGCGGCCACCTCCACCGCGGTGGATCCGTCCCCGGAATAGAACACATGGTTCAGGCCCGGCGCCAGCGCGGCCAGCCGCTCGGACAGCCGCACGATCACATCGTTGGTGGTATTGGCCAGGATGACATGCTCGAAACGATCCAGCTGGCGCGCGAGCGCGGCCTTAAGGCGCGGGTGCCCGTGGCCCAGGGATTTGCACCACCAACTGGAAACGGCGTCGATGAGCTTGCGTCCGTCGCGGAGGTGGAGATGGCAGCCTTGCGCGCCGATTATTTCCAGGGGCGGGAAGCCTTCGTAGTCCCGCATCTGGGAGCAGGGATGCCAAACGTGTTTCACATCCCGCGCGGCAAGATCGGGCTGGGCGGACGGCAGCGACGAAGCGGAAGCATCGGGCACGATCAGTCCGGAACTGGAAATACGCTGGCGCCCCTTTGGGCGGAGGGATCGACCGCGCGCGTGGAATCGGGCTGTTTTTCCAAAACCCATTCCGGCGAACCTTTGCCGCGCTCGCTGTCCTCGATCTTGATGCGCAGGGAGCGCAATTGCGGGCCGGTGCGGAGCAGAACGGTGTAAAGGCCGGGAGGCAGATTGCGGGGCCGCAGGGTCCAGTCGCCCGCTTCCAGGGAGTAGGCGTTGCGGGCCAAGGTGCGGCCGGCGCCATTGCGGATCTCCGCCGTAACATCCTGGTTACCGACCATCCTGAGCGAGAACCCTTCCTTGGCGGAAAAGGTGAGGCGTTTGAGCGGGGCGGGCCGCTTGAAGCGGGCCTTGACGATGTCGTCTCCCGGCGCGGCACCTTGCGCGGCCGGCGCCGTCCGCGCAGCGGCGGGAACGGCGGCGCGCGCGGGCCCGGGAACGGCATCGTTCGCCTGCGCTTGGGCAAAGGCGAGAACCACGGCGCATAGCCATGCGGGCAACGGGAGGCCGTTCGGCTGGATCATTTCCTGTCCCTTCTCCGGACGCGGAGCCTTGGGTTTACACAAGCGCCTGGCCCCGGAAGCCGTTCCCATGGGGGTTTGGGCTTGCCGGAACCGCGGGTAAAACTAGTCACAGAGTACGGCGCCCGCAATATCGAGATACAGGATATCCAATTACGAAACCGTTTGCCAGTTTCCCGCGGCCCCGAATTCCGCCAACTCCACCGCGATCAGGGATGCCGAAGCCTTGAGCATGGCTTCGGCGAATTCGGCTTCCGGGTCCGATTCCGCCAGGATGGCGCCCCCGCAACCCACGCGGTAAACTCCATCCTTGTACACCAAGGTGCGGATCACCATCCCCAAGTCCATGGCTCCGTCCCAGCCCAGGTACCCCAGCGCGCCGGAAAAGATCCCGCGCGGACGGCGCTCTTGCGCGGCCAGCAATTCCATGGTGCGGCGCTTGGGCGCCCCGGTCATCGATCCGCCCGGGAAGCAAGCGCGCACGGCGTCCAACGCCGTGCGGTCACGCGCCAACCGTCCCGTCACCGTGGACACCAATTGCAGCACCGTGGGATGTTCCTCCACCTTCATCATCTCCGGCACGCGCACGCTGCCGAGTTCGCAAACCTTGCCGAAATCATTGCGCACCAGATCGACGATCATGAGGTTTTCCGATCGGTCCTTGGCGTCGCCGGCGAGTTCGCTTTTGAGCAGCGCGTCCTCTCGCCGGTCGGTCCCGCGCCGCCGCGTGCCCTTGATGGGACGGCAGGCAAGATTGCCGAGCGCGTCCAGCTTGAGGAAACGCTCGGGCGAAGCGGACAGAATATCGGCATGCGGAAAAGCGAGATAGGCGGCGTAAGGCGCGGGATTCGTGCGCCGCAGCCGGCGGTAGACTTCGAAGGGGCGGGCCTGCGACTCCGCCCTCAATTCATTGGTGAGGCAAGCCTCGTAGCTTTCCCCCCGCAGGATGGCCTCCTGCAAGGATCGGATGCGCGCCAGGTATTCCGGCCCTGCGGCGGAAAGGCGCCATGGCAAACGCGTGGCCGGACCCGCAGGCGCATGGGTTTGCGGGGCATTGGCAGACGCGCCGAGCGCAGCGTCTTCGCCGGAGGACCGGCGCGCGATACGCAACTCCGAAGGCGGGACGGCATCCCACCCGGAGCGCACCGTTTGCAACCAGGCGCGCGCGGACGCGTCAGGCTTCGCCTGGGACGGGCCCAGCGGCAGGATCGCGTAAGCCTTGCGGGCCTGCGGATCGAAGGCGAGCATGCGATCGGGTTGCAGGAACAAGGCGTCCGGAAGATCCGCATCCGGGTGCGCGGACGGGCCGGCCGCGCCGGGCGGCGCCGTCGATCCGCCGTCTCCTTCGGAAAAACGCCCCAGCTCGTACCCGAACCAGCCTACCAATCCGCCCAGGAAAGAGCCGGTAAACGCCAAGGTTTCCGGTAACCTGCAAGGTACGGCGGCGCGGAACCAACCATCCAGCGCCGGAAACGGATGGGAATCCGCCCCGGCCGCGGAAAGGAGAGGGGCCGAAATGGATTCCCCGGTTGGGAGTCCGCCCGTGCCGGCGGCGTCCCGCATGCGGATGGTTCCCCCCCGGACCTCGATTAGCCGGGATCCGGCGCCCATGTAGGTGATACGGTGTTCCCCCGGGACCGGCTCGGAAAGCGAGTCCAGCCAAAAGGTGGCGGGAAGCCCGGCGCTCTTGGGATCTCGGTTAAAGAAATGGGCGAAGGCGGCTTCCGGATCGCACCAGGGAAGCTCCACCGCCTCCAACCGGCGCGGGGCCGGCTGCGACCGCGGCGGAATGGGCAGGGCTGCGGTGGGCGGTTCATAGATGGGCGATCCGCGGGCGGCCAGGAAGCGTTCGGACAAGGCGCGAAAATTGGCCAGCAGGGCTTTGCCGTGCTCGGAACCGATCGATTCGGGATGGAATTGCACGCCATGAAAAGGTTTATCGGAGGATCGGATCGCCATGATCTGGCCGTCATCCAGCGCGGTGGCGGCGACGATGAGGCCGGCAGGCAGGCGGTGGGGATCCAGCACCAGCGAATGATAGCGCACCGCGGAGAAATTCTGGGGCAGGCCCGCGAAAAGGCCCTCCCCATCGTGCCGGATGCGGGAATGCTTGCCATGGCGGACGGCGGGCGCGGGCACCACCCGGCCTCCGGCGGCCAGGCCCAGGCCCTGCAGTCCCAGGCACACGCCCAGAATGGGCCGATCCGGGAAGGCGGCGATGACCTGGGCGCATACGCCGAAGTCGCGTGCGTCGGCGGGGTGCCCCGGTCCCGGCGAGATCACGATGGCGTCGAAGCTGGCGCGGCGGATCTCCTCCAGGCTCCATTCGTCGTTGCGCAAGAGCAAGGGCTTCTCGCCGTTCACTTCCCACAGGTATTGGAACAGGATGTGGGTGAAGGAATCGTAGTTGTCGAGAAGCAGGGTCTTCATTTTCCTATAATTTAGGAATGCTTTTCCCAACGGAGGCTCATGCGTTTCCCTGACCCGGCCAAGCCCTCGGCTTTGGCCCGCAAGTTTTTCCTGGCGTTGCTTCCGCTCGCCTGCGGCGTCCAGGCCGCATCCACGGGCGTTCCGACTGCTCCCTCACCGGGTATTGTCGAGTTGGGGAAACAGGATTACTACTGGATCCCGGCGGTTGTGGTGACGGCCATCCCGGCCCAGATCCGCTACTCCGACATGCCGATAACGGACACGGCCGCTTTGGATAAGGGGCATGACCTATGGGCATTCGATCGCTGGGCGGCGGGAATGTACTCCTCCAAATACGCCTTGGCCAGCGACGCGTTCCTGGTTCCGCTGCTGGCCTTGCCCATTGCCGCCACCGCCTGGGACAGCCGTCAGGGCCGGCAAACCTGGGGCGCCGCCGTTTCGGAAGGCGTGGTCTACGGAGAAGCCTTGGCGCTTTCCTCCTCCCTGGATCTCCTGGTGCGATCGATGCGGCTGCATCCTCGGCCCCTGGTCTACAATACGGATGCGCCGGACAAGGAACGGCTCACCGGGGAGGCTTCCGGCAGCTTCTATTCCGGGCATGCCAATGCGGCTTTCCTCTCCGCGGTCTATTTCTCCTATACCTATTCCCTGCGGCATCCTGATTCTCCCGCGCAGGGCTGGATCTGGGCTGGCAGCCTGGCCGCGGCTTCGCTGGAAGCGGGGCTGCGCGTGGCGGCGGGCAAGCATTATCTCTCGGACGTTGCCGTGGGCGCGGCGGTAGGTTCGCTGTTCGGCTGGGGGCTGCCCTACCTGCATCGCCGCGGTCCCGGAACGGATCGGCTGGGGTTGGCCGTAGGAATCGGCAGGGACGGGGCCTATCCCGTCCTGACGCTCAAGTTCTGAGCCCGCCGCGGGCGGTACGGAAGCAAGGTAACATCAAGGTTACGGCAGGGCGCTGGACGGGCCGCGGCAAGCGAAGCCGCCGCCTTCGATCAGTTTGCGGGCGGCGGTATCTTCCAGGGGCCGGGAGAAATAATACCCCTGGCCATACGCGCAATCCAAACCGTGCAAAAGGGCCCATTGGCCCGCCGTCTCGATGCCTTCCGCCACCACGTCCATCCCCAAGTTCTTGGCCAGGGAGTTGATCACCTTCACTATCTCCGCGTCCTTGTCCCCGGTTTCCAGCTTGGACACGAAGGAGCGATCGATCTTGAGGTTGTGGAAAGGGAAACGGTGCAGGTAGCTTAGGGACGAATACCCGGTCCCGAAATCGTCCAAGCTCAGGTGGATGCCAAGATCCCGCAGGCTGGTGAGGATGGCGGCGGCCTTTTCCGGGTTCTCCATGATGGCGCTCTCCGTCACTTCCAGTTTCAATGAGGACGGGGCCAATCCCGACTCCGAGAGAATGGCCTGGATCTGGCGCACCAGATCCGTGTCCTGCAATTGCTTTCCGGAGAGGTTCACGCTCATGGTAAGGTTGCGGCCGTCCTGGAAAACCCTCTGCCATTCAACCAACTGCTTGCACGATTGCCAAAGCACCCAGCGCCCGATGGGGATGATGAGGCCGGTATCTTCCGCCAAGGGGATGAAATCCATGGGCGGGACCATGCCCAGGGTGGGATGCGCCCAGCGGATCAAGGCTTCGAAGCCCATCAGGGAGCTGTCTTCCAGGGATACGATGGGCTGGTAGTGCAGGCGGAATTCCATCCGCTCCAGCGCTTTGCGGAGATCGGTCTCCAGCGTCATCATCTGCACGGCCTTGGCGTGCATGGAAACGTCGAACACCTCGTATCGGCCCTTGCCGGCGGCCTTGGCGCGGTGCATGGCCGTATCCGCGTCGCGCAGCAACTCTTCCGGGCCGGGCGTCTGGGCGCCGCCCACGGCGATGCCGATGCTGGCGGCCGCGTAGACTTCCGTGCCCTCCAGATCGAATCCCGTCCCCAGCACTTCCTGAAGGCGTTCGGCCAGGATGGTGGCATGGTTGAAGTCGCGCAGGTCTTCCACCAGTATACAGAACTCGTCGCCGTCCAGGCGGGCCAGGGTGGTCCCCGGCGGCACGAACGTTTCCAGGCGCCGCGCGAATGCGACCAGCATGCGATCGCCTTGCAGGTGGCCCATGCTGTCGTTGATCATCTTGAAGCGATCCAGATCCAAAACCAGCACCGCGCTCATGATCCCGGGCTTGCGGCGGGCGCGCTCCAGCGATCGGCCCAGGCGCTCGATCAGCAAGGTGCGGTTGGGCAGGCCGGTGAGGGAATCGTGCAGGGCGCCGTGGATCAGCTGATCCTCCAGGCGCTTGCGCTGGGTCACGTCCATTACGGTGCCTTCGAAATAATCCAGACTCCCGTCCGCCTTGAGAACCGCGCGTGCGTTCTCGGAAATGAGGATTACGGCGCCGTCCCTGCGGCGTACTTGCGATTCGAATTCCGTTACGCGCCCGCGCTCGCGCAGGATGCGCACGAATTCTCCGCGCCGCTCCGGATCCACGTACAAGTCGACGGCGATATCTTTGACCCCGTGCAGGACCTTGCGGGGATCGGAATATCCCAGGATGCGCGCCAAAGCGGGATTGACTCCCAGGAAGCGTCCGTCCGGCGTGGATTGGAAAATCCCCTCCACCGCGTTCTCGAAGATGTTGAGGTAACGGGCCTTGGCTTCGCTGAGGGCCTGATCGGCCTTCTTCCGCTCCAGCGCATTGACGAATATCTCGCCCGCCATGCGCAGCACCTGGATGTTTTCCTCGGACCAATTCTTCTCGCGTTTGACGGAATCGAACCCCAGGTAGCCGCGCAAGGTCCCGCGATGGACCATGGGTACTATGGCCAGGGATTTGATGCCCTCGCGCTCGAACTCGGCCATCTCGGCGGACGCCTGGGGCGGGAGATCGGCGACCCTGGGAATATGCAGGGTCTGGAGCGCGCGGATCCGTTCCATGAACCATGGGTAGCGGCTTACGTTGATGGCTTTCAGGTTTTCGATTTGCGCGTCCACCCCGCGCGAGCACCATTCATGGGTGTTGTCCACCTTGGCCCTGTCCGGCGAGAACAGGAAGATGTAGCTGCGATCCACCTCGGCGAATTCGCCCAGCGCATGCAAAGCGTAGTTGATGCCCATATCGATGCGATCGCTGGACAGATGGATGAAATGCGCGGAGATGGTGGTGATGAGGTTCTCGAAGCGGATCCGGTATTGGAGTTCCTCGCGGGCCCGGCGGTGCCTTTCTTCGTTCTGCCGGAGGGCGGCCTCCGAATTCCGGCGCACGGAAAGGTCCCTGATCAGGGTCAGCCTCAGTCCGCCCGCGTCCGCGGCGAAAGCCCCCTGGGTAAGTTCCACGGGCACCCGGGAGCCGTCCTTGCGGATCGCGTTCGCTTCCCGCGCTTGAGTAACAAGTATGTTACCCTGGAAGGGGAATGGCCACCCGCCCTCCGCCAACATGGAGGCATCCCGCCCCAGCACTTCCGATCGGGCATAGCCGAAAAGGGCTGCCGCGCCGTCGTTCCAGAAGCGGATGAGGCCGGCGCCATCGCTTACGAGCATGCCTTCCTGCGAGGATTGGAACAGGCTCCATACGTCCGGGACCATGGCATCGCTCGTCGCTATGTCCGCGCCCTTATCGGATCCCTCCGATCCCGCCGGTCCCGGCCGCCAATCGTCCCGGGCCGCACGCACAACCGCATCCGGCTCCGGGGCCGCCTGCGTCTCCGGCGGCTTTTTCGCCAAACTCTTCTTCACTGCATTTCCGTTCCGGGTCATAGCGGACCAGCTCCACCCATAGCCTGCCCAGTCCGCAACCCGCGTAGGACAGAGGATTACCAGAAACTATATGGGCCGGAGCGGCTTCCCCGCAACATGGCATCCCCATCGCGGCCGGAAATATATCGGGCGGCCCCGTAAGGGCCGCCCTACTTGGCCTTAAGAATGCCTAAGACCCCAAAAACCCGCCCGCGCGGCTGCGGCCATCAATGGGATTGGAGCAGCGAGAGCACGCCTTGGGGCACTTGGTTGGCTTGCGCCAACATCGCGGTCGCGCTCTGCGTCAGGATCTGCGCGCGCGTGAACTCGGTGGTTTCCTTGGCGAAGTCCACGTCGCGGATGCGGCTCTCCGCGTCCTGCGTGTTATAGAGCTGGTTCCCCAGGTTGGAAATGGCGAACTCCAGGCGGTTCACGTACGCGCCCATGTCCGCCCGCATCGTATTCACCGAACGCACGGCCATGTCGATGACGGACAGCGCCGCCAGGGCGGATCCCGCCGTGCTCACGGCGGTGGTGGTCGCGCTCATGCCCAGGGCCCCCAAGGTCATGGAAGAAATGGTGATGCTGATGCGATCCACCGTGGAACTCGATCCGGAACCGATGTGGAGCACGGATGCGGCGCCGCCCGAGACGCCGAAGGATCCGGCCGCCCCGTCCAGCAAGGTCATGCCGTTATAGGAAGCCGAACCGGAGATACGGGTGATTTCCGACATCAGCTGGCCGAACTCCTTGTCCGTATACGCCCGTTCCGTGGTGGTCATGGTATCCGTGGAGCTCTGGATGGCCAGTTCGCGCAGGCGTTGGAGGATGTTGTTGATCTCGCCGGTGGCGCCTTCCGCGATTTGCAGGAGCGCGATGCCGTCCTCGGCGTTGGACTTGGCGCGCTCGGTTCCCCGGATCTTGGATCGCAGGGATTCCGAAACCGACAGGCCCGCGGCGTCATCGGACGCCCGGTTGATGCGCAAACCGGTGGAAAGTTTCTCTAGGGACTTGGAAAGAGCGGCCTGCTGCGCGTTCAGCGCTCCCTGGCCGATCATGGATGAAATGTTATGGTTGATACGCATTGGCTTAAGCCTCCGGTTACTCTTTCTTTTCATCGGGGTAAACCGGAAAAGACTTTAAGAGTTCTTTGGGCTTTTCGCCAAATCTATCGCCCGGGATCGGGCCGCTTGAGATTGCAGCATGCGATCCTGGACACATCTTCACCCCGATTTCGCCCTGGCGGGAGGAAACCGGGATTCCGATGCGGCTTAAAACATCCCTGTTTGCGGCACCCCGGCGCTTCCCTGCTCCGGCCACCCGCTGCGAACGGGCTATCTTAATTATCGGAAGAAAAGGCGCCCGCTTGAGGGGATCCGGAATTTTTTTCTCCCTCCCCGGCAGGATTTTCCCGGTCCCCGGAAACCGGCCGGAAAACCCGGACCCGGGCACGCTCGCGATTTTCACGGGAGGAAACGGAAAAGCCGGGGAAGGATCCCCGGCTCGCGAATGAAGATGGCGTCCTCAGGACGCGCCTAGGCTTAATGGCCCAACAGAGACAGCACGCCTTGCGGCACCTGGTTGGCCTGCGCCAACATCGAGGTGGCGCTCTGCGTCAGGATTTGAGAGCGGGTGAACTGGGTGGTTTCCTTGGCGAAGTCCACGTCGCGGATGCGGCTCTCCGCGTCTTGCGTGTTGA
>JANYDA010000041.1 GCA_025360005.1 Fibrobacteria bacterium
CGGCCCTGCGCCCACGGGTCTGCGCTATTGCATCAACTCGGCCTCGCTGCGCTTCATCCCCAGGGAGAAGCTGGCGGAAGAGGGTTATGGCGAATACGCTAAGCTGTTCGAGGGAGAGGCCAAGCACTAACCTTTTTACGATGCGCCGGGCATCCGGCCATACTGCGCACCTGGGAAGCCCGTAGCATTGCCTCGGGCTTCCTTTTTTTACTTTTCCCCCCTTGAGCTCCCGGACGTCCAAACCCCAAGCGCCTTTTCCCCTGGAACAACTCCTCCGCGAGGAAACCTTTCCCGCTTTGTCCGGATTGACGTTCCGGAAAACGGATCCGCTCTACGTGGCCGGCGCCGCGGGCTCGGCGGTATCGGCTCTGGTAGCGCGGCAATTCCTGGATTATAAAGCGCCGTCCAATTCCCCGGGCGCGCTCGGCAATCTCTTATACCTGGCCCCGGACGCCAAGACGGCGGAATTGGTCGCGGAGGATCTGGAATCCTGGCTGGGCGAAGAGCAGGTGCTCCTCTTCCCCGGCCTCGATCTCAAGCCCTACGAATGGCGCAAGCCGTTCGGCCATGTGCTGGAGCAGCGGCTGGCCTGCTTCGAAGCGCTTTACAAGAAAAAACGATCCGTCCTCGTCACGGCGTTGCCCACCTTCCTGACGCGCCTTTCCAGCCCGGATTCATTGCATCTGGAAATCCTCAACCTTTCCAAGGGCCAGACCCTGAACCTGGCGGATTTCAGGGACGCGGTACTGCACATGGGCTTCACGGAAGAGGCCGTGGTTCAGGACATCGGCGAGTTCTCCGTGCGCGGCGAGATCATCGACATCTATCCATATCTGCTGGAGAACCCCGTCCGCATCGTCCTGTTCGGCGACGAGATAGAATCGGTCAAGGAATTCGACATCTTCACCCAGCGTTCCGTAAAGGACATCCCGTCCGTGGACGTATTCCCGCTGGACGAATGCTGCTTCAGCCACAAGGATCTGGAAGCGGGGATGGAAAAGCATTTCGATCGTTTCGTGGGCGAAGGCTCTTTCGAGGCGGAGCACCATCGCCTGTTGGTCAAGCGCAATCTGGACGGGATTCATTGGCAGAAGGCCTTCTTCAAGGATCTGAATTATTCCCTGTTGGATTTCCTGGGCCCGGACGCGCGCGTGGTGGTGGGCGACGAGGACAATCTCAAAGCCGGCGTGGAACGCCTGTGGAGCGCGGCGCAAGAGGGTTATCGGGAAGCCCTGGACAAGGAGAAATGGGTCGCCCGGCCGGACGAACTGTTTTTCTCGAAACCGGATTTGGACAGGATCCTTTCCGCGCGCGCCACCTTGCGCATGGGCCGTTTGAGCTGGGAAGGCGTCGGTTGCCGCACCTTGGATATGCAAGAGCAGGGCCGGAGCGGCGGTGGCCTGGCCCAGATCGAACATACTCTGACGGAGCTTGACAACGCAGGGCTACGCGTCTACCTGCTCTCCCCCAACGAGGGCCAGGCGGAGCGGCTGCGCAAGCTGACGCTGGAATACCCCATCGCCGGCATCGTGGTGGGGCATCTCGCCTGCGGCTTCATTTCCAGGGACGATGGGGTGGCGGTCTTCACCGATCATCAGATCTTCAACCGCTTCAGCCGCAAAATCAAACGCAAGAAGCATAAGGGCGGCGGCGTCTCGATCCAGAATTTCGAGGCCCTGTCCCGCGGCGACTACGTGGTACACCAGGACTACGGCATCGGCCGCTTCGTGGGCGTCAAGCGCATCAAGACGCGGCCTCCCGCCACCGGCGGCCCGGACGCCCCCGTCCCAGCGGAGATCCAGGTCGATTGCATCCTGCTGGATTTCCAGGGTTCGGATAAGCTGGCTTTGCCAGTCACCGATCTCAGCAAGCTGGAAAAATATTCCTCCGAGGAAGGGCATGTGCCCGTCCTCTCCAAGCTGGGCGGCAAAGCCTGGGACAACCAGAAGGAGAAGGCCCAGAAATCCATCGTCAAACTGGCGAAGGATCTCATAGAGCTGTATGCCAAGCGCTCCGTGATGGCGGGCTACGCCTTCAGCGCGGATCAGCCTTTGCAAAAGGAGTTTGAGGAGGCTTTCGAGTTCGATCTCACGCCCGATCAGGCCAAGGCCGTGGCCGACGAGAAGGCGGACATGGAGCGCCCCAAGCCCATGGACCGGCTCATCTGCGGAGACGTGGGTTTCGGCAAGACGGAAGTGGCCATGCGCGCCGCCTTCAAAGCGGTGCTGGACAAGAAGCAAGTGTGCATATTGGCGCCCACCACCATCCTCGCCGCGCAGCACTACGCCAGCTTCACGGATCGCTTCGGCAATTGGCCCGTCCGCATCGATTACCTGAACCGCTTCAAGGGCCCCAAAGAGCAGAAGGAAACCATCGCAGCGTTGGCTCGCGGCGAAGTGGATCTCATCATCGGCACCCATCGCCTCATCTCCAAAGACGTGGTCTTCAAGGATCTGGGACTGATGATCATCGACGAAGAGCAGAAGTTCGGCGTCAAGCAGAAGGAACGGCTAAAGGAGATGCGCACCCATGTGGACGTGCTTTCCATGTCCGCCACGCCCATCCCGCGCACGCTCAACATGTCCCTGGTGGGCGCGCGCGATCTCTCCATCATCGCCACGCCGCCGCGCAACCGCCTGCCCATCGACACGCGCGTCATCTACCATGACCCCAAGCAGATCCGCGATTCCATCGAGATGGAACTGGCGCGCGGCGGCCAGGTCTTCTACGTGCACAACCGCGTCATGGATCTGCCGGAGGTCACCGCCTTCATCGAGGGCCTGGTCCCGCATGCCCGCGTGGGCATGGCGCACGGGCAGATGGACGAGGTCTCCCTTGAGCAGGTGATGGCCGCCTTCGTGAACCGCGAGTACGACATCCTGGTGGCCACCGGCATCATCGAGTCCGGCCTGGACATCTCCAACGCCAACACCATCATCATCGACAGGGCGGACCTTTTCGGCCTCTCGCAGTTGTACCAATTGCGCGGGCGGGTGGGCCGTTCCGCCACCAAGGCCTATTGCTTCCTCATCTCGCCGGATGCCAACCGCTTCAGCGACGAGGCCAAGAAGCGCCTTTATTCCCTGGAGAAATTCACCGATCTGGGATCCGGGTTCCAAATCGCCATGCGCGACCTGGAGATACGCGGAGCCGGCAACATCCTGGGGCTGGAGCAGAGCGGGCATATCGCGGCCGTGGGCTTCGAGACCTACCATCGCATGCTGCGCGAGACCGTCAAGGAAATGCAAGGCGCGCGCGTGCTGCCGCCTTTGAACCCGGTGATCGAATTCCCCGAGGACGCCTTCATCCCGGAGGAATACGTGGAGGACGGCCTGCAGCGCGTGGCACTGTATCAGAAGCTGGCGCGCTGCACGGAGACCGCGCAGATAGAGGAAGTGGGCCGGGAACTGCTGGACCGGTTCGGGCAGGTGCCGCCGTCCGTGCAGGTGCTTCTGGATACCATGACGGCGCGCGTGGCGGCCCAGCACCTGGGCTTTCAGAAAGTGGCCATGCAGGGCAACCTGCTCAACCTGCAATACGCGGAAATGCTGGTGCCGGAGAAAGAGGAAATGGGGGCCCTGGTGGCCAAGTTCAAGCGGCCGATGCGTTTCCTCTACACCAAGCCCCTGCAAATGCTGATAGAGCTGAATCCCGCGCGCAAGGGCGATACCCATGCCGCCATTTCCCAAGCCGCGCAAATCCTCCGCGATTTGCTCTAACCGGCTTTCCAACCGCCTTTTTCGTATCCCGCAATACTCTCTGGCGACTGGTGTATATTTAAGCTATGCTTTAAATATGCAAGGTAAATTTAATGGCATAGCGAGAATTATCCATGACTCAATGGCTAAATCCTTGGAAAAAGGCCAATCCTGCTTTTTGCTGGGGCCGAGGCAAGTGGGTAAAACCACCCTCATTCAGGATCTCCTGAAGGGGAGGGAGAATTTCCTGGCCATCCCGCTGCAAGACCCGGGCCTGAGGCTGGCTTATGAAAGGGATCCGGGCCTGCTCATCAGGCAGGTTTCCGCTTCCAAAAAACGCATGACCGTTTTCATCGATGAAGTGCAAAAGGTGCCGGATCTCCTGGATGCCGCGCAGCTACTGATCGATGGGAAAAAAGCGACCTTCGCATTGACGGGTTCCTCCGCGCGCAAGCTGAGAAAATCGGGAATCAATCTGCTTCCCGGCAGGGTCAAGTCATTCCACATGGACCCACTGATGTGGGGGGAATTGGGATGGAGCAAGGAACAGCGCTGTGAAGAGTTGGCGCTGACTCCAACGGAAACCCATGGCCGCTATAGCCTGGAAGAGTCGCTGGCATTCGGCTCCTTGCCCGGTATCGCGACCATGCCGGACGCGCAAGATCGGCGGGATTTTCTACAGGCTTACGCGAACCTTTACCTGGAAGAAGAAATACGCGTGGAAGCGCTGACCCGGAACGTAGGCGCTTTCTCCCGGTTCCTGGAGTTGGCGGCGCAGGAATCCGGCGGCAGCCCCAACCTCTCAAAGTTGTCGATGGAATCCGGAGTGAGCGTGCCGACCGTCAAGGAATACTTTTCCATCTTGCAGGAAACCCTGGTCATGGAACGCCTCGACCCCTATCTCAAGAACGCCCGTAAACGGATCGTGGCGACTCCCCGCTATTATTTCTTCGATATGGGCGTGCGGAACGCACTGGCCCGGTTGCCCCTTGATGCGGCCACGGCGCAATCCCAAAAAGGGATCTTATTCGAGCATGCCGTGGTATTGGAAATCATCCGCCGCGTGCGGGCGCTAAGAAAGGACTGGCGCGTCTGTTTCTGGCGGACCTCGGGCGGGGCCGAAGTGGATTGCATCGTGGATATGGGGGAAAGGGTGATTCCGATCGAAATCAAATCGGCGCGGAAGGTCCGCAAAGCGGACGTAATGGGCCTTAGCCATTTCCTCGCGGATTATCCCAAGGCAGCCAAGCAAGGCTATGTCATCACCATGGGCGATCTTCCGGAGCGGTTGGCTGAAAATATCGTGGCGATCCCTTGGACCCATTTCTAGGGCCCCGAGATACAATAAGAGGGAGTCGCTCCATTACGGCCTCCCCCCTTGGGAAAGGCCGCGCCACCCCGCCCCGGGCTGCTCCCAATCCCCCGAATTTGCTATATATTTCCCGACTCCAGGCTTCCGATAGCGCCCTTCCCGGGCAGGTCGCCAGGCGTTCGGACCACCCCAGGATGGAGCACATTACGAAACCCAGGACGCTGAAGCGCCTGCACCCGCGGGCCGCGTGGATCCCCCTTCCGACGCAAATCACTGGTGCCTCCCTGATCCTTCTGGCCCTGGCGCTGGGCGGATGCAAAAAGGCGGCCGTAAAGGAAACGGTGCTGGCCCAGGTGGGCAATTCCACCTTGACCCTGGAAGAGCTGCGGGAGAGCTTTCCCGCCGATTTCGAGCAATTGATCCGCCGCGAGCAATACCTGGACTTCATCAAGCGCTGGATGGACGATGAAGTGGTGTACCAGCAGGCTTTGAAGGCGAAAGTGGAAAACGAGCCGGAAGTGCGCCGCAAGCTGGACAAGCTGCGCCGCAAGCTCCTTATCGAGGAGTTCCTGTCCAAGGAAAACGCCTCCGAAGTCTTCGAGCCGGACGAGATGGCGATGAACCAGTATTACGAAATGCACAAAGAGGATTTCCGCCGCAAGGTCCCGGAAATCAAGTTCATGCATATCCGCGTGCAAACCAACAAGCAGGCCGCGGATCTGCGGAACAAGGCCAATCACGGGGACTTCCTGGCGGTGGGCGCGGCCAATTCCCTGGATCCGGTACCGGAATCCTACGCCTCCATCGCTTTCAAGAAGCAGACCGAGTTCCCGTCCTGCCTGTCCCAGGACATCGCGGGCGCGGGTATCGGCGCGGTTACCCTTCCCATCGCCTGCCCGGACGGGTTCTACCTGGTCAAGGTGCTGGAGCGCCAGGATGCCGGCAGCCTAATCCCCTTCGCGGAAGCCAAGGAGGAGATAAGCGGGATCCTGGTGATGGAACGCAAGGATAAGCTCCTGGAGAGCCGCATCGCCAAATACAAGGAAGGCGTTTCCGTCAGCTATAACCTAGACCAGATTCCCGGCTTGGCCGAAACATCCAAGGCGCAGGATGCGGTCCAACCGGCAGCGGCCCCGCAGCGTGCAACCGCGCCTGCCGCGCCTGCACCCATCTCCTCGCCTCCCGCGCCGGCCAAACCCAAAGCGACGGCGGCCGCGCCGTCACCGATACATGCCGCCCCTGCGCAGCCGGTGGTCCCGGCGCCGGCCGCCGCCAAGATCGATCCCCGGCTTCCCCGTGAACCGGCTTCGGCTCCAACGCAAGCGCAACCGGCGGCCCAGGCTCCCGCCGCTCCCAAGGCCGATCCGCGCTTACCCCGCGAACCCGATCCGGTGCCGGCCGCGGGCGCCGCGCCGTCCGGAGTAGCCTCGCCTGCGGGTACGGACCTTCCGGGATCCGGCCTCAAGAAATCCTACCCGCGCCGCCATAGCCGCCGCCCGCTAAACGATTCCTCGGACGCCCGCCCCCCGGCGCCCAAACCGGCCATCGAAACCTCGCCGGAATCCATGAACATGACCCCTGAAGCGGAAGAGAACAGCCATGCGCAAAGCTCCCATGAAACTCCTTAAGCGGATCGCCCTCGCCGCGGTCCTGGCCATACCCGCCTTGCCCGCGCATGCCGCCCGGCAAGCCTACGACGGCATCGTGGCCTCCGTGGATGATCAGATCATCATGCTTTCCGAGCTGGAGGAACTGCGCATGGTCTCCGCGGAACAACAACCCGGCATGCTGCATATGCCCGCTGATCAACAACGCCAGGAAATCCTCAACCGCCTTATCGACGACAAGGTGGTGCTGGTGAAGGCCAAGCAGGACACCACCATCAAGGTTTCCGAAAAGGATATCGCCCCCCGCGTGGAGGACGCCATCTCCCATTACGTGGAACAGCAAGGCGGAGAAAAGAAATTCGAGAGCCTGCTCAAGCAGACCAACGGGATGACCTTGTCGCAGTTCCGCGCGCGCCTCTCGCAGCAGTACCTGGACCAATCCTTCCGGCAAAAGCTCCAGTACAAGTACGTTGGGGATCATGAGCCCTCCAACCAGCAAATCCACCAGTTCTACGAACGGTACAAGGACAGCCTCCCCATGCAGCAGAACAGCCTGCGGCTTTCCCATATCCAGATCAAGATCAAACCCGGCACGGCCCTGGAGAAGGCCGCCTACCTCAAGGCGGATTCCCTGATCAAGCGCCTGGACAAAGGGGAGAACTTCGTGGACCTGGCCAAGCAATACTCGGATGATTTCTCCGGCAAGGAAGGCGGGGACATCGGCTATACCAAGCGGGGCACCTTGGATCCGGATTATGAGCGCGCAGCCTTCTCGCTGGAAGCCGGCGACTATTCCAAGCTGCCCGTGCGCTCGCGCTTCGGCTACCATCTCATCAAGGTCACGGGCAAGAAGGACAATGAGATCCGCACCTCGCATATCCTGGTGCGGCTTACCCCGGAAGCGGCCGATAGCGC
Source organism: Fibrobacteria bacterium (assembly GCA_025360005.1). Lineage (GTDB taxonomy): Bacteria > Fibrobacterota > Fibrobacteria > UBA11236 > UBA11236 > Chersky-265. The sequence goes on from JANYDA010000041.1 coordinate 7,533, forward strand.
GCGCGCCATCGCCTTTCTCGACTCGCTGCGGACCGCGTCCATCAAGGACAAGGACTTCGCGTCCCTGGCCACGCGCTTTTCGGAAGACAAGAAAACGCGTGATCAAGGAGGCAGCCTGGGCTGGTTCACGCGCGAAAAGCTCGACCCCCGCTACCTGCAGGCGGTGGACAGCCTCAGCGTGGGCGGGGTGAGTCCGCCTATCCTGATCGGCGATGCCTATCACATCTTCCGCCTGGACGGGCAATCCCCGGAACGCCGGATGACCGTGGAAGAGGATTGGACCGAGATCAGCCAAATCGCCCGCAACTATTTTCTCAGCCAGAAGCTTTCCACCTTCGTCAAGAAGTGGCGCGAGACCGTTCACATCGAAAACCGCCTGGCGCAATTCAAGAACCTGCCCGCCACCGCGGAGGGCTTCGAGGAAAACGGCTCCGGCGAGGCCGGCCCCCAGCCCGCGCCGAACTAGGCGCGCATGCGGGACGAAACCTCTTACCGGATCATCGCTCCCTACTATGACTACATCATGGCCCATGTGGATTATGACGCCTGGGGCCGCTATCTGGGCCGGCTGTGGAAGAAACACGGCGCTGCGCCCAAGGCCATCCTGGAATTGGGCGCCGGCACCTGTCCCTTTGCGCGCCGGGACGTCTATCCCCCGGAAGCCAAGGTGGTGTACTCGGATCTTTCCCCCTTCATGCTCTCGCAAGCGCCTGCGCTATCGCCGGATTGCCGCGTGGCCGCCAACGCCCTGGCCCTTCCCTTCAAGGGCGGATTCGATCTTTGCCTGATGGTGTACGACGCCATCAATTATCTGATGGCGGAAGAAGACGTGGCGCGCTGCTTCCGGGAAGGCCGGCGCGCGCTGGCGCCCGGCGGCCTGTTCATCTTCGACGTGACCACGGAAGCCAACTCCAGGAAACATTTCCACCACGCCGTGGACTACGGAGAACTGGAAGGCTGCACCTATTTCCGCGAAAGCCATTTCGACAGGGAAGCGCGCCTGCAAGGCAACGATTTCGTTTTCTTCGTGGAGAACCGCCGCGACCGCGAGGATGGGGAAAACCGGTGGAGCAAGATCAAAGAAAGCCACCAACAGCGCATCTATAAGCTGGACAAGATCAAATCCCTGGCCAAGCAGGCCGGCTTTAAAGTCGAAGGACTGTTCGAGGGCTTTACCTTCCGGCCGGGACGGGAGGCTTCCGAGCGCGTGCATTTCGTGTTGAGGAAGCCGAAATGATTTCCTTCATCCACGTCTCCAAGAAATACGAAAAGGACTGGAAGGCCCTGCAGGACGTGCACTTCCGCCTCGACCGCGGCGAGTTCGTCTTCCTCACGGGGCCCAGCGGAGCGGGCAAGACCACCATCCTTAAGCTGATCTACATGGATGAACGGCCCGATATCGGCGAAGTGCTGATCTCCTTCAACAAGGATCTGGCCTACCGATCCGCGGAAACGTCGCTCTCCAAGATCCAATTGCTGCGCCGGCGCCTGGGGATAGTCTTCCAGGATTTCAAGCTGCTGCCCGATCGCAACGTGTTCGAGAACGTAGCCTTCGCGTTACGGGTGGCCGGGTATTCCAGCAAGCGGATCAAGCTGCGCGTGTACGAAGTGCTCACCTTGACGGGGATTTCCCATAAGGCAAAAAACCTGCCCCACCAGCTTTCGGGCGGGGAGCAGCAGCGGGTTTCCATCGCCAGGGCCATGGCCAACGAACCCTATATCATATTGGCGGATGAGCCCACGGGAAACCTGGATCCGCAAACCTCCCACGAAATCGTCAAAATCTTCCAAAACATCAATGCCTCCGGCACGGCCGTATTGATGGCCACGCACGATTATAGCCTCATCAATAGTCTGCCCTACCGACGCCTGCAATTGAACCGCGGCGCTCTGGTCAATCGCGATTTCATCTGAAGGTCGCCGCCCGCCGGATTTCCCGCATAAATTTCTAGTCAGATCCCGCTGCCCTCCCCCTATAATTAGGGAAGCAAAAGGATATGTCCATGGATAATCCGTTCTCGGCCGATAAGAACAACCCGTTCCAAACCCCGTACCAGCAGCCGCATCCCGGCACACCCGGCATCAAACCTTTTGCGGCCTTGGATCTGGCGCCACCGGCCGGGCAGAACGGAAACCGGCTCGCGGCTCCCGCAACGCCGGCCCCCAGCCCGTACCTGGGCGGCGATTTCTCCAGCGCATTCATGACCGGGCGCGAGGCCCCCATGGCGGCGCCCCAGCAACCCATGGCGCCCGCGGCGGCGAATTCCGACGTCATGCCGCCGATAGCCCCTTATTCGCAGCCGGCCGTGCCCGCGCCAGTGGCCGACTATACCCCCGCGCCCCCGGCCTCGGCCCGCCAATCGCACATCATGGCCATGACCGATTTCAATGAGGCCTTATCCGTCCGCAAGCCGGATTTTTTCTGCACTACCACGTCCAACGTGGATGGCTACCAGATCCAATCCTATCTGGGATTGGTTTCGGCGGAAGTGGTGGTTCCCAAGGACATCCTTTTCCAGAATCCGGCCGCGTACGGCGAGCTGCATCGGATGAAAGCGGCGGAAGAACTGCTCCAGAGAGTGAAGTCGAAGGCGATGGATGAATTGGCGGAACGCGCGCGCGCGATGAAGGCCGACGGCGTGGTGGGGGTGACGTTGACGTTCTCCCAATTCGACGCGATTGTTTGTTTGTGCTCCGCTGTCGGTACGGCGGTGAAGATCGCGGACTAGCGCGCCCGTCCGGGGGCTCAGACGGCTTTCGGCCGGTCTGGGCTACGTTGCTGGTTGTGGGTCCAATCTTGGGCCATCCTCTATTCTTTGCGCCGAAGCTCGGGGCCGCACAACTCCAGTCGAACCTACCGATCCCGCACAAGAGCGCGTCCCCTCGCGGACGGCCCTGCGTTTGCCGCCTGCGCCGATTCGCCCCCGGACGGGCGCGCTAGCCCGCGGGGTCCAACCCCTGGCCGGCAAGCGGAGCAGAGACGGGTGCGCGGGCGGAGGGGTGGTCAAATGGGGGAGTGGGTCGGCGGAGGCGGACACGGGTGGGGTCGGGTTCCGGTGGGGCTGTTTGTTTGGGCGAAAGGCTGGTAGGCGATGGGTGGGGCGTGGGGGCGGGCGGGAGTCGGGTGGGTTTGGGTCGATGCCACCGCGAAGAGAATTGCGCGCGGTGGAGGTGGACCACGCGGGGGGCGTTAGGCTCAGGGGGGCTGGGCGATTTGCCGCGAAGAGAGTGACGCGCGGTGGGGAGTGAACCAGGGGGGCGTTAGGCTCAGGGGGGCTGGAGCGATTTGCCGCAAAGAGAATGGCGCGCGGTGGGGGAGGACCGCGCGATGGGCATTCGGCGCGGGGAAATTTATAGTTTTCAGGATATGGAGTCCTTGCTTTTGGCCCCGGTGCATCGTGTTCAGGGAGTGGTGCGGCCGCCGGGTTCCAAGAGCATCAGCAATCGGGTTTTGCCCCTGGCGGCTTTGGCCTCGGGAACAACCGTGTTGCGGAATCTTCCCGATGGCGAGGACGTGGAATTGATGCGGGAGGCCCTCAAGCGTTTGGGGCTCCCCATGCGGGCGGTGGAAACCGGTTTGGAGATCCAGGGTTTGGGCGGACCATTCGCTTCCGCCGTTGGGAAGCCGGTGGCGTTGCATCTGGGGAATTCCGGCACGTCCATGCGCACGCTTACGGCTTTATTGGCCGGGGGGAGCGGGGAGTTCACCGTGGACGGGGTGGCGCGCATGCGCGAGCGGCCCATCCGGGATCTGGTCGACTCATTGCTTCCCATCGCAGGTAACACGCAGATTACCTATGCGGCGGCCGAGGGATTCCCGCCTTTGCGGATTCTGGCGCAGGGATTGTCGGGCGGCAGGACGCGGATCAAGGGGAATGTTTCCAGCCAATTCCTGACCGGGCTGTTGTTGGCCTTGCCTTTATGCCGCCAAGCGGTGGAGGTGGAGGTGGAAGGGACGCTGGTTTCCGCGCCGTATGTGGAGCTGACATTGCGCATCATGGAAGCTTTCGGAGCCGAGGTTGAGAATGACCGCTTCCGGAAATTCGCTTGCGCGGGAGCTAAGGCCTATGTATCGCCCGGCGTGTACGGGATTGAACCGGATGCGTCTTCGGCTTCGTATTTCCTGGCGGCGGGGGCGATTGCGGGGGGTACGGTGGAGGTGCGCGGGATAGGGCGCGATAGCCTGCAGGGGGAGGCGCGCTTCGCGGAAGTGCTGCAAGCGATGGGCGCCATTGTCGAGTACGGTCCGGATGCCATCAAGGTGACGCGCCGAGAATTGCGGGGCGTGGATGTATCCATGGATTTGATGTCGGATACCGGCATGACCTTGGCGGTCACTGCCTTGTTCGCCGAAGGGACCACGCGGATCCGCGACATCGGGAATTGGCGCGTAAAGGAAACCGATCGCATCGCCGCCATGGCTTCGGAATTGCGCAAGGTGGGCGCGCGCGTGGAAGAAGGGCCGGATTGGATTCAAGTGGAGCCTCCGGCCGTTTTGCGGACGGCAGCCATCGATACTTACCACGATCATCGCATGGCCATGTGCTTTTCGCTGGTTTGCCTGGGAGGCATACCCGTCACCATCAACGATCCCGCATGCACGCGCAAAACCTATCCCGGATATTTCCAGGCCTTTCAGGCCATCGCCGCGCCCGGCGGAAAGGCCGCACCGTGAAGTTCGCGCTTTGGATTCCCTTCGTGTCCGCATTGGCGGTCCTGGCCGCGGTGGACAGCGCCAATACCAACGGAAAGGGCAAACCTGCCGTCGCCGCGCAGGCGAAGTCCGGTCAGGCTTTGGCCGCGCCGCCCGCCGCCGGAAAGACGCCCTCCGGACAACCTCTGGCGCTCCCCGCGCCTGTTGTCGTCCCGGTCGTTTCCGAATCCGCCGTGCTGGGCGCCCCTAATGCCCCGGCCCAGACCGTGCTCGCGCCCGAACCGGGCGCCTACGTAACCCACGTGTCACCGTATCTCAAAAAGGACCTGGAGGAGGTCTATAAGCGCAGCCGCATCAGGGGCAGGCTGGGGTTCAGCGTCTATTCCACCCGCTACGGCCGCATCGAAGCGTCTTTGAACGATACGGATTGGTTTACGCCCGCCTCCTGCCTCAAACTCATCGTCACCGCCGCGGCTTTGGACACCTTCCCCGTCAATTTCTTCCCGCCCACCTTGATGGACGTATTCGGAACCGTGAGGGACAGGACCTTGTACGGCAAGGTGCGGATTTCCGGCGAAGGCGATCCCAACGTGTCCGATCGCTTTTTCCCGGACGCGCTCGCCCCGTTGGAACCATTCATGGACAGCCTCAAAGCGCTGGGCATCGATACCGTGCGGGGATCCATAGAAGTGACGGACACTTTCTTTACGGGGCCCCATCGTCCCGAGGCCTGGAAGCAACATCATTTCAATACCTGGTACGGGGCCGAGGTTTCCGCCTTGTCCTACAACGACAACACCTTCACCCTGAACGTGCTCCCGGGAGCCAGGCCCGGTGCGGCCGCGCTGGCGGTGGTCAAGCCCGATGTGGGCTACGTGCGCATCGTCAACAAGGCCAGGACGGTCGGGGGCGGCAAGCGCCGCATCGTGCCCGCGCAGAATCCGGATTCCACCGTCATCACCCTGAGCGGCTATATCGGCAGCAAGGCGCAGGGATTCCAGATGATCCTGCCGGTGCGCAACCCCACCCAGTATTTCCGGGCTTCGTTCCTCAAGTCCATGGCCGCCAACGGCGTGGCGATGCGGCCGGATACGGTAACGGCGTCCGCGCCGTTGGTCCGGAATTTCCGCTTTACGACCGCGCCCCTCATAGATATCGTGGAGGAGATCAATCAACGCAGCCAGAACCTGCACGCGGAAATGACTTTGCGGCAATTGGGCAAGTTCGTGAAAGGGGACGGCTCATCCGCCGGAGGCATCCGCGCCGAGAAGGAATTCCTGCACCGCCAGGGGCTGGATACCAACGACTTCCGCCTGTTCGACGGCTGCGGACTCTCGGCCAACAACCGCATCAAGCCCAGAGCAATGGCCGCCCTGCTGGCAAGCATGGTACGCCACCGCTACGTCAAGGACTACATCTCTTCCCTGGCCTCGCCGGGATTGGACGGCGCCACCGGCAAGCGCATGCGGCCTTACATGCAGACCAACCTCATCCGTTATAAGACAGGCTCCATCGCCAATGTCCAAGGCCTGTGCGGATACGCCTTCGGCATCGACGGGGATACCTTGACGGCGGCCCTGTTCATCAACGACTTCCGCGGATCTCCGGAAAGCGCCCAGCACCTGATGGATTCCCTGCTGGTGCACGTGGCCCTTTTCTACAACAAGGAGAGGCCCGCGCTCATTGAGGCCCACAAGCTGCTGGGACGGACGGATGCCCCTGCTGCCTACATGGATAGGCTCAAGTTCTTCAGCCGGGCTCTCCTCGACAAACCCTATTACCTGGGGCCCACGGGCGAAGGCCGCTTCGGCCGCATCGAAGCCGCGCCCCTCATCGATCTGGATCGCTTCGACTGCGTCACCTATATCGAAAGCTCCATGGCCCTGGCGCTTTCCCGCAAGACCCGGGACGTGCTGCCCGGCATCCTATCCCTGCGTTACGGATCGGATACGTTGGACTACGCCACCCGCAACCATTATTTCGTGGAGGACTGGCTGCGCCATAACGCCTCGCTGGTTCGGGTGGTGCGCTTCCCGGGCGACAGCCTCCTTAAGAAGCCCATCGACAAGATCAAGTTCTTCGGGTCCAAGCAACTGCCCGTGCCGGCCGCCAACCCCGTCGCCGAGATCGCGTTCATGCCCTATGCCAAGGCCCTGGCCATGATGTCCAATTGGACCTTCGGGGAGAAATTCCTGGGCGTCGCTTTCGTCACGGATATCCCAGGATTGGATGTGACGCATACCGGCTTCCTGATCGCGGACGGCAAGAACCCCCCGCTCCTCCGCAACGCCAGCCAGCTCCAGCACAAGGTGGCGGACACGCCTTTCAAGGAATACCTGGAGGGCCGCAAGGGGAAATGCGCCGGGGTCCTCTTTTTCGAGTTTTTGCCCCCCGCCATCTGATCCGTCCTCCAAACGCGTATTCCCGCGCCGCAATCAAAAATGGGGGCGGGTTTCCTATCTTTCCCCCCGTGTCCGAGCCCAATGACAATCATCTCCCGGAAGCGCGCGGCATCTATTCGGACTTCCTGAAGAAGAACAAGATGTTCTTCACCAAGGAGCGCACCCAACTCCTCGATTTCATCTTCGAGCAGAAAGGCCATTTCAGCGCCGACGAACTCATGTTCGAGATGCAGAAGGCGGACGTGAAGGTTTCCCGGGCCACCCTGTACCGTTCCTTAAGCCAGATGGTGGAAGCGGGCATCCTTTCGGAATCGGATTTCGGCCACGGCCACACCCACTATGAGATCGCCATCGGCAGCAAGCCCCATGTGCATCTCATCTGCACGGACTCGGGGGACGTGCGGGAGGTCCACTCGCAGAAGCTGGAAGAAGCGCTGAACGACTTGGCGCGCAAAGAGGGTTTCAAGATCAAACGCTACAAGATCCAGGTCTTCGGCGTCTCCAAGAGTTCGCGCAAAGAAGCCGCGAAGCTCTGAGCGGAGGAAATCTCTCCCCATCGCGATCCCTACGCGGGATGGCGCGCCTGCCAGCTCCTGATGAAGGGACAAGTCACGATGGCCTCCAGCCCGTTGGCCTTCGCGAACTCCAGAACATATTTGGCCAGCGCGGACCCGATGCCCTTGCCTTCCAATTCCGGCGGCACCAGGGTATGCTTGAATTCGATGGCTCCTTGGGAAAGCGCATAAGCCGTGAAGGCGATTTTGCCTTCCGCTTCCAATTCAAAACGGTTCAACTGGGTATTGTTGCGGATTTGAGATGCCATGGTACTCCTGTCCCGGTTTCTCCGGTAAAATAAAAAAACCGGGCCTGAGGATGGCGGCCCGGGTAGAGTGTTCCCATGGATGCAGCGCCCGTCAGGAAAGCCGCCGACGCCAGCCCGCCCAACCGTTATCCTCATGGATTCCGAATACCGTATCGGCCAAAGCATAACCGCCCAAGGCGACTGCGCCTGCCGCCATGGTCGCGTCCGACCAGAAGGTAATCCGCCTCCAGAGAGCCGTTCCCGGGGCATTTCCGGAAGCCGCTTCGACCAGCACCATGGTATTGGGAAAGGTTATCAAAACCAGCATGGTGGCGCCTACCGGCACGGGTACATCGCCATCGCCGCCATTAACCATGCCGGGACGGGAAAAAGCGGAACTGCGGCCTTTGCCGCGTATGGGGTCCCCAGCAGAATATCATGGCCGGACGCAACTGCGGAAGAGAACGCACCGGATAATGTGATTACCATCAGGAGAGCGAAGTGCGTGTTTTCATACCCTAGAGACGCTTCCGGTCTTTGGTCGGCAACCAAGTCCCTGAATTAAGCTATTCGACGGGCATGCAAGCCGTTACCGGGTAAAATTCCGGCCTCGTTCAATTTCCGCGAATCCCTGCCGGTGACGTTTCAAATATGTTTCACTTTCCGGAATTGACCGAGCTACCCTATCTTTTCTTCCCCGATTATCCGAGATTATTCTTCGGCCCCGTCGATGTTGGACGGGGAGGAACCAGGAGTTACCGATATGTTGGACACCATGGAAAAATTCTTATCCGCCTTCCGGAATGGGGAATTCCATTCCGAAGACACACTGGATTTCGATTGCCCGGAGATGGACCTGAAACTCAGTCAGCGGTTGGCCAAGTTGGGCATTCTATACACTTATGGCGGCATGCTGAAGATCAATCCCATGGCAATCCGCGTATCGGACAGAATGCATGCGGAAGGGAAAGTGCTTACCGAAGAAGCCTTCCATGCCGAGATCCTGGAAAGCAAGGATCTGTATTCACTGGAGCATCTGGACGATCCTTCCGAACTGGAAAGCCATTCTTTCTGAAGCGGTCGACCGGAAAACACCGTCGAAGCAGGTCTCGGTACGGGGCAAAGCCCCAGCATGGCTGAAAATCCGGGCACAAAAAAAGAGGGCCCGGCTGGGACCCTCTTTTCCGCTATGCCCCCGAAGGGCCGGTAGCTTTTACTTGGAGTAGTATTCGACCACGTGTTGTTCGGTGAGCTTGATGGGAATCTGCTCGCGGATGGGCTTGGCAATCAGCTTGCCTTCCATCTTCACTTTGTTGATCTCGAAGTATTCGGGAATCTGGATGCCGCCCGAGTGGGTCAGGGCTTCGACGATCTGGGGATGGGTCTTGGACTTCTCCACCACGGTGATAAGATCCCCCACCTTAAGCTGATGGCTGGGAGTGAGGATGCGCTTGCCGTTGATCATGAAATGGCCGTGGGCCACGTACTGACGGGCGGCATAGATGGTGCGGGCGAAACCCATGCGGTAGATCGCGGCGTCGGCGCGGGTTTCCAGGTAGGAAAGCAGCACGGTGCCGGTGGATTCATGGGAATGGGCGGCCTTGGCGTAGTAGCCGCGCATTTGCTTTTCGGAAACGTCATAGACGGCCTTGAGCCGTTGTTTCTCGAGCAGCTGAATCTTGTAGGTGGAGGGGCTCTTCTTACGGGCCAGGCCATGCTGGCCGGGAGTGAAAGAGCGGCGTTCCATGATCCGGGCGGCCTTGGGCGTAATGGCCAGGTTCAAGGCACGAGAAATCTTTACTTTGGGTCCAGCCGGCATTCCTTGTTCCTTCTTAGGTCAAATCCGTAGTCGTCGAAAATTTAAGGACATTCAATTTAGCTATAAGGCCCATTCTTTTCAATAGATAGGGGCCTCAGGGCCGGTGAAAAGGGACCTCCCAGCCATGAAGGACGGGGCCCCTTAACAGCCGGGCGAGGGTTAATCCTATATTATTCCTGTAAAAACGGTCAAAAACCAGGAATAGGGGGTCACCCCCGGGGAATCCCATGCAAGATGAAATATCGGTTTATGAACTGAGCGAACTTTTGGAAAAGGAGCCTGCCACCGTACTGGTGGATGTGAGGGAAGAGGATGAACACGCCGATATGAACATAGGCGGGCAATTGATTCCCATGAGCGAATTCGAGGCGCGTTTTTCGGAAATCCCCAAGGATGTGCCGGTCTATCTCTATTGCCGCACCGGACGACGCTCCCGTTCCGCGTTGGACTTCCTGAAGTCCAAGGGCTGGAGCAATGGGTTCAATGTGCAAGGCGGCATATTGGCGTGGCTGAACGAGGTCAACCCGGAGGGCCGGCCTACCTGATGAGGCATGTTGGGACCCGCCGGCGCCCGCGCGCCATGACCTAGAGCCGACGCGCCAGCTTCGCGAAAGCGGAAGCGTTGAAGGCGTCGTCGAAGACGGCCATGTTGGGATAGGCGAAACCCATCACCGCGTCCCACATCGGCTTGTGCTCCATGCACATATACCGGAATACCGAATCCCGCCATGGTTCCAATGCCAAGAGCGCATTGCGGTAAAGCTTCTCCCGCACCGCGAAGGCGTAGGTGATCTTCCCATCGGGCGTGGTTTCCGTTTCCATCTGCAGCAACTTGGAATGGCGGTACTTGAGGCGGAAGTCCTGCGCAAAGCCCTTGAGCAAGGTGATGCAGCCCAAGGAAACCCAGAGTACTTCTTCCGGCCGGAAAGTCGCGATCACGCGCGCGATCAGGGTTTGGTATTCTTCTTCCCAACCCTCGAAATAGAACATGGGGTGGAAATGGAAGCCCACCTTGACGCCTTTATCCGCGACCAGGCGGGCGGCCTCCAAGCGGCGATCCAGGGAAGCGGTCTTATGCTCCTCGTTGGCGACGATGATCTGCGGGTTCAGGGACCAGGTGCAGCATACGTTGGCGGGGATTTCGTTTTCCAGGATCCAGGAAACATTGGCGGATTTGCTTTTCAGTTCGAGGATGGCGTTGGGATTGGCGAGCGCGAAGTCGCAAAGGTCGCGGAGGATACCGTTCTTGTTCCCCCATAGCAGAGAGTCCGAGTATTCGCCGGTGCCGATGCGGTAGAGTTTGCCCGGATCGAGACTGATCTCGGCCAGCTTGGCCTTGAGGTTGGCGGGCACGGCGATGACGGCCTCATCGTAGTGGTTCTGCAGCACGCAATAGGAACAGGCCATGGCGCAATTGTCGACGATGTTGAGCACCTTGAGATTGCAGCATACGGCCTTCTCGGAAGCGGCCGGGCAAAGGCGGAAGATGCGCCCTTTAAGTTCCTTCTCGACGAATTTATGCGCCGGGAGTTTTTCTTTGGGGCTTTCCGCCGGATAGCTTTTCGCCTTGGCGGCCAAGTCCTGGTAAGTCCGCTGGGCCGCCGTAAAAACGGCCTCGCCCTTTTGCCTCGGATTGCCCGGGCCTAACGATGCGGTATCGATGGCGGCCAACGCTTGCGAACGAAATCCCGTTTCCCCCCAGGACGCGCAGTCGAGGCTCCATCGCGAGAACAGGCGGAGTTGCTGGAAGGTGAATGCGAAATCCCGCTCGAGCCGGAACAGCAAGGTCAGATCTTCCGGCGTCATCCGCCCGCGGGTTTCCGCGTCCACGGCCTGGAAAGCCTTTGTATCCTGCTCCGGAGGGGCGCCCTGCTTTGTCATGGCTGGGAAAGGTACAAAAGGATTTTCACGGCGCTTGAGAAGGTCCGGGGGGAAATCTCTCGAAAAAATCCCTCCCGACTCCAGGTTTTCCTTGATAGGGCCTCGAGCTACGCGTTTATTGGCTTTGTAGGCAAGATGAAGAATTGAGCTTGCAAGCTTTTTGGATTATTTCCCAGGCCAAAGAATGAAGCTACTTGCAATCCAGTCGATGAAATGTTGCGCGATTACCGTAGCGGTATGCTTGACCTTTCCGATAGAAAGAGCTACCGCACTTTCGCAATCCCCTAACGCATCGGTTGATTCAACCCAGAACCCGGACTTGGCCGAAAGGAGAGCGGAAGCGCCCACATTAACCGTGCTGGATCCCGTCGATGTGAATACGGGACGGACAGCGCCTCGGTATGGCGACATCCTACGCCGGCAGTTGGAATCGGCGGCTAAATTCCGCCCTCTTTCCCGTGAGGAGATGGAAAAGAAACTGGCCGACTTCAATTGGGACCCCGCCAAGCCTTGCCATGAATTCCAATGCGGTTTCGATGCCGGAAATGTTCTACTGACCGAGTATGTTTGTTTCGGAACCGTCACTTCCCTGCAAGGGCTTTTTGCCTACACCTTCAATATCCTGCATGTGCCGACCGGGCAGGTTATCGTTTCCGAAGTGGGCGAAGTGCCCAGCAATCCGGGCAGCGACGGTGAGGAGCCGCTGAAGGCGCGGATGAGCGCTTTTGTTTCCGGATTGGATGCCGGGCGTCTGGATAAGGCCAAGCGGGCGAGCCGGGGCTTGATGGCGGTGGTGGATCTTAGTGTCTCGTCACCGGAGTCACGGGTCTTGGCGGAACGCGTGGGAACCCACGCCTATGCTTCCCGCCATTATGACTTGATGAGCCAGTTGGAACTCCAAGAGTTGCTAACGGCCATGAATATTCCCTTGGCTAACATCGCGAGCACGGATTCCGGGTTGATTGCATTGGGCGCCCGATTGAATGTGGCTTTTCTGGTGCAATCCCGGCTGAGCCGGGAAAGCCGCGGGCAGAAGCTGGATTTGGCTCTCTTCGATATTCCCGGAAAGCGGCGCATCCGGGATTGGCCCTCTAAGCCCACCCGGGAATTCCAGGACTTGCTTCATTTTGAGAATCGATTCTTCACCACCCTCCTCGGCCTTCCGGATGCCCAGGGCGCCTCCCCGGACGCAAGGGCCGAAAAGCCGGGCCGCCGGCCCAGTTGGAAAAAAGGTTTGCTTTCCGTACTCGGACTTTCCGCAGCGGCGGGATTTGGATTCCTGGCGTACTCCTTTCACCAGGAGGCCGATAAAAACCATGGACTCGCCGAGACGAGCTTGAGCGGACAAGCAAACCATTTTAAGCGGGCAACGGAGGCCCAGGACAAGTCTGCCCTACTCAATGCCGCGCTATCCGCAATAAGCCTGGGCGCTAGTATCACCTTATTCTCATTCTGAAATGAGTCCCACCATGAACAATTGCAAAAGAATCTGCGCAGCCCTGTATACGCTTGGCCTGCTTGGCTGCCTGGATCGCAATTACGAGAATCCTTTCATTACGGGAAACCTGGACCCGGAGTGGAAGGTCGATGCGGATAAAAACGGCATCGCCGATAGCGTCGAGGCCTATGCCGGGGATTGCCACGCCGGTCCCAGCGAGTGCTTGCGACTTGCACAGGAAAGATCCAAAGTACGGGCCCAGGCGAACCAAACGATTCGTGATTCCGCCATTGCTGCAACCGCGCCCCGCGATTCCTCTCCCGCGCCGGGTTCCGTTGTCAAGCCTCGGCCGGACTCCAATTCCACGCCCATTACTTTCAGGGATACCGTCCGGGACACCATCAGAGATACCGTTCGGATTCCCAAGGAACAACCCACACCCACGCCCATAACTCTGCCCGTACCATTACCCATACCGATAACCCTGCCCATATCTATTCCCGCTCCCACTCCTGAGCCCACTATTAAAGTTTCGGGTATCAAGGTCGAAGACATGGATATCGCAATGGGTACGAGTCAAGATCCCAACGTATCCGTTCTACCCGCAAATGCCGGCAACCCGAACTATACGCTGAAAAGCGGCAATGAAACGGTAGTAAAGGTTTCCGGGAGAACCCTGGTCCCGGTAAATCCAGGTAGCACCGACGTTACTGCCACCAGCCAGGAGGGAGGCTTCCAGGCAAGCCTAAAGGTCTTGGTCAAGGCGACCGGGATCCTGGCAACCTCTATCGCCATTGAACCGATGCAATTGGTGGTCGGGGATTCCGCCCTGGCGCCTAAAATCACTTGGACCCCGGCCAATGCGACCGACTCAGGTTATACCCTCGCCACCAATGACGCTTCCAAGGTATTGGTGGTAGTCGCAACGGGCGGAATGCAAAAGTGCCTGGGTATAACCGCCGGGGAAGCCGTAGTGACTTTGACGACGGCGGGAAAATCCCTTACCAAGGATTTCAAGGTTACCGTTAAACCGGCTCCCGTTACGGATGTCGCGGTATCGGGTATCTCCGCCCAGCCGATGACGCTGGATATGCGGGGAGACCCGCAAGTTCCCCAGCCCTTCGCGGACCCGATAGTGGCTGTCGTTCCGGATAATGCAGGCAACAAAGAGTATACCCTGGCCAGCCGAAATCCCGGCATCGTTACCGTTTCCGGCAAAAAACTCCAGGCGCTCAGCGCGGGAACCGCCCAAGTCACGATCACCTCCGCGAACGGAAAGACCTCGGTGTTCCCTGTTACCGTGCACACCCATGTGTGGACGATAACGGCCGGAGACATGGTCCTTGAAGAAGGGATAGTCCAGCCATTGCTGGTTAATATCATACCTGCCGACGCACAAGTGAAAACCTTCACCCTCAGTACGGATAGCGCCAAATCGATCGCCTTGGAAGGAAATTCGGTAGTCGCATTGAAAAAAGGCCGGGCAGTGGTGACTATCACTGCCGATGATGGGGGCGTCACGGGGAGTTTCACCGTAGTGGTCACCAAAAATGGCAAGGGTCCATCCAATTAAGGACAAAGCCGCCTTTACTTCCAAGCCTTTGAAAATACCGCCTCGTTGAAACCAACCGTGCTCTTGTTTCCGTCCGTCACCAGCGGGCGCTTGAGCAGGCGGCCATTGCCGGCGAGCATGGCCAGGATCTGCGTTTCCGACATGCCCGCCACTTTATCCTTGATGTTCATCTCTTTGTACTGAACGCCGCTGGTGTTGAAGAATTTTTTCAGTTGGGCGCCGCTTTGCAGCACCATTTTCTTCAAGGTTCCCTGCGCGGGCGGCTCCAAGGTAATGTCGATGAATTCATATTCCTTACCCAGCTGGGCCAAGGCCTTTTCCGCTTTGCGGCAGGTGTCGCATTTCTTGTATCCGTAGAACTTGAGCATGGGTTCTCTCTCCTGTGCCGCAACGTGCGATAAAGATGGGAATAATAACCGCAGGAATGCGCTTGGCAAAGGTGTGAGCCCGCGCGGCCCGCGGCCGTGCGCGCCCGCAACCCCAATATCCGTTCACCCGGCCGGGACGACGCCCGCGCGCCTGCGCCCGGGCTTGTTGCTATCTTGAATCGGCATGGAAAAGCGCATCGGATCGATCCGAAAAATGCACACCAAGGCCGGTCCACAGGTGGAATACGCGCTTCCTCTCGGCGACGCGAGAATCTCCCTGAACCCGTTGCTGGGCAAACCCGTGCGCTTCGCCTTCACGGGCCGCATCTTCTGCATCCATTGCGGCAAGGCCACCAAGACCAGCTTTTCCCAGGGCTATTGCTTCCGCTGCATGCAAACCCTGGCGCAATGCGACATGTGCATCCTTAAGCCGGAGCTGTGCCATCATCATCTCGGCTCCTGCCGCGAGCCGGAATGGGGAGCCTCCCATTGCATGATCGATCATACCGTCTACCTGGCCAATTCCTCCGGCATCAAAGTGGGCATTACCCGCTCCCATCAGATGCCGACCCGTTGGATGGATCAGGGCGCCGTGCAGGCCTTGCCCATTGTACGCGTGCGGAACCGCTTGGAATCCGGATTGGTGGAAGTGGCCTTGGCCAAGGTGCTGCCGGATAAGACCAATTGGCGCCTGATGCTGCAGGGGAAAACGGAGGTTCTGGATTTGAAAGCCAAGCGGGACGAGGTGTTCGCGGGCCTGGCCGGGGACCTTCCCGGGC
This sequence comes from Fibrobacteria bacterium, assembly GCA_025360005.1. Classification (GTDB taxonomy): domain Bacteria; phylum Fibrobacterota; class Fibrobacteria; order UBA11236; family UBA11236; genus Chersky-265. Next base: position 23,249 of record JANYDA010000041.1, read on the forward strand.
TGAGGCTGGCCGAGGAGGAACACCGGTTCGATTATCCCGTCCTCGCCTACCCTACCAAGCTCACGTCGCTCAACCTGGACAAGCAACCTCAAGTAACGGGCGAGTTACTGGGAATCAAGGGCCAATACCTGATCCTGAGTTCCGGCGTGATCAATATGCGCAAGTACGGCGGATATGAATTGGAGTGGGAATCCGAAACCATGGCGGAAGAGCCGGCGCCGGCGGCCAAGTCGCCGGCTGCGCAGCCGAGTCCTGACACGGAGCCCGCCGGGAAATCTTTTGAGGAGCGCCCGCTGAGCGCGGCGGCGGGCGGAGCCGCTTTCCAGACCAGTCTGCTGTGAAGCGGGCCGGGAAAGCTTTCCCATCACCTGCTCCTTCTTTGTGAGCGGAAACCGTATTGGGGAGATCTGATCCGCCGCGGTTTTTAATATTCTCTGGAAAGCGGCAGAGGAACGTATTGCCCGCGTCAATTAAGATCGGGAGGAATTATGCAACGCGTATGGCCCGGGTTTTTGCTTCTCATCGCCGGTGCAATTGCTTGCTGGGGGGTGGCGTGCGATCCGATTGCGGCCCAGGGCGGAGCGGATCCCGGGGGATGCTGGAAGGTCACTGAAACCGTTATCGGAGAAGCTTTGCATGGCCTCGATTCCGGGACCCTGGAGTTGGCCCCGGTGGGAACCGTTTTCCGGGGCGCCGCCGTTTGGTCGCAACCGGAGTCGCACCCGATGGATAGCGTGGAGGGGAAGGTATCCGGATTACCTGTCCCGCAACCAAATGAAGGGTGGACCGCCGCTCCCAAAACCGAAGCGGGGGGAAATTCCGATTGCCCTTGGCGCAACTCCGCCTTAGCTTGATCCCATCCCCTTGACCGGGGCCTTGCCGAATCGCTCAGCAAACACATTCCAGGAGGATTTCATGCGTAACGCCGCGCTCGGACTTTGCTTTTCCGGATTCATGGTTTCCGCGCTTCCTTCCCGGACCCAGGCCGCCCTTGAATACAGGGCGAAAACGGACGCCGATTTGTTCCGTACCCAGGCCCTGGAACCGCCGCCGCTGGCGAACCTGGCCCAAGGCGAGGGGCTGAAACTGCTGCAACACGGCGGCGCCCAATCCCTGGTGGAAACGGAGGGCGGCCTGAAGGGATGGATGCGCAACGGGGATATAGTGGCCATGGCCGCGGCGCCGGGGCAAAACATGGCCCTGGGTAGCCAGACGGTTACCGGTAGCGGGGAGGTTAACATTAGCCCGGACAGTTGGGGCTTAGGCGCGGCTCAATTCGGCTTGCTTCCCTTGGACCGCGACTTTGCCGGGGACATCGTGGAGGCGAAAGACAGGGAGCAGTTGGAAATGCGGCACGGGGAGAATTGATTCCCCGGTTTCCCGGCCGCCCGTTTCCTTAGCAGTTGCCTCAGCGCAAGACGGGCGTGAAAAGCATGGCGGGGCCCTTGGTTTTCACCTTGTCCAGATTCCGCCCGGACAAATCGAAGATGTCCTGATGGGATCCCGCGCCAGTGCCGCGGGAGAGACCTCCGGCGGATTTTTCCGGCGAAGGCTTTGGCCGGGCAACGCCGTCGGGATAGGGGCCGAAAGCGAACGCGCCCAGGTCGACGGCTTTGCCGGACGAACCGATGGCGTCCTTGCCCTTGCCAATCAAATTGCTGGTCGCCGACAAGTGCATGAATTTCACGTCCGGCAGGCTGCCGTCGGGCTTGCGCGGGCCGAACACTCCCGCCGTGTCCAGGCTTTCAAAGTCGGAAGCCGCGACGGTAAGGCCGGGCATGTCCCAGGAATTGCCGGACGCGTCCGCGCCGTTGCCGTTGGCCGTGGCGGTAGCGGAGAAGGAAACGTTGTTGCGATAGATGCCCATGCCCGCGTCCGCCTTTTTTCCCACATCATAGCCGAGCATGTTGAAGTTGCTGCTGTTGTTCTTGTACGAGGTGTTGTTGTAGTAGTAATTGTCGATGGGTTGATGGTTCTGGTAGAACCCAGACGCTTTGTTGAAGAAGGCCAGGCAGTTCCTTACCGTATGGCGGGGAACGGGATTGGGATAGTTGGTGGGGGGATTCCCCCATCCGCCTACCTTGAAACCGTTGCCGTTGCCGGAGGGGGCCCCGACCATGGTGCCCGGCTTGTAGCCGTTGAGCGCGTTCCAGCAATTCTCCACGGTCACGGCCACGCCTTGGTGGATGCAGTCGAAACCGTCGTCGGAGTTCCACCAGGCGCGGCAACCGCGCAATACCGTACTGGGCCCGGAGGTCTGGAAATGGACCCCGAACCCATCCGCGTTCTGCCCGTCCCCTTGCGTGGACCCAGGATCGTAATTGTGATGCGAGTCGCAATTCAAAACCAGATTGCCGCCCGTCCCGCCGGCGATGGAGAGGCCGGGGCCGCGGTTATCGTGCAGATCCAGCATTTCAAAAATGGTATTGCTGGCGGGGTTGGCCCAGATGCCGTTGTTGGCGGCGCCGCCCGGCTGGGGCACGTTGCAGATTTCCAGGCCCTTGAAGTACAACCAATTGCTCCCGTTGATGCGGATGCCCGCGCTGGTGGTGCCGGCCAGCCTCAATCCGGAGAAATCGAAAACCGGTCTCTCGTTCTTATAAGCCCAGAAGCAGATTCGCCGGCTATCGGACTGGCCGCTTTTGGTCATGTATACGCCGGCGTTGGAATTGGCGCCCGCGCCCCGGAAAGTGTAGGTGCCGCCGCGGATGAAAACGGTATCTCCGGCCACCGCCCGGTCATGGCCCTTTTGCAGGGAGGCGAACGGTTGATCCAAGGTACCCGGATTGGAATCGCTGCCGTTGGTAGCCACGAAGTAGACCGCGGCCCGGCCCGCGGAAAAGGCCAACAGGCATAGCGCCGCGGCCATCCCCATCCGCGGATTATATCCCATGTTTTTCTTCGGCCCCGATTCGATCCTCACTTAGCGCTCCTTTGTCCGTTTCCCATGCGTACGGAATGCTTGAATCTATGCCGGACCCGCCGAAAAATTCGCAGGATTCCCACCGAACCCGATAACAGGGAACACCGCCCAGCGGGTTCAGCCTCAAGAACCGGAACCAAACACGCTTTTGGGGTGAAGTTTCCCGATAATCCGGGCCGCAAATACCTGCGCCTTGCCGCGCAGGCGGAAAAGGGTCCCGTTCACCAAGGGGAAACAGGGTTGGCCGAGGCTATTTCATCCTTACTTTCGCAACCAAGCCTGCGGCGATCAACAGACATATGAAGGATGCTACGATGGTGGGTCCCGCAGACCAGTCCAGGCGCAGGGACGCCTCCAGGCCCACCAGGCATCCCACCGTACCGAATCCCCAGCCGAAAGCCACCCGCTTCCATTTTCCGCCCACGGACAGGATGGAAGCCAGGGACGGGACGATGAGGAAGGCGAACACCAGTAACACCCCCGCTACCCGCACCGAAAAGGTGACGATGACCCCGAAGGTGGTATAGAAGAGGAAATCCCACAACCAAAGCTTGCGGCCTTGCGCGCGGGCCTCCTCCGGGTTTTCCGTGATCTGGAACAAAGGCTTGCGGGCCAGCGCCAGGATCAGGGCGACCGCGGCGAACAACCCCGCCGCCAGCCCCAAAGTGCTGGGGGATACCGTGAGGATGGAGCCCACCAGCATCTCCTTCAGCTCTTCCGATCCGGTGGCGGATTTCTCCAGCACGATTAAGGAGAAGGCCATGGCGCCCGCATAGGTGACGCCTATCAGGGCCTCGATGGGAAGCGCCCTCCGCCCGCGGAACCAGGAAAAGAGCAAGGCGCCGAGCAGGGTGAAGGCCAGGGAGAGCAGGAAGTTTTCCGCGGGATGGGTTTCCCCAAGGCCCATGGTGATCCCGAAGCAGGCCCCCAGGGAGGCGACCTGCGCCAAAGCCAGATCGACGAAGATGACGCCCCGACGCACCACGTGGTAGCCGAAGAAACTCAGGACGCCCGTCAAAAGCAGGCATAAGGCCAGAGCGGATAGCGCGAAGGGATATTGCAGCAGCATCATGATCAACCGCCCGCCTTGGCAAGCCCGCTGGTGATATCCTCGAAGTGCTTGAAGAAATCGCCCGGTCCGATGCCTTCACAGGAAGGCGTGAAGCGATAGACCTTGATGCCCGTCTCGCGCTCCAGGAACTTGGGATCCGCATCCCCGTAGTAAGGTTCCTGTATCAGGATTTTCGCGTGCTGGGATTTGATGCGATCGACCAGCTCCTGCAGGTGCTTGGCGGTGGGAGGGATGCCCGGGAAAGGCTCCACCATGCCCACGATACGGAGATCGTAGGCCTTGGCGAAGTAGACCCAGGAGGAATGGTAGGTAACTACGGCGGTACCCTGGAGGGGGGCCAAACGGGCCTGCCATTCCGCCCGCTTCTTATCGCTTTCCTCCCGGAACCTTTTCGCGTTAGCCTGGAACAAGGCGGCATGGCCCGGATCCGCTTTCGTCAGGGCCTCGCGCACATGCTCGGCGATGACGGGCCCGTTCGCCGGGTCCAGCCAGTAATGGGGATTGCCTTGGGGATGCACGTCCCCCATAGACGCGTCCACCTTGCCGTCGGGCTTGTCCATTACCGCCACGCCCCCGGAGCAGTCCACCACGTCCAGCTTGTTGTTGCGCGAGCCTTCTACGATGGCATCCGCCCATTGATCCAGGGCCAGCCCCGCCTTGAGATAGATGGCGACCCGGGATACTTTGATCATGTAGGAGGGCAGCACCTCCACGAAATGGGGATTGGAATTGGCCTTGGCGATGGAGAAGACCTCCACCTCATCGCCGCCTATATAGGATGCGATGGAAGCGAGATCGGTCAGGGACGCGGCCACCTTGATTTTGGCGCATGCGGGCGAGGCCGCCAGCAGTAGGGCCGCGAGGCAGGTGAAGAGCGCGAGGGCGGCGGACGGGGCGCCGATCGGTTTAAGCGGGTTTCGGTTTTGCATATTCTGCTTTTCCATGTCGTTCATCCTTTAAAATTGGTGTGCTTTGTGGGGGCCCATGCTGAACAACAATTGCAGGGAGACGGCATCCACCGCCTCCGCCCCATCGGGAAGGAAATGCTCGTACATCACGCGGATCAGGGTGCTTTCTTCCAGCACGGCGTAGCCGGCGAAAACGCGGAAGGCGCGATCGACGGCGGAAACCTTCCCATCGGGCTCCCATTGCTCATAAAATAGGCCGCCGTTCCATTGCGTATGGTAGCGGTAGTCCGCCACGGCAACGAAACCGGATCGGTTGTCCTCCACGACGTCCGAGTCGGCGGCGGCCGGCCCGGAGGCGCGGATCGCTTTGAAGCGCCGGTATACGCCATCCGCTTGCACGGTAAGTTGGGAAGAGTTGGGCAGGTAGAATTTGGCCTTCACGTCGGCGCCATAAAGGTAGGAGGGATCCCCTTCCGCCGATATCGTCTTACCCGTAGCCACGGAAAGGCCCGTCTCCACCGCGCCCACTTCCCCGATCAGGAAATCATTGGCCCAGCGGCCCAGCCCGCCCAGCCGGGTGAATTCGCGATCGGGGTGGAATTGCTTGGCTTCGATCAAATCCGCGCTCAAGGTGGACGCCCAATCGCCCGGAGTAGGCAACAGTTCCGAAACTTGCAGTCCGGTCTCATTGAAGCCGTCCCCGCCGCCGGGCAGCAGGGCCGCCAGGCTGCGCGGAGTGGTGATGAACGGATAGGCGTGAGGATGGGAGGGATTCAATTTGCCGAATCCCAGGCGGTATTTGCCCGCTTTCAGATTGAGCCCCCAAGGCAGGCCTTTTACCACCGAAGCGTAGCCTTCTTCCAGAGCGAAACCATTTTCGCTTCCGGAAACCGTGAACCAGCCTTTGATGAACGGGTTGAGGTAGGCGTCCAGGACCATTTCCATTTCCCCGCTGTGCAAGGCGGCCTGGCCGGAATCCGGCGAACCGGGTTCATTGCCATAGCCGCCGATCACCTGGCCTAGCGCCGAGATGTCCGGGTTGGTGACGCCGGCAGTGGCAGGATTGGACACGAATAACGGCACAGCGAGTAGTACCGCGGATAAACCGATGGCCCGGGTACGCGATTGCACGCGCAGGGCCGGCATATGAATATGCATCATTCCTCCTGAATTGTTATGGAAACCGGAATTGACGATGAGGGATGCGCCAGTAGCCTGGACGTTACCCGGCGGCGAGCACGATCGTCACGGAATGCGCGGCGAAGGCGGAGCGGCGGGCCAGGTGGATGGAAGCGGTATCAAACGCGGGGCGGCGCGCGCGAGGAGAACGGCTGGAAGCGGAAGGCGAGTATGGGTTCCCATACCGCTTCGATCACCTGGACCGGAACAGCCATGGGCGGCGGGAGGGCCATGGGAACCGGGGCGGCATAAGCCTGCGCGGTGATTTGGCAAAGCTGGCATTCGGGATGGGAGGATGCGGTTTCGTGCTTATGGGCCGGGCCCAAATAGCCAAGCAACCCGAACAGGTACAGGAGGAAAGCACCCAGCAGCAACCTGCGGATCTTTAAGGACAGATGTCGTTTGCCGCTCATACCCGGGAGGAATATAAACTTACATTTGCCCTTTGGCCATGTCCCGCTCTTCCAAACCCAGACCGTCCCCAAAACCAGCGGGGAAAAGCGCCCGCGGAAAACCCAAAAAAGGCTGGTTCCGGCCGTTGCGTTGGATCCGCATGCTGGTCCTGTTTTTCTTTGCGTCCACCGTGGCCGCGGTGTTGTGCTTCCGTTTCCTTCCGCCGCCGCTTACGCCATTGATGGCCATCCGCTGCCTGGATGATATTTTCACCGGACACCTTCCCAAGCTCACCAAGGACTGGACCCGGCTCGACAGGATCTCCCCCCGCCTGGCCGAAGCCGTCATCGCGTCCGAGGATCAGCGCTTCTTCGATCACAAGGGATTCGATTGGGATGCCATCCGTTCCGCCTTCACCGTCAATGGCCGCGGCAAGCGGAAGATCGGCGCCAGCACAATCACCCAGCAAACCGCCAAAAACCTGTTCCTGTGGCCGGACCGGAGTTGGACGCGCAAGGGCTTGGAGGCCTACTTCACGTTTTTACTGGAACTATTATGGAGCAAGCAACGCATCCTGGAGATGTACCTCAACATCATCGAGACCGGGGACGGCATGTACGGCGCGGAAGCGGCCGCGCGACGTTACTTCCAGGTTACCTCCTCCCAATTAACGGCCCCGCAGGCCGCGCTGTTGGCCGCCATCCTGCCCAACCCGCGCGCCTGGTCGCCGGCGAACCCCACCGGTTACCTGCGCCGCCGCCAGACCTGGATCCTGCGGCAGATGGATCAGCTCGGCCCGTTGCCGCAGGGCCTTTCCCGCAACGGCTCGGACAAGTCCGGCGGAAACCGGTCCCCCGCCAACCCGTCCCGCGCTCCCGGTACCGCCGGGGAATCCTCCGGCGTCGGCGCGTCTCCGTCCCTCGCCGATCCCGCGGCCACCCCGGGCTTCCGGGCAGTAGACACCAATCAGGGCAGCGGTCCTAAGGCGGATCCAAAATCCCCAACTCCCGATTCCGCCGGCCCGCCTTTCCCGGAAGCCGCTCCCGGCAAAAGCCCGGACGCCGGAATCGTCCCCAATCCCGCATCTTCCCCATCGCTTTCCCCTTCCCTCCCCGTCCCAGCGCCGGACTCCGGCCATGAACCCGCGCGATAACTTCCGGAAGGTAAACCCGCCCCGGGCATTCGCCCACTAACCCTCTGCGAATCAATGGGTTTCGGGGGAAATTCCAAAAGTCAGCATACATCGATCGGTACCAATTCGGGGGTTTTCCGTGTTTCGTTTTCAAGTTTCCGCGCGCATCCTTTCCATGGGCTTGGCGCTCGGCTCAGTCTGGGTAATGCGCGGCGCGGCGGCCCAAGCGGCCGCCCTCTCGCCTGATATCCGCGTGAATCAGGTGGGGTTTCATCCCCAAGCGGGCAAGAAGGGAGTGGTGGTCAACACCAATGCGGCCACGTTCTTCATCGCCACCCCGGATTTGGCGGACACGGTTTTCACAGGAGCCCTGGGCGACGCGAAGTTGTGGGCGCCTTCCGGCGAACAGGCCCGCCTGGCGGATTTCTCCGCTTTGACCGCGCCGGGGCTATACGTCCTGGGCGTGCCGGGCATGGGGA
>JANYDA010000045.1 GCA_025360005.1 Fibrobacteria bacterium
GGAAAAAGGAGAGGCCCGCCTTGAAGCGGGAGGGAACCTCGTCCGAATTGATGATGGGGAGCAGGAACACCATCATGCTGACGCGCACCAGCACCAGCAGCCACAGCTCGATCTGGGCGACGGTGAAATCCTGCAACGCCGGGATGCCGTCGAGGGAAGTGGGAGCGGGGATGGAGGTCATGGGAGTTTAAAACCGGGAAGATTTTTCAATTTTCAATTTGCAAAATTGGTTTTATTCCCGCTCATCGCAGCATACTCGGTATCATCTCCAGCAGTTCCACGAAGAACCCCTTGAACAATTGCAGCATCCAGGGGAGGAAGACCAGCAGGGCAATCCCCATGGCCACCAGTTTGGGGATGAAGGTCAGGGTCATTTCCGTGATTTGCGTGGCGGCCTGGAAAATGCTCACGATGAGGCCGACCACCAGGGACAGCAGCAGCATGGGCCCGCTCAGGATAAGCACCATCATCAGCGTCTTGCGGCCCAAATCGATGATCATCATTTCGTTCATGGTCCGTTTCCCATGCCTAGCGGAAGCTGAGGACCAGCTGTTGGACGACCAGGTTCCATCCGTCCACCAGGACGAACAGGATGAGCTTGAAAGGCGTGGATATCATGACGGGCGGCAGCATCATCATGCCCATGGACATGAGTACGGAAGAGACCACCATATCGATGACCAGGAACGGGATGTAGATCAGGAATCCGATGATGAATGAGGCCCGCAGCTCGCTGATGCAGAAAGCGGGGATCAGCGTGAAATTGCTCAGGTCGTCCACGTTCTTGGGCGTGGGGGAGCGGCTGATGCGAACCATCAGCGCCAGATCCTTTTCGTTCACCTGCTTGAGCATGAATTCGCGCATGGGCGCCATGCCCTTCTCGATGGCCGCCTTGTAATTGATCTGTTCGGCCAGGTATGGCTGCAAGGCTTCGTCATTGACGCGGTTGAAGGTGGGTCCCATGATGAAAAACGTGAGGAACAGGGAGAGTCCCATCAGCATCTGGTTGGGCGGCGCGTTCTGGGTGCCCAAGGCCTGCTTGAGGAAGGTGAGCACCACCATGATGCGCGTGAAACAGGTCATCATGATGAGGATGGAGGGCGCCAGGCTCAGCACGGTCAGCATGGCGACGAGTTCCAGGGTGACGGCTACGTCTTTGGGGCCCTGGGCCTTGTCGAACCCGACGGAGAGTTTGGGAAGGACTTGCGAGTGGGCGGAGTAGGCCGCGAAGAGGGTGAAGAGTGCGAAGAGGATCAGGAACGAAGCGAAACGCCGACTGCGACGGGGGGTGTTTCGTCGGGCGTTTTGCGCGCGCGCATCCGCATTCACGCCCGATACCCGACGCCCGGCGCCCAACGAAACGCTGCTTGCCGCGCCGCTGCCTCCAGCCCCAACCACACTCACAAGGAAAATCCTAAAGATCCCTTCAAATCCTGCCGACAAACCCGATAGCCCCCGCCTCATGCCGCCCCTTCTTCCAGCATCTCGGACACCTTCTTCGGTTTCTTGAACCGATCCAGCAGCTTGTTCAGGTTCTCCGAAAAGGCGGCGGAATTGCCCTCGCGCGAACGGCGCATATCCTCGGCGGGTTCCTTGAGGACGGTCAGCAGGGAAATCCCGTTCTGGGTAACTCCCACGATACCTACCTCGTCGTTCATGCGCAGCGCCACCACGCGCTGCCGGGCGCCCAAGTGGCAGGTTTCCAGGACTTCGAAGATATCGCCGCCCTTGCCGGACTTGGACAGGAAACGGCCCTGCATGCGTTTCAGCACGCGGATGGTCACCACCGCCAGGAGCAGGACGAAGGCCAGGCCGAAGAAGATTTGCATGGCCAGGCTGCCTACGGCCACGCCAGTCATGGGTTGGCCGCCCGCCGGTTTGGCGTTTGCCGAAGCCGCCGGCGCGTTCGCGCCGGATTCCATTTCCTTCTGCAGTTTCCGGAACTTGTCCTGCATCGCTTGCGAAGGCGGGGGCGGGGGAAGATCGGCCATGGGGGCCGCAGCCATGGTTTCACCCTTACCGGCGGCATGCGCGGGCGCGGCCGAAGGCGCCCCGGCGCAAAGCGCCAGGCCCAGGGTGAAGGCGATGGAGGAAAAGATCCCGGAACGGTATCGGTGGGAACGCGTGGCTGTCATTTAAGCTGTTTGATCCTCTCCTCGGGGGAAACCAGGGAGATGATACGGATGCCGAAATATTCGTCCACCACCACCACCTCGCCTTTGGCTACCACTTTGTCGTTGACCAACAGGTCCACGGGCTCGCCAGCCAAGCGATCCAATTCGATGATGGAGCCCGGGCCCAGTTCCAGGATCTTGCGGATGGAAAGGCGCGTACGGCCCAGTTCGATGGTCACGTTGAGGTTGATGTCCAACAGCATCTGGATGTTGGGCGGGCTGTCTTCAAGGTTGCGCGCCAGCGAGGAATCGAATCCGCCCAGGTTGGCCAATGGGTTGGGTTCCGATCCGCCGCCGGAAGACGATCCGGAATCCGAGCCGCCCAATTTATTCGCGAGCGCGGAGGAGAGCAGCATCAGGAAGCGGGAGTCCGCCGATCCTTCGATGGCGAGATCGGCGAGCACCAGCGCGGCCCCGTCCAGTTCAAAAGGGGGATGATCGGGATTGTACGCGGAGGTCTGGGCTTGGGAAGGCGAAACGGAAGTTCCGAAATGCGACCCCAACATGGTGCATACCGATCCCATTAACTGATTGCCGAATTCGTTCAGCGCGTCCAAGTCCTCGTCCTTGAAGGGTTCGGTGCCGTCCCCGCCCATCATGATGCCGCAGAGAAGAGCGGCGGTCTCCTTCTTGACCAACAGGCACATTTCGCCCGGCAAACCGTGCTCAAAGGCCAGACGCACCTGCAACCCTTCGCCGGCCAGGCCGTCCACGATGGCGGAAGCGCTGGCATCCACGATATCGCTTACCGTCATGCCGGCGCGGCGGTTCAACAAGGTGCCCACCACGGAGGAACCCTGTTCCATAATCGCATCCGCTTGCGGACGCAACGCCGCCGCGTCCACGCCGGTGGAAACGCCTCCCAGCAACCCGGCGGTGAGAGCGTCGATGTCGGCTTGGCTCAGCGGCCCGTCTTCAGCCATCTTCCCCTACTTCCCGATCGATGATCGATGTCACCTGGATGCATTTGTTGCGCCCCACGATGCCTACCTTGCCCAGGAATTTGGGCCTGTCCCCGATTTTGACCACCAGGTCGCTTTGCGCCAGCTTGTCCAATACCACCACGTCCCCGTTCTGCAACTGCAAAAGGTCCCGTATCGAAAGGCTGGTCTCCCCGATCACGGCGGTGGTGCCAAGTTCCGTGGCGGCCAGCTCCGTTTCCAATAACCGCCGGGTCTCCTGGGTGGTGGTGCGCTGGCCGGAGATCCAGGACTCGCCCGATAACTTGGTGATCACCGATTCCAGCAGCATATACGGGAAGCACAGGCTGATGAGGCCGGAACCATGCTTCATGCGCACTTCCAGGGAAATCAGGATCACGGTCTCGTTGGGCGGCGCTATCTGGACGAATTGCGAGTTGGTCTCATAGCTCTCGATCTTGGGCGTGAAGATGCCTACGTGCTCCCACACTTCCTTGAGATTGAGGAGGGCGCGTTCCACGATCTTGGTCAATACGTTCTTCTCGATGTCGGTGAGTTCGCGATTGTGCTCGGACGGCTTGCCTTGGCCGCCGAACAGGCGATCCACGATGAAAAAAACCAGGCTGGGATTCACTTCGAATATGGCGGCGCCTTCCAGCGGCTCCATCTGGAATACGTAGATGCAGCTGGGATTGGAGATGGACATCATGAATTCGGAGTAGGTGAGCTGATCCACCGAGACGATATCGATTTCCACCAAGGTGCGCAGGTAGGAACTGAGCGTGGTGGACAAAAGGCGCGCATACCCGTCGTGCAGGTTCTGCAGGGTGCGCATCTGATCCTTGGAAACGCGATCGGGCCGGCGGAAGTCGTAGAGCAGGACCGACTTTTCGTTGAGGGATTCTTCCGCCAGCGATCCATTCTCCGTGCCGGACGGTTTTTCGGGACCGGATTCCGGTACCAGGCTTCCGGTGGAAACGGCGTTGAGGAGTGCGTCCACTTCCTCTTGTGATAGTATATCGCTCATGGACTTGCGCTTCCGGAGTGTCTGGGGTTATCGCTCTACTGGACGATGAATTCCGTGAAAAATGCGTTGCGGAGCTTGCCGGTAGGGGCAGGGCCTTCCTGCTTTCCCTTCTTGGCCTTCTCGTCCGGAACCAGATCCGGCAGGATGGCGTTGATCTCGGTGACGATGGCTTCCTTCATCTTCTGCTTTCCCGAAGGGCGCAGCAATTCCTCGTAGCTTTGCGAACTCAGGATGTTGATGATGATGTCCGTGATCTTGGGCATGCGTTTAACTATTTCGGTGCCGGTGGCGTCCAAGGCCGGGCCGCCCTCGCCGCCGCCGGCCGCTTCCACGCCATCCCATTCCAATTGGATGGAACACTTGAGATAATGGCTGGCTGTGCCGCCGCCGATATTCACGGTGAAGGGCAAAGGCTTGGGCAGTACCATGCCTATCTTGGTCAACTGATGCTTCTTTTCCTTCTCGGCCTTCTCCGCTTCCTCTTGCTCGTGCTTGGAGGCCGCATCCGGATCCACGGTGTTGCCCTTCAGTCTTCCGACGATGAAGAATCCCAATCCGGCCATGATGCCCAGATCCGCCGCCAGGATGGCGGCGATGATGATGATCTTTTTGTTGAGCGGTTTCTTGGCCGGTTTCTTATCGGCCCCTTCGCCCTTTTCCTCGCCGGCGGGTGCGCCGCTTTTCGCTTTTTCTTCAGCCATTTCGCCTCAATCCGCCTTCACCGGTTATTTCGCGCCGGGCTCGACGCGGGGCCCCGGAGACGCCCGAATCGTCCGTTGATACTCTACGACCTTGCTCACTACTTCCGAAACCTTGTTCCGGATGACGATGCGCTTTCCGTTGTCCAGCACCAACGCCGTGTCGGGTTGTGCCTCGACCGATTCGATATGATCCGCGTTGACGATGATGTTTTCCCCGTTCAACTTGGTCACTTCGATCATGGCGGAGCCTTCACGCTCCTATTCTACCTTACCGATTTGCGTGAATTCAATAACCATGCCCGCAGCACGCCGCGCAGGGTTTTCCGCCTGCAGTCGAGCGACCAGGCGCCCAGGCCCGGCAAAGCGCGGATGGCGGCGGCGGGGGAGGCGGCCCCGGCAGGGCCGGCCGGGGCATTTGCCGCGAAAACGCGGGGTTGGGGGATAAAGGGAAGGGAAAGTCCGGCCGGAGCATCCTCCATCTGAGCGCGCTCCGCAGGGACCGTCCCTCCTCCCGTGGAAGGGTTCACCGGATTACCGTTTCAGGTTGACGAGTTCTTCCAGCAGACTGTCGCTCACGGTGATGACGCGGGCGTTGGCCTGGTATCCTCTCTGCGTGGTGATCATATCCGTGAATTCCTGGGCCAGTTCCACGTTGGAAAGTTCCAAGGCGCCGGGTTTGATCACGCTGGAGCTTTGCGCGCCGGCCGTTCCGTAGATGGGGTCGCCGCTATTGGAACTGGTGGTGTAGACTGAATCCTTCACCTTCTGGAGGCCGCCCGGATTGGTGAAATCGGCGACCATGATCTGCGCCAGCTTTTTGTTGGTGCCGTTGGTGAACGAGCCGGAGACGATGCCGTCCTCGCCGATGGAAATCTCGCGTAAGCGCCCCATGGTGTAGCCGTCCTGGGAAACCGCCGTTGCCGTGGTGGCGGAGCGGAACTGGGTAAGGCCGGTGAAATCGTGCGGACCGCCGGTGCCCAGGTGCAGGGCCACGTCGGGGGCGCCGTTGCGCGGATCGAATTCCAGGGTGGAACTGCCGTCGTCGAAGGTGAAAGAAGAGACGGATCCGTCCGGTCCGAAGGCCAGCTTGCCTTTCTGGCCTTTTACGATGTTTTCCTGGCCGGAAAGCTTCATATCCCACAGCCATTGGCTGGGTTGATCGGTGGGGATGAACCGCATGGTGGCCGTATGTTCCTTGCCGATATTGTCGTAGACCGTAATGGAGCTTTCCGCGATCTGGGTGTCTTTGGCGTCCTTCAAGGTGCTCGAATTCATGTTCGAGTTGAAGGCGTTGGGCGACGGTTTGGCGTTGTTGGCGTCGGTGGCGCGCACGGAAACGTCGCGGATGGCGAAAGCGGATTCCGGTTGGCCCCGGATCACGATGGATCCGTCCGGGATATTGTCGTCGCTGCCGGCCGCGTTGAGCGAGACCGAGGGATTGTCCTGGACGGTCCCGTCACGGTCCGGAAGCTTGAAGTTGTCCTTGATCTTGGCCAGGATATCGGACATCTTGGTGCCGCCGGCGCCGGCCACGTAGGTTATCGGCGTCGCGTTCAGCGCGGGGTTGCCGCCGATGCTGCCTCCGAAGCTGATCAGATCCCCGGGTTCCAGGCCCAAATCATTGCCGCTGTTATCGTATAGATCGCTCAAGGAATCGCCGTTGTTGGCGGGCGCGCGCAGCGTATCCGTGGTGACCGCCAGTTTGGTGGCGCCGGCCGCGATGGTGGTGGGCACCGAGAAAGCCTTGGTGACCAGGGGGCCGCTTACCGGCCGGCTGCTGGTGACCTGGAAATTATTGATGGGTACGGTATTGCCGTAGATGGTGAGAGAGCCGCGCTGGGTCGCGCTGTCCGCGGTCGTGACCATCTCCACCTTGGTGCCCAAGCCCGCGCCCACGCCCGCGCTGCGCAGGAAGGCCTGCATGGCGGCGGCCACATCGGATAATTTCGTGGTGTCCGTAACGATGAACTTCGTGGGCACGGTGGTGCCGCCGTTCGTCGCCGAGAAGGTGAGGGTATCCCCGGGCTGGATGCCCAGATCCGTGCCGGCGTGATCGGAGGTGCCCACGAGCGTATCGTTGTCCTGCCCATGATGGAGGAACTTCTGGGTATAGAGCACCGAACCCTGGGCCATGGAATCGGAATCCAGGTTGCGGGCGAACTGGACCTCCGTAGTGGCCTTGGCCGGCGCCTGATCGTTGAAAGGGACGCGGATATTGCCGATGAGGGAACTGGTGTTGATCTGGCCGTCGACATTGGCGAGCTTGCCCTGCAGCACCATACCATTGGTAGGCAGCACCATCTGGCCTTTGGAGTCGAACTGGAAGGCGCCGTTGCGGGTGAAGTAGGTGCCGTTGCCGTCGGACACGGCGAAGTACGCCTTGCCTTCGATGGACAAGTCCGTGATGAGACCGGTGGATTCCAGGTTGCCCTGGCTCATGCGGCTGTCGATGGAACCGATATTCATACCCAGTCCCACTTGCATGGGATTGGTGCCGCCTCCGCCGTCCACGCCGCGCGTGGCGCCCGAAAGCAGCTGCGAGAGGGATTCCTCGAAGGTCACCCGGGAGGACTTGTAGCCCACCGTGTTCACGTTTGAAATGTTGTTACCGATGACGTCCATGCGGGTCTGATGGTTCCTCAAACCCGAAATCGCGGCGTATAGTGACCTTAACATATCGTTTCCTCCATTGACTTTATCTTCATGCTTTTTCCAGCCCCGGATCCCGCGGCCTTCACTCGGCCGCGTCTCCCACATGGAGGATCTGATCCATGGCGACGGATTGTCCTTTGACTTCCAGGCGCGTGCCCGTCTTGGCGTAGGTAATACCGGTGACCTTGTCTTCAAAGAAGGTGTAGCCGGTATCGGTGCCATCCTTCGACGTCACCTTGAGTTGGTACTTGCCGGCCGGGACTTTGCTGCCGTCCATCTTCAGGCCGTTCCATTGCACCTTGGTTTCACCCGCGGCCTGCAAAGGCAGGGCGTTGACGATCTTCTGATCGCTGTCGAGGATAGTGAGCACGGAATCGGTTCCCGGATCGGAATGAACGTTGATATCGATGGGCGCCTTCTGGGCGGGGTCGAAGATGACGTCCGCGGCGTTCACCCGCACGGACTTGCCGATTAGATTGGTGGCCGAGGAGTTGCTGATGGCGTTGGAGCTGTCGGTCTGGCCGCTCACCATCGACTCCAATTTCTTGCCCAGATCCTCGATGGAAGTGCTGATGTTCTGCGTGCCTTCCAGGGAAGAGAACTGCGCCAACTGGGCCACGAACTGCTGGTTGTCCTGCGGCGCCATCGGGTCCTGGAAGCGCATCTGGGTCACCAGGAGCTGCAGGAAATCCTGCTTGCCCATCTGTTTGGCGCCCGCTTGAAACAGCTTTTGATTGCCTGCGGAGTCGATGGTGTTTTTCACCTCCGAACCGCTCAGATCGGCCGTGACCTTGCGGCCCGCCACCGCCGCAGGGGCGAAGATCTTGTTGACGTCGGAAGAAACGGGGTTGGTTGCCATAATCCTAATCCTTGCCTTTAGCCGATATATTCCATCGTGTTGTATCCCCAACGCCTGCCCGTATCGCTCTCGGGGACGCTCTCGAACGGAGTCACCTCGGCCGCGCCTTGCGCTCCGCCTTGTTCGCCGCGGCCGTTGCGTTGAAAGAACGATTCCGCGTTGCTGCCGTCCGGATTGAATAGGGATCCGTGCTTCTGATCGACCGAGACTTCCAGGCCTTGCAGCTTGATCCCCTGATTCTCGAGGGCTTCCTTGAGGCTGGAGATGCCCGCCTCCACCTGTTGGCGCACGCTGTCGCTTTCTACGGAGATGCGGGCGGTCATGGCGCCTTCCTTCATCTCCAGGGAAACGTTAACCTTGCCCAGATGTTCCGGGGAAAGCTGGATATTGATCTCATCGCCGTTCTTATGGCCGGCGGCGGACATCCTTTTGGCGATCTGATCGAGCGCGGAAGGTTCAAAGGCGGGCCGCGGTTCCCATGCGCGCTGGATGCCGGCGTGGTGGTCCACGGAACGGGCCTGTTCGAGGCTGTTCTGGAACGGGTTCCCGGTGGCGCCTTCTTTGGCGGCCGCGGATCCGTCCTTGGGGGCGGCCGCTTCGGCTTTGCCGGAGGCGTCGCCATTGCCGCCGAAAAGATCCGCTTCATTCCCGGGAGTCCCTCCGTTGTCGGGTTCCCCGGAATCATTCTTGCCTTCGGAAACCAGCAGGGAATTCCCCGCTTCCCGGATCGAGCCGACCGGCGCCATTTCATCGCCTGCTTTTACGCTGCCGGGTTCGATTGCTTTGCCTGCGTTGCCGGCTTGCAAGGCCGAGGCCTGCAGCACGCGCATGCGATCCAGATCCGCCATAGGCAGCGGTTGGGTGGTGATGGATTCGACTTGGGGCCGGACCTTGATGCCTTGCCATCCCGCGGGTGTGGTGGTGGGCGCGTTCCCGGCGATGGCCGGATTTCCGTCCTTGCCGCCCGGGGCGGCGGGGTTGGCCGCCAAAGCATCCAGATGCTTCTGGATCAAGTCGGCCACGGCCTGCTTGTCCCCGGGCTTGCTTTCAATTTGGGCCGCCGGGGTTTTCACTGCTTGCGATCCCCCGTCGTCGGCTTGCACTGTCCCGTCGGTTGGCGCGGATTGATCCGTTGCCGCGGCGCCGATGCCGTCTTCGGCCGGTGCCGGTGCCGTCGTCGCTTGCGCGAGGTTGGAAAGATCCCCGGCCGTAGCGGTTTCGGTTTCCGGTTCCGGCATGCTCTTCAGCATTTGCAACAACTGGTTCAAAAAGGCCGGGTCCTGGAGTTGTTGGTCGCTGACCTTGATACCCAGCTTCTGCAGGCCGTCTTGCAGTTCCTTAACGGCTTCCGCATCCAACGCGGGCGTTTGCCCGTCAGCCTTCGCTCCCGCATCCGATTGCCGGGCTTGCGCCTGCGCGGGATGGGTAACGTCCATGTTCCAGTCGGGTTTGCCAGGCTGGTCGTTGCGATCGGCGCCGGCGGCCGGTTGGCGGGCCTGCGTGTGGATCCGATCCGTGCGTGACCCGGCGCGATGGCGATCGGATTGGGTCTTGCGGTCCGCATCTTGCCGGATCGATCCGTTATCGCGGGCATTATCGCGTCCGTCGTTCCCGGAAGCTTTCGCATCGGCAGTCCGGTTGCGGGGATTCGAGCCGGCGGCCTTGGCGGCCAGCTTGGCATGGCTTTCCTTGATTTTGGATTGGAAGGATTTCGGCGCGCCTCCGCTCTTGCCGCCCGCATCCACGGGGAGCAGATCCGAAGCCTTCACGCCGGGGTTCTGCGCCTTGGCGTCCGTAAGTTTGGTTCCCTTGGCTTGCGCATCTTTGCGGCCGTTGGAGAACAAATCTAGGAGGTTCTGGATTTGCGACATTGGGTCTCCGCTGCGTTTCCTGTTTGGTGTCCGACCGGGCCTAAGCCTTGCCGGGCCCGTCCTTCTTGGGTACGGTCTTATCTTGGCTCTTGGGCGCCTTGGCTTCGCCGCCGGCTTTCGCCTTTTGCGCGTCCCGGCTCTTGGCATCGGCGTTGGCCGCCGCGGGGGCAGCCACATTGGCTTTATCGGCGGCGGGTTGCACGGAAGGCGGGTTGCCCGCCGAAGGCGCGGCATCGACGCCCGCTTTGTCCATGCGCCCTTTGCCGCCCAGCAGCAAGGTGATATGCGCGGCGCGCTTGACATCCAGCGCGCCGAGCGCGGCCATCAGCTTGGAAGTGGATCGCGTTTCCGGAATCCTTTTCATGATGCGGACCACCATGGGATCCTCCAGGCTCAATAGGATGGGGGCCGCTTCGTCCGGACGCATGCCGCCGTAGACTTCGGCCAGGGAAGCGATTTGTTTGTCCTGGATTTCCGCGCTCTTGCCCACCAACTCTTCGATCTTGCGGCGATGCTCGGCGATTTCGTCCTTGGCTTGGACGGTTTCCAGCTTCAGGTTCTCTACGCGTTCCGTTTCGCGGTTGACTTCCGCTTCCTTCTCGCGGAGATCCTTTTCCTTGAGTTCCAGCGCCTTGAAAGCCTTCAGTTGTTTCACTTCGGCGTCATCCTGGCGGGCTTGATCCTCGCCGCTATAAACGGGTTTGAGCCGTTCCTTGTCCTTGCCGCTGCCGAATTCAAGATGGACCACGCCGGCCGCCAACATGATGCCGATCAGGATGACCGGGAACAGGAAGATCGAGACGAGCGATATTCCCAAGAGATCTTTGAGTTTCATGTCAGGTTCCGTTTCATGGCGACAAGACGTTTATTGCAACCTTCATGCCAGGCTGGAAAGAAGGCTGGGCGGCCCCGATCGGCATGGACAAGGGAAACTTTTTCTCTGGTAGGAAAAAAGCGCTGGCACTATGTGCCAGGCTGAGGAAGGACTTTAAGTTTAGCGCCAAGGAGGAATGCGGGCAGGCGCAATGGGGAGTATGGAGTTGGAAGAGAGGAGCGGCTTCAAATCCCGCCGCGATCTTCCCGCGGATCTTACATCTTCATATGCTTGTACAGCACTACCCCGGACAAAATCTTGGGCGCGAAGAAAGTCGACTTCTCCGGCATCACGATTTCCGGATTTTTCATGCCCGCGTCCGCCACCGCCATCAGCTCATCGATGGATACCGGGGCCAGCGCCACCGCCAGATCGTATTCGCCTTGATCCACTAGGGATTTCATGGTGGCTAGATCGGACTCGGGATAATAATCGAAATGCTTCTTCTGCAGGATCATGGAATGCTCCACGCCCAGATGCGGATACAGCTCCTTCTCCAGGATGCTGCAGTCCAGGCGGCCTACCACGTCTTCGGGAACGCGTTTTGCCTTCATCGTAAAAGCGCCGTCCCGGGTGTAAATGCGGAAGGAATGCTTATCCGGCGTGGTGAACGCGGCTGCGGGCTGCATATCCAATTTCCCCATGACATCCTTGATCTTGACCGCGCCGTTGATGACACGGTTGTAGGCCAGGATACGCGCCTTCTCCACGATATAGGCCATGGCATGCGTCTGCCCGTTCAGCAAGGCCGCGTGATAGCGATGATGGCCATCGGCGATGTAAAGCGGGTTCTCGGCCACTACCCGGCGAAGCATCTGGCCCGCGGGTGATGCTTCCGGAACCCGGAAAAACCGGCTGGCGATGCCATGCAAGTCGTTCCATCCTTTGAAGTCGCTTTTGAATGAGTATTCGGGCTCCTGTTGCGCGCGCACCTTTTCCAGGATGGGCTGGATGGCGGATTTGGTCAGCAGGAAAATCGGTTCCAGCGTATAGCCGGTATCGTTCGTTACCTTGAGGCGGCCTTTTACTTTCTCGTCGAAGGTTTTTTCATGCCGGATGATATTGCCATCGGCATAGGCGCTGACCGCGACCGCGGCGAAGAATCCCAGGCGTTCCCCGTCGGATGAAACCCCCGGTACCCCGGCCCATTTCTGTTCGTACACGTAGAAGGCGGGTTCGGGATCCTCGATGAGGACGCCCTTGGCGACCAGGTTCTTCAAATCCACGGCGGGATTGGGTCCCAGGGTCACATGGAAAAAGGATTCCGGATTGGCGCTTAACAGGGTTTCCAGCAAGGACCCTTCTTTGATGACATCGTACGGGGGCGTGGCCAATGCTTCCGCTTTATCCTTGGCCGCCCGTAGTCCCTGCAATCCCGCTATCTGAGCCATGTTCCATCCAGTCTTGTCGTTATGCCGGGGGCACCCCGGAACGCAAAAAATAAAACTTTATCGCAGGCTGAAAGCGAGCCGCTTGGGGTATTATTAGCCTATGTTCCTTCTGAATTGGCTGGGAATAGCCCTTTCCACCGCAGCCTATATCGCGGGGCTCAGGAAATGGATCTACCAGGGCAACCTGATCCTGGGGCTGCTTTCCGTCTTCGTTTTTTTTCCCATCCTCATCGCGCTCACCATGACCTTCCCGGCCACTATCCTACGCGCCATGCCGTTGGTAGGTATCGGCATGTTCATCCACCATTACGGCCGGCGGTTGCTTATGCAGATCAAACTGCTGTGGTTCACCACGCTCAGCGTAATGGTTGTGCAGGGCTACTACCTAGTATATGCGCACTTCTTCCTGGCCCGGTGAAGTCCGGCGAGGAC
Organism: Fibrobacteria bacterium; assembly: GCA_025360005.1. Classification (GTDB taxonomy): domain Bacteria; phylum Fibrobacterota; class Fibrobacteria; order UBA11236; family UBA11236; genus Chersky-265. The sequence continues at coordinate 12,902 of JANYDA010000045.1, forward strand.
CGCCCTGTCTCGCTTAGATGGAGATGATGCCTGCCCAGACCTTGCTTTTTAAGGAAAACAGGCTATTTTTCACCCTCACGCCACTTTAGCTCAGTTGGTAGAGCGGCTCATTCGTAATGAGTAGGTCATCGGTTCAATTCCGGTAAGTGGCTCTCTAAAACCCTAGATACCCAAAAGGATCTAGGGTTTTTTATTGCTCAAAAATAATTTAAAGCGCAAATTTGACATAAGTATCTTTAATTCCGTTAATTTAGTTTAAATCCTTAGTATGGCTTAAAAGGTGATCAAATAGGTGATCAAAGGTTGAAAAAGTCTTTTCTAGGTGATCAGAAAGGTGATCAAATCATGGAGATGGGATTGAATTTCATCGGCTAGGACGGAAAGGCGAGGGGAGGAAGCCTAATCGAATGAATACCTGAGCCTGCAAATGCCTCCCCTGGCCACTTTCCAGGTGGATTCGGTGGCTGCCAACGCCGATAAGGATTGGGTTTGTTCCTGGGTGGCCGCGGCGCGGCATGCAAGCTGCCTGCCTTGCAAGCGGATGCACCTATTGGGCTTCCGTTGGCCTTTACCACAATGGCTTAGGCGCGCCGCTTTCGGGATCGCTGCAGGGCCATTTCCACGGCCGGATTTTGATGGTAACGGGTGTGTTACCCGGGGATCCATCGCTGTTCAATCCGGAGGGCCGCCGTATCGGATTGGAGAAACAGGGGACCGGGATTTATGCGCCGGCAGCTCCCCTGCGCCCGGGCATATATTTACTCAAGGCGGGCGGGAGCGTCGCCAAGATAGAGTACCGGCCCTGAATCGGCGCGCCGCCTTTTCGGCGCTTGCGTATGACCCTAAGGACTTGAATATCCCCGAAGTGCCGGGCCAAAAAGAGTTGCCTGCCTGATATAGGCATCACAAAGCGATAGCCAAGTCCTTTCAGCCGAGCCGGTCAAGCACCATGGCCATAGTGTCAATACTTGTAAAGAAGCAAGCCTCGATCGTATTCAATGATGCGTAAGCAAACCGCAAGCTCCCCAACAAACATAACCTTCGAACTTTTTCACCTTGCCCTTATTTCCCATAAAGTCGGGCAATACCTGAAATAAAAGTCCTGTCTACGATGAGAAACTAAGAGCAGGGGAACTACATTCTCTTTTCAATTTAGTGTTTTCGCGCAACCTGTTTTCGTTTCACATTTTCTTTCCGGAGATAGCCATGATTCTCAATCGTCTATCCATATCCTTACCTTGGGCCCGGAAATTCCGTAGCCATTTTCTGGCGGCATTATGTTTTTTGGCTTGCGGGCAATCGGCGCATGCGTCGGCAATCTTGTTCCTGACCAACAGCACCACCTTGGTGGCAGGCGATGTACAGACCAAGGCCACCATGGAAGGAATGGGACATGTCGTCACGGTAAAGGTGGGATTATCCTCGGTGACGGCTGATACCGCCGGACAAGCGCTGGTGGTGGTCTCCGCCTCGATAGCGTCTACCGATGTGGCTGCGAAATTCCGGAACGTGTTGAAGCCGGTCATAGTCATGGAGACGGGCATCTTCGATGATATGAACCTGACCGGCACGGTTTCGGGAACGGATTTCGGGACCACGGCCACGCAAACCCAGTTGGTGATACAGACCGCCGGGCATCAATTGGCCGCGGGCCTTACCGGAACCGTTACCGTGCTCACGACGGCAAAGTCGACCAACTTCGGAAAGCCGGGCACCGGCGCGATCAAGGTCGCCAACCAGGTGGGCGATGCGACCAAGCTTTCGATTTTCGCCTATGATGTAGGAGCGGCCATGGTGGGGTTGAATGCACCCGGCCGGCGGGTGGGATTGTTCGCGGCAGATGACGGCATGGCCGTGCTGACAGCGCAGGGTATTTCGCTTTTCCAGGCCGCCGTCAGCTGGTCCTTGGGTATCGTCCCTCCCACCATCAGCACCCAGCCGGCCAACGCCGCCGTTACTTCCCCTGCTACGGCCACCTTCAGCGTGGTGGCCGCCGGCACCTCGCCAACCTACCAATGGCGCAAAGGCGGGGTCAACATCACCGGGGCCACCTCCGCCAGCTATACCACTCCCGCTACCGCCGCCGCGGATAATGGCGCGCTTTTCTCCGTAGTGGTGACCAATTCCGCGGGGACGGTAACGAGCGCCAACGCCACCTTGACGGTGAACGTGGTTCCGACCATCACGACGCAACCCGCCAATGCCACCGTGGTCGCTCCCGCCACGGCTACTTTCAACGTGGTGGCCGCCGGGACCGCTCCGCTTACCTACCAATGGCGCAAAGGCGGGGTCAATATCACGGGAGCCACTTCGGCCAGCTATACCACTCCCGCCACAGCCGCCGCGGACAATGCCTCGCAATTTTCGGTGGTGGTGACCAATGCGGTGGGGACGGCCACCAGCGGCAATGCCACCTTGACGGTTAGCGTGGCTCCCACCATTACCTCCCAGCCCGCCAATGCCACCGTGGTCGCTCCTGCCACGGCCACTTTCAGCGTGGTGGCCGCCGGGACCGCACCGCTTGCCTTCCAATGGCGCAGGGGCGGAGTCAATATCTCCGGCGCCACATCCTCCAGTTATACCACGCCAGCCACGGCCACGGCCGATAACGGCGCGCTTTTCTCCGTGGTGGTGAGCAATGGTTCGGGCTCGGTGACCAGCGCCAATGCCAGCTTGACAGTGAACGTGGTTCCGACCATCACGACACAACCCGCCAATGCCACCGTGATCGCTCCCGCCACGGCCACTTTCAGCGTGGTGACCGCCGGCACCGCGCCGTTTACCTACCAATGGCGCAAGGGCGGAGTCGATATCAGCGGCGCCGCTTCCGCTAGCTATACCACGCCGCCAACCGCACCGGCCGACAACGGTTCGGTATTTACCGTGGTGGTCGCCAATTCCGCGGGCAACGTTACCAGCGGTAACGCGACCTTGACGGTGAACAGCCTTCCGGTAATTTCCGTACAGCCCGCGGCGGTTTCCGTGGTGGTGGGCCAATCCGCCGGCTTCAGCATTACGGCAACGGGCAATCCTACGCCTACCTATCAGTGGAAACGCAACGGGGCCAATATCAGCGGCGCCATCGCTTCCAGCTATTCCGTGCCCGTCACCGTGCAAGCCGATAATGGCGCCTCTTTCTCCGTGGCGGTAACGAACTCCGTGGGCACTGTCAACAGTTCCGGAGCCATCTTGACCATCGGGCCCAGGCCCACAACGCAAACCGTCAATCTTTCCGGAGAGCTTTTCGACAACGCCAACAATCCCATCGGGGCCGGCACCGCGGTGCAGCGCGATGTTACCGTGAACCTGTATTCCGCCTTGACCGGCGGGACCTCTCTGTATACGGAAACCTTCCTGGCCGCCAATAGCCAGCCGGTTTCGGTCAAGGACGGCCTCTTTACCGTCCAGTTGGGGAACGGCACCACGCTGCAGACCTTGCAGAACGTGGTTTCCGCAAACGCCAACCTGTACGCCGAATTCCAAATCGGCACCCCCGGCGCGCAAGAGCTTATCCAACCGCGCATCGCCATCACCGCGCCGCTCGCCGCCGGCACTCCCCGGACGGTGCAAGGAACAGTGGCGCCCACCAGCGCCGAGCCCGTAGGCACCTATTACCAGAATACCACCGACAATAGCTTGTGGGTGCGCATGGCTTCTGCCTGGTTCCGCATCTCTCCCTGAGCCATCCCAAGATCACCCACGCCAGAACGCTCAGGAGCCAGGCAATGAGGAATTCCAAGGTCATCGGGTATGCTATCGCGCTAACCGCATCGTTGCTGGCGGCCACGCTTCCGCATGCGCAGTCTGGACCCACCTATCAGATCAAGAATTTGAAGGTCGACGGATCCTTGGGGCGGGGCGGAAGCTCGGCTTCTTACCGGGTTCCGTTCTACTATCTGGGATCGGGAATAGGCGGCACGGGATCCAGCGCCGATTATGTCCTGAGGTTCCCTCCCACGCCCAGGCACCGTTTGGGATCCGCGGCGCAAGGCCCATCCGTAGTCATTACGCGCCCGGCAGGCGATACGGTAGTGACGAGCCCCTCGCTTACCGTGCTTTATACCGTGAACGGAACTCCCGGAAGCCAGGCATTTCCGCTGGTGGAAGGCATCAACAGCTTGATCGTTACGGCATCGGACGGTTTGGGCCACGTGGGCGCGGATACCGCCTACGTAACCTACGCGATACCCCCGGCCATCACTTCCCAACCCGGCCCCCGTTCCATCCTGGAAGGGCAGACCGCCAACTTCACCGTGGCCGCCAGTGGAAGCGTTCCCCTCCTTTACCAATGGACCCTGAACGGGTTCGATATCCCGGGAGCCACCTCACCATCCCTGACTACGCCCATCGCGAGCCTGGCGGATAATGGCGGCCAGTATGCCTGCGCCGTTTCCAACGCAGGCGGGCAAATCGCCAGCGGTTCCGCCGTCTTGACGGTTTCCCCGGTCGCCCCTTCCATCACCATCCAGCCGGCACCGCAATCCGTATTGGACGGGGACGCGGTTTCCTTTTCCGTCACGGCTGCAGGATCCCTGCCCTTGAGCTACCAATGGCGTCGCAACGGCGCCAATATCGGCGGCGCCACCTCGTTCTCCTATACTACGCCCGCGTTGGCCTTGGCCAATAACGGCGACGCCTATTCCTGCTCGGTCTCCAATTCCGCCGGCAGCGCCACCAGCCTGGCCGCGAGCGTAACCGTCGCCAGGCGTCCGATAACCTTTATCGATCATCCCCGTCCCGCCTCCGTTTTCGAGGGCCAAGCCGCCACCTATTCGGCAACGGTGATCGGTAGCGCACCCGTTACCTTGCAATGGCGCCGCAACGGCGTGGCAATACCGGGCGCGACCTCCGCCACCTACACCACGCCTCCCGGCGCCTTGTCGGATAGCGGCGCCAAATACAGCGTGGTGGCCACCAATTCGCTGGGGAGCGCTCCCAGCTTTGATGCGCTCTTCTCTGTTAAGACGGTGCCGCCCGCCATAACCCGGCAGGTTTTGGGCCCCCAGTATTTCGACTACAACCAGGAGCTGACTTTTACGATTATCGCTTCCGGCAGCGCTCCTTTGACATATTGGTGGTTCCAGCATACAGCCGTGGATGCGCCGGGGACGGGGAGGAGCCTTCAGGATCCCGGGCCTTTGGCGAGCGTCAAATTCACTCCCAGGTCCAACAATGATTCCGGGTCCTCCATTTATTGCGTGGTTTCCAATGCGGCGGGTTCAGTCACCAGCTATCTGTTCCCGATCCAGTACCGGGCCGGCATCCCCAATTTCATTACCAATCCGCTCTCGCAGTCCATCATAGTAGGCCAAACCGCCACCTTTACCGTAGCGGCCCAGGGAGGCATGGCGCAGGCATACCAATGGACGCGCAATGCGATCGACATACCCGGCGCGAATGCGGAAACCTATACCACTCCCGCCACTACCATGGCGGATAGCGGAGCGTTCTACCAGTGCTATTCGCATAACGAAACCGGTTATTCTTTTTCCACCATCGCCTACTTGACCGTGAATCGCGTGGGTCCCTCCATCAACAGCCAACCGGCCGCATTGATAGCGACCGCGGGACAACCCGCCACCTTCTCGGTGGGATTGGATGGCACGCCTCCGTTCACGTATAAATGGCGCCGCGATGGCGTGTTGGTTTCCGGCGCCACGGGAGCTTCCTACACCCTGGCCTCCACCGCCATGGCCGACAGCGGCCGATATTATATGGTGGAAGTGACCAATGCCGCCGGAGTCATGGTCACCAGCGTCCCGGCCTTGTTGGAGGTAGTACGCGTGGCCCCGGCGGTCACCCTGCAGCCCCTGGATCGCACCGTCAATTGGGGGCAGACGGCTACCTTCACCATGGCCGCATCCGGAACCGGGCCCTTGGCCTATCGCTGGCGCCGCGATTATGCGGATATTGCGGGAGCAATTGGCCCCTCTTACACCACTCCAGTGGTGGGCGTGAACGAAGACCAGTCGCATTACGATTGCATCGTCAGTAACACCAGCGGTACGGATTACAGCCGTGCGGCGCTGCTGACCGTCGCGCCCATCGCGCCTGCCATTTCCTCACAGCCCGCATCCCCTTCGATATTCGAAGGCGAAACCGCCATGTTCAGCGTAGCCGTCGTGGGCACCCCCACCTTGACATACCAATGGAAGCGTGCAGGCATCGATATTCCCGGAGCCGTTTCGGCCAGCTATTCCTTTCCCATGGCCGCTCTCTCCGATAACGGCGTCCACTTCAATTGCCTGATCAGCAACGGGACGGGCAGCGTCCTCAGCGCGGATGCCATTCTCGCCGTGCACCCGGTTGCGCCCACCATCAGCGTCCAGCCGGTTTCGCGCACCGTGCTGGTGGGGCAGCTTTCCACCTTCACCTTGGCCGCGTCCGGCTCCGCTCCCTTCAGCTACCAATGGCGCCGCCAGGGAGTGGATATCTCCGGCGCCACTGAGGCCGCATATACCTTGCCTTCGGCCGTATCCGGCGACAATGGCGTGGCTTTCACCTGCAAAGTCACCAACGCGGCCGGCAACGTGGTCAGCGCGAATGCCGTCTTGACCGTTGCGTCCTCGGTTTCCGCGGCCCGCCTTTCAGCCGGCTACGATCACGCCGCGGCCTTAGCCGTCGACGGACGGGTATGGTCGTGGGGCCAAAATGCCGTTGGGCAAGCGGGCGCAGGTACGGTAGCGCAGGTTTATTATCCCGGCGTGGTTCCCGGCCTCGCCAATGTGGCCAAGCTCTCCCTGGGGAACCAATTTTCCTTGGCCGTACTTGGAGACAATACGGTTTGGAGCTGGGGCGTCAACACTGGCAGCCAGTTGGGACGATCGGTAGCTACGGTTCCCGCCGGCACTCCGGGGCAAATCACCATGGCAGCTGCCGTGAACGTGGCCGCGGGAGGCACCCATGGCCTGGCCCTCATGTCCAATGGAACCGTGCTCGGCTGGGGCACCAATTACGAAGGCCAGGTAGGCGATAATGTTACCGGGAATATCGAAACGGTTCCGGTAGCGGTTACCGGCCTTTCCGGCGTGACGCAGATCTCCGCCGGTACCGCGCATAGCCTTGCGCTCAAGTCGGACGGGACCGTATGGGGCTGGGGCAGGAACAATCAGGGGCAACTGGGGGACAACGGGAATACCAACCATCCCTTTCCCGTCGCCGCTTCCGGCCTCACGGGCATGATGGCCGTAGCCGCTGGATTCAACCATTCGCTCGCGCTCAAATCCGACGGAACCGTTTGGGCCTGGGGCGGGAACACTTATGGCCAAGCGGGCGACGGCACTTCCGGAAATAACCTGCTGGCCCCGGTCAAGGTCACCGGCCTGGCGGGCATCGTGGCCATCGCCGCGGGCAGCGATCATTCCTTGGCGCTTAAGTCCGACGGCACCGTGTGGGCCTGGGGAAACAACGCCAGCGGGCAACTGGGCGACAGCAGCGTAGTAACGCGCGTGTTACCCGTCAGGGTGCGGGGGCTGGAAGGCGTGGTTTCCATTGCGGCCAGCGCCAATACCGGATTCGCGAGCCGGGCGGATGGGACTTATTGGGCGTGGGGCGAAGGTCAGTACTTCCAAACGGCAACGGGCGGTTCCTTGAACCAAATCGCGCCTTCCGCCTTCAACGGGATCGAGATCGGGCCCAAGGCGGCCATGCCTTCCTTCAGCATAGAAGGCGGCAACCTGCCGGCCCCGGTTTCCGTTATCGTTACCTGCGCCACCCCTTCCGCCACCATCCGATACACCACGGATGGGAGCGATCCCATTTCCACCAGCGCCACCATCGCTAGCGGAGGTTCCATCCCCCTTCCGGCCGGAATCACCACGCTCAGGGCCAAAGCGTTCCTTGCAGGTTACGTCAACAGCGCCACCAAAAACGGGAACTACGCCGTGGGGGCCTCGCTGGCTACAGGCAGCAGCCATTCCGCCGTCCTGGAACCGGATGGGCGCGTATGGACCATGGGCTTGAACTCGGCCGGGCAATTGGGGCTGGGGCATTTCCGCCAGGGCTACGTCCCGGAGACGGTACCTTCGCTGGCGAACGCCATCCAGATCGGATCCGGGAACCTGCAATCCCTGGCCTTGCTCAACGATGGGACGATGTGGAGCTGGGGTTCCGACGCAAATGGGGAACTGGGACGGCCCATCGGCCCGGTACCGCAGGAGTCCGCCGGGCAGGTCCAGGTCGTTTCCGGCGCCAAGCAGTTCGCGGTAGGCAATGCGCATGTGTTGGCCATGCTCGGCAACGGCACGGTCAAGGCATGGGGCGGGAACGACAGCGGCCAGGTGGGAGACGGGACTTCCGGGAATATCATCGTCAATCCCGTAACGGTCGCGGGACTGTCCGGCGTGGTTGCCGTGGCCGGCGGAGTGAGCCACAGCCTTGCCTTGACCAGCGATGGCCACGTGTGGGCCTGGGGTTATAATGGTTTTGGCCAATTGGGCGAGCTCGACGTGAATATCCGCCCGCTGGCCATGCCGGTTCCCCAATTCGAAAACGCCATCGCCATCGCCGCGGGTAATCTGCATTCCCTGGCCTTGAAAGCGGACGGCACGGTTTGGGCCTGGGGATACAACGGCAACGGCCAAATCGGGGACGGCACCAACGCGTTGGCCCAATACGCTCCCGTAAAAGTATCCGGGCTGGCAAACGTAGTGGCCATCGCCAGCGGGGCCGATCACAATTTGGCGCTGAAGCGCGACGGCACGGTATGGACCTGGGGCCTCAACGATATTGGGCAATTGGGCGACGGCAACCTGGCAGCCGCCTTCCGCAACACGCCCTTGCAAGTGGCGGGCTTGACGGGAATAGTCACCATCGGCGCCGGGTACAAGCAGAGTTTCGCGGTCAAGTCCAACGACTCCATCTACGCGTGGGGCGCCAACCAGCAAGGCCAACTGGGCGACGGCTACACCCTCGATCGATATGCGCCGGTTCTGATTCCTTCCATCGATGCAGCCGTGCGCGTTGCCACGCCGGTATTGAGTAAAGAGAGTGGATCCTCCGCCGCGCCCTTCAGCGTTACCGTTACCAATTCCACCTCCGGATCCGATATGCATTACACATTGGACGGCAGCGATCCTACCCAGGCCAACACCGCCATCGCTTCCGGAAGCACTCTCGCCATAAGCGCAGGCGTTACGACTTTGCGCGTCAAGGCCTTCAAGAGCGGCCTGATCGCGAGCCTGACTAAAAATGCGGTCTATGCGGTAGGCGTTTCGGTTTCGGCCGGCGGCGATCATAGCGCGGTGACCGCGCAGGATGGGCGCTTGTGGACCTTTGGAGCGAATTCCCAAGGGCAATTGGGCAACGGCACCGCAGTGCAGGGCTTCGCGCCCATGGCGGTCGGCGTCTTGTCGGGTATCATGCAAACCGCCGCAGGCACCGCGCATACCATCGCGCTCAAATCGGACGGCACCGTATGGACATGGGGCATCAATGGGGACGGCGAACTTGGCCGCGCCACCAACGTGGTGCCGGCCAACCAGCCCGGCCAGGTTTCCGGACTTTCCACCATCGGTTCCATCGCGGCCGGCTACAGCCATGGATTCGCCGTTAAGACGGATGGAAGCCTGTGGGGCTGGGGGATGAACAGTTCCGGCCAGGTAGGCGACGGAACCGGCATCGACGTTACCTCGCCCGTGCGCATCGCGCGTTTCAGCAATGCCATAGCCGCAAGCGGTGGCGCGACCCATAGCCTGGTCCTCACCGCCGATGGCAAAGTATGGGCTTGGGGCTCCGGATATTACGGCCAGATAGGCAATGGACTTTCCACGGATTCATACTTGCCCCTTTTGGTTCCGGCACTTACCAACGTGGTTGCGGTAGCGGCGGGCGGATACCATTCCGTGGCGCTCAAGACCGATGGTACGGTGTGGACTTGGGGCCAGAATTCCAGCGGGCAACTGGGTCTGGGCATCGGTCCTGGCCGCAATCTTCCTTCCCAGGTTTCCGGCCTGGCGAACGTGGTAGCTATCGCTGCCGGAGCCGAACATACGTTTGCGCTCAAGCGCGACGGGACGGTATGGGCTTGGGGCGGAAACGGCTACGGCCAGTTGGGCGACGGCACCACGCTGGAGCGCGATATCCCGGTGCAGATTCCGGGCCTGACCGGGGTTTACGCCATCGCCTCCGGGCAATACCATTCCCTGGCAGTGAAGTCGGATGGAACCTATCTGGCTTGGGGCAAAGATCAATTTTCCCAGTTGGGCGATGCCTACTTGCAATCCAACCCTACTCCCACGGTGGTGGCCGGGATTGATCCGGTCCTTCCCGTGGCCATGCCCGCCGTGAACTTCGAGGGCGGCCGCTATGCCTTGGCTTTTTCCGTGACCGTTACCTGCGCTACCAGCGGCGCTACCATCCGCTACACCTTGGACGGTTCCGATCCCACTGCCGCATCCACCAGCATCGCCAGCGGCCTTACCTTGCCCATCCCGGGCGGCATGACCACTCTGCGACTGAAAGCTTTCGAATCGGGTTCGCCTACCAGCGCCACCAAATCTGTCCTGTACCAGGTGGCTACCCTCTTTGCGGGCGGGGCCAGCCATAGCGCGGCCGTAAATGGCGAGCAGCGCCTATGGACGTGGGGAGCCGATGCCCAAGGCCAGTTGGGGGATGGCGGCAGCACCCAATCCGGTTTACCCAAGCTCTTGGCGGCTCCTACCGGCGCCGCGGGGATTTCCCTGGGTCTGACGCATTCCCTCGCCGTCGCATCGAACGGGACCGTCTGGTCCTGGGGTTCCAGCGCCGATGGCCGGCTGGGCCGCACTGGTACCGCCAATGTTCCCGGCCAGGTGGCGGGAATCGCCAACGCCAAAGCCGTGGCTGCGGGCCGCGAGTTCAGCTTGGCGCTTTTGGCCGACGGGACCGTACGGTCCTGGGGGCTCAACACCGCCGGAGCGCTTGGCGACGGAAGCTATACCACCCGTACCACGCCTGTTACGGTACCGGGATTGGTACGCATAGCGGCGCTGGCGGCGGGCACGAACCATACCCTTGCATTGGATCAGGACGGCAAGGTCTGGGCCTGGGGCGGTAATTCTTACGGGCAATTGGGGCATAGCGGTTCCAGCGTGGACAATCTCCCCAGTCCCGTTCCGTACCTTGGGAACGTGGTAGCCATCGCGGCCGGCGACCAATTCTCCGCCGCGGTCAAGATCGACGGTTCGGTATGGACATGGGGGGCCAACTACAACAATCAGCTGGGCGACGGAACCAATGTCCCTCGGGCGGCGCCTGCCGCCGTATCCGGTTTGTCCTCCGTCCGCGCCATCATGGCAGGCCAATCGCATCTTCTGGCGCTCAAGGCGGACGGGACCGTTTGGGCATGGGGCGGGAACGTTTCCGGATCCCTGGGTGACGGCTCCCCCGTAGACAGATCCAGGCCTGTCCAGGTTTCCGGCCTGGCTTCCATCGTCTCCATCGGAAGCGGTGCCTATCAGAGTTTTGCCACCCAAGCCGATGGTACCGGCTGGGCCTGGGGCCTGAACGATAGCGGCCAAATCGGGGACGGCGGCCGCGGCATGCGGTTCCTGCCGGTTGCTCTCGCGGACTTTCAGGCGGGAGCCCGCGTGGCTACGCCCCTGCTCAGTCTGGACGGCGGCAGCTATCCTGCGGCCTTCAGCGTTACCGTTACCTGCGGCACCGCCGGGGCGGATATCCATTACACCCTGGACGGGACCGATCCTACCGCGGCCAGCACCGCCATCGCCTCGGGAGCTTCGCTAAGCATAGGCCCGGGATCGACCACCTTGCATGTTAAGGCTTTCCACGCCGGCCTTATCGCCAGCGCCACGCGCGCCGCCAATTATTCCGTGGGTTTGACTGTGGATGGGGGCGCGGATCATTCCGTGGCCCTGGCCGTGGACCAACGCGTCTGGTCCTGGGGTACCAATGTCTCCGGCCAAATCGGCGATGGCACCAACGTCACCGCCTTCAGCCCGCAGGTCTTGGGACTTTCCGGTATCACGCACGTTACGGCAGGCACGGGTTTCACCCTGGCCTTGAAATCCGACGGTACGGCTTGGAGCTGGGGCGACAATGGCAATGGCCAATTGGGCCGCGTCACGGCCACGCCGGGGACGCCGGGAGCCATCAGCGGCCTGGCCAATGTCAAGGACCTGGCCGCCGGATCCAGCCACGGCCTGGCCGCCACCGCGGCGGGGACGGTATACGCCTGGGGTTTGAATACGGAAGGCGAGATCGGCGATGGCAGCAACGGTAACGTGCGCAATACCCCGGTAACCGTGCCTTTGGCGGCGGGAGCGGTGATGGTGCGCGCCGGCAAATTCCACAGCCTGGCGCTCCTGGCGGACGGGTCCTTACTGGCATGGGGTGGAAACGACTATGGCCAATTGGGCTCCGGCGACAATTATGCCGTATCCTACCCGGCCCCGGTGGCTTCTCTCTCCAAGGTAGCGGCGGTTTCTGCGGGTTCCTTGCACACTCTGGCAGTCAAGTCCGATGGCAGCGTATGGGCATGGGGAAACGGGCAATATGGCCAATTGGGTTTGGGGAACTTTGCGAACCAAACCTTGCCCACCCAGATCCCGGGGTTGAGCGGCATGGTCGCCGTCGCCGCCGGAGGGCTCCATTCTCTGGCGCTTAAGCGCGATGGCACCGTGTGGGCCTGGGGCGATAACAGTCACGGACAGCTGGGTGACGGCACCTATGACTACCGCAACACGCCTTACCAGATCCCGGGCCTTTCCGGCGTCGTGTCCATTTCGGTGGGGACGGACTACAGCCAGGCCGTTAAAAGCGACGGTACGCTCTATGCATGGGGCAATAACCAATCCTACCAACTGGGCGATGGCGTGCCGGGCATCCACCTGGTACCCACGGTCATCCCCGGCATCCAAACGGCCACGGCCGTGGCCGCGGTGGTGCTCAGCGCGGACGGCGGCAATTACCCAGGTATCTTCAATGTTACTGTCTCATCCGCAACTTCCGGCGCGGACATCCATTATACCTTGGACGGAAGCGATCCCACCCAGGCGAGCACGGCGATAGCTTCGGGCGCATCCCTCCCCATAGGCACGGGCATGACCACATTGCGCGTCAAGGCATTCAAGATAGGGCTGGTACCCAGCAGCCGCAATGCCAACTATTCGGTTGGCATACTCTTGAGAGCGGGAACCAAGCATGGCCTGGCGGTAGGCCCGGATCGCAGGCTATGGGTATGGGGC
>JANYDA010000050.1 GCA_025360005.1 Fibrobacteria bacterium
CAGAAGCCGCTTATAGTGTTCCAGTACAACGGTGTCGGTCTGTTTCATTGAAGGAAAAAGGTAGCCCATTTTCCCCGAGGAAATCAAGCCTCTTCCACACACTTAGCGGTAGAGTCATTTTTTCTTGGTCCTCCGGAGGTAAAGGAGGGGATGGTTTGTTCAGGTTTAAGTTGGATGATTCTATTTTGACGAGTGGAGCTCATTCCGGACGGGAAACTCTATTTAAACCGGATGCTCCTGGCCTCGCGGAAGGCAAACACACGTTATATGTCCAGGAGCGGGATTCGGCTGGGAACTGGTCCGAGACTGCATCGAAAGCAATACTGATTGATTTGACGCCGCCATTGCCCCCAAAAATTTCCTCAGCTTCTTTTAATACCACGAGTCCCCGGCCAACGTGGCTTTGGACAACGGGTGGTAACGGCGGGAATGGAATTTACAGATATGGGGTAGATGACTCGGCTATTCAGGCGACCGCTATCCTTACATCAGAAAAAAGCTTTACTCCTACTACGGAATTGAGTATTGCGAATCATCATATCCTGTATGTTCAAGAACGGGATTCAGCGGGGAATTGGTCTGCGTTGAGCGGGTTCAGGATTCATATTCATGGTCAAACCGGATTTGCCGCCGGAACAGGTGGAATCATGTTTAGAACCATAAATGGTGGTGTTGATTGGGATACGGTTTTTGTTGGAACAACAAAAGATATCCACACTATTTTTTTTATAAGCAGTAAGGTTGGATTTGCTGCCGGTGATAGTGGAGTCATTGTTAAAACGGTTGATGGGGGGAGTACATGGGCTGCTATTTCGCTTGGTATATCAGCAAATTTGAATGCCGTTTTCTTTCCCAATAACGTTATAGGATATGCTGTAGGCCAGAATGGCATAATCCGAAAAACAATTGACGCCGGAGTCACTTGGACGGCTCTAAATAGCGGCACAAAGATATCCCTTATGTCTATTTTCTTCACAAGCCCTCAAGAGGGTTATGCGGCTGGGGATAATGGCCTAATTATTAAAACTGTTGACGAGGGAATGACCTGGATTCCTCTTTCCAGCGGTTTAAATCAACCTTTGCAATCCGTCTATTTTACAGACGATATAACTGGATATGCAGTTGGTGGAAGCGGCACCATACTCAAAACCATTAATGGTGGAAATACTTGGAAATCGCTTAATAGCAATGCTGTTCAATCTCTTCAGTCAATCTATTTCACCGGCGTAAATACCGGATATGCTGTAGGCTTGAATGGACACGTTATGCTCAAAAGTTTAAATGGGGGAGATTCTTGGAATGAGATACAAGTTGAGAATACAGTTGGATCTCGCATAACTTCGTTATTGTGTACCTTTTTTGTCGATCCTCAGATTGGGTATGCCGTAGGAAAAGCCGGGCCTATTTTCAGAACAGAAAATGGTGGCGAAACTTGGAAGGCGAGTGGCGGATACTTTTTCGTTGGGCCAAACATTATCCAACCCGATTTATTCTCCGTCTTTTTCCCATAGGTTTCTAAACACCTTTCAATTGCCTATTGGGCCCCTACTTTAAGCAGAACGGCTTCAACCTAATCATTTTTTTTCAACCCCAAATAAACCCCGCTAAAGCGCAGGATGAAATGAAAAAATAGGCCCCGCGCCCCTTTTCGTTTATCTTAGGGTTTTCCCAACCCAGGACGGCCATGCCGGAAACCCTATCCCAAGCCCTCATCAGCGACTTCCGCATCCTCCGCCCCCGCCACGCGGCCAACCATGCGGAATCGGTTAGCTGGCTGTCTTCCGCGCATGCCAAGGCGGAAGCGGTGGCGCAGGGCGAAGGGTTCGACGGTGAAGCCTTCCGGCGCAGCATGGAACGCTATGTCACCCGCTTCGGCTGCAGCGCGGAGAGCCTGGCCTTTCGCGGCCATGATCTGGAGGATTTCCTCCACCAGGATTGGGAACGCATGCGCCTCTTCAACCTGGACCGGAACCCGCGCGGGGCGGGCATGAGCGCGCGCATGGAAGTGTTCTCGGAAATCGCCGACGCCAAGCTGGAGGCGTTTTATCCGGCTCCGGTTGCTTCCGGTGGTGCCGAGGCGGATGGCGGAGTCGCGGCCGGAAAAGGCGCGGAATCCGCCGGCGCTGCGCCGGATGAACTCATCCACGTGACCTGCACCGGCTATGTGGCTCCCAGCGCGGCCCAGAAACTGGTGGCCCGGCGCGGCTGGCGTTCCCGCACGGGAGTGATGCACGCCTACCATATGGGCTGCTACGCTTCCATGCCTGCCTTGCGCATGGCGTCGGCGTTCCTGGCTTCACCGCGCGCCGCCGCGACCCCCGGCCGGCGCGTGGACATCGTGCATACGGAAACCTGCACGTTACATCTGGATCCCAGCCGCCACGCCCCCGAGCAGTTGGTGGTGCAAAGCCTTTTTTCGGACGGCCATATCCGCTATAGCTTGCGGCGCGATGAGGGCGGCAGCGGCCTGCGCTTCCTGGGCGTGCACGAAGAGATAATACCTGGATCCTTGGGCGCGATGGGCTGGATCCTGGGCGATACCGGTATGGAAATGACGCTGGCGCGCGACGTGCCCGATCTCATCGCCGGGGCCTTGCTGGATTTCCTGCGCCGGCTTTTCCTGCGCACGGGAACCGATCCTGCGGAGGCTTTTTCCAAAGGCGTCTTCGCCGTACATCCCGGCGGCCCGCGCATCATCGACAAGGTGGCGGATCTGCTGGAGCTGCGGCCCGCGCAAGTGGCCGCCAGCCGCGCGGTCCTGAAAGCTTTCGGCAACATGTCTTCGGCCACCTTGCCGCATGTCTGGTCCGCCCTGCTTGCCGATGCGGCCGTGCCTGCCGGCACCTTGATCACCAGCCTGGCCTTTGGGCCCGGCCTCACCGTCTACGGGGCCATGCTCCGTAAAGCGTGAGAGCACGGGATCCTAAACGCATGAAAGCCTGAAGCATGTGGCGCCTGGCCCCTCTCCCCTTCCTCATCCACGCCCTCGGTATGCTCATCGATGAAGCCTGGTTCCACCGCCGCCGCGGCCTTCCGGCCTGGGAACGATGGGGCCATCCGTTGGACACGCTCACCGTGCTGGCCTGTTATGCGCTGGCGCTCTCGCTCCCGGGCACCCGTGCCGGCCTATTGATCTATCTGGGCGCCGCCGCCTTCTCCTGCCTTTTCATCATCAAGGACGAATGGATCCACGTGCACCGTTGCACGGGCGGGGAAATGGGTTTGCACGCCTTCCTGTTCATGCTGCATCCCATCCTGCTCGGCATCGCGGGAGCCTGGCGCTTCGCGCCTCACGGCCCTGCCCTCGAAATCGACCGCGGCTACTTCCATCTATTCCTGGCGGCCCAGACCGCGCTCACCGCGGCCTTCCTGGCGTATCAACTTCTCTATTGGAACGGACCATGGAAGCCCACCGCCCCGTCGCCTTGATAGCGGAACCTCCCGCACCGCGCGCCCTCACCGTACCTACGGGCGCGGCCGGCGGCGGCGCCCCTGCGCCTACTGCCAAATCCGACCTGACGGCCATCAACAATTCCTTCTATGACGGCCTGGGCGATCGCTGGTACCAGGCACACGATGATCCCGTCGCCCTTTTGCGCGCGGAAGGCGCGCTCAAGCATCCCTGGGTCTCGCAGCGCATCCGTTCGGATTTGGCCGGCAGGCCCGGCCGCCTCCTGGATATCGGTTGCGGCCCGGGTTTCCTTCCCAACCTGCTCGCCGCCCAAGGCCACCGCGCCATCGGCGTGGACATGTCGCGCGGCAGTCTCAAAGTAGCCCTTTCCCAATCCCGTAACACAGATGTTACTGGACGCGCCGACTACCAGGCCGCCGATGCCTACCGCCTCCCTTTCCGCGATGCCGCATTCGACGCCGTGACCGCCCTCGATTTCCTGGAACACGTAACCGCGCCGGAACGGGTGATCGCTGAAGCTGCCCGCGTCCTGCGCCCCGGCGGACTCTTCTTCTTCCACACCTTCAACCGCAACGCCCTGGCCTGGCTCATCGTCATCAAAGGCCTGGAATGGTTCGTGAAAAACACGCCCGAACGCATGCACGTACTCCCGCTCTTCATCAAGCCACATGAACTGGACGCCTACTGCCGTAGCAGCGGCATGCAAACCCTGGAAACCATCGGCATCCGCCCGGAAATCGGCCGCGCCGCCTTCTGGAAAATGCTCGCCACCCGCCGCGTCCCCACCGATTTCAAATTCCGGTTCATGCCCTCTTTGGCCATATCCTATCTAGGCTACGCGCGAAAATCCGGCTGACCGAGCCCGCCGCTCCCACCTCATATCACTTCCCTCTCTTCTCCCGGCCCATCCCCGGGGGCCGCATCGACCTCATCGTCATCGCTCAACTCTCACGTTGCACTCTCTCCCATTCGCTCCCCTGCGTTGCTCAGCACTCCGCTCCAGTCAGCTCCACTCTGCTCTGAGCTGCCCGGCACTCCCCTCCCCTCCGCTTGCTCCGCTCCACTCTCCTCAACTCTGCGCCCCTCTCCCCCCTCCCCTCTTCCCGAAGGTCCGCAGTCAAAGTCCCAACTCCATTCTTTCCCCGGCCCTTCCCAGGGGGCCGCATCGACCCCGCAGTCATAGTCCCAACCCCGCGGCCCATCGCGAGCGAAACCCACATCCCACCCCTATCGGCCCCCGGTAACCCCGAACCCCAGACCCACGCATTCCCACGCAACAGACCCCCGTCTAACCCACGCAAGGACTCCATCCTTGGGTGTTGCGCGGTTTTGTGGAGGGCGCGCGCGGGCGCGGGGTTTGGGCGTATCAGACTGGCGGGATGGAAATTGGAAGGGCGGTTGAATCCAGGTATGGCAAGTCGCGATCTTCGGAAGCCCGGGAGGGTCGACGCCCGCACGCGCCCGCCGGAGCATCGAACAAAACCCAACGCTAGAAGCTCATACGCCAGAGAAGATCGATATCCTGCGTCAATTTCTTCTTGCCCACTTCCTTGGTGATGGGCTGCAGAACTCCGTAGTCGGCCATGACGCTGACCTTGGGGGTGAAGAAATAATTCGCGCCCAGCGTGTAGCGGGCCTTGCCGTCGTTGGGGGTGCCTTCGCCTTTGCCGGCTTTGAAATCCGGATCCAGCGCTTCCAGCTTCATCACCAGTTCGCTGGCGCGGCCGCGGGTATAGTCCTCATGCCAGATGCCCATGACATAGAAAGCGAAGAACAGCGTGCTCCCATCCAGGATTTTCGCGTCCTGCTTATCCTGGTTGTCGCCCCAGGACGCTTCTCCCAACAGGCGCAGGTGGTTATAGCTGAAATCGGCGCCTACCTCGTAGCCGGTGTTGACGCCCAATTTGTATTCATTCGGATCCGACTTGTTCTCAGCGGCCTTGGTGGATAAGGCGGCCTCCAGCTTCAGCGGTTTCACGGGCGTGAACGTGAGGCGCATGACCACGTCCTTGGCCTTGAAACCCTTGTCCAGGTTCTCGTTCTGCTGACCGTCATATCCTGTGGAGTCGCTTTGCTTGCCGTTGAACACGCCCAGTTCATAGGTCAGCGATCGGCCGTCTTCTACGAAGCCCCCATAAGCGATCAGGCCCACGTCGAAAGATGCGTAGCCGGTGGTGTTGGTGAGAAAGGCCTGGTAGAGTTCGCCGCGCTCGACGGTGTACAGGGATTTGGAGGATTGCAACGCTTCCTGGGAGAAGGGCCGCTTCAACTTGCCGCCTTTGAATCCCACCAGATCGCCGATGACATAGTAGAGATAGGCGTTGTCCACGCCAAAATTGCGGCCGTTGCCGTCCACCAGCAACTCCCCGCGAAAGCCGAAGTTCGCGTCGAATCCGCCGTCCAGTTCCAGCTTGAAGCGGCGCAGTTGCAGGCTGAGCTTCTTATCCGCATCGCGTTCCGCGGTCATGTTATGGTACAGGGCTTTCAACTGGATGGTGCCGGAAAGATCCAGGCGCGACAGGAAATTATTGTGCAAGGCGAAGGCGTCCAGTTGCGAGCGCGGCGCAGGGGAGGAATCGGGAACGGCGGAATCCTCTTTGGCCGCAACGGCGGGCGCGTTGGCTTCGCCCGCGGTATCCAGGGTTTCCGCTTGCGGCGCGGCGGCGGCCGGGGCGGCGTTTTGCGCGAAGGCCGGTAGCAAGGCGCACAGAAGGGAAACGGTGGCCAGGGCAATCCGCATGGGAATCTCCTCGGAAGAGTTAGGGACGGGGAGAAAAGGTAGACAATTTGCGTTGGATTTCGTCGCGATCCAATTCGCGCCAACGACCGGGTTCCAGGCCATCCAGCGTCAGCGGCCCAATGGCGTGGCGGATCAAACGCAAGGTAGGATGGCCCACAGCGGCCGTCATTTTCCGCACCTGCCGGTTGCGCCCTTCCACCAAAGTCAGGCGCAGCCAGGACACCGGCATGTTCTTGCGGAAGCGGATGGGCACGCTGCGCGCGGGCAAGACGTTGCCTTGGGGAAAACGGGTCGCGCCCGCGGGCAGGGTCTTCTTCCCTTCGATCAGCACTCCCTGGCGCAGCGCTTCCAGCGCTTTGTCGTCCGGGCTCCCTTCCACCTGCGCCCAATAGGTTTTCGCCAGCTTGGACCGCGGCGCCAGGAAACTTTCGATGAGCGGACCATCGTTGGTGAGCAGCACCAGGCCCTCGCTGTCCCAATCCAACCGGCCGCAGGGATAGACGCCTGGCACGTTGACGAAATCCTTGAGGCAAGCTTTGCCGCCCTCCGGGGTGAACTGGCAGAGCACACCGTACGGCTTATGCAAAAGCAGGTAACGCAGGCGCGGCGGCGCAATGGGGAAATCCGGCGGGCGCTTGGGCCGCGGTTTGGCGAAGGGCGGTTTTGCCGGACCGCGTTGCGGTCCATGGCCGCCATGTTTGCCTTTGCGCGTTCCGGGCCGCTTGCTCATAGGCGCCTGGAAATGAGTTCGGCCATTTCATCTCGATCCAGCTTGACGGGATTATGCCGATTGCTGGTCTTGTCCAGAATGCGATCCATGTCGGACGCGGAGATGCCGTAAACGCCCAGACGCGGGAGCTGCAAAAGGGCCGTCCATTCACGCAAACGGGCCGCCAGGAAATCGCAATTCCAGGCTTCGGTTTTTCCCGCTTCGCCTCCAAAGAGCAGGCCCACCCTGGCAAGCTTGGCGAGAGCGGCCGGATTGCTTCCGCGTTTACGCAAGGCCGCGATGTTGCTTTCCGTGGCCGAAGCCACCAAGGTACCGCACACCACGCCGTGCGGGATGTCGAAGAAGCCGCCGATGGGAGAGGCCATGCCATGCACGATGCCCAGCCCGGCATTGGCCAGCGCCACACCGGAAAGCAGGGAGGCGTAGGCCATGCCCGCGCGCACGGAAACGTCCCCGCCCTTATCGGTGCAGGCGGGGATGAGGTGATCGCGGATGCGCTCCAACCCGCTGAAGGCCAAGGCGTCCGTGAGCGGCGAGGCGATGGGGGAAAGGTACGGCTCCAACAATTGGGTGAAAGCGTCCATGCCGCAGGCCGCCGTGATATGCGGAGGGCAGGTGACCATGAGCTCCGGATCCACGATCACGGCATCCGGAATGAGGTTGTCATGGCGCAGGGATTTCTTGTAGCCGTACCGGCCTACCATGCTGAGCACGGCGTTCTTGGTCATCTCACCGCCGGTACCGGAGGTGGTGGGCACGGCCACGTACGGGATCTTGATACCGCTATGCGGTACATTGCGTCCCACGTCTTCCAGATGATCCAATACCGTGTTGGCGTGCGGGAGCATGGCGGAGATGGCTTTGGCCCCATCGATGACGCTACCGCCGCCGATGCCGATCACCACTTGGAAGCCTGCGATGCCTGTCGCAGCATCGGGTTCCCTGGACCTTTCGGTTTCCAAACCCCGCAAGCGGGCGCAGGTGGCGTCGATGAATTCCGTGGAGGGTTCCGCATCGATGATCAGGGATTCCCAATGGATGCCCGCCTGGCCCAAACCCCGATGCACGCTTTCCAAACGGCCCGCAGCCTGCAAGGAGCGGGCTCCCGTGATCAACAATGCCCGGGTTCCGAAGGCGGACGCGATCTTGGGAAGTTCCGACAGCTTGCCGGCGCCGAAATGGACGACGGGTAAGCGGGCGAAGGTGAAATCGTTTACCATGCGGAAGGATTTTCCGGCGCGATGATGCGATGGGAGGCGAGTTCGCGTGGCTTGGCCATCCAGCTTTCCACCTGGGCGCGCCAGGCGAGGTAATGCGGGGTTTTCCGATGGGCTTCCACGGCTTCCGCCGAGGCGAAGACCTCATAGAGCATGATGCGGCAAGGATCGTCGGCCGACTGCAGCACATCGAAACGATGGTTGCCGGGCTCCGTCCGCGTGCCCTTATGGTTGTCCACGGTAGCGGCCAGGAAAGCGGCAAGGTGTTCGGGTTTCACATGGACGGTCACGACGTTCACGATCACGGGGATATCCTCGGTGGGGTTGAAGTTGAAAATCCCAGGGTTCCGGGCCATTACCAAGCAGGCCGCGGCTGACCAAAAAGTTAATTCCTAATTGAATTTAGCGTAATATTCGGATTCCGGGCGGCCGCGCCGGGGGGGGGCGGGGCCATGCCTATAGCGGACAGCTATCCCCGTAAAAGCATAGCCCAAGCGGAACGCGGCCAAAAAGCACCATTAGGAGTGGTGTTTCCATGGGGTCAAAGGCGCGTTAAGTTTTTCTGCAGGAGAGGGAAAAGCGAAGCATTTCCCCTTGGGCCCCGATAGGACGGCCAAAGTATTTCCTCACAGGGGCCAATTACCCGCGAAGGGGAAATGAGGCGCCCAGTACCTCTCCGAATCTTTCCAGGATGGCCTTAACGGATGGCTCTCCGGTTTTTTCGAGCATGTTCTGGATATGCCGTCTCACCGTAAAAAAAGAGATGCCCAGGCGATTTCCGATGTCTTCGCGCTTCAATCCGGCTTTCAAATGCCTCAGGATTTCTTTTTCCCGGTCGGAAAACCGGTCCAGGTCCATGGTTTTTTTCCAGCGCGTTTGGGCGGCGGTCACTTGGCTTAAGAAAAGCTCCCCAACCTTGGGAGGAATGATGAGATTTCCCTCGCTGACCTCCAACAGGGTGGACGCCAGAATTTCCAGGTTGGATTTGAGAACATAACCGCGCGCGCCTAGATTATAAGCCTCTAGCACGTCCCCCTGGTTCACGGTCATGATAATCGGTTTGACCACGGGAAATTCCTGCCGGAGCCAAGTGATAAGGTCCAGGCCCGAGCGGGGCGTGTCTAAGCCGATATCGATCAAGGCCAGATCCGGCAAGTGCCGTTCGATAAGGCTTTGAAAACCTTTCACCTCGTGCGCTGTGCCCCTCACCTCCAAGCTGGGCTCGCTTGAGAGGAAGTCCGAAATTGTTTGGGCCATGTCGAGGTTGTCTTCGACTATGACCACGGATACTTTCCGCTTTGCACTCATGTTGGTACCGCAGACGTTTCCATTGATACCCCGAATCCCGATCCAAGACCTCTAAGAACTTGAAGCATCCTCAGTAAACACAAGGTAAAAAATTCCGGAAAGATATTCCGGAAACCCATCACCGCGAAGATCATCGCAATCGAAATGCGGTTCTGAAAATTCTTAGGCAAACTTCGGAGGGGGATAGCCACTTATTTACGTCGCTCGTTCGCCAAAATGAAAGTCGAACGCAGGTTAATTAACCTAAAATCATGGTGGTGGTCGAAATGCATCCCGCGCAGAGGCTGGTTTCTCGCGATGACGCCGCTGCAGCAGATAGGAGCCGTATATCCCTCCCAATATGGTCTTCTTATCAAGCACGATCCATTCCCGCCCTTCCCATACTTTTTCCAGATCCCCGAGGGCATTCGGCCTATTGCGGGCCAGGGCCCAGAACAGAACCACGGCGATCCACCAATTCAATTGGCTTATGAGGCAGGGCCAAAAGTACTTTGGTCGCAAAAAATCGGAAACCCATAAGGTTCCGTCCTCGCTAAGGAAACCGGCGCATCTTTCGAGGAACTCTTTGCGATCGCCGACCGGAAACATATTCAGCACAAAGTGTAGGATCACCACGTCGAACTTTTGGTCAGTCTCCATACGGGTGATGTCTCCCGGCAGCAAATAGCAACGGCCCTTCCAGCCGGAGGCGGCCAGCTTCAGTTGCGCACGCTCCAGCATCTCCCCGGAAAGATCGTTTAGCGTCAACTCTCCAGGATTGTCCTTGGCCGCGAACAGGGCCGCAAATCGTCCGGTTCCCGAACCGACCTCCAGGGCGTTTCGGCACTGCGTAAACCTTCCGAGGAAAAGATTTCTCGTCTTTTCGCAGGCGTCTCCGGAAATGCGGTCCAGAAAGTCGTATAGAAAGGCGACTTTTCCGTAAGCGGTGGAACTGAACTTCCCGTGGTCCAGAACCCCCCGGGTCCGAATGATCGGGCTCATCTCCCCTCCCGGGAAAGGGGCAGGGTTGTGCAACGGAAGGATCCCAATCCCTCGATCTCCAGAAACTCGACCTGGATACCTTTCTGCGCGCACAGAGAGGCCAGCCTTTCGCTTCCAGCCTGCATGAGAATCCGGCCGGGTCCCAGGGCCAAGCAGTTCAAGTCCAGGCGTAACGTCTCGTCCAAGTTGGCCTCGATCAAATCAAAATGCGCGCGCAGCCATGCGAGGGCCTAAGGTGGGAAAGCGGAAGGAAAGATCAAAGCGGTGCCTTCGGATACAATGTTGAATTTGTATCCAGATGAATGACCACCGTCCTGGCGAATTCCTTCTGCGGTCCGGTCTCTTTGGACGCGCGACGAAGAAACAATGGCTGATGACGGAACCGATATCGCGGACATAGCATTGGTCCCAACAATCCCCGACCGGCTGCGCCATGACGATTTCGACGCCGGACTTTTCCAGATACTCGATGATTGTCGCCTGCTGCGCCCGGGCTTTTACGGAATCGAATTTGAAAAGGGAAAAGACAGGGATGGGGAGGGGCCATCGCATCGTAACGCGCCGCGACACCCCGGTTTCGGAATCCACGCACAGAGAGCGTGTTCCATCGTGTTCGCGCGAGTTCATGGAGCAATAAAGAAAGTGTTCCACTTGCGTTGCAATTTATTGTCTGGTTTTGTCGATTGAACGGAGATACTAGCGCTATTTGATACGACTTCGGATTTATTAATATCTACCCCCACTCTATTCAGCTCTATAAACAGCGTGTTCCTTGACGTATCAACATTCTGAATTGTACTATTCCCCAAGCTGTCAACAGGCTGTGGGTTTGTTTCTCACTCAAAGGGCTTATGGCAAACTTCTTTCTCCAACTTCTCTGTTCCTTTCTCTTCGCCACGGGATTCCTATTCATTTTTTTGGAGCTTCGCACCCGTTTCGATAGAAGTTTTCTCTTTTTCGGAGTCTCGCTCATCCTCCTGTGCACGATGACTTCCATGGATCTTTGGTTCATTCCCCATGCGCCGAATATAGAGGCGAACCTATTCTGGCAACGCGCCTATCACTCCGTGGCCTGTATCTTCATACCCTTTTCACTCTGGTATCTCTGCATCTTGACGGGGTCGCCCTTCCTCAAAATAATTCCGATCCTTATTCTGGTCAGCTTCATCTTAGCTACGTCCGTGATGACGCCCTTCATGATTGTGCCTCTGGGCAACAAAATCCATCTCACGCTAGGATATTATCTCACCTTCCTCCCTTATGCGATCTTCTACATTTATACCGCCCACCATGTGGTCCTGAAAAGGATTAACAAATGCGCCGCGCCGGAAAAGCGCATCCTCCGTTTCCACTTGGCGGGATTCGCCGTTCTGATCATGGCCGGCTTGGTCGACCTTGTGACTTTGATGGGATTTATCCAGCCCATAATCACCAGCTTCACCATCCTGGGCGTGCTGGCCTTCGGGATCATGGCCTCGCTTATCTTCGGCGAGCGGTTCCTGATCATTATCCGCGAGAGGCAGACTACCTTTGAAAAGCTAGAGAGCGCTTACCGCGATCTGGAACAGGTGAACGCCCTCAAGCAATTGGGCGAGTCCACCGCTATCATCAACCATGAGATCAAGAATTACATGTTCATGATCTCCGGCAACGCGCAGCTCCTGGAGCAGGTGGAACACCTTTCCAAGAAAGGCCATGAAATCGTTCATAATATCGTATCCTCGGTGGAGCGGCTCACCGGCTTCAGCGACGATATCCTCAAGCTCTCGCGCACGCAAATCCTGAAGGAGATGCATCCGGTCAATATCACCGATCTGGTGAGCGGCATCATCGAAAAGCATTTCGGCAACCGCAAATCCAGTTTCATCCTGACCGGCCTGGACAAGGATCATTTCCTGTATGGGGATTGGGGTAAGCTGGAGCAGGTGTTCGTAAACATCTTCAACAACAGCCTGGAAGCGGGCGGAGAGGATCGCCTCGCCATCCGCGTGAAGATGGCCACGGAGCGCGGCTTCCTGCTGGTGAGCGTGGAAGACAACGGCGTAGGCTGCGACGCGGAGCAATTGGAAGGGCTGTTCAAGGCCTTCTATACCACCAAGAAGGCTAGCGGCGGCACGGGCTTGGGCATGTCCATCTCGCGCACCATAGTGGAGGCGCACGGCGGCCGCATCAGCGCTTACTCTAAGAATATGGCCCGCAAGGGCGATCACGGTTTGAAGCTCATCATGACCTTCCCCCTTTACGCGCAGAACATGATGGAAGAGGAGCTGCGCAAGCATCCCATCGTGCTCATCAAGGAGGGCATGGACAACCTGCCGGATCTGATCCGCGTATTCCAGAACGTGAAGGTGAATCCGTACATCATCCAAAGCATCCAGGAGCTGAAGGAAACGGAATTCCCGCCGGACAGCATGACCGTGCTGGTTTCCGCCAAGGCCATGGCGGGCGGATTCAAGAAATTGTCGGCCTATCCGTGGCTTTGCATGGTTTCCCATCATGAGCGGAACCTCTACATCCTCGATCACGGCCGGGGTAACCGCCCCGATGTGTTTTCCGAGGAATACGTCATCGCCCGCCTGTTGCGCAAGGGCAATCAGCGCACCCGTTTGCGTGAACGTCAGCATCACCTGGTTTAGGCCGGATTCCGGAAGTTCCCGCGGTGGAAAACCTCAGCGCAGACTGAGGATCAGCAATCCCAGCGAAAAGTACAGCAGGTCCGATTCCATCAGGAAGTCGATCCACGCCTTGGGCGTCCGCCCCAATCGGCTCAGGCCCATGTAGGCCAGCGGATACAATCCCAGGAATCCCAGGAAAAGCGTGTGGGGAAGATCGATTTTCCCGAGGGCGCAACACGCGCCTACCCAGGCCAGCCAGGCCGCGTCCAGCGTCCACAAAAGCCGCAGGGAATTCCGGGAACCCCAGGTGGTAGGCAAGGTCTTGATCCCGGCCACCCTATCGCCGTCCTCGTCCAGGATATCGTCGAAGAGGGTATTGTTCAAAGTGGATAGGAAGAGGCCGACCCCTAATTGGATCAAGGTGAAGGGGGCCGAAACCCGGGCGGCGGAGTAGAGGATGGGGACCATGAAAACCGATCCTCCCCACAGGAAGGAAACCGCCAGGTTTTTGATGAATGTCATCTCCTTGATGCGCACCAGGTGGAAGCCGCGGGCAGGCGCGTACCACGGCACCAGGCGGTAGGAATAGCAAAACCCCATTCCGATGAGGAGGAAATGCAGCCAATTGAGCTTGCCCTGGAAAAGCAGTATGCCCAGGCTCATGCCCAAGGCGGCGATAGCCAGGGCGTAGTAGATCCGCTTATGCTGGAAAAAGAGGGCCTTCTGGATATCGTTGGTGAAATCCTCTTCCGTGTCCGTGAAACGGTTGGAAGTATAGATGCCGAAGATGATTCCCATCGAGCATAGGCAGATGAGCGGTTGAAAGCGGAGTCCCAGGTACATTTGCACCGCGAAGACGGAGAGACAGCCCATGAAGGACAGATAAAAAAGGATGAGAACCGGTTTAAGTTCACCGATACGTAACTTCAACGTTTCCATGAAAATCCCCTTTGCGCGTTTTCAACGGACGCGGTTTCGGGGCCTGCCAGATGACCCCGCGCGCTTTGGGGCAATATAAGTAAACGATATTGTCGGCCGCCCCGATTATCCTTCGGCCATGGAAGCGCGGTCACGGCGGCAGCCGCATCGTTGCCGACAGAGATGGGGCAAACAAAAGTAAAGGCCAGAAGCCGCGGGCCTTGGCCTGCCCGGCTCCGGGAAACCTGCGGATGCCGGTGACCTGGGTGTTAACCCAGGGATTGGTTCTAGGCGGGGATGCCCGGGTTCGCGGGCGCTTGCAACGGAGCGATTTCCTCTTCGCCCTCCGGCTTGCGCGTGGTTTTTGCGACGGAAGGGGTGCGGCGGCGCTCATGCCTTTGCATCAGCCGGTATACGTACGCCACGGACACATTCTGCCCGACCGCTTGCAGGACCTCCGGTAGAAGTTCCTTGGCCTTGCGGCCTTGGCCCTTTGCCACTTGCGACTGCAAGCGTTCCACCAAGGCGCGCTCTTGATCCAATGAAAGGTAGGCGCGCCGCCGGCCGCCGCGGCCTTTGCGGTCGAGGCTGTCCGGGCCGCCTTGATTATACTGTTTGATCCAAAGCCACACCGCTTGTTTGGAAACTTGCAACAGATCCGAAACCTTATGGGCATGGAAAGGTCCGCGCCGGGTCAGCCAGATGGCCAACCTTTTCTTGTAAGCGTCCAGGGTAGGGGCCTCGCGTACCCAAATCGCGAGTTCTTCATCGTTCAACCAAGGGGATATATGAGCTGGCATCTTCATGGAGAGTTCTCCTCCGCCACCATTGTACCATTACTCCATTTTTGCGAGGCAAGCAGATTTCACTTTTTTTTTCGCCGGGAAATTCCTTGCCCGTGGGGCGACAGGGAGGTTGCTTTCCCTATGGCGGAGGCTTAAAATCAAAGTTACCCATGGAAAGGATGGCTTTTTTGAATCCTGTCGCGGCTTTGGACCTTAAAGAAGTATTGATGCGGGTTGGGTTTGCCATGGCGGCGGGCCTTATCCTGGGGCTGGAACGGGAAAGCCACGGCCGCGCTGCCGGACTTAAGACCACCATCCTGGCCTGCGTGGCCTCTTGCCTGGCCATGATCCTGTCCGAAGATTTCTATCGCGAGAGCCTGAACCAGGTGGGGACGGCAATGCGTCCGGACCGCGCCCGCCTGGCGGCCGGCATCCTTACGGGCATAGGCTTCCTGGGGGCGGGGGCCATCATCCGCCAAGGCACCTTGGTGCGCGGAGTGACCACGGCGGCGGTGCTCTGGTTCATCACCATCCTGGGGCTCGCCTTCGGCAGCGGGCATATCCTCATCGGCGTGATCGGAACCTTGATCGCCATCTTCGCGTTGTTCGCGCTCCCGCATATGGAGCAGCATGTCAAGAAGGATTATTACGCCACGGTCACGGTGGTGCTGGGCTTGAACGGGATCAGCGACGACGAAATCCGCGGCCGCCTGGAAGGCGTGGGCGTGCGCGTGCAGCGCGTCTGCTTCGACTATGATCTGGCGGCGTCGAGCCGCACCTTGAATTGGGACGTGAAGATGCGCCGCAACGAGGTCTTCACCCTTACGCGCCAGGTGGCCGAAAACCTGATTGCCTGCCCGGGCGTGATCCGCGTGAAATGGGGCTGAAAGCCGCGCCCGCGCATCTCCGCTTTCCCCGCCTAGCCTAAATCGATCCCGACGAATTATGTTTGCAGGAGCCCATGGAAGTGCGGCTGCGGAGGCAAGCGTGGATCGGAAGCAATTCAAGTATTACGACCTGGTGATGGCGGCCTTCGTGACCGTATTGTTGTGCTCCAACTTCATCGGCGCGGCCAAGCAGGCCACCTTGACCCTTCCCATCCTGGGCAAGGTCACCTTTGGCGCGGGGGTGCTGTTCTTCCCCATCTCCTACATCTTCGGGGATATCCTCACGGAGGTGTACGGCTACGCGCGCGATCGCCGCGTGGTCTGGGCCGGCTTCGGCGCGCTCGCTTTCGCATCCTTCATGGCTTGGGTGGTGGTGAACCTGCCGGCGGCGGATAGCGAATGGATGAAGTCTTATCAGGGCCATCTGGAAGGCGTGTTCGGCAATGCCTGGCGCATCGCGGCGGGATCCATGATCGCCTTCTGGGCAGGCAGCTTCGCCAACAGCTATTCGCTGGCCAAGATCAAGATCCGCACGGGGGGACGGTTCCTGTGGGTGCGCACCATCGGATCGACCTTGCTGGGCGAGGCGGTGGATTCATCCCTTTTCTACTTCATCGCCTTCGGCGGCATCTGGGCTCCCGGGGACGTGCTCAAGGTGGCGTTCGCGCAATACCTGCTCAAGACCGGCTGGGAAGTGGTGATGACTCCGGTGACCTATCGCGTGGTGGGCTTCCTGAAAAAAGCGGAGCATGAGGATTACTACGATCGGAACACCAACTTCACGCCTTTCTCGCTGGACACCTGAGATGAGATCCCCGGATCCCGTCGACGCAAGCGCCCCTTCCATCGGCCCCGGCGTGCCTTCCGGTCTGATCGGCCCGGACGATATCCTCCGTTACGACTATGACGGGCTGACGGCGGAATTCGATCGCCGCTTCGGCAAAGGCGAATATCATGCGGGCGCGTTGTTCCGATCGCTTTACCGCCGCGGCGCGTCCGATCCCGGCGCCTTGCCGGAGTTCTCCGCCAATCCTTCCCTGGCGCAGTCGGTGCGCGGCGCGTTCCGGTACAGCCTGCCGGAAATCGCCGGGCGCGTGGGGGATGAGACCGCCTACAAGTTCCTGCTCAGGTTAAGGGACGGCTACGAAAGCGAATCCGTGGTCATCCCCATGCGGCAGTACAAGTCTTTGTGCATCTCGTCCCAAGTCGGTTGCAAAATGGGATGCACCTTCTGCGAGACCGCCCAGATGGGCTATCTGCGGAGTCTGGACGCGGGCGAAATAGTGGCCCAGGTGATGGTGGCGCGCCATGTGCTCAAGGAGCCCATCCAAAACGTGGTCTTTATGGGCATGGGCGAGCCGATGGACAATCTCGACAACGTGCTGCAAGCCATCCGCATCCTTTCCGATCAGCGCGGCCTTAACATCGCCCAATCCGCCATCACCTTATCCACGGTGGGGCATGTGGACGGCATCAATAAACTGGCCGCCTTGGCCAAGAATCCGCCGCCGCATGGTTTCTCGCGCCTGCGCCTGGCCGTCAGCCTCAACGCGCCCAACGACGAAATCCGTTCGCGCATAATGCCGGTCAACCGCCAATGGAAGCTGGCCGATCTGAAGGAAGCGCTGCGGGGCTATCCCCTGGCGCATAAGGACGATTTCCTCTTCATGGAATACGTGCTGCTTGCCGGCGTGAACGACTCCCGGGAACATGCGATCGAAGTGGCGGAATATCTGCGCGACCTGCGCGCCTGCGTGAACCTGATTCCGTACAACCCGCGCCTGGAATCCCCCTTCGGCCGGCCGGACAAGGAAGGCGTAGCCCATTTCTACCGCTGGCTCATGGAAGCCGGCCAGTATTGCCGCATCCGCGGCACCAAGGGGAAGGATGCGATGGCCGCATGCGGCCAATTGGGCAATCGCGCTTTGAAGCGGACGGCAAGGCCCGCCGCGATGGCCCCGGCGAGCTAAAGGATCCGTTAAGCCAAATGCGATCGGTCTACGGGTAGCGCAGGGATAGGGCAGGAGACAGGGGAAGGAATAGAGGCTAGAAGCGGAACTCCAAGGCCGCGGAAGGCAGGTATGTCCACCCCTCCAGCTTGGCCGTCTTGCCGCCGAAGAGGGCGAACTCGCCGTAATCCTGCCAGTAGGCCGACATCGATCCCACCAGGTAGACCCAGCGGTAGCCCGCGCGGATATTGGCGAAGGCGCCGTAGGAGGAAATGGTCTTGTCGCCATGCAAGGGAGCGAAGGCGGCCGTGGTTCCGTCCGATTTGCGTTCCACCAGCTTGAGGACGTCCGATCCGTATTGGATGAAACTGAGATCGTAGGCGGCGCCCAGCCCGAAGCTACCGTAACGCCCGTGTTTCCCAAGGGGTTTCCCGAATATCAACGGCACCAGCACGTCCTTGCGCTTGAATTCGAACTTCAGGATTTCCTGCAGCTTGTCCAATCCCGCCACGGAAGGAAGGTCGAAACTCTGCCAGCTGTATTGCGCGCCCACGCTGCCCTGCCAGCGGGAGCCGCCCGGCGCCAGCGAGTCCGCGGCTTTGGCGCCCAGGAATTGCCAGCGCAGATCGAACGCATGGGCGCCGCCGATATAGTGGTAGCCCCCGTCCAGGCGCGGGAGGATGCCGTAGCGTACGAACAGTCCCGTTTGCGCGCCCAAAGGATCCACCGAGTAGGCCACCAAGGCCTTGGCGAATCCGTTCAGGCTGTCCGCCGTGATGGGCGTGACGCTGTCTCTGGAGACGCGTTGGTAGAGCGCGTCCACGCCTTGCTCCAGGCTCCCGTACAAGGCTTCGCTGGTCTGCGTGGGGATGTTGAAATCCATATCGGCTCCTACCTGCCAGCGCCCTTTGGGCAAGGCTTCCGGCGAGGTCAATACCGAACGCGGGGCCGCGCAGGCGGCCAGGAAGAGCGGGAGACAGGCGAGTATTCTTTTCATAATGCTTGGGACGCTCCTCGGCGCAGGAAGGTGAATCGGAATTGAATTATGGGAATAGGCAAGAATAGGAAAAAGGGTGTTTCCGACGGGATGGAAGGCAGGCAAATGATCCCTTTGTCCCAAGTATTGGTTAGTTTAACGGGAACATCGATTTAAAGGAGTTACCCATGCAACTGGATCATCACGATCTGCACGCCGATTTCCCCCAGTTATCCGATCGCATCCATCAGCTTAAAACCGAGGATGCCCATTTCGCCAAGCTTTTCGGGGAATATGACGCGCTCGATCACGAGATCCGCCGTATTGAGGAGTCCGGTTCGGCGATTGGGGATGCGGAACTGGAGACGTTGAAATACAAACGCATCCACTTGAAGGATGCCTTGTATGCCATGCTCACTAAAACAGTCTGATTAGGATCTCCTCCGCTCGGAGGGCGTAAATACCTTCCGGCCGGTTCTCCCATCCCCATTTCGATATTTTTCAATCCCCATACACCGATTGCGGATGAGTTTTGAAAAGGAGGGAAATGGAACGCAGTTAGGAGACGCCAGCCGCCAGGAACAGCAGCAAGAGCGCCTTCCCCAGCGTCTGCGGGGAGAAGGGCTTGGCCAGGAAATGGGTTCCGGGAGCATCGATCAATTCCCGGGGCGCTTCCATTTCCTCGAAATAGCCGCTGATGAAAAGAACGGGCAGATCGGGCCGCTTGGCACGCAGGCTATGGGCCAGTTGGAAGCCGTTCACGCCGGGCATGTTCACGTCCGTGATCAAAGCGTTTATCGAGTCGCCGTCCCCGAAAGAAAGCAGGGCCTCCACGCCGTCGCTGGAAGTCAGGACCTGGTATTGCAAGCTTTGGGCGACCGTGCTGACAAAGCCCAACACCGCGGGATCGTCATCCACGATCAGAAGTCTTTTCGCGCTCATGTTTCCATTCCGCCGTCAACCGGCTTGCGCGGGCATTTGGGTGGACGGCGGTTGCCGCATTTTCAGGTAGGCGAAAAGCGCCAAGGCAGCCAGCATCATCAGGGCGCATAGCTCCTGCCCCCGCGAGAAGCGGTTGAGGAATACGAATCCGAGCTGCCGGTCCGGTTCGCGGAAGAACTCGATGAAGAAGCGCACGAATCCGTAGCCGAACAGGTAGACCGCCGACATGGCGCCTTTAGGCCACTTCAACCGGCGCAGGAACAACATGACCAGGAACAGGAAAATGCCTTCGAAGAAGGCTTCGTAGAGCTGCGATGGATGGCGCAGCGCGGCCGTGTTGGGAGCCAGCGGGAAGTACATGCCGATGGGCGAGGTGGTGATGCGGCCCCAGAGCTCGCCGTTGATGAAATTGCCCATGCGGCCGCAGGTGTACCCCAGCGGGGCGATGGGGAAGAAGAGATCGCAAAGGTTCCGGAAATCCGCCCGGTAGCGCTTGCAGAAAACGTAGCTGCCCACGATGGCGCCGGTCATGCCGCCATGGTAGGACATGCCGGAGATGCCGGTGAAATGGAAGCCTCCGCTGAAGCTGAAAGGCAGGATGATTTCCAGGGGATGGCTAAGGTAATACGGCAGGTTGTAGAACAGCACATACCCGATGCGCCCGCCCGCCAACACGCCGATAAAGCCGTAGGTCAGGATGTTCTTGAGGTATTCGTCATCGTAACCCTTGAAGCGGTCTTCCAGGCGGCAGCGGCGGCGCGCCAGCATATAGGTGATGGCGAAGGCGACGATGTACATCAGGCCGTACCATTGCACGCGCAAGGGGCCCAGGTTCAGCAGGATCGGATTCATCCCCTCCGGCAGATGCTGCCACCAATAGAGAAATCCGCCCATGCCCATCCGCCTTCCTTTGGGGAACAGGGGCTGAAAATAGAAAAATTCCTACCTTGGGTTCCCGTATGCAGGATGACAAGGACCTTGTCGGCGCGGCGTTCCGGAGCGTGCAGGACGCCATTTGCGATTTCCTGGTGGGCGAGGATCAAGCCTACCGCGAAGACGCCTGGAGCTATTCCGGCGGGGCCGGAGGCGGCATCACGCGCGTTTGGGAAGCCGGGCCGTTGTTGGAAAAAGGGGGGGTGGGTTATTCCGCCATCGCCGGGAAATCCCTGCCGCCTTCCGCGGCCACGCAATTCCGCATTCCGCCGGGCACGCCTTTCCACGCCACCGGGGTGAGCCTGGTGATGCACCCACGTAACCCGCATGTTCCCACTATCCACATGAACATCCGCCATTTCCAGGCCGGGGACGTTTCCTGGTTCGGCGGCGGCGTGGACTTGACCCCGTATTATCCGGAGGAATCCCGGGTGATCGGTTTCCACCGCGCGTTGCGGGATCTGTGCCGGGCCCATGGGCGCGACTATGCGGCCTACAAGACCGCTTGCGACGAATACTTCGTCCTGAAGCATCGGAACGAACCGCGCGGGATCGGCGGGCTCTTTTTCGATCACCTCCAGAACGGCCACGCGCAGGATCTCGCCTTTACGGAAGCCCTGGGCCGGGCCTTCCCGGATCTGTACCGCCCTTTCCTGGCGGCGCGCGATCGGCCGGTAACGGAGAAGGAACGGGAGTTCCATCTCTATCGCCGTTCCCGATACGTGGAATTCAACCTGTTATGGGATCGCGGCACCTTGTTCGGCCTGCAATCCGGCGGGCGCACGGAATCCATCCTCATGTCCATGCCTCCTTTGGCCAAATGGGTATACGGCTACCAAGCCGAACCCGGCAGCCCGGAAGCGCGACTAACCGAATACTTCCTGAAGCCTCGCGATTGGGCCGGGCCCTCCTGAAAGGGAAATGACCGGCGTGATCCATCGATCGGGAGGGTGAGTCGCGGAATCCCGGTGCGGGTCTTATTGCCGGCCCGGGCATCGGCTGTATATTTGGGACCTCGTATCCTGGTCCTTTAAAGGAGAATCCATGAAAAACGCCCCTTACCTGGCGGCCCTGCTGCCTTTCTTGTGTTTTGCCGCGGCCGGCTCCCCGGCGATGGCCCACTCCATGACTTTGGACGCCGGGCTGCGCGCCTCCATCTACGATGACAATTACAATCTGGGAACGGGCGGGGAGTTGGGCCTCCTGGTTCCCGCTTCGCCGGCCTGGGATTTCGGCCTGCACCTTAACGCCTCCCACTACGCCAGCAAGTTGCCGGAAACCATCGGCAGCACCAACGAATACGGCGGCTACGTAACGGCCTACTACAAGCCCTCCATCGATCAATTCTTCAGCATGCGCATGGGCCCCCATCTGGGTTATGCGAAAATCGAAAACGACTTCATCGACGTGGGCGGGGACATCATGGCCGTTCTGAAAACCACGGAAGCACTGGACATCTACGTCGCGTTCATCCCTTCCTTCATGATCGGCAAGGCCGGCCAGACCCTGGTGCGCATAGGCATAGGCCTGGAATACAATTTGGGCAAGTAATGGCCGAGGAGCCCATCGCCGGTGAGACGGAGCGGCTGCGGCTGGCGCCCAAATACCGGGTCTGGAAAAAGATCCTCCGCGACCACGGTTGCGTTCTGCGCGGGGTGGAACCGCTCTGCGAATTGCATAAGCCGGACGGCTCCTTGTTGTTCGCCATGTTGCGTACGCGCGCGGAGGATCCGGGCGGCCGGGCATTGCCCTCCTACGCCTTGATCCGCGGGCATGCCGTCCTCATCGTCACTTTAGTCGTCAATCGGGAGAGCGGCGAACGCAAGTTCCTGATGTTGCGGCAAAGGCGCATCGGGCACGGCGGAGAGGCTCTGGAATTCCCGGCCGGCATGCTGGATGAGGACGTGGACGATCCCCAGGGCGTGGCCATCAGGGAGATGAAGGAGGAAACCGGCCTGGACGTAACGCGCGGGCAGGTATTCGCCTTGTGCGAGCGGCCGCTGTATACTTCGCCGGGATTGGACGACGAGGCCATCTACTTTTTCGGCTGCGTGTTGGAATTGCCCGCCGAGCGCTACCTGGCTTTGCAAGGCGGGGAGACGGGCAAGGCGGATGAAGGCGAGTATATCCGCATGGAATTGTTGGATTACCGGGAGGCATTGCCGCAAGTGGACTCCGTGCAGGTGCGGCTGGGGTTCAGCCTGTTCCTGGACCAGCAGGCGCGCAGGCCTTAACGGGATGTTGAAAAATAACCGGGGCCCGTGCGTCTCTGCGGCGGCGCATGCGGGCAAGCGCCATAGCCCGCCGGGGGCTTCCTAATTAGATTTCGATCATGCCCGCCGCCAGGAAGTCCGCGCCCAAAAAAACCTTCGCATCCCTCCCGGCTAAACGCCTCAGGGATTTCACCGAGTCCGTAATACGGGAGCAGACGCGCCTGGCGCACGTGCATGGCGCGGTAAACCTGGCCCAGGGTTTCCCGGACTTCCCTTGCGAACCCGCGCTCAAGGATTTGGCGCGCGCGGCCATCGACGCGGATTTCAACCAGTACTCGGTGACATGGGGCATGCCCGGCCTGCGCCAGGCCATTGCCGGGAAAATGGGCCGGTACAACGGCATCCGCGCGGACGCCGATCGTAACGTCACGGTTACCTGCGGGGCCACGGAGGCGATGATCTGCGCGTTCCTGTCCAACCTCGATCCGGGCAAGGAAGTCATCCTCTTCCAGCCCTTCTACGAGAATTACCATCCGGACGCCTACCTGAGCGGGGCCAAGCCCGTATACGTGACCCTGCGGGAACCGGACTGGTCCATCGATGAAAAGGAATTGCGCCGCGCCTTCACCGGGAAGACCGCCGCCATCGTCATCAATACGCCGCAAAATCCCACCGGCAAGGTTTTCACCCGCGCGGAATTGGAGTTGATCGCCCGCCTGTGCCAGCAGTGGAACGTGAAGGTCTTCTCGGACGAGATCTATGAGCATATCCTCTACGACGGCGCCGCGCACGTAAGCCCCGGTTCGCTGCCGGGCCTGGAGGACAGGACCGTGACCATCGGAAGCGCGTCCAAGACATACGGCATTACGGGATGGCGCGTGGGTTGGGCCGTGGCGCATGAGAAAATCACCGACGGCTTGCGCAAGGTGCATGACTTTATGACCGTTTGCGCGGCCACGCCTTTGCAGGAGGCCGTGCGCGGGGCGCTGGGGTTGGGACCGGAATTCTACCGGGACGTTTCGGCCCATTACCTGCGGCGCCGGGATTTCCTGGTGCAGGGCCTGGAGGCCGCGGGCTTCCGCTGCCACGTGCCGCGCGGGGCCTATTATGTCATGGCGGACGTGGCCGATTTCATCCGGGAACCGGGAAGCAAGGGACGGGGCCGTTTCCGCGACGATGCGGAACTGGCGCGTTACCTGGTCTCGGAGGTCAAAGTGGCCACGGTCCCGGGAAGCTCCTTCTATAAAATCAAGGGCAAGGCCGCCACGGCGCATAAACTGCGATTCTGCTTCTGCAAAAAAGAAGCGACCTTGGCGCAGGCCATCGAACGGCTGGACGCGTTCCGAAGTTCGGGATCACGTTAAGCCATAAATCCATATTCCGGTACGGCGCCATCGGGAAGATCGGGTCCCGGCAGGATTTGATCGTCCGCATCCTCGCATATCGATCTATCTTGCATGCATCATCGCAAAGGAAATCCATGGCCATTCATATTACCCGCGTGTATACGCGCGGCGGCGACGGCGGAAAAACCTCCCTGGTGGGCGGGGCGCGGGTGGACAAGGACTGCCGGAAACTGGAAAGTTACGGTACCGTAGACGAGTTGATCTGCCTGGTGGGAACGGCCCGCACCGTCATCGCGGCCAAGGGCTCCGGCTTCGCGTCCGCCGTCCGGTCCGAGCTGGAAGCGGGCTTGCGGCGGGTCCAGAATAAGCTGTTCGACGTGGGCAGCATCCTGGCCACGCCGGCGGGGGAAACCTACCCGGGCATGCCGGAGATCCTCGCGGCGGATTCCCAGGGTTTGGAACGGGAAATGGACGCCATGCAGCAATCGCTGGAGCCGCTGCGATCCTTCGTGTTGCCGGGGGGCTCATTGCCCAATGCCTTCCTGCACCAATGCCGGGCGGTGTGCCGCCGCGCCGAGCGGGAAGTGCTGCGCCTATCGCGGGAAGAGACCGTGGATACCGAGCTCGGCAAATACCTCAACCGCCTGAGCGATTATTTCTTCGTGATGTCCCGTTACGCCTCCCGCAAAGCCGGTTGCGCGGAATACCTGTGGGAATACGGGCTCAAGTCCGCGCCCGCTAACGAGGCCCGCAAAGCCGCCGTTTCCGGTAAGGCCGGCGTTACCCGGCGGACCGCGGTTGCCGCCAAGCCATCCGCCCGGTCCCCGCGGACGGCAAGAAAGATCAGCGGAAAGCCGCGTTAGCGGCCGGAACCATGATGAGGTTGCGGACCCCGTCGTCGTCTTCCACCACCAGCACCGTGCGTATGGTATCTTGCCTGTTACCCCCGGAACCGTCCATACCCGCCCTTCCTTCCGTTCATGCCGGGGCCTGGGCTTCCACCCGGTGCTTCAGGTCGTCGTTCAGCTTGTCCAGGGAAAGCTTCACCATGTGCTCCACGTCCCGGCGGCGGAATTTCAGGCCCAGGCCGGTGTAGTACATTTCCTGGAAGAAGATGACCTTGCCGTTCTCCCTTTGTTGCACGCGGAACACATGCTCGAAGGAAAGGAACCAGGCGCCGAACCTGTGGCTCCAAACCCAGCTCAGATATTTGGGCGGAATGAAACCGGTCAGGGTGCAGTTTTTCTTCTCGGCCGAGGATTTGCCGTAGAATTGGAGATCGATCTCGATGCTGGAATCCGGGACGGGCAGGCCCCGCACCGATTTGAGGAAGCGGTTCCATTCGGGATAAGCCGCAAAGTCGATGAGGGTGGCCCAGATCTTATCGGGGGAGGCCTGGACGGCGACTTCCGTGGCGATCTTCATGCTTTCGGAAATCTACACAATTCCCCGCGGGCTTGCATCGTTTGTTCGCTTGGCGAAAGCGGTCTTTGCCTTAGGCGCGATCGGCCGCGCTCAGGATCCGGGCTCGTAGAAATCCCAGGGCATGCGATCACGCAAGGCCGGGAACTGCTTCCGCCATTGCGTGCAATCATCCACGTCCACCTTGGCGCGCACCACGCCTTCCGCCTGTTCGCCCAGCGCCAAAGGTTCGCCCGTGGGGGAAAGGATGGCCGATCCGCCCGCGAAGATCAAGGAGTCCTGGGCGCCGGTGCAATTGACGCCGGCCACGAAAGCCTGGTTCTCGATGGCGCGCGCGCGCAGCAGGGTATCCCAATGGTATTGCCGCGCCTTGGGCCAATTGGCCTGGACCAGGATCAGATGCACGCCGCGCAGGGAACCCGACCGGTACAGCTCGGGAAAGCGCAGATCGTAGCAGATGGTGGGCTGCACCACGAACCCTTCCATGTCCACGGTAACGACTTCGTTACCCTTGGCGAAGAGGCGATCCTCCCCGCCGTAACTGAACGGATGCAGTTTGCGGTACAGGTTGCGTTCCGATCCGTCCGGCGCGAAGATGAGGCTGAGATTGCGGAAGCCGCCGTTTCCGTCCGGGCCCGCGGGACCGGCTTCCACGGTGGCGCCGGCCACCCAGCAACCCAGTTTCGCCGCCAGGGAAGCCAGGAACGCGCGATCCTCGCCGGCCACGCCTGCCATGGCTTTGGCACCCGCCGGCCGCAAGGCGGAGTCGTCCAGGAAGCCCGTGCTGAACAATTCGGGAAGCACCAGCAGGGATGGGGCGGTAAGCTTGAGGTTGGCGGTCAGGGATTGCACCTTGGCGCGGTTGAGACCGGGCTTGCCGCGTTCGATGGCCATTTGCACCAGCAGGATTTCCATTCCCATAGTGTAGCAAAGTGGGGCCTGGCCGATCCGCGCGTACCGGCCTCCAGCTAGGGCGGGAAGGGCCGGAAACGTTTTCCCCGCCCGCGCGACTCATCCCCCGAATAAACTATTTTCCCACCCGAGGTTTGCGTGCGAATTCCCCTGGTCGGTCCTTACCTGCGCTGGCTCCAAAAAGGCAACCCCGTGGGGACGGTGGAGCGCTATCCGGAAATCGACGCCCAGTTCCAGTCCTCGCTCAAGGGCGTCTACATCGTGGGCGATTTGACCGGCATCCCGCTCCTGAAAATGGCTTCCGAAAGCGGCGCCAAAGTGGTGCGGCATCTCCTCGCCGATGCGGATTTCACGGCCCGCAAGCGCGGGGCCGCCGCTCTCGCTTCAACTGCGCCGGCGGCCCCGAACGCCATGGGTGGCGATAAAGGCGAGGAGGTCCGCGACGTGGTCATCATCGGCGGAGGCCCGGCCGGCATCGCTTGCGCGCTGGAATGCCAAAAGCAGGGACTGGATTACCAGGTGCTGGAATCCTCCGGCCTGTTCAGCACTATCGAGAATTTTCCCAAGGGGAAACCCATCCTGGCCAAGCCGGACGGCTACCGGGAAGAGTCCGCGCTTTCCATCCGCGACGGTTATAAGGAAACCCTGCTGGAGGATTTGCGCGGCCAGATCGCAGGCAAGGAACTGCGGATCCGCACGGGCGTGCGCGTGGAAGCCATCCGCCGCGGACAGGGATCCGGATCGGGAGGCAAAAGCGGCGACGGCACCCTGACATTGGAAACCAACCAGGGACCGCTGCAGGCCTTGCGCGTGGTGGTCGCCATCGGCAAGACTGGGGATGCCCGCAAGCTGGGAGTGCCGGGCGAAGGCCGGGCCAACGTGTTCAACCGCCTTTTCGATCCCGGGGAATATCGCGACCGCGATATCCTGGTGGTAGGCGGCGGTGATTCGGCGGTGGAAGCCGCGGCCGCCTTGGCGGAAGCCGGCAACCGGGTCAAGCTCTCCTATCGCAAAGAGTCGCTGGACCGGCCCAAGCCGGAGAACCTGGAGCGCTTCGAGTTCCTGCGCCAGGCCGGGCTCATCGAAGCCCTGTTCCAATCCCAGCCCAAGGCCATCGGCGCAGGCGAAACCGTTCTCAAGACCCCGGCCGGCGAAAAGACCCTGAAGACGGACGAGGTGTTCGTGCTCATCGGCAGGGAATTGCCGACGGCCTTCTTCAAGCGATCGGGCCTGCGCCTGGCGGGCCAGAAGGATCGTTCCTGGTACGTATTCCTGGTCGCCATGCTCAGCTTCTTCTCCATGCTCTATTTCGGCAAAGCGGGCGCGGCGCGGGATCTGTTCCAGGGAGCGCATTCCCTGCCCGGCTTCCTCACGGCTTACCTCACCGGCCCCTTCAAGGCCGCCGTCACCGGGAGCCTGGCTTGGTCATTACACCATTATTCCTGGTACTCATCGCTCAACTTCTACCTGGGCTGGGCCGGCTCGCTGGTTTTCCTGGCTGCCGGCGCGGCCGCCCTGGCCTTGATGATCCGCCGGCGCGACAAATATTTCGGGACCGCCTGGAACCGCCTCAAGTACGGCTACTTCATCGGAACGGCCCTGTTCTTCACCTGGATGTATTTCCATTTCCTCTTGGGCCGCAACGCCGGCTGGGTGGAAGAGCCCACCTATTATTACAGCCTCTTCTACAGCCTCACAGTCATCCTTTTCGGCGCGCGTCGCATGCTCGTCAAAAAAAGCCGCTATATCCGCTACCAGGTCCTCTCGCTGATTATCGTGCAGGTCTTCTTCCTTTTCCTGCTGCCCTTCCACCTTTTCGAGCCGCTCATCAAAGCGCATTTTTCCGCCGGCGGCTACGTGATGCGGGAGATCTTCCCATCGGGCAAATGGTCCTGCTTCGGTCTGGTCCTCTTCTGGCCCTTGGACATGAACGATTTCGGAACCAGCGCCTTCTGGACCTGGTTCCCCTTCGTGCAAACCTTCGGCATCCTGGCCCTCATCGTATGGCAATGGGGCAAGGGCGCCTATTGCGGCTGGATCTGCAGTTGCGGCGGGATGGCGGAAACCCTGGGCGACGAATACCGCACCGGCGCACCGCACGGCAAGACGCCCAAGCAGCTCGACAGCATCGGCCAGTTCGTGTTGGCCTGGGCCGTGGTCGTCACCGCCTTCGGCTATTTCACCAATCGCATGGGCGCGCATCCGGCTTGGGTCGATACCTTGCACGGCCTCTATAAATTATCCATCGATGCGTTCTTCGCGGGCGTGCTTGGGCTGGGCGTCTATTTCTTCCTGTCGGGTCGCATCTGGTGCCGGTACGGCTGCCCATTGGCGGCCATCATGCATATTTACAGCCGCTTCTCCAGGTTCCGCATCTTCGCGGAGAAGAAGAAATGCATCTCGTGCAACATCTGCACCAAGGTATGCCATATGGGCATCGATGTCATGAACTTCGCCAACAAGGGCGTGCCCATGAACGATGTGGAATGCGTGCGCTGCTCCGCTTGCGTGCAAAGCTGCCCCACGGAAACGCTCTCCTTCGGGAAGATAAGGGCCGCTTCCGATCCGGAGAATCGCACGCGCCAGGAAGTCCCGGCGTTTTCCAAAGAGGATTGGAAGGCCGGCATCCGCTAGCGCGAATGCCCGGGATCCCGAGGCTAAGGGGCCGCGGGCGGCTTGGCCAAGGCGGGCGGGATGGCGACGACGCCGATGTTCTTTTGCCGATGCGATCGAGTTCGGGTTTCCGCACGGGCGCATCCCGATCGGTGCGCCCAGCACCCATCCTGCCTATATCGATGGCGCTGAGGCCCGGTTTACGCCCGCTTTCATGCATCCGGCCGCGTCCATGCGCCCGGGTTTACGCCGGAACCTCCCTCGGTGACCCAGCGGAAACCATTGGCATTGGGAAGGATTTTCTACCTTGGTTCCTCTCCCGGAACGGACCTAGCGTTTATCCGTCAGGGGACGGATCGGAATCCAAATCGCGATGAAATCGAAAATCCTGATCATCAGCCTGATTGTCATCGCCGTGATCGCGGTCAACGCTTTCTTCCCGTTCAAGGACCACCTTGAGGATGCCATCGATTGGTTCCGCGATTTGGGGCCCTTGGCCGTCATTCCCTACATGGTTCTGTTCATCACCGCCTCC
Organism: Fibrobacteria bacterium; assembly: GCA_025360005.1. Taxonomy (GTDB): domain Bacteria; phylum Fibrobacterota; class Fibrobacteria; order UBA11236; family UBA11236; genus Chersky-265. Next base: position 29,435 of record JANYDA010000050.1, read on the forward strand.
GTCTTCTTCATTCCCGTTTCCGGTTTGATCCTGGTGGCGGGCACCTTATACGGTTTCTGGATGGGCTATTTGCTGGTGGCGGCTTCCGGACTCGCCTCCATCGCCGTGACGTACGGCGTGGGAAAGCGGCTCTGGCGCACGCGCGTAGAGGCCCTGCGCCGCGATCATCCCCGTTTCGAATCCATCTATGAAGCCATTTCCAAGCAGGGCCCCATGCTGGTCTTCCTCATCCGGCTCAATCCGCTGCTGCCTTTCTCCGTGCTCAATTATCTCTTCACCATCCCCAAGCTCGATTTCCGGAAATATCTGGTCAGCTCTTTCCTGGGCCTGACTCCGGATATTTTCTTCTATCTCTACGTGGGGCACGTGGGCCAAGGTCTGCTGGAGGATCCGTCCGGGCTGACCGTTTGGAACTGGCTCATCCTGGGGTGCGCTTTAGGGACCACGCTGATCGCCGCGTTCATCATCAACCGCATCATCCACAAGGCGGCGCCTCACAGCCCGGGCGGCAAAGAGCCGGGCGGCCAAGAGAAGCCGTTGGTTTCGGCTACCGGTCCCTGAACGGTTCCACGGCAAGGTTCAGCGCATCACCTCCATAGGCCTTTGCAAAGTGCGGCCACCCATTTCCAACTGATAGAAATAGGTTCCCGGGCTCAAGGTCCCGGCTTCCAGCGTGCGCGCATAGGTTCCCGGCGCATGGAACCCGTCCACCACCACGCGCACCATGTTTCCGCGCATGTCGAACAGGCGCAAGCGCACGCGATCCATCCCGGTTGATACACGGTAACGGACCGTGGTAGCGCCGCGGAAAGGATTGGGAAAGTTCTGCTCCAATTCGGCGCCCATGGTTGCGGAGACCCGCGGCAAAACCGGCGAGCCCACGATGGGCAACGCGGGGAAATCCTTCAGCAACACCGTTTGCAAATCCGCCGCGGAGACGCCCAGCCAATCCTTGAGGATGCTGGCGTAGACGGAGCGGTAATCGTATTGCATGGGGATGTTGTCCTTGACCGTCACCGTATCCGGAATGGCGGGATTGTTCCCCAGCAGGCCGCCGGAAACGCCCGCCCCCCAAACCAAGAGGGGCGCGGAGGTGCCGTGATCGGTGCCCAGCGATGCGTTCGACAGGATGCGTCGCCCGAACTCGGACATGGTCATGCCCATGACGCGGTTATCCAGTCCCAGCAGGCGCAGATCGTCCTGGAAAGCCACGATGGCGTCGTTCAGTTTGGTCAGCAGGGCCGCATGGGAACCCGTGGTCACGTCCGCGGCCAACACCTGGTTGGCGTGCGTGTCGAAGCCGTGCAGGGAAACCACGTAGACCTTGGTTTGCAAGCCTCCGGCGATAAGGCGGGCTACCCCCTTGAGCTGATCGGCAAGCGTATTGCCGGTGGCGGGATACAAGCCGGACTTGTTGGCGGCCGCGCCGATGGCCTTCTTGATCGACTCCCCGTACTTCTGAGTTTCCGTGAACATCTGCCGGATGAAGGTGAGCTCATGGCCGGCGGGCGTGGCGGGCGCGGTATCGTAGCCGGAAGGCACCAGGGAATAGATGGATGTGGCGTTGGCCACCGCCATGCCCATGGGCACGGACGATCCCTGTAACAAGGTGAACAGCGAGGATCCGATCTGGACGGCGGGCGGATCGGGGAAGTCCTTGCTGGGATATCCGTCCGGGTAGTTGGGGTAGATGGTTTCCAGGTAACGTCCAAGCCACCCCGTGGTCAATACCTGGTTGTAGTCGGAGGCCGAGAACCAGATATCCGTGGATCGGAAATGGCTCTGGTTGTGGTTGGGATAGCCCACGGACTGGATGATGCGCAGGTTGCCGTCCGCGTACAGCTTGGCCAGGCCGGATAGGGCCGGATGCAGGCCAGTGGCGGCGGTGAGCTTCACGGCCTTGTTTTCCGGGATCATGATGTTGGCGCGCGCCTTGGCCAGGTTGGCGTATTGATCCAACGGGAGCACCATGTTGAGGCCGTCGTTGCCGCCGTCCAGGCGGATGACCACCAGGACGCGATCGTTCCCGGCCAAGGCCGCCAGGTTGGCGAGCGGATCCATGCCGTACGCCTTGGCGCTGAGTTTGCCGGAGGCGAACGGGATGGCGCAAGCCGAAGCGCCGAGCTTCAAGAATCTTCTTCTGTCCATGCCGGTATCCCCCGTTAGCATAATTGGAACTCCGCCATCTGCATCATGGCCCCGAACAAGGCGCGCAAGCGCGTCTCCACGGGCTTGATCTTGAGCGGGTCGGTAGGCGCGGCCGCGTAATCGTCCCATTCCACGCCCCACTCGTACTCGGGCACGCCCGCCAGCATCACGTCCTTCAGGTACTTGATCTGCACGTCGGTAAGCGTGATGGGGTAGAGAATGGCGGCCAAGTCGGAAACCAGCGCATCCACCGTGCCCGGTTTGGAAGTGGCGTTCGCCAGCGCCAGTACGTCGGCGGAAAGGAAGGATTTGTCCGTGTAATATCCGTAACCCTTTGCCGAAGCCAGCTTGTCCGTGAACTGCACGCGGCGCGGCAAGGTATCCGAGTTGATCCACACTTCGTAAAAGACCGGGTTTTGGTAATAAGCGGACCAGCCAGCCACATTGGGGGGATTGCCAATCTCCTGCTGCATGCGCGCGGCCTCGCCCACCATCAAGGCCATCAGGGCGTATTGTTTCACCGGGTCCGAACCGTCCGGCAAAGGGATGGCCAATTGCCGGAGCGTACCGGCCACCACGTCCACGGGAGTCTTGATCTGGCAGCCCATATTGGCCGCATCGTGGAAATGCGCGCTCTTGAACAGGGTGGCCAATACAGGTTTCACCTCGAACCCGGCTTTTACCAGTTGATCCGCCAGCGGTGCGATCACATTCGCTTCCACGGTGGCGTCGATGGCGTAATAGACGAAGTACCGGTACAGTTTCCGGCAGAAGTATCTGGCCGTTTCCGCCTGTGCGAAGATCATCGCGATGAGATCGTCCAACTCCGCCGCGCCCGCGTCCGGCCCCGTGCGCCCGGCGATGACCGTGTTTCCGTAGGCGGCCGAGAAGGCCTTGTCCTTGGCGTCATGCTTCTTCTCCTGGAATTCCGCCGTAGGCGTATCGCGCACGTCCCGCCACCCCGTAAGCACGCGCGCCGCCGCCTTCACGTCCTCTTCCGTGTAGTTGGTGTAGTTGCCGGCCGCGATTTCCGGGCCCTTGCCCACGGTGAACAGTTCCTGGAGCTCGCGTCCGTAATTCTCGTTGGGATTGGCGTTGGTGTTGCTGTCCCCGTTCAGATATTGCAGCATGGCCGGGTCAACGGTGATCTGCCGGACCAGGTCCTTGAAATTGCCCATCACGTTCTTGCGCAACAGGAGTTGGTGCAGGTATGCGTAACGGGGATCACCCACCACATCCAGTTCCGTGGCCAGATGGTTGTGCCAGAACAGGATCATCTTTTCCCGGAGGGAGAACTTCTGCCCCAGGATCAGCGCCATCCACCAATTCTGGAGCGAGCGTTGCCGGGTACCGTTGAAGTTACCATCGTAGGCGGCCGTGGTCCAGGTCTGGCCTACGGCCACGCCCGTATCGTTCGCGTCGGTGGAGATGGGCGGCGGCAAGCTCTCGGCGGGCGCATCCAACAACGCGTCCACGCAGGCGCCGGGGGAAAGCGTGAGGGCCAAGTCCAGGTCGGCTTTGGAATAGCCGAACAGGACCCGCCTCAACACATGCGAGGCGTGGCGTTTGTCCCAGGCGCCCGCATAGGGCTCCAGCCCCGCGGCCACGGCAGCGCGCTTGGGCAAGGCGGCGTTGGCGTATTTGGCGAACGCGGAGTCCGCCGCGGCGGCTGAACCCGATGCCTTGGCCAACATGGTTCGTCTGTCCATCCTTGTCCTCCTGTTTATTTCCGCCGCGGCGACCGCGGGGGGGCCCTGTGCGCGCCAATTCCCGCATCCTGACGGCTTCCACCATTGTACCCGCGCAGAAGTCTGCACGCTATCGAATTTATGTCCGCGATAACGGGAGGGTCAGGGCTTTTTCCATCCGCCCAAAGCGGCTGCCGGGATTTCCATCGGGAGTATCGCGGCTCAACCCCCAAAAATCCGTCTCAAGATTCGCATTTCCGATAACGGAAAATGAGCGGTACCGGGGAGGGAATAATTCGGGAACCCGCATCCGGGGTGGCGGGTCTAAATTTGCATATACGGCCGAAGCGGAAAAGCGCGAGAGGTTCTCCGGCTCCCTTCGGGCCGGACGGGAGTGTAGATTATCCTGGTACCCGTTTTTCAGACCCTGGAATCGATCGAACCGATGCGCGTATGGTGAACTGGTTCGGTCCGGAAAAGCAAAGCATCGAGCAACTGCGCGAAGGCCGGTTGGAGGGATTACAGTGGATTTACCGGACATACTCCCAACGCGTCCTGAACCAATGCTTCCGGATCCTGCTTTCCCGGGAACAGGCCGAGGACGTGCTGCAGGATCTTTTCGTAAAGCTCCCCTCCATCATCTCCGAGTTCCGGGGCGAAAGCGCTTTGGGAACCTGGCTGTACCGGGTGGCGCACAATATGTGCCTCAATCGTTTGCAGCAGTCGAGAAATCGGAACAAACTGGAATGGGAAAACATCGAAATCCTATCCCCGCGCGGTATGGGCACCTCGGTGGAGCTTTCGGACCTTTTGGCCAAAGCCCTCGCGGTCCTGGACCCGGAAACGCGATCGTTGCTCTGGCTCAAAGAAGGCGAGGGCGTGCCCCTCAAGGAGCTGATGGACATTTTCGGATTGCCGGAAGGTACCCTCAAGTCCAAGTTGTCGCGGGCGCGGGACCGGGTCAAAGCGTACCTGGAAAAAGAGGCCAACTATGAAAAAGCAAAAGCCTGAACGAGCGCCCGGGTACGGGCGGCTTTTCCAGGAGGCGGAACGCCTGGAGCCTACCCCGCAACTTTGGGAGCGGATAGCGGAGCGGTTGGAATTACGCCCCGGACGCGCGGCCGCGGGAATGGTTTCATGGCCTAGCCCTTTCCTGCGGTTGGCGGCTTCGGTGGTTTTGGCAGTCGGTTTGCTGGGGTTGGGGATTTTCCTTAAAGCCAAACCCAAGCAGGTAGCGGCGTCTCCGGCGGCAAGCGCGAGCGCGATGGCCGAGAGCGCGGAACAATTGGACCTGGTCGATCCGGACTTGCTGGGATGGCATGCGGATCTTGGTGAAGTGGATATGGAGGCCGAAGAGGCCGAGGAGGTTTTATGAAACGCAACAATCCGAGCAATGCTTCCGGGTGTCCCCGGAGCGTTCAGGTCCGCGCCCGGCGAGGATGGCGGGCCTTGGGAATGGGCGCCGCGCTGGCCCTGTCCCTGGGCATGTCCGTGCAAGCGCAGCCTGGGGATTTCCATGACGGTCCGGGCGGGCCTGGCGGGCCGGGGGGCCCCGGTGGCCCGGGCGGACCCGGCGGCATGGGTATGGAATTCAATCCCCACATGCTCCGCGAACTGCACCTTGCCCCCGATCAGGAACGGAAACTGAAGGAAGACCGGCTGGCTTCCCAGAAAAAGAAGATCCAGCTCTTCAGCGAGAAAGCCATGCTGGAACTGGATCTGAAGAATCTCCTCAGCACCTACCCGGTCAAGAAAGCGGATGCGATCAAGCTGGCCGAAAAGATCGCGGACGTGGATAAGCGGATGACGCTCCAGAAGGTGGAAAACATAACCCAATTACTGAGCAGCCTCACGTCGGAACAGCATGCCAAGCTTATGGAACTCCAGGACGAATGGATGGAGAAACACAAGGCCTGGCGGGAAGAGATGGAGAAGGACCGCAAGCAATTCAGGGACCGCCACGAGGACGGTAAGGGCGAGGACAATTAGACCAGGTTCAACTTGCCCGGACCGCACCGCCGGCGCGGATATGGCTATCTTAAGGCCATGCCGCGTCGGTTTTTTTTTAATACGCTGACGGGGCTATCCCTCCTTTCCGGAAACATCGCCGCCCACGGCGGCATCCACGCCTCTGGTAACATGCCCGTTACCCAAGCGCGGCCCGCCGCCGACACGGCGTCCGGCCCGGCCCCCGCCGCCTTGCACATCTATCTGGGCCCGGACAGCAATGCCTGCGGCATCACCTTGCCTTACTCCGCGCCAAACCGGAAGCGGCTCCGCAAACCGGGCCTTATCATTTGGCTGCATGGCGGCATGCGCAGCCAGAACCGGGAGAAAGGCCTGGAGGCGCATCGCGCTCTCATCCCGTTCGTTGCGGAAGACGGATATATCCTGGCCAGCCCCTCCGCCTTCGGCGGGCAGGAATGGCCCACGCCCCAAGGCATCGCCCACATCGACGCACTCATCGAATATATCGCGTCCCATTACGCATTCGACGGCAAGGATATCAACCTGGTAGGCGTATCCGACGGCAACCTGGGTGTCATCGCTTACAGTCTCCAGGGGAAGCGGGAGCTGCACCGCCGGATCCTCATCTCCAGCGCGCCGCAACTGGTGCTTCCCCTGGAAGCGCTTGCCAGTCAGGCGCGGTTCGGCCGGGGCAGTTGGGATTTCCTGCAAGGCGGGCGGGACCGTCTTTTCCCCCCGGACCAGGTGATCCCGTATCTGAAGCGGTGGGAAACCCTCTATCCCAATTCCCATCTCCATTACTTTCCGGAAGGCGAGCACGACTTTTCCTTTTATTCCGAAAACGCATCCGACTTGTTGAAAAGCTTGTTTTCCGAAGGAAAGAAGCGTCCGGAAACCGGCAGTTCCAAGCGCGGGGAGACCGGCAAGAACGGTCCCGCCAGGCCTTAAAAACTCCGGCCATACAAAAAACTTCGTCGGGAAACTAGTATTCCCGATCAGTTAAAGGCATAATGGAGCATGGTGAAGAGGATCACTGCATGGACGTTGGGGGGGCTCTCCTTGTGGGCCGCATCCGTGGCATGGGCCGGTTCCAATCCAACCGTTACGTATCCCGCCAAAGCGATTTCCGTTTTTCCGGCCAAAGCAGGCAAGGCCAAGGCGATTCCGCTTATCCAGGCTTCCGCCCCCAAAGGCGCCCCCGCCCAAGGTAACCCGGAAGGTACGTCGGCTCCGCAAACGCAAGCCGCTCCCGCCCCCAAGCCCATCCTGGCGGACGCGTTCATCGCCCAGACCATTTTACGCGTCTACCTCAACCGCCCCGCCGCCATTTTCGTCTACAACTCGCGGGGGCAGCAGGTTTATCACCTGGATTCGAATGGCCCCATGGAAGCGGTGCCCCTCTTGGGCATGAACACGGGCTTCATCTACCTCACGGTCCGCACCGCCCAAGGCGAAATGACCAAGAAGCTGGTCTTTACGGGGAAGTAAGGCCGCAAGGCCGAAAAGCCGCAGTCGCGATTCGCACCGGTCGCCGCGGCTCGGCTTTGCCGGGCAGGCAGGCCTGAGGAAACCCCAATGTGGGCGCTTTGTAAAGGGCTCGGTTGCGATTGCCCCTTCACTTCTTCTTGAACAAGTCCGACAGCGCTCCCAAGTCCCCGTCCCCGCCTCCGGCGGCCTTCTGGTTCTCTTCCTTGATGCGTTTGAACACTTCTTCGCGATGGATGGAAATTTCCTTGGGAGCATCGATGCCGATTTTGATGTTCTTCCCGTCCACGTCCATGATGGTAATGCAGATATTGTCGTTGATGCGGATGGATTCGCCCACCTTGCGGGTAAGGATCAGCATCAGGGGATGATCCGTTCCCGCAACGAATAAGCGTCGTTCTCGATGATGATTTGCTTGCCCACCTTTTCCCGAATGTTGATGAACAGGGGCCCCATCAGGTTGGCGGTGGATTCCATCAGCGGGGTCCGCAGGGTGACGATGACGTAGAGCAGCAGCTCCTTGGGATCCTTGATCTCCAGGGAGGCCAACTCCTCTTTCTTGATTTTAGGCTGGTAGTCGGGACGGAAGGAAAGCGGGTTGATGATGGCGAAACGGATGGCGTTGCCATCGTCCACGCATTCCATCCAATGGAAAGGCTGGTGCTCCGGCACGGACATGATGATGAACTTGCGGGCGTTCTCGAATCCCGGCAACCCCACGGGAAAGTGGATGACTTGATCCTCGGTCCAGGGCAGTCCGCTGGAGGTGATGTGTTGGGTAGCTTTCATTCCGAAACGGTTTCCTTCCGAGTCATCCATTATCCCTTACCGTCCGGATCATTTCAAGAGTTCCAGCACCCGCCCTGGGGCCTGGTTGGCTTGCGCTAGCATGGATGTGGCGCTTTGGGTGAGGATCTGGTTGCGCGTGAATTCGGTCATTTCCAGGCCAAAGTCGACGTCACGGATGGAGGATTCGGCCGAGGTGAGGTTGGTGTCCTGGACTTCCAGGTTTTGCGCGGCTTGATCCAGCCGATTGATGACTGCGCCCAGGTCCGAACGGACCGTGCTGACGGTGCGGATGGCCGAGTCCACGGCGCTGATGGCGGCAAAGGCCCCTTCGCGGCTGGTGATGGACATAAGGCCGGGTGGCAAGCCCAGCGCTCCCAAGGTTAAGGGCAGGATATTCACCTGCAAGGTGTCGTTGGTACCATGCGTGTTACCCCAGTTGATGCCCGCGCCGATGTGCAGGATGCAGCTGTTTCCGCCCATCGTCCCGAAAGAGCCGGAAGCGCCATCCAGCAGGGTCATGCCGTTGTATTTGGTGCTCAGGGAAATACGTTGGATTTCCGACATCAGGGATTGGAATTCGTTATTGGTGAAGGAGCGCTCGGTGGTGCCCATGCTGTCCGTATCGGATTGGATGGCCAGCTCGCGCATGCGCTGCAAGATGTCGGAAACCTGGCCGCAGGCCCCTTCCGCTATGTTCAGCAAGGCGGAGCCTTCGTTGGTATTGCGCAGGGCCGCGGCCGTGCCGCGCACCTGGAGGCGGATCTTCTCGGACAGGGTAAGGCCGGTCACGTCGTCCGAAGACCGGTTGATGCGCATGCCCGTGGACAAACGCTCCAGGGATTTCGCCAGGTTGCCGTTGCTTTCGCTTAGCGAACCGTTAGTGATCATAGCCGTGATATTGTGGTTGATTCTGGACATGCGACCCTCCCTGGGCGGAAACCGGATGCCAATCCCTGGCGTCCGACCTGAAAAGACCGCAAAAAAGCAAATGAAGTGCCAGAAACTCCAATGGCTTAATTTGGACCATAGCGGTAGAGCCGGCGTGCGGGGAAAGACATTGGGAGGCACAATATTCCCACCCGGGCGGGATTTGCCTGGCGGCCGGGAACGACTACAAGGTGAGGAAGAAGCTATTGCCTTTGCGGTTCACCAGCACCAGGATTTTGTTTCCCTTACTAGCCTGGTCCATGGCCGCGCGGAAGTCTTCCACGTCCTTGATGGCGACGCGGTTGACTTCCAGGATGACATCGCCTTCGCGGATACGCGCCGCTGCGCCCCGGCCTTCCGCTTCCACCGCGGTGACCACCACGCCGCGCGTCAGGGCCTTGTCCAACCCGAAGCGCTCCCGCAGGCCCTTGCTCAGCCCTTCCACGCGCACGCCCACTATCGGCGAAGCGCCCATGTTGGCCGCGTCTTCGCCCCCTTCGCCGCCCTTTCCGGTGCCGGCCAGCCGCTTCTCGTCGCGTTTGGCGATACGTACCTTGAAGTTCAGGGTGATGCCTTCCCGCAGGACCCACACTTCCACCCATTCGTTGGGCACGAGCAGGGCGATGCGGTTGAGGAGATCGTTGGCGTCCTTGATTTCCAAATCGCCGACCTTGGTGATGATATCCCCGCGCTTGAGGCCGGATTTATCCGCCGGGCTGCCGGGCACCACCCCGCCCACCAGCGCCCCGTGGAGGGACTTGCCGTCCGGATGTTCGCCCAGCTTGGCGTCTTCGGCCTGTTCCGGATCCAGGGGTTGGATGGAAACCCCCAGCCATCCGCGCGTTACCTCCCCGTCGCGGATGAGATCCTGCGTAATCTTCTTGGCCATGTCGATGGGGATGGCGAAGCCGATGCCCTGGTAGCCGCCGCTGCGCGAGAAGATGGCGGTGTTGATGCCGATGAGCTCGCCGGAAAGGTTCATCAGGGCGCCGCCGGAATTGCCCGGATTGATGGCCGCGTCCGTCTGCAGGAAGTTCTCGTAGCTGTTGATGCCGGTGTTCTTGCGGCCCTTGGCGGAGATGATGCCGGTGGTAACGGTATGCGAGAGGCCGTAAGGATTGCCCACCGCCAGCACCCATTCGCCGATGCGCAACTTTTCCGAATTGCCCAAAGGCAGGGTGGGCAGGCGCGGATTCTTGGCCTTGATCTTGATGACGGCCATGTCCGAGGGTTTGTCCGTGCCCACGATGGTGGCCACATATTCCACTTCATCGTAGAGCTGCACTTTTATCAAATCGGCGCCCTCGATCACGTGGTTGTTGGTGAGGATGTATCCGGATGGGCTGATAATGACGCCGGAGCCTAAGCCGGTTTCCTTGTGCGGCCGCGGCGGGGGCTGCTTGGCGTTGGGCTGACCGAAGAAGTATTGAAAGGGTCCATTGTCGAGGAAGTCGTCATAGCGGGAGGCGTTCTCCGGCAGCGCGATGTTGCGCTCGCTGTAGATGCTGACCACGGCGGGGATGGCCTTCTCGGCCACATCCGCGAAGATCTGCTGGAAATCCCTCAGACCGGGCGGCAGGCGCGGCTTGGATTCGGGGGGCAGGGAATCGAATACGATATCGCCCCCGCGTGCGGCCCGCCCTGCGGCGGATCCCGGCGTCCCCCCGCCGCCATCGTCTTGCCGGCCGCGATCGTTTCCATCGCCTTGAATCCCTTGCTCGCCGCGCGCGTCCCGATCGGATTTTCCCGCTTGCGGGGATCCGGAGGCTTGCCCGGATGGCCGGCAACCGCCGATCTGCGAAAGGGCCGCGGCAAAGCAGGCCAAGGCAAAGGCGGAGGCCGAGAGGGACCGGATCGAAACTGGGGCGTGCTGCTTAGGCGTCGGCATGGGCCTGATCAAGATACCCTCAGGAGTTCCCGCGCGCCACTCCGCCGGACACGATGAATGCCAAAAGCTTGGCGCTTTCCGCCGAGGCCAGCGGCGTGATGCGCTCTTTGGGGACCAGCATCATGTAGCCGCCCATGTTGTAGGACTGGGGCATGTAGACGGCCACGCGATCGCCGGCTTCCGGCAGGAATTCCAGGGTATCCGAGGTGATGAAGCCGAGCAGTTTGATATCCTTGCCGGCCGGGGCGGGGGGATTCTCCAGAGCCAAGGGCAGATGCGCCAGTTCCACCATCACCGGCCGGTTGAACATCTTCTTTTCGCCCACGAACGCGCCGATCAGATCCTTGATGGAAAAGTAAAGCAGCTTGACCACCGGCAACCGCGTCAAAACCTTTTCGAAATAATCGAAGATGCGGGTGAAGAATATGTTGGAAGCCAGCGCGCCCACCATGATGATGAATACGATGGTGACGATGAACCCGATTCCGGGAATGGGGATGCCCAGCAAGCCGTCGATCTTGTGGAACACGGTGAAGATCACCCAGCCGGTCACCATCATGGGGGCCAGGATCAGGATGCCTTTGAGGAAATTCGTGAACAGTTTTTGCATGTTACCTTCGGGCCTCAGGCGAGGACGCGCACGCCTCCGGGATGGCCGACCAGCACGGTGGATTTTTTGGCATAACGCAGGAACAGGCCGTGCCCCACAACGCCGGGCAGGGCATTGAGTCCCGCATCCAGCGCGTGCCAATCGGGATCGGCCGGAAACGTGACGTCCAGGATGAGGTTGCCGTTGTCGGTGACCACGGGACCATCCTTTCCCCCGGGGGCCAGGCGCAGGGCCGGCTTGCCCCCTAAGGCTTCGATGCCGGGTCGCACCAGGCTGACTGCGGCCGGCATGATTTCCACCGGGACGGGGAATTTCCGCCCCAGCTTTTCCACCAACTTGCCCTGGTCCACGATGACGATGAATTTGCCGCAGGCTTCCGCGAGCAGTTTTTCGCCCACCATGGCGGCGCCGCGGCCTTTGATCAGGCCTTTTTCCGGCGAGACCTCATCGGCGCCGTCGACATAGAGATCGATGCGGTCCGTTTGATCCGCGGAAAGCAAGGACACGCCTTCCGCCTTGGCGAGCAAGGAACAAGCGAAAGAGCTCGCTACGCATTGCACGGAAAGGTTCTCTTCCTTGATGCGGCGGGCCAATTCCCGGAGGAAAAAGGTGGCGGTGGATCCGGTGCCCAAGCCCACCACCATACCTTCCTTGACTGCTTTCGCCGCTTCCAGGCCTACGCGTTGTTTGTCGTCCACGGTGTCTTTCCGGAAAGGGATCTGGTTAACGATTCCTAAATTTAGACTCTTTTCGCGGAACGGTTTCCTTCCGGTGCCATCGCCGCTCCAAGTGAACTGAAATTAGGTCAAATCCGGGATAAATAAAAACCCGCTCCCGCGAACCCGCTTGCAATCGTTGCCCAAAATCTTATCTTAGTGGTCCCTCGAGTGGTGTCCGTTGCGCGGGTAATAACGGCCCATTCAACTCAGCCTGGGAGGTGGATTGTGATCCACCTCCCAGGCTCCTCGTAATTCCGGCAGTACCTTGAAAGAGACCCTCAGGGGCATTTCTTCCCCAGGCCCCGGACGAGGAGTAGAGGTATCTTAGCCGTTACCCCAGAGCCTTTCCGGCGCAACATCTCGGAAACCACCATGGCATCGCACCGCAATCCGTTCCATTTCCTTTCGGCTTGGGCCCCCATCCTGGCCTGGCTTTTCTGGGCGCCCCCGCCCGCTTGCGCCTGGGGAGCGCAGGGGCACCAGGTGATAGCCGCGATAGCGGAAGACATGCTCACGCCCGGAGCCAAGGCCGCCGTGAAGAAAATCCTGGGGCCCGGCGGCGGTGCGGTTTCCCTGGCTTCCGTTTCCACCTGGGCCGACGACATCCGCATGCTACGTCCGGAAACGCGGCCGTGGCATTACGCGACCATCCAGATCGCGGAGACGCGCTATGATCCCGCCCATGCGGATTCCGTCGACGTGGTTAAGGCTCTCACCCGCGAGCTCGCCATCCTCGGGGATCCCGCTTCGGAAAGGTACGCGCGTGAGGAGGCCCTGAAATGGGTGGTGCATCTGGTGGGCGATCTGCACCAGCCCCTGCACGTAGGCGAAGATCACGACAAAGGCGGCAACCTCGACCAGGTCAAAGTGAACCGGCGCAGCTACAACCTGCATGCGGTTTGGGATTTCGTCCTGTTGGAGCGGTTGCATCTTTCCACGGACAGTTTGCGCGGGATGCTGGAAAGGGAGATCGCCGCCGATCCCGGTTTCATCGAACGCAACGCCTCCGGTACCGTTGCGCAATGGACCGACGGGACCCATGCCAAGTCGGCCGCATGCTACCTGCTGCGCGGCCGGCCCATCCCCAAGGGGATCAAGGTGCAACTGGACAAGGACTACGTGAATGCGGCCACCGCCGCCATCTTCGGTCAGATTAAGCTGGCGGGCGTGCGCCTGGCGTTCTCCCTCAATCGGGCGCTCGATCCGGACGCGAAGATCAGGGCCGTGCCTCCCGCCAGGCCGCCGCAGGGTTGGCATGAGGACAGGGACGATTTCTTCCGCCAGGCGGATTCGATAAGAGACGGCGCGGAAGGCCCTGGCGGAAAGGTTTCCGAGCCACGGCATTCCCGCGCGAGCCGGCCTCCCGAAGGCCGATACGCCTGGAGCGCGAATTCCCAGGTGTACCATCTGTCCGGATGCGCCGACGTGGGGCGCATCAAGAAGAAAAACCTGCGCAGCGGAGACCATCCTCCTCCGGGGCTGCGCTTGCACGCCGGTTGTCCCATCGCCCGCTGACGCGGCTGCGGTCAAGGCTCGGTCAAAACTTCTTCTAGTTCCGCTCTGCCATGCGGATTTCTTTCCGGGGTTGGTAATTTAACTTCGTTCCCATCGGGCCTTGTCCGGGCCCGGCCGCGTTATCCGTCCCGAATCGCCCCTCTCCCTCCGCATCCGCGGGGATACGGGTAACCCGGCGCCGCCTTGGGCTTTTTGGGCCATTTGAAAACTGGAAAACCCGTATGCCCCGCTCTATAATAAAATCAATGCGCCCGTCATCCTTCGCAATCCCTTTCACGCTTCTGCCCCTGCTCACCGGCTGCCTCGATCGCGCGCCCGCGGAGAAAGCCGCCGCCACCGCCTCCGCGGATCAGGCCATGGTGGACGACGCCAAGGCCTTCGGCATCTACCAGTGGAACAAGGACTCCACCTACCAAGCGGGATTGGAAAGCGAAATCAACGCCTTGGGGACCAGCCCCACCTACGCCATGTATTTCGTGGATAAGGACATGGGCTTTCCCAAGGACATCATCCATTACAACGCCGAGCGCAATATCAAGACCGTGCTCAGCCAGGAGCTGGAAAGCTATTCCCATCGTGATGATTTTCACGTTTTGGACTCCATCCTGGCGGGGCGCTGGGACGGGTATTTCCGCCGCTTCGCCAAAGAAGCCCGCGCTTCCCATCAGACCATCTATTACCGTTTCGGGTACGAGATGAACGGGGATTGGATGGCATGGGGCGAACAGCCGGATAAGTTCACCAAGGCCTGGAAGCGGGCCTGGAGGATTTTCCACGAAGAAAAGGCCGGCAACGTGAAATGGGTTTTCAGCGCCAACGTGATTTGGGACGATCGCACCGTGAAGGCGGACATCGTGCCCTATTATCCCGGCGACAAATACGTGGACGTGGTGGGACTGGACGGGTACAACTTCGGGGACACGCATTCGCGCAACCACAAGTGGAAGTCCTTCCGGGACGTGTTCCAGGCGTCCCTGGACGGCCTCAAGGAACATTTTCCCGGCAAGCCCCTTTGGATCACGGAAATCGGCTGCGCGGAAGGGCCCGGGAAGGCGCAATGGATCCAGGATTTCTTCAGCCATTTCAATGCGGACAAGGACGTGCGCGTATTCGTTTGGTTCAACGAGGACAAGCAATACGCAGGCGAGCCCAATTGGCGCTTCGACAGCGACAAGGACTCCGCGGAGAAATTCCGGAGTTGGGCCATAGCGAATAATTCGATTACTTATTTCTCGCTGCCGGCGAACGAAGAAGAGAGCCGGGGAAGCGGAATGGAATCCGGCGCCGCGGTGCGATTATAGGCGCTTCGTCTGATATCCGATTGAATGCGCCTCTCTCTCTCGAATCCCCGCCCGGTCTACTCCCCGGCCACTCCCTGATGGCTTTCCCGCAAGAGATCGTTCACCGTCTTCACCGGGTTGAACGTGGCCACCGGTAATTCCACGAACACGGTGTTCCAGTAGGCCATCGAGCCGTTCCAAAGTCCCGGCAGTTCCAAAGCTTTCACCATCATGCCGTCCTTGGATTTGGAGGTAATGAAACAGGCTTCCTCATCTACGAAATCCCGCAGCGGGTAAGGGCGGCCTTGGGTATCGCGCAGCGCGCAGACCAGGTCCACGGGATTGAAATGGGTAGCCGACGCGGCAATGGCGCGCTGCCGCGCGTCCGCCATGTCCACTTGGGCGGACTCGACGATTTGAGGGCGCATGGATCCGTCCTTGGCCCGCACCCAGAACGGGCCCCCGCCCGGTTCGCCTTGGTTCCTGACCATGGCGCAGACGCGCAGGGGCCGGTCCAAGGTTCCGATCAGATAGTCCAGGAGCCGGACCAAGGCGCCCGGCTCGGTGGGAGCGGTTCGCATTGCCTCCGGGGCGAATACGCGCAGTTCCATTTCGGTGAAGCGAGCGATCTCTTCCGCCAGGCCGGCCACGTTTGCGTCAAGACCACCCGGGTCCGGAAGGCCGTCGGCGGGTAGCAAAGCGCGCGCGGCGCGGAGACGATCCAGGTAAGCGCAAATCCTTTCCCGCAACCGGACCAGGTGGCCTCCCATGGCCTGCCGCCAGGGCAGGACTTGGGCGCGCAGGCGTTGCGGCACCACATTGTCGATGTTCCTGATGAAGACGATGTCCCCGCCGGTGCCGGAAAGGTTTTCCAGCAAGGCCCCGTGCCCGCCCGGGCGGAAGCAAAGGGTATCATCCGCGTTACGCAAGGGATCGTTCCCGGGCGCCGCGGCCAGCGTATCGGTGGCGGGTTGCTGGCGGGATATGCCCGTCTCAAAACGGATTCCGGCGGCGGCATAGAGGCCACGCTGGCTTTCCAGGGCCGCCAGAATGTCCCGCTCATGATCGGGCGAGACGGTGAAGTGCAAACGGCAAATGCCTTCCCCGTCCCGGACCAGTTCCGCCGCCTCGGCCAGGTGCTCTTCCAGGGAAGTACGCGCGCCCCCCGCATAGGAGTGGAACGGGATCAGGGCCTTGGGCCTTTCGGAATAATTCAGGCCGCCCGGCGAGAGCAGACGCTCCAGGATGGGCCCGTAATCGCGCGCGGCGATGAGAGCCTCCAGGTCCTTTCCTGTTGCCGCCAGGGCTGCGGACAAAGCGGGGTAATACGGGAAGCGCCGAAGACCGTGGAACCAGGCGATGGTTTCCCGGGCTTCCCCGTCTTGCGCGGCGGATTTTTCCAGCTCGGAGAAAGAGGCTTGCGCGGGCCGGTGCATCACCGCGGTAAGGGATTTGAACATACGCGTGGCCGCGCCCGAAGCGGGAACGAATTGCAGCGCGCGCCCCTGCGCGGCGGCGGCGGCATGGGCCGCGATCAGAACCGGCAGATCACCGCGATGCAAGGCTTCGATGCCGTCGCCCAATGTGCAAGCGCGCTCCAGGCGCGTATGCGTTTGCCCTTTCCGGAAAATCTCCAGTTGCGCCAGCGCGCGGGCTTCGCTGACACCGTGGGCGCGGAGTTGGGCGCGGTCCTTTTCAGTGAAGCCGGTAAACGGCGGAGAATGGGATGCTCCGGGATCCGTCCGGGTCAAGCTTTCCGCCCGGCTTTGGTGAGCAAGGTCCCGACCAGCCGGGCCATGCGGGCTTCCCGCCATTCGAGCGCGCAAGCGGCGCCGATGCCGGTGAAGATGCGGGCGGTTTTCCAGCGCCGCACAAGCGCGAACCCTACCCCCAAAGCCAGGGAAGCGACGGCGCCTCCGCGTATCCAAGCCATGCGCGCATTTTCGTCCACGGGATCGCACCCTCCTCCGGAATATCATCCGGTAGCAGGAAAATAGCATTATGTCCGGAGAGCGGTCCACGGCCTCCGCTAAGGCCGAAGGTCTATCCCCATCCCCGGTAAAGCATACGGGGCCGGGACTGGCGGGTGGGCTTGACGGACGCATCTTCCTGCCCCGGGCAGCGGGTTTCCTTGAGGAAGATCATGCGATCATGGTTGCGGAAACGTTGGTTATAGGCGTACAGCCGGCGTTCCACGAATTTCCGGCGCAGGCTTTTGCCGCCGAACCAGCGTTGCAGGAAGAGGACTTCGCTATTGGTGCGGAACAGGCTATCCAGGCTGGAGATGGTGTAATCCTGGGATGGCGGAAGGGGGTATTCGCTTTCCAGGGACAACGAAGCCGCGCGCAGCGAGTCGACCAGCAAGCAAAGGCCTTGGCGGGAATAGGCTTCCATCAGGATCTCCATGGCCGGGAGATGGTTGGGATACCATTGCAGCAAGGAGGAGGCGTACTTGGCGCTCGAATCGTACCTGTCCAACGTGGCGTATACGCGCGCCAGGGTTTCTTCGCGCCGTTTTGCGTCCGGCGCCAGCGTCTGCACGTAGTTGATGAGCTTGATGGCGTCCCCTTCCCGGCGGAAGTCCGCCAGCACGTTGATGTACCCGTAGTTGGCGTCCTCATTGCCGGGGTTCAGCCGCAGCGCTTCCACCAGGTGTTCGGTCCAGAGCTTGGGATTGCCTTCGGCAGCTTCCACCGCTTTCACGTACTCGCGTTCGGACAGGATCTCGGGCGCGCGCAGGCACAGGTGCAGGCAGACGAGCGAAGCCAGCGCGCCGCCAGCCAGGGCCTTGGCGGTGAAGCTGAAAGGCTGCGCGGGGAGCCCCGCGACCAGGAAGGACCAACCGTAGCCGATAAGCGCCCAATAGGCGATGCGCGCGGGCGCCATTTCCAGGATGGGGCAGAACATTCCCAGCATGGACAAAGCCGCCAGCGAGAAGAACGCGTACTTGGCTTCCAAGCGCCACTCGCGGTAGTAGATGCGGGCGAAACCCCACCCGGCTCCCGATAGCAAAAGCACTTCCAGGCCAAGGTACGCGGCGCCGCCTTCGGCCAGGGTTTCCAGGTAATGATTCTGGGCATGGAAAAGCACAGGCAGGCCCGCATCGCTCGCGCTCGCCATCCACACGCCTTGGTGCTCCACCACCGCAAAGCGGAATCCTCCTATCCCGCAACCCAACAGGGGCGCGGAAAGCCAAGTGCGCCAAGCGGAAGCCCAGGCCCAGGGAAGGAACCCGGGCGAAGACGGTGAGAGGGCCGCCGCCATCTTATGCAGTTGCATTTCCGGCAGGTTGATCCAAGCCACGCCTAAGCTCAAGGTGATGCCCGTGATCCAAGCCAGGCGCTCCAGGCGCGGCTCGCGGCCGTCCAACTTTACGGATAGGAAAAGCAAGGGAAGGAAGCAGACGAAGAAGACGCCCATTACCAGGCGCGAATCCACCACCAGGATGGACAGGAGCACCATCAGGCTGGAGGTATAGAGGAGCACCTGCACGGGCTTGTGCGGATCCCCTTTTTCCATCAGGTAGAAGTGCAGGAAAGCGCCCAGGATAAGCACCGCGCCGAACAAATGCTTGTCGGCGAAAAAGGAGGTGACGGTATAGGCGGTGGCGGCGTCGAAACCGATCGGGTCGGATTGCAACGGGCCCACGCCCAGATGCGCCAAGGTCACCAGATCGATGAGCCCGCGCGCCACGCAAAGCAGCAGCAGGGGCGGCAGCAGCCATTTATGCGCCAGCGGCGCGCGCACGAACCCCAGCAGGAAAGCCAACAGCACGCCCACCTGCAGCACAGCGGCCTCCTGGAATACCGTTAGGCGCGTGAGGCGGAAATAAGCGAACATCCAGAAGATCAGGAAGGGCACCAGCGCGCGCGAGAGCGCAAGGCGCGGCAGGTAAAGCAGCATCAGCCCGCCCATGCCGGCCACCATCAGGG
This sequence comes from Fibrobacteria bacterium, assembly GCA_025360005.1. GTDB lineage: Bacteria > Fibrobacterota > Fibrobacteria > UBA11236 > UBA11236 > Chersky-265. The sequence continues at coordinate 48,384 of JANYDA010000050.1, forward strand.
GCGCTTTGAGATCGGCGGGATGCGACAAGCCCCCGGTAACGGCCAAGGCCCCTCCCCATACCAGGGCGAGGAGGCAGAGGATGAGGAAACGTCTGAGGTTGGTGGGCATGTTGTTCCGGACCTCGGTTCTCCGGCAAAAAAAAGGACCCGGCCTAGGCCGGGTCCCAAGTGTTAAACCCTCTCAGGCCCGATTAGAAGTTGGGGGCGTAAGAGGTTTTGCAGGTACCGGCGAAGGTATGCGCATCGGTATCCGTGTTGGGCGTATACGTGGTGATGAAGGTATTGCCCGTGACGCAGGAGCCGAATCCCGGGGCATTGACACCGGCCGTCAGAACGCCGGTTAAAGCGGCGATGGAAGCCGTGTAGGTAAACCACATGGTATTGCTGGAAACGCCCGCCACGATAACCGTTCCGGGCTGTTGCCAGCCGATATTGGTGGGCATGCCCGCCACGCCGGTTTCCTGGGCGTATGCGCTCTGCAAGGTTTCATAGTTCGCGATTACGCCGGGCGCTTCGGCCGCTTTGGCCTTGGCGCTCACGCCGAACATCTTGGGAATGGCCAAGGCCGACAAGATGCCGATGATTACGATAACGACCATCAATTCGATAAGTGTAAATCCCTTTTGCATAATCCCCTTCTTCTGGTTCTGATTCTTCATTTTTCTTTCCTTTATATAGTAATGAGTGGCTGACTTAGTTTATCAAGCGATTAGAAGTTGGCGGCGTAGGAGGGCGCGCAATTGCCCGCCGACATATGGGTGGCGGCGTCCGACACGGAATCGAAATCCGATTCAAAATTATCAGAGGTGGTGCAATTCCCGAAAGCGACGGTGGGGTTGGCAATGATGGAAGAGGTGACTCCGGCGCCGCCGTCCACGTAAGCGAACCACATCGACGTGCCGGTGGGATCCGTGAAGCCGATATTGGCGAAGGCGCCCGCCTGGCTGGACTCCTGCGCATAGGCGCTTTGCAAGGTTTCCCAGTGCGCGATGACTCCCGGCGCCTCGGCCGCCTTGGCCTTGGCGCTGGTACCGAACATCTTGGGTACGGCCAGAGCCGACAAGATGCCGATGATCACGATGACGACCATGAGCTCGATAAGAGTGAATCCTTTTTGCATCTTCATTTCCTTCTCCTTGTTCAAATTGTCGAAAAGCACAATTTGCCTCTATCTTACGCTTTTCCCTGGGACCAAGCAAGCGCAAGAGGCGTACCAATCCGCTGTCGCTGCAAGAGATGCGGAATTCCAGGTGAATGCGCCGGCCGGATGAGAGGAGGATAAAAACCTGAAGCGGATCCTTTTGCAATCTGCGAACAACTTCGGGAATTTGCAAAACGAAGCTTGGGGAACCGCGGCTATTTGAAGCTGCGCCCGCCTTGTTCAAATACTTCGCGCAGGCGGAAGGCATACACCTCGTCGATGGGGAATATGGCTTGGGCTTTTTGGAGCAAGGCGGAGAATTCCTGCCGCTGTCCCGCGCCGCCATAGCTTTCCGCCAATCCCAGGTAGGCGTTGAAGAAGGCGGGATTGAGGGCCAGCGCTTGCGAGTAGCCGCGGACGGCTTCCGGATAATTCCGCTCCCCTTTATATAAGGACGCCTTGGCCATTACCCGGTCCATTTCCTGGTTGGCCTGGGTGGCCAAGGTCCCTTCGATGGCTTTGGCCTGTTCCGTCCGCCCGGTGGCCGCGCAATACCATTGCAGGGCGCGCAGGTAATCGGTCCGGGAATTCCAATCGGTGAGGCAGCGCGCGTACAAGGCGCGGAACCCCGGTTGGCCCGGCGCCAGCAGGCGCGCGTCCTGGGCCGCAAATGCGCGCAGCAACCGGGAAGCGGAAAGCATGGCGGAGTCCACCGGATAGCGGGCGGCTATGGCCTCCGCCTGGGCGAAGCGGCCGGATTCCGCGTCCGCCAGCATCCATTGGGAGCATAGATCCAACCGGAACCCCGCGGGCAGGGAATCCACGCCGGAGTCCGGCAGGGCCGGCCCCTGGAAGGCGGGCCACTTGCGCAGCCTTAGGTAACGCAGTTGATACCGTAACAGAGATGTACCGGAGCGGGCCGCCAATGCTTCCAGGCTATCCGGCCTGAGGGCGTTGGCGGCCATGGCCAGGTGGATGCGGTAATAGTCCGAATAGGGCGGAGGAGCGTTGCGGGCGAACAGGGCCAGGCGCCCAAGGCGCACGGAATCCCCTTCCGCCTGCTTGTCCCCGGGGAGATTCCCGGAGATGGCGTCGATGGCGCCGAACACGAAGAGGGATTCGCGCTGGCCCGCGTGGATAAAGCTCCCCGGCAGGAGACCGGTGAACAAGCTTCCCGGGAATTTGCTGAGCCGCACCATCCGATCCTTGGGCAGCAAAGGCATACGCGTTTCTATGAAGGCGTTGGCGTCCCGGTTGACGGGGCCCGGACCCTGCAATTGCGCACCCGTTACCATCCCGGTGACCGCGTAACGGAGCACGTCCCGGGGATGGGCGTGTTTGTTCAGGTCCAGCAGTTGCCGCAGGCCGGGCTTCCGGAACAGGTTTTCCACCGCGGCCAGGTCCAAGCCGGCCGGGCCTTTGGAGCCGATGAAATAGAAGCCGGCCGCCTCTCCGATGGTGCGGTAGATGACGGCATGCGCGAACACGCGGCCGAACGCGTTCTGGATGGAAGCGAAGGCCTCTTCGTCCAGGCCGCCGGGTATAAACCATTGGCAGAACACGCCGTTGCTGTCCAGGTTGCGGTAGACCAGGCGGAACATATCCTCGGTGAACAAATCGGCGGCGCCGCTGACCCATGGATGCGCGGGTTGCGAGGCGATGATATCCCAATGCATCGGCCGCTTGCGATAGAGGTTGCGCACCAGGAAATTGCGGGCATCGTCCCGATAGAGGGTTACCCCGGAATCGTCCAGCGGGCTTTGGCCGGGAGGATAAAGGCCCATGCAGATGGCCGGCATGGCGGGTTCCAATTCCACCACCTCCACGCGGGGAACGGCCGCCTTGCGCAGGATGCCGGTGGTGATGCCCGCGCCCAAACCTATCACCAGCGCTTGCCGCGCGTCCGGGCGGTGGATGGCGGGCAGCAAGCCGACCAGGGAGCTTTCCATATTGTAAAAGGGAGGATCCAGGGTTTTGCCCGATTGCGTCAGTCCGTTGCTCTGGATGACGATGGTACGTCCATTCAAGGTTACCGTAACGGTGGAGCCCACCCCATCCTTGTAGACCCTGAGGCCTTCCGGTCCGGCGAAGTTGGCCGCCAGGTTGCGGAACAGGCCCGCCAGAGAAGGCCGCTTGCCGTCGTAGGAATTCACCAGCACGGTCTTGGCGTCGATCTCCGGCCACCATCGGGCGGTCAGGACCAGGGCGCATAATACCGCCGTGATCAGTCCCGCGCGCGCGCGCCGATTCGGCTCGGCCAGGAGCACGGTGACGGCCAGCGAGAGGATGAGAAGCAGCGCGTTGAGGAATACCAGGCCCTCGATGCCGAGCTTGTCCATGAGGTAGGAGGCGGACAGCAGCGATCCCAGGACCGAGCAGGCGGTATTCAATCCGTATGCGACCCCGGCCCCGCGCGATTTATCCACGAGCCCGTGGTTGTACATGGCCACGGCGGCCGGGAACAGGAATCCGAATCCGCCCGTGATGGGCAAGAGCGCCAGGATGGCGATGAGGAAGTTGAGATGCAACCCCAGGGTATTCCGCATGGTGAAGGTGACGGCGCGCAGGAGATAGCCTTCGATGGGAAGCGCCAGACGGGAAGCGGCCAAATAAGCCACGATGCAGAGGGCGATGACGACGTAGGCCCGGAACAGGCGCGCGGGGGTTCCCAGGCGCTTGGCGGCCCATGCGAAAGCGAGCCCGCCCAGGCCGATGCCGGCCAGGAAGGATCCCAAGGTGGCGCCGATGCCGTAGATTGAGCCTTCCATGGCGATGGTCAGTACGCGGCCCCATGCCACTTCGTAGCCGAGCGTGGTGAAGCCCGTGGTCCCCAGCAGGATCAATCCCACCAGGCGGAAGCGCGCGGCCTCATCCGCCCCCGAGGTATTCGCTGCCGCACCACCGGCCGTTGCCGCATTCTTTTCCGTAACGGCAAGGTTACCCCGGTGCGCCCTCGCCCCGTCTTCATCCGTGGCATCCGCCGCCACGCCTTCGGCCGCCGGGCTTCCGCTCCCCAGCCAGGCGATGGCGAACACCGCTACATTGATGGCCACCGTCACGAAGTAGGCCTTTTCCAATCCCATCCGCGGCAGAGTCCAATGCGTGGCCAGATAGACTCCGAAGAAAGCGCCCAGCGTGTTGGCGCCGTACAACCGCCCCATCCCCGCTTCAAAGCCCATTCCCCGCCGGCGCACGTGCTCCAAGAGGATAGGCATGGTGGCGCCCATGGCCAAGGTGGGAACCGCCAGCGCCGCGCCCGCCGCCAGGAAACGGAAGGCCATGCCGGCAGGTTCGCCTCCGCCCGCGTTCACCAGGGCGAAAAGGCGATGGACCTGGAACAGCAAGGGGAACAGGATGGCGGCGGAAAGCCCGGCCGCCAGTTCCAGGAGCCCGTACACGCGGAATGGATCTCGCAGCTTCCGCGCCCTGCGGCCGCCCCCAAGCGATCCGCCCGCCAACCCCAGGAAAAAGACCGCCAATACGGCCGCGAAGGCCATGGACGTGGAGCCCAGGGAAAAACTGAGGATGCGCGTCCACAGCAGCTCGTAGGCAAGGCTGGTGGAGCCGGACAGGAATAGGCAACCGTATACCAGGTAACGTGCACGTGACGTCATCGGTACAACATGTCCAGCATGGCCTTGGATTGCGGAGTCATGTTGTCCGTCAGGTATTGATCGATGAGTCCCAGGGCCATTACCTCCACCATCGGCTCCAGGGTTATCTCCTTAAGGATGCGCGCCACCGCGTCCCGGCGCGCGGCCTCCTTTTCGGGGGGGCCGGGATAGAGCTTGAGGAGCTTATCGATGAAGATTTCGCGGTTGATGGAATTGTTGGAGCGGATCCACCGGTCGACCAGGAAAGCCAGGGCCACGTGCCGGCCCCCGCCCTTGTTGAGCAGGGAGGCGCACAGCGTGCGGATATGATCAGGGACATCCTTCTGCAGGGTGATGGGCTTAAGGTATTCGGCCGCCTTGGTGTAGTTGGAATCCAGCCCCAGCTGCGCCATGGCGGCATAGAGGCGAATCTTCCAGTCCAGCGGGAATTCCTGCACGCCGCGATCGAGGAGCTTAAGCGTGCCGGGGAGCTCGCCTTTGTTCTTGGTCAGCACCACCCCCGCGAATTCGTAAGTGGCGTACATGTGGGGATTGAGGGTGGACACCACTTCCATCATATGGCCCAACCATTTATAAGTGCGTCCGCCCAGGTAGGCGTCCGCGAAATACATCATGGCGTTGATCCAGATGAGATCGCCGGCGGCCTCATCCAGATCCATCATCATGGGCTTGAGCATCTTGCCGGAGGGAAGGTAGGTGAGCTGGCTATCGCTCCAATCCCTGGGCTTGGTCTGATCCGCGCGCATCACCAGCCAAATGGAGGCGATGAAGATGAGGATCAGGAGGACCAAGCCCAGCCAGGTGCGATCGCGCCCCATAGGCGTAATGGACTTAGGCTGCGGGGACTGGGACATGCCATCCATTCCAAGGCGCGGCGGTTTCTCACGGGCGGGTCCGGCCCGCGCAGGCGCGCTTTATCCAGCCCAGTATAATATAGCGGGACCCGCGCGCACAACCCCACCCTGGACCGTCAGCCTTTCAGGGGGAAGCGCCCGCGTCCTGGCAGCAACGGAAGCCCACGAAAGGATAGCGCACGGAGGGATAGAAGCTGTACTTGGCGTAACTACAGGTAGCTTCGTTCCCGGCCGTCCAATTGCCGCCGGCCACCATGAAAAAATCCGCATCCGGCGCCGGCGTCGCCGTCCATTCCCACAGGTTACCGGTCATATCATAGAGACCGTAATAGGATCGGCAAACGGGGAATCGCCCGGAACGGGACGCAGCCGCTTCTTTGGCCGGGCAATGGTTTTCATTGTACCTGGCGCCGTAGGGATAGGTTTCCTTATCCGGCCCCTGGCATCCGCCGCGCCATTCCGCTTCCGTGCATAAGCGCTTGCCCACGGATTTGCAAGAATCCTCCGCTTCCTTTTGGCTCACGAAGGCGCGCGGGACGGCGCCCTCGCTATCCGGCCATTCGTATCGATCCATGCACACGGTTTTGCCGCCCGCGGCGAACGGCATGGCGTTCCCTTTGCATGCGCCGGGATTCCGTTCGACAACGTATTCCACGCGCACGGCAGGCGCCTGGCGGTTGAGGGAATCGATACCGGAGATCCACAAGGTGGCATTGCGCTTGAAGACCAGCGGGGTTTCATAGGATTTGAAATGCACGCTGTCCTCCAGCGAATAAAGCAGCAGGCAACCCTCGCGGCAATGCAAGCTCACGCGCACGGAATCGAAGTGGCGTCCGCCCCAGGGATCGGCCCAAAGATAAGGACCGGAATCGGCAGGGACCTGCACGCGCGGTGCGGCCAAAGTATCCTTGGGTTGGGGGGAAGCGATCGGCCGTGGTGAACGGATGGGCTTGGGCGCCGGCGCTTGCGGGACGGCCGGGGAATCCGGCGCTTCCAAGGAATCCGACTTCTTTGTGGGACCGCCCGCTTGCGGCTTGGGAGCGATGGACCCGGGGGGAAGCGGTTCCTGTTGGCATTGATGCAGGATGAGCCCGAGCAGCAAGGTAAGGCAAAAGACCAGATAAGGAAGCCATCGACGGCGCGTCTGCTTATCCCGGCCGGGTCCGGCGGCGCCTTTATCAGGATTAGCGGAAGCTTTGCGCGGCTCCCCGCCGCCTTCCTTTCCCCTATCCACCCGGCACTCTCCTTGTCCGGACAAGGTCCGGCGCGATGGTTAAAATAGCAAAGCGAAAATTCTATTTTCCCGCCATGTTCCTGGACCAAGCCGAAAGCCTCATCGCCGACTATGCCGGCTCGGAACACTTCCTGTTCCTGGACCCCAAAGCCAAGGAAAACGTCGAATCCGTTTTGACGGCTTTCTTCCGGAAAGCGGCCGAAAGCGGGCTTCCCGCCCTGGAATCCCTCAAGGCCAAGGACGTGGAAAGCGTACTCCTCAACGGAATGCCTTTTCTGGACTTGCCCGCGGACCTGAAACGAGTGGTTCCCGATCAATTGGAAGCCTTCTTCGCCTTCCTAAAGGATACGGGCCGATTTCCCCCCGCCGGCGCCTGGCGCATGTGCGTGGAAGCCAACCGCAAGCGCTATCTGGACAGTTTAAGATCGGACGGCACGGTCAAAGGCACCCCCTTTAAAAAGCAATACACGGACGTGGGCCGGAACGACCCTTGCCCCTGCGGCAGCGGCAAGAAGTTCAAGAAATGCTGCATGGAACTGATCCAATAATCAGGCCCGAACCTTGACATAATCGGAATCCTTTCCCATCTTTGATCCCCTGCCGGAACGGAAATTCTTGGATTTCCGCTCCGAATCGCTCGTGCCCGGGTGGTGGAATTGGCAGACACGCAAGATTCAGGTTCTTGTGATCGCAAGGTCGTGGGAGTTCGACTCTCCCCTCGGGCACCAATTTTCCCTCCCCCTCTCCGCTTGACCCCTTCATAAACTTCGGCTCATAAGCCATTCAACGCGTCTTTCCCTCTATCCGGAGTGGACGCCTTCGAAAACGGCATTACCGGGCTTCCATCCTGCGACTTTCTCAGGTTCTTCAGCACATCGAAAAACGTCATGGGGATCTCCGATCCACGACTGAAGAGACCAAAGAACCGGTTATGAACGAAGGATGAATTTGGATCCGGATGCAGCGATCCCAGTGCGGGCTAATAACCAATTTTAATGGTGGATTAAGGATTTCCCTTCTGCAAGCGAGTGCGGCGGCTCCCGGCGGAGATGGGGAAGGATCCCGTTCCGGCTTCCAGGCGATTACCGTAAGTAACCGGAGAGCGTCATCTCATTTCGATTGTCTGGGTCGATGGCAGGACTGCGGCGGAAAGCGTAAAGAATCCCGACCCGCTGCTTTATCTCGGCCGGAATCACCATTCTTCCTGGTGAAAAAACGCAAATGCTTTCGTTTGCGCCGTCACGACTGGATTTTTTTCGGCCAATCAAGTTTTTGGGGCTTTTTCTTCCGATCTACGTGCCTTGACGGTCGATTCCCATCGACGTAGATTCCGGTTTCTCGCACTTATTCTTTTCAAACATTTGTCGGTCAGAGATAGGAATACCGGTATGCATCGTATACATGGTCGTGTTTCCAAGGCTTGCGCGCATTTATCCTCCGGCTTGAAGTCTTCGCTGTTGATCCTGATGGCGATAGCGGGGAGCGCGGTGCAATCGCATGCGGCGAACGTGCTGCTGTTGGTGGGCAATACCACCCTGGGCGCCGGCGACAAGGCGGTGCAGGATACCTTGAAGAACATGGGCCATACCGTGACGGTGAAGACCGGTTTGGCTTCCGTGGCGGCGGATACGGCGGGCAAGGCGCTCATCGTCATCACGTCCACCATAGTGCCAGCGGATGTCGGCACCAAGTTCCTGAGCGTCAAGACCCCCATCCTCGCCTGGGAAGGCGGCACGTTCTCCGCGCTCAAGATGACGGGAACGGTTTCCGGCACCGATTTCGGGACCTTGCTGACCCAGACCACCATTAAGATTCTGCTTCCCGCCCATGCCATGGCGGCGGGCCAGACCGGTACGCCCACCGTACTGAACTCCGCCGACACGGTCACCTGGGGAAAGCCCGCCACCACGGCCTTCAAGGTGGCGCAGATCAATTCCGCCACCGTTACCGACAGCGTCAAGGCCACCATTTTCGGGTATGAAGAAGGCGCCGCGATGGTGGGCCAGAACGCTACCGGCCGCCGCGTGGGATTCTTCCTGGACGATGACGGTGCGGGGAAATGGAGCGCTAGCGGGAAAACCCTGTTCCGGGCCGCGGTGAATTGGGCCATCACGGGGTCGGCGCCTTACTTCATTACGCCGCCCGCGCCACAGACCGTGCTGGAAACGGCTACGGCTACCTTTACCGTAAGCGCACTGGGCAAGACCCCGGTTACCTACCAATGGCTGAAGAACAACGTGGCCATTTCCGGGGCCACGGGCGCATCGTATACCACGCCCGCCACCGTCATGGGCGATAACGGTGCCAGCTTCACCGTGGCGGTTACCAACTCGGTGGGGACCACCACTTCGCCTGCCGCGATATTAACCGTCACCGCGCGCCCCCCCGTGTTCACCACGCAACCGGCTTCCCAGACGGTGAACGAAAACCAGACTGCATCCTTTAGCGTGGCGGTTTCCGGCACTGCTCCCATCACTTATGCCTGGAAAAAGGGTGGCGTCGCCATCACGGGAGCCACCTCGGCCGCCTATACCACGCCGGCCACCACCATGGCGGACAGCAATGCGCAGTTCACCTGCACCGCCGCCAATGCGGGCGCCACCGTTACCAGCAATGTTGCGGTGCTCACGGTCAAGCCCCTGCCTCCCGTGCTGGCGCCCCTGGTTTCCAACAGCCCCGCCAACGACGGCGACTCGGCGAAATTCTCCGTGACCATCACCAGCGGCACCCCGCCCTTCACCTACCAATGGCAGCGCGCCACGGTGAATATCAGCGGCGCAACCGCTTCCAGCTACAAATTCTTCCCCGCCCGCTTAAGCGACAACAATGCCGCCATCCGTTGCATCGTCACCGGCCGCGGCGGTCCCGCCACTTCCAATACGGTCACCTTACAGGTGAATCCCTTGCCCGTAGCCATCATCAAGCAGCCTCAGGGCCGCACCGTATACGAAGGGCAGAAGGCCTCCTTCAGCGTTTCCGCCACCGGCAGCGCGCCGTTGAGCTTCCAATGGCAGCTCAATCAGGCGAACATCAACGGCGCCACCGACTCCCTGTACACCACGCCCACCTTGCTGGCCAGCGATTCCGGCGCATCCTACCGCTGCGTGGTCACCAATCCGGGCGGCAGCCTGGCTTCCTCCCCGGCCGTGCTCTCCGTGCGCGCCTACTCCAAGTTCCCGGTCAGCCAATGGATTGGGGTATCGGCGGAGTTACGGGACGATCTGGGCAACCCGGTGGGCAAAGGCGCCGCCGTGGAGAAGGATATGGTCGTTAAGCTCTTCACCAACCTCACGGGCGGCACGGCCGCCTACCAGGAGGATTTCACCGCCGCCGGCGGCCAGCCCATCAAAGTGCAGGACGGATTCTTCACCCTGTACCTGGGCAGCGGCGCGGGTAACGGCAACCTGAACCAGATCCTGACGGCCAACCCCAGCCTCTTCGCCGAAGTGGCGATTGGGCAAGGGGCTTCCCAGGAAATCCTATCCCCGCGCACGCCCATCACCTCGCCCGCTTATCAGGGCGCGCCGCAAATCCTGAAAGGGAGCGGCAATCCCAGCGCGACGGCCCCGGCTGGGAGCTATTACGAGGACACGGACAACGGCGCGGTATGGTTGCGCCTGCCCGTGCGTTGGACCCAGGTGTCGAACTGAGCGCATCAGCATGAAAAAACCGTTTCCGCTGTTGACCGCCTTATTGGCCCTGCTTCCGGCGCTGGCCGCGGCGGGGCCCACGCAATGGTCCAACCAGGAGGCGGCCCCGGCGCGCCAGGCGGCCGGGGCTTCCGCGCATTACTCCTTGCGCAGCCTCAAGGTGGGCGCGCCTTTGCATGGCCAAACCGCCAGCCGCAGCTATCGGCTGAAATGGTCCCCGGCGCGCCGGCCCATGGCCACGGATACGGCCAAGCCGGATTTCCGCATCCTCACGCCCGGCGCGGATACCACAGTCAAGGGCAATCCCATTCCCATGCTGGTGGAAATCGACGGCCAGGTGATAACGCATTACCAGAACCTGGCGGCGGGATGGAACACCGTCATCCTCCAGGCGGCGAACGAATCCGGCAATACCGCTCTGGACACGGTCCGCATCTTCCTCGACACCGTTACCCCGCCCCCCTGCCGCCCCGTCATCGCGGCCATCCCCGCCCGCATCGCCCAACTGGGGCAGCAATTCGCGGCCCTGGATCTCAGCGGTTACGTGTCACATTGCAGTTACCCAGTGGGCCAGCTGCAATTCCTGGTCTCCGGCGGGACCAAGGTGAGCGGCAGCGTTTCCGGAGCCAAGATCAATTTCACCCTGAACGACGCCGCTTGGTACGGGAACGATTCCCTGAAGCTGGTGGTCCAGGATCCGGACGGCCGGCGCGACTCGGCCCTGGTGCGTTTGCAACGGCGCAACACCCTCACCGTGAACGCCATCGTGCGGGACTTCAAAGAGAACAACACCACCGATCCCAGCAACAACCACCCGGATTTCCAGCCCTCCGCCAGCACTTGCAGCGGCATCGGGGATCTGGAGCCGCGCATCAAGGTGACAGGCGCCGATCCGGACGATCGGAATCCCGTGCAGTTGCCCGGCAATACCGATTGCTTCCGTACGCGGTTCCCGGAGTGGTACACCACCAGCCAGGACACCCTCATCAACCGGCCCTTCCAGGTCAACCTGACTTTCGTGGACGGCGGCAACGGGACCATCAAGTACACCAATCCCAACTTCTTCCCCATCGACAAAGATTCCGTCTTCACGCCCATCGGCAAGGCCAGCAAGACCTTCGGGCATCTGCAAGCGGCGTTCCCGCAGCATAATTTCGGCTTCACCATGGAGTTCCACGCCCAGTTCCAATACAAGCGCGGCAGCAACCAGGTGTTCAAGTTCACCGGCGACGATGACGTATGGGTCTATATCCACGATTCGCTGGTCATCGATTTGGGGGGCATCCATGCCCCACTCACCGATTCCGTCAACCTGGACAACCTGCCGGCGGGATTCCTGGCGGACGGCCAGGTCTATCCGCTCGACTTCTTCTCCGCGGAACGCCACACCTCCGGCAGCAATATCCTGATCACCACCTCGCTCTCCCTGAGCAATGCCCAGAGCCAGATCTCGCTGGACAAGAAGAATTACCCCGCCGCCACCGCCAGCGGCATCGTGACCTTGGTGGATCAGAGCAACGGCCCGGAGATCGAAACCCGTACCGTGGAGATCACCAGTTCCAACGGGGATACCTTGCGCTCCACGACCACGGAATCCGCCACCTTCCCGGGCAAATTCACGCGCACGTTCGCGATGGGTTCGGGCCCCGTCAATCCCAACGATACCACCCTGCAAATCACCGATCCGGGCACGCTGTCCGCCCGTTATATCGATCCGGATTTCGGCGACACCACCACCACCATCAGCACCTACGGTCCCCAGAACGTGGTGGCCATCACCGCTCCCCTGGAAAACCAATTGGTAAACCACAGCCCCATCGCGGTGGCCTGGAACGTAAACGGCCTGCCGCAAGCCACCCAGCTTACCGCGGCCCTGGCGCAAGGCGCCAACCGTATCATCCGTTCCTTTACGGACGCATCGGGTACCAGCGCGGATACCGTCAACCTGGCGATGGATTCCATCCCCCCGCATATCACCGCATCCGGCAGCCCGGCGGACGGGAACCACGGATGGTACCGGAACGCGGCCACGGTGAGCTTTACCTGCTCGGACGAAACCCGGCTGGTCTCCTGCCAGGTCCCCTTCACGGTAACCGGCAATGGACGTAACATCCCGGTTTCCGGGCAGGCGCGGGACAGCGCGGGCAACACCGCCACCGCCACCTTAGGCATCTTCAAGGACGCCATCGCCCCTCTCCTCGCACTGGTGTCCGCCACCCAGGTACCGCTTAAGGCCGGCGCCCGCGTGACCCTGGGCCTCACGGCCCTGGACTCCCTTTCCGGCCTGGAGACCCTTACTTGCGACGGCCATCCCGTGGCCGCGGGCGCCAATCCGCGCTCCTACCAGGAAGTGCTGCCCGCGGGCGCGCAATCCATCGCCTGCATGGCCATCGACAGCGCGGGGAAATACCCTGGCCAAATCCTTCCCCATCACCGTTGTCGCCAACCATGCACCCGTGGCCAGGCCGGATGCCTATTCCGTCAACTCCAGCGGCAGCCTGAGCGTGCCGGCACGCGGCTTACTCGCCAACGACAGCGACTTCGAGGCGGATACGCTGAACGCCGTGCTGGCCCGTGCGCCCGCGCATGGGACCGCCGTCCTCAACGCCAACGGTTCCTTCATCTACGCGCCAACGCTCGGATTCGTAGGGCTCGATTCCATTTCCTACCAAGCGACGGACGGCAAGGACACTTCCGCAGCGGCCTGGGCAGTGGTCACAGTATTGCATGTCCCCTTGACCCTGGTCATCACCTCGCCCGCGGACAATTTCCTCACGCGCCTGCCCACTATTTCCGTGCAATACACCGTGAACGGATCCGCGCGCAGCCGCACCTTCGCGCTGTCGGAAGGGCTCAACAAGCTGGTGGCGGACACATTGGACGATTTGGGCCACCTGGTGGCGGATACCGTGCCGGTCCGCAAGGACGGCATCGCGCCTGTCATCGCCTTCACGGTCCCGGCCAACGGGTCCTTCACCAACCAAAGCCCTGTCGCCGTGGCCTGGAAAGCGGACGGGGTAGCGCAGGCCACCGGGACCTCGCAAACCCTGACGGTAGGGCTTAATACCATCACCCGCTCTTTCACCGATTCCGCAGGCAATGTTGGCACGGGTAGCATACAGGTTACCTACGACGTCACGCCGCCCCTGGTGCATATCGTATCGCCGCTGAACGGCGCCGTGGCCAATGCGGCCGCCATCCCCGTGAGCTGGACCGTGGACGGCGTGGCGCAGACCACGGCCCTTACCGCCAACCTGATCCAGGGCAATAATCCCATCGTGCGCACCGCTAGCGATGCGGCCGGCAACGTGGGCAAGGACAGCGTCTCGGTATCCTACAGCGCCTGCTATACCGTGTCCGGCGATTCCGTGCACTTACGCGCGCCCGCCAACTTCCCCTGCATAGACATTCAGAACGGCGCCAGCCTCTATGCGCATCGCAAATTGACGGCGGGTACGGTAAGGGTGGAGGCCGGCGGCATCCTCTTCACGGACGATACCTTGCAAGCCGATACCGTAACGGTGGACTCCTTGGGCCTGATCTCGCATACGGAATTGGCGGCGGGCGAATGGGGCAAGCGCGTCCTGATCCAGGCGGCCAAGCTTCGTATCGCCGCGGGCGGCAAAATCGACGTGGACGGAAAAGGATTCCCCGGCGGCACGGGCCCCAATGGGGCCACCGCGACCGCGCAATTCACGGGCGGCAGCCACGGCGGCCGGGGCCATACCACCTACGACACCTATCCCAGCCCGCCCACCTACGACGATTATCGTATGCCCATCCTGGCGGGCGAAGGCGGCGGTCCGGAAGGATTCCCGGCCGGCTATGTAGGCAGCGGCGGCGGCGTGATCCGCGTGCAGGCGCAAAACCTGATCCTGCAAGGAAGCATCACCGCCAACGGGCAAGGGATTTTCTACGGGGACGGGGCGGGAGGCAGCGTATGGCTGACCGCGGACCACTTCTCCGGTTCCGGCCGCATCGCCGCGGACGGCGGCGCGCTGTATTCCCAGGGCGGCGGGGGCCGGGTGGCCTTGTACGGCTGCGATCTCCCCCAGAACCTGCGCGACTCCATTTCCGTGACCGGCGAAGAGGCCGGCAGCATCTATAAGGCCTGTTTCGATAATCCCCTGGTGCATATCACTTCGCCTTCGGACAGCGCCTACCTGTACGCCGATCACGTGAACGTGCACTGGGACGCCGATGGCAACGTTCAGACTACCGATACGGTGGCGGCCTTGCATGATGGCTGGAATCCCATCATCCGCTGCTACACCAATGCCTACGCCCATTCCGGCTGCGATACCGCCAACGTCCGCGTGGATCTCACCCCGCCCGTGGTGAAAATCGTTTCCCCCGTGAACGGAAGCTACCTGCGCGGCTACCGGATCCCCGTTTTCTGGACGGTGGACGGTATGCCGCAAGGCGAGCAGATCACGGAGGACATCCCGGAAGGCCCTTACTCCATCATCCGTTCCTATACGGATGCCACCGGATCCACGGGGGCCGATACGGTGCGGGTCACCATGGACAACACCAAACCCCTGATCGAACTGATCCAGCCGGCGCAGTCCGCCACCATCCTGGGAACCCAGTTCGATCTCCGTTGGAAGGTGGACGGCGTGGAACAAGCGTCCATCCATCACGTGATGGATACCTCGCAAGCCAACCCTATCCTGCTGCGCGCCACCGACCTGGCCGGGAACAGCGATAGCCTGCTGACCGAATACTATTCCGGGACCCTGGTCCCCAACCTGGTGGGCATGCGCCATGCCGCGGCCGAATCCCTGCTGGCCGTAAACCGATTGGCGGCCGATACGGTGTGGGAAAACAACAACGGCGTTCCCAGCGGCCAGGTATTCGCCCAGACGCCCGCGGCGGGATCCGCGCTGCGCTACCATTGGCCGGTGCATATCCGGATTTCCCGCGGCCTGGACGGGGTGGACCTGGTGCCGCTGGCCTTGGATGCCGGCGCCATGACCGTGGATCCCATTACGCTGGCTTCCGGGGGTACCGTACGCGTTACTGCCGGAAACCAGGGCCGCGCCCCCGTGAACGCCGCCTACGGGATAGTGGTCTTCGAGGATAAGGATCGCGATCACCGCTATACCCCCGGGGCCGATCTGCTGCTGGGGCAGGCCGCCGGGCCGCATCCCATCGCGGCCGGGGATTCCGCCATCCTCACCATCCCGGTCAGCGGTACCCTGACCTTCAACGGCAACCGCATCAGCGTGATGCTGGACAATGCCGATGCCATCGCGGAAACGCACGAAGACAACAACGTGACCCAGAGCCATGCGGCCTGCAAGCAGAAGCCCGTGGCCATGGATTATACCCCGCAATTGAAATGGGGTTACCGGGATACCAGCGGTTATTACAGCAGCCCCTTCACCACGCCCGTGGTGGCCAACCTCACCGACGATGACGGCGACGGGAAGATCGACGGCAACGATGTTCCCGATGTGTTCTCGTCCATCTACCATGGGGGATATGACCACAGTATCGTGGCCTTGGATGGGCGAAATGGGCACGAACTCTGGCACCAGCAACGCCAGCTGATGTGGCCCGGCTATCCCGCCATCGGGGATCTGGACGGGGACGGCATCCCGGAAATCGTGGTCATCGAGGCCGATCAATACGAATGGAACCGGCGCCTGCTCATCCTTGACAACAAGGGCGTGGCCAAGGACAGCAGCGAATGGCGTTTATTCGGCTCTATCTATTTCGGCATGCATGAATGCGTCACCTTGAGCGATCTGGACGCCGACGGCAAATCCGAGATCATCTGGGGCCCCAATATCCATGATTCGCATGGCAAGCTGCTCTATCCGCAAACCTTCAACTACGACATCACCCGTTCCATTCCCGTGGACCTGGACGGGGACGGCTATAAGGAAGTCATCACCAACCTTTCCACCCCGGACGATTTCAACCAATTGACTTCCATCGTGGATTTCCGCCAGAAAAAAATCACCTACCGGCAGCAGCCGTTGAGGATGCCGTACCCCTTGGTGGCGGCCGTGGATTCCGGCCTCACCCCTTTCATTTTGACCCGGGGAGGCAGCCAATGGGATTCCATCGGCGGGGTGAATTCCTATTCTACCGCCCTGCAGCCCCGGACCTACTATCCTCCCGTCCATTTGGATAATCCGGGCTACGGCACTACCCTCCCGGACGGGGACGACGATGAATTCTTCTACGGGACCGGCGGCAAGCGACTGTGGCTAAGCATAGGTTCTTCCACATCCACGCTGCTCAATGATCCTGGTCATGGCGATCTCAATCCCACCTTCACGCGGACCAATCTGAAAAACGGCGCCATCGCCTACCGCCTTTTCCCGCCCAACATGTACAGCCGCGGCGCCATCTTCGATCTCAACGATGACGGCAATCCCGAGTCCATCCTGGAAACGGACGATTCCATCTTCGTACTGGATTCCACCGGGGCCACCTTGGGACGTGCCCCCGCCGACGGCCATAGGTGGATCACGGGCGTTTCCGTAGCGGATGTCGATAAGGATGGGCATGCGGATATCGTGGTGGGCCGCAGCTATCCTTCCAACCTCCAGGATCCGGCCATCTCCCTGTACTCCAACCCCACCTGGGTGGGCGCGCGCTCCATATACAATCAGTACGACTACCGGGTCACCAACGTCAATGAGGACAACTCCATCCCCAGGTTCGAAACGGCCCATTGGGAAGGCCTCAATTCCACCAACGTGCAATGCACGGAAGGCCATTACGCCTGCGTGGACATCTCCGCGTCCTTCCCCCAGATAGCCGTCAACGATACCGGCAAGGACGATATCACCGCCCGCATCGGCAACGGCGGCGCCATCGAATTGCCGGAAGGCATCCCGGTATCCGTCTATTCGGACATGTCCGGCGCCACCAGCCTCATCGCTACCTTGCCCACCGCCAAGCGGCTCAAGGCGGGCGAATACTACACCTTCAAATGCCCCATCCCGGACGGCCTGCGGGGCACCTTCCATTTCCGCATCGTCGCGGACGATAGCGGCAACGGCCACGGAAAGCTGGATGAGAACAACGAAAGCAACAATTCCGTTTCCATCAGCTTCCTGGTCAACAACCATCCGCCCCAGATTCCCGCCATCGCGGATCAATACGCGGAACCGGGCGAGGCGTTCTCTCTCAACGTGACCGCCACGGATGCGGACGGCGACGCGCTGGCCTACGCCTTGACGCAGGCCACCCCCGGCATGGCCATCAACGCCTCCACCGGCCTTATCCAATGGACCCCGGGACCCAATCCCCCGCGCTGCACCGTCACCGTGGCGGCAACCGATCCCTACCAACGCACCGCCACCGCCACCTTCCTGGTCTTCAACGGCAACCGCAACAACCAGCCGCCGCAATTCACCTCCGTACCCGGAACCATCGCCAAGCTCAACACCCTCACCTCCACCTCCCTGGAGTTCTACCGCTACACGGTGGCCGCTACCGATCCGGAAGGCGAAGCCATCGAATACTCCGCCCGCTGCCTCGACTGCACCGTGCCCGGCGGATCCCGCCCCGCCTTGGCGGGAAACCAAATCACCTGGTCGCCGTTCCAACCGCCCTGGCGCGAGCATGACTCCGCCAGCCTGGAAATCACCGCCCGCGACGCCCGCGGGGGCGTGGCCACGCAGGCCTTCGTCATCCACCTGATCCGGTCCCACAATACGCCGCCCGCCTTCATAAGCGCGCCCACCGCCGCCGCCATCGAGGATCAGGGCTGGTCCACCAATCTTGCCGTATTCGATCTCGACGACGATCCCGTCACCTTGATCCTGGATACCATCCCCACGGGAGCCACTTACTACGAACCCCGCCTCTATTGGACCCCACCCACCCCGGGCAACCGCGTCATCCGCATCGGCGCCACCGACGGCATCGATACCACCTGGCAACGTTTTGTGCTTTCCGTAACGCCCGTCAATGATGCGCCCCGGATCACCTCCGTGGCCCCGGTTACCGCCATCCCCGGCGCGCTCTACGCCTATCCGGTGCAGGCCGCGGACGAAGAAGGCGATCCGCTAACCTACTCGCTGCCCACCGCGCCCGCGGGCATGACCCTATCCGCGCAGGGCCTGATCCAATGGCGCTCCCCGCCATCCCGCACCGCTCCGGCAGACGTGCTGGTGCATGTGCAGGATCCCAACGGCGGCGAGACCACCCAGGCCTGGCAAATCCGAATGGTGGCGGACAGCGTGCCGCCCACCGTGGCCATCCGCTTCTCGCAGAATCCCGTCCGCCCCGGCCATGCCGTCACCGTGAACGTGGATGCGGCGGACAATGTATCCGTGATTTCCGTAACGCTGAGACGCAACGGCGCGCCCGTTTCCCTGACCGCCGACGCCTATACCTTTACGCCCGCGGATACCGGCACCTTCGCGTTCGCGGCCCAGGCTTCCGACCCGCAAGGCAATACCGGCGCGGCCAACGGCCTGTTGCGCGCCAGCCAATCCGCCAACGTATCGCCGCCCGCCATAACGCTCACACATACCCCGGCCAACCCGCATGCGGGCGACCTGGTCACCTTCCATGTGGCCGCCGGCGACAGCGACGGCCTTGACTCCACGCGCCTATGGGTGGACGTGGATGGCGCCAACCTTCCCGTAACGGCCGGCCAAGCGCAATACCAGGTCCTGCGCCCCGGCAACCTGCAAGCCCAGGCGGTAGCCTACGATGTGCTGGGCAATAGCGCCCTGGCCACCGATGCATTCTTCGTGGCTCCGCAAGGCGGCGACGCG
This sequence comes from Fibrobacteria bacterium, assembly GCA_025360005.1. Taxonomy (GTDB): domain Bacteria; phylum Fibrobacterota; class Fibrobacteria; order UBA11236; family UBA11236; genus Chersky-265. Next base: position 67,627 of record JANYDA010000050.1, read on the forward strand.
ACTCCACCCACCGCGGATATCAGCAGCCCGGAAGCGGACTCGGTGATCTTGGGCCAGGCGCAAGTGCTGGGCACGGCCTTCGACGCCAATCTGGCCTACTATACCTTGAGCTACCGCGACATCAACACCGGCACCTGGATCGAATTCCAACGCTCGGCCAGCAACGTGCAGAACGGCCCGCTCGGGGAAATCGACGCCACCACCTTGGTCAACGGCGTTTACGAGGTCCGCCTGGACGTCTTCGATCGCTCCGGCAACTCCAACACCCGCAGCGTGCAGATCCAGTCCGCGGGCGAAAAGAAGGTGGGCGCCTTCACGCTCGCCTTCCAGGATCTCACCTTGCCCATGTCCGGCACCGATCTATCCGTAACGCGCAGCTACGACAGCCGCGTCAAGACCCAGGGCGATTTCGGCTACGGGTGGCAAATGGGCCTGCGCTCCATCCAGCTCACCGAGAACCGCCACCAAGGCACCGCATGGTCCATCGATCGCAGCCCCGGGCTCATTCCGCAATATTCCATCAACGGATCCAAGACCCATACCGTCACCGTGACCCTGCCCGGCGGCCGCACCCAGCAGTTCAACGCCGAGCCGCATTTCTTCAGCGCCTACAACCCCAGCTTCGGCGTGATGCGTTATACCCCGCAAGCCGGCACCTACAGCACCCTGGAAGCGGTGGGCGTGGACACCTTCCTGGTCGACGGCGGCGATCTCTACGATCAGAACGGCGATTTCGAGGAAACCTTCAACCCCCAAGTCTATAAGCTCACCCTCCTGGACGGCAGCTACTTCGTCGTCGATCAGGACCGGGGCGGCGTGATCGAATCCGGCGATGCCAACGGCAACAAGGTGGCCTGGGACGCCAACGCCATCCGCCACAGCGCGGGCGAGACCATCGACTTTGCGCGCGATGCCCAAGGCCGCATCACCGGTATCAGCGACGCCGCCGGGCGCGGCATGCAATACCGCTACGACGTGCTGGGCAATCTCAGCGAAGTGGTGGACGCGGACGGCCATTCCACCAAATTGAAATACGGCCCCAACCATTACCTTAAGGAGATCATCGACGCCCGCGGCATCCGCGCCGCCCGCACGGAATACGACAGCGAAGGCCGCATGATCCGCCAGATCAACGCCAACGGCGACACCATGAGCATCGATCACGATTTGGCCGCCAACACGGAAACCATCGACGATTTCAACGGCCACCAAACCAAGTACACCTACGATTCCGCCGGCAACGTACTCAGCAAGACCGACGACGCCCATCATACCTGGTCTTACGTTTATGATTCCCTGGGCAACGTGATCACCACTACCATGCCCGGCGGCGCCAGCGTCCATGCCACCTTCGACGCCAAGGGCAATGAGCTCACGCATACCGACGAGCTGGGCCATACCAGCACCAGGGATTACGATGCCAACGGCCATCCCATCTACGTGCACGATGCCATGGGCCGCCTCACCCAGTACTACTACGATGCCAACGGGAACAATTACCAGGAGCTGGGGCCGGACTATACCGTCCGCTCGTTCCGCACCTTCGACGCCAGCGGCAACGTGCTCACGGAGAAGGATGCCAACGGAGAGGTCACCCGCCATACCTACAATGCCCAAGGCTGGCTGCTCACGACCACGGACCCGCTCGGCCATAAGCAAAGCTTCGGCTATGACGCCGCGGGCAATATGGCCTATGAAGTGAACGCGCTCGGCGATACCACCCGCTTCGCCAACGATGCCAACGGCAACCGCCTGTATACGGTGGATGCGGCCGGCGACACCACGCGCACGGAATACAACGCCATCAACAAGCCCGTGAAGCAAATCGACGCCAAGGGCCGCATCACGCGGTTCGAGTACGATAACCTGGGCGATAAGATCAAGGATATCGCACCGGATGGTTCCTTCACCGAGCGCGCCTACGATGCCCAAGGCAACGTGGCGACCCTCAAGGATGCGGCCGGCCGCATCACCCAAATGCAATACGATTATGAGAACCGCGTAATCCGGACCATCAATCCGGACAACAGCTATTCCCGCACCGTATACGATGCGCTGGGCCGCCGCACCCAATCCATCGATGCCAAGGGCAACACCACCGCTTACGAATACGACAATGCCGGCCGCAACATCAAGGTCATCGACGCGTTGAATCATGAAACCCGCTTCGAGTACGATGTCCTGGGCCGGAAGTCCGCCATGATCGATGCCCTGGAACAGCGCACCGAGTACACCTACGACGGCTACGATCGCCTGACCCGCACGCGTTACCCGGACAATTCGGAATCGCTTACCGGCTACGATGCCGCGGGCCATAAATCCAGCGAAACCGATCAAGCCAACAATACCACCAACTTCGAATACGACGCGGTTGGGAATTTGACGGCAGTGGTGGACGCGCTGAGCCATCGCACCCAATACACCTACGATTCCACCAACAACCGGTTGACTCAGCTGGACGCGAATGGCCATAATACGCGCATGGATTACGACGTGCTGGGCCGCATGGTGCGCAAGGTCTATCCCAACCTCCAGGAAGAGCGCTGGAGCTATGACGCCAGCGGCAATACCCTGTCGCACGTGAAGGGCCTGGACAGCACGGCCTTCCAATACGATTCCCTGAACCGGGAAACCAAGCGCAAGGATTTCCCCAGCCTGTATCAGGTGACCACCACCTATACGGTGGACGGGAAGCGGGAGAACGTCACCGATTACCGCGGGCTCACCCATTTCAGCTATGACAACCGGGGGCGCTTGTTCCGGGAAGAGATGCCAAACGGAGACTTCTTAGAAAGCCATTATGACGTGGTGGGGAACCGGACCAACAGCATCACCCCGTTCGGAGAGACGAAGTATCGGTACGATATCCTCAATAGAATGGATACGGTGCTGTCCCCGCAGAACCAGGCTACTGCCTACCATTACAACACCGTGGGGAACCGCGACAGCGTCCTGAATGCCAATGGCACCTCCACCGGCTACGATGCCCTCAACCGCCTCACCGAATTGCGCAACCGCGCCCCGAATGGGTCTCTCTTGGGACGCTACCAATACAGCTTGAACGGCATTGGGATCCGCACCCAAGTGACGGAGCTGGACGGTAGCAGGGTGGTGTATGGCTATGATAACCTCTATCGGTTGCTGAGCGAAACCCGCTATGGGACCCATGCCTACGCCAACTCGTTTACCTATGACGATGTGGGTAATCGCCTTACCCAGGTCAAGGATGGGGTCACTACCACTTACGACTACAACAATCGCGATCAGCTGCTTACGGAGAGCGGTTCTTCCGGCAATATCTCCTACACCTACGACCCGGCCGGGCGAATGAAGACGAAGACCAATGCTAGCGGGACGACCACTTACGCATGGGTGGATGAGGACCGGATGGCGAGCGTGAGCGGGCCGGGGGTGAGTGTCCAGTATGTTTACGATGCCGATGGAAGAAGGGCTAAAGAGACTGCCGGGGCGACGGTTAAGCAATACCTAATTGATAGGCAACTGCCGTATGGGCAGGTGGTGTTGGAGACCGATGGAGCGGGGAATCTGAACGCGCAGTATGTATACGGGCTGGAGCGGATTAGCCAGCTGAGGACGGGCGGGGCGCGATGGTACCTGACCGATGGGCAGGGGAGCGTGCGGGCGTTGACGGATGCGGCTGGGAGCGTGACGGATGCGTATGACTATACGGCTTTCGGAGAGGCATTGGCTTCTACGGGGAGCAGTGTTAATGACTTCAAATATGTCGGCGAGCAGCTCGACCCCAACTCTGGGTTCTACTACAACAGGGCCAGGTGGATGGATCCGAAGGTGGGTCGGTTTGCATCCGTGGATCCGTTCAATGGGGTGCTGCTGGATCCAATGAGCCTCCACCGCTATCTCTATGCTAATGCAAGCCCGGTGAGTTTCAAGGATCCTACTGGGAAGGCGGCGTTCACCCTAAATGAAGTCATGGCGACGTTTACTATCGCGTCGGTTCTCACAGCGATTACTATCGTCCACAATCAATCCTCACCTCAAAATCATTTCCGAGACATGGCTGCGGGTCAATCGATTTTAGCTTCGCTTACTGAAGTCGAAAATATTTACGATGCTCTTGGGAACGTTATCTTCGCTCAAAATGTGAAGCACTATAAGGCTGTTATCGCTGGGCTTATTGCAGATGCGTTGGAGCATGCCGAAAACCTGACTTCAGGAAAAGATCCAAGAGATGACGATCAAAATGAGAATCATTGGAAAGGTGAGATCCAAGCTTTCCTTGGTCGCGCGAAGTCGATAGCCGAAAAATATTTGAAAGGTAAGACAAGGGATCAGGTGGTCCAGGAAATTTTGGATTTGGCTAAAAAGGCCGGCGTGGATTTGTAAAGGGGAGATGTATGCAGTTTAAGAACATCGGCAAAATCCCAGATCCGGAGCGCACGCTTTATGCTTCGTTTCCTGCGAGCACTGATGAGGTTTTAAAGACCGGATCTTTTCCTTCTAAGTATTTCGGATTGCTTTTTTCCTGGCCGACTGAGCCATTGGTGCCTAATGATGTTCTGACAGTTGCGAAGCACTTTGTTCAATCCGGCGCGGTTTATATTTCTTCGTGGGGCAAGAACTGCGAGTTAGTGCATGATATATTTGATCGAGCTATCCTTGAGTTGAAGCCGCATTTAAACGGAGATCAAACGATCCTCACTACCTGGCTCAAGGACGAGCCACTCGATAAGGTCTTGTGGGATTTTGTAAATGTCGCCTTTCCAAATACAGGCTATGAGCGTGAATGCAGTGCAGCAGTAATGGTCTTCTTGGATCAATCGGAGAAAAAAGTTTTAGAACTGATCCAGAAGAATAAGCTGCTCAGCCAGGAATAGCCGCGCTTCACGCCCATCTTTAAAAGGAATTCGCCAAGGCGTCCAACGTCTACATGGCGATGGCAGAGAGCCTTAGCGGTTCAATCTCGATAATATTCCCCTGTGAATCCTCATAAATCGGCGGGTTCAGCTTGAAGTTGGAGATCAAAAGTTCTTCCGCCTTACGGGACTGCTTGACTGCATAGTTCAGGAAAATAGGCACGATTTTCTGGTGGGAAAAGAAATCGACGATCACGGGATGGTTGTCGTAGCTGACGATCCAGGGATAGGTCTCCCGGTTGATGAAATCCGCTAGCTTCTTGTGTTGCTCCAGCAGGTAATGGTAGCGGTACAGTCGCCGCCCCTGCTGAAAGTACGGTGGGTCAATGTAGACTAGGGAGTGCCCTTTAGAAATCTTGCGGCGGTTCTTGTGTAGAAACTCCAGGGCATCCCCGTGAACCACCGACAGCTTCTTTTTGAACTTGGCCACTTCCAGTATCTGAGGGATGATCCGGTCCTTGTTGAAGCGGCAGTTGATCTTATAGTTGGAGCCTTGGGACATGCCGCCGATGGGGCCGGCGCCGATGATCCCGGAAAAACAGGTTCTGTTGAAAAAGAGACCGGCGAAGCCGAGTTCCAAGGTAGAGAAGCATTGAAGCGCATCGGGAGCCAGATACTTGCGGAAGGCTTTCCACGTCTCTAAGGTCACCTTGGCTTTTTGGATTTTTTCGCATAACCCTTCCGGGTTTTCCAGGATGCATTTCCAAAAGGAAAAAACGAGGGGGTCTTTCTCGATGAGCGTGGCCTTGGCGACCAAGCCTCGGGCAACCATGTTTAACGAGATCGACGCGCCTCCCGCGTAAGGCTCATACAGATGGGCTCCGAGAAGAAGGTTCTCCTTAATGAACGTTTCGAAATAGTCGGCGAGGTTGCTCTTGCTGCCGGGATACCTCAGGGGACTAAGGGCATCGTTCATGGGGTCTCATTCTTTTTAAAGGCTTTTCCGGAAAAGATGTTCTCGATGCAGGGTCGAACAATATCGGCCGCTTCCTCTAGCCAGGTGGCATTGGCTTGCGACCAATTGCCATGGATGACCATGTCGGAACGCTCCTTGATCTTAGGCCAGTGCTTAATGCTCGTTTTGAATCGATCGGTGAAGAAATTTCCTTGCCGGCAAAAGGTGATGATGAATTCCAAGCCGGGCTCTCGTTCTCCCTTATTATTCTGCTTCATCAGTTCACCCCAGAGCTTATGCTGATCGATGCTCCAAACCAGGGAACGTTCAATCAACGCTCGAACCAGGAACGTGGCGGCGGTTGGAAACCGGATGTGGTCGACTCGGGAGATCTCGTCGGAAACGATAATAAGCCGGTTATCGGTAATAGGCTGAGGGCAGACAAAGCCCTTGAAAAACATACCCTTCTTCTGGCCCTTCAGGGCAGGGGCACGGGAGCCTCCCGCCGTTGTCGATCCTGCCTCCTGTTCGGCGGATCCGTTTCCCGATCCACCTGGGGAGCCTGTTCCACTTGTCGCGGAAGACGGGGTTGAGGCGCTGCCAGAGGAGGGCTTGGGTGTTGCAGCTCGGATCGCTTTGGCTAAAGTTTTATTGCCGTTGAAAATCTGCCCATAAAGTTCACCCGCCGTGGTCCGCGTATTGGCCAGGGGTTTCCCCGTGGTGGGGTCATCGAAGAAGAAAGCGCCCGCTCTCTGTGATCATCCAATCGAACTCGGCCTCGGGAAAATCCTCGCTCATGGATGCGGTCTTGGCCATGATCCCGCCTGAGGAAAAGCTGGAGTTCTCGGCCTTGACCGGCCAGGCGCTCTTCTACATGGAGAAAGACAGCTTGCGGCACAAGCTGCTTTCGGTGAGCGAGGATGGTGGCCTCAATGATGCGGCCTACTCGCTCAAGGGTCTCATCACCGACAAGCGGCTGCGCAAGGCCTCGCCGGGCAAAGACCCGCAGACGGGGAAGATGGTGACCTTGACCTACGAGGTGGAGGGTCCCGCGGCGCTGATGGTCACCTCGACCGCGGCCGAGCTAGATGCGGAGTTCAAGAATCGCTGCCTGGTCCTAACCTTGAACGAGGATCGGGAGCAGACCGAAGCCATCCAAGCCTTGCAGCGCTTCGCGCAGACCTTGGAGGGCAAGAAGCAGAAGAAGCGGAAAGACGCCCTCCGAGCCCTGCACCACAACGCCCAACGCCTACTCCGCCGGTTGGAAGTGGTGAACCGCTTCGCGCCGCTCCTTCGGTTCTCCTCCGAGCAAAGCCGCCTCCGCCGCGATCAGATGAAATACCTGGGGCTCATGAACGCCTTGGCGCTCTTGCACCAGTACCAGCGGCCGATCAAGCGCGATGATGATGCCGGCGAATACGTGGAGGTCACCTTGGAGGACGTGGCGCTTTGCAACCGCGTGTGCGCCGAGGTCCTGGGCCGGACCCTGGATGAGCTGGCCCCGCAGACCCGTAGGCTTCTGGAACTCCTCCGGGACCGGGTTGCCCACCTGGCCACGGAAAAGGCCTTGGAAGGCCCTCAAATCCGTCTCTCCCGCTTCGACATCCGGAAACACACAAGGTGGAGCGATACGGCCTTAAAGGTCCACCTACGCCGCCTGGTGGAGTTGGAATACCTCGTGGTGCACCGGAGCGTGAAAGGGCTCTTCGAGTACGAGCTTCTGTACCGGGGCGAAGGGGACGATGGCGGCCGGTTCGTGCTCGGCCTCATCGACGTTGAGGAATTGCGCCAACGGAAGGAAGCCCAAGACTACGATGCGGCGCGGTCAGGCCTTTTGAATGGCTGGTCCGGGCAAAACGGGGCGCGGTCCGGGGTCGGTCAGGGGCCAGTCAGCCCCCGGTCAGGGGGTGGTCCGATAGAGGGGATCGCGCTCCCAATCAATAAAGACAAGGCTTTGAATGAGAAGAAGGCGACTAAGGAAGAAAAAGCATATAGGGGAAATGCGCTGCCGTCGTATCCGCGCGTCGTATCGTACCCGCAGCCGGTTGCCCCTTAGCCGCCATGCGCAAAGCGGACAAGCTCCTCCAAATCGTTCTGCATGCCGAGCCGGGTTCCGTGCGCTTCCTGCTTCGGCCGTGCCGGGAGTGGCAGCAGATCCGGGGCTACACGGCCGCCACCCAGGACAGCACCACCGAACGGCTCTTCCGCTTCATCGAGTTCAGCGAAGAGCGCGGCATCGCCCGGCCCGAGGAGGTAAGCCGCCAGGTCGTGGAGCGCTTCCAGCGGCACCTCTACGCGCGGCGGCAGGCGAATGGAAAGCCTCTCGGCATCAAGTACCAAGCCCAGGTCTTGGCCGCCCTGCAGGGCTTCTTCAAATGGCTGACGCGGGAGCGGCACATCCTCTACAATCCGACTTCGGAAATGCTCATGCCCAAGCTCCCGCAAACCCTGCCGCGGGCCATCCTGAGCACGGAAGAGGTCGAAAGCATCCTCGCCGGCGTGGACGCCACGACGCCGTTCGGCATGCGCGACAGGGCCTTGCTCGAGATCCTGTACTCGACCGGGATGCGCCGCATGGAAATCGCGCGGCTCCTGGTCTATGACTTGGACCTGGCCATGGGGACGGTCTTCATCCGGCAGGGAAAGGGCAGCAAGGATAGGATGGTGCCGGTTGGCGAACGGGCTCTCACCTGGGCGCGCAAGTACCTGGAGGACGTGCGGCCGAATCTCGTCAGCGTGCAAGGGGCCGATCACCTGTTCCTCTCCGCGCAGGGCGGCCCGATGAACCTGGAGTATGTGGGCAACCTGGTGATGCGTTACGTGAAGCAAAGCGGAATCGGCAAGCTCGGCGGCTGCCATCTCTTCCGCCATACCTGCGCCACGCTGATGCTGGACAACGGCGCCGATGTACGCTTCGTGCAGGCGCTCTTAGGGCATGCGAATCTCAACACGACGCAGATCTACACGCAGGTGTCGATCCAGAAGCTCAAAGAGATCCACAAGGCCACGCATCCCGCGAAGCTGAAAGCCGCCGAACCCTCTTCCCCTTAGTCGCGTCTTCTTCCCCCGCCCGCCCAACCGCCGCCCCCAGGGGCTCCCCCTCCAAGATGCGCAGGGCGTAAACGCCCGCCGTGCTCGTCGCTCCGCGCTCCCCGCTTCTCGCACGGCCTGGACCGACCGGGCGGTGTCGATCCGCTGTTGGCGGTTCTCCGCTTACATAACCCACCTTATGCAACACCGCGAGCGGTGCCGGCGGCTGTGCCGCCTTCGCATAAGGTGGGGTTATGCAAACCGGCCGGCTGACGGCCGCCTCCGGCGGCCCGGTCCAGAGCGCATCCTCCTCCCTCTTAAAACCAACCTCGTTCGCGGGCCTCCCGCGAACGAGGCCGCGCGCAAGCTCTGGGGCCAGGGCGTGCTCGCTAGGGCATGCGCGCGCCTACGCTGCACCAAATGCGGGGCAGAGGTCTGACGTGCTTCAGCGCTGGGCCTCCGCACGGCAACAGCCGCGTTCGACCGGGTTGGAGTGGCGCGTCGGGCCTCCCGTCTTGCGAAGACGCAAGCCGGGAGGGATGTTGTAATGCAAAGAGAAGAACCCGCCGGGTGGGGTGGCGGCGGACGGCCCGAGGCTAGGCCGCTTGCGGCCGTAGCAGACCGCCCAGTTGGCATAATGCCTTTTACGCGAAGGCGGGGAAGCAGCCGCACCCGCTCGCGGGTTCGCGTAAAAGGCATTATGGCAAGGACCCAAGCACCCTTGGTGCCCGGGGACGGACTTGGCGGCCGGGCCGTGGGGTGCAAGGCACCCCGCCGCGCAGCGGCACCGCCGGGGGGCGGGAGGTGGAATGTCCTGGCCAGGGCAAGGACTACCGTTCTATCATTGAAATCGTGGTGGAAAAGCAACTTCAGGCCGGTTATACCGTCTCTCCCTCCGGAGCTTGCTTCACGTCGCCGTTCTTCCTCATAGCGGCGAGCCTCCACCCCCGAAAAAGGGCATCTAGCGAAAAGTCCGACAGAGGTAACGCGCAAGTTACTAAAATCGCCGCTGCAAGTGAAACCCGCACCAGGGGTTGCGGCGCTCCGGGGCCGAAAGTCGCGGTAGAGTTCGGGATCCAGCTAGATGGAAACAGCGGGTTCTACTACAATCGAGCGCGCTGGTATGATGGCAGGGTGGGGCGGTTCACAGCGATTGATCCCTATGACGGGGATCCGCAGTCCCCCATTAGCTTGCACCGGTATCTCTATGCAAATGGAAGCCCTATTAGCTTCAGAGATCCGACCGGACAATTTGGTATTTCAGATGTAATGCTTGCCGTCACTATTACAGGGATTTTGATCAATATTGGGACAGCTACTTACGATTCCTTTAAGTATCTGACTGCAACAGATCCGCTCGAAAAAAATGTTCACTTTGCCTTATTCCTGGTCGATCTGGCTGGGCTTGCTGAGGGTCCGGGTGGAACATTTACTGGTGGTGCCAGGCTAGCTGCCACCATTGGTGGAAATTTAGGGGTGATGGTCGCAGCGACCAATACTGTTCGTGGTGTTGGTGGTCTGATTGCTAACGATGGTTTTGATAAGATGGCTAACGATATCGCGTCATACATGCAAGGTGCCAATGATGGATCGGAGCTGCCGCAGACAGTAAAAGATGTGCTGAAAGCGAAAAAGGGCAGCATTAAAAATGCCCCTTTAGGGCCTGTTAATAAATAAATGACGCTTTGTAATGAATTAAGTATCTTTCCCTGATCGATCCTTTAACTCGGAAATTCGCCTCATTATGGCCCGCCCTGGACGAGCGGAGCCGTCGTCTTTTGGTTGCTGCCGAAGCGAGG
>JANYDA010000031.1 GCA_025360005.1 Fibrobacteria bacterium
TACCCTGTCCCGGGTGGCTGACCATTCCATCCACCGGCTCGCTGAGCTGACGCCCCGAGCCTTCAAGCTTCGCTCAATACCTGCCTGATCCGGTAATCACGATGCCGCCCTTGAACAAGGGTGGGGCGTGGAACGGTTACGTATGACGGCTTAGTTTTTTTGTTCAGGGCATGGCGCCCTCCATATCGGTGTCCTGCCTCCAATGGGGCTGGCGCAGGACGCGGTTGGCGTTTTCCAGATCGATGACGCGTTTTCGAGCTCGCACCGCTTCCAAAAGACACCCAAGGCCCGAGTTACGAGCCTTGCGGAGGATGCCATCGGCTGAACGGACCAAAAGCCTCAAGGCTTCGGGACTGAGCGTACTGTACGGAAGGCCGCAGGCATCGAGCTCCCGGAGCAGAAACTGTTCCATGTCATCGGGCCCAAGCTTCACGGTGGTGACGCTGTAGGTGATGCGGCTCTTGATATCCTCATGCGTTTTGAGGGAGAGGGCATAAAGCATTTAATTCTTTCCGCCACAGCGAGTAAAACATACCTTCCAAATTGATCCCATACCGCTTTTATATGGGCCAGGACAAAGAGGGATTTCATTCCCTGGATAGGGAATTTCCACGTGATGATATTGAGTCCGCTGGGCGACGTAAATACCAGGGAAGATGCCCGGCCCTCCGGCATGGACCCCATCCGCAGCGAAATCTTCAGCGCCGAGCATCTGCAAGCCTATGCCGCGGAATTGGCCGGGCTCCATAAATCCGCATCGGCGCGTTCGCGCCGGCGCGGCGTCCCGCTGCTGCGCAGGGTGGAGGAAAACGGCGAGGCCCTGCGCGAGGCGCATCGCATCATCACCCGCGCCATCCTGGCCGATCGCAGTGTCACTCCGGCGGCCGAGTGGTTGGCCGATAACTTCTACGTGGTGAATGTGCAATTGCGCGAGATCCGGAATCACTTGCCTCCTTCCTATTACCGGGACTTGCCCAAATTGACCCAAGGCGCTTTCACGGGCTATCCGCGGGTCTACGCCATCATCTGCGCTTACATCGCGCATACGGACAGCCGTTTGGATGCGGAGCTGCTGGCCCGCTTCCTGCAGGCTTATCAACGCGTGCAACCCCTCACCATCGGTGAATTGTGGGCCGTAGCCATTACCTTGAGGGTGGCCCTGACGGAGAATCTCCGGCGTCTCGCGGATCAGATGGTGGGCGGCCGAGACGCGCGCAAGAAGGCGGACCGGGTGGCGGATATGCTGCTGAACCTCCGGTCCCAGGACGCGGGATCCATCGCTGTGACTCCGGAAGATTGGGAACGCTCGGGGGACTCGCCGTTCTTCACGGCCTTTGCGGCCCAGCTCTTCCAGCGCTTGCAGGACCAGGCTCCGCCGCATGCCGCTCCTCTCGACTGGATGGACGCGGAGCTTTCCCGCCAGGGGATATCGGCCCAGGAAATCATCCGCCAGGAACATCAGAAGCTGGCCGCTTCCAACATATCGGTCCGTAACATCATCACCAGCATGCGTTTGGTGCTGGAACTGGATTGGAAAGAGTTTTTTGAATCCGTCAGCATGGTGGAAACGGTTTTCCGCGCATCGCCCGGGTATTCGGAAATGGATTTCGCATCCCGGGATCTTTACCGGCATGCGGTGGAAAACCTGTCGCGCTCGTCCGGGAAGGATGAGCTCCGGGTCGCAACCATGGCGGTGGAATCGATCGGGCAGGGGGAAGCGGATGACCCCCGGGAAGTAGGCTACAGCTTGATAGGCTGCGGTCGGCGCGAGTTTGAACGGGGCTTGGGGTACCGATCCGAGGCGCGCGAAGCTATCCGCCGTTTCTTCAAAGCCGGCGGCATCTGGTTCTACGCCGGCGGAATCATGGCCATCGCCTTATTGTTCGCCATCGCCGGTCTGCGCTCCCTGGCGGATGCCGGCCTTCCCTGGGCCGCCGTCATCGTGCCCGTATTGCTTGCCTTGGCCCCGTATTCGGAAGGCGCGTTGGCTTTGATGAACAGGATCGCATCCGATCTTTCTGCCGCCCGGATCCTTCCCAAAATGGATTTCACGAAAGGGATCCCCGCTTTCAGCCGAACCCTGGTGGCAGTACCATCGATGTTACGGGATAAGGCGGAGGTGGGGGATCTGATAGAGCGGCTGGAGGTCCATTTCCTGGCCAATCCGGACGGGGACATCCGCTTCGCCCTGCTCTCCGATTGGGTGGACGCGCCGAGCGAGAAAATGCCCGGGGACGAAGACCTGCTGGCCGCCGCCGTCGCCGGCGTGGCGGATTTGAATGCGCGGTACGCTCCCCTCCCGGACGGAGGCGCGCGTTTTCTTTTGCTCCATCGTAGGCGCACCTGGAACGCCCGCGATCGCGTCTGGATGGGTTGGGAACGCAAGCGGGGCAAACTTTCGGAGTTGAACCGCCTGTTGCGGGGAGAACGGGAGCTGGGATTCATATTGTCTCCGGACGATCTGGGGAGAGTTCCCTCCGGGGTGAAATACGTCATCACCTTGGACGTGGATACCCGCCTTCCCAAGGGCGCGGCGGCGCGGCTGGCTGGCTGTATGGCCCATCCCTTGAACCGGCCCCATTTCGATGCGGGCAAGGGACGGGTGACCGCCGGCTACGGCATCATGCAACCCCGCGTGGTACCGGCCCTGCCGGAGCGGGGCAGAGGTACTTTCTTCCATTGGGTCACGGCGGGCGAATGCGGGATCGATCCTTATGCCTCCGCCATTTCCGACGTATACCAGGATCTTTTCGGCGAGGGCTCTTTCACCGGCAAGGGCATCTACGACGTGGACGCCTTCGAGCACTCCCTGCGCGGCCGCATTCCCGAGAACGCCATGTTGTCCCACGATCTTTTCGAAGGGGTTTTCGCGCGCGCGGGATTGGTCACCGACATCGAGGTACTGGAGGATTTCCCCTCGCACTATCAAGCGTCCACCCTCAGGCAGCATCGCTGGGCCAGAGGCGATTGGCAGTTGCTCCCGTGGATCCTGGGGTCCCGGGGCAAGGGCCTCCCTTTTCTGGGCCGCTGGAAAATGGCCGATAACCTGCGGCGATCCCTGGTGGCGCCCTGCGCATTCTTTTCCCTGGCGCTGGCATGGCTCATGGCTCCCCAGCCTCCCGTGGCCTGGACCGCCATCCTCCTGCTGGCTTTGGCCATGCCTTTTTTCGTAGCCGCCCACGGCGCGATACTGTCCTACCGATCCGGTTTTTCCCTCCGAAGTTACCTACGCGATGTCGAAGCCGCCTTACTGCAGGCCCTGTCCCATTACCTGCTTTCCATCGTGCTGTTGGCCCATCAGGCTTGGTTGATGTCGGACGCCATCCTGCGGACTGGGCTGCGGCTCTGTTTCGGGAGGGGCAGTATGCTGCAGTGGATCGCTGCCGCGGTGGCGGCCACCCGCGTTCATTTCCGTTTGCCCGGCATCTACCGGGACATGGCAGGCGCGGTTGTCCTGCCCGCGGCGCTGCTGGCGGGAATGTTCCTGTTGGGCCGGATCGGGAATCTGCCGATTGCCGCTCCATTGCTTGCGTTATGGCTCCTGTCCCCGGCCGCGGCCTTGTTCGCCAGCACGCCCAGGAAGATCCGGCGCGGCGGGATGCTATCGCCGGAGGAAAGCGTTTTCCTCCGGCTTACGGCGCTCAAGACATGGAGGTTCTTTCGGGATTTCGTAAATGAGGGGGAAAACAATTTGCCTCCCGATAATTTTCAGGAAGATCCGCAGCCGGTGGTGGCCCATCGCACCTCGCCCACCAATATGGGACTGTGCCTCCTTTCCATAGCCACGGCCCGGGATTTGGGATGGCTGGGGCTGGCGGAAACGGCGCAACGGCTGGAGGGAGTGCTGGGTTCCATGGGGAAACTCGAACGTTACCGTGGCCACTTTTTCAATTGGTACGCCACCCGCGACGCTCGGCCCCTGGAGCCGCGCTACATATCCACCGTGGATAGCGGTAACTTGGCGGGCCATCTGCTCGCCCTCAAGCGGAGTTGCCTGGAATACATGGATGCAAGCATCCTTTCCCCTTCCTTGGAGGCCGGACTCGCCGACCTTTTCGGTTTGGTCAAGGAAGCGGTGAGGGCCTTGCCGGAGAATATGCGCGCGCAGGCCTTCGGTCGCGAGCATCTTCTGGAAGCGCTGCTCGCCTTGGAATCCCTGGTGATTCCCGTGCCCGTGGAATCGGACGAATGGACGGCCCGGGTTTCCGCGTGGGATGCCCAGTCGGGTTCGGTGGTGGACTTGGCCCGCAGCATGGCCATGGACCAGAAGGATCCCGCCTTCAAGGAGTTGCTGGGGTGCGCGGAATTTCTGCGCGCGACCCTGGGCGGCATATTGCGCGATATCGATGCGTATTCGCCCTGGCTGCTCGCGCGGTCCGATTGGGATGCCTTGCAACCGCTGCCCATTCCGGAGACCCGCCATTTGCTGGACGGACGGCCTTCCTTGCGGGAGTTGGAATCGCGCTGCTTGGCCGCGGCGGCCGAGTTGCGGGGACTGCCGCCCGCCGTGCAAGGAGAGCATGAGGGATATGCCGATACCCTGATACTGGCGGGCAGGTTCGCGGACGGGCTGATCCGATCGGCGCGGGAGGCCCGGGCCATGCTGGATCGCTTGGGTACCTTGTCGGTTACTGCGGAAAGGCTCGGCTTGGATATGGACTTCGGCTTTCTGGAGGATCCCCATCGGAAACTGTTCTCCATCGGCTTCCGGGTGAGGGAAGAGCAGCTGGATCCCGGTTTCTACGATTTGCTGGCTTCCGAGGCCAGGCTCACCAGCTTCCTGGCGGTGGCCAAAGGCGATGTGCCGCCCTCGCATTGGTTCCGGCTGGGGCGCACGCTGACACCGGTGGGCCGGGGCGCCACCCTGCTTTCCTGGTCCGGATCCATGTTTGAATATCTTATGCCGTCCTTGGTGATGCGGCCCCCGGAAGGCAGCCTATTGGACGTTGCCTGCCGCTACGCGGTGGAACGCCAAATGGAATACGGGCGCGACAACGGAATCCCCTGGGGCATTTCCGAAGCCGCATACAGCATCCGTGATTTGGAGATGACCTACCAGTACTCCAGTTTCGGCGTGCCCGGGCTGGGACTCAAACGCGGGTTGGGGACGGATTTGGTGGTGGCTCCGTATGCTACGGGATTGGCGGCGATGATAGCCCCGAGATCGGCGGCGGAAAACCTCTTGAGGCTGCGCAGCGAAGGCGCGGAAGGCAAGTACGGGTTTTACGATGCTGTCGATTATACCAAGGCGCGGTTGCAAGAGGGGTCGCGGGCCACGGTCGTCAAATCCTATTTCGCGCATCATCAAGGAATGATGCTGGTGGCACTGGGCGACGTGCTCCTGGGCGGGCGCATGCGGGAGCGGTTCCATTCCGAGCCCATCATCCAGGCCGTGGATCCGCTGTTACAGGAAAGGCTTCCCAAAGGCGTAGCCATAGCCGAGCCCAATACGGAAGAAGCGGAACGCCCGCTCCCGGTAGCGAACCTGATCGAACCGGTGTTGCACCGGTTCAACACGCCCCACGAGCCGATTCCCCGCACGCATATCCTTTCCAACGGCCGTTATACCGTTCTCATTACCGCGGCCGGATCCGGGTTCAGCCGTTGGCAGGGCCAGGCGATCACCCGCTGGCGTGAGGATGCGGTCATGGATGCCTACGGTCAGTACTTCTACTTGCGCGACACGGAAAGCGGGCATACTTGGTCTGCCGCTTTCCAGCCTATGGGCCGGGAACCGGATTCCTATTCAGCGGTATTCGCCGAGGACCGCGTGGAGATCACCAGGCGCGACGGCTCCCTCACCGCGACCTTGGAGATCGTCATTTCCCCGGAAGACGATGCGGAGGTGCGTCGCCTCACTCTGGAAAACACCGGCTATCGCGATCGGGAAGTGGAAGTCACTTCTTACTGCGAAGTGGTGATGGCTCCGCAGGAAGCGGATTTGGCGCATCCGGCCTTTTCCAACCTGTTCGTGCAAACGGAATTCATCCCGGGTTTGGGCGCGCTGTTGGCCACGCGGCGGCCGCGGTCCGCTGGCGAATCCCCGTCCTGGGCCGCCCATGTTTGCGGCGTGGAAGGACAAGCGGTAGGGGGTATCCAGTATGAGACGGATCGCGCGCGTTTCCTGGGACGGGGCCGCACGGTGCGCCGGCCGGTCTCCGTGGTGGATGGAAAGCCGCTTTCCAACACGGCCGGAGCGGTGCTGGATCCGGTCTTCAGCCTGCGCCGCCGCGTCCGCGTGCCGGCGGACGGAAAGGTCAGGATCAGTTTCACCACGCTGGCGGCGGAAACCCGGGAAAAGGCGTTGGCGCTGGCGGACAAGTACCGGGAGACGGAATCCTTTCAACGGGTCGCCACGTTGGCCTGGACGCAGGCGCAAATCCAGCTCAAGCATCTTGGGATAGGCCCGGACGAAGCGCGTTTGTACCAGCGCCTGGCGAACCGCCTTTACTATACGGATGCGGCTTTGCGTCCCTCTCCGGATCTCCTGGCCATGAACCGCAAGGGCCAGGAAGGCTTGTGGGCGTTCGGGATTTCCGGGGATCTGCCCATCGTGCTGGCGGGCTTCGACGAGGGCGGCGATCGGAACCTGGCGCGCGATCTTCTCAAAGCGCATGCCTATTGGGAAATGAAGCGCGTGGACGTGGATCTGGTCATGCTGAATGAAAATCCTTCCGAGTCTTATCTGCAATCCCAGCAGAACGAGTTGGAAGGCCTGCTGCGCATGCGCCATGCGGGCCAGGCAACCCGGGGCGGGGTCTTTTTGCTGCGCCGGGACGCCATCCAAAAGGAACAGCTGCTGCTGCTGCAGGCGTCCGCCCGCGCGGTACTCGGCAGCCGGCGCGGCAGTTTGGCGGATCAGGTGATGCGCATGCGCCGCAACACCGCGCCCACCGCTCCCGTGCCCGCAAAAGCACGCGCCGCAAAAACGAGCGCGGCTTCTCCCGTGCTTCCGGCCCTGGAGTTTTTCAATGGCCTGGGCGGTTTCGCTTCGGATGGAAAGGAATACCACATCATCCTGGGCGACGGCCAATGGACGCCTGCCCCATGGATCAACGTCATCGCCAATCCGGATTTCGGATTCCTGGTTTCCGAATCCGGATCGGGATTCACCTGGTGCGGCAACAGCAGGGAAGCCAAGCTTACGCCGTGGTTCAACGATCCCGTTTCGGATCCCGGTGGCGAAGCGGTTTATCTGCGCGACCGGGATACAGGGGCGGTTTGGAGCCCAACCGCGCTGCCGATCCGCGAAGAGGGGCAGCCTTATGTCGTCATCCACGGCCAGGGGTATTCCCGCTTCACGCATGAATCCCACGGCATTCGCCAGGAGTTGACGCAATGGGTTCCCTGGGAGGATCCGATCAAGATATCGCGCCTGATTCTGGAGAACACTTCCGATCAGCCGCGCCGTCTGGACGCGACTTTTTACGTGGAATGGGTATTGGGCGCGGCGCGCGGGCCCTCGACGCAACAGGTGCAGACCAAATCCGACGCCGCTACGGGAGCCCTCTTCGCGGGCAATACCTGGTCCGCCGAATTCGCGGGCAGGGTTGCGTTTGCGGATCTGCAAGGCCGCCAGAGCTCATTCACATGCGACCGCGCCGAGTTCCTGGGACGCAACGGAGACCGAGCCGCACCCGCTGCCCTGTTCAAGCCGGAACCATTGTCGAACCGGGCCGGGGCGGGGATGGATCCCTGCTCGGCTTTGCAGTGCGCCCTTGTCATCCCCCCTTACGGAAAAACGGAGATCGTTTTCACCTTGGGCCAGGCTTCCCGGGAATCGGCCGCTTCCGATCTGGTCCGTAAATACCGCGCCGTCGATTTCGCGAAATCGTGGCAGGATGTAAAAGAAAAATGGGATGCCTTACTGGGCGGCGTCCGCATCCGCACCCCGGATCGCTCCCTGGATCTATTGCTGAACCGCTGGCTTCCGTACCAGACCATCGCGTGCCGGCTTTGGGCGCGTTCCGGTTTCTACCAGGCGGGGGGCGCCTATGGCTTCCGGGATCAATTGCAGGATGCGATGGCGTTCACGGTGCTGGATCCGGGCCCGGCCCGCGAACAGATTATCCGGGCCTCGGGTAGGCAGTTCCACGCCGGGGACGTGCAGCATTGGTGGCACCCGCCTTCCGGCCGAGGGGTGCGCACGCATTTTTCCGACGACAGGATCTGGCTGATCTACGCGGTGCTGCATTACCTGGAAAGCACCGGGGATGTGGGCGTCCTGGATCAGGAGACGCCTTTCCTGGAGGGTCCGGATATTCCCCCGGGCAAGGAGGACGCCTATTTCCATCCCGAGACCTCGTCGGAATCGGCGAGCGTGTACGAGCATTGTTCGCGCGCGCTCGATCGCAGCCTGGCCGTGGGTTCGCATGGGCTGCCCTTGATGGGAAGCGGCGACTGGAACGATGGCATGAACCGCGTGGGGCAATCCGGCAAAGGGGAAAGCGGGTGGCTGGCCTGGTTCCTGATCCCCAACCTGAAAGGGTTCGCCGACATCGCGGAATCGCGCGGGCACCGGGAACGGGCCGCGGCCTGGCGCGAAAAGGCCGAGCAGATACGCCTGGCGATGGAATCGCAGGGCTGGGACGGCGATTGGTACCGCCGGGGGTACTTCGATGACGGGACGCCGCTGGGTTCTTCGCAGTCCCGCGAGTGCCGCATCGATTCCATCGCCCAGAGCTGGGCGGTGCTTTCGGGAGCGGCCGATCCGTCCCGCGCCCGCCAAGCCATGATCTCGGTGGAAGAGTACCTGGTCAAGCGCGAAGAGGAGCTCATCCTGCTCTTCACGCCGCCCTTCGACGTATCCAACGCCGACCCGGGGTATATCAAAGGTTACCTCCCGGGAGTGCGCGAGAACGGCGGCCAATACACGCATGCGGCGGTGTGGGTGGTGGCGGCCTTCGCCGCGCTGGGCGAAGGCAACAAGGCCGCGGAATTGTTTTCCCTCCTGAACCCCGTCAACCATGCCGGAACGCGCGCAGGCGCCCTCCGGTACAAAGTGGAGCCTTACGCCGCCGCCGCCGACGTTTATGCCGTCAGCCCGCATGTTGGACGCGGAGGCTGGACCTGGTATACCGGATCCGCGGGTTGGATGTATCGCGCCGGCCTGGAATGGATGCTGGGGTTGCGGATTTCCGGAAAAAGATTGACCCTGCGGCCTTGCATTCCCCGCGATTGGCGCCGGTTCGAGATCAAATTGCGGCGCGGCGCGTCGGAATATGAAATCACCGTGCTGAATCCCAACGGCCATACGCGCGGGATAGAGGCCTGCCAGGTGGACGGAGTTACCCTGGAGCGGGTGCCCGCATCTTACGGCTTGGATGACGACGGTAAAACGCACTACATCCGGGTTACCATGGGGGAGCCGCGGAGTGGATCAGAAGGAGGAGTGAACCTATGAAAGATGATAAGAAACAAACCCATCCGGATTCCGAAGGACGGGACAATGTCCGCTATTACGGAGCCTTGGGCGAAGCCGGCATCACCGCTCGCATAGAGGCTCTGGAGAGGGAATGGGATGGGGAGACCTTTATCCGGACGGCATTGACGGCAACCGGTTTGACGGGCATGGTGATGGGATTGGCCGGGAGCCGCTTCTGGCGTGTCCTGGCCTGGCTTTCTCTGCCGGCCCTGTTCGCGGTCAGCCGGGGGAAATGGGCTTCCGAAAAACCCCTGCTGCGATTCCTGGGGTTGCGTTCGCGCTTGGAAATCCAGGAGGAAAAATACGCTCTGAAGGCGCTGCGGGGGGATTTCAAAAGCGTAGAGATCCCCATTGCCGTCAACGAGGCGATGACGCGGAGCTCCGCGTCCGCCATGGATGCGGTCCAAGCCTGATCCGGAAACGGCGGGCCGTTAATCGGACAAAGCGGGAACTTGCGCCGCAAGCGCCGGGGCCGGGAAAGGCAGAAAACGCTTGAGGCCTTTGCTGGCCTGCAGGCAGAAGTTCAGCAACACGTCCTTGTCCTGATCGGAGAAGGCGCGCCCGGCGGATAAATCCAGCGCCTTTTTGTCGTACATGGTGAGGGAACCCATGATTTTCCCGTCGATCTCGATAGCCATTGCCAGCACGGATTCGCAGGGAATGGTGTCGGAAGCGTAGGGGGTATCCTGCAGCTTGTCTATCTTGAGCACGCCTTTGCCCGGCGCCATATCGTCGCAGATGTATTCGTCCACGGACAGAATGTCCTTCATCCAGACCGGGTTGCGGTGGCTCAGGGTATCGCGCACTTGCAACTCCCCGTCCGGGGCGCTCCGCAAGCGTAACACGCAGGTTTCCGCTTCCAGGATCAACCGCAGGTTGGAGAGGATCATCTTGGTAAGGTCCGGAAGCGTGCGGGAATTGGCGATATCGAAGGAGAATTGCGCGATGGCGGAATACTTGAGCGATTGCACCTTGATGGATTCCATTTCGCGGTTCTTGCACATCTCCCGCGCCAGCATGTCGCCGATCTTCTTGATCAGCCCCATCTCCTCTTTCAGGTGGTTCTTCTCGGAGTGGAGGTAGATGAAAAGGGTGCCGATCAATTCGTTGCCGGAACGGATGGGCTGGAGCAGGTACCATTTCTTGGCGCGCGGCGTTTTGCCGGTGGCGTTGACGCAGAAAGTGGTGGGCGTCTTGATGACGCGCTGGGTGAAGAAATCGTCCAGCAGCATGGTACGCTCGCGCAGCATGCTCACGCTTACGGAGCTGGAAGCTTTGGCTATGAACGCCCGATCGGGAGGGTTGAATTCGTAATAGGTGCACACCCTGGCCCCGAAGGCGTTGGCGATTTTCATCAGCAGCAGGTTCAGCCTCTCCTCGAACCGGTACTTCATGGACAGGATTTCCCGTACGCTGTTCAACAGGCCCAGGGTATAGGCGGAGTTCTGGTTCGTTTCGTATTCCTTGGACGTCTTGATGACTTCCGCCGTAAGGCTGGCCAACTCCTCCAGGAAACTCACGTCGGTGGCGTCGAATACGCGCGCGGGATTCTTGCTGGCGATATTGATCACCCCCACCGCCTCTTCTCCGAACATCAGGGGGCAGCAGATGGATGACACGATTTCCGGCCGCTGGTAGTCGGCGGACAGGGCCTGCTTGTCCACTGCGCCGTTGATGAGGATGGGTTCGCAGCGGCGTACCGCATTCCCGGAGATGCCCCGGCCTACACGTTGGATGGAGGAAACGATGACGCTCTCCTCCATGCCATAGGCGGACTCGATGGTCAATTGGCGCTTGGAGGGATCCAGGAGCATGATGGAGCCGGTATCCGCGCGCGAGGATTTGACCGCCGTGCTCAGGATGACTTTGAAGATCTCGGCCTTGTTCTTGGTGAGGCATACCGCTTCCCGGATCTCTTCCAGGCTTTGCAATATGCCTTCCTTCTCCGCGGGCTGTCCCTTGCGGATGCTGCAGAACAGGATGCGCGCGCCCAGGCCGCTGATGACGTCGACTTTTTTCAAAGGCAGCTTCTTGAGCCGTGCCGCTATCGACGCATTATGGGTGGTATCGATGATGATGGATAGATGGGGGTACTGGGTCAGGCGGCCCAGATCCTCCAGGTCGGGATTGAGCACCTTGACGACTTGTATCCCTTCCGAATCCAACAAGCTGGGAAGCAGATTGGCCGCTTCGCGGTTGAGGCCAACGATGGCGACTTGGCGGATCTCCCCGCGGTTTTCCCCCGGACGTGGATCCCTGTCCGCGTTCAAGGACGAAGGATTCGGTTCGTTGTGCTCGGGCATTTCCCCATCCGGTCCCGGGAAGGAGGGCGGCAGGGCGCCGCCGGGCCTCCGGGAATGACGTCCTTTATTGTACGGCAGGCGTTGCGGTCCTGCAATGATGGGAAACGCGGAGCCGGAGGCGCGGGCGCAAAAACCCAAAGGGCAAATACCCCAAAACCGCGCGCCGGGGTAACTTGCGCGAGACGTCCGGGCCGGGCGCGCCCTTCGGCTTGGGTCCACCATCGCCGCGTTGTCGGATACGGGCCTTTCCGCTACAATAGTGGCATGCGTTCAATGTCACTTTTGCCGGGATCCGGGGCACGGCCCTCCTTGCGCCGTCGTTTGGACACCGTTGAGCCCCCTCCTCTGGCCTACGCGGCGGGACTGATTGCGGTGGGGATAGGCAGCGTGCTCATCCCCGTTTCCTACCTGGCCATCACCTTCGGAGAAATCTGCGCTCTGCGCCAGCACGCGGTGGGAAACCTGGGCTGGATCCTGGGCCCGGAGGCCGGCGTGTTCTCGGGACTCGGGTATCTTCTCATCCTCATTTTCCTGGGAGTGCTTTCCTTTTTCCTGGTCCGTCCTTTCGTGGCGCTGCACCGGAAATCCAAAGCGGAGCCTTCCCTTTTGCCGGGGGAGGAACCCCGCCTCCACGCCTTCATCCAGCAAATCTGCACGGCTCTTGGATCGCCCGCTCCCATCCGCATCCAGGTGAGCATGGACGTGAACGCCAGCGCGCGCCTGGCGCCGGGCTGGCTTCACTTCTGGACGGGCGGATTGGAACTGGTGTTGGGCCTGCCATTGGTGAGGGGATTGGAGCTGGGCCAATTCGCGGGCGTGCTCGCCCATGAACTGGGGCATTTCCGCCAAGGCGCGGCCATGCGCATGGTGCACGGCTTGCGCTCGGTCAACCTGTGGTTTTCCCGCGCGGCCAACCGGGAAGACCCGTGGGAACGGGATCTGGAGGGCCATCGGCACCGCATGGATCCGTTCCTCTTCGGCTTGTACTGGTTCGCGCGCGTTTGCGCCTGGATCGCCAAGCAAATACTCAGGGCGCATGTGCGCGCCGGGCAGGGGATCAGTTGCCTGCTGCTCCGCCAGATGGAGCACCAGGCGGACGGGGCGGCCATCAGGCTGGTGGGCGGTGAGACTTTCGCGAGCATGGTGCTGGAAGCCAAGGTCATCGAGGCCGCCTGGGGTCTGGCCAACCGCAGCTTGGGGATGGCTTTGCGCGAGGGGCGTTTGGCCGATGATCTGCCGGCTCTGGTTTCCGCCCACACCCGCGTATTCATCCCGGAAGTGCGCCGCAAGATGGAGCGCTCCCTGCTGGCCGAAAAAACCGCCTTGTTCGATACCCATCCCAGCCTCGCCGACAGGGTAAGGCGCGCGCGGCGTTCTTCCCTGCGCGGCATGTTCCGGTCCAGCGGCGCCTCGCACATGCTCTTCTCCGATTTCGGGGCGCTTTCCCGGCGGGCCACCGCCGCTTTCTACCAACGTGATCTAGGTGACGATTTTAACCCATCCCGGATGATGTCCACTTCCGACCTGGTGACCGGCCAAAGCGAGGTCCAGGTGGGCGAGGCCGCCGTGAGCGGGTATTTCCTGGGCCTGCTCACCAATCTCCGGCCCATCTGGTTGGGGCCGGAAGAGGTGCGCGCGGACGCCGCCGCCGGCTGCGGGGAAACCGGCGTGTTGCAGGATCGTCTCATGGGCGCGCGCGCGCGCATTGAAACGGATCATGCCTTGGTTTCGGAATTGTACCTGGCTTACGCCGCCGCCGACGCGCGCATGCTTGATGCCGTGCAGGCGCTGGCCCTGATGCGGGCGAATTTCTGGATCGAACCGGGCGACTTCCAATTGCGCAAGGGCGGCGCCGTGCAGGCTGCCAGGGCCTTCCAGGAGGCCGAAACCGAGCAGCGCCGCATTTCCGACCGGCTGGGCGATTTCGAAGCGGCCATGCGCCTCCGCATTGCCAGCGCCCTGGGCCTGCTCGCGGACCCGCGCGTGCGCGAACGCCTGGGGGATGCGCGCAGTTGCGCCCAGGAGGTAACCCGATTGTTACCTGTGCTCGCCTCGTTGGAACGGATCCAACCGCGCCTGGAATCCTTGCGCCGATCTTTCCACGGTATGGGCATCCTCCTGGAGAACCTGGACGGCAACGACGGTTCCCCGGAAATCGACGCCCAGCTGAAGACCCATGCCTTGGCCATCCGGTTGGAATTGAAGTCCCTGGTCATCGGATTCGCGGAGCTGGAATACCCGTTCGGTTCCGTCGCGTCCTCGTCGCGCCTGGTGGACTACGCCATGGACGGCTTGCCCATGGAACAGGATTTCGCCGCCCACTACACCGCGGCCGAAGAAGCCCTGGGCCGTTGCTATGCGCTCTACTTCCGGATTTTCGGAAGGCTTTCGCTGGCAGCTGGAAGGGTTGAAGGCGTGCTCGGATTGGGGCCCTTGCAAGTGGACCGGTAGTTCTTTGCCATCGGAAAGGCCTTCCCGTTACGGTAACGGAAGCGTTACTTCCAACTGCCCTTCCTCAGGATGATGGAAACCAGCAGCCAGAATCCCACGAAGGCCGCGCTCAGGAAGCCGGCCACGCCTATCAGGGGTACTCCATACCATTTGGGCGGGATCCCGGACAGCACCACCAGCGAGGAGCCGATGATCAGGGAAGCCAGCACCAGGGCGAATACCAGGCGCGTCATCATGCGTTCGTGGGTTTTCAGGATCGGCTCCAGGCCCAGGTGCTGGAACTCGATGCGGAGCTTGCCGCGTTTGATGAGGCCAAGGATGTCCCGCGCCTGGGCGGGAAACTCCTTCAGCATCGGCGTCAGATCCAGCGCGCCGTGATAGAGATCCTTGGCCAATCGATCCGGGCGCAGGCGCTCCTTCATGGCCTGCCTGGCGAACGGCCGGATGGTCTCCACCATGTCGAATTCCGGATCCAACCTGCGGGCCACGCCTTCCAGGGTCACGATGGCCTTCAGCATCAGGTAGAATCCCGGGGGCATGCGCAAGCGATTGTTGATGATTAGGCGGATCAGGCGGTTGAGGAACTCCCCCATGCGGAAATCCTTCAACGTCACAAAGGAATATGCTTCCAGAAGTTCGCTTACCTGGAATTCCAGGTCCTCGACGATATCGCTGGGTTGGTAGGCCAGCAAAAGCAGGGTCTTGGCGATGCGACCGGCATCCTGCCCGGCTATGCCCACCAGGATTTCCAGCAGGCGCTCGCGATGGACGGGGGAGAGCGACCCCACCATCCCGTAGTCCAGAAAGCAGATGGTCCCGTCGGCCTGTACCAGGATATTTCCGGGATGCGGATCGGCGTGGAAGAAACCCTGGCGGAACACCTGGTGCAGGAGCACCTGGGACAAGTCTTTGGCGATGCGTCCCGGGTCCATACCAGCGTGGCGGATCCCTTCCAGGTTGGAAACTTTGATGCCGTCGATCCATTCCAGCGCCAGTACCATGCGCGTGGTGTAGGCGCGGTGCACCTTGGGAACGTAGAAAGCGGAAAGGTCCATGGATGCCTGTGCGAACCGTTCCATCTGGGAAGCTTCCAGGGAGAAATCCAATTCCTTGAGGATGGTGCGCTCGAACTCCTCGCAAATGCCCACCGGGTTGAGCACGTCCATCCCTTGCACGTATTTCTCCAGCAGGAAAGCCAGGTGGAACATGATCTCCAGATCCACCTTTACCAGATCCTCGATGCCGGGGCGTTGCACCTTGATGGCCACTTTTTCGCCCGTAAACAGCTCGGCGCGGTACACCTGCGCCATGGAAGCGGATGCGATGGGGGCTTCCCCGAATTGGCGGAAAAGCGTTTCCACCGGTTTGCCCGCTTGCGCCGACACCACCGCCTTGGCTTCCTTGGTTGGAAACGGGGGGACCGAATCCTGGAGCTTTTCCAATTCGGAGGCCCATTCCGGCGACAGCAGATCCGGACGATTGCCGGCCATCTGGCCGAACTTGATGAAGGTGGGACCCAACTCCTCCAGGGCCATGCGGAAGCGTTCGGGACGCGTCAATTGCGGGCCCGCATGCCTGGGCGGCAGGCGGAAATACTTCGTCCCCAAATCCAGGTACTTGTCGAGATGGAGTTTATCGGAAAGATCCCCGAAACCGTGCTTCACGAACACCGACAGGATTTCCCGGAACCGGTTGACGTTGCGGTAGGTCTTGGAAAGGCGGCGGAAATTCCGGATCAAGCCGTCACCGGTATCACGCAGCGGGGTTCCGGGCTTCCAGCGCCGCGATTTTGACCTCCAGAGCCTGGCCGCCGGCCTCGAGCGCCTTGACGCGCGCCTCCAGCACCTTGAGATCCGATCGGCGCGGGATGTCGAGCTTTACCAAAGCCGCATCCACGCCGGATTGCACCGCCTTCTCCAGGGTCGTTCTGGCCTCATCCGATTTCCGCACGATCTCATCGATGAATTTTTTGCCGTCGGATTCGCTGAGCTTGGCCTCTTCGGCCATGCGTTTGCCCAGTTCTTCGATCTTGTCGCGGGTTAGGAAAGCCAGGCCGACGCCGGCGTAGAGGGTTCTCTTGAGGGATTCAAACAGCATACCGGGCTTCCTTTCGGAAATGGGCTGAAGGTGCGGGAATAAACTACAACATTCTGGCCTCAACCGCCCACGCGGAGCATGGCCTGCAGGGCGGGATGCGGTTCGATGAGGATACGATCCTCGCGGGCCAAGGCCAGCTTGTCCGCGTCCAGCAACCCCTGGGAATGCATATAGGAAAGCACGGGCCGGGACTCTCCGGAGCGATTGGGCATCAGGGTGTTGCGCACTTTCAGCAAGAGGTTTTCCGCGAACCGTGGCACAGGGAAACCCGCCATGGCGCCCATTCTCCGCGGCTGTGCGCCCTCCATGCCGTCATTCACGATGCCCAAGTCGGCGAATTGCAGATCCTGGCGGGAAGGCTGTCCCAAGGGTAATTTCAGCTCGAAACCTTTTGGGACCGGCAGATTTCGCTCGAAGACCACGGGGCGCAGGGCCGGGTTGTATTTCATCAGCACGGCGGTGGAAAACCCCGATAAGATGCGCAATTGGCGCGGAGTCCATTCATGTTCCAGCTTCAAGGTTCTGACTGCGGGCGCTGGGGGCGCGCTTTTGCGCAATCCGGGAAAAAGGATATCGGCCCTGAGGCCCAAACTGGAGGCGGCCAGGAACATGGCGTAATAATTCCGGGACACCCCGCCGAACCCGTCCGCCTGGTAGTTCTGGATGATTTCCGAAGCGTCGCGGCTGCCCGTTTCCTTGACGGCATCGAGCATACGCGCCGGACCGTTATTGTATGCCATGATGGCCAAAGGCCAGGAAGCCATGGAGTTGCGGCAGGTTTTGAGGAATTTCGCCGCCGCTCCCGTGGCTGCGCGCGGGTCGAAACGTTGATCCACGCGTTCGCTGATGACCAGGTAGCGGCTTCCGCTGGACTTCATGAATTGCCACATTCCCGCGGCTCCGGCCGGCGACACGGCTTCCGGATTGAAACGGGATTCCACATGGGCCAGGAATTTCAAACGGGTGGGAATGCCTTCGGCGCGGAACACGGAGTCCATCAAATCCAGGTACGGTAAGGAACTTTCCAGTCCGGATATGAAGGTCCGGCGCATACCGCGGCGGCCCACCAACCGTTCCGTGGAAGCGGCGATTTCCTCTCCCGTCCAATCGGGCGGGAACGCCTTCCGCAAAGATTGTTGCGCCGGGCTCCATTCGGATTCCGGAATCGCGGACAACAAGCGCAAGTCCGTTTTAAGGGTTTCCCGGGCCCGGGCCAGGCTGTCGTCGGCGGGCTTGGAATTCAGATTGCGCAAAGGGACCTTGCTGAAAACCACTTCCGGCGCATCGGGATCGAAAAGCAGGCCCTCGTCCTCATCCATGCGATAATAGAGTTCGATCATGACGCAAGCCTGATCCAGGATATACTTGTCGGCCGTGAATGCGTTGTCGGTGACGATGAGCTTGCGGTTGGCGTCCAGGGGTCCGGCCCATGCCTGCGGGGCCATCCCGATGCAGCCCGCCAAACAGGCCGCCAATACGGATACGGTTCCTTTGGGGGCGGTCCCGGACAAGGCCATCGCCGGGGACGCGCCAGAACCTTCCGGCTTGCGCTCCTCAACTAAAGCCAATGTGTTCCGCGAATCCAGCATGATTTTTCTTGACGTGTTTCCGACGGAAATCCGGCGGTGATATGGTGCTAAAGTAAACGTTTGAGCGGGGAATGATCCGGATATTTTCCCCCGTTTTGGCGATGTTGGGGGTATTGCAACGTGATTTCCGTAGCTATTTGCGCAGTCTACGAAGGTTACGCTATTTGCGTCGCGTCCGATTGGAGGAGTTTTACCGGGGAGCATCCCGTCCCGTCCCGCCCACGTATTTCCCATGCCTGTCTATATAAGCCCAAACCGGAGGACCCGCCGTGATAACGCGCACGCGGGCGCGCTCCTCCCGGAACGGGCCGGCTTCCGCGAAGGGCGTTGCCGTAAGGGTTTTGCCGCGGGTATCGAGAAACCCGGCGGTTTCACGTAACTGGTAGGTTACCAGGTCGCCCTGATCGGGAAGGATGATTCCCGCATCCTCCCGGTAGGCGCAGGTTAACCGGCCGGATCGATCAATCAACGCGTTCCCGCCCCCGATCATCCTGACCAGGGCCTTGCCGTTCCGGAACGGCCCCGCTTCCGCGAAGCCGGAGGCTACCACCGATCTGCCGGATCTATCGATATAGCCCCACGTCCCAAGGAACCTGTTGCCGCGCCATTGCCCGCGGCCCACGGGCGCCAGCCCCTCGTGGAAATCGCCCGCGGCATCGTACAAGGTATCGATGGCGAAGCCGCCGGAGCTGTCGATGAAACCCGATCGATAAGGCATTTCGCTTTCCACCCTCACCAGGGCCAGGCCTTCCGAAAAGCCGCCCTGTACGTCCGGGAACAATGGGGGAATCACCTGCGCGCCCCGCTTGTCGATGAATGCCCAAGCGGCGTTTTCATCGTCGCCCAAGCGTACCGCGGCCAGCCCTTGCGAATAGGGGCGGGCATCGGAGTAGAGGGCCTCCCCCTGCGGGATACCGTTGCTGTCGATGAATCCGTACCCATTTTCGCCGGCTACGGACGCCAGCCCTTCCGCGAACGCGCCCGCCGCGGAATAGGCCGGAGGGATGATTTCCCATCCCGTAACATCCAGGTAACCCCAGACGCCGCCTTTCAGCACAGCGGCCCGGTGCCCGGAAAAACCGGCCGCCATATCATAGGCTGGGGGGATCCGCATGCTTCCGGCGGTATCGACGTATCCGTATTTGCCTTTCAACCGCACCGGCGCCAGACCCTCCGCGAAATCCCCCGCCCATTCATAACGGAGCATGGGCAACGGAGCGGGTGCGGCCCGCGGGTGAGGGGCCATGGCCAGCGAAAATCCGGCGTTTTCCACCCCTCCTATTTTGCGGGCGGAATGGAATAGCGGCATGGCCCAAAGCGAAGCGGCCAAGGCGCAGGAGAGGGCGCGACGGATCCCCAAAACTAAAGCGGATTCCATGACATCTTGGGAAATAATAGGCCATCAACCGGAGCATGACCATAAAAATTTCCTTACCGGGATGATCCGTACCATCTCCCATTGGCGATTCCCGGCGATCCCGCTGCGCCGGTACGGTCCATATCCTACATTCTGACTTGGTTACCAGGTTTCCGGGGCATTCTTTTTCATCCTTTGGCGCTCATGACCGAGGCATGCGAAAGTCGGGGGCAGGCTGGTCCCGGCTCCGGTGCAGGACGGATCCATCCGCCGGAAAATTCAGTCACGTAGATTCCACTTTGACCGTCCGTTGCCGGCGGGTAGTGGCCGATTCCCGAACGGGGGCAGTTATGGCGATGCATAAAATCATTTTCGTTTACGCGGTCTCTTGCGCGATCGGCTCATCTTCGGTTGCAGCCGCGGAGGTGAAAGCCGCACCCGAGCCCAAGGAGGCTTGTAAACTGGGTAAATCCCAATACGCTTCCGGGGACGTTGTGAAAGCCATTAAGACCTTGGGCAAATGCGTTGAACGTGAGGCGCGCAATCGCGAAGCCTGGGTAGCCCTCGCCTACGCCAACCTGGAAGCCGGCCGCTTTCCCCAATCAGTGGACGCCTTCGCCCGAGCGGAAGCCTTGAAACCGGGCGACGATGCTTTCCTTTCGGGTTACCTGTCGGCGTTGGAAGGGGCGGGCAAGACCGAAGAGCAAATCCCCGTGCTGCGCCAGCTCGTCGGCAAGCAGGCGAAGGATCGCAAGCCCGCCGAACGGTTGCTGGCTTCCGTCGAGGCCGCCGGAGCCGACAAATATCCAGCCGAATACCTTTTCGCCTTGCAGTCCCTGTCCGAAAGCCCCCCTGCGGACAGGAATCTGCTGGAAAAATTGGCGGCGGCCTATCTTAAACGAGGCAGCCCGGAGAAAGCGGAAGCCGAGTATCGCGGCTTGTTGGTGAAGTACCCGGAGTCCTCCGAGGACTGGGCGGGCCTGGGAGCCTCCCTGGCCGCCTCGGACGCGCAGGCCGCCGGCGAATGTTATCGCAAGGCCGCTTTCTATTCGGACAATGCCGGCCAGCGCGTCGTGTACCAGGATGAACAAAAGCGTTTCGCCAAGGCGGCTTCCGCCTCGCAGAATAATACCAAAGCTACCTTTGAGGATTCCAGGGAAACGGCCGTCCTGGCGGCAACCGCTCCCGCTCCAACCGTCGCGGCTCCCGTTGCGCCGGCCCCGAAACCCCCTGCGGTTGCTTCCGCTCCGGCCAAGCAGGCAGCGCAACCGATCCCAACACAACCCCAGGCGGTTCCCACCGCCAAGGTCAAACCCTTCGATGTGAAGGCGTATCAGGACAGCATCTATAAAGTGGAATTGGATAGGCGCTTAGCCGTCTTGCATGTGCCCAAGACTGCCGCGTCATCGGCCCCGGTTCCCACCCTCCCCGCAAGCACGGTCATTCCCTCCGCGGCGGCTCCTTCGGCATCCGCGTCCTCGTCTTCCACCCCTTCCGCTTCCCCTGCGGTTTCAGTTCAAACCCAATCTGAAAAAGATCAACAAGTCCGCGCAATGGAAACCAAGGCCGCGGCGGAAAAGGCCCGCCAGATCCAATCGGCCCGATTGGCTCAAGAGGCCGATAATAAGGCCAAGGAAGAAAAACGGAAGCAGGATGAGCTGGCACGCAAACAGGCGGATGCGGATAAGCAAAGG
This sequence comes from Fibrobacteria bacterium, assembly GCA_025360005.1. Taxonomy (GTDB): domain Bacteria; phylum Fibrobacterota; class Fibrobacteria; order UBA11236; family UBA11236; genus Chersky-265. Next base: position 20,916 of record JANYDA010000031.1, read on the forward strand.
CTGGCGCTGGCGGAGAAAGCGCGGCAGGATTCCGTTTCCAGGGAGAACGACAAGCGCGCCAAGGCGGAGAAGGAAAAGCAGGAGTTGCTTGCGAAGGCGGACAAGGCACGCCAGGATTCCATCTCCAGGGAGAACGATAAGCGCGCCAAGGCCGAGAAGGAAAAGCAGGAGTTGCTGGCGAAGGAGGCGGCCAAGGCGCGCAAGCTCAAAGAGGAACAGGATCGCCGGGATCAGTTGGCGCGGGAAAGGAGCAACCGCTACGACCGGGCCTTGGCCTGCTACCGGGAGGCCCGTACGGATTCCGCGGCGATTTTGTTCAAGGCCGTGTTGGCGGATTCCCCCCGTACGGATGCATACTATTTCGCGGGCCGGACCTTTCTGGCCAAAGGGGATTATTCCCAAGCCCTGGAGGCCTTTGGAAAAGCCTCCTCGGATAAGGCTGATCTGGATGGGCTCAAGGGCAAGGCTTTGCTGGGGCTGGGAAAGAATAAGGAAGCCTTGGCCGCGTTGGAGGCCCAATACGCAAAGGGCGCAGGGGACTCCTTGTTGCCGGACCTGGTCAACCTCAAGCGCAAGGCCGGAGATGAACCGGGCGCGATCGCCTACTTGGAAAGATTGGCGGAAAAGCGCCCCGCTGAAAGCAAATACCAGGAGGAACTGGCCGCCTATTATCGCGGCAAAGGGGATCGCGCGAAAGCATCCCTCCATTACAGCAAGGTTTTCATCATGAATACGTCCCATGTGGAGGCCAATTATTGGCTCGGCATGGAAGCGGCTAAAGCCGGGGATCATGCCCAGGCGGTTCCCATGTTGGAACGCGTGGTGGTGGCCAACCCGGCGCGGGCGGATGTTTGGAAGGCCATCGCCATGGGCGATGCCGCCTTGGGCCGCAAGGATCCGGCCTGGGAAGCCTACCGGAAGGCCTCCGCATTGCTCCCGGCCGATTTGGATTTGGCGCGGGGAAAGCTGGCCCTGGCCCGGGAGTCCCATCCGGCCGAAGCGGGGCAAGCCTATGAGGACGTGCTCCGCATCGCTCCCCAAGATGCCGAAGCCGCCTTGGGCCTTGCCAAACTCCGATTCCAGGAAGGCAACTATCCCGTCGCGGAAAAGAACTACCGCATCGCCTGCAAGGACTCCAAGGACCCGCATGTTTGGGCGGAGTTCGGGCGATCGCTGCTGGAGCAGAAAAAGAACGATGAGGCCGCCGCCATCCTGCAGAAGGCCGTGGACATGGGCGAAAAGGATCCCGCCCTGCGCATGGATTTAGCGCGCATCCGCATGGACAAGGGGGATTTGGATTGGGCCGAAGCGCTGTTCAAGGATTTGGGCAAGAAATCGCCCGCCGATCCGGAACCCTTGTATTGGCAGGGTCAAATCGCCCTAAAGCGCCAACAAACCGCCGTCGGGGAGGAATTCTTCCGCAAGGCGCACCAATTGAAACCGGAAGACGGGCGTTATGCGGAAGCGCTTGCGCGCCAGTTACGCGATAAAGAGGATTGGAAGGCCGCCATCGCCGCGCTCTCCCAGGCCGAAGGCAAACTCACGCTTTCCGGACGGCTGTTGTACGGGGATTGCCTGGCCCATGCCGGGGACGCGTCCAAGGCCCAGGAAATCTATTCGCAGTTGTACCGGCAAGAGGCGTCGGCTGCGCTGTTGTCGCGGCGCGTAGACTTGCTGGTCCGCATGGGCAAGGCCGAGCAAGCCTCCGATCTCGTTTCCGCCTCGCCCTATCAAGACGCGACGGAAGTCCGTTACTCGCTGGCCAAGGCGCAATTATCGCTGGCCGATGCGCATGTGATCAAGGGAGACGTGGATCAGGCGGTCGCCATGATGAAGCAGGTCGTCAAATCCGATGATCACCGGCCGGACTACCACTATTACCTGGGCTTGGCCTATTTCGATCAGAACCGTTATAAGAAAGCCTTGGGGGAATTTGCGGACGCGATAACTTATCGGGTGGACTATCCGGAAGCCTTGTACCACAAAGGCCTCTGCCTGTTGCAAACCGAAGATATCAAGGAAGCCGAAAACGCATTCGGGGAACTCTCGCAACACGCCGATGCCGTTTGGAAGGCCCGCGGCCTTTATGGTCTGGCCATGGTCTTCGAGGCCCAAGGCAAGACGGAAGCCGTTGCCCACCATCTCGAAAGATCGGTGGCATCGTTCCCGTTGCCGGAAGCCATGGCTTATCTTTCGCGCGTCAGTCTCCGCGGGAATAAAGTGGCGGAAGCGCAAGACTGGGCCCGCAAGGCATTGAATGCGGATCCGTCCAACGAAATAGCCACCGTGGCATTGGCAGAGGCCCTCTCATCCGGCAAGCGGCAAACGGAAGCGATGCAGTTGGCGGAGCAGGGGCTCAAGGCGCGTCCGCTATCCTGCGGTCTGATGGTGCAGACCGCCAAACTCAATTTGGAGGCCGGTAATATCGATTCGAGCCTGGCGATGAGCAACCATGCCATCCGCATTTGCCCGGATGAGAAAATGGCCTACTACTATGCCGGAGCGGCTACCCATGGATCCAATCGCCCCAAGGAAGCCAAGCAATACTTCAAATCATTCCGCAAACTGGGCGGGGACAAGAAGCTGGTGCCGGAAGACTGACGGCGGGGACTATTTCCTGGAAGGCAGATCTTCCGGGAATTTTCCTTTGCGGCACACCACGCCGGGCAGGATCCAGATCAGGAAAAGCATCGCGCTGAAAACCATGATCCCCGTTTGTATCTGATCGTTCTGCAGCATTTCCACGGCCACCCCCGAGGTTGAATGTTGGATTGATGATCCATTCTACCATGGGCTGTAAATCGATATCCCATGTTTTTTTACCCGATTCAGCATTGAAATACCAATACCGGCCGCTTCCGGCCCGTCGCTTCCAATTTCTCCAATCTGGGATTTGCTGGATAGCGATACAAATTCCTATATGCTATCATTCGGGCCTGAACCGGGCCTGAACCGGCGTAAGGGCCTGCCAGGCCCGATCCTGAGGGGATGACCCCGTTGGAAAAGTTCGTGCAGGGTCAGAAACGGGTTCGATCGCGAATTAGTTTAAGGCCAGAGACATACCTGAAGTGAAATAACGAAACCAAAATGCAACCGTACGAAGCGACCGCCATCCAATGGCTACACGATGAAGTAAGGGTCTATCTCCGGGCCCGCCGCGAAGGGAAACAACCGCCCAATCCGTCCGACTGGGTAGGCCTCTGCTGGGACGTTGGCCATAGCCTCTCGATGATGGCCGCCCACGGCATCAATTTGAAACCGGTCCTGGTGGCCGTATCCGGCAAGTTACGTATGGAATTCGTGGGGGTGAAGGGGCTGATGCCTTCCGACTTCCAGATGATGCGCCTGTTCTACCTGAATTATTTCGAGCGCTCGGAATTATTGCCCAAGCTTCGACTCATCCCATGGGACAGGCATGAGCTGATCCTGGAACGGTGCAAGGATCCCGTCCAGCAGGAGTTCTACCTTGAGCTTTGCCTCAAGGAGAACCTCAACCGTGATGACCTGTTGGACGCGTTCAAGAAGCAGCGGTATGAGATGAGTGCTTTATCGGGCTCTCCTTTTCCCTGAAATCCCATCCGCTTGGGGTGGGGATGGATCTCGAAGCATTCCGCGCCGGAGCCGAATCGTCAGGGACCGGATCTAGGTTTGGCGTTTCGGCTGCCGGGACCGTACCTAGGGTGGCTTCATTCAAACGGATCTGGGAATCCGATAGTGCTTGCGAATCCGGCCCATAAGCCCCCAGATGTTCGCTGCCCCATTGCCGGATGGCGGAAAGGATCGGTTCCAGGCTGCGGCTGCGCAGGGTGGGTGCGTATACGATGCGGGGTTTATTCGTGCCTACCACTATGCGGGTAATCAAACCGTCGAACTCCAGTTCCTTGAGATGCTTCGCCAGGATCTTGGCGGAAATGCCTTGGGATAAACGTTTCAGTTCTCCAAAGCGTTTGGACTCACCCGTTAAAAGATGGTTGAGGATGAGCCCCTTCCATTTGCCGCCTATGAGATTGAGGGTCAATTCCGCGGGCCAAGTGAATTTCTTGAGTACCATCTTGTCTCCTTATCCTTGCAGGTAACCTGTGACATTAAGGCAACCCCCGTGCCAGCTGTTGAGAGGGTCAATCCGGGGGGATTTTCGGTTATCGGAGCTTGGTGGGAAGGGTTACCGAGGGGAAAGCGCGTTCTAATATGGTCCTCCCGGTTTCAAAATGGGCCGGAAAATGAGGATTAACTATCTTTCTCCAGCCCCGAACCGTGTACTTTACCGGTCGGATTGGATTTTCAATCGCCTTATCGCACCCGTGGCTTTTTTGCCGGGAAGGATTCATGTTCAGAGCGCTACTAGCCTTTGCCTTCGTTTTAACCCTGGCAATCTCCGGTTTCTCCCAAACCAACTCCGAAAAATCTTCACAGGTTCCCGGAAATACCCAAACCCCTCCTTCCAGCGCGAAGTTGGTGAAGGACTCCACGCTTGCAGCGGACTCCCTCAAAGCCGGTAAAGCCAAGCGCAAATTAAAAGCCAAGGCAAAAGCCGCCGCTGTCGATTCCATGCGGGCAGCCAAGAAATCCCAGGATTCGCTCCAGGCCGCAGCCAAATCACCCGCTGTGGATAGCGCTAAAGCCATCCCGGGCCCGGTTGCCTCTCCCATAGCCCCCGCTTCGCCCGCCCCCGCAGCCGTTTCCGCTTCAGTTGCGCCCGTCGCAAAGGATTCCGCAGGGTCAGCCGGGAAACCAGGCGTGGATAGCGTCCCGGTCCCGGCCGTGGAAAGCGCTGAAAGCAAGTCCGTCGAGTTCAAACGGGAGCCGCGGGATACCCGCCTGTTCAATGATCCGCAGTTGGCCGGCAAGGAATACGGGGCCGGGATCCTGGGTTCCATAGTGGCCGGAACCCTATGCTTCTATATCGGGAGCGGCATCGAGACCGCTATCGAAGGGGAGGAAAAAGCCCATAAGGGGACCCTGAAGTTTACCGGCATTCGTTACGATAATTACAAGGGCGCATTCTGGGGCGGCGCCACCGGCATGGTGCTGGGGTCGGCCCTGACCACCTATTTCATAGGCCAGACCGATGAAGAGAACGGCGGATTATTCCTCACCCTGTTGGGCACGGTGGCCGCGGGGGCGGGCGCATTTTACGTCGCCCATCTTGCCGGCGTGAACGACGACATCGACTGGAAACCGTTCATACCTTTGTTGGCGATTCCCTCGCTGGGCGGTACCCTGGGCTTCAACGTATCCCGCTGGTTCCAGGATCGCAGCCGGGAACAAGTGGTGGGAAGCCAGTCCGCAGTATGGTTGCATGCGCCTGCCCTGGCCTGGGGCAGGTCCGAAGGCGGTGATCGCCTGGAAGTGCATGCTCTCAACCTGACTTTCTGATTCCGGGCCGGACGGATTTCCTCACCCGGTCTTCACTTCTCGAACCGCGGCGGACCGGAACCCCGGATCCACCGCCTGTTTCAACCGGAGAAGGATGCCCAGGCATGCCATTCCGATTTCCTTCCAGATGGTTGGTCGCCGGGTTCCTGACGGCTTCCGCATTCGGATTGAATGGCTGCAACAAGCTTAGGCTGGGATATGAGTACGCGGATTGGCTGGTCATCTATTCGGTAGAGGACAATTTCGACCTGGACAAGCCCCAGGCGATCCGGCTCAAGGAAGACGTCGCGGCCTATTTCCATTGGCATCGCACCCAGATGATGCCGGCGTATTCCGATTTCCTGACCTACATCGCGGATGGTGTCCGGGATGGCCTACGCCCGGCGGAAGTCGATACCGGCTATGCCCGCTATAAATCCCTTTATAAACGGACCATGGAGCCGGTCGCGGAAAAATCGGTAACCTTGCTGGAGTCCTTGTCCCCGGACCAGGTGGATGCCTGGTTGGATTTGCAGCGTAGGAAAAATCGGAAGCTGCGCAAGGAGTTCAGCGGCAGCCCGGAGGAACGGCTGGAGCACCGATACAATAAAATCGTGGATGAAATGGAGGATTGGACCGGACGCTTGAGCGGAGAACAGAAAAACAAGATTAAGGTTTTAAACGCCACTCTGCCCTGGAACGGAAACCTGTGGTTGGACATGCGCGAAAAGGTGCAGGATCACCTGGCCGAGCTTCTGAAAAAGAAGGCTCCGCTTACGGAGCTGCGGGATTACCTGAAAACATATTACCTGGAAACCGACGCCCTCCGCTCGCCGGAATACGGTGTCAAATACCATGCCTTCGAGACCCGTCTTCGCATCCTTATCTATCAGGTCCACAACATCCTGACGGTCGAACAAAAGATGCATTTCATCCAGCAGGTGGAAAAACAGGCGCAGGATTTCCGCGCCCTCAGCAAGCAAGAATGATCGAAATGGATTTACTCAGCCGGAGGCGGCGGAAGCTCTTCCAGCCCAGGGGGATTCGGTACGTTGGGAGAGGATTCGGAGGGGCCCGGATCCGCAGTTGAAGAACTAAGATCGGAGCCTTCCTTGGCGGATGATTTTGCGGCCATGGCTTTTTTCCGCTTGGCCGCACCGCGGGCTGCCGCCTTGGCCATGGCGGAGGAAGAAGCGGAGGAGGTGGCTTTGGCCTTGGCCAGAGCAGCCTTCCTGGCTGCTTTACCTTTGGGGGCTTCTTCGGCTTTGGATGCTTCCGGTTTGGCGGCGGCAAGGGTCTTGAGCGAATCGGCGGCCTTGGCGCTTGCCAATTGGTCCGTCAATTTCTTGACCTCCGCTTCCAACGCGGTGACATGGAGCTTGGTTTTTTCCTGGAAGTCGGCAAAGGATTTGGTCGCATCCGTAAGCGCTTTCTTATCCACGAAATTCCTGGCCGCCTGATTGACCGCGTTGCCGGCCAAACGACCGCTGAGCCAAGTGGATACGGCTACCGCTGCCACCAAGCCCAGGGCCAAAGTCAGGAAACCGATACCGCTTTTAGGGGCGGCTTGCTGGAATCCGTAAAGGGGACCATTGCCATTCAAGGCGGACTCCGGTTGCGGCGGGGTGGCGCTGTGGTGACCCTGATGGTAGGCCGGCTCCTCGGCAGCGATATGCTGGACCTGGACGGGAGCCATTTTAGCAGCGGGCGGAGGAGGTTCGGGAACCTGGAACGGCCGCTCCGAGGCGCTGCCGACGAAGCGGGACTCCGGACTGGAGCCTCCGCCAAGGCTGCGGTTTTCGCCCACCAGGGGAATGGAAGTGGTGGGCATTTGCTGATTGGCGAGATGGGAAGCCGGAACTTGCATGGGTTGCGCCATTTGCGGTGCCGCCTGCGGTCCCGTGGGAAACCAGCATTCAATGCCTTGATTGGTGGTTTTCTTGGTGATGAGGCCTTGGCCTTGCAGGGAGCTCAAGGAATCGCTGATATCGGAAATGCTGATATTGAGGCGCGTCATCATTTCCGTGATGGTCGGCGCCCGATCCGAGTTCTGGTTCAGGAATTTCAAAATGCGTTGATCGTGCTTGGCCATTAATCCTCCGGCAAGGTATCCCTGCAAATGCAGGGTGTCCCGTAATACAAGGGGTTCATAAATATAGCTATGGGAAGCATCCGCGGGTAGTCGCGCAAATCCCATCCGGGAAAGTCGCGCTTGATTTTACATAAATGCCCGAGGCTTTCCGGGAGATTGGGAACGGGACGGGGATGGCCTCGATATCGGTACTTTCAGCACCGTTTCCGCGCCTGGAAATGGATTTCGCTATCGCTTCAAACCCGGATCGCGCGGGGTGCAGGGTTGCCGGAGCCGTGGCTTTCTCCTTTGCAGGGGAGGAGCCGTTCCGCTTTATACTCACCATGCGCGGGCCGGGATCGGCAAGGAGGCTGCAAGGCAAGGGCGGGGACTTTGGGGGTCCGGCGCCCCGGGAATGTTTCCGGAGGCGCGCGCCGGGTAACTTGTAAGTTACCTACGGACGGGAGCGCCTGAAAGGAGCGCCCCGGGCTGCCGCCGGTTCCCCGACGGATCCGGCATTGGGGATGGATGGGGAAATCCGCCGTCCCCTCCGGATCCCGCGCGCGCGGTGGCGTCGAAGGCGGCCATTTCATCCCCCCCGAAGCATATTCCCGGCTGCATCGTCCCCTTTAAATTGCTATAATACTGCGACAAATCGATATATCGAAACGAACGGGATCGGAAAGGCTGGGATGACAAAGGGCTTGCGGATCTTAGGTTGCTCAATGTTGGTTTTTGGTTGGGCCGTCGCCGGCTCCGCCCAGCCGACCAAGGAAGAATTCCTATCCAAAATCGTCATCAAAAGCCTTGCGTCCTGGCATTACAGCCCGCCCAAGATCGACGACGCTTTCTCCCGCAAGGTCTACGCGTTGCAGGTGAAACGGATGGATCCCCAGAAACGTTTTCTGGTCCAGGAAGACGTGGATTCCCTTTCCCGCTTTGAAACCGATATCGACAACGAACTCAATCAAGGCACCACCACCTTTTTCGATGCCGCCTCGGCGCTATTGCGTCGGCGCATGTTGGATGCGCAAGCCCTTACCGCCGCCATCCTTGAAGCTCCCCTGGATCTGAACCAGGAAGACTCCCTGCCCTTGGACCCGGAAAAGCAACCTTGGGCCAAGACCAAGGACGAACTCAAATTACGCTGGGCCCGTTTGCTCAAATACCAGATCCTGACCCATATCCAGGACACGAAAGAGTCCAAAGAGAAGGACAAGGAGAAAGCCAAGGAAGAGGGGAAGGAAAAGCCCGGTAAGAATGCGGAGAAGCTTAAGGATACCGTAAAGGCCAAGGACGGTTCCAAGTCCTCCGAGAAAGCTAAGCTTTTGGCGGCCGCCAAGCCGGCCACTCCCGAAGAACAGGAAAAGGACGCGCGTGAGTACGTGAAGCGCAGCATCCGCAGGCTTTTCGAGCGGATGCTCAAAGAGGACAAGATGGAAAAGGTTTCCGCTTACCTCAATACCGTCAGCAATTCCCATGATCCGCACACCGAGTATTTCAAGCCGGAAGCCAAAGAGGACTTCGACCTGAGCATGACCGGGACGCTGGAAGGCATCGGCGCCGTGCTGCGGGAGGACGACGGGTACATCAAGGTGGTCAGCATCGTTCCCGGAAGCGCCTCTTGGCGGCAAAAGGAATTGAAGGCGGAAGATAAGATCCTCAAGGTGGCCCAAGGCAGCGATGAACCGGTGGATCTGGTGGAGGCCAGCGTCAACGAAGCGGTGCGGCTGATCCGCGGCCGCAAAGGCACGGAGGTCCGTCTCACCGTGCAGAAGCCGTCCGGGCGCGTGCAAGTCATCGCCATCACCCGGGACGTGGTGGTGGTGGAAGAGACTTACGCCAAATCCGCCATCATGACTCCGGCGGCGGGCAAGAAAAAGGTGGGCTACATCAATTTGCCTGCCTTCTACCATGACTTCAACAACAGCCGCGGCCGCACCGCGTCTTCGGACGTGCGCGATGAGCTGGAGAAACTGAAAGCGGAGAACGTGGACGGCATCGTGCTTGATCTCCGCAACAACGGCGGCGGAGCCCTGGATGACGCCGTCAAAATGGCCGGCTTGTTCTTCAAGAGCGGCCCGGTGGTCCAAATCAAGGATCAGAAGGGCAACACCACCGTCCTCAACGATCAGGATAGCGACATCACCTACGACGGTCCGTTGGTGGTCATGATCAACACCTTCAGCGCCTCCGCATCGGAGATCGTGGCCGCCGCGTTGCAGGATTACGGCCGCGCCGTCATCCTGGGCACGGATACCACCTTCGGCAAAGGGACGGTCCAGTCCATGCTGGATTTGGACGCCTATCTTCCTCCGGCTTACGCATCCATGCGCCCCATGGGATCCTTGAAGCTGACCATCCAGAAGTTCTACCGCATCAACGGCGGCACCACGCAGTACAAGGGCGTGGTCCCGGACATCCTGATCCCGGATGCGTACAGCAACCTGGAAGTGGGGGAGAAGAATCTCGATTATCCCATGCCTTGGGATACGGTAAGCTCGCTATCCTACGGCAAATGGGCCAAGAATAAAACCGATCTTCCCACCCTGAAAAAGAAAAGCCAGGCCCGTTTGAAAGCGGATCCGTTCGCCCAGAAGCTGGCGGAGCTGACCGAGCGTTTGCAGAGGCAACGCGAGCGTACCTATCTCAGCTTGCAGAAAACCAAGTACTTCCAGGAACAGGAAACGGCGCGCAAAGAGACGGAAAAATTCGAAGCCGTGCAAAAGGAAAACGCCAACCTGAAGGTTTCGCCTCTGGCCTTGGCCCGCCCCGCCGCGGATTCGCTGGATGATGAGAAGGAAAAGAAATGGCGCGAAGCGCTGTCCAAGGATTTCTACCTGCGGGAAGCGGTGAACGTTTTGGGGGATATGGGAGGGAAGTAAGAGCGAAGAGCGGATCCACTCCCGCTCTTTCATCCCACTTTGATTTCAAACACCAAATCGCCAGGTGATACGTCGTCGCCTTTTGCCACAAGGACCCGGGCCACCACGCCCGCGCAAGGGGCCTTTACCACGTTCAGCATCTTCATGGCTTCGGTGGTCAAAAGTTTCTGGCCTTCTTCCACCTTGTCTCCGGCGGAGGCGGACAACTCGACCACCTTGCCTGCCATGGGGGCGGGGATATGGCCGGGATTATCCGGGTCGGCCTTGTCGCGCTTCTTCACCTTCACGCCCGAATTGGCATCCGCCACCACGGTGTTGCGCCGGCGGCCGTTCAACTCCCAGAAAATGGTGCGCGTCCCGTCCGCTTGCAGATCGCCGATAGCGAGCAGTTTGACGATCAGGGTCTTACCTTCCTGGATGGTGATGGCCTTTTCCTCCCCCGGCTTGACGCCGTAGAAGAAGGTGGGCGTGTCCAGCACGGATACGTCGCCGTAATGATCGCCGAACCGCAGGTAATCCACGAAGACCTTGGGATATTGGGCGTAGCTTAACAGATCCTCTTCCGTGAAGGTGCGATTGAATTTGCCTTTGAGGACCGCCTGGGCCGCCTCGAAATCGAAGTTCTCCAAGAGCTCGCCCGGACGGCAGGTGATGGGCTCTTCTCCCTTGAGGACGGCTTTTTGCACTTCCGGAGGGAAGCCTCCGGGAGGCTGGCCCATCATGCCCTTCATCATGCTGACGTAGGAATCCGGGAAGGCCAGATCCTTGGCGCGCGCGACAACGTCATGCGGCATCAGGTTGTTCTGGGTCATGAACAGGGCCATGTCGCCGACGGCTTTGGAGGACGGCGTCACCTTGATGATGTCGCCGCTCATGTCGTTGACGGTGCGGTACATGGTCTTGACTTCTTCCCAGCGTTCGCCCAATCCTAGGGAGATGGCCTGCGCGCGGAAGTTGGAATATTGGCCGCCCGGCATCTCGTGGCGGTACACGTCCGCGGTGCCGGCCTTGAGGCCGCATTCGAACGGGGCATACGGTTCGCGCGCCACTTCCCAATAATCGGCCAGCTTTTGCAGCTTGTCCTCATCCATACCCGTATCGCGATCGCCGCCTTTGAGGGAGTATACCAACGCGTTCAGGGAAGGTTGCGAAGTGATGCCGGACATGGAAGAGAGGGCGGCATCGACCGCGTCCACGCCCGCCTTGGAGGCTTCCAGCAGGGCCGCCACCTGGTTGCCGCTGGTATCATGGGTGTGCAAGTGGATGGGCAGGGAGACGGCGCCCTTTAGCTCCGTGATCAGGATGCGGGCCGCGTCCGGTTTCAGAAGGCCGGCCATATCCTTGATGCCGAGGATATGCGTTCCCGCGCGTTCCAGTTCCTTGGCCAGCTTGACATAATAGGAGAGCGTGTATTTGACCCGCTTGCCGTCCGTGATGTCGCCGGAATAGCAAATCGCCGCTTCCGCGATCTTCCCGGTCTTGGCCACCGCTTCGATGCAGGGCTTTAGCCCTTCGATCCAATTCAGGCAATCGAAAATTCGGAAGATGTCGATGCCGTTCTTGGCGGAGGCGTCGATGAAACGGTTGACGATGTTGTCGGGATAGTTGGTGTAGCCGACGGCATTGCCGGAGCGCAGCAGCATTTGCATCAAGGTGCCCGGCATCAGGCGGCGGATACGGCGCAGGCGTTCCCACGGATCCTCGTGGAGAAAGCGCAGGGCCACGTCGAAGGTGGCGCCTCCCCACATCTCATTGGAGAAAAGGGGCGAGGCCAGATGCGCGGTGGCATGGGAAATGCGGAAGAGATCGTCGCTGCGCATGCGCGTGGCGATGAGGGATTGATGGGCATCGCGGAAGGTGGTGTCCGTGAGAAGCAGGGCTTTTTGCCCCTTCATCCATTCGGCCAGACCCTTGGCGCCCTTGGCCCTGAACGCGGCGAATGCGGGCGATACGGGCGGAACCGATTTGGGCACTGCGGGGACCTGCGGGATTTGGATGCGGGCCGGTTTAAGCTTCGCGTCGATTTCCGGGAAGCCGTTCACGGCGATTTGGGACAGGTAGTCCAGTACCTTATTGGCGCGATCCAGCTTGGGCTTGAAGTCGAAAAGTTCCGGATGCGTCTCGATGAACTTGGTGGTGCATACGCCGGCCAGGAAATCCGGATGCTTGAGCACGTTTTCCAGGAAGGGAATATTGGTTTTGACGCCGCGGATGCGGAACTCGCGGATGGCGCGCAGCGCCTTGTTGGCGGCCTGATCGAATTGCAGGCCCCAGGAACAGACCTTGATGAGCAGGGAATCGTAATGGGGCGTGATGACCGCGCCGTCGAAACCGGAGCCCGCGTCCAGGCGGATGCCCATGCCCTCGCCGGCGCGGAAGGCCGTGATCTTGCCATGGTCCGGCGCGAAGTTATTTTGCGGATCCTCCGTGGTCAGGCGCAGCTGGATGCAATAGCCGCTTTTCTTGATATGGGCCTGATCGGGGATGCGGATATAGTCGTGGGAAAGGGGATAGCCTTCGGCGATGCGGATCTGGCATTGCACGATATCCCGGCCCGTAATGACCTCGGTGATGGTGTGCTCCACCTGGATGCGCGGATTAACCTCGATGAAATAATGCTGGCCTTTCTTGTCGACCAGGAATTCCACCGTGCCCGCGTTCACGTAGTCCACTTCCCGCGCGATGGCGAGCGCATCCGCGTACAGCGACTCTTTTTGTTTGGCGGTAAGATTGAGGGCGGGGGCTATTTCCACCACCTTCTGGTGGCGGCGCTGGATGGAACAATCGCGTTCGAACAAATGCACCAGGTTGCCGTGGGCATCGGCCAGGATTTGCACTTCGATATGCTTGGGCCCGTCCAGATAGCGTTCGATGAAAACCTTGGGATTGCCGAACGAGGCTTCTGCTTCCGCCCGCGATCGGGCGATGGCGTTCAGCAATTCGCTGCGATCATGGACGATGCTCATGCCGCGGCCGCCGCCGCCCATGGCGGCTTTGATGATCAGGGGATAGCCGTATTCCTTGGCGAAGAGGAGCGCGTCCTGTTCGCTTTCCACCGCTTCCCTGGTGCCCGGCACGGTCGCTACCTTGGCGCGTTCGGCGATGACGCGGGCGGCCACTTTGTCGCCCATGGCGTCCAGGACTTCCGGGGGCGGGCCGATGAAGGCGATGCCGGCTTTACGGCAGGCGCGCGCGAAGTCGGCGTTTTCCGAGAGGAACCCATAGCCGGGATGGATGGCATCCACCCCCTTGTCCACCGCCAACTCCACGATCTCATCGATAGCCAGGTAGGCGCCTACAGGCGTTTTACCCACCCCGATAAGGTAAGCCTCGTCGGCTTTGTAGCGATGGAGATGGAGGCGGTCTTCCGTGGAGTAGATGGCCACCGTTTGGATGCCCATTTCCGCAGCGGCGCGGAAGATGCGAATCGCGATTTCACCGCGATTCGCCACCATGATTTTCTTGAATGGCTTGATGGAGGGCTCGGCCATGGGGCTCCCGGGAGAGAGAGGACTATTTGGTGGGACGCAGGGTTGGCTTGCCGGCGGTGGGCTTACCGGCCGCAGAGCCCGCGGGACCGCCGGGAGGAGTGGCAGCGCCGACGGAAATCAGCTCAACCTCGAACACCAGCGCCGAGTTGGGGCCTATCTGTTTGCCCGCTCCGTGCTCGCCGTAACCCAGCGCCGGCGGGATGAAGAGCTTCCACTTGGAGCCCACGGGCATCAGCTGCAGCGCTTCCGTCCAGCCTTTGATGACATTGCCGACGGGGAAGGAAACCGGCTGGCCGCGCTTGATGGAGCTGTCGAATTCGGTGCCATCCAGCAAGGTGCCCACGTAGTTTACCGTAACCGTGCTGGCGGAATCCGGCTTGGCGCCTTTGCCTTCGGTCAGGATCTTGTATTGCAGACCGCTGGCGGTGGTGATCACGCCGGCTTCCTTGCCGTTCTTCTCGAAGAAGGCCTTGGCGATCTTATCGTTCTCGGCCGCTTTCACCTTGTTGGTCGAATCCATGCGGGCCATCATCTGCTTCTGGAAGGCCATCATGGTTTCCTGCAATTGCGAATCGGACAGGATGGGCTTGGCGCCGCCCAACGCATCGTTGATACCGATGCGGAGTTTGTCCAGATCAACATCGCCGGCGGCCAGGTTCTGTTGCTTGAAGCTGCGGCCGATATCCAGGCCGATGCCATAGCTGACCTTGTCCTTTTGGCTTTTCAGCTCGCGAGAGCCTTTCGTGTCGATTTTGTCGCAAGCGAAGAAAGTAGTGGCGAGAACCGCCAATCCCATGGCGCAAGCGCGTTTCCATGTATTCATTGTGAGACTCCTGGATGATCCGGCCAGACATTTCGCCGGCATCGGTCTTGTTGTTTTACGGCGGGTCTGAAATTAGAAAAAAGTGATGGATTGGGACGGGGGAGGGTATTATTTCGGCGAATACGGGCGCCGGGGAAAAGTTAGGGAGCCGAGCGAAAAGTTTCTCCGCGTTGTCGAAGAGGCGTCTCTTTTTCCTGCTGAACCTGAGCCGGGAAGGCGAATGAGCCGGCGGCGGGATTCTCTTGCGCAGCCTCCGTTCATGGCGCCGCATAACCCCTTGGAAAACATGGTTTTAATGGAATCCGGTTAAAGGTTCCTCCAAGTTTTGTCGGAATGGGAATCGTGGCTTGTAGCCAGCGCCTATCTGACAAATCCGAATCTCAGCCCTGGTTTTTCCGGTCCCAAAAGCGACCGATCCGGGGAAGGGCTCCGTTCCTCAGGATAGCTCCGAGCCCAGGCGTCCCGGGCTGCCGGGCCGATCGGATGCATCCGTACCTCCTTCTATATCACATAGTTGTAGCCGGTTTAGTTGCCCGGTGGTACGATCAAATTCGAGCCCAGCGATCGGAGCGACCCGCATCATCGCCCTGAGGATCCCCGCCAGCCGGAGGGTACCCAGGAAGATGAGACGCCCCGGACCAGGCGAGGGATGGAGGACGGTGTCATGTACGCGGCGGATATAACCATGAAAGCAAGTGCGTTGGAAGGCCAGACCGGGATGTGGGTGCTGGCGATTTTCCTTTTGGGCCTGGCGGCGATGGCCTGGCTTACGGTCCGGGAAGCCAGTCTCTACGAGACCAAGACAGCCATCAAGAATTTGCGTCGCAGCCGAAAGCCCAATATACCGCAGCGGGAACGCCTGCCGGCCGTCTCCCGGTTCAACTTGTTCGTTCGCAGCCTCATCCGCGGCGGGGACATAATGGATCCGTTCCAGGAGGTGTTGGGGGATGGCCGAGCGGCCTATGAACTTCGCCTGCGCCGGGAAATCGACAAGCTGGTGGGCAAGGAAGTCTACCTCGGTCAAAAGGAACAGTTGAAACCCCCGACCAGGCCCACCTCCGAGTAAGGCTTTCCTTCGCCCTTGTGGCGACGCCCGGCGCGCTTTGGCGACGCCCGGCGCGATGTGGCGCACCGGTTCCCCGAATCCCACATCCCGACATATCCTTTCACATTATTCCATTCGTGACTAACAATGCCCTCCGGGCGTTTCCGCCAAGGGCATCTCCGGGGCCTGCACGATTACGCAATCCCCGCAATCCGCGGCATCCTCCGTCTCCCCAGGTAACCTGGCGGTTTCCGGTTGCCCGGATATCATCGCCAGGATCACAAAAAGGCCAAAAATCGAATTCCATATCGCTTGTTGCATGCGGGTTCCTTTCCCGGCCTCGGCCGGTGATCCGTGGGAAGAGCAAATTGCGAACCGGTATTTGCGAAGTTACGGTGCCGGCCCGCGACGCCAAGAGTAAGGCCGAACGGCTGCGAAGGGGTTACTATCTTCTTCCTACCGCGCCTAAAAGAATTGATATTGAATTTTAAGAATCATAGAATACGCGTAACCGCGTCAGAGGGGCTTATGAATTCCAAATCCATCGTAGCCGGCGTGTTACTCTGGTCGGCGTCCGCCTTCGCGGTCGATGCATCCTTTCAACTTGTGAAACAGGATGCCAAGGTCAGCGTCTATGGGAAGAAGCCGGAGAATTGCGTGGCCGACGGAGCGAGCGTGATGTTCCTGGTGGAGAACCGCACCAAGGAGCGCTTGGAATTGAAGTTGGATCTTCTGAACATGAAAGTGAAGAACAGGCTTACGGTGATGGTGGAGCCATCAGGAAACACTTCCGTGCTGTCCTTGTCCCCCGATCCGGATGCTTGCAGCACCGAGTTGGTGGATATGCAGGTGAGTCCGGTAATGTCCAAGCCGGTCAAGGCGGAAACTCCCGCCGGTGATGATGAAAAACGGCAAGACCCGGCCGCCGATCGCGTGATGTAAACCGGCCGCCCCCGCCCGGGCCGCCGCGGTTCCCGGGACCAAACCTATCTTCCCGTCTTGGCGGTGCTTCGTTTAAGGACGTCGCGCACCGCCTTTGCCAATTGCAGGGGGTGAACGGTTTTTGGATAAAACCGTTTCCTTTCTCGATCAAACCTTGCCGGGCTACGATATCATCGGTGTATCCCGACATGAACAAAACCTGGCTTTTCGGCCTGAGCATGGCGAAGCTTTTGGCCAACTCGAGTCCGGACATGCCGCTCATCAGCAAATCGGTCAAAAGCAAATCGATAGGATCATGATAGGTCCGGACCACTTCCAAAGCCGCGGTTCCGTCCGCCGCTTCCAATACGGTATAGCCGAAATTTTCAAGCATGGTATGCACCAGGGTGCGGACCATTTCCTCGTCTTCGGCCACAAGTACGGCCTCGGAGCCGCCCTTCGGAACGGCATCTGCAGGCGTGGGCAAGAATACGATGAGTTCCTCTTCCTTGTGCATGCGAGGGAGGAAAATCCGGAAATCGGAACCCTTTCCCGGGCTGCTTTCGACTGTTATGTGGCCTCCGCTCTGGCCCACAATGCCGTGGACGGTGGCCAGCCCCATGCCGGATCCTTTCCCGATTTGCTTGGTGGTGAAGAAGGGGTCGAAAACCCGGGCTTTGACCTCGGGCTCCATACCGGAGCCCGTGTCGCGGACTGAAAGCATGACATAGTTCTTGGGATCGACCCCCGGGTGTTGGGCCGCATATTCCCGATCCAAGTCGACATTCCGGGTGGTGATGGTTATTTCGCCCCCTTGCGGCATGGCATCGCGCGCATTGATGGCAAGGTTCATGAGGATTTGCTGCATTTGAACCAGATCGACTTTCACGTAAGCCAATCCCTTTTCCAAATCCTCCCGAATGAATACGGGCGCCCCGATCAACCTTTCGAGCATCCCATGCATTTCGGACACGACGGCGTTCAGGCCGATGATCTTCGGCGCGAGAATTGTTGCCTGCCGAAGGCAAGCAATTGCTTGGTGAGCCCGCTTGCGCGTTCTCCCGCCTTCAGGATTTCCCCCAGGGTATCCCGTAAGGGACCCTTGGCTACGATCATGGATTGGGCCAGATCGGCATACCCGGTTATGACCGTGAGCAGGTTATTGAAGTCATGGGCGATGCCACCCGCCAGCTTCCCCAGGGCTTCCAGTTTTTTCGATTGACGCAACGACTCTTCGCTGACTTGCAGCGCTTTTTCCGCCAGTTTCCGGGTGGTGATGTCGCGGATATTGCATTGGATCACCTTTTCATCGCCTACGGAATAGGAGTTGCTGACGAACTCCACGTCGCAACTTATCCCCTGCTTCGTTTTCAGCGGCAGATCATCGTAACGAACATAGCCCTTTTCCTTCAAGGTGCGGAATACCGCCCGATTGGATTCGATGTCCCGGAAGAACCCGAGCTCCCATAGTTGCTTGCCCATCAGTTCCTTGCGGGAATATCCCAGCAAATCCGTCAGGAAAGGGTTGGCATCCGCGATTTGCCCCCCTTCGGCGTCCAGGATCAGGATCCCGTCCTGCGCCGTTTCGAATAGACGGCGATAGCGGTCTTCGGATTGCCGTAAGCGGGATACCGCTTCCTTACGCTCGCTGATATCCTGGAATTCCACTACCGCCCCCGTGCGCATGCCCCGGACCTTGAGGGATACCACGGAACAGGATACCGGAAGGAATCGTCCTTTCCTTGACGTCCATCTCCAACTGGCGCGCCTGATGCTTCAGGTTTTCCGAATCTGAAAAAAGGTCTCTCTTGACAGGATCCATATCGCCCTTTCTGAAATGCATGCGCCGTTTAGGCTGGGGCGAAAGCGGTATTCGGGTTATTCCGGACAAGCGTTTGCTTGGTAGATCCGCAAGCGAGAGCCAATAAAAATGCTTGAGAGCGGACTGGGTGAATGAAATCGGTTTTTTCTTTGTCCGGAAACGTAAGCCTTAATCCCGCAATTGATATAAATTCTCGAATCGGGCCTGAAAAGATATTTCAGCGGAAAATATTTTTGTGATCTATGCCACCGAACTTACCAAAAGTTGAGGGGTACATGCGAGCCGGGCCGGGGCGAAATGCGCTCAGGGAATCTACAAGTTACCCCCTGTAACCGAGTGGCGGAAAACGGGGAGTGGCGCCTATCCTTCCCCGCGTTGCTTGGCGTCCAGCCATTCCCAGCGGGCGAACAGGGTTTCCACTTCCTTCTTGAACGTCTCGTAGCGCTGGTTCGCCTCTTTCACTTCCGTGAATTTGCCGGCCGCGGACGCTTTCGCGAGCTCCGCTTCCGCCGTTGCCACTTCGCGCTCCTTGGCGGCTATCCTGGCCTCGCTGGATTCCCATTCCTTCTTCTCGTTGTGGGATAGGCCCGGCCGCTTCTTGGTCTGTTCCACTATGGACTTGGCGGCGGCCGCTGCATCGGCGGCGGCTTTTTCGTCCTCGGCCTCCGATTCCAGATAGTCGCTGTAATTGCCCTGCAGTTGGCGCACCTTGCCGCTCTTGCTGAAGATGAGCATGGAGTTGGCCACCTGATCCAGGAAAAAGCGATCATGGCTGACTACGATGGCGCAACCGGGGAACTCCGCCAGGGCGCGCTCCAGCACTTGCAGGGTGGCGATGTCCAGATCGTTGGTGGGCTCGTCCAATATCAAGAGATTAGCCGGGTTGGAGACCAGCGCCATGGCCAGTTGCAAGCGGTTCTGTTCGCCGCCGCTCAGGCGTCCCGCCTTGGAGTAATGCATGCGGGCGGGGAAGAGGAAATTTTCCAGGAAGCCGCGCTTGGGGACTTTGGCTCCGCCGAATTCGACGTACTCGGCATCGCCGCCCAGGGTTTGCCAAACGGTTTTTTCCGGGTCCAGGCTCTCGCGCTTCTGATCGAAGTATGCCGTGAGGGTATTGACGCCCAGCTTGATCTCGCCGGAGTCCGCCTTGATCTTGCCCAGCAGGATTTTCAGGAAGGTGGTCTTGCCGGATCCGTTGGGACCCAGGATGCCGATGCGATCGCCCGGGAGAAGGCTCAGGTCCAGGCCCTTGAAGAGTTGGCGATCCCCGTAGGCTTTGGCGAGACCGGTGATTTCCAAAATGGTCTTGCCTAAGCGGGCCGCGGAATCCAGATCCAGATCCATCACCTTGTCCGCCGCGAAGGCCTTTTTGTCGCGGATTTCCTCGAAGCGCTGGATGCGGGATTTGGCCTTGGTGCCGCGCGCCTTGGGGCCGCGGCGGATCCAGTTGATCTCCTCCTTGAGGAAGGCCATGCGCTTGCCTTCGGTCACGGCCAGGTTTTCTTCCAACTCGGCCTTCTTCTCCAGGTAACGTCCGTAATTCCCCGGGAAGGAACGCATGTCCCCGTTCCATAGTTCCAGGATATGATCGACCGCGTTCTCCAGGAAGTAGCGATCATGGGTTACCACGATCATGGTGCCGGGGTAACCGGCGAGTTTCTCTTCCAGCCAGCGGATGGCGCTTTCGTCCAGATGGTTGGTGGGCTCGTCCAGGAGCAATAGATCCGGGGTCCCGGCCAGGGCGCGGATGAGCTGGATTTTCTTGAGCTGGCCGCCGGATAAGGCGGGCTCGATGGTCCAGGCCAGATCCATGTCCAATTGCCCGGCCAGGGCCTGTACCTGTCCATACAGATCCCAGCCATGATCGCGTTCGATGGCATCGTTGAGGTGGGACAATTCCTCATGGGCCTTGTCGGCGGCGGCTTCGCTCAGGGCCGCATGTTCGGGCGCGCTCATCTCGTGCAGGAGCATGACATAGCGGGCCAGCAAGGCGCCGATGGCTCCTTGCGGGGCGAAGACTTCTTCCGCGATGGATCGGCCCGCGATCAGATCCCCGGGCGCGGCGGCGGAATCGCCGGCCTTGACCACCTTGGCGGCCTGGTCCAGGTAACGATGGATAAAATTGGATCGACGCGTGATGGCGCCCTCGAAATCGGTTTCCCGGCCCGCCAGGATGCGCAACAAGGTGGACTTGCCGCTGCCGTTGAGGCCCAGCAAGGCGACTTTCTGGCCGCGGTCCACGCCGAAGGAGAGGCCGTTGAAAAGGACTTTTTCGCCCCAGGCCTTGTGCAGGTTCTGGGCGGTGAGGACGTTATCGGCCACGATGGAAACTCCGGGGAAGGGCGGAACGGGAAGGGTTGGATCAGGACGGGAAAAGGTACCAAATAACGGGAACGAGAGGAAGGGAGGCTGCGCAAGCCTGGGAACACATTGGTCCGAATAGGTCGGTTCAGCTAGGCAAGGATATCGTCCGGCCCATCCACCGCGGGAGCCTTATTCTTGTTGGTGATCAGGTGCAATGCCTCCAGATGCTTGCGGAATGCCTTTACGGCCCGCCCTTTCAGAGCGCGCGCGGCCAGGGGTTCGCACAACAACTTGGTGCGTATGAAAAGCCGCTCCCAGCGGGAAAGCGCGATCAGCTCGTGTTTCATCAGATAGCGGATCAATTCCCCGAAAAGGGAATTCCAGACCAGCAGGTTGATCCCGAAACCGCCCAGGAAAGCCGTGCGCGAGGCGATGATCAGATGATGTTCCTTGTTGTTCAACTGCGGATGCTTATAGCTGGCCTTCAGCCTGCGGAACCCGATGCGCTCGTACATGGGCAGGAGTTCATCCATGGCCGATGTCAGCAGCCAATGCCGGTCGGACATCAGGAAATGCTTCAAGCCGTGTTCGAACATCCCTTGCAGCACGTCCGTGCCGCGATACTCGGGATGGATGCACAGGCGCGAGACTTCGATAAGGTTCGCCTTGGGCGGCAAAGGCACCGGATATTTCCCCCCCTGGAATCCCGCTTGGCTATCCAGTACGGTTTCTTCCGAGGTAGGGAAGGTGAATGTCAACGTACCCACCAAGCGCTCATGATGGTGCGCCATCAGGATGCGGCTCTTGCCGTCCAAGGCGGAAGCCATGTCTTCCGGAGAGGTCTCACGGGCGCGCTTGCCCGCCCCCACGTAGGCGTCCCGGCGCAGGTAGAGGACTTCCGCATAGTCTTCCAGCGATTTCACCGAGCGGAAACGCAGGTGGCTTTTGACCTGTTGTACCCGGAACCCGGCGTCGAACAACCTGGCCGGGGTCCATTGCCGGGAAAACATGAGGAAGTCGCAGATGCCGTTGTGGAGCCGGAAGTCGATGTCGGCGCATTCCACTCCGAAGCGGATTTCTTCCGCGCTGGCCGCGTTGATCCACGCTACGCGCACACGCATGGGAAGCGATCGGTACGAGGCCAGCTCGAAGAAGAGGCGCAACTCCATGCCCTCGAACAGCAGGATCGACTCGTCGTGGGAAAGGAAGGAGAATCCCATGTTCTTGTTGAGATCGGAAGCCTGGAGCGCGCACCAATGCCCGTAAATGAAGGGATGCCGCACACGCGCCCGCAAGGCGAGCGACGGCGCGAGAGAAAGGCGGAATCCTTCCCGCCTTTCCAAATCGACGGCGCGGGGGAAATTCAGATCCAACCGCCGGCAGCCGATTTTGAAACCGTCTTTCCAGTGGCTCACGTTCTTTACTTCGCACCAGACTTCAAATTCCTGGTGGGCTTCAATCCGGATCCGGACCAGGAGTTCTTCGCCTGCTGAAAGCGGAGACGATTTGGATTTGTCGTCGGGATGGGGTTGGTAAAGAATTCCGAACCCGATGGCGCTGAAATCCCAGAGTTTGACCGCGCACCAATTCTCGCCGCCCATGCGGACCGAAACGGAGACGGAGCCCAACTCCCGCTGGGAAAAACGGCTTTGGTTCCGCTTGTCCTCCTTTACGGAAGGCCGCTTTTTTTTCTTGGGTTGGCGATGGCGTTTGGATTGGGGAACCGGGCTCCAATCGCTTTCCAGGCGGGTGTTGGTTGCGGGAGCCGCCCAAGCGGCTTTCGCGGCCCCGGAATCTCCCAAAGAATTCTTGTCCATGTCCTTCAATCCGGCCGGATTACTTTCCAGCGCCTTTTTTTTCCGGCGGGTTCCCGTCCGCCTTGGCGGCGCGCGTTTCCCGCTTACCGATGCTGCTCCAGTCTCGTGCCCGCGTCTCATCGTCCAGAATACCCTGCAACATGAGCGCATGCAGGCGAGCGGTGCCTTTGGCGCAGTGGATTACGGCCTGAATATCCTCTTCCGTTTCCAGGCTCCCAAGCAGATATCCCTCCAGCCATTTGGTATGCGTCACATCCACTTTTGCATGCTCGTCCAGAAAAGTCATCGCGGTCGCGGGGACGCCCATGGCGGTAAGCGCCTTCAGGATGCTTTCGCCCTTGCCGGCCGGCAGCATTTCCAAGTGATAAATGTAACCCAAGTATCCAACCGGATTGGAATGCTGCACCTGATAGATTGCGAAAGCGAGCATGGCTTCCGTAGTGGGGAGTGGGCGGCCCGCCGGGATGCCGGATACGTCCTCGCCCAGGCTGCGCAGGTCGTCCAGCGCCATATTATGGTGGCCGTATTCGGCCAGGCAATGGCGGAAAATTTTCGGCGATAAGTCCCGTTTGTTGCCTTTCAAGTGCCCGGACATCAAGGCGAAGGATTGTGGGTTTTCCCGCACATTGTAGTAGATTTCCCGCAGCAGGATCTTGTAATGATCCAAGGTCAATGAGCCTTCCACCAAGCGCCGGAAAAAATCACCTTGGTATAAATCGCCCAGGGAGGCTTCCCACTCTTTTTTGATCCTATCGATCATCTTTCCCATCCATGGATATTCTTTTCTGCAACAATTCCCGGAATTCCCTTTCCAACCCCGCATCCAACCATTTGCGGGTGAACCCGGAGAACAGGGAATAGAACGCCACCCTGGCCTTGAGCCAGGAGCCCAACTGCAAGTGCCCGCGCTCGATCAATTCACGCACCAGGGAGCCGAAGAAATAATTCCACGCGAACGGCCGCATCCGCACCCCCGCGATCAAACTGTTCCTATGCAGCAGGATCAGGTGGTGCTCCAGGTTCCCCAGCTCCTTGATGAGCACGGAGGCGCCCACCTTCTTGAAGCCTATCCGGCGGTACAGCGGCCACAATTTGGCGGTGGTAAAGGTGAGGATCCACTTCCGATCGGAAAAGAGCATGCAACGCGCGATTTGCTCGAACATGCCCTGGATCAGATCCCCGCCGCGGTAATCGGAATCCGTACAAAGGGAAATCACCTCCATGATGGAGTCCTTGGGAGGCACCCGCACCGGGAATTCCGCGCCCGGGAAACATCCTTCCGTCCTGAGCGTGGTCCCCTCCGCCCCCGCGAAGCTTAAAGCCACGGAAGCCACCAATTGGTCCCCATGGAAAGCCGCCAGCAGGCGGCTGTGGGAATCGAAGGCGGTTGCGATGGGATCCGGGTCGGCGTGGGGAGAAGCCTTCCCGGCCTTTGCATACGCATCCTTCCGCAGCTTGAGGATGGCTTCGTATTCCTCCTGGGTGGAAACGAAACGGAAGCGCGTCTGATCCTTGAACCGTTTCAGCCGCAGGCCGAAGTCCGATAACCCGCTGGGTTTGCAAAGCTCCGCTTGCACGAAATGCTCGCCGATGGCGTTAGAGAGATCGAAGGAAAGATCCGATTCATGGATCGCGAAAAGGACGCGCCCGGCAAGGCCCGCGCGGATCCAAGCGATGGAACCGGTGCATTTCCCTTGCGAGTCCAGAGGCAGCTCGATGTCCAAGGTGACGCGGGCCCCTCCCAACAACAACAGCCCCGCATCGGAGGATTCAAATACCATGGTTGCCTTGGGCCCAATCCCCACCATCCTGGCTTCCGACCACTCCTTATACAGGTAAGGGTTCAGGACCTTGGCCGTAACGGGCCGGATGGTATCCTGCAAATAGCCGGGCGGAAACTCCGGTTCCTGCTCGCCGTTGGCGAAGGGCAGCAGATCCAGTCGGCTCAGGCCTATCCGCATCCCTTTTTCCACCCGGGTGGCATTCTCGATGAGGCAAGGCAGCTGGAAACTTTTCCCGGGCTGGGCGTCTTTACCGCCGAGCCCGCCCAGTCGCAGCTCTATGCGATCTCCGGGAACGGAAAACTCGGATGCGATGCCGCCCGGCTGGTACAGGATCCCAAAACCGAAAGTGGAGTAGTCCCATATCCGCACTGGTACCCACTCGTTCCGCTTCCGGGATCGGATCCATGCCGGGATCCGTTCTATTTCCCGCTCCACCGTGCGCGGCGCATGCCGCAACGCGCTCGCATCGGAAGGGCGCCAGGATTCACGGGGTAACTTCAACGGATCCAATGGATAGTTGGTGCCGGGCGCTATGGGTATGGCTTGCTGCGGTTGGTTCATGTGAAATCAGATGAATCTTAAGGAGTGGCAGTGAAAAAAGTCAAATTCCTAACGGCAACGGGGAAGTTGCTACCTTCACGGAGGGTTGCGCGCATATGGAAAAAGTCTACTCCAACAAGCTGATATTCTCCTTGGCCCGATTTCTGGAACAGAAATTCGGGAAGGCGAAAATTGATGAAATCCTTGAAAAAGCCAAGATAGATCGCCTGAAGCTGGCGGATCCTTCCGGGTTCCAGACGGCAGAGGAGGCGGATGCCCTCACCCGCACGGCGATGGAACTGACCGGGGAAAAGGACATCACCTATCTGGCCGGCAGAAACCTTCCCAAGGACCTGGGCAAGGCGGGCGGCTTTATCATCGGTGTCACGTCCCCTGCCTTCATCATGAAAACCCTGTGCCAT
Source organism: Fibrobacteria bacterium (assembly GCA_025360005.1). GTDB lineage: Bacteria > Fibrobacterota > Fibrobacteria > UBA11236 > UBA11236 > Chersky-265. The sequence goes on from JANYDA010000031.1 coordinate 46,196, forward strand.
ATAGAGGGCCGCATGGCCCTGAAAACCATCAATCACACCCAGAAGATCGGGCGCAACCGCTATCAAGTCGACATCACTTTCAAAGATGGTTTTAAAGAACAGGATTATGTATGCCGCCACCGCATCGGTGTGTATGAATCCGTGCCTTTATTCTTCGATCTCCCCTTCGCGAAAGTGGAGCATCCGCAATGCGCTTTCAAAGGCGGGGAACATTGCCGGTATGAGATCCAATTCCCGGAATCCCAATTCTCGATCTACAACCGCATTTTCCAATTCTTGGTTCTCTTGGCCCTGGCAAGCTTGTGCATCTGGTTCCGCAAGACCTCGCCCCCCTCATTCTTGTATGCCAGCTTCCTCGCTTCCAGCCTGGGTTTCCTGAGCCTGGCGCGTTACCGCAGCTTGGGCGCCAAAAAATCGCTGGAATGGTCCCTGATCGCCAACGAAGGCTTGAGCAAGCAAAACCAGCAATTGGAAAACAACAATCTCCAGATCAATTCCCTCCAGGATCTCTCCACCTTGCTGCTCAATTCCATGCGCGTGCAGCAAATCTGCGACAAGGTGGTATTCATGCTGGTGCAGCAATTCCGTTTCGGCTCCAGCCAAATCTGGCTCCTGGACGATAAGGGCGAATACCTGGGATGCAGGAAAGCGATGGGATATTCGGAATCCCTTTTGGCGTTCATCATCAACACGCGTTTCAAGATAGGGGAGAACTGGGACAACCCTTATGGCCTGCTGGTGCAGACGTTGGAGAAAAAGCAAACCCTGCTGGTGAACGATCCGGAAGAAGTCTACTCCAGGGTGACGCCCCGTACGCGGGAATTCCTGGAGGCGTTGAAAATCTCTTCCTTCATCATGACGCCCTTGTTCCACGGCGATAGGCCGCTGGGCATTCTGGCGGCCGAATACCATTCCGGGGAAAAGATGCAGAACCAGGACAAGCTCCTGTTCCAATCGATTTCCAATATCGTCGCCAACGCCATCGTGAAAGCGGAGCTCTTCACGCAAATGGAATGGAAGATCGAAGAGCGGACCCGGCAATTGGAAGCCGCTTCCAAGCAGCTGCTGGCCGCCCAGGAAATGGCCATCCAAAGCGAGAAGCTTTCTTCGCTCGGCCAGATGGCCGCGGGCGTGGCGCATGAGATCAATAACCCGCTGAATTTCCTCATCAACATCCTGCCGGACGTGCGCCGGGATGTGGAAGGCCTGGAGAAGATCCGTGAGCTGGCCGCGCAGGGCGGGCTGAGCGAAGCCGCCTTGCAGGCCATCAAAGCCGTGGACGAGCAATACGATCTGGAAACGCATTTGTCCGAGAAGAACTTCGTCTTCGAGAAAATCCAGAAGGCCTTGGACAAAAGCACCCGCATCGCCAACAGCCTGAAGGTCTTTTCCCGCTCTTCCGCCAAGGAGGCGATCACCCGGGAAAAGTTCGGGGACATGATGCGGGAAGTGATCGATCTGGTGCCGCGGAAAATCATCGGCGACACGCGCATCCTGGTCGAAATCCCCGGCAGCCTGGATTGGATGGTGAACAAGAACGAGATGGAGCAGGCGTTCCTGGCCATCATCAACAACGCCATCGACGCCATGAACCAGAAGGGCGAGCTTGCGATCCGGGGCGAGGATGCGCCGGAGGAGATCAGGATTTCCTTTCAGGACCAAGGCCCGGGGATCTCGGAAGAGATTATCAAACGTATCTTCGACCCGTTCTACACAACCAAACCGCCCGGTAAGGGGACGGGGTTGGGATTGACCATCGCCTTGGAGATCGTCAAAAAGTACGGCGGCGTATTGGGCGTCCAATCCCAGCCGGGCCAGGGAACGACCTTTTCGATCCGTTTCAAAAAATAGCGGCGTTCCCACGCAGTGCGTACACGCCACGAACATTCCTACGGCAAATAGGAACAAAGCGGACATCGGGTAGATGATTAGGATGAAAAGAGCATCTTCGTCTAACGTGTCCTTGAAGAACCCCTTTCCCTTTTCAGAGGATGCTCCGGAATTTTCGGAACGCGCACCTGACCGGACACCTCTGAACGACAATTACCCAGGTGGGGAATTCTAATTGTCGTTATGGGTAAGAAAGATTGTCATTGATCACTCATACTAAATTGGCAAAATACGGGATCCGGAGGGCACTTGAAGGCGCGGTTTCGCCTGGGGCGGAACTTCCTGAAGGGGATTTACGGGGAACATGGCCAACGTCATCCTGGCGGCGTCGGCGAGGAATCTGGTGAACTGGATGGGCCGGTTCCTTTTTGCCCATTTTTGAAATGCTCCAGCGGAGTAATAAAATGCTCGAAACCCTCCGGGTATTGCTATCCTGGGCAATACCGAAATTCGTGGAGGCTTTTTGAGGACTGAACCGTCCCCGCCCACTTTTCTCGATGGCGATGGCCGATGGCTGGTCCACTAGGAACAGCGCCTTCAGAAACCCAAACCCATTTTTCTAGGTTTCATTGTTGCATTGATGGAACGGGCACCCCCATCCGGGGTGCATAAAGATCGGGGATCCTACCCAATGGCCTATATCAACTATGATCCGGAATCAAATTATTTCGATGTGATAAGGGGAATATTCAATTCAAATCGGGATTTACGTGAAGAGGTTGGAACCGCGGACATTTCATTCCTCCACGAAGGAAAGGATATTACCGGAGTCCGGATAAGAAATATTTTTGAAAAAAATGAAGTTCTTGGCGCGAAGGGTGAAGAGTACGTCAAGTCGTTCATGGAAAAGAATGGGGTACCTTGCCTGTATGTCGGCCAAGGCCCAACCGGTATCCAAAAATCGGAGATCCTGAAGAATGATTTGCAGGCGCATCGACCTGATTTCCTGATCCATCTTCCCGACCTTGGGACTCTGTTTTTCGACGTGAAATGCCGCAAAAGAAGGGCCTTTAATGAAAAGGGCGAAACCTGCTTTTACCTGTTTAAGAATGAAATGGAGTCCTTGATAAAGTTGCATTTCAACCTTTTCATCCCGGTTTGGGTGGCATTCCTGGATTCCAATTCAATGAATCGGGACGATGCCCGTCCCACCATGCATTTGATTTGCGCTTCACACCTGGATATTTTCTGGACGGAAATGAAAAAGCATTTGACGGGCAGGGAAGCTCAATCGCTGGGGGTGATCAGGTTACCCTCCGTGCTATTCCAAGAGATCAAGGATAAATTGGAATTCAAGATCGGGATCCAAAAAATTCCGGCGGAGCTGGTCGGCCGCTATGCCGAGCTGCACCGGGGAATGGTTAGGCGGATTGAGGATGAAGTCCGCAGCTATATCCGGAAAAATCCCGTCTTGAAATCCGGAATCGCCCGGAAGATGCTGACTTCGCTAAGACTGCCCTTCCTATCGGATGCGGACGTAAACGCTGCCGTCAACGCCATGATTCAGAACAACATAATACGGCACGAGATAGGGAAGAATTTAAACTTGAGTGGTGAATAAATGACCCCCGAGAGCGCCGCCTCTCAGGATTGCTGGTACTCCAATACCCCGTTGACCACCAAGCTGAACCTTCCCCGCCCCGTTTTTTCCACCCATACGGCCGGGCACTCTTCCTTGAGCTTTCCACCAAGCGATAGAACCGGACCTCGAATTTGAATTCTTCTGCCCGTGGGAAATCTCGAAGAGCCGCTTAAACTCCCGGTATTTGAAATCGGACCTGCCATGCTGGCTATAGGATTCGAGAAGATATTTCAGGATCCTGGCTGGGACGTTCTTTGTGAAATGCTGGCCATTCAAGGTAATGCTGTCATCGCCGGAATGGTAGAGGAAGGAGGCTCTACCGTTTTACCATGCGACTTATTCCGAATTCAATAACCTGGCTTAAGCTACGACTGTTACCTCGGCAACAACCGGAAATAGTCGAAGGGAACCGGGATTTGGTTCTCCACTCGTAAAACCATAAGGTGCAAATGCGTCGGCGAACGTTTGGCTTGCGCGTTCTTCCCGGTGCGGCCCACCGTTCCCAAGACCTGACTTGCGCGAAGGGTGTCCCCGGGACTCGAGATAACGCTGTCCAGATGGGCGAAATACAACAGTAGTTGATATTGGGGCGCTAACGCCCATAGGTATTTGCCGCCCCGTAGTTGGGAACCGGGTTTCCAGGAATCCTGCCTGGACAAAACGATCAGGCTGGTGGGGGCGAGTACATTTACTCTCTTACCATCACGGTCGTCGCGGCCGTCCCGGTTATCGTCCCGGATGAATATGTCGTAGGCGGGATGACCGCCATGCAGGTTGCCGTCGAAAAAGTCATAGCCCTTGATGGAGGATCCGCCATAGTAGATGCCCGGTTTGAACCCACCTTTACCGACCGAGGTGATGGAATAACCCGCCAATGGAAAGACCCACGGCGAGTCGATTGAGGCCGGATTCGGCCCAAAATGGTTTGCTTGCAAAGCGCCATAAACGGCCGGAAATCTCGCCTTCAAAGAGTCCTTAGGAAGCGTCTGGTCGCGAACCTGTTTCTCATATTGCTCCCAAGCCACGAAGGGATGGCCAGACGCCCACGACAGCGATGCCAATGCCAACATACTGAATAGCTTCGTCATGGCCCGAAGCGCCTCAGGACCGGCGGGCCGAAAGGCAGGATCTCCCTCAGAAACTCTTTATATCCCTCAAGCGTGAACCATCCGCCCACTCCCCTGCCAGCCGTAGATTTTTCCACATGGAATTCCTGCGCGGGCATAAAACTGAACCCGATAAGATAGAGCCTGGGTTTCCCGGCCGCCTCACAGACGTCCATGATGACGGACACATGACCGATCCCACCATTCTCGTTCTGGATCAACATGTCCCCCGGTACCAAATCCGTTTCCGATGCGACTGGATCGCTTCCGCGTTTGAGGGAATAGGAATTGGCGTTCGCGAAACTCGTTTTCAGGAATGCGTTATAGGACCTCCCACTTCCGGAAAATGATTTCCTCTTTCCATTAAAATCGAACAGATACAGCCGGTCGAGGGCATTTTCCCGTTTATGGTATTCGGCCCACAAGCGCATGGCGAAGTCCGCGCATTGCTCCAGGTCCTGCTTAAACAATAAAGGCAAATCCACTACCGCGAAAACATTGAAGTCCCGGATGAAGGACCCGTTGAAGGCGACGATGCGATTGTCCTTTTTGATAGGAAGGGTTTGTATGAAACGGCTATACGATCTTTCTGCGCATGTTTTGCGCTGGTAGCCGGCAGGGGTAGGGATACTCCCGGCCAAGGTGGGAGCATTGGCCCAGGATAAATCGGGTAACACGAGAAATACGGCTGCTGCCAGGGTTGCGAAACTTCGGCTGCCGCTTCCTTTTAATATTATCATACACCAAAATATACTAGGGGTCACAGTTTCTGAACATGGCCTCGGTATTCTTTGGAGGGCTCTTGGTTATCATCCCGGTCTCTTTCCCACCCCAAGCGTTTTTAGAAACCGCGCCGATGCTTCCTCCATGGGATTCCATGATGGCCTTTGCCATGAAGAGCCCCAACCCGGTCCCACCCCGATCCTTCTTAGTCGTATACAAGGGCCGGAAACGCGCACGCACACGCCACTTCGCCCGCGCGTGGCTTTGATGCCGCCAGGGGCGGCCTCAAAGTTGGCTTGACTAACCCTGGGCCAGAATGTACACTAGAGTACAGATAACTGTACATAAGAGGAAACCATGAAAACAGCCAGCTTTACCGAGTTCCGCAAGCATGCCGCCGAGTTCCTGGATGAGGTTGAAAAGGGCGAAGTAGTCCGGATCTTGAGGCACGGGAAAGCCGTTGCCGATATCAGCCCTGTCCTTGTGGAGGATAAGCCTTCCTGGAAAAAGACGCCGCCCCAGCTTCCGTTGAGCGGCGTCTCCCTGTCCAAGGCCATCCTGCAAAACCGGAAAGACGCGGCCAGGTGAAGGTTTTCTTCGACTCCTCGGCTTTGGTCAAAAGGTATGTCCCCGAAAAGGGCACGGATGCGGTCCTGGAGCTCTGCGACGAAGCCAGTGAGCTGGGGCTATCCGTAATCTGCTACCCGGAGATCATCTCCGCTCTGTGCCGGCTCCGTCGAGAAAAGCAAATCGAGGGATCTCAATACGTGACCGCAAAACAGGGCATCGCCCAGGATCTGCGGGATGCGGCCTTATGCAACATCACGGAGACGGCGGTGCTTCAATCCATCCTCCTTCTTGAGGAGAACACCTTACGGGCCATGGATGCCTTCCACATCGCCGCCGCTTTGGAATGGGAGGCCGATCTCTTCGTCTCCAGCGACTTGCATCAGATCAAGGCTGCGAAAAAGGCCGGGCTTGCGGTTCGGTCTGTTCCTTAAGTGCCTCCCGGTGGGGTGGCGCGCGGAGAGCCCGGCCCGCGTGGGGGCGGGAGGTGGAATCCCAGGCCAGGGAATCTACCTTTGAGACCGTGATTCAGGAACAGACCCAAAACCTCTACCCGACTTCCCTTACGGAGAAGTGTTCACCAATCCCTTCTTCCTCTTCGCCACCTGCTTCACCGTGAAGCTGAGCCCTGTAGCGCCTGAGTTACACTAACCCGAGTGCCTGACCACTCCATCCATCGGCTCGCGGAGCTGACCCCGCGAGCCTTCAAGCTTCGCTCAATACCCGCCTGATCCAATAATCACGATGCGCCCCTTGAACAAGGGTGGGACGTGGAACGGTTACGAACCTTATGCCTATATCCATTGGCTCAAACCACTTTTCAGGACCGGCGAATTCGTATACCTTGCGGACACCGCCATATTCTTTTCGGTTGGACATTGGGACTTCCTGAAATAGGCAACGTACTTGCCATCAGACTGTCCACAAAATCCTGGGAACTCCAAGGATTAGCAGTGGGTTACTCCACGTTCATACCTTTCAGGAACATTTCCAGGTATTTTTCCCCTTTCCCCTCAAAATCCACAGGCTTGTTAATGAAATCGTAAAATCTGTTGGATCGCAACGAACGGTACATCAGGTCTTCATCGCTATTTGGATTTCCAGTAATAAGAATAAATCTCATCAAGGGTTTGGCTTTTTGGACCTCGTCACATAGTTCATTGCCGCTCAGCTTAGGCATAACTTCGTCGGTAATAACAAGCGCTACGTCGTCGCTGGCTTTGATGAATGCCAGGGCATCGATGGGACTTGTGAAAGTTTTCAGGTTAATGCGCTTGCCGAATTTCCTTTTGAAAACGAATATGTTTTCTTCCTCGTCGTCCACATATACTACGACTGGATTTTTCTTTCGGGAAGCCAGAGATAATTTGATTTGCTTTAGCAAATCGCCCAAACTCATGGTATTCAAATCTGTAGGGTTCAGCAAGTCCCTTAACTTTAAATCCTTACCGCCCAGGCGGTCTTCTAGTTCTGCAACTACTTCTGGTAATGTGGTAATATCCAGGCCCAAATCGTCCAGCGCCATTCCTTCATCCAATTTTTCTGGCAAACCCCTATAAGACGGATCTTTGAAGGACAGTCCGGCCACAATTTCCCTTATAATTCCGTATAGTGTAGTTGTTTCCATGATTCTCCTTAAGCACTTGCCGATGGAACGATACCGAGTCTTCCGCCGACGTCAATGAGGATGGCTAGTGTGCGATCGATTTGATCATACGTATGTGATGCATTTGTTATGAATCGTAATCGGCCTTCATTGAGTTTAACGGCAGGGAATGCGATTGTCACCGAGAATACGCCATTTTCATAAAGGTTTCTACCAAAAGCGAGCAACGTCTTCGTTTCTCGTACATAAATGGGAATGATTGGGCTTTGGCTTTTTCCCAGGTCGAATCCCGCAGCGCGAAGGCCCTTGCGGAAATAGGCCGTCTTTTCATGTAAGCCGCGAATCAAAGCTGGATCCGACTCGATTTCATCAAGGCTTGCCAGAACTGCGCCGGCATCCGCGGGGGAGATGCAGGCTTGGAAAATATAAGAGTTGGAATGCCATGACATTAGGGTACAGTATTTTTTTTTGGTTGAAACGAATCCGCCTATGGAAGCGGTCGCTTTGGACAACGTCGACATGATAAAGTCGACATCATCCGTAACACCTTGTTCATAGCAATAACCGCGGCCACCTTCGCCGTAAAATCCAAATGAGTGTGCTTCGTCCACATACAGATAAAATTTGTACTTCTTCTTAAGAGCAGCGATCTCTCTCAATGGGGCTAGATCTCCGCTCATGGAATAAGCCGATTCGACAACTACTAAAATATTCTGGAATTTGTCCTGGCAGCGCTGAAGCTTCGCCTCAAGATCGGTCAAATTGTTGTGTTTGAAGGCAAGCCACTGTTTCCCAGAAAGTTTGCATCCATCAATGATGCTCGCATGGGATTGATGATCGAAAAGGATGATGTCGTTCTTGCCAGGAATGGCGGAAATCGCTCCCAGGTTGACTGAGTACCCGGTAGGAAATAAAAGGGTCCGTTCCTTTCCTGTCATCGCATTGATGCGTGATTCAATGGCTTTGTGAAGGGTGTTCATGCCCCCCGACATGGCAGAGGTTCCCGCCCCGGTTCCGTAACGTTCCACTATTTCTTTTGATTTGGCGATGACTCTGGGATTTCTGTTTAAGCCCAGGTAGTGATTGACACACCAAAGAATACATTCGTTTTTTTTTCCGGTTCCTTCGGTGATCACCAAAGCTTGGGAGTCGCTCCCGAATTCAGTATAGCGATCATTGGAGTAAAGGCCCTCTATGTTCTGCAAATCCTTAACGGTTTGCATGGCATCGGCGATACTATCGAAATCGGTTACTCCTTCGTCCACCAGCTTGCGCATCACATTTCCGATTACCATCGAAGTATTTAGTTCCATTGGGTCACCTTTTCAGATTGAGATAGTATCTCTTTCCGGCATGAAAAGCCGGTTACTGGAGAAAATTGAGGCGCAGAAGTGGCCGATGGATTTTTTTTCGTCCACCCCGTAAAATCGCAATGAACCGAATCCAACCAGAGTCCGAGGAAGATGCGAAAGTTCCACCTCAACACCGATTACGCTTTTTTCCAAAAAGTGATCCCCGTACTGGGTGGATTCGGGTTGTTCGGGCACGTGACATTCTATTTCATCCTGAAATACGGCTTCTCTTACTGGGAATCTTGGCAGTTGAGATTGAGCGCCGCGCTCATTCACGTAGCCTTGATATTCTTCCCAAGGGAAAAATCGCTTAGCATCATTCAGAAGATGTATTTCGAAACGGCGATTGCCCTTACCCTTCCCGCTTTGTTCACGGTGCTTTTCCTTAAAAACGGATGCAATGTCTATTGGTATTCTTCCTTAATCTTCGCGGGGTTATTGCACGGTCTGTTGACTAAACCTTTTCTTTTTATCTGGACATTTCCAGCCGCGGCCGGACTGGCGACAATGTTTTTCACAAGGATTCATCCTGGAGAGCATCAATTGGTGATGCAAAGTCTGCAAGCGCAGTTGGTCGCTTATTTCCTGGGATTGATTACTACCGGTATCAAAACCACCATGGAAATATCTCATGAGAAAATCATGGTAACCAAGATGGCGCTGGCAAAGGCTGAAAATGATTTACTCACAGCCGAGGTGACTCGTAAGGCCTACGATGAGCTTAAGAAGCGCGAAGAGCTTATCCGCCTCTACGTCCGCCCTTCCCTGGTCGAAGAGATCCGCGCCGGTAAGGACCCGTCCAAATCCGATCCGGTAATCAAGAACCTCTCCATCATGTTCTGCGACATCCGCGAATTCACCAAGCTCACCGAAACCTTGACCCCCTATGAACGCCAGATGTTCCTCAACCAGTACTTCTCCATGATGACCCGTCCAATCGTCGACAACGGGGGAGAAGTCGACAAGATCATGGGGGATTGCGTCATGAGCATTTTCCCGGACGGCGCCAAGGCCGTGAAAGCCGCGGTCGCGATGCGCCTGGAATTGCAGAAGTTCAACGAGGCCATGTTCGCCGCCGAAAGCCCCATGATCCGCAACGGCATAGGCATCGCCAAGGGCGACGTGATGCAGGGGAACTTCGGTTCCTTTGAAAAGCTGGACCGTACCGTCATCGGCGAAGCGGTCAACATCGCCTCCCGTCTGGAGTCCAAGACCAAGATGTACAACCTGGAAGTGGTCGTTACCGAGGACGTCATCAAGGATTTGCCTTTGGGTTCCGCCCACTACCGTTGGATAGATAATGTCCAGGTCAAGGGATCCACCCGCCATCTCAAATTGTTCGAGATCTACGGGCATCAGCCTGCGGAAGTCCGGCAGTATAAGGACGATACCCGGGACTTGCTTGAGAAGGCATTGACCATCTATTTCCAAAAGGGTTTCAAGGACGCTTCCCGGCTGTTCCGCGCCATGCTGGAACAGGTGCCGCCCCATCGTCTTATCGCCAACGATTTGATGGACAACATCCTGCACTATTACATCGCGCATTGCGACGCCTGGATCAACAATCCCAACGGCACGTGGGAGGATATCCAGCGTTGGGAAGGCGTTCATGTGTTTACGGAAAAGTGAATCAAAAGAAGTCCCCTGACAGCACCTTATTCATCGACTCGAAATACTCCTCGCCCTGCTTGTCGAAATCCAACGGCTTGTTGATGAAATCGTAGAAGCGTCCGTGGCGCAGGGAGCGGTGGACCAGGTTTTCGTCGCCGCCGGGATTGCCCGTGATGAGGATGAATTTCAGGAACGGTTTGTATTGGTGGACCAGATCGCAAAGATGGTTGCCGCTCATGCCGGGCATGGACTCGTCCGTCAGTACCAAAACCACGTCCGGGCTTTCCTTGATGAATGCCAGGGCTTCCTCAGGTTTGGAAAAGGTGCGGAGGTTGATGCGCTTGGCATAGCGCCGTCGGAACACGAAAAGGTTTTCCTCTTCGTCATCCACGTAAACCACCACGGGATTTTGGATGCCATGGTGCAGGCTGGATCGGATATGGCCGATCATATCGCCGATGGTCGCATAGCGGTTCTGTCCCGCGGCCGTGCCGCCGAAGGCTTTCTGCATGCGGTACATCAATTCCACATTGAGCGCGATGCCGCCCAAGCGATGGCGCAGTTCCTTCGCAAGCTCGGTGATGTTGGCGTCGGTAACATGCAGGGATGCGAGGCTGGTTTCCGCGGTGATGGGATCCGGAAGAGGCGCGAAGGAAGGGTTCTCGCGGGATAACCTTGAGAATACTTCCCGTAAAATGGCGAGTACGCGATCGGGATGCACAGTTATCCCCACTGATTATAAATAACGGCCGATAGGAAAGCTAACCAATTGACGGGCTCATAACCAATCAATTCTTGGTATGATATCGGGGGCTTGTATGAAATTTGGGTTTGGACAGAGTGTAAGATTCACGCCGCGGCCTGCTATCGGCCGGAAGTGTCGGAATATTTTCCGATTTAACTTCATCGGTTGCGGCATGATATCCGACATTACCAGGGACCCCTCCGTTGATTTACTGATTTAGCACCTACCGGGTGTTGTGGAGCCATTCCTTTCATCACAACATGATCTAAATCAACGCCTTACCCGGCACACCGGTTTGCTGGCCTCTATCAAGCGATG
>JANYDA010000023.1 GCA_025360005.1 Fibrobacteria bacterium
GGGATTTCTCCATCCTGCCCTTATACAGCCGCCTGCCGCCCGGGGATCAGAAAAAGGTGTTCGCGGAAAGCCCCAAGCCCAAGATCATCCTGGCCACCAACATCGCGGAGACTTCGCTGACCATTCCCGGCATCGGCTACGTGGTGGATACGGGCCTGGCGCGCATTTCCCGCTACCATGCCCAGACCAAGATCCAGGGCCTCCCCATCGAACGCATTTCCCAGGCCAGCGCACGCCAGCGCGCGGGCCGCGCCGGGCGCGTCAAGGCGGGCACCTGCGTGCGCCTGTACTCGGAGGCGGACTATAACGAGCGCATTCCGTTCACGGAACCGGAAGTGCTCCGCAGCAATCTGGCCAATGTGGTCCTGCACCTGCTGGCCTTGGGGCTGGACGTGGATTCCTTCCCCTTCCCCGATCCGCCCGCGCCCGCCGCCTTGAAAGGCGCGTTCCGGCAGTTGCATGAATTGGGCGCCGTGGACGGACCGGGATCAGACGCGCGCCTCACGGAAGAGGGCCGCAAGCTGAGCCGGCTCCCCGTGGACGTGGCCATCGGCAAGATCCTCCTCAAGGCTTCCGAATTCGGCGTGCTGCAGCCGGCCCTCATCATCGCCGCGGGCATCACCGTCCAGGACGCGCGCATCACCCCGCGCGAAGAGCCGGAACGCGGCAAGGCCGTAGGATTGCATCGCCGCTACGAGGATCCGCGTTCGGATTTCCTGGGCGTGCTGGCTTTATGGATCTGGATCCACCGCAATTGGGGCGATCGTTTCACGCAGCGCAAGCTGCGCGCCTTGTGCGTGGAGAATTTCATCTCCTTCAACCGCGTGCGCGAATGGATGGATCTGGCGGAGCAGTTCGCCTGTCTCTTGAACGTTACCCTCGATAACGCCAAGCTGGGCATGGAAGAGGCCAAGAACGATTCCCTGCATAAGGCCATCCTGGCCGGCTTCCTGCCTTTCCTGGGCCGACGCAAACCGGAGGACGTAAGCTACCGCCTGGCAGGGGACAAGGAGGCGTTCCTGCATCCCGGTTCCGCGCTGGCCAAGCGCAAGCCGGAATGGATAGTGGCGGGCGAAGTGCGCCAGACCTCGCGCGTGTACATATACCGCGCCTGCGAGATCAAGCCGGCCTGGGTGGAAGAGATCGCGCCCGAAGCCTGCAAGCGGTCCTATGCCAACGTGGCCTGGAACCCCGAGCGCGGTTTCGTGGAAGCGCTGGAACGGGTCTCTTACAAGGGCTTCGCCATCCGCCAGGATCGACGCGTCAATTACGAGTCCGTGGCCCCGGAGGAATGCGCGGGCATTTTCTGGAGCGAAGGCGTGATCCGCGACGCCTCCGGCGCGCCTTTCCCATTCAGGGAGGCGAACCGGAAAGTGCTGGAATCGCTGGCGTCCTTGGAGGCCAAAGCCCGCGTGCGCGCCCTGGTTCCCGATGAGGAGGCGCAAGCCCATTGGTACCGGAGCCATGCGCCCCAAGTGGCGTCCCGCATCGGCCTGGAGCGTTACCTGAAGGAAGCCGGGGAAGGGGCATTAGCCTATTCCATCCAGGATTGGGCCGGCGGTTTGATAGCTGGGGATTGGGACGTCTGGTCCGCCTTGGCCCGCAAGGAACCGCCCGTGCAAGCCCGCGCCGGCGTGGCCGCGGAGGCCCCGGTCGCCGAAGCCATGGCGGCGGAAACCCCTGCCGCGGAGGCGCCGGGCGCGCATGCGCTGCATAGGATGTACCCGGACAGGATGGCCGCCGGATCGCATACGTATCGTCTAAGTTACCGCTTCGATTTCGGGGATCCGCTGGACGGGATTTCCCTGGAAACGGATGCGGCCGGGCTGGCCGCCCTCTCGGTGGCGGACCTTTTCCGCGCCATTCCGGGATGGCGCAAGCTGATTTGGGAATTCTGCCTGGAGAGGCTCCCGGCCAAAACGGCCCAGGCCGCGCGCATGGCGCTGCCGGCCCTCGCTTCGGCCTGGGATGTTTCGTCTTCCGGCGCCGGCCCTGCCTCCGCATCCCCCGCATTCCTGCTGGCCCAGGCGTTGGCAGCCCACCCGGACACCGCCGCCGCGCCGCTGACCCTTCCCGCCGTTTGGCCCGCCCATCTGCAGATCCATGTCTTTGTACGCAGCCCCAACGGGCGAAAATTCCTGTTGCATGCGGACCCGTCCTTCGGGGACGCCGAATTCTTCGCGTCCCGCCGCCGGCTCCTCTTCGGGGAGGACCCCTGCGTCCGGCCTTGGCAGGAATGGGCCCCCGCCATCCTGGCCGATTTCGGTCGGGTACCTCCTGCGTTACCCTGGCGCGGCCTCTGGTTCGGCCCGGATCCGCTGGGCGTTACCGCGCCGCAGGGCGCCAAGGCCCCGGGCGCCTGCGGCTTTTTCACGGACCAGGAGGAGGCGCGGTTCCATTCCCATCTGGCTGCGGGCGGATGGGGCGCCCTGGGCGCGAAAGCCCCGGCCAAGGACGGTAAAGTCCTCCCTGCCGCGGACGCCAAGGCCCATGCCGCCCTGGCGGCTTTTTTCAGCAAGCGATTGCAATTGCTCGCGGATGCCTGGAATTGCCCCGTTCGCTTCCGCCAGGAAACCGCCGTGTTACGGGAACGCCTAAGTAACCTGCGCCTCCCGGACCAGTATATCCGGGCCTTCGGGGCGGAAGCCCTGGCCCGCGCCGAGAAGGACCTGCCCCCGCCGCGGCCGGCCGCCCTGGCCATACCGGGAACCCAGGTGAAAAGCCTATCCGCCCTGGGGCAATCCATCGCGCGCGGCGGGGAATCCACCGCCTGGGCGGGAGTGGCCATCACCTTGGGCTCCGCCCTGGTTTCCCGCGCGCATTTCACCGCCTGGTTCCGCTTCTTCGCCCAGCCGCCGCTGGAAGCCAAAGCGGAAATCACCGCCTTGTTCCGCAAAGCCGCCGAACTGCCGGACTGGGAAGAATTCTTCCTGTCCCCTTACCGTATGGCATTGGCCTCGCGGGCCTGGGCAAAAACGGTTTCCCAGGGCGCGGCCATGTCCGATGCCGCGGACGGTTTCGCGTGGAAGGCGGGCGATGACGCTTGGCTGCAAAATTGGACCGCGTCCCGCGAGGCCGCCGAACGCATCCGCAAGGGCGCCAAAGCGCTGCGCGATCGCTTATGCGCGCGCCTCACGGCCCTGGGACAAAGCGTGGCGGGTTTGCCCAAGGACAGCCGCGCGGCCCTGGACGCCCTCGACAAGCCGATGCCCTGGCAGGCCAAGGCGGAAGCGGAGCTGGAGCTGGAACTCTACCTGAACAAGTTGACGGGGAAATCCGGCGCAGGCGGCACGGCTGCGGCCGCGAAACCGGATCCGGTGGTTAAGGAGAAGAAGGAACAGCAGATAAAGGATTTGTCGGGACGGTTCAAGAAGCTTTGAGCTTCGCTCCGGAGCCGCGTTTTACGGGCGGCGGCTTTCTCGCTCCGGTAAAAACGTCGGCTGAAATCATCCTAATCGACGGCTATCTTATGCAGGCGCGTCCAGTTCCCTTTTTGAAGTTTCACGAGATAAACCCCCCGCCTTAACCCGGTGACGAGTCGGCTCCGCATCTTTTCATTCACGGAGAAGGCCGAGAACTTGGATCCGGAAAGATCGAAAACCACGACGTCGAATATGTTGGAATTGTTGTTTTGAACCACGAATCCGGCTCCGCTTATTCTGGAGAAGGATACCCTGGGTTCCGGCGATAAATCGAGATTTAGGAGCGAGGACGCGCCTTTTGTGAAAACGGCGGCTTCCGTACCGCTGTTCTTGAAACGGGCCCTGAACGTCTTGGCTTTCAACGTGGTGGTCGCCGCTATGTTGATCGAATCCGAATAAACCGGCGAGGTTTCGGTAGGCTCGGTGCCATCCAAGGTATACCGGATGGTGGAACCGGTTATCGCGACTTCCAGCCCCACTTTTATCACGGATGAGAAGCTTCCTCCCTTCGGGGAGATGGACGGGCTTATCAGGGTATCGCCGGGCGTGAATGGACGCACTTTTATATTCCGAAACCAGGCATCCTGGTTGCTCCCATGGGCCTGAAGGCAAAGCGAGCCCTTGGGATGCTTGGCCCACTGATCCACGGAAATGGTATTGACGTTCCATTTGCTTTTTAAGAATCGCGCGTCCCAATCGGGGCTGCCGATTTCAACATCCACTACCTTTTTCCCATTCAACCAATGTTCGATGAAATTGCCATCGGCCCAGATGACCCCGTGGCTCCATTGGTCATAAGGCTTTGATACCGTGCTATCGTAGTATTGCCCGCCCACCACTCCATCCTTGGTGGTCGGATACATGTCGTACACCGCGCCGGTCCTTTTGATATAGGCCATTTTCCCATTGGGAAGTTTATCCGCCGGGTTCTTGCTGACTTCGATTTTGTCGGCGCCGTTTTCGTCGTCTAGGATCGCGTATTCGTATCCGTCATTGTAAGTACTGGTAAGAACTCGTATGAAGAGGCCGCTGTTTCCGCCTTTGGCCAATTTCCAATCCACCTGCCACTCGAAGTCGGAAAATTGATCTGCGGCTGTCGTGCATAGGGACGTGTTGACATTAACCGTTCTCATCGCCGAGTCTTCTATGGTCCAGGGGTTCGCTTGGTTTCCGGCTTCGTTATAGCGCCAATGGGCGTTCTTGTCTTGGCCGTCGAATAACAGAATCCATCCCGCCTTCTTTTCCGACGCCGTCAGGGTATTCGCCGCATAGGCCGAACCGGAAGCGAGTCCCGCCGAAAGGATCCCCGCCCACAAGAAACCGGATTTACCTGCTTTCCACATCCCCACGCCCTTTTTTCAAGACTTGCTTCGGCCCACCGACGGGCAGTTTCACTCCCATCCTAATCTAATGTCTACGCCCCGGAACCGGGTTCCCGAACCTGACGGGATAACCTAAAGCGTATTCTGGCGGACAACGGAAAATGGGGAAACGGACCAAAAAAAAGAGGTATCGGAGAAATCGTTCCCAACCGTGACGGTTAATACCGGCCGATCCAAAGCAGCCAGCCCAAGACGGCGGCGGCCAAGGTCATCAGCACATTGGTATGCGCTCCCGGATCCATCCCTTTGCGCGCGGCCCATTCCCCCCAATAGGATTCGAAGGCGTTCGCCAGCAAGGCGATCAGCGACAAGCCCAGCGCGTCCCGGAAGCCGCCCCAGCCTAATGGAAGGATGGCTAAGGCCAGGATGACGGCGCCGGCCAGGCCCAACAGGGTTCCCGCCATCGAGACTCCGCCTTCGCTGCCGGGAGGAACGGACTTGAAGGTCCGTAGGGAAATGGTTTTGCCCTTCAGGGCCTTGCCCGTCTCCGAGGAGACCGTGTCCATGGTCTTGGCGATCAAGGGGGCGATGCATACCAATAAGGCCGCGTGGAGGGCGGGCCCCGGGGCGGTTGCGTTATTGGCCAGATGAACCAGTGGCGTCATCCAGACCGCCATGCCCATGGCCCCGAACACTTCGGCTGCTCCCCGTTTTCCTCCGCGCGCTTCGGCGATGCCCAACGCCCGCTTGCGGGAGGCCCCGAAACGCGTGGCCAGATTGCCCAGGACGAAGAAACCGCCCAGGAAAGCGAACAACCAGGGATTGGCCAGGATGAGGATAAGGGAAAGTATGGCCCCCAAGAAGGAGCCCCCCAAGGTGAGCAGTCCCGTCGCGTAGGCCGCCACGCCGAATGCCGCCGCGGCCGGGGCCCAATAGGCGTTCGGCCCAAGTAACTCCTGTGTTACCCAGGCGCAATTGGGGATGAGCGGCGCCAGTGCGCAGGGGAAAAACGGGATCACCAGGTTGTCCGCCACGCCGAACCAGGCGGTTTCCGCGGCAGCGGAGATGAAGATCAGGAGCGCGATCGACGGCCAGGGCGCAGCCGCCATCCCTGAGGCGAAAGCGGGCGGAAGCCGCGCGGCCAGCATGGGCGCGGCAGCCAGGGCCGATGCGGCATGGATCAGCAGCCAAGCGGGGATGAAGGCCGCTGCGGCGCCCAAGCCAACGGCCAGCGCGGGCTTGCGCGGGTTCCACGGCAGCGCGGCGCCGTTAGGCAGCAGGCGGCAGGCCATGCCGATGCCGGCATCCACGAAAGCCAACGCGAACCAGGCCGCCGCCACGGGCAGGTACCATGCGGGTTTCCCCGCCCCGGATGCGGGCAGCGCGTGCCCCAAAACCGCGGCTCCCCCCCCAGGTATCGCATCGGTTACCCTAGGTAACATATGGGGTACGTCGGATGCGCCGGCAGAGCCGAAAGCGATCACGCACGCCATCAATGCGGCCGGGTAGAGGATTATCTCCAGCGCGCCTTGGCCGGATTCTTCCGCGCGGTACAAACCGTGCGCGAGTTTCGGCAGGATGAATACGTTCATGAGCAAGAGCAGGAAAGTTGCGCCCAGGGACTGCAAGGGAGTGAGCCAGGGCAAAAATAAGGCCGGCCAGAACGCCGCCATATGGGCGAGCTTGCGACGGGTTTCCCCCCAGGTCAGGCGGATGGGCTGCGAGGGCATGGCGCGAAAGTTAGGAATCCGGGTGCGGCAAGCGAGCGGCGGAAACGGTGGTTAACCACGATTCAGGCTCATTTTAGGGGTTAAACTCCTGAGCATGTTTTTTTTCTTCCAGTAACTATATTTTCCGCTGTATCGTAGCTTTCCATCCAAAAGGCTCGAATTGGAAACCTGATTTATGCAAAACCATACTCTACAATGTCCCGTTACCACCGCCCTTTCCGTCATCGGCGGCAAGTGGAAGGTCATCATCCTCTGGCATCTCAAAGAAGGCGGTGTGAAGCGCTTCGGGGAATTGCAACGCCTGGTGCGCGGCATCAGCCAGAAAATGCTCACCCAGGAACTGCGGGATCTGGAAGAGTCTGGCCTGGTCAGCCGCAAGGTGTATCCGGTGGTGCCGCCCAAGGTCGAGTACAGCCTGACCGAGACGGGTTGGTCCCTGAAGCCGGTGTTGGAGCAGTTGTGCGAATGGGGTAGCGAGTACCGCAAGAGCCGCGGCGAACCCGCCGCCGCCGCAACCATGGCCGTAGAGGAAAGCTCCCTGCGCCCCGCTTCCACGACCCGCCGACTGGAAGCCGTTCAGGATTGAAAGCAGGAGCGGCATCCGCCGTTTCCCTTGACCAACCGGCTTATTCCATGGCCACCACCCGGAGTTGGATCTTCCGTTCGCCGCGGAAGGTATTCCACTCTGGGTAATAGGCTATCTTGGCCAACTTGGCCCTGTCCATCACATACTCCCGCAGGTAGCCCAGGTTGAATCCGATGGCGTCGAAAGCCGCGCCGGGTTTTCCCACCATGAACTTCAGATGCTTGTCCCCCACTACTTTGGGCTGGGACATCAGTTCCACGTCTTCGGAATAGAAGAGCGGGCTTTCGTTGAGCGGGCCGAAGGGTTCAAAACGCTGCAACCATTGCATGCTGCCTTCATCCAATTTCGCGAGCGCGATTTCCACGGTGGGCGCGATGCGCGGGACGAAATCGTTATCGGCAAGGTGTTCTGCGGCGGCCGCGTTCATCAGGCCGCGGAAAGCGGGGATGTTTTCCGCCTTGATGGTAAGGCCGCAAGCATGGTAATGCCCGCCCCACTTTTCCAGCAGGTGGGCGGCTCCGGCCAGCGCTTTGTGGAGGTTGAAGCCGGTCATGGTGCGGCCGCTTCCCTTGGCCAAACCCTTTTCCGCGTCGATGGCGAGCACGAAACAGGGGCGATGGTACCGTTCCACCAGACGCGCCGCAACGATGCCGATCACGCCTTCGTGCCATTCCGGCGAGTCCACCACCAGGCAGCCGGATTCGGTCAGGGCCGGATCCCCGTCGATCATGCGCACGGCCTGTTCGGTGATGCCTTGGTCCAGCTTACGGCGGCGGTTGTTTTCGCCCGCCATCTGATCGAGATAACCCATGGCTTCCTCTTCCGTTTCCGAAAGCAGGAGGCGAGCGCTGATTTCCGGGCTGCCCATGCGGCCCATGGCGTTGAGCATGGGCGTGACCTTGAAGAGGATTTCCCCCGAGGTGATGCGGGCGCGCTCCACGCCCACGCGCTCCATCAGGGCCTTGAGGCCAAGGTTGGGCGAGACCGAGAGCAGTTTCAACCCCGCTTTCACCAGGCGGCGGTTTTCGCCCACCAAGGGGACGTTGTCGGCCAGGCTGCCCAGGGCCAACAGGTCGAGGAAGCGTTCGGCGGTTTCCCCGCGCAAGGCCAGCGAGACGGCGTTGAGGAGTTTGTAGGCCACGCCTACGCCGGAGAGGCCTTTGTTGGGATACGCGCAACCGGGTTGGTTGGGATTGAGGATGGCATCCGCGGGAGGCAATTCGCCGGAGGATTGGTGGTGATCGGTGATGATGACGCCCAGGCCCAGTTCCTTGGCCTTGGCCACTTCCGCCACGGCGGCGATGCCGGTATCCACCGAAACTATCCAACGCGCTCCTTGCGCGTGCAGCTTCCCCACGCTGGCGTAGCTGATGCCGTAGCCTTCCTGGAAGCGGTTGGGCAGGAACCAATCCGCATTGAACCCGCAGGCCTTGAGGCCCTGGTAGAGCAGCGCTGTGGCGGTCACGCCATCCACATCGTAGTCTCCGTGGACGAAGATCTTTTCTCCGGAACGATGGACCTCCAGCAACAGGGCCAGGGCGTTGTCCATCCCCAGCATTACGGGGCCGTGGCGATCGGATTGGGATTGGCCCAGGGCGGCCAGGAAAAAATCGCGCGCCTGTTCCTTCTCCAGGACGCCGCGCTGCAAAAGAAGATCGGCCACGAAGGCGGGCCCGTTGATATCCTTAGCCAGGCCTTCCCGCAAGGGATGCGCGGCCGTTTCCGGCTTGACGATGACGGCCGGTACGGCGGGGCGCTTCAGCATGCGGCGGGTTCCTTGCGTGGGTGTTTGGAGGCGTACTCCAGGTACAGGCCCAGCGCGGCGACCTTGGGTTTGGCATAGGATTGCACCGCGGAAAGCATTTCTTCGATCCAGGCGACCAATGCCGCCATGTCTTGCGTATTCTCCAGCGGGCCTAGGACATCGGCCAGGGTAGCGTCCAGACCTTGCCGCTGCAAGGCCGTGCGCGTCCAGGGGAATGCGGTGGCGCCCGCATTGGCAATGGCAATGGCATCGGGGTTCGTGCCGCCGTCCGGACCCATTCCCCTTCCCACAGGACCTTCCAAGGCTTCCAGGCGATGGAACACGCGTACCGCCCGCAACAGGAAGTGCAGGAGGCGCGAGGCGGACTGCAAATCCCCGAAGCCGTCCGATTCCTCCAGGTAGTCGGAAAAGGCGGACCAATCCCCGGCCAATGCGGAGGCCAGGAAGCGGGCGGATTCCTCCAGCAGGGTATCGCCGCCGTTACGGTGGAGGGAAAGCAGCGCCCCGGGCGATCCTTCCGCGAACGGGATCAGCCGTTCCGGCAAGATGGCGATGTCCCAGGCCTTGCCTTGCTTGGCCATCACGGCGCGCAGGGCGTCCGGAGCCATGGGGAAGAGCGGCAATTGCGTGCAGCGGGACAGGATGGTGGGAAGCAGGGCGCTGCGATCATCGCTGGAAAGGAGGAAGTAGGTGTTGGGGGGCGGTTCTTCCAGGGTTTTCAACAAGGTATTGGCGGCGGCGGCGGCCATGGTCTCCGCCCAGAGCAGGACCACGATGCGCGGCCGCCGGGAGGATTCCGCGAAGGACAGGCGCGCTTGCATGCTGCGGATCTGCCCGATATTGAGATTGCTTTTCTCCGTGCGCGCGAAGGCGTAAGGATCCGCTTGGAACTCCTTGGCCCTCTCCGTGAGTTCATCCACCTGCGCGTCTTCCATTTCGCCGTCGCCGCCGGATTTCTCCAGGGCCTTGTCCTTCTTCTCGATCGGCATCAGGAAAATGAGGCTGTCCAGGTTGTTGCGGAGGCGCCCCAGGCAGCCCTGGCATGCGCCGCAAGGGCGCAGATCGGCTGCGTCGCAGAGCAGGATGTCGACCAAGTCCAGCAGCAGGGGGTTCTGGCCCACGCCTTCGGGGCCATGCACCAACAGGCCGTGCGGGAATTTGCCGGAGGAGAGAGCCTGGGACAAGAAAGCTTTGGCTTCCTCCAGACCCTGGGCGCGGCTAAAGGAGAATCGCATGGGAAACTCCGGCAGCGCGCGGGGAACCGGCGGGAAAATCAAAGCAAGGGACCGCGGGCCTCATGGGATAAAAGTAGTAATCAGGGGTTGCGGGGCGAAGCGCGCGGCCCCCGCCGGTGACGGCGGACACGCCCGTTATTTGCCGCCGCTGCGCAACCATTCGGAAGGATCGACGGTCTTGGTGCCTTTCCGCACTTCGAAATACACCTTTCCCGCTTCCACGGAAACCGTGCCCAGTTCCTGGCCGGTTTTGACCTTGTCGCCTTGCCGCACGCGGATGCCGGCCAGGTTGGCGTAGATGGTGAAGAAGTCCGATCCATTGTCCAGGATAACGCCCATGCCGTAGCCGGGGATGCGCGTGATGAGGGCGACCTCGCCGCTCACGGCGGCCCGCACCGGGGTGCCGGGCTGGCCTTTGATCTCTATCCCCAGGTTCTTGGTGGTGGTCTTGAGCGTGGCGTGGAATTGCAATCCGTATTTGGAGACCACTTCCCCGTCCACGGGCAGGCAATACTTGGATCCGCTTTCCAACACCGTGGCCTTGCGGTTGCGCGCCAGCTCCTCCTTGCGCCGCTTTTCCAGGGCGGTGATGATGTCCGTGATTAGGCGGGCGTTTTCTTCCAGCTCTTGCAGCGCCTTCTGCTTGGACTGCTCGTCGGATTGGATGGCCGCCAGGTTCTTCTCCTGCATTTTGCGGGCGCGGCTGTAGGTCTCCTTCTCGGCGGCCTTGTGGGCCCGGAAGGAGTTGACCTCCGTAAGGCGCCCGTCCAGCTTGGCCATGGCCCGTTGCTTGATCTGCGCATCCTCGCGGCCCGCTTCCACCAGGCTGCGATCGTAGCGCAATACGCGCTTCATGAAAAACACCTTGCGCATGAAATCCCCATGCCCGGCCTCCCACCCCCTAAGTATCATCCGATCGGGGCTCCCCGTCATGAACAACGTGCGTACGCGTTTGGCCATCACCCGGTTGCGATCTTCGATGCGGGCCTGCACCTCCGTTAGGTCCTGGCGTTCGGAAGCGAGCGAAGCGTTCAGGGTCTCTTCGGTGGCGTCCAGCTTGGAGAGGTATTGATCGGTATGCTTGATGTTGCCGCTGATCTTCTCCAGGGTGCCCAGCGTCGATTCCCTTTTCTCGCGCAGGGATTCCAATTCCTTCTGCTCGGTGATCAGCCTATCGTGGAGATCGTCCAGCTCCTTGCGCTGCCGCGCGATTTCGCGATCGTAGTCTTTTTTCTCCGAGGCGAGAGCGGGGAAAATGCAAAAGGCAAAAGCCAAAATGCACGGCAGGAAATGGGGGAACCGGAAGCCGGTCATGCGCCGTGTCCGGGCCTTCCCCTCTTTCAATTTTTCACTTTGCATTTTGATTTTGCACGTTGACTTCTACACCGCATGCCCACGCAGGAAAGCCCGCACCGTCCTGGCGCTGGCGATGGCGGCGATGCCGGCGGTGGCTCCCATCAGGGAAAAGGCGCAGGCCCAGAAAGGCACCAGGCCGGGAATGCTGGCCGAGACCAGGCGCGAAAGACCCAGCAAAAAGGCCAGGGACAATACGCCGATGAAGCTTCCCAGCACGCCCAGCAGCACGCCTTCCAAAAGGAAGGGCGCCAGGATGAAGAGATGCCCCGCGCCGCAATATTTCATGTTCTCCACCAGGATGCGGCGGGAATACAGGTTCAGCTTCACGGCGTTGTGGATGATGAGCGATAGGGCGCCGCCCACCAGCAGCATCAGCAGCGATGAGCCGCCCGCCACCGGCACGCGCCATTTATCCAGCCAGGCCAGGTAGAGGGAATTGGCGCTGGCCTCCTCCACCTCTTCCAGGCGCTGCACCCGGTCCAGCAATAATTTGTTCTGGGCCGAAGATCGGAAGCCGGCCGCGGGATAGATGAGGAAGGAGTGGGGCAGGGGGTTCCAATCCAGGGAACGGATCATCTCGTCGCCGAAATCGCGTTTGAACTCCTCCAAGGCGTCATCCTTGCTGACGAATACGATGGAGTCCACGCCTTGCAAGCGATGCAGCTTGGACTCCAAGCCATCCAGGGAGGATTGCGATTCGTATTTGGCGCCGGGAAAAACGCGGATGACGCTATCCGAAGCGCCGCCCCCGCCCAGCGACCACACCAAGGTGAACGCCAGCAAAAGTCCCGCGAATACGGAGGTGCAGATACCGATGGTTATCACGGAGGTTACCGAGAGGAACTTGTCGGAGCGGAATCCCCGGAACGCTTCCAGAAGCAGGTAGCCGAGCTGGTTTTTCATCTGTCCCCGGAGGGAAAGGTAGCAAAGACCGGGAGGAAGAATTCAAAAGCGCGCCACGCGGCCTTACCCTTGCTCCACCGTGGTTCCGGGATTGACCGGCGCAGGCGCCGCGGCCTGCGGGGTGGGGCTGATCTCCTTGAAGAGGCAGCTGGGGCGATGGTACACGTAATGGCCCTGGAAATGGCGATGGGCGCCGTGGGCCTGGAAGCGGATCTTGGCGAGGCAGATTTCCTGCATCAGCTTGGTCACGGAAAGATCCACGTGGAATCCCGCTTCCCATTCGGAGGCGCGCGGCTGGCGCAAGCTCTTGCCTGCGGCTTCGCGGGATCCGTCATGATCGAGCACCATCTGGTAGTCGGCCAGGCCCAGGCAGGGATCCGTCGCGCCTTGGTCCGCCGTCCTCATGCGGGCCACCCACAGGGAACCGTTGAACTCGCGGAGGCGCATCTTCATCTGGGACAGGCCGCGGAAGGTGTCCGCTTCGTTCTCGCCGGCGAACTCATCCAGGTTGTCGATCAGGATGGCCAAGGGTATCAAGGCGTTCCCGCGCTTGCGCTGCTTGGGCAGGTAATCGTGCTCCAGGTATTTCAGCAATTGCTCCAGCCCGTCCTGACGGCCGCAGGGAGCGACCTGCGGCGGGTTGGGGAAAAGGGAATCGAAGGCTTTGGTCAGCGAGGCCGCGTCGGGCGTGCCGCCTTCCGGCTTGCCGGCCAGGGGGTTGCCGCGATAGTGGCGGGACAATGCCGCCAAGGCCAGATCGCCCAGCCCGCGCTTCTTGGAAAAGATGAGGATTTGCCCGGTGCCTTCCTTGGCGTAGCCTTCCGAGCATTGCAACAGGAACTGGAAACCCAATTCGCCCGCGAAGGGATCGCATTGCAGGAACATCATTTCCCCGCAACCCAGGCCCTGGTGGATCTTATTGAACGCGGCCGAATACAAGGGCCAGCGCCATTTTCCCAGGGTGTAGTTCTGGAACCAGGCCGTCAGTTCGCGGCCGCCTTCGCGCGGTTGGCCGCCCGAGAAATCGCCTTTGGCGGCGGAATAATTCTTCTCGTGCTGGAGTCCCGGCGAGGGCGCGCTCTCGTACTGGGGCTCTTGGGAGTCCTGCCAGTTCTGGCTCAGGCCCTGGATGTTGGAAGGAGTGACGTGATTATCCTTCTCCGCCTTCGGCTTCTTGGATTCGAAAACCTCTTCCAGCAACGCGGTGACGGCGCCATCCTCGCCGGGCTCCAAGGAGCCGGAGGACGTGACTACCATGGTTTCCGTGGATTCCGGCGAGAACAGGCCGGGCAGGCCCGGCACGGGATCGTGGATCTTGCCGGACACGGCGGAAGTGAGCGCGAAATGCTTTTGTTCCTGCGGAGTCATCTTCTTTTCCAGCGATTCCAGCAGCTTCTTGGTGACCATGCCCAGCGTCATCTTCACCAAAGGCCTGCGCTGCAGCGCTCCCGGGGCCCAGACGCGCACGCAGATGCCCGTGAGGAAATAATCGAGGCTGTATTTGCGGATGCCCATCCGGCCCAGCATGGAATCGATCTGGTACACGATGTTCACCAGCTGTTCGTTGTTCCCGCTTTGCACGTAAAGCTCGCGGATGAGATCCGGCTTGAAGAGGAAGACCAACGACAGCGAATGCACGCGCGCCTGCTCCTGGGCGGGAAACTCCAGTAGGCTCTTGTCGAACTGGTTGTAAGAAGGGCGCGTGGGGATCTGCGCTTGCGTATAGCTGTAATTGCTGAGGGCGAAATTGTAACGGCCGACGAGCCCGCGGCAGGCTTCCAGAAGGAAGTCCGTATCGTTGAAAAAGCCCCGCCCCTCAACCTTATCGGTCTTGCTGTTGATGAGCATGATTTCCAGGTAGGCTTTGCCGGAATCCGAGAGCGGTAGGAACGTTTTCACCAGGTCGGGTTTGCTGAATAGGGAGGAAAACATATGGGTGCCTCCATTCTCCCTCCATTCCGGGATTTTGGGTAGGGCTAAGATTGGTGTCCGGGGAGGCATGAATTATCTTCGTTAAGTGATAACCCTCGGGATTGAAACCTCTTGCGACGAAACCTCCTGCGGCTTGGTGGACCATACGATGCGGGTTTTGGCCAATCAGGTCCATAGCCAGATTCCCATCCATTCCGAATATGGGGGCGTGGTTCCCGAAATCGCCGCCCGGGCCCATCTTGAAAAAATCGACCCCATAGTCCGCCTGGCGCTCCAAGAAGCCTCGCTTCCCTTGGAAGCCGTCGATCAAATTGCCTTCACGCGCGGCCCCGGCTTATTGGGCCCGTTGCTGGTGGGCGCTTCCTTTGCCCGCGCCCTGGGTCGATCATTGGGGAAACCGGTGGTGGGTGTGAACCATCTAGAGGGTCATTTGGCCTCCGCTTTTCTCAGGGATCCCGCCCTGGAACCGCCTTTTCTTTGCCTGGTCGTGTCCGGCGGGCACACGGAGTTCGTAAAGGTGGAAGCGGGCCTCGACTATACCATGGTGGGTAAAACCCGGGACGATGCGGCGGGGGAGGCTTTCGACAAATGCGGAAAAATCCTGGGATTGGGATATCCGGCCGGACCCATCCTGGCGCGCCTGGCCGCTTCCGGCCAGCGGGACTTCGTGCTCTTTCCCAAGGCCTTGGATAGCAAAGACAATTTCGAGTTTTCCTTCAGCGGATTGAAATCGGCCATGCTGCGGTATGCGGCTTCCCGGCCGCCGGAGTTCATCCGGAACAATCTGTCCCATATTTGCGCCTCGGTGGAATCGGCCATCGTGGACCTGCTGGTGAAGAAGTCCATCAACGCTCTGTATGCCACGCATATGCAGGTCATCACCGTGGTAGGCGGCGTTTGCGCCAACGCTTATTTACGGAACCGAATGCAGGCGGAGGCGGAAAAACGGGGTTTCCGGGCCCTTTTCCCGGCGCAGGCCTATAGCGGAGACAACGGCGCCATGATCGCCGCCATCGGCCAATGGCGCGCCGGCCGCGGCCTGGCGCAAGCGGAGCTGGCCGTAACGCCCTCTTTGCGATGGCGGTAACGGGGCTCCCTGGGGAAAGGCGATTGACAAGGCGGGTCCCGCAACCTATAGTATTTAATATCGCCTGGAGGCCATCATGTCTAAGAAATTCCTGCCCCTACTCGTTGCCGTTGCCACCGTGCTGAGTCTGGGGCTGAAAGCCCGCGCTGACGAAGCCGAAGTGCGCGCCGCCGCGGATAGGACCAAGGATGCCAAGCTCAAGGCCCATCTGATGAACAACATCGACATTTTCGGCAAATCCGATTTGCCCGCTATCTATATCTTGATGCCCAACTCGGACGCTTCCGAGGACATCCAGGGTTCGCTGCTCACGCGCGACTTCTCCCGCGATCCTTTCTTCATGCAGAATGTCGATCGGGAAGAGTTCGAACTCAAGGTCACCCTTCGGGAGATCAATGGGGACGATGAAGACAAGAAGGATAAAGAAGCCAAGGCCCACTGAGGCGGCGGTTTTTCTTTTGCCGGATTATCCGGACTTCCCGGGCCGATGCCTCAGGACCGGCGGGCGTAGACGCGCATTTGATCGCCCCATCCAGGCGCTGTGACCAGACCGCTCAGGAAGGCTCCCACTCGCTTGCCGGCTTTTTGGAAGGCGGTTTCGTGCCCCAGGCCGGCTGTCCCTTCCTTGCGGGAGGATTCGATGGTCTCGCGGCTGCGCAGGTTTTCCAACCATTGCTCGCGGGCATCCTGATCCCTATCCACCCTGTTGAATCCGCTGAACCAATCCCGGAACAGGGAGAGGCCGGAAGTCTTCACCACCACATCATGGAAGCCGGCCTTCCGCAGCAGGGCCGTCAAAGTACCCGGTGTGAAGTAGCAAAGATGGCGGGACGGTTCGAAGTAGGACCAACGCTTGCGCAAGAGCCGACGGGAAATGCTCCGGTAGTTGGGCGTCGACAAAAGCAATTGCCCACCCGGCTCCAAGTGATCGTGCACCCATTTGAGGAACTCGGCGGGATGGGCTTCCCGCTCCATCACGTCCCAGGCGGCGATGACGTTGTAGCGGCCCTCCCAGGGATCCCGGAAAATATCCGTGGCGGCAACCTGCAGATCGAAACGCTCGCGGGCGAAGGCGGCGCGTTCCTTGGACCATTCCAGGCCTTCCACGGATCGATAATGCGGTCGGCATAGTTGCAGGAAATGGCCCCAGCGGCAGCCCACCTCCAGCAGGGTGGCCGAGCGCTTGTTGAGGCCGTGCGCTTTGGGCATTTCCCGGTTCATGCGTTCCATATGCTCCGCCATTTTGTGGCGCAGCGTCAGGTTGCGTTCGGAAGCAAGGGGCGCGGGCTCGCGCCGCAGCATTTCCTCCCGTACCGATGTGG
Source organism: Fibrobacteria bacterium (assembly GCA_025360005.1). Lineage (GTDB taxonomy): Bacteria > Fibrobacterota > Fibrobacteria > UBA11236 > UBA11236 > Chersky-265. Next base: position 16,661 of record JANYDA010000023.1, read on the forward strand.
CCAGGCGCGGGGAGACATATAGCAGGGAACAGGCACGGCACTTGCGCAACAGAGTGGGGCCCAACCGGCCCAGGATGCGCGCGGGGATTTGGCCGCAGGCGGGGCAAGGGGACTTTTCCAGGAAATCGTTAGCCTCCCCCGGGACCAGCAACCGGCTCCAGAAATCGGCCGCTTCCCGGCCTTGCCGTCCCTCCCGGCCGGAGGATCCGTGTCCATGCTGGCGCTCCCGGCCATCGTGGCGCCCCGGCCAGCCGCGCTTGCGGCCATGATCATGGTGTCCTTCGCGATCCTCGCGATTGCTGTGATCGGGCCGGCTGCCGCGGGGTCGGAATCTGCGTTTCTTCACATGGAAATAATACCTTGCTTTCGATTGCGATTAAAGACCGGGCCGCCTACTTCGCATTTTATATTGCAGGGCGTAATTGCTACTCTTCAGGGAACCTTCAACTTCAGAGATGCCTCGCCTATAAAGAAGCATCGCTTACATAGGAGCAGGATCGCGTGGACACATCTACATTGATTCACGGAGCCACGGTCATGACCCCCCAGGGGCCCGCAATGGCGGACGTCCTGGTCGAGAATGGCGTCATCCGTTCCGTCGGCGTTTCCCTAAAGGCCCCCGGCGCCCGGCGGTTGGACGCCAAGGGCCTGACCCTGATTCCCGGCGCCATCGATCCCCAAGTCCATTTCCGCGAACCCGGCATGGAATGGAAGGAAGATCTGGCTTCCGGATCCCGCGCGGCCGCTGCGGGCGGGGTGACGAGTTTCCTGGAGATGCCGAATACTTCTCCGCCCACGGTCACGGTCGAACTCATGGATGCCAAGAAGAAAATCGCCGCCTCCAAATGTCTGGTCAACTACAACTTCTTCATCGGCGCCACTCCGGATAACCTGGAGGAACTGCTGGCGGTTAAGAATGTTTGCGGTATCAAGATATTCATGGGAGCGTCCACGGGATCGTTGCTGGTGGATAAGCTGGCGGATCTCGATCGCATCTTCTCCCGGGGCCGCCGCCTCATCGCCGTGCATGCGGAAGACGAAGCTTTGATCCGGGAGAACAAGAGCCGCTATGCCGGCATCACGGACGTAGCCAACCATGCCCTCATCCGCAGCCCGGAAGTGGCATTGCGGGCCACGCGCACGGCCGTGGAATTGTCCCGCAAGTACAAGCGCCGCCTGCATATCCTGCACATGACCACGCAGGAGGAAGCGGAGTTCCTGGCCAAGGAAAAAGCCGGCCTGCCCGTCTCCGCGGAAGTCTGCCCGCAGCATTTCCTGCTCACGGCCCCGGAGTGTTACGAAACCCTGGGCACTTATGCCCAGATGAACCCGCCCCTGCGCGAGAAGCGCCACGGGGAAGCGCTCTGGCATGCGCTCAAGACCGGCGTCATCGACTGCATAGCCACCGATCATGCGCCGCACACGCGCGAGGAGAAGGACAAGGGCTTCCCGCATGCGCCCTCGGGCATGCCCGGAGTGGAGACTTCCCTGCCCTTGATGCTCAATCGCGTCAACCAGGGCCTGTGCACCTTGGAGGAAGTGATCCGCTGGATGTGCGGGAATCCCGCGCGCCTGTACGGCCTCAAGAACAAAGGGCGCATCGAACCCGGGTACGACGCGGACCTGGTGCTGTTGGACATGGCCAGGGAAAAGATCATCGAGAACGGCAAGCTCCAGACCAAGGTGAATTGGAGCCCCTACAACGGCTGGAAGGTCAAGGGCTGGCCGGTGATGACCATGGTCAACGGAAACGTCGTGTACCGGGAAGGCGAGTTCTTCACGGAGGTATTGGGCAAGGAAATGATCATCGAGGCGCCTTGGGAAAACGGCGGCGCTTTTCCGTGAACGCAGGCAGGGTCAAAGCAGCGATTCTCGATAACCCCTACATCCCGCTTTGCGTGCCGCCGGTATGCGTCGTGTTCCAATTCATGCTGGCTTTGGCAATACTCGGCAACGGGTTGCCGGACTATGTGACCAAGAGCAGGATGTCCAGCATCCCCGTCACCGGTATGTTTTTCGCGCTTTGCGCCTTCACCGTTCCGGCCATCATGCTGGGGACCCGGAATCTCATCTACGGTTCCAACAAGGTGGCGCCCGCGCTCGGCATCGTGCTGAACCTGATTTACCTGGTAAGCTTCGTGGCCTTTTTCCTGATGTTCATCGTTCTTAAAGTCCCGGACTGAACGTAGCCTAACGCATCCCGTCGTTTTCTTTTGCAACCCGGCTTTCCCATAGGATAGCGGGGTCCGCCCTTGCCTATGCGCGTGCATCCCTCCAGCGCATGGCTTCCCGAGCCTGTTCCCATGCGTCCGGCATCCGGCACGGCGTTTGCGTTTGCTTCTCCAACTGCGCTAGTCCCCGGGACGGCGATCCCGGTTTCCCTTCGCAAAGGATCCATGTATGCAGGACACAATTTCGCACCCAAGCGAGCCCGGACGGGCGGGACGGCAGGCCGATTGGCATGGCGCCGCTGGAGACGATCCTCTTTGGGATGCCTATTCCCGGGCCGTCATCGGCGCCGCCGACCGGGTCAGCCCTTCCGTGGTATTCATCGAGGTCTTTCAGCGCGAGAAGGGGAAGCCGGCCGCCCGCAAGGAAGAGCAGCCGCGGCTTCCAGGCGCGGGCAAGCCTTCCGGCGAGGCCGCCCCGCCCGATCGATCCCCAGAGGGAGGGCGGGAGCATGGGGGCACCGGATCCGGATTCATCTTCACACCGGATGGATTCATCCTCACCAACAGCCACGTGGTGCACGATGCGACCCGGATCCAAGTCGCCCTGCTCGACGGTTCCCGCTACGAGGCCAGCCTCATCGGCGACGATCCGGATACCGATCTGGCCGTCATACGCATCACGGCATCCAATCTGACGCCGGCGCCTTTGGGCGATTCCCAAGCCATCCGCGTGGGGCAATTGCTGATAGCCATCGGCAATCCTTACGGCTTCCAGACCACCGTGACAGCGGGCGTGGCCAGCGCTTTGGGCCGATCCCTGCGGAGCACTTCCGGCCGGCTCATCGACAACGTGATCCAGACCGACGCGTCCCTGAATCCGGGCAACTCGGGGGGCCCGCTGGTCAACTCGCGCGGCGAAATCATAGGCGTCAATACCGCCATCATCCGTCCCGCGCAAGGCATCTGTTTCGCCATCGCGATCAATACGGCCAAACGCGTCGCCTCGCAGTTGATGCAGAAAGGCCATATCACGCGCGGCTACCTGGGCGTGGGAGGCCAGGATATCCCCTTGCACCGGCGCATTGTCCGCTACCACCAGCTCGAACGGGAAGCGGGCATCCTGGTGATCTCCGTCGAAAAGCACAGTCCCGCCGGGAAAGCCGGCCTGAAAGAAGGCGATGTCATCGTTTCCATCGGCGGGCAGGCCTTGAGCGGCCTGGACGATCTCCACCGCATATTGACGGAAGAACGCATCGGCGTGGATAGCGAACTGACCGTGATCCGCCGCTTCACGGAAAAACTCAACCTCAGCGTGCGTCCCATCGTGAGGCCGCCGCATTGAACGCTTTCGATGCGCCCGTGCAGCCGTTTCCGCTTATCGTGCTTGCGGAGACGGGGCCGGTAATCCCATAATGAGGCACTATGGAAGCCACCCGATCGGACGCGCCCTCTCCCAGGCCCCGGCGTCGTTCGCTCTCCGCTTTGGCGGCCGTCGCGGCAGTGGCTGTTTGCGTCCCCATACTGCTTATCGGTTTCGCGGAAGCCTATGCACGGCAGCATTTCCTTCCGGCCATCGGTTCCGTGCTGGAATCCGATCCCTATAGCCGCCTAATCCTGAAAAAGGCTCCCCGCGGCGTTTCGGCCCCGGCCGCCGTTTCCACCAACCGTTGGGGCATGCGCGGCGATGAGCCGCCCCGGGACTGGAAGGACTGGGCCAGCATCATCGCCATCGGCGGGGGCACCACGCAATGCTTCCAGTTGGATGACCATAAAACCTGGCCGTACCTGCTCCAGGAAAAGCTGCGGCGCGCGAACCCGAAAACCTGGATCGGCAATGCCGGACAGGAAGGCGTGACCAGCTTGGCGGGAGTGGTGCTGATGGATGCGGTCATCCGCAGGCTGCATCCTGCCGCCATCCTGGTCCTGGCCGGCGCGGGCGACATGGCGCTGGATTTTTCCGACGATCGCCGTGAGCGGGGGAGCGCCTACGACCGCGCCTTCGAGAACCGCATCGATAGGCAAATGGCGAAAACCTCCTTCAAGGAACGCTCCCGCCTGTTCCGGGAATACAATCTCTGGAAACGGCGTAACGCGCATGATTCGGTGGTGGCGGACCAGGCCTTCCACTCGAGCCGTTTTCCGGATCTCCTCGAATCCCCGGAAGACCCGGTGCCGCTGGATTCGCTGGCCGGCGGCCCGCTTGCCGCCTTCCATGCCAACATCCTCCGCATCCAGGCCCTGGCCCGCCAATTGCGCATCCGCGCCATCTTCATCACCCAGCCTTATCTCTATGGCGCGGATTCGGCCTGGTCCATCCGCGAGGCGCGCATCCTGCAATTCCACGATCGCGACTATCGCATTTCCGCCGCCACCGAGCGTCGACTGCTCGATCGCTTCAATGCCGATCTCCTTTCCCAATGCCGCGACGGCGGGCTCGAGTGTTTCGATTTGGCGCCCCGAATCCCCAGCGACTCGCTCCATTTCTACGACGAAGGTTTTCTCACGGAAGCCGGCGCGGCTTTGGCCGCCGAGCAGATAGCAGGCTATCTGGATAGCCACCCCAAAGGACCGGGAACCTAGCCTTAGGTCCGTCTCCGGCTTCGGCCGGCAAGGAAGTTATATTCTTGGTTTGGCGCCCCCATTGGTAAAATGGTTTCAAAGCACGCCAACCCACCCTCTTTCAAGTTAAAACGTGAATATATCTGAATTTCATGATATATTGATATGTCATGCCTAAGGTCTTGCAAATCGAGGTCCTCACCGGCGTTTTCCGGCTACTCTCGGACGAAACGCGTCTCCGCATCCTCTGCGTCCTCCGCGAATCCGAACTCGCCGTGGGCGAGCTCCAGAAAATCCTGGGCTTGGGGCAAAGCACCTTGTCCACCCAGCTGGGTCTGCTCAAGGAGCAGGACCTGGTGGCCGGCCGCAAGGAAGGCCAGAAGGTGCTGTACCGAGTCCCGCGCAACGGGAAAGAAGATCCTAAACTGGATATCATCGAGAACGCTTTGCAAAGCGCGCCGGCCGCCAAGTGGTATGAGCGGGACAAGCGCAACCTCAATAAGGTATTGCAGGAACGCAGCGATCGTTCGCGGGAGTTTTTCAATACCCAGGCGGTACAGAACATGCCGTCGCCGGGACAGACCTGGCTGGCGTTGAGCAATGGCCTGATCCGCTTGATCCGCAACCAGCGCATCGCGGATCTGGGCTGCGGCAATGGCCGCCTGGCCGTCCTGCTGGCCTTATCCGGAAACGCCGTCACCGGTATTGACAGCAGTGAAGAGCAAATCCGGCTGGCACGCGGGAATGCGGATAAGGGCGCGGCGGACGGAGAAGCCGGCAACGGGAATCCCGTTTTCAAGCACGCCCCCATGGAAGATACCGGCCTTCCGGCCGCCGGCTTCGACGTGGTCATCATGTCGCAGTCCCTGCACCATGCCGCCAAGCCCAAGGAAGCCATCGCGGAATCGCACCGCCTGTTGGCGCCCGGCGGGCGCATCCTGATCCTGGATCTGCTCGCGCATGGCGAAGAGTGGATGCGGACCAAGTTCGGCGACTTCTGGCTTGGCTTCACCCGTACCGATCTGGAAACCTGGCTGAAAGAAGGCGGCTTCAGCGCCGTCCATTTCGAGATCACCGGACCGTCGCAGGATTACCCGGAGATTGAAGGACTGCTGGTGCAGGCGGAGAAACAGTGAAGAAGAAAAGATTTTGCCATATGCAAATTGAAAACTGCAAATTGAAAATTGAAAGAGCGGGCCGTCGTAGGCCCGCAGCAAATGGCGCGACCGCATCAAGGGGGGCGCGATGGAATGCTTTGGCATTCCAATTTGCGATTTTCAATTTTCGATTTTCAATTCGCAAAAATTCTTACCAACACTAAGGACCCACCATGCCCTTCAAACCACACCCCTCAATCGCCCACCTTCCCGTCGTCAGGGCCGCGCAGGAGCGCATCCTGATCCTGGATGGGGCGATGGGATCCATGATCCAGACCCATACCCTGGAAGAGAGTGATTTCCGCGGAGAGCGCTTCCATGCCCATGTCTGCGACGTGAAAGGCAACAATGATTTGCTGGTGCTGACCAAACCGGAAGTCATCGCCGGCATCCATCGGGCTTACCTGGAGGCGGGGGCCGATATCCTGGAAACCAATACCTTCAATTCCAACGCCGTCTCCATGGCCGATTACCACATGGAAGATCTCGTCTATGAGATCAATTTCGCCGCGGCCCGGTTGGCCAAAAAGGAGGCCGACGTTTTCACGGCCGGGAATCCCGCCAAGCCCCGCTTCGTGGCCGGTTCCATCGGCCCCACCACGCGCACGCTTTCCATGTCGCCGGACGTGAACGATCCGGGTTTCCGCTCCGTGACCTACCCGCAATTGGTGGAGGCTTATACGGAACAGCTGCGCGGCCTCATAGACGGCGGCGCGGATCTGATCCTGGTGGAGACCATCACGGATACGCTCAATTGCAAGGCGGCCCTGTTCGCCATTGAGGACTACTTCGATAAGACCGGCCGGCGCTTGCCCGTGATGATCTCCATGACCATCGTAGACAAGAGCGGCCGTACCCTTTCCGGGCAAACGGTGGAGGCCTTTTGGATCTCCATCTCCCATGTGCCGGTCTTCAGCGTGGGCATCAACTGTTCCCTGGGCGCGGAAGACATGCGCCCGTACGTGCAGGAAATCTCGCGCATCTCCGATTGCCTCATCAGCTGCCATCCCAACGCGGGGCTGCCCAATGCTTTCGGCCAATACGATCAGACGGCCGGGGAGATGGCCAAGTTGATCGAGGATTTCGCTGCCAGCGGTTTCCTGAATATCGTGGGCGGCTGCTGCGGCACCACGCCCGGGCACATTGCGCAGATCGCGCAGATCGTATCCAAGTACCCGCCGCGCCAGGTGCCCGAGGCATCGCCGTATACCATGCTCAGCGGCCTGGAGCCCTTGATCATCCGCCCCGAGGTCAACTTCGTAAACATCGGCGAGCGCACCAATATCACGGGCTCTCCCAAGTTCTCAAAGGCCATCCTGGCCGGCGATTACGATGCGGGCGTGGCCATCGCCAAGCAACAGATTGACGGCGGCGCGCAGATCTTCGACGTGAATATGGACGAAGGGATGCTCGATTCGGAAGCCGCCATGGCCCGCTTCCTCAATCTGGTGGCCGGCGAACCGGACATCTCCGCCAAGCCGGTGATGATCGACTCATCCAAATGGAGCGTGATTGAAAAAGGCCTGCAAGCGGTACAGGGCAAGGGCGTGGTCAACTCCATCAGCCTCAAGGAAGGCGAAGAGGCTTTCAAGAAGCGCGCACGCCTGATCCGCCGCTACGGCGCCGCCGCCGTGGTGATGGCCTTCGATGAAAAGGGCCAGGCCGATTCTCTGGAGCGCCGCATGGAGATTTGCCGGCGCAGCTACGACATCCTCGTCAAGGAGGTGGGCTTCCCGGCCCAGGACATCATTTTCGATCCCAATATCCTCACCGTGGCCACCGGCATGGAGGAACACAACAACTATGCCGTCGATTTCATCGGGGCGGCCAAATGGATCAAGGAGAACCTTCCCGGAGCGCATGTGAGCGGAGGCGTGTCCAACATCTCTTTCTCCTTCCGCGGCAACAACCCCGTGCGCGAGGCCATGCATTCGGCTTTTCTGTACCATGCCATCAAGGCCGGCCTGGACATGGGCATCGTCAACGCCGGCATGCTGCAGGTGTATGAGAACATCCCCAAGGATCTGCTGGCGCTGGTCGAAGACGTGCTGCTCAACCGCCGTCCGGACGCGACGGAACGCCTGGTGAACTTCGCCGAGACCGTTAAGAAGACGGACAAGGTAAAGGTCGAGGATGAGGCCTGGCGCGGCGGGACGGTGGAGGAACGCCTCAGCCATTCCCTGGTGAAAGGCATCGTGGAATTCATCGACAAGGACGTGGAAGAGGCGCGCCTCAAGTACGACAAGCCTTTGGAAGTGATCGAAGGGCCCCTGATGGCGGGCATGAGCGTGGTGGGCGATCTGTTCGGATCCGGGCAGATGTTCCTGCCCCAGGTGGTCAAGAGCGCGCGCGTAATGAAGAAGGCCGTGGCCGTGCTGCTGCCTTACATCGAAGAAGAAAAGCTGAAGAACCCGTCCACGAGCCGCGAGAATGGGAAAATCCTGATGGCCACGGTCAAGGGCGATGTGCACGATATCGGCAAGAACATCGTGGGCGTGGTGTTGGCCTGCAACAATTACAAGATCATCGATCTGGGCGTGATGGTCCCCGCCGCCAGGATCCTCGAGATGGCCAAGACCGAGAACGTCGATGCCATCGGCCTGTCCGGCCTCATCACGCCTTCCCTGGACGAGATGGTGCACGTGGCCAAGGAAATGCAGCGGCAGGGATTCACCATTCCCCTGCTCATCGGCGGAGCCACCACTTCCGTGGCGCATACCGCGGTCAAAATCGCCCCGGCCTATTCCCACCCGGTGGTGCACGTGCTGGACGCCTCCCGCAGCGTGCCCACCACCGGCAGCCTGCTCAATCCGGCCCTGCGTCCCGCTTTTATGGAAAAGCTCACGGCGCGGTACGACAACGTGCGCGAAGATCATAGGAAGAAGCTTTCCGATCGCAAATCCATTTCCATCAACGAAGCGCGCAAGCGCAAGCCCGCCATCGATTGGCCCGGGGCCCCTGCCAAGTTCGATATCGTCAAACCCAAGTTCCTGGGCGTGCGCTCTTTTGAAAGCTTCCCGCTGGAAGAGATAACGCCCTACATAGATTGGACGCCCTTTTTCCAGACCTGGGAATTGGTGGGGCAGTACCCGAAGATCCTCAAGGACGCGGTGGTAGGCGCGGAAGCGACCAAGCTTTACAACGATGCGCAAGCGCTGCTGGAAAAAATCGTCGCGGATAAATCGCTGACGGCCCAGGCCGTGTTCGGATTGTTCCCGGCCAACAGCGTGGGCGACGATATCGAGATCTACGCTGATGAAAATCGCGCACGCGTGCTTGCCACCGTGCATACCCTGCGCCAGCAAACCGGCAAGCCCGGAGGCGAACCCAATCTGGCCCTTTCCGATTTCATCGCGCCCAGTGATTCCGGCGTGCCCGATTATTTCGGCGCTTTCGCCGTGACCGGCGGAGTGGGACTGGAAAAGCTGGTGGCCGCTTTCGATAAGGACATGGATGACTATAACAGCATCATGGCCAAGGCCATGGCGGATCGCTTGGCGGAGGCATTCGCCGAATATCTGCATCAGAAGGTGCGGCGCGAATTCTGGGGTTATGTGAAAGTGGAAAATCTGAGTACGGAAGACCTGATCCGGGAGAAATACCAGGGAATCCGTCCCGCCCCGGGATATCCGGCTTGTCCCGATCATACTGAAAAGTCTACTCTTTTCGATCTTTTGGAAGTTTCCAAACGGACGAAAATCGTCCTTACCGAGAGCTTTGCCATGATGCCGGCAGCGGCCGTAAGTGGCTGGTATTTCGCGCATCCGCAGGCCCGGTATTTCGGCTTAGGAAAGATCGGCAAAGACCAAGTGGTGGATTATGCGGCCCGGAAAAAAATGAATGTGGAAACCATGGAACGTTGGCTGGGCCCCAACCTGGATTATGATCCGGCCTGATCCAATCCTGAACGGAAGCAATCTTCCCGATCATGTGGGGCGACTTTTTTACGGATCAGGATTCCGATTTGGCGGAATCGAATCCAGATTTGCTACATTCATCCCGTCTTTTAGACACCACAACCAGGGTAGCGCGCCTACCCGGATATTTTTAGGAAGGACTAGAAAATGACGAAGTACACTTTTTCAAAAATTGCTCTGTCGATGGCGGTAGTTGGTCTCATGGGCATCTCCCAGGTCGTAGCCGCTGACGCAGCCCCCGCCGCCGCCAAGACCGAAGCTACCGCTGCTCCGGCCGCCGCTCCCGCTACCGACGTCGCCCCCTTGGACACCAATGCCAAGGCTCCCAAGAAGAAGTCCCACAAGAAGAAGAAGGCCGCCGCCGCTGCTGCCGCTCCGGCCACCGAAGCCGCTCCCGCCGCCGGTGCCGCTAAATGAATAAGTCCAACCTGTTCGCAAACCTGGCCATTGCCGGCATCGCTGCAGGCATGATCTCGGTTGCTTCGGTTTCCGCGGAAGACGTGGCTGCTCCTGCCGCCACAGCTCCGATGGACACCTCCAAGCATGCCAAGAAGGCCAAGCACGCCAAGGTCCATAAGGACGCTCCGGCTGCTGCCGCCGCTCCCGTGGCCGCCCCCGCTGCTGAAGCCGCTCCTGCGGCGCCTGCCGCCGCCGCTACCCCCGCTACCCCCGCTGCCGCTCCTGCCGCCGCCGCCGCTGAAAAGCACGCGTGCAAAGGCACGAATAGCTGCAAAGGCAAGGGCGGATGCAAGATGGATCAGGCCGGCATCGACGCCGCTGCCAAGAAAATGGGCGTGGCCGCTGACAAGGCCGGCAAAGCCCACGGCTGCAAAGGTCTAAACGAATGTAAGGGTCTGGGCGGCTGCAAAGCCTAATCCCATCCGAACATCCGGTCCCCTGACCGAGCGCTTGGAAGAACCCGCCCCCAAAAGAGGCGGGTTCTTTTTTTATTGCCTATAGAACATAGAACAGGGAAAAACATGGCACGGGCCGGCAGCCCCGGAGCAAAGCTCCTAAACGCCTGACAAGGCGCTTGCCCCAATGCCAGACGCCCCTGCGCCTGTCCCTGAGACCCACTTCTTAGCCTTCAAAACCTCCGCATGCGTCTCAGGAAAAGCAGGTATCGCGTCGTCCCATTCGACCATGGTAGCGGCCCCACCGCAACCGGCGTAGGCGGCCTTGAAAATCTCCCATACTTCGTCCCGGACGGGATGGTCGTGCGTGTCGAGAACATAGCTTCCCCGATCGCTATGGCCCGCCAGATGGATTTGGCAAACGCGCGACAAGTCCAGGCCGCCCAGGTATTCCATCGCATCGAAATGGTGGTTGCGGGAGGACACATAGATATTGTTCACGTCCAGCATCATGCGGCAATCCGCTTTCTCGACCACGGCGCGGTAGAACTCCCATTCAGGCATGGTCCCGGCGGAGAACTCGGCCACCGCGGAAAGGTTTTCGATGCCGAATGGAAGCTCAAGGAAGTCCTGGGCGATGCGGGCCTTTTCCGCCACCCGCCGGACGGCCTCATCCGTGTAAGGGAGCGGCAGCAGATCATGGTAGTGATGCGCGCCTGCCCGCGTCCAGCACAGGTGATCGGTAAACCAGGGCGCTCCGGTTTTGCGGGCCAGCGTTTTCAGTTTTTTCAAATACCCGAAATCGAGTTCCCCCGGCGCCCCCAATGAGAGGCACACGCCGTGCATCACCACCGGATACGTCTCCAGGATCCGCTCGAGGTTATATAACGGAACGCCTCCCGCGGCCATGAAGTTTTCGGAAATGATCTCGAAGAAATCGACCTGGGGACGATGCTCGAAAATGTAAGCGTAATGCGGAATGCGCAATCCCAATCCGAAACCCAGGTGGGGCAGTTTTAGCGGCATGGGAAGAAGATAATAAGAAGGGCTGGAAGGATTCCGTTGGGCCCAGGGGGGTGGCGGGGTTAGGGGAACGCCCTATCCCGCCTCCATGGCTGTCGCGCCGCCGCGGGTTTAGAACAGAATGCGGAAGTTAAGCCCGTCCACGATGCTGATCCCGTTTCCGATGGTGTCGAATTCAAAATCGGGAACCAAGGCCATTCCCACGCCGAATAGGATGGAGACGGCGAGATGGGGCAGCAGGATGACTTCCGGCTGGTAGCCGGCCTTGATTTTCAGGGAGCCGCGGGTAACGTTGCCGGAATACTGATCGGCCCGGAGCCCCGTGTTGTCATCGCGGAAATAAGCACCGACATGCAGATAGCCCGTCATCTTTTCCCAGGAATGCAATGCGAGCAGATAGCGCCCGGAAGCGGTGATGTTGAATTTGGAATCCCCGGTGCCGTTGTTGTTGTAGTAAAGGCTGGTTCCGGCTTCGATGTGGTTGAAGCCGCCCAGCCCGATGCGGGCGACCACTTCCTTATTGTCGCCGTCCCAACCCATCCCTTCGAATTGCGCATTGGCGGTGGCGAAGGAAGCGAAGAGCAACGAAGCGAACAGAGGGAATTTTTTCATGTAGCGAACTCCTATTCAAGTGGATTGGACTCGGCATCCGTGAGCCGGAGAAAGGATCCCCATCGGATCGGCATCTCTCCGGGCAACCGGTTGGATGCGGCCCGGGGAGTAAATAATTTTCGGCGGGCGCGGTGTCAATCGTAAAGTACGGCGATTGCGGGAAGTATTTTTCCGGTGGGCGGATGGGGAAGGGAGGGAACCCGGATGCTACTGAAGAGCCGGATGCCCGTTTTCAAAGGACAAAACGGAATCAGGGAAAACCTTCCAGGCCCCCCAGGCCGCGGATTTCCACATCGTCGTATCCGGCAGCGGTCAAAGGCGCGATGATATCCTCGCCCGGTACGGGAAGGTAACTCATCAGCAATTCCGCATCGGCAGCGGTTTCCCGCAACCGCGGGTTCACGCAAGCGGCCGGCACCAATACCGTTTCGCCCAGCCCGATGGCCATGGATTGGCCGCTCTCCCAACCGATCTCGAACGCCCCTTGGACGCAAGTGACGACCCGGAAGCGCCCCCGATTGGCCAGCGGAACGGCGCCGCGGCAACTGGAAAGCTTGACCACCGCGAAGTGGCGGCAGGCCACCCTGAATTCCTCGACATGGTTGGCGCGCTTGATGGCGAGCGGAGGAATGCGGTGCTTGCCATGGCGGCGCAGATCGATGACTTGGTCCGATTCGCTCAAGTGCAATTGCCGGGACTTTCCCGCGGCGTCCACCCGATCCCAATCATAGAGGCGGAAGGTAGTGTCTGAATTCTGTTGCACCTCGTACAGAAGCAAACCCGCGGTGATGGCATGTACGGTACCGGCGGGGATGAAAAACATGTCGCCCGCTTTGGCGGGCACACGGTTCAGAACGCTTTGGCAGGCCTTGGTGCGCAGGGCCGCCAACACCTGTTCGCGGCTTCCTTCCCCGGAAATCCCCAGGATCAATTCCGCATCCTTGGGCGCGTCCAGGATATACCAGCATTCGGTCTTGGACTCGCCCAGCTGCGATCCTTCCCCCGGGTGTACCTGCACGGAAAGGTTTTCCCGGGCGAAGATGAATTTGAACAGGAGCGGGAAGCGGGCCAGGGTGGGGGAATATTGGCTGCCCAGGATGTCCCGCGCATGGATGGAAAAGATCTCGCGCAAATTGGCGCCCGCGAAGGAGCCTCCCACGGTGACGCTGGCATTATCGTCCCGATCGGAAAGCTCCCAGGATTCGCCTACGTCCTTGTCCAACGCATTGCCTTTGCCCAGCACGCGATGGAGACCGTCCCCGCCCCAGATGCGGGATTGCAGGATGGCTTTGAACTTCAGGGGTTCGCGCATGACAGCGGGCTGTACCATGCGGTAAGGATAGATTTTTTCAAAGCCCTCGTCTTACCAGGGCGGCTCAAGCTGCGTTTTTGTTGCACCAGGACGGCGCTAATTCACGCTGCGTTTTTTGCTGCACCATCTTGGAAGCGGTGTTCTTCCGTGTTGATGATGGCGGATTCGGCGTTGAAGAGGTTCAGGGCAAGGCCCTTGGGCTGTAGCACCTTATCGCCGAACTCTTCGAAGGATTTGAATATCCGGCCGCTGAAGATGATGTTGAAGCCGATGGTGGCGAATAGGAATTGGATGTAGTCGGAGGTGGACACGATGTAGATATCGCCGCCGGTCTCCTGCACCTTCTTCATGTTATAGACCAGGGCGCCGATACCGCCGCTGCATAGAAAGGTGACTTCGTCGAGGTTGAAGATGATATGCGAGCACCCCTTCTCCACCATCTTGTGGATCTGGGTGTCGAGGATGCGGGAGTTATCCCACCCGATCTTGCCTTTGACTATGAAGAGGGAAATTTTTTCATTGCTGGTTATTCTCAGTTCCATCGGGCACTTCCGCGGTTGAAATGGCATTGCTTCGGGTCTTCTGATTATAGGCTTCGGAACCCTGCGCTTCAAGCCATTTGGAAAGCTTAGAGAAGACCAGGTCCCGGGTATCCTTGTTCAGCTTTCCGGCCGCGCCCGGCAATTCCCCCGTGGCCTGCTTGGCCTGATCGAAGCCCGCGCCTATGGCATCCCTTATTTTGGCGGCGAATTCCTTGAGGTCCAGGCCGGAAATTTTCGCCATTTGCGTGGCAAAATTCACAATCCTATCCGAGGTGTTCTCCGCGTTCCAATAGGGCGGCACTTGCGGCTCGTCCTGGGACGGATCCGCCTGCTTACCGTCCGCGCTTTGTACCGTGGTCGAGGAGTATACCAACAGGAACTTTCCGTCGCCGGAATCCACATGCTTACCGGATTGCTTTAAAACCTGCTCCATCAATTTGTGCTGCTGTTGCCTCAGCTCGCTTACCACCTGCTTGGCCCAAGCGCGGATGCCCGCCGTTTGCTTGGCTTGGGGATCTTCGGCGCCGGATACGTCTTGGCCCGCCTGTGCGCTAGCGGAGAAGGCAGGAAGACCGTTTCCTTCGTCACGCCCCGCGCCCCGTGCGCGCGCCGTCCCGCTATAGCTTGCGGTTTCGCTGGAGTAAGAAACCTCGCTGCTCTCGGCCGTCAGTTCCAGCACGTCCCCGTCGCGGCTGGTGTACTTCATATATAGGGATTCCGTCTGGGCGGAGGCGACCGTGGTGCTGGATCCGTAGGTCCAATCGGGCGCCCATGATTGGGGGCTGCCGGCCGGTTCGGCAATCGCTTGGCCCTTGGGCGTGTCCTTTGAGGAGTTTAGGTTGGGCTTTGCCGATTCCAAGTCGGATTTCAAGGCGCCGATGGCATTGCTGGTCATATGCTTCTCCCCGTTGGCGCCGCTTGGGGCCGGCGTCTTTCCATCATCGGAAGAGTTGAAGGGATACTTTAACTTTTCCGGCAACTCAGATGGCAACGGGTGGTTCCGGCGCCGCAGGCCCCGTAAATCATGGCTTGGCGGGCGGCGTTGTTTGCGGGAGTTGGGGTTGGCCGAGGCGGCGCGAAGTTCCGGCTTGATGCCGCCGCTTTTTGTCCCGGATCCCGGGCCGAAAAAAACGCCGGGTATTTTAGAACCATTTGCGACTAAGGATCAACCGGAAAGAAATTTTTTTTGTGAACAGGTTGTTAATACGAGGTGGACAATACAAGGAGAATCGATCCGGAAAAATCCTTTGGGATCCAAGAAGCGCGAAATAAGGATGATTGACTCGATTTGAAAATTTCTTTGCGCGGCTAGCCCGTGGAAAACCAAATATTCTTAGATTAACTCGCCTGACATCAACGGGTTGGCCCGGACAAGGGAGCATGATGGGAAGCAAGAAATGATGGGGGAGCACACCTTGATTGAAGCCGAAGAAAGCTCTTTGTGGGCGCAATGCCTTTCGGCGCTGCGGTCCCAGATCTCCGAGTCGGCCTTGAACACTTGGTTCTCCGCTCTAGAAATCCTCGATTCCGCCCAAGGGGAAATGGTCATCGGGGTTCCCAACGGTTTCGTGCTCGAATACGTGTCCCATCATTATCGCGGCGTGATCGAAAAGACGCTTGAGGAAATTCTCCGCTCACCGGTGCGGATTTCCTTCACCGTCCTATCCCGGTCCCCGCACCTGGAAGTCTACCAGTCGGAATACCGCTTGGGGGAGGGCCGCTCGGAAATGCCCGGTTTTCCCACCGCCGGTTTTCCCGTCTCCGGGCCCGCCGCCGATGCGCCTTGGATCAAGTCGCGCGGCCCGGTCCGCATCGAGGTTACCGTCCCCTTGAACACGCGCTATACCTTTGATGATTTCGTCATCGGGGATTGCAATCAGCTGGCGCACGCCGCTTGCATGGCCGTGGCCGAAGCGCCCAGCCACAATAATTTCAATCCGCTCGTCCTCTACGGCGGCACCGGTATGGGCAAGACCCATCTGGTGCAGGCCATCGCGCATTTCTGCATCGAGAACGAAACCGTCCGCAAGGTAGTTTATCGCACCTCGGAGGAGTTCACGCGGGAGTACATCGAATTCGTCCAGAAGAATAAGGACTCGCGCACCTTCTACCAGGTTTACAAGGATGCGGATATCCTGCTTATCGACGATATCCAGTTCCTGGCGGGAAAGCAGAGCACCCAGGACGAGTTCTTCAACATCTTCAGCATCCTGCAGTCCTTGAACAAGCAGATAGTCATCACCTCGGATCGCCCGCCTTCGGAGATCAAGGGGCTGCATACGCGCCTGTTGTCGCGTTTCGACACGGGCCTGCTGGCCGATTTGCAGCCGCCGAACCTGGAAACGCGCCTGGCCATTCTGCAGAAGAAGAGCGAGGGCGACGGGGACAGCTGCGTCACCGGGGACGTTTTGACCTACGTGGCCAACCAAGTCACTTCCAATATCCGCGAATTGGAAGGCACCTTGATCAAGCTTTCCGCCTATGCCAGCTTTACGCATATGCCCATCACCGTGGACATCGCCAAGCAGATCCTGGGGGATACCCTCCGCAATGTGAACCAGCCCGTGACCATCAAAAGGGTGCTGGATCAGGTGGCCATGGAGTACAGTACCACGGTTTCCCTGATGACCTCGCAAACGCGTAAGAAGAATGTGGCGGAACCGCGCCAGATTGCCATGTACATGGCTCGGCAGCTTACCGACAATTCCCTGCATACCATAGGGCTGGCCTTCGGCAGGGACTATTCCACCGTGATCCACAGCATCAAGAAAGTGGAGATGTGCCTGGAGCGGGACGCGGACCTTAAGAAGCAGGTGGAGAGGTTGATGGGGGCGTTAGCGTAGAATGCAAAGTGCAAATTTGCACTTTGCCTTTTTCCGGTAACGACCTCCGAGTACTCCCCCGGTTCCCCCCCAATTTTCTAGATTGGCTATGTTCCGTGGCGCCGCTGCGCCTGTCCACTCTTAACCGGGTATATCCATGCATTCGGTCGTCCTGGAAATCCTCAAGCAAGCGACAGCCTCCACCTTCACCATCGTCGGCCTCATGTTCCTGCTTTCGATAGGGGTATGGGCCACTTTGGTCCAGAAATGGCTCGCGAACGGATCGCGCAAACGCTCTTTCGCCAAGTGGCGGGAGTTGATGAGTGAACGGCCCACTTTCCAGGATCTGCTAAAGCTGTCCAAGTCCATCCCCGATTCCCCCATGGGGCGCATCACCAAGTCCGCGCTTTCGGAAATGGAAGGCCTTTCCGCCTACGTCTCTTACGATTCGCTGGAGCATCGCGGCGAACTGGTACGCGAGTCGGTGGAACGGTCCGTGGATATCGAAAAGGAAAAGAACGAACGCAGCCTGGTGTTCCTGGCCTTCTGCTCGGCCACGGGACCTTTGATAGGGTTGCTGGGCACGGTATGGGGCATCATGGATTCCTTCTATCAGATAGGCAAGCAGGGATCCGGCAACATCACCGTAGTGGCGCCCGGCATCGCGGAGGCGTTGCTCGCTACCATGGCAGGCTTGCTCGTGGCCATCCCTTCTTCGGTCGGCTATAACGCCTTCGCGGGCTTCAACCGCAAGGCCGAGTCCATCATGCTGAACTTCGGTTCCGAATTGGTGAGCCTTTTCAAGCGCGGCGATCTGTCGGCCCTGGAGCGCTCGACCGCGAAGAAAGCCTAGGCTGCGGGTCTTGCGGTAGAAGTCAAAATGCAAACGCAAACGGCAAAACGCAAAGTCCAAAATGGAAGAGGAATGCCGATAGGCTTCCCTAAAGCACAAGCCATGGTTAGCCGGGCCCTCGCGGGAATGCATGCGTAGGCGCGAATCGTTACGGCCCAATCCCGAACTCAACCTCGTCAATCTCATCGACGTTCTTTTCGCGATCCTGATCGTATTCATGATCACGGCGCCGCTCATGAGCCAGGGCGTGAAGGTGGAGCTGCCCAAGGCGCAGGCGGCCAGCCTGGAGGAGAAGAAAGCTATCCAGGTTACCGTGACCAAGGAGCGCGAAATCCTGATCAACGAAACGGCCTCGGATCAAACGAGCTTCGAGAAGGACTTCCGCAACGTGTGGACCGGGGACGATGAGACCGCCGTCATCATCAACAGCGATCAGACCGTGCCTTACGGATTCGTGATGGAATTGGTGGCGGCGGTGCAGAGGCAAGGCGGCAAACGCCTGGGGTTTCTGACCGATCCCGGATCGCGTCCCGCGGCTCCTCCCAAGGCGCGGCACCGCTGAAGGGCCCATCATAATGGCGTCCTCTCCCAGAGAATCGGTTCCATCGGGGGCGTCCGGCGCGGAGCGGCCCGGCACCGCCGCCAGGGAAGGAGCGCTCGGGGGCGGTGCTTCGCGGCTCGGCAAGGAGCCGGTCACCCAGAATTTCGCCGTTCTGGTTTCCGTGCTGGTGCATGGCTTGGCAATTCTCTTCATCGGCCTGTCCGCCTTGCTCTCGCCGCACCGTCCTTCCACCGTTCCCGTCTTCGAACTCGTCAATCTGGAAACGCCCAAGCTGCGGCCATTGACGCCCAAAACGATCAAACCGCCGGAGCCCAAACCTCCCGAGCCCGAACCGGTGAAGCCTCCCGAGGCGCCCAAGCTTACGCCTAAACCCACCAACGCCGTGCAGCCGAAAAAGCCCGAGCCCAAGGTGGTCAAGGATAAAGACGACGATACCAAGCCGGTCAAGGAGGCGGTGCAGGAGCAGCAGGTGCTGACGCCGCAAATCGTCTCGCATGTACCCGCCGATCCCAGGCTTTCCTTCTGGGCCGGCCGCGTTAAGAAGTCCGCGGAGCTTTTATGGAGGCCGCCCACCGGCATCGATATCGCAGGGACGGTCAAGGCCGTGATCAGTTTCAAGGTGACGCGGGAAGGGCAGATCCAGGACGTGGAAATCGCCTCCGGCAGCGGCAATGCCGATCTCGATGATTTGGCCAAGCAGACCATCGTCCGGCTCGATCATACGCCCCCCATTCCGGAGAACTTTCCGGAGGATATGATCCAGGTAAGCTATGAATTCGTCTACGCAGGGCAACAGTAACATGCATAATACCCAAGCTTTCCGCGTCTTGCGGGCCGCCGCGGCCTTCCTCTTCCTGGCCGGTCCCTCGGTTTCCCCGATTCGTGGGGCGGACGTGGTCATCACCTCCGAGAACAAGGGCGCCGAGACCATCGCGCTGGGCTTCGTCGATTTCAAATGCGCCAAGGGGGACGCCAACTCCCTGCCGTTCACGCCCGGCGCGGTCATCTCCTGGGATCTGGATTTCAGCGGGCGTTTCAAGGTCAAAAGCGCGGCCCAATTCGACAGCGCCAGTAAGGGCGCGTTCAAGGCCGAGGGAGCGCTGGCCTACGTGCGCGGCGAATATACCCTGGACGGCGACAATTTCACCCTCAACTGCGAGCTCATCGACATCGATTCGCAGGAGCGCATCCTGGGCAAGAAGTACTCCGGCAAGAAGGCGGACCTGCGCCAGTCCGCGCATAAGTTCTCGGACGAATTGACCTACCAGCTTTTCGGCGAGAAGGGGATCGCCCAGTCCCGCATCGCCTACGTCAACAAGCGGGGTGGCAACAAGGAAATCTCGGTGATGGATTATGACGGAGCCAACGTCACGGAAATCACGAAGAACAAATCCATCAACCTGATGCCCTGCTGGGTGGACGGCAAGAACAAGGTCCTCTACACCAGCTACGCCGGCGGCCAGCCGCAATTCTACCTGAAGGATTTCGAGAGCGGCAAGAACGGCGTTTATTTCATGTCCAAGGGCATGAACACATCGCCCAGTTGGAACAAGATGGACAAGGAAATCGCCTATGCCTCCACCCTGGACGGTAACACCGAGCTCTACCGCCGCGCCTTCCCGGACGGCAAGCCGCAGCGGCTCACCTTCTTCGGTTCCATCGAAACCTCCCCCAGCTGGTCCCCCAACGGGTACGAAATCGTTTTCATCTCCGATCGCGGCGGCAAGCCCATGGTGTACGTGATGGATAGGGACGGCTCCAACATGCGCGCTATCACCCACGACGGCGACTACTACGGATCGCCCTCCTGGTCGCCCAAAGGCGATAGGATAGCCTTCACCGCCATGGACGAGGGCAACAACATGAACATCATGACTCTGTCCCCGGACGGCAAGGATCCGGCCAAGCTGACTACCCAGGCGGGCAGCAACGAGAATCCCAGTTGGAGCCCGGACGGACGCCACATCGTGTTCATGTCCACCCGCACCGGGAGCCCGGAGATATTCATGATGAATGCGGACGGCAGCAACCAAAAGCGGATCAGTTTCTCGGGCGGCAATTATATGCCCAAGTGGTCGGATTACTGATCGGCCGCAGGGGTGGATCGGGGCAATGGGCCTGACCGGGTTGTGGAAAGCCCGCCATATCGACCCCTTGAGGCGGGAAGCATTGCCGAAAAGGGAAAAAGGCCGAGCGGTAAAGCATCGGATTATAGTCCAGAGGTCGCGGCTTAAGGCCGTGAATGCGCGCGGCGGGAAAGATCGCTGGGAAATATGCGGGGAAAATTTAAATTTCCCCCCTATAAGTGTTAGATTTCAGGAAAAAGGAGATGGATATGAATTTGAAGCATTGGACCCTCATGGGCCTGGGCGCATTGGCCATTATCGGTTGCTCTAAGCCGCCACCCCCAGCCCCTAAGGCCGAACCGGAACCTCCCAAGATGGAGCGTCCGGAACCCCCGCGCGCCGCGGAGCCGCCCAAGGTGGATGAGGAAGCCTTGCGCCGCCAGCGCATCCAGGCCCGCATCGCCGAAGTGTTCAAGCCCATCTATTTCGCTTATGATCAGAGCACCCTGTCCGCGGAAGGCCAGTCCACCTTGCAGGAAATCGGCAAGCTCATGAAAGAGGTGCCGGAAATCACCGCCCGCGTGGAAGGCCATTCGGATGAACGGGGTTCCAACGACTACAACTTGGCCTTGGGCGAACGCCGCGCCAAGTCGGTGAACGATTACCTGGCCAGCTACGGCATCCAGGCCACGCGGCTCAGCACCATCAGCTACGGGGAAGAAAAACCCGCCGTTGAAGGCCATGATGAAGCCTCCTGGTCCAAGAACCGCCGGGTCGAATTCACCACCACGTTCTAAGCCTTCGTGATTCCCATCCCCGCTTTCGCGCTTAAACCCCGCTCCCGCCTCCCAGGCGGGTTCCGGGGTCCTGCGGCAGCGGGAAAACTCTTTCGCTCCCTGCTGCCGCGCCTGGTCCTGATTCCCATCTCCATCCTTTTCTGGACCGGGTGTTCGGCCATCACCATGATTCGGACCGAGGAATTGCGCAAGGTGCAAGCGGAAGTGAAAGCCACCGGCAAGCAGATCGAAAGCCTGCAGAAATCGGTGGATGAACTGAACCTGGCGCAGGGCGGCTCCACCAGCAAGATGAAAGCCGATCTGACGCTGATGCTGACCCAGCTCGAATCGCAAATCACCCGTCTGCATGCCGAAATCGACGAGACCCAATACCGTTTGACCCAGCTCAGCGCCAAAATTGAAAAGTTGGATCAGAAGAAGTATATCGTGGGCGGCCCGGCGGCACCCGGTCAACCCGGAGTTCCCGCGGGAACGCCCGGCTCCGCAACCCCGGGTGCGGTAGGGCCTAATGGCGAGCCCGTGCGCGTGGTGGAAGGCCTGGATCTGGAAGCCCTCTTCAACCAGGCCCGGGATGATTATATCCGCGGCAAATACGATCTGGCCTTGGCCGGATTCAAGAACGTCTATGAGAAGGACGTCGGCGGCACTTGGCGCGAACTCGCCATGTTCTGGCTGGGAGAAACCCTGGTCAAACAGGACAAGGCAGATAAGGCCTTGGAAGCCTATGGCCGGGTGGCGAAGGAATTTCCCCATGGCACCAAGGTTTGCTCCGCCCGTTTCAAGATCGGCCTGATCTACAATCAGAAGAAGGACAAGTCCAAGCGGGACGAAGAGTGGAACAAGCTGATCTCCGAATGCCCCGGCTCCAATGAGGCCGAGCGGGCGCAGGAAATGCAGAAGGAATAAGCCTCCTTTTCCTCCCCTGTCCCCGGCAAGGCCCGGTGACGGCAAAGCGGCATTTGCCGGGCCCCAATCCGCCATCCATCCCTCTATGTTTTGCGCCTCGGTTTTTCCAATGCGGGTTGAGTAGGGATACTTCCTAGCACGGCGAATCCTCGACCTCATAGAATCCTATCAGGGGTACTGAAATCCATTTGAAATTCTGGAACACTTCCCTGCAATAACCAATGCATAGGTTTAGCCTCCACTGGAATACCGCAGTATCCCGGTCTATCAAATCCCAACCCGGAGAACCTATGATATTGAGACTTGGACGCATTTTATACCCGTCCATCCTAATGGCGGTGGCGGCAGCCCATGCCGCCCCGACCTTGATTGCTACGGGCATATTGGATCAACCGACGGATTTTTCCCCTGTCACGGAAATCCTTGAAAACGGATTGACTCAGAACGTCCTGGGCGGCATCGGATCGGGATTGACCTGGGCGGGCGGAACCACCTTTCTGGGGATCCCCGATCGCGGGCCCAATGCCACCCCCTATACCAACGGACCCTTGATTGACAACACCGCTTCTTTCATTTCACGCGTGGAAATACTGGATTTGAAGCTTACTCCGGCCGTCTCCGGGGGGTTACCCTTCACGCTCACGCCTTCGCTTAAGGCAACCACCTTGCTGTCCAGCCCAACGCCCCTGATTTACGGAAGCACCCCGGGTTTGGGCAGCGCGATTCCGGCCGCAAACCAGCCCGGCAAATATTTTTTCACCGGCCGATCGGATAATTTCGGCTCAGGCCTTTCCACCAACCCGGACTTCGCCCGGTTTGATCCGGAAGCCATCCGCGTTTCCAATGACGGCAATACGTTTTTCATCGCCGATGAGTACGGACCCTTCGTATACCAGTTCGATCGTGCCACGGGCCAGCGCATCCGCGCCTACACGCTCCCGGACCGGTTCGCCATCAGCCACCTTTACTCCGTCGGCGCCGCGGAAATCTCCGGGAACACTTCCGGCCGCGTCACCAACAAAGGCGCCGAAGGCCTGGCCATCACCCCGGACGGCTCGACCTTGGTGCTCCTGATACAGAGTCCGTTGATCCAGGACGGCGGGGACGGGGGCCGCGCGAACCGCGTTGTTACCATCGACATCGCTTCCGGCGGCACGCACGAGTATGTCTACGACAACAAAATCGGTTCCAAAGCCTACAACAGCAGCGAAATCATCGCCCTCAACGATCACCAGTTCCTGATCGACACGCGCGACGGCAAGGGCCTGGGCGACGGCAGCGTGGCCGTGGTCAAACAATTGTGGGGCATCGATATCGCCGGCGCCTTCGACGTATCCGGAGTGTCCGGGGAAGCGGCTTTGCTCGCCAAGGCCGTGCCCAAGAAGCTTTTCCTGGATGTGGTTTCAGCGTTGACCGCCAATGGTTTCACCACCGCCCAGATCCCGGCCAAATTGGAAGGCCTGGCTTTCGGCAAAGACGTGGTCATCGGCGGGGTGGTCAACCATACCCTCTACATCGCCAATGATAACGATTTCATCCCCAATGTGGCCGGCCCCAACCGCTGGTTCGTATTCGGGGTGACCGATTCGGATTTGGCTGCCCTGGGGTATTCCTTCCAACCCCAGGCCATCACCGAACGCGGCCCGGATTTGGCGTTGTCGAAATCGGCCTCGTCCGCATCCGTCATCACCGGTACGGATGTGGAGTACACCCTCACCGTCTCCAACACCGGTTTGGTGCCCGCGGCCAACGTGGTAGTCCAGGATCTGCTCCCGGCCGGATTGAGCCTGACCGGCTGCGTGTCCACCGGGGTATGCGGTTCCGGCGCGACCGGCCCCACCATTTCTATTGCATCGCTTGCCGGCCCCCAGACGCAGTCCGCGACCCTTAGCGCCAAAGTAGGCTGCGCGGTGGCGGACGGGATCGTCATTTCCAACCAAGCGAACGCCGCATTCGATCTCGTCGACCCCACGCCGGACGACAACGTATCCGCGGTATCCATCACGGCCGTGAACCCGGCGCCCGCCATCAGCGGAATATCCGTGGACAAACCCGAACTCTGGCCCCCCAACGGAAAGATGATCCCGGTCCATGTCAATTATGGAGTCAGCGACAATTGCGCCGGCACGGTTTGCAGCCTGGACGTGATCAGCAGCGAAGCCGCGGCCAAGGGAGCAAGCCTATTCCAAATAGTGGACGAACATAACGTGATGCTTCGCGCCGACAGGAATGGCAACGGCCCCGGCCGCACCTACTCCATTCCCATCACCTGCAAAGACAGCGGTGGTGCCCTCTCGGTTTCCTCTGCTACGGTCCTGGTCCCCCACAACCAATAAGTCCCGGAATGCAGGAAGCCCTCGCAGGGGGGCTTCTTCGCACGTCGATCCCCAGGCGTCGAAAAGGGCGGCGATGTCGCCGCCTTGCAAGGATCCCGCATCGCCCGCTTCGCCTTAAAAGCGCGTAACAGGGAATGCGGTCGAGGCCATTGGTTCCGCCTTTTGGAATCCGGACGAACGCTGGGAAACGGCTTTCCGCGCTAACTTTAGCTTTAGCCAACCGGACAAGGGGCAATGAATGAACGGTTCCCAAACACATAGCCGATTCCCTGATCCACCCGCATGTATTTCCGCAGCCATCCTTTCTTTGGCCTTGCTCGCCGCTCCCGTTGGGGCCGCCGCGCCTGCGGATCCCGCCTTGGACGTCCCGGCCCGGAAGCTGCTTGCTTATCTGGAGTCCATCTATGGCAAAAAAGTCCTGGCCGGCATGAACGGGGAGCGCGATCAGGCGGGCAAACTTTTTGCCATTGCGGGCAAGAAGGCATCCCTGCTCGGCATCGATCTATCCGGCTGGAACGCGGTGAAATACAGCGATACCTACAACGCCAATTCCCGCGCCCAAGTAGCGCTTTTGAAATCCTGGTGGGAAAAGGACGGCATTATTCCCACCCTAACCTGGCATTGGGGAAACCCCATGGGAACCAATGGGGACTTCGACGCCACCTCAAAGGATTTCAAGCCGGCCATCGACATGGGCAAAGCCGTGACGGCGGGAACCGATGAGAATAAGAATATCCTTCTGGACTTGGAAAAGCATGCCGACTTTATGCAGCCCCTGGCCGATGCGGGGATACCCGTTCTCTTCCGGCCTTTGCATGAGATTGACGGAGGCTGGTTCTGGTGGAGCGATTGCGATAAGCCGGAGAACACGGCAGCGCTTTACCGGATCATCTTCGATTATTTCACCAAGACCCGCGGATTCCACAACCTCATCTGGATCTACAATACCGGTCTCGCGGCCTGCGGCCAGGACGATCCGGCCAGCATACCGCTGCGCAAGCGATTTTATCCCGGGGCGGGTTATGTGGACCTGGCCGGCATCGACATCTATCCCAATGATTGGTGGAAATGGGGGGATAACAAAGTGGACGCCTATCCCGCCGCCTATGCCATCATGACGCAGGTGGCGCCGGGCAAGATGCTGGCCCTGAATGAAACCCAAGGGGCTCCCAATCCGGACAGCATCGCCAAACCTGGCGGACCGAAATGGCTTTACTTCATGCCTTGGTGGGAGGATCGGGATCCGGCCGCCTACCTAAAGTCGTCGTATGCCCATGATGCCTTCATCACCCTGGACGAGTTGCCGGACTTGAAGGGTCCCATGGGGATGCGCTTTGGGGCGACCCTGCGCGCTCGGGAACGGGGCCTCACCCTGCGCCTGGAAGGCGGACGATTGGTCTTGGAACCAGCCGAGGGCGGGACGTATGCCGGAAAGCGGTTCGACCTGCGCGGATTAATCCTTCCGTAGCTGGAAATTCATATTACTGGAGAGCCGTCCGCGTTCGTCATACTCTCTATGCGCCCACAACGGTTGATGCGGATATCCTGCCTGGCTTTTTTAGGGTTCTTCGGCTGCACGCTCGATTCGGGCGAGAATCGCCGTTCGGAAATCCTGCCTGGCCGATACCAGGCCGCCAACGAGAACGGACGGGCGGTTTACGAGTTTCGTTCCGATGGGACCTTTTCCTTCCAACGGTACGACAGCGCCCAACTCACAATTACGGAAGAGGGGAAGTGGCTTTACCGCTACCTGAACCCGGACACCAGGTATTTGGATGAGATCGAAGTAACCCGCAAGGATCTTGCTTCCACCGGCACCTGGAATACGCAGGACCATTTGAACTATTCCTATACGATTGATGCCTCTTCGGAGGATGAGTTCGTACTCAACCCTGGATCCGTTGATGGACCCGGAATCCTTGTTCTTGTCTCATTATTCTCGGATACCGATGTCCATTTCATCCGGCAGTAGATTACTGGTTGCGGTCCTGGGTTGGCTGGTAGCGGCGACGGATGTCAAGGCGACGGATAATCCAATTTCCTGGTTATCCATTGCCCTGGCCACCGACGGACTACCCGTTACTGAGGAGCATCCGGCCCTGGCCCTGGCGCTCAAAAAAGCGGCCGGCCATGGCTTGCTAATGGAAAGCCGGCTCGTCTTAAGTCCCACCCTGTATGGGATTTTCGACGATAAGCATACGCCGCGGCCCTATTACGGAAGCCTCTCCGGATTGATAGGCATTCTGCCCGGGGGCCGCGGAAGCTTCGAGCTGGCCACCGGCATCGGCGTGGTCGCCGGACAGAAGCAAGGAGAACTCTATTTCCACCACCGATGGGGCAACGGGTTATTCGCGCCCGAAACTTATGAACACCGCGGCCTGGAATTCGTGGATGTGGGTTTGCCGATCGTGGCGCAGTGGCGGTTCACGAGACGCAGAACCACGGGGCTGGGATTCGATCTTTCCTGCCTGTGGTCTCCGGAGTTGTTTTGTTGGAACCTGGGCATGTCGCTCCAGTTCGGCTTGGGGGGTAACGCGGCGGTGAATGAGCCGCCCCCCCGGCCGGTGAAGGAAGAATCGATGCCTTGATCCGGTTTATCCCTGGAACGCGGAAAAGTCCGCTATCTCCCCCACCAGATCCCGTACCTTGCGCAGCAGCAAATGCCGTTGCCGCTTCAGGGCCGGATCCGGATCGTTGACCATGCAGGCGTCGAAAAGGGCGGCGACGTCGCCGCGCAGCGCGCCCACGGCGTCCAGGACGTCGCCGTAGCGTTTTGCGGCCAGCCCTTTGCTAACCTCCGCTTCCGCTTTGGCGACTCCGGCCAGCAATTGCCTTTCCGCCGGCAAGGCCAGCGACTGCGCGTCCAATACGCCTTCCATTTTCGCATCCAGGATGTTGGATACCCGCTTGAAGGTTTCGGCGGCGGGAGCGAATGCCGGGCGTTCGCGGAAGGCCTGCAGCGCCTGCAAGCGCGCGACCAGGTCGGTGAAATCGCGCCAGCCGGCTTTGGACAGAACCACGGCTTCGATGGTGTCTTTCGCGAAGCCTCCCGGCAATCCGGGGCGGGGCGCTTCCTGGAACAGGTTCTTGGCCCTGCCCAGGAAGAATTCCGAAAGCTTGTCCGCCAGGCCGCCGGTTTCCCCGGGCTTGAGGATGGGCTTGTAGATCTCCTCGATGGCATAGCGCAGGATTTCGCCGATGTCCAGCCGGAAGTTCCGGTTCACGATGAGGGCGATGCTGGACCAGCAGGCGCGCCGCAAGGCGTAAGGGTCCGATGATCCCGTGGGGGCCTTGCCTTTGGCGAATAGGGTGATGAGGGTATCGAGCCTGTCCGCCAGGCCGGCCGTCGCGGCCTCGTCGCTGCCCGGGAAGGTATCATCGGCGTTACGGGGCAGGTATTGATCGCGGATCCCGTCGCAGACAACCGGGTCCATGCCCTCGGCGACGGCATAGTAGCGCCCCATGATGCCTTGCAGCTCCGGGAACTCGCCCACCATGTTGCTGGTGAGATCGCATTTGGCCAATCTTACGATACGGGCGGTACGATCCGTGCGGGCCGCGTCGAAATCGAGGGCCTTTCCGATATGCAGAGCCAGCTTTTCCGCGCGCGCCACTTTTTTCGCCAAGGTGCCTTCCGGCCCCAGGTCGGCAGTGAAAGTCACCTTCTCCAGATCCTTGCCGCGCGATTCCAGCTTGCGCAGTTTGTCTTCCCGCAGGAAGAACTCCGCGTCCGAGAAGCGGGCGCGCAGCACCTTCTCATTGCCTTCCCTGACCAGGTTGAAATCCGCGCAGCGCATGTTGGAAATGGTCACAAAGGCGTTGGCCAATCCGCCGTCCGGCTTTTCCATCGCGAAATATTTCTGATGCTCGCGCATTTCCGAGACCAGCACTTCTTCGGGCACTTCCAACAGGCGCTCCTCGAAGCCGCCCAGCACGGGCGCGGCATATTCCACCAGGAAGGTGACCGTTTCCAATAGCTCCTCGTCCTTGCGCCAAATCAGGCCGGCCTTGGAGGCGGCCTCTTCCGTGAGCTTGCGGACCAGGGCTTTACGTTCTTCCTGATCGGCATAGACATCAGCCTTGCGGAGGGCGGCCAGATAACCCTCCCGCGCGGCCGGAACCGCCACGCTCCGGTTGTGCAGAAAACGATGGCCGCGGCTCTCATTGCCGGAGGCGATGCCGGCGAAGGCCATGGGAATGATCTTATCTCCCAGCAGGGCTACCAGCCAGATCACCGGCCTCACGAACGGGGTAACCTTGCCGTCACCCCAGCGCATGGTCTTGTACCAGTGGATTTCCGCGAAGACCTTGGGGAACATCTCCGACAGGATGTCCATGGCGCTTTGGCCCTTCTTCTCGGCCTGGGCGAAAAGGTATTCGCCGCCTCCGATGGCGCGGAAACCCAGATCGGCCGGGGCCAGGCCCGCCTTCTGCGCGAACGCCAGCGCGGCCTTGGTCCATTCGCCCTGCGCGTCCTTGGCCAGGTTGGCGGGAGGGCCTTTCAATTCCAGCTTCAGATCGGGCTGCCGCGTCAGGATGGAGCCGATGGAGATGGCCACCCGGCGCGGGGTGACGAAAATCCGGATATCCTGCGCCTGCAACTGGGTGGGCTCCAGATGTTTTTTGAGCAAGGCGGGCAGCTCGCGCAAAAGCGGCGCGAACACGCGCGCGGGCATTTCCTCTACGCCCAGTTCGATCAGGAGCGGGGCGCGCTCGGAGGCGGAGGCGGCCGAAGCCGCGCGGGATTCCGCAGCGGCGGCCGGGGACGTCATTGCGGCGCGTTCATCGGCCGATGCCAATGCATATACATTCAATCCGGCCATGCTCGCCCGGCCCACGCCAGCGGTCGCGGCGGTAGCCGTGGATTTCGCGCGCGCCAGCAAGGGATAGCCCAAGGCCTCGCGATTCTTCATCCAGGCTTCGGCGACGGTCTTGGCCAGGGTGCGCACGCGCAGGATGTATCCCTGGCGTTCGTTGACGGAAATGGCCCCGCGCGCGTCCAGCAGGTTGAACGCGTGGCTGGCCTTGAGGCAATAGTCCAACGCGGGCACAGGCACCTCGGCTTCGCACATGCGGCGGCACTCGGCCTCATAGGCGCCGAACAGTTTCAGCTGCGCGTCCACGTCGGCCAATTCGAAATTGTGCTTGGAGAACTGCACTTCGTTCTGATGGTAGATGTCCCCGTAGGTGAAGCGGCCATCGTACATCAGCTCGAACATGTTGTTCTTCTTCTGCAGGTACATGCAGATACGTTCCAGGCCATAGGTGATCTCGCCCATGATGGGGGACAGATCGAATCCGCCCACCTGTTGGAAATAGGTGAACTGGGTGATCTCCATCCCGTCCAACCACACTTCCCAACCCAGCCCCCAAGCGCCCAAGGTGGGGGACTCCCAATCGTCATGGACGAAACGGATGTCATGCTCCTCCGGCTTCAGGCCTATCTCGCGCAAGGACCCGATGTACAGATCGAGGATGTCCAGCGGACTGGGTTTCAGCACCACCTGGAACTGGTAATAATGCTGCCCGCGATTGGGGTTCTCCCCATAGCGGCCGTCCTTGGGACGGCGGCAAGGCTCGATGAAGGCGGCGTCGAAAGGCTCCGGACCCAGGGAGCGGAGGAAGGTGGAGGGATTGAAGGTGGCGGCGCCTTTCTCCACATCATAGGGTTGCGCGAGCAGGCAACCGCGGCTGCTCCAATATTTTTGCAGGGTCAATACCAGGTCCTGAAAATGCATCCAACCTCCGGAGAGCCGAGAACGAGAGACCTTAAAAATGGCAATTATAAGGGGAAAGTAACAGTGCCGGCAGGGGGAGACGGTTGCCCGGAATGTTCCCGTCGGCTCATCCCAGCGCCTGGGCGAAATCCTCCAGCAGGTCTTCCGTATCCTCGATGCCCACCGAGAGGCGGATCATCCCGTCCTCGATGCCCATGCTGGCGCGGCGGGCCGCGCCCATTTCAAAGAAGATGGTCTGCGCCACGGGGATGATCAAGGTGCGGTTGTCGCCCAGGTTGCTGGAACAGATGGCGAGCTTGAGGCGGTTGATAAAGGCGAACGGATCGATGCCTTCCGCCAGCACGAAGCTGAGCAGGGCGCCCGGACGCTTGAAAAGTTCCTTGGCCAGGGAGTTCTGGGCATGGGAGTTGAGCCCGGGGTAGTTCACCACCTTGACCTTGGGATGCGTGGACAGGAACAAGGCGACGCGCGCTGCGTTCCCGCAGGCGCGGTCCATGCGCAGGGCCAGCGTTTCCGAACCCACCGACAAGGTATGGGCCGTTTCCGGGGCCAAGGTCCCGCCGAAATCCCGCAAGCCTTTCTTGCGGAGCTGCAACATGGCGTACAGTGCCGGATCGGATCCGGGAACCTTGTAGATGTCCAGGATGTTCGGGAAAGCGCTCCAATCGAATAACCCCGTATCCGTCACGCTACCCCCCAGGGCATTGCCGTGGCCGCCGAAATACTTGGACAGGGAGTTAACGGAAAGGGATGCTTTCACCCCCTTGGGCAGGAAGAGATAAGGGGAGGTGAGCGTATTGTCCACCACGTATACGATCCCCTTCGCCTGGCAGAGCGCGCCGATGCGGGCCATATCGGCCACCTGGGTGGCGGGATTCGCGATGGTCTCCACCATCACCATGCGGGTGGCGGGAGTAACGGCCTCTTCCACGCGATGGACATCGGTGGCGTCCACGAAGGTAACATCTATGCCGATTCCGGCGAGCGTGTTCAACAGACTGTTGGTGTTGCCGAACAGGAAGGCGCTGGAAACCACGTGATCGCCTTTGCGGAGCAGCGCCGTCAGGGCGGCGGCCAGGGCGGCCATGCCGGTGGAAAAGCAGACACTGGCTACGCCTTGTTCCATCGAGGTGATCTTTTGCTCCAGCGCGGAGACGGTGGGGTTGGCCTGGCGGGCATAGGCGTAGCCTTTGGCTGTGCCCTGGAATACCGCGGCCAGGTCTTCCGCTTTCTCGTAGCCATAAGCGATGGAGGTATGGATCGGTTTATGCAGCGAACCGTGCTCCGGTTTGCCCAAGCGATCGGAGTGGATGATGTTGGTGGTGAATCCGCGGTTCTTCATAGCTTGAATCCTTAGAGCGCCGGATGCGGGCATCCGGCCGCGTACCCGGTTAGAATGTTCCCAGGCTGAACCCGACGTAGAAGCGGGGTTGCTTGACCTGTTCGATATAGTTCTTCCTGTCCGCTGCATCGTTGGCGAGTTGATCCTTGCCGGGAGTGCCGTCGTCGTTGGCGGCGCCGGTGTGGGAATAATCGTACCAGAACAGGTTGTCCGCCTTCAATTCGTTCCAAGGCACGAATACCTGGCCGAAAACGGTGAAGGGGAGTTGGTGGTAGAGATGGAAATTCATGGATAACCGCAACCCGTAATCCAACAACAGGTGCTGCTCCCCGTCCAGCAGGGCGCGGTAGATATGGTCGGGGCGGGTGGCAAGCGTGGTGCCCCATTCGCCGAGTCCGGTCAGCATGATCTGCTTCCAGGAGGTGGTGGGCAGTCCGGGCAGGAAGACTCCGGTCTTGATGGGGATCTGCACGCCGGCCTGTCCGAAGGTGTAGGAAGAGCCTTGCATGATGTCCCGTCCGCGGTAGTAGAAGTTGTAAGGATAGCCGGACATGCGGTAATACCCCAGGCGGTAATTGATGGCCCACAGGCTGCCTTCCAGGTCATCGGCGAAGGTAGTGTCGTACTTGCCCGTTGTGCCGTTGTAAGTGAGGTTGGCCGGGCTGGACACGGTGGGGAACTTGTTCAGAAAGGCTCCCGCATCCATATTGGCGAAAAGGGAAGCATAGCGGCCCAGGGAAACGATTCCGCCGCCGCCCGCTTCCGCCGTCCAGGCGTTGAATTGCAATTGCGTCAGCACGGCCTCCGGAGTAGCCTCCCCATCCTGCGACCGCCTGATAAGGTTGGCGGTATCGACCGCAACGGATCCACCTTGATAGGTGGCCCAATAGCGGTTGGCGGTGGCCCAAATCCCTCCGCCCGTAGGCAGGTAGGTGCCCAACATGCCTTTGGACCAGCTCCATCCCAGGTCGGTATGGTAATGGCGGTGTTGCTGCGCGTCCCTATAGAGATTGGTGCGCGGGGAGATGTTGTAAGCCGTGTCCGGGGTGGTGAGATTCACGAATTGGATGTTCCGGGCTACGTCCAACGTCAGGCGCTGCGAAAAATAACTGGCGCCCACAGTGAACGAGTAGGGCAAGGGCAAAACGGCCGATGCGGCGTCGCGGCTCCAGGTGGCGAAAGAGAATTGCCGGTCGACGGCTCTGACCTGGCTCACCCCCGAGAGGTACGTGGTCACGTAGTCGTTTTCCGTATTCGAAGCCAGCACGTCATGATAGACGTTGTAATAGATCCCTATGGGCCAGATATCGCTGGTGTGCCGCACCGGCTCGTAGCCGATGCCGCCGGAGTAGGAGAATTGGTAATTCAAAGGCGCGTCCAATTGCGTACGCTTGGTGACGGCCGCGGAAACCGACTGCATCCAGGATCCGTAGGCTTCGCCGAAGGCGACGTTCAGGCCCAGCGCCAAATCCGTGTAAGATTTGGTTCCGGTGAGGAAAACGGGCTGCACGGACAGGAACGGGGTGATGTCCAGCGCCACGAAGGTGCCGGTGTATTCCCCCGTCTCGAAGACCTTGGTGAAGTCCTCCTTCTTTGGTTTGGCATGGGGAAGCGAATCGGAAACGGGCCCCAGCAGATCATGGGTCCGGGTCAAGGCCAAGGGCTGCCGGAAGATGCGGAATTGCTGCTTGCGATAACCTTGGTAATACAGGCTGCCGTCGTGGGTGATGGGTTCCATGGCCTGGCCGGAGACATGGGTGGCGCGATAGACGGCCGAGTCCCCCGGCACCCGCGCATAGATATCATATACGCTGTAGGCGCTGTCCAACGCATTGGATGCCCAATACAGGGTGTCGTTCTGGAAGCGCAGCTGGCGGAACGCCCCCTTGCGCATCGGCGTGATGAAGTTGATCTGCTGGGTCTTGGCCAACTGGAGCGAATCGGGGAAGAGGGCGGAATCCTTCAGGGTCAGGAAGGGATTGTAGCCCGGCGCATCGGCGGGCACGGATACGATGGCCTCCTTGTCCAGCAGACCCAACGTGAAATAGACAGAATCGCCTTTGGGGCTGAAGCGGGGATTGTAGACCTGTTCGCCATTGCTGAAATTAGTGATTTGCCAATTGCGTCCCAGGGAGTCCAACATGGCCAGGTTGCTGGAGCCGTTCTTCTTGCGCGCATAGACTATCAGATCCTTCTGCGGATGGTAGCTGGGATAGGAGGCGCGCTCTTCCCATGTGAGCCTGTGCCATTTGTCTTCCTCGTTCTTGTCGGAGCGGAATTCGTATTCCCAGATGTCCGTGTACTGTGCGTTCTCGCTTTGGCGCGCAGTCAACAGGCGGTTGCCGGCCAGGTTGAATTCCAGGCCCGAAGATCCGAACTCATCGCTGCGCTTGGCATCCGGGAGCGATTCCATTTCATGGACCATGCCGGAGGAGGAGAGCCCTCTCCGGGCGAATCCATTAGGGATGGCCCCGAAACCGCGGCCCAATGCCAAAGCGGGGTTGGCGAAACGCGGATGCGGCATGACGCTCGGTACGCCGCCCGCCGGCGCTACGGGAGCGAAGCCCTCCTGACCGGGTTTGGGCGCCGCTCCCGGCGAAGCGGGGGCCGGTGCCGCGGGCTTGTCCACGGGCTGCTCCGATTTTCCGGCGGCTCCCCCGCCGATTTTCTTCCAGTAGATCCAGTTTAGGGGATAGCGCCGATTCTCGTCGTTGCCCAGCCAGGCCATGTACTTTCCGTCCGGGGAGAAGGCCAGGTTCTGTTGGAAGCCGCCCACCATTTCCTTGTCAGCGATGGGATCCGTCGGAATGTCCTTGAAGTCCGCATAACGATCGGAAAGGGAACGCTTGAAGTCCTCGAAAAGCACGGTGAGAGGCTTTCCGAAAGCCTGTTCTACCGACCAGGAAAAGTTGAACAGCGGCTTGGGCCGGGCCAGATCCCGCACCTTGTCCGCTCCGAAGCGATCCTTCAGGTAGATGAGGAAGGCATAGCCGGTATTGTAGCAACGCTCCGCTTGGGTCCAATCCTCGTCGCCCTCGAAGGTCTCGATGAAATCCAGGCTCGGCAGGGTGCCGGTGAGGAACGCGTCCCTGACCACCATGTCCCGCTGCGAGTCCCAGCTGTCGTTGCCGTTCATGTAGGCTTCGAATTGGGCGATGCCTTCCACGTACCAGGTGGGCGCTACCAAGGGAATCCACGGTACTTGGAAGGAGTAGTTGATTTTGTCCGAGTAATTATAGGTGCTGCCGTAGAACTCTACGGCATCCACCGGGGACAGCCATGCGGCCCGGCGCAAGGAGAACACATGCGCCAACTCATGGGTGACCACGTTCTGGATCCACAATTGGCGGTTGCGCATCACCCAATCCATGTGGGGAGCGAAGATTACCACGCGGGAATAGGTATAGATGGCGTAGCCGTTGGCGTCGTCCCCTTCATCCGTGATCAAGATATCGATTCTTTGATAATGGTTGTAGCTGTCGTATGCCTTGGCCAGGGTGGGCCAGACGGATTCCGCCACTTTGAGAACTTCCCCCGCCAACTGCGTGTTCTTTTTCTCAAAACCGATGCGGTAATGCTGGGTTTCCAGGGTGATGGTTTTTTCCGCCCTGGCGGGCGCGAATCCACATACCAGCGCGAACAAGGCAACCAATGGCGCGAAGCAGAGGGGGGATTTTTGCATAGCCACAAAATGTACGATTAGTGTCAGGAAGGGACAACCGAAGGAGTGCCGAGCGCGGAAGGGAATCCATGCGCGCCGGAGCCAGCCGCGCTTAAGTAACTGGGGAACCGCTTTCCATCTTTTCCAGGAGCGAAGCACAGCAACGTTGCAGCATTTCGTATACCGCGTCGAATTCATACGGACCGCCGTAGTATGGATCCGGCACGTCCGCGGCGGTTTTGGCCTCCATGTCGAAATCCCGCATCAGCCTGATTTTCCCCCGCAGTTGGGGCGGGCACAGGGAGTTGAGGTCCTCATGGTTGCTCCTGTCCATGGCGAGGATGAGATCGAAGTCCTGGAAATCGGCCTTGGCTATCTGGCGGCACAGACTGGGCAGGTTCACCCCGCGCTTGCCGGCCGCGGCGACGGCGCGCGGATCCGGCGGTTGCCCGCGATGCCAATCCCCGGTCCCGGCGGAATCGGCCAGGTAGCGTCCTTCCAACCCGCGTTGCCGGACCAGGTGGATGAAGACGCCTTCCGCGATGGGGGAACGGCAGATATTCCCCAGGCAAACGAACAACACTTTTGCGATCAAAAGGAGAGCATCTCCCGGAGGGCCGCGGTAACGTCCTTCTGCTTGATCAGGCTTTCGCCTACCAACGCGGCCTGGATGCCGGCATCCGCCAACGCTTTAAGATCCTCTTTCCTGAAGATCCCGGATTCCGAGATCACCGGCGTGCCCGCGGGAATCAGCGGGCGCAGCTTGTAGGTGGTTTCCAAAGAGGTATGGAAGGTCTTGAGATCGCGGTTGTTGATGCCGATGATGGGCGCGCCCGCGTCCAGGGCCGTTTTCACTTCCGCTTCCGTATGCGCTTCCACCAGGGGCGTCAGCTTGAGTTCGGCTCCCAGGGCGATCATCTCCGCCAGCTGTTTTGGCTTGAGGCAGGCCGCTATGAGCAGGAACGCGCTGGCGCCCAGCACCTTGGCCTCGAAGATCTGGTAGGGATCCACGATGAAATCCTTCCGCAAGGTGGGCAGCTCCACGTTGCGGGAGATTTCCAGCAGGTAGCGATCATGGCCTTGGAAATGATCCTCTTCGGTGAGGACGGAAAGGGCGGATGCGCCGCCGGCGAGATAGCCCTTGGCGATTTCCAGCGGCTTGAAATTCTCGCGGATGACGCCGCGCGAAGGCGAGGCTTTCTTGACTTCCGCTATCACGTGGATGCCGGGCCCGCCGGTAGCCGAGGTCTTGGGCGCGGTGAGCGCGGCCAGGAAATCGAATCGCGGCGCGGGCAGGCTGCGGGCCTTGGCTTCGATATCCTCCGGGGATACGGCGCCCTTGAGGTCCGCCAGCCGCAGGATCTTGGCCTTGATGATCTTGTCCAGGATGTTGTTTGCCATGCTTCAGGACCTGGTGGGAATCATATCATACCGGCGCAAGGGAGCGCGAGTGGGAAACCCAATGTTCCAGGGTCTTGCGCGCGGCCCCGGACTCGACCGATTTGCGGGCCAACGCCACTCCGCCGGCCAGGTCGGATGCAAGGCCGCCCACGTACAGGGCCGCTCCCGCGTTCAGCAATACGATATCGAGCGCCGCCGATCGCTTGCCTTCCAATACCCCGCGGATGATGGCGGCATTTTCCGGCGCGTCCCCGCCCTTGAGATCCGCCGCCGCGCAAAGCGAGAAGCCCAGATCCTGGGGATTGAGGATATAATCGTGGATCTCCCCGTGCTTGAGTTCGGAAACGCGCGTGGGGGCGGTGAGGCTGATTTCGTCCATGCCGTCTGTTCCCGCCACCACCATCACGTGTTCGGAACGCAACTCGCCGAGCACTTCCGCCAGGGTGCGGGTCAGGTTCAGATCGTACACGCCGATCAACTGGCGTTTCGCCCGCGCCGGGTTGAGCATGGGGCCCAAAAGATTGAAGAGGGTGCGCTGGCCCAGTTCCTGGCGCGGGCCGGCCACGTGCTTGAATGAGCTGTGCAGCTTGGCAGCGAACAGGAAGCCGATGCGGCAGGTATCCACGCACCCGCCCACCTGCTCCGGAGTCAGCTCCAGATTGACGCCCAGCTCCTGCAGGACATTGGCGCTGCCGCAGCGGCTGCTCATGGCCCGATTGCCGTGCTTGGCCACGGCCACGCCCCCTCCCGCGGCCACGATGGCGGCGGCGGTGGAGATGTTGAAGGAACCGCTATGATCTCCTCCGGTGCCGCAGGTGTCCACCAATGGCTTGGCCGAAGTGGGCACCAAGGTGGCCTTTTCCCGCAAGGCGGCTACGGCGGCGGCGATTTCCACGGGCGTCTCGCCCTTGATGCGCAGGCCGATGAGGAAGCCGCCGATTTGGGCGGGTGTCCATTTGCCTTCCATGATGCCGTCCATGGCCCCCTGCATTTCCGCGAAGGCCAGGTCCTGGCCCTGGATCAGTTTGCCCAGCAGGGAGGCTATCATGTCAGGCGCCTTTCATGGCGAGGAAGTTGCGGATCATGGCCTTGCCGTGTTCGGTGAGGATGGATTCGGGATGGAATTGTACGCC
Source organism: Fibrobacteria bacterium (assembly GCA_025360005.1). Classification (GTDB taxonomy): domain Bacteria; phylum Fibrobacterota; class Fibrobacteria; order UBA11236; family UBA11236; genus Chersky-265. Next base: position 54,425 of record JANYDA010000023.1, read on the forward strand.
GAAGATGGGCCGCGTCCTGTGGCGCATGGCCATGATCAGTTTCCCATCGCCGCCCAGTTTCGCGGCGGCTTCGTCCTGGCAGGTGGCCGTGATCTCCAGTTCGGCCGGGAAGCCTTCCCGTTGCACGATCAGGGAATGGTAACGCGTGGCGCTGAAGGAGGCGGGCAGCCCCGCGAAGATGCCTTTGCCGTCGCAATCCACGATGGATAGCTTCCCGTGCATCGGGGCCGGGGCCCGTACCACCTTGCCGCCGAAGGCTTCGCCCATGGCCTGGTGGCCCAGGCACACGCCGAACAGGGGGATGGTAGCCGGAACGTTACGGATGAGTTCCACGGAAATGCCGGCCTCGGCGGGCGTGCATGGCCCGGGGGAAACCACGATATGGCTGGGCTTGAGAGCCAGCGCCTGGGCCACGGTGAGACTGTCGTTGCGCGCCACTTTCAGATCGGGATCGATCTCCCCGATGTATTGCATCAGGTTGAAGGTGAAGGAGTCGTAGTTGTCGAGGATGAGGATCATGCTAAATCATCCCCGCCGCATCCACCGCCCTCATGAGCGCGCGCGCCTTGTGCCGGGTCTCTTCCAGTTCCGTCTGGGGATCCGAATCCGCCACGATGCCGCCTCCCGCTTGCACGTAGGCCACGCCGTCCTTGATGAGCATGGTGCGGATGGCGATGCAGGAGTCCAGGTTGCCGCGGAAGTCCATGTAGCAGATGGCGCCTCCATAGAGGCCGCGGCGGTGGGGCTCCAGGCCGTCGATGATCTCCATGGCGCGGATCTTGGGCGCGCCGGAAAGCGTTCCCGCCGGCAGGCAGGACATGAGCGCGCGCAGGGGATGGTAGTCCTTGCTGAGCCGGCCCTTCACAACCGAGACGATATGCATCACGTTGCTGAAGCGTTCCACGCCCATGAACTGGGTAACCCGCACGCTACCGTATTCGGACACGCGGCCGATATCGTTGCGGCCCAGGTCCACCAGCATCAGGTGCTCGGCCAATTCCTTCCGGTCCGCCAGCAATTCCTTCTCCAGGGCCTCATCCTCGGCCTCATCCTTGCCCCGCGGGCGCGTGCCTGCCACGGGTTTGGTCTCGGCCAGGCCGTCCTGCACCTTCACCAAGGTCTCCGGCGACGCGCCGACGATCTCGAAATCGCCGTAGTCCAGGTAATACATGTAAGGGGAGGGATTGATGGACCGCAAAGCGCGATAGATGGACAAGGGGCTGGCCGTGGGCTTGGTGGTGAACCGCTGGGACAGCACGATCTGGAACGCATCCCCGGCCTTGATGTATTCCTTGCACTTTTCCACCCCGGCCTTGAACCCTTCCGGAGTGAAATTGGATTCCCACACCGCGGGCTCGCCGGACACGGATTCCTGGACCGGAACCGGCTTGGCGAGATCGGATTCCAATTGGGCGATCTTGGCGGCGGCGGATTCGTAGGCCGCCTCCAGGCTGGGGAACTCGTCCGTGAGGATATTGGAAACCAGGCTCAGCTTATGCTTGATATGATCGAACACCAGGAAGGATTCGTAGATGCCGAAATGGAGATCGGGCAGATGGAAATCATCCTTGCCGCCGGCGGGGATGTTCTCGACCAGGCGGATGGCGTCGTAGCAAACGAAGCCGACCGCCCCCCCGGAAAAAGGCGGCAGCTCCGGGTCGGCGGCGCCGCGGAATCGATCCATGAATTTCTGCAGTTCCACCAGGGCATCGCCTTCCATATCGCGGCGTTCCTTGCCGCGGATTTCGATATGGCGTCCCTTGGCGGTGAACGTGTACAAGGGATCCTTGCCCAGGAAGGAAAAACGCGCCAGCTTCTCGCCCACTTCCACGCTCTCCAAAAGGAAGACGCGATGGCCGGGCCGTTTCAATTTGAGCAGGGCGGTGATGGGCGTTTCCAGATCCGGCAGGAACTCCTTATGGAGGGGGATCACGTTCGCGTGCGCGGCCAATGGGCGGATGGCTTCCAAAGTTTTCATGACTGTTTCCGAATCTAGCAAAAACAGGCAAAAAGGGCGGTAGGCGCCGCCAACCCGGGGCACTGCGGGCAATCGCTCCTCTCTTGGCCGCCGGGAATTAGTTAGAATATAGGGCAATGAGTCCGCTTCCAGGATCGATGCCGCGGGCTTTGGTCCTCCTGTTTCTGATTCCATTCCTGCGCGCACCCGCCCGCGCGGCTTCCGAACCCGTCAAGTTGTGGATCACTCTCATCGATAAAGGTCCCGGATCCCCTGCCCATCCGCAAAGCGAAAGCGCCGCCCGCAGCTACGAAGGCCTTCCCGTGTATGCGGAGTATGCGGCGGCCTTGCGCGCGCGGGGTTTCAAACCCGACATTTTCCTCAAATGGCAGAATCGGATCTCCGGCTACGCAGATGCGAGCCTCATCCCCTCCCTTCGGAGGCTCCCTTTCGTCGCCGGGGTCGCCTTGATGCCGCGCAAGGCCAAGGCCGCTCCCTTGCCCCGGATCCCGCGGCTGTGGCGGCCCAACGCGCTCGCCAAGCGCGCCGCTGAAGGCCTCGACTACGGCCAGGGCCGCCCGCTGATGGAATCCCTGCGTGTGGACAAGGTGCATGCCTATATGATCGCCAGCGGGATGCAGCCCGGGAAGGGTATGCGCGTGGCCGTCATCGACGCGGACTTCCACCTGGGAAGCCCCATCTTCGCCGCCATGAAAAGCCGCATCAAAGATCAATGGGATTTCGTGGACGATAAGCCCAACGCGGTCACGGACAGCCTGCAAAGCAGCCACGGCGCGGAATGCATGTCCCTGATCGGGGGTAACGTGCCGGGTACTCTGGTGGGCGGCGCGCCGGAAGCGGAATTCCTGCTGTACCGGGCGGAAGAAAGCGCCCAGGAACGTTATGTCGAGGAGGACTACGTGGCGGCCGCCATCGAACGCGCGGTGGATTCCGGCGCGCAGGTGATCAGCATCAGCCTGGGTTACCGGTACGAGTATTCCGACGGCAGCCCGGACCTGGCCTATTCGGAGTTCGACGGCCGCACCCGCCCCTCTTCGCTGGCGGCCTTGGGCGCGGCCCGCCGCAACGTGCTGGTCTCGGTGGCGATGGGCAATGACGGCGAAAGGCGGATTCCCACGCCCACCCTGAGCGCGCCGGCCGATGCCGACAGCATCCTGGCCGTGGGCATAGCCGATCGCTCCCACCGCAAATGCGGTTATTCCAGCACCGGTCCCAGCGCGGACGGCCGGGTGAAGCCGGACGTAATGTCCATGGGAATCGCGGGCGAGTGCACCGTGGCCGTGGCGAACTCATCTTCCCCCATCGCTGCCACGGATTCGCTGGGGGGGACCAGTTTCGCGGCGCCGGTCATGGCCGGCATAGCCGTCATCCTCCGGCAATTGCGGCCCTCGCTCCCCGCGGAGGACGTCCGCCAAGCCCTCATCACTACGGCGGATCGCTACGCACACCCGGATTCCGGATCCGGAAACGGGGTAGTGGACGTGGCCGCCGCGGCCCGCAAGCTCAACGTGCCCATCAATCCCCCCCTCGCGGAAAAGGGTCTGGCCCGGATTTTCCACTCCGGGGGCGGATCCCCCATTTTCCTGGGTTGGGATCCCGCCAAGCCCAAACCGGCTCTGCAACTCATCGATTTGGGCGGACGTCTTATCCCCGTTACCGTGCTCTCCGCGGGTTCCCTGCTTAGCCTGCAGCCCGATCGCTCGCTGCGCAGCGGGATTTATATCGTCAGGATTCCGTAGCCTGTTTCCATAACGTCTTCCAGCCCGGTGTTCCGCCCTCGCCCCTAACAGGGTGTTGAAAAAGTCCGCGCGGGCGTCGGCCGGCTGCGCCGGGGCCTGCGCGCACGGCCTTTGGTCTCGCGGGGACTTTTTCAACACCCTGCTAAGGCAATTCCGCGGAAATGTCCCTAAGACCCCAATTCCTTTCCGGACCGGGAATGTCCGGGAGGAAAAGTGTCGGGATTCCGCCTTGGCTTAAGCTCCCTTCCACAAGGTATAATCAAGCGGGGTATGCCGAATGGATACGGATTCGGAACACGGTAAAGTCACGGGACGGCAAAAGGGATACATCCTTTTGGTAGCTCCGATTCTACTGCTGGGCATTTCCTTTCTGGCCATCCAAGCCATGAATCGTTCCCGGGTTTCCATACGGATAGCGTCCTCGGATTTCAGGAACCTGCAGACGATGTTGTGCACCCAACAATGCGCGGCGCTGTCCGTCAATTCCATTACGCGGGCCATGGACGGGAACGCGCGGATTTCATCCGGGGGCGAAGCCTGCGCCTGTCCGGAACAGGACAACACCCAGGCCATAACCTGCGGCAATTCCTGGGGCTCTCCCGTCGAGACCCGGACTTCCAATTGTTACGGATTGCAGGTGGCAAAGACGAACATGGACATCAAGGTCCAATGCCGGGAAGGCGTAAACCGGGCCATCCAGATCCAGGAAAACGTCTCCTTCCAGGAGATTCCCATTTTCCAATTCGCGGTATTCTTCGATAAGGTGCTGGAACTGCACAACGGCCCCCCGATGGTGATCAGCGGCCGGGTCCACTCCAACGATACCATCCGGTTGTTTCCGGTAAACCAACTCTCCATCGAGGACTGGGTCACCTCCGCCGAGGTCATCGAGGGGAAACAAATGAATTCAGGGAGCAATACCCTGGTGGCCTTGCCGAAGATGGACGGTTCCGGCGCCGATGCCTTCGTTCGCTACACCAACACGTCCTTCGTTCCTTTGGCGGATCTCTATGCGGATTGGCCGGATTGGAAAAAGAACCATCGGGTGGCTTACGCCCAGGAAGGGGGATCCTGCGGGTCGGTGCAGAAGCTTGCCATTCCCTTGAAAGGAGTAAGGAATCCCCATACCCTCATCGATTGGCGCGAGACCGGCGACAGCTACGATCTGAAGCGGCAGAAATACGCCTGGAGGGCGAGTCTGATTTACAAGGACGGCAAGTGGGTGGACAATCAACTTAATGCCGTGAGCATAATGGAGCCCAAGAGAAGGCCGACCAGGCGGGCGGTCATGACCGATGCCGCCGATGCGAATCGCGTGACGTTTTGGGACAACCGCGAGAATGCCATGGTCAAGGTCATCTCCATCGACGTGTCTCTCCTGCAACAGCGCAGCAAGGATTCCATCGTCTATCTCTTCGACGAGCTCCCGGATCCGGGCCAGAGCGGCCGGGATGTGGGCGGTTTCCTCCTGACCAACGGCGATCGCCTGCTTCGCCCCCTGACGGTGGTGTCCAATTCCCGCATCTATATGTGGGGAGACTATAATACCGATTCCTCCTATGCGCCATCCATGGGGGGGAAAAGCCCCTTTCCCTCCGCCATCATTTGCGATGTCTATACGCAACTCTCCAACCAATGGAATCCGACCGACTACACCTTCAAAAGCCGCTGGTCCAAACAGGTCAAGGGTTGGAAAGCCAATGAAGTCACTATCCTGAACGCGTGCGTCATGGCGGGGATTCCCGAAAACAAAGGTTCCTGGTCCGGGCAGGGAGGATATCACAACTTCATCCGTTTCATGGAGGACTGGCACGATATCCCCTTCCGGTATTCCGGGTCCACGGTGGCGATTTGGTCGTGCGCCATCTCCCAAGGAGGCCTGGACAGAACCTGGTTTTATCCCCCCATCCGCAAATGGGCGTTCGATCCCATGTACAATGATTTGAAAAACATGCCGCCGGGAACCCCGCGCGTGGTCAGCCCGGGATTGAACAGCTGGGAGATCGTGCGTGAATAGGTCCCCGACGGAACTCGGGGTCACCCTGATTGAAATGATGGCGGTCCTGGTCATATCGGTTTCGCTCATCGCCGCCGGCTCCAAACTCTACTCCGGATTCGGTTCCAGGGGAGCCGCGAACCTGGAGGCCGGGAATCTGGTGGACAACCTTTGGGATCTGCGCGCCAAGGCGACCGCCGGAATGAAGAATCCGTGCCTGGATTTTCCGGATTCCGTTTCCTTCCGGGTTTATTCGGATACCTCGGAAATTCCGGATGGGTTCGACGCCGGTGATCTGCTGATCCAAACTCATTCATTCTCCGCGGGCACCAAGGTCCTCTCCATATCGGGGGGGAACGGCCCCGGGCATTTCGTCTGTTTCGAGTCCAAGGGCGTACTGGGATCCGCCAACGCGGCTTTACTGGTCACGGTGGGCCGCGATTCGACGAACGGCAAACGGGTCCGGCTGCTCCCCGCCACCGGAATGGCCCGGGCCTTATGAAGACCGCCGCTGCATCCCGGTCCCAGGCCGGCCTAACCCTTTTGGAAGTGATCATCGGCGTCATCATTCTCAGCATCGCGGCCTCGATATTGGTCGTCACATCGCGGACATCCATGCTGGGCCAGACTCGATCCAAGGTTTACGGAGACGCCGCCACGGCCACCAAGGAAGCCCTCCAGACAATTCAATTGCTGCCCCTGGATTCGGTTTCCCGCCTGGACAACAACCTCATGGAACATTCCCAAGGACCCTCGGTGGAAGTGAGGGCCAGCAGCCGGAGCCTCACGTCCGCGGATGTCACGGATCTGGCGGCTTTCGATACCAGTTCGTTGCGATACATTACCTTGGCCACTTCCTTCCACAGCCAATCCGGGATCACGGTAAGCAAGGTTTTCCACACCATCGTCTATCGGCCATGATCGACCGGGAAGGCGGGCAAAAAGGATTCTCCCTGATCGAAGCCATCATAGCCATCGTCGTGGCTTTGTTCGCCATGGTGGGCATGCTTTACCTGTACAAGGTCCAGCATAAGAACATGGAGATCCAGGGAGCCATTTCGGAAATGCGCATGAACGGCCAGTATTGCCTGAATGAGGCCCAGTATTATCTGGAGCATGCGGGATTGGGATTGCCCCGCGACTATAAAAACCTGTCGATATCCGGAGGGGAGCTGACTGTCTCGAAGAATGGGACCAAGCTCTCGGCTCCGGCGGCCATGGATCCATCGAGCGGAAGCTCGCAGATCGTATACCGGATCGCGAGCGCCGACACCGGTCTATTCACCAAGAAAGCCTATGCGGTCGCCGCGCTGGCGGGAGGGGCCAAAGAGGCTCCCATTCTGTCCGTCGCGCCCCGGCCCGGAGTGCCGAGCCAAGCGCTGGTGACCCTGCTGGCCGACAAGGCCGGGTTTCCCGCGGCTACGGATTTATACCCGCTGGAAAAGATCCGCCTCCATATCGGAACCGGTATCGGCGGCGATACGGCGGCCGGCGACTTTAAGGTATCGGATGAGAATCCGGGCATACGGCCGGGTATCGTTCCGGAAATCCTGACCCTGGCCGAAGGCATAGAGGCCATCACCTACCGGTACTTCATGCTGGACGGGGACAGTCTCACGGTCCTGCCGGGAACCCTGGATTCGGTCCAGCGGATTGAAGTCCAGGTGATCGCCAAGACCCGGCTTACGGATCGCGCCGCGTCCGGGGACGGCTACCATCGGCAAACCCTGAAAGCCAAAATCGGGTATCACCACACCTTATAAGGACCGCGGCGCATCTGCCTGCCCAGGCTGGCCGTGCAGGGCGTTATTCCAGATCGGCCAGCGCCGTTTTCAGTTTCTCCACCTTGTCCCGCTGCGATTGCAGCTTGGTCCGCTCGCCTTCCACCACTTCCGCGGGCGCGCTTTTGACGAAGCCCTCATTGGCCAGCTTTTTCTCCTGCGCCGCCGCGAAGCCCTCAGCCTTGCCCAACTCCTTGCTCAGGCGCGCCTTCTCCTGGGCCGGATCGAGAATGCCTTCCAACGGAATGAAGATGCGTCCGCCCGGGAAGAGGCCCGCCGCGGAAAAGGCGGGCTTGGCCGCGTTGGCCTCCAGCGTGAGCGCGCCGACCTTCTCCAGGCTGGAGATCACGTCCGCATGGGGCAGCAACCGCTGGTACAGGCCGGCATCGTCGCAGCTGACGCGCACGTCCGTGGCCTGCGAGGGCGGCAGGGTATAATCGCCGCGGATGGCGCGGATGGTATCCACTATCTTCAGCAACAGCTCCATGGTCGCTTTGGCTTCCGCATCGCCTGCCGAAGCCGCGCCCGCTTTCGGCCACTTGGACGTGATCAACAATTCCTTCCGCCCCAGGGCCTGGCGGATTTCCTCCGTGATAAAAGGCATGAAGGGATGCAACAGGATGATGAGATTTTCCAACACCGTAGCGAACACGGACACGGCCAGCTTCTTGGCGGCGGCGGCCTCCGGTAGCGCGGAAGTTACGGCCCGTGAAGCATCGGCCAAATCGGCCGTGATCACCTTCTTGCGGATTTCCAGGTAGCTGGAGCAGAAATCGTCCCAAGTGAAACGGTACAAGGCCTGCGCGGCCTCGGAGAAACGCAGTCCCGAAGACCCGTCCGCGCCGCGCGGCTCCAGGCTTTCCGTCACCGTACGGATGGTTTCATCCAGACGCGCCAGGATCCACCTGTCGGCCAGATGCAAATCACCCGCGCGCAAATCGTCCCGATCGCCGGGCTTCTGGAAGGAACCGGTCTTCGCAGCGGAGCCGGCCTCCGAAACGGGGGCTTCCAGGTGCGGCAGCACAAAGCGCACCGCGTTCCAAAGCTTATTGGCGAAGTTGCGCCCCGTTTCGAACTTGACCGGGGACAGCTTGATGTCCTGGCCTTCCGTGGTCAGGATCATCAGCGCGAAGCGCACCGCATCCGCCCCGTACTTGCCGATCATCTCGATGGGGTCGATGCCGTTGCCTTTCGACTTCGACATGCGCTGGCCCTTTTCGTCCAGGATGGTGCCGTGGATGTACACGGTATGGAACGGCGTCTTGCCCAGGAACTTGAGCCCGGAGAAAATCATGCGGGCCACCCAGAAATAGATGATGCCGCGATCGGTCACCAGAACGTCGGTGGGGTAGTGGGCGGCCAATTCCGGCGTCTTGTCCGGCCAGCCCAAGGTGGAGAACGGCCATAAAGCGCTGGAGAACCAGGTGTCGAGCACGTCCTCTTCCTGCACCAGCACGGCCTTATCGCCATATTTTATGGCCGCTTCCGCCTGCGCATCTTCCTGCGTGCGCGCTACGATGAATGGCGTATCCTGCCGCCGCGCGCCGCCCGTTTCGCTCACCACGTACCAGGCGGGAATCTGATGCCCCCACCACAACTGGCGGGAAATGCACCAATCCTTGAACGGCTCCAGCCAGTCGCGGTAGGTCTTGGCGTAGCGCGCGGGAACGAAACGGGTTTTGCCCTGCTCTACCGCGTCCAACGCCGGCACCGCCAGCGGCTTCATGTTCACGAACCATTGTTCCAGCAGATACGGTTCCACTACGTCTCCGGATCGATAGCAAAGCGGCAATTGAATGATGCGATCCTCGACCGCAGCCAGAAGGCCGGCCGCCTCCAGATCCGCGACGATGGCCTTGCGCGCATCGAAACGGTTCATGCCCTGGTACTTGCCGGCCTGATGGTTCAGGGTGGCGTCCAGGTTCATGGCGATAATGGGCTTGAGATTGTGCCGCTTGCCCACTTCATAATCGTTGAAATCATGCGCCGGCGTGATTTTCACCGCGCCCGTGCCCTTGGTCGGATCCGCGTGCTCATCGGCAATGATGGGAATGGTCCTGTCTGTTCCCGGGATCCGCACCTGCCTGCCGATGAGATGTTTGTAACGATCGTCATCCGAATTCACCGCAACCGCCACGTCCCCGAACATGGTTTCCGGGCGCGTGGTGGAAACCGTAATGGTCTCGGAAGCATCATCCGCGAGCGGATATTTGATGGACCAGAAGAAGCCCTTGGTCTCCTTGTTTTCCACTTCCTCGTCCGCCAGCGCGGTCTGCAGCTTGGGGCACCAGTTGATCAGCCGCATGCCGCGGTAGATCAATCCGTCTTCATGCAAGCGGACGAAGACTTCGCGCACGGCCTTGGAAAGCCCTTCGTCCATGGTGAAACGCAAGCGCGACCAATCGCAGGAACTTCCCAGCCGCATCAGCTGGTTCACGATGCGATCGCCGTATTCGTTTTTCCATTCCCAGATCTTTTCCACGAACTTCTCGCGGCCCAGATCCTGGCGGCGCACGCCTTCCTTGGCCAATTGCTTTTCCACCACGCTTTGCGTGGCGATGCCGGCATGGTCCGTGCCCGGCTGCCACAAGGTGCGGTAGCCTTGCAGGCGCTTGAAGCGCGTCAGCACGTCCTGCAGGGTGTTGTTGAGAGCGTGGCCCATATGTAACGCACCCGTTACGTTGGGCGGGGGAATTACGATGGTGAAGGGTTTGCCTTCGCCGGGGCCGGAGCGGCCCTTGGGCTCGAAAGCTCCGGCCTCGCGCCAAACGCGGTACCATTTTTCTTCAATGTCCTGGGGGGAGTATCTGCTGTCCATGATTGTCTCAAAGGGTTGGTTTTACGGAATATAGGTAAAAAGCGGGGATGGGCGAGGAGGGGCGGGGCCGACGGGACGGTCGAATATGCTAATTTTGCGATTGCGGAAGCTTCGCCTGCTCCATACACTTTGCACTCCATGACAGGGCCGTAATGACCGACGAGAATATTCCGCACAAGCGCCGCGTGCGATACCGCGGTACGCATCCCCGCGGGTTCGGGGAGAAATATAAAGAGCTCGATTCGTCACGCTATGGATCGGATGCCCAGAAGGTGATCGAGAGAGGGCAAACCCCCGCGGGCACCCATCGTCCTATTTGCGTGAAGGAAATCCTCGCGATACTCGGGCCGAAACCGGGTGACATGGGGCTGGACGCAACGCTCGGTTTCGGCGGCCATGCCGCCATGATGCTCCCCCTAATTTCTCCCGGCGGCCGGCTGTTCGGCATCGATGTCGATCCGCTGGAACTGCCGCGCACGGAACAAAGGCTCCGGAGCATGGGATTTACCGAGCGGGAGTTGGTAGTGCGCCGCATGAATTTCGCGGGCATGGAAAGGCTTTTGAGCGAGGCTGGCGAGGCGGGCAAGGGATTCGATTTCATTCTCGCCGATTTGGGAGTGTCATCGATGCAGATAGACAATCCCGCGCGCGGATTCACCTTCAAGGCGGATGGCCCGCTGGATTTGCGGCTCAATCCCGGCCATGGCCAATCCGCCGCCTCGCTCCTCAAGACCTGCACCCAAGGTGAGCTGGCCATGCTTCTGTATGCGAACGCGGATGAGCCCCATGCGGAGGATATCGCCGGCACGGTGGCGGCGCGCCGAGGCAAAATCAACACCACCCTGGACCTGGCCGACGCGGTGCGCGCGGCATTGCAGAGTCTTCCCAAGGCCGATCGCGAAGGCGAAACCAAGACCTCGCTGCAGCGTACTTTCCAGGCGCTGCGGATAGCCGTCAACGACGAGTTCGGCGCCCTCGATCGATTGCTGGAATCAATGCCCCGATGCCTGGGGCCGGGAGGACGGGTGGCCATCCTGAGCTTCCACTCCGGGGAAGATCGCCGGGTGAAAAAATCCTTCCAGGCCCTTGCGCGCGAAGGCGTCTACGCGGATATCGCGCCCGAGCCCATCCGCCCCTCGCCCCAAGAGCGCCATTCCAATCCGCGCAGCTCATGCGCCAAACTGCGCTGGGCCGTTCGCGGCCCGGTGGATAAACGGAGAGGAACATCCGCATCATGAAACCCATATCCGATATAGAAGCGATTATCGATGAAATCAAAAAATTCCGCGATGAACGCGATTGGGAGAAATTCCACGACCCCAGGAACCTGGCCATTTGCCTGAGCGTGGAAGCCGCGGAATTGCTGGAGGTCTTCCTATGGAAGGACAATCATGAAATCAACGCGGAAAGATTCAGAGAGGAATTGGCCGACGTTTTCTACGCCGCGTTCCTGCTGGCGGACAAATTCCAGCTCGACGTGGGCCAAATCATCCGCGAGAAAATAAAAAAGAACGCGGAAAAATATCCAGTGGATAAATCCCGCGGCTCAAATAAAAAATACGACGAAATCTGAACGTATCATTTCAGTATCCGGTTCCTTACTCCTTACCGTGGCATTTCTTGAATTTCTTCCCGCTACCGCAGGGACAAGGATCATTCCGCCCGGTTTTCGGGCCCTCTAACCGTACCGGTTTGTTGGGCGGGGTGCGCCCGTCGTCGAAGTACCAGATGCCCTTTTGCTTCACGAAGGTGGCCAGTTCGCGATGTTCCTTCACTTCCTCTTTTTCGCGGTACTTGGCGATGAACTCCACCTTGCCCGTTTCGTCGTCCGGCCCGCCTTTTTCCGTGGAGACGATTTGCAGCCCTTCCCAGTGCGTTTCCTTCGCCCATTCCTCGGTGGCTTTCCGGTCCGTGTCCTTTATCCGTTCGGGGGAGAGCGTGTTCATTATGAAGTCGATTTCGTGCCGGACATACGCCGTATACCGGGAGCGCATCAAATCGACGGCTGAAGCCGGTTTTTTTTCGCCCTTCAGCACCGGCTCGCAGCATTCGGAAAAGGGTTTTTTGGTATCGCACGAACAAAGTTCATTTGCCATTTTTGGGCCCGCTTAGGTTTAATCTGGCGGTGAATATTAACTAATCCGGCTCGTTGGGCAAATCCCCCCGGCTTATCCAGCCTCCTTTCCCACCAGGATTTCCGTTCCGCAATCCAATGCCCGCCAGCGAAAACCGGCCAGCCCGGGCGGCCCCGCCGGCCGCGGGGTGACGCCGTTATTTCTTAACGGACCCTACGCGAAGGATTGAATCAGGAAAGCGATCCCCGTCGCCCCCAAAGCCAAACTTCCGAACCATAGGACCTTCCTTCTGGTCAGCACGGCGATGGCGGAAAGGGCGATGCCTATTTGGAAGCAGGTCACCGCGCGCGAAAGTACGTTGTGCCGGTCCAGGTGGCGCGAACCGGAAGCCGCATCCTCCTCGGCCCTATCCTTGATCTCCGCCTGCTCCTTTTTATAGCCGGCGATTTTTCTGGAGTCTTCCTGGGGTACGTCCTTGCCCAATGCCGTGTAAAGATCCGCCTTCGAGGCCAGTACGCTTTCCTTGATCCCTTTGCTCTGGTAATAGGCCCATTGGTCCGAGGCTTTGAGCTGATCGATGATGGCCTCGTTGGCATGATGGCCCGCCAGCATGGATGCCACGGCAGCCAGGACGGACAGGATGGCCGCGCTGAGCGCCACCCGGGAGATCCATTTTTCGCGCGACTCCAAGGCTTTTTCCTCCATGGATTCATGAAGGTGTTCGGTGGGTACTTCCTGTTCTTCCGGCATGCTCTTTCCTTGCTGGTGAGGCCTAAAATTATTCATTACGCGCTCGATTCAAAACGCGGGGAACGCCATTGCCGGAGGCGGCTGGGCGGCAATCCGGAATTGTTAGTTTTGACCCATGACCACGGCAAAAAAAGAAATCGGCGCCGGGCTACGCAGGCATATCGAGGCCATCAGCCCCCTCACGGATGCGGAATGGGAATTCGTCTCGCGGCATTTCACCCCCAGGAAGCTGCGCAAGCATCAGTACCTTGTCCAGCAGGGCGATCCCGTGCCTTATGATTTCTGGGTGGTGTCGGGCCTGCTGAAGGCCTATGCCGTGGATGAGGACGGGAAAGAGCATATCCTCCAATTCGCGATGGAGGAGTGGTGGTGCACGGATTACCATGCCTACCAGACGGAATCCAAGGCGGCCATTTTCATCGATTGCATGGAAGCCTGCGAGGTGCTGTGCCTGCGGCTGCGGGATCGGGAGACGATCTGCGGGCAAGTGCGGGCGATGGAACGTTTCTTCCGGATCAAATCCAATCTGGGGTACATCGCGTTGCAGAAACGGATCATCTCCCTATTGAAAGAGCCGGCGGAAGAGCGCTTCGGGAATCTGATCCGGCAATATCCGCGCTTGGCGCAGCGAGTCCCGAAAAAACATCTGGCCGCCTACCTGGGCGTCAGCCGGGAAACCTTGAGCCGGCTGAAAAAATAACGGCCTGTGATCTACCTCACTTAAAAAGGATGATTTTTTTCCTCGGCCTGGGGCTTCCAGGGCCATAGTTTATCCCCAAGGAAGAGCGAACCCCCTTCCGCAGGAGCGAGATGATGCAGCACCCCAAAGTCCTTTTCGTATTGACCAGTCATTCCCGCAAGGGCAGCACGGGAAAGCCCACCGGCTGGTATTTGTCGGAGGCGGCGCATCCCTGGAAGGTGTTGCACGAAAGCGGCGTGGAAATCGATTTCATGAGTCCCCAAGGGGGCAGGCCCCCCGTGGACGGATTTGATCTGAAGGATCCTGTCAATAATGAGTTCTGGGAGAATAAAGGCGTACAGGCCAAATTGGAAAGCACGTTGGCGCCGGCCGCGGTCGATGCCGGGGATTATACGGCCATCCACTTTGTGGGCGGGCATGGGGCCATGTGGGATTTCCCGGACAATGCAGCCATTGCGGAAATCGCCGCCGCCATTTATGAAAACCAGGGCATGGTTTCGGCGGTTTGCCATGGGCCCGCGGGACTGGTGAACGTCAGATTATCCGATGGAAGTTACCTGGTGAAAGGGAAGGCGGTGGCCGCCTTTACCAACGCGGAGGAAAAGGCGGTTGGCCTGGATGGGGTGGTGCCGTTCCTGCTGGCGGACAAGCTGGCGGAAAGGGGCGCCCGCCATGTGGCCGCGGCGGATTGGACGGATAATGTCCAGGTTGATGGGCGCCTCATCACGGGACAGAATCCCCAGTCGGCGGAATCGGTGGGCCGGAAATTAATGGCTTGGCTCCGCGACTATGAGACGGTCAGCGCGGATTCCCCTTGAACCAACCCAGCGCCGCGGCAAGGATCCGCTCCACCGCGCTCATCGCCAGGAACAACGCCACCACGAACGTCCGGTCCGGCCAGAAAGCGAAGCAATAGGCAAGCGCCGCCGCTATCCATACGCCCGTGCAAGACGGGCAATAAATGAGTAGGCCCGTGGCCCCCAGGAATCCCGATTGCTTGGGCTGCTCGATCACCTTGCCGTCTTTTTCCACCTCGTCCACGAAGGGCGCCCGCAAAGGTTTGGTGACAACCTCATTGGATAGGATGTTGGAAGCCCTGTAGGCCGCCAGGGAAAGCACCAGGAGACGGAGAGGCGTGATGGAGCCCAGGCCCGCGAGCGTATGGCCGAAGCGGGAAATGAGCGCGGCATTCACGGCGATGAATATCGCCATGTCCAGGGTCAGCCAGCGGAAAACCTTTTTTTGATCCATTCGCTCAAACAAGCTTTCCGTGAGCGCCCGCACAAGCGAAGCGGGCGCGGAGGCCACCGCAAGCGCTCCCTAATCCTCTTCCGCCTAACCATGATTTTATAGACAATCGGTTGGCCATTCGGCCGCCGCGAATGCGGTTTTCCCAAGGATTCCCATAGCGCCCAAGGGGAGGCGATGCGTCGGGCTCTCCAGTGTGAATTTTGGGCAAACGGAGCGCCCAGCCTGAATACCAACCATGCGATAAGTTGCTTCCACGGGTTCGTGGCCGCCAACCGCGTATCGCCCTAATATGGAAAGGCCTTCATGCCCAAATCCCCGATCTCTTTAATCGCCGGCGCCCTCTGTACCCTGTTCGCTGTCGCCGCGCCCCGGGCGGCTCCCACGTCCAATCCCAACGCCACACCGGAAGCGAAGGCGTTGCTGCAATATCTGATCTCCCTCTCCGGTCATAAAATCCTTTCCGGCCAAGAGAGCATGTTCAGCGACGGCTCTTTCCCTTCCGCGCGGGACAAATACGTCTTTCAGAAAGCGGGCAAGTATCCGGCCGTGTATGCCTCCGATTTCGGGGACGTGGGTAGCGGAAACGTCGGGGACAGGAACAAGGTGGTGGCAAACGCCATAGCCTACTCTAAAAAAGGGTCCATCATCGAGTTGCAATACCACATGGTGCAGCCGGATCTCGCGGACGGGGCGGGATTCGACGCCATGCATATCAAAGGCAGCGCCTATACCAAGATCGGCGATATCCTCACACCGGGCAGCGCGCTCAATGCGGTTTTCAATAAACGCCTGGACGATTTGGCGGGCTTTTTCAAAACCCTGCAGGACAATAAGGTCGCCGTCCTATGGCGGCCCTTCCACGAGATGAACGGCGATTGGTTCTGGTGGTCGTACCAGGAAAAATTCAAGGACCTCTGGATCTACACCTACAACTACCTGACCAATACCAAGCAATGCAACAACCTGGTCTGGGTGTTTTCCGTGAATTGGTATTCCCAGGGAGCTACCGGAAAATCCTCGCCCGACTATTATTATCCGGGCCCCGCTTACGTGGACGTGCTGGGATGCGATGTGTATACGAACTACGGGCACAACTACGGCAAGTATGTCCATGATGACTTGCTCAAACTGGGGGAGAACCGCCCCATCGCCTTCACAGAGAACGGCCCCATGCCGGATATCGCCGCTCTCCGGCTGGAGCAACCCATGTGGGTCTATTGGCTGACCTGGTGGGGCTTCGAGAATTCCGTGAACGGAGTTACCATGAACGCGGACGCCATGTACGCAAAGAATTATGGCGACGAATCCGTGTTGACGCAGGACGAGGTCAATCTGGCGAATGCGGTCCGGCCCGCCATCCGGGCCTCGCGCTCCGGCGGGATAAAGGTTTCCTACGGAAGGAGCGGAGCCGTTTTCGACGCGCCGGAAGGCTTCGATCGCATTTCCCCGTATGACTTGCGGGGCGGAACCGCTTCTCGGAATCACCTTTCCACCGGCGCCTACTTGCTGCGCGCAATCGGGCCGGCTGGACATCTGGATGCTAAGATCATTACCGAATAGACCGCAAAGAGATAGGAGCTACCAATGAGCCGACGATACCTTTCGAGCTCCGGATTCTTCCTCGCATCCGGTTTGACAGTCCTGAATTTCTCGGGATGCGGACTATTAGATTTAGTTCCCCAGCCCGGAAACCTGAACAATCGGGTATTGTACGGGTATCAGGCGATTGTGCCCATTCCACCTGCGGACACTGCAAAATCCTTTTTGGACTCCGGAACCGTTTCCTTCGATTTCCACAAAGCGAATACCTTGGAATATGACGCCGTCAATGAGGGCAGTTTGGGCGGCTTGGGTCCGAACTACCACGATTTCACTTTGACCTTGGATACTAAACCGGTCGGCGATACCGCAATTCAAGTCTCATCCAAAGGATGGGATGAACATACCGTACTGATCTCCCCGCCACCCCTGTTTTACCGGAAAGATTCAACCGCGCTCAAACCCGATCCAACCGCTTATCATCCCCGTATGGATTTCACCTACGTTTCCCAAATCTATCCCGATAGCCCGCTCGTGAATTACGGCGTGTTCATTACCGATGAAGGAAATAAAATGCTGGTGTTGGCCAATTATTCCACATGGCCTATTCGGATTTACCTTGAACCATACGGTTTGATTTATTGCGTGAATGACTATTCAAAAGCCATGAGCAGCGACTTAACCCAATTTTGGATCAAACGGATCAATGGAGTTACGGTGGATCGGAAAAAGGTTTTCGGCCAGGCGAAAGGGCTGTTAGAAGCCTACGCCTGGAAAAATCAGTTAACCGTTAGGTGAAAAGCTCCGAATCCGTTATCACCATGCCGAGCTTGACAGCCGGGCCCGCCGCCCATGGGTATTTGCTACTTTCCCTTTTCCCATGAAAGTCAAAGTGAACGGTCAGCCTGCCGATCTGGACGCGGGCATGAACCTGGAACAGCTCATCAAATTCTATCGCTTGAAAATCGATCAGGTGGTGGTGGAGCTGAACCGAAAGGTCCCTGCCAAAGCGGCCTATGCGGCCACCTTGCTCAAGGAAGGCGATGAGGTTGAAATCGTGAAATTCCTGGGCGGCGGCTGATAAGCCCTTCGGCGCCGCGACCGGTGAGGAATACCTAGCGGCGGGCGTCCACGGTTATTTAAACTCGACTACTTGGACGCGGCCTTCCAAGGTTACTTGAACTCCACTACTTGCACGCCGGTGTAATAGGCTTCGATGATTTGGCGGAAGTTCTGGTTGGCCTTGGCCCGCCCGATGGCGCCCACCTGGCATAGCCCCACCCCGTGGCCGAATCCCTTGCCCTGGGCCGTGACCTTGCCGTCCCCCAGCTTTAGGCTGAAGGACGCGCTCGGCAGGATCTTGTCGTCCGTGGCGCTTGGCCGCAGGGCCCATCGGACCTTGTCGCCCTTGACCTGGATGAGGCCTTTATCCGTCTTGATGTTCAACAACCGGATGCGCCCGCCGGCGGCGCGCTGGGCGATTTCCATGCCCTTGATGGAGGAAAAGGGCGGTGCGTCCATGACGCCCGCGGCGCGTAGGTTGCGGCGCAGGATGCCCGCCAATTGGGCCTGGCTCCACTCCTGGGTCCAATCGGAATATTTCGACACGGCGCAATAGGGTTCGCCCAACAGATCCAGATCGGGGCGCGATACCAGGTAAGGGATGCTGTCCCCGCCCCACACTTCGTGCTTGCTGGCGGTATGCCCGCCGCAGGTTGAGAAGTAATAGCAGATGGCCAGCGTGTCCGCATGGCTCACGGCCATGCCGCGGGTTTCCCATACGGCGCGGTCGCTCAGGAGATACTCCCCCCGCACGCCTTTATAGACCTGATCCTGCACGTCGTTGTAGATGTGGAAGTCGCGGGCGCCGGGCCTGAGCATGCGCTTGTACGCGTAGGTGCGCGCCACGATGGCCTGGGCTTTCAAGGCTTCTATGGCGTCCCGATCCACGTTGCCCAATTCATATGGCAGCACGCCGCGCAGGTAGTCCTCCACGCCCAGCACGTTGACGATGGTGGTTTCCCCGCCGGCCTCCCCGATCAAATGCAGGCTGCCGCGGTAGACGGATCCGTTCACGTCCACCAGGTTGTAGGGGTTTATGGAGATGAGCCTCAGCTTGCGCGCGGTGGTGGTGAGCACGGCGCGTTTCTCCTGCTCCACCACATAGCCGGCGCCGGCTCGCTTTATGAAGAACCGGCCCTTGAGCGTGGCCTGGCGGGAAACGGAAATACCCTTGGCCCCGTTGGTCTCCGCTATGCCCTCCGCCATGATCTGCATCGCGCCCAGGGAGTAGAGCGAAATGGGTTTGGCGTTCCGGCCCAGGAATACATGGATGCGCTCCGGAAGGCCCGCGGGCCTGGGGCGTTGCACCACGCCTTCCGGGCGGGTCACGGTAGGAAGCGCCTGCCTTGCGGGACGGGTACGGATGGCATGGATGGAATCCGATCCGCCCGCGCCGCTATCGCTTTCGGCTTCCCACAAGGCATCGTTGATATCCCAGTTCAGGGTATCGATGGCATCAGGATAAGGCATAGCCGGAATGGGGCCGGCCTCCGGGCCGGGATCATAGGCTGGCCGGGGTTCCGCAGGCGGCGGTTTCCCGCCCGTGCGCGATTCCACCTTGTAGGTGCCGGGAGCCTCATGCATGGCCGGAGGCGTGCAGGCCGATACGATTAAGAGCGCTAAGAGTATCAGGAGAAGGCGGGGCCGCTCGGGTCCGGGACGCTTCATCGGCTGGGGTTAGGCCGGAACCGACTTGGATTCTTTCGACAGCTTCTTGAGCTTGCCCTCATTGAGGGTACGATCCGTGGCGGAGATCTTGTCCACAAAGAGGACTCCTTCCAAGTGGTCGATTTCATGTTGAATGCAACGAGCCAGGAGGCCCTCGATATTCCTGAGCACCTGCTTCTTTCCGTGCTTGTCCAGGGATTCCACCGTGATGGTTTCCGGCCGCTCCACGTCCGCCCAGACTCCGGGCACGGACAGGCAGCCCTCTTCGGCCACGCATTCCCCCTTCTTCACGGTCACCGCGGGATTGAACATGACGTAGGGATGCTTCTCCTCGTCCTCGCCCGTTACGTCCACCACTATCAGGCGGATGGAATGGCCCACCTGCGGGGCCGCCAGCCCGATGCCGGCGGACTTGTACATGGTTTCCAGCATATCCTCGGCGAGTTTGGTAAGTTCAGGCGAGACCTTGGAAACTTCCTGGGCGCGTTTCCGCAGGACCTTCTGCCCGTAGAGATAGATGGGTAAGACCATGTTGGAATTCCTCGCAGAGACCGCCGCCGCTTTACTCAAGCGTTGGCCGCTTCCTTCTCCTCCACCGCGCGGGAAATGGCCGACTTACTGAAGTCGATGCGTACCCCGTCGTAGAATTTGAGGGTGATGATATTATCCTTGATGGCGGCGATTTCTCCGTACATGCCTGAATTGGTGAGCACCCGATCGCCCTTCTTCAAAGAACCCAACATCTTGTCCAGCGCCTGTTGTTCCTTTTTCTTGGGCAGGAAGATCATAAAATAGATGATCGCGATCATGGGGAGAAAGAACATCAGGTCTTGGATATTGAATTTCATGCGTATTCCTTAAGATTAAGCCGACGGAACCCTTCCGGGTGGCGACCTAGGAATATAATAATTTAGCCCTCGGAGGTTTTCGCGCCTTTTGAGCCCGGCCCTGTCGGTGGGCTCCTTTACGCGCCCAACCTCCGCCCCCGATAATGGCAGCATGATGGATCAATGGCGGCCTTTTCCGCCGTCCTCGGATAAAGCGCCTTCCATAAAGAATCCCACGCCCTCCCCAGGAAACGGCGCGCAATTTTCGTTCACCACCATGGAAGGCCTGGTGGCGCATTTTTCCCAATGGCTGCCGCCCCAGTATGTTTACAATCTGATCGAGGCGGAAAAAGAAATCTTCGTGGTGCGCAGGGAAGTCTCGCTGCAGGAGACCCGGTTGCAGTTCCTGAAGAAGTGCGAGAACGCAATGCTGCGCATCCTGTTGGATTTACAGGCCGGCCGCACCACTCTGGACTGGTCCTTCCAACAGCCTCCGCAAGCGGACTGAACCCGATTGGAATAGAAGCTGGGAGAAGGGGGCCCGTGGGGAGCCTCCTTTTCATTGGCGCATCCGCGTTCCCGGAGTTCCAGGATGCGCCAGGTAACCGGCACGATACCTAGCTTCTCTTTGCCGACACGCCCGGTTCCGCCAATTCAACGTTCCCTTGAGACCCACCTGGGCCAAACATTGGGGGGCGTCCGCCAGTTGCGGGGGCAAGGCATTGTCAGAGGCGAAGCAATATGCGCAGGGCATACCCTGGGAGGAAATTCCTCTGGAAAAACATGATTTACGAACGCGCCTCATTTCGTTTCCCCCTTTTGGCACCGGTTTCCGCATTGCCCGCGGCCTAACGGGGCGTTGAAAAAGTCCCCGCGAGGCCAAAGGCCGTGCGAGCGGGCCGCGGCCAAGGAGGATGAAGGAGCGGTATTCGGAGCAATATCGCGACTGAGTCCGACGCAGGCCCCGGTCCGCGCAGCCGGCCGACGCCCGCGCGGACTTTTTTCAACACCCTGCTAAGGCAGATACCGCAGGGAGAAGACAGGAATTCACACCATCCGCAATCGTCCGGGAAAGCCGGCGCTAAGGGAACAAGGGTCGGGAAGCTTTCCGGATGCCCATGGAGAACCAGGGTCGACCGGGTCCTGAGTCCCAGGCAGGCTTGCAAGCTCCCATAGCCCTTGATACCTTATGGTCCGCGCCGAAATTGCGGCTTCCAGCACCCGTAGCTCAGTGGATAGAGCAGCGGTTTTCTAAACCGTTGGTCCCAGGTTCGAATCCTGGCGGGTGCAGTTTTGATCACCGAAATTCGAAAGAATTAGGTGATAGGCAGGTGGTGAGGGAAGCGCATTTGCTTCCCTCACCCTCCGAACTCCTCCCTCCTACTCTCAAAAAGTGGACACTTTGTGGACACCCGGAAACATGAGTTTAACCGGGTACTCTAAGCAGGTTTTCGGTCAAGCGTTTCCCCTCGGTTGGGTGTTTTCCAAACATCCTATCGTCCTTCGTTTCCTTGAAACTAAGAGGATTCAGAGAAAGCAATTCTGAAAGGTATTGATCTGGTTGTGGGTTCGAATCCCGCCATCCCGGCATGGGAGATAAGGCCAAGGAAGCGGTCGACCCGCCGCCGCCGAAACCACCGGCGGAAGATGAGTTTGCGTCCGACAAGAGCCACAACACCGCGCAGAACCCGGATGCGCAATGAAGTTCCCCCGGTTTAGTAGACAAGTGAACGTCTACTTTTACCAGAGGAGGAACCATGCCAAGCAAGCGCTACACCCAGGAGTTCAAGGATGAGGCTGTTCGCCTGATCCGAGAGCGGAAATATTCCGTTCAGGAGACGGCAAAGCGGCTGGGTGTTTCGGCACATTCCCTTTACAAATGGCTCGGGGGTCAGCGCACGTTTAAGCGCGAGCAGACTCATGCCGAGCTGGAGCGCGAGGTTCTTCGCTTGAAGAAGGAATTGCTGCGCGCCGAGGAAGAGCGGGACATCTCCAACTTCTGAAAACCGAAACTCGCGTTGCTTCGCTTTTCCGAGGAGTTCAGTTGAAATCATGGCCCCACCGGATGTCAATTCTACCGCGTCCAGCACGCCTCTTTTCACGATTTTGAAGGCGCAATCAACATCGCGTACCCTGAAACTAAATAGATAACCGACAAGGGTTCCCCACAGAAAGGCATTCACTTTCCGAAATAACGGATCTTTCCTTTTTTTCGATAGCCCAGGATGAGATCGCCTTCGTTCAACTTTTGTAGCAAAAGCGGGATCTCGTTCAGATCGAATTGGAGATCGCAGTCTGTAAAAAAATCAGGTCGAAGCAGGCTGCCTTGAATCCCGATATGACCGAACGGAGGCCATCGAAATACATTTGGAAAAAACTGAAGGCACCTTACCGCATCAGATCACACTTTCCATAAAAGGTTTCGGGGCCGGAATCTCGGAGCCGGATCTTATTTCCATTTTTGAGCCCTTTTATCGTGTGGACAAATCTAGACAGAGGACAACGGGAGGATATGGTTTAGGTTTGAGCCTTTGTCCCAAGATGAACTGTCTCCCTGACACCGGACACACACTTCAGGTAGATTTACCTGAGAATGGAGTCCAATGTCAAACGAGAAAAGACGTGCATTTGATGGGAAGTTCAAGGAGCGGGCCGTGGCTTTGGCCAAGGAGCGGAAAAATG
>JANYDA010000029.1 GCA_025360005.1 Fibrobacteria bacterium
CGTCCTGCGTGTTGTACACCTGGTTGTCCAGATTGGAAATGGCGAACTCCAGCCGGTTCACGTACGCGCCCATGTCCGAACGCATCGTGTTCACGGACTTGACGGCCGTATCGATCAGGGACAAGGCGGACAAAGCCGTCGTGGCCGTGCTCACCGCCGTGGTGGTGGCGTTCAGGCCCAAAGCGCCCAAGGTCATCGAGTTCACGGTGATGCTCAAGCTGTCCGTGGTGACGCTGGAGCCGGCGCCGATATGCAGCACGGAAGCCGCGCCGCCGGAGATGCCGAACGAACCTGCCGCGCCGTCCAGCAAGGTCATGCCGTTGTAGGAAGCGGAACCGGAGATACGGGTGATTTCCGACATCAACTGCCCGAACTCCTTGTTGGTATAGGAGCGTTCCGTCGTCGTCATGGTATCCGTGGAGCTCTGGATGGCGAGTTCGCGCATGCGCTGCAGAATATCGTTGATTTGGCCGGTGGCGCCTTCCGCGATTTGCACCAAAGCGATGCCGTCCTCGGCGTTGGATTTGGCGCGGTCCATGCCGCGGATGCGGGAGCGCATGGTTTCCGAGACGGAAAGGCCGGCGGCGTCGTCCGAAGCGCGGTTGATGCGGAGGCCCGTGGAGAGCTTTTCCAGGGATTTGCCGAGCGATCCCTGCTGGGTGGCCAAGGCGCTTTGGCCGATCATCGAGGAAATGTTGTGATTGATACGCATGAGGAAAACCTCCGTGTTGGGCCGCGTTCAAGGTATCCTTACCTCGGCTTTTTGCCCCATATGGGCGCGCCCACCATAGTTATCGGCATACTTCAGAGGTTACTTTAATTTTTTCTTTAACTTTTTTTCGTCTGGAAAAGGAAGAGGCGTGCGGGAAGAAAAAGATGGCGAGGCCGGAAACGAAAAACCCCGCGTCCATGGGACGCGGGGTTTTTACCCGATCAGGGAGGATTAGGGATTTCACCCTATCAATGCGCCAGGAGCCCCAGCACGCCCTGCGGCACTTGGTTGGCCTGCGCCAACATCGAGGTCGCGCTTTGCGAGAGGATTTGCGAGCGGGTGAACTCGGTGGTTTCCTTGGCGAAGTCCACGTCGCGGATGCGGCTCTCCGCGTCTTGCGTGTTGAACACCTGGTTGGACAGATTGGAGATGGCGAACTCCAACCGGTTGACGTATGCGCCCATATCCGAACGCATCGTGTTCACGGACTTGACGGCCGCATCGATCAGGGACAAGGTCGACAACGCAGAGGAGGCCGTGCTCACCGCGGTGGTGGCGAAGTTCATGCCCAAAGCGCCCAGGGTCATGGAAGAGATGGTGATGCTGATGCGGTCGATGGTAGCGCTGGAACCGGCGCCGATATGCAGCACCGAGGCCGCGCCGCCGGAGACGCCGAACGAGCCGGGACCCCCGTCCAGCAAGGTCATGCCGTTGTAGGAAGCCGACCCGGAGATGCGGGTGATTTCCGACATCAACTGGGTGAACTCCTTATTGGTGTACGAGCGTTCCGTGGTGGTCATGGTATCCGTGGCGCTCTGGATGGAGAGCTCGCGCATGCGCTGGAGGATGTTGTTGATTTCCCCCGTGGCGCCTTCCGCGATTTGCAGCAGGGCGATGCCGTCTTCCGCGTTCGACTTGGCGCGGTCCATGCCGCGGATCTTACCGCGCAGGGATTCCGAGACCGAGAGGCCGGCGGCGTCATCCGATGCGCGGTTGATGCGCAGGCCGGTGGAAAGCTTTTCGAGGGATTTGGAAAGGGCGCCTTGTTGGGTGTTAAGGGCAGCCGCTCCGATCATCGCTGAGATGTTGTGATTGATGCGCATGGGACGAACCTCCGTGTTGTTTATTTCGCTAAGCTGCGTCCTTGCAGCTTCGCGATAGAACCGAGACTCCCTCCCGGCATATACAACTTCATCGGAATCTTTTTTGCCGGGGTTGAGGACTTTTTTTCCGGATTCCCGTTCCTAAGTCGAAGTGCCACCGGAAGTTAACACGAAACCTCTAGTGGATTGCCATGGTTTTCCGCAAGATCGGCGAGCGGTTCCCGCAATTCAGTGCAGTAACGCGCATGCTACGTAAGGGCAAGTGCAGCGGAACTTGAAGCGGATTCCAGAGTAAAAAAATCGCGCCCTGGAAAGAATTTCCGCGCCGCCCCGGCGTTCCCGGGCAATGGACGCGGATGTGAGGGCATTCTGAATCCATGCCGGGAACCGGTTCCCTATATATAATAGGGGCCGATCGGGGCGATCCCAGCGGAAATCCGCCCGCACGTCCGAGCCTGGTCGGAAAGCGATCGGCACGATCGGCTTACGCCGACCCATTGCGGCCCGCAAACGGCCGCGTCATCCCGGTGCGATGGGACGGGTCCTCCGTGGTTCCGTCGCGCGCTGCCTGACGGCGCGCGAGGGCCACGGAGGGACCCAGGATCAAACTGGCGTCGGCTTCCGGCACCGGCTTTTGGGGCGCGCCGGCGGCACCCTTACCTTCAAGGCCCCCCTTTTGCCCCGCGGCCGCCGCCTGCCATATCCCGTCGAGATCAACATCGTCTTATGGCCCCGCTATCGCCGGGAACTGGGCCCCCGGCTTCTGGTTTTCATAACTCAGCTTGATCCAATCCGGATCCCTGACCAGCGAGTGCACCTGGGGCTCATCCAGATCGCCCTCGAACTCGAATCCGGTCTTGCCGTTGCCATGCTTGCCGAGCGTCACATTGAGGGGGAAGATGAAGCCCACGGGTTCCGTGGCGGCCGCGCTTCCCAGTTCATTCCCATCCATGTACAACCGCAGGTTCGCCCCGTCGAAGGTCCCGAACACCTGGTGCCAATTCCCGTCCACGAAGTTCCCGCTCTTGATGTTCCCGTTCTTGATGTTGACTTCGTTCCACAACATCTTGGTCACGGGATTGGGGACCGCGGGGTAATACCAGAAATGGAGGATGCTGTCGTTGCGGACGCGCAAGCCGTAATTGTCCCCGATGCTGATGATTTCCCGGCCTGCGGGGGCGCTCGCGACCGTTGGGCTGCGAAACCAGCTGGAAAGAGTGAAATGGGTGGCCAGCCGGAATCCGGAATACACCTTGGGAGCCTGGATATAATCCCCGACGGTGAAGCCGTGGCCGGCGCCGACCACGCCCGCCTGCGTCTTGTTCTGCACCCGATCATTCCCGTCGCTGCCCGCGCCGGTGGCATCCTTGTAGAGTCCGTTGGCGGTGGTATCGGCGGCTTCCTCCTCCAGATGCCAGGCTCCCACGAACCCGGACAGGGTGTCGAATACAGGACGGCCGCCATGCGGGGTGGACGCATCGCTCTTCCCCCAATGCATGAGGATGGTTTGGGAGGCCTGGCCGGCATGCACCGTGTCCACGCGCACCCAGATATCCGCCTTGCCCGCTGTAGCATCCCAAGAGGTTATCTCGCGGTTGAGGGGAGTGCCGTCCGCCTTGGAAAAGCGCAGGTCCGCGCCGCCCGGGGCCGCGCCGGAAAAATCGAACGCGGGCGAAACCAGCCGCACCAGCAGCGGGAAGTCGGTCTGATCGGAAGTGGTGGCCACCCCGGACTTGCTGGTGTTCAGCACCAGCTTGGCGGCATGGGACCAGGATGCGAACGCGTCCACATAAGCGACGGCCGCGGAGAGCACTCCCACTTCGGCAGCCAGGTTCACTATCTTGGAATCGATATCGCCCTTGGTGTACTGCACCAGAGGCATCACGCCCCGGGGCAGGGAATCCAGCACCACCGAGCCAACGATGCGCAATTCCGAGTCCACGCGCTTGCGGAAAGTGGTGCCGGGGATGAATACGTATCCGACTCCGGAGTCCAGGGTCTCCGGCAGCGGGACCGACATGCGGCCCGGGGCATGCAAGGTATCCTTGGGCATGGAAACGGAATCCACGGCCATCAGCTTGATCCCGAAAAGGATGGATCGGGTATGCGTTCCGCGATGCAGAAACTGGAGATTGTAGTCCCCATCCCGCAGCCTGGTGAAGCGGTAGCGGCCGTCGCCGTCCGTAGTGGCTTTCTGCGAATCCGGCACCGCGCCGCCCCCGACCGGATTGAAATCGGAGGGCAGGATGGAGACTTCCGCGCCCGCGACGGGGGCGCCGTCCTCCCTCACCACCTGGCCCGTTACCCGCGCGTTACCGGTCTCGGTGACGTCGCCTCCGGATGACAACCGTTCCCCGCAGGCGGAAACCAGCCAAGCCGCCATGGCCATCGCGAAGGCACGGGACGGCGTGGATCGCATATCCCTCATTTTCCCTCCGCCCTGCCCACAGGAAACATTTGGAAGTTGAGCTGGTAAACTCGATCCGGAACCTCGGACGCCGAAGCCATGTCCATGATCTCCTTGCGGAAAGCCTGGATGCGGGCCTTGATGCGGATGAAATCCTTTTCGTTGATTCCCAAGGTCAGCGCGGAAATATCCCGTTCCTCTTTGGTGGAAAGATCATGCGCGCTTTCGGCCAGGCGCGAGACCTGCTTGTGGTAATTGATCACGTTGAGGGAAGCCACCTCGTCCCCGGAAGAGATGACCGCGCTGCTTTGCGCGTACCTACCGTCCTCGCCCCGCACAATCAGCCCCAGCCTCTCCAGCAGTTGCACGGACTTCCTGGCTTCCCGAGTGGGAATGGGCGGGATCAGGCAGCGGGCCAGCACGCCGAAATCGCTCCCGCCCCGGCCGTCGCTGAAATCCACTTTGGAGACCATGGAGCGGACCACGGGATGGTGCCACTTGGTGTAATACTCGTACTGTTCCTCGCTTATCTTGGCGATCTTCAGCTTGCGCTTCAATCCCAGCATACGCTGCAAATAATGGTCCTTAACGCCGTTGGTCTTGGCCTGCGTGAAGGGCACCATCAACTCGAAATACGCGGTTTCCGCTTTGCCCAGCTTCATGGCCTTGGACACGCGGATGATGGAATCGGGAGAAAGGCTTTTGGTCCCCTTGATGAGGTGGAGCAGCCATGAGGTGGAGTTCATCCCCGCCGCGTTCGCGAAATCCCTATACGTGAAACCGGACTCCGCCTTCTTGGACTCATAGTAGTCCTTGAGGTAAAGCCGGTAGTTCGTATAGTCGTAAATACTCTTCATGGAACCTTTTTCAGGGCATGACCATCGCTTGCCAGATTCCGTGGGTCAGTTGCGACGGCAGGCGGACCGATTCGGCGCGGGCGGCATCGGCGCGATGATAGCTCCAGACCATGCGGCCGGAGAGATCATACAGGGACAGGTTCCGGTACCCGCCGGGCAGGGCGTAGAAACCGTTCACGGCTACCGGCGCCAGGCGCTGGCGCAGCACCGGTTTGGGCGCATAGGCCGCGGTACCACCCACGCTGGCGACGAAAGGCTTGTAGCAGGAAACGTCCTGCGGGCCCGTGTATTCGACGCGGAACAATTGGGGACCGGCTCCGATGGAATAGCCGCGTTCGCTGAACTTCAGCAGGTACATGGCCCCGTCCGGTCCGTATTGCATGTCGATATAGCTGCCGGCGGGCAAGCCGGGGACGGAGAAATTCTCCACGCCGGCTTTGCCCGCAGGGAGAGTGCCGTCCGGGTTCAAGGTGATCCAGCGGAAGTTCTGGCGCGACCAATCGAAGAAAAGGATCTTTCCTTCGAAGTAGGGGGGGAACCTTACCGTAGAGGCGGACTGCGGATCGTAGCGGTACATGGGGCCCCCCACGGCGGTTTCGCCGCCATGGGCGATGGCGCTCCAATCGGTGCCGGAATTGAACCGCGGGTCATCGTCCGGGCTGTTGCCGCTGGTGTAGGCGACCAAGGCCGGTACGGCGGGAGGCATATGATGGACACCGGTATTGTTGGGGGAGTTGTTCACGGTGGCGGCGCAGTTGTATTTGCCCCCATAGGTGGCGGGGCTGGCGTTCGTCATCATATTGTAAGGCACGTTGTAGCCGTTGCAATACGGATGCCCGAAGAATCCCGGCTTCACGGCCAGATTCCATTCGTCATGGCCGGAAGGGCCGCGGGCCGGGGTATCCGTCCCCGCATCCGGTCCCACTTCACCCCAGAAAATCCAGCCGGATTTCGAGTCCACGCGCACGTGGTAGGGATTGCGATTGCCGAAGGAAAAGATTTCCTTGCGTACTTTGGCGATGTCGTCGCTGGCATCCCAGCCGGGATTGAAGTTTTTGTTGTTGATCGATTCCCAGAGGTTGCCGGCGGGGATATCGTAAGTGCCGCCGATGCCGGCGGCAGGCGTTTCCGAATCCGCGAAAGGCTTGGGCTTGATGCGGAGGATCTTGCCGCGCAAATCATTGGTATTGGCGGCGGTGCGCTGCGCGTCAGCGGCGGCGCGGCCCGTATTGAAGGGACCGAAGCCGGCATTGGTGCCGTCATGGGGATCGGTGTTGTCGCCGGTGCCGATCACGAGCACGCCGCTCGCGTCGAAAGCCAGGCCACCCGAGGCATGATGCGTATCGTCGGTGGCGCGCGGGAAGCGCAGGATCACCTTTTTATTGGTCAGGGCATTGTTGGTGATGGTAAAGCGGCCCAGCTCCATGCCCCGGGTACTGCAATTTTTGCCGTCACAGGGATCGGAATAGAAGGCATACAGCCAATTGTTGGCGGCGAAATTGGGATCCAGCGCGATACCCAGCAAGCCGTCTTCCGTATTGAAATAGGTCGGAATGGTGCCTACCAGATCCACCGTGGCCGGATTGCTGGCGGTAGGCTTGTAGACGCGGATCTCGCCCGTTTTCATCTTGCCTACGAAAACGCGCCCGTCCGGGGCGATGGCCATTTGCACGGGACCGAAAGCGCCCGAAGGGGTTTCATCCAGGCCCATATGCACGTCCGATAATTTGACCAGTTTGTATTCGGAAGCCGTAGGCTGATGGCAGGTCGACTGCGCCCAGGCGCCAAGTGGTAGCATTGCCGCGAGCACGGCTGCCGGTAAGCTTTTTCTCATTTTCTTCTCCAAACGGGGTCCCCAAGAAAGTTTTTCACGAGCCAAGCGAGTAAACAGAATCTGCGTTCCCTAATGTAACGGAAATTGGGACCTTGTCAACCGAAATCCCAGCTTTAATGCCTGGGAATATCCTGATAAAGGCCTATTTCAGCGACTTCCATCCGCATTGCAAGATGATGTTCAATAGCTGATAGGAGGGGAAACTCTTTGGAAAGCGCGGGGAGCCCTTCCGTAAAAATTCGATTTTTCGTTTACTGTGGTAAACAAGAAAAGTCCCATTCCCGGACCGGCAGACGTGACCAGGCCAAAAGGATTTCCCCTTCGGGATCTTCCTTTTCCCGGCTGCGGATGTTCTTGCCTTTGTTTTGGAAATAGACCTTGCGGCCCAAAGGGGTCATCTTCACCAAGTGCAGCCAATCCTCGGGACTCAATCTGATGCGCGCGCTGTGATGCTCGAGGAAGCGCTCTTCATCCACCGTCAGAATCTTCATCGCGATTTTCCCGTTACCCCAGACATACCCTTAATCAACGCTCTTAGAGGTTTATGGGACAATGGGGGTTGCATTTAAATATTCTCCCGGCAACGAGAGCAGGGTTGCGCGGCAACCGGGAGGGAGTTGCCATTATTTGCGGGAGACCAGTTCGAGGATCTTGGCGGGAATTGCGCTCAGCGGCAAGACATGATCCACGCCCCCGGCGGCGATGGCCTCCTTGGGCATCCCGAAAACCACGCACGAGGCTTCATCCTGGGCGATGGTGGCGGCGCCGTTCTTTTTCATCTCGGCCATGCCTTCCGCCCCATCGTTGCCCATGCCGGTGAGGATGGCGGCCACCGCGTTGCGTCCGGCGTATTGGGCCACGGATTTGAACAGCACGTTCACGGAGGGGCGATGGCGGCTTACCAGCGGGCCCGATCGCACGCGCACCTTGTATACGGCTCCGGATCGATCCAATTCCATGTGGTAGCCGCCGGGCGCGATCAGGGCGCGGCCCGGCACCACGGAATCCCCGTCCTCCGCTTCCTTCACATTGAGGGCGCATAGGGAATCCAGCCGGTCCGCGAAGGAGCGCGTGAAATGCTCCGGCATATGCTGGACGATGACGATGCCGGGGGAATTGGCGGGCAGCGAGGACAACAAGGCTTGCAAGGCCTGGGTGCCGCCCGTGGAGGCGCCGATGGCCACCACGGAATGGGTGGTGCGCAACAACGATAGCCTGCCCAAGGGAGGCACGGCCACTGTATCCGCGGCCGCCGCGCGCACCTTCACATGCGCCGCCGCCTTGACCTTATCGGCCAATTCCACCGCCATGTCGCCCACGGCGAAGGAGGAGCCCGGCTTGCACATCACCTCCACGGCGCCCAGGTCCACCGCTTCCAGGGCCACGTCGCCGCCGCGCGGGGTAAGCGAAGAGACTACCACCACCGGCAAGGGATAGAATCGCATCAAGCGCTTGAGGAAGGTGAGCCCGTCCATGCGGGGCATTTCTATGTCCAAGGTCAGAACGTCCGGTTTCAGGGCCAGGATCATGTCCCGGGCGATGAACGGATCGGGCGCGGCGCCCACCACTTCGATTTCCGGATCCTTGGCAAGCTCCTGGGACAGGACTTTGCGGACGATGGCGGAATCGTCCACCACCAGTACCCGGATCTTGCGGCCGGAATGGGTAGCAGGGGAGTTACCTGGTATGATCATGCTTGCGCCTGGATGGGAGGGCAAAAACTGGCCTGCAAAAGCACCGGGCTCTCGTCCACGTTGAAAAGGATGCCGCCCTGCTTGCGGGCCAGGATGGCCACTTCCTTTCCCGTCAGGGAAAGCGGGCTGGGGATGGAGAGGTCGAAAACCTCGCCCGACCCGAACAGCGCTGTGAGCATGTGGCCGCAGGTGACGTTGAGGATTTCTCCCAGCGAATCGCGGCTATTCTCCAATACGAAAGGGTCATCCGTTTCCAGCCCCAGGAAATTGGCGGTCAGCTCGCGGGCCACGCTCTCGGGAACCGCCAGCAAAAGTCCGCCCCGGGTGTTCCCGGTGAAGGTCATGGAACTGGCCAGGAACGCATCTTCCTGCCGCGGGAACTCTCCGGATTGCGACTCTTCCGGAAACAGGAAAGCCAGTTTTTCCATCACCTCGCGGAACACGGAAGCGATTTCGGCCATCTTACCCTCAAGCATGGGAACCCCCCAGAATGGCGTCCACGGTCTGCTTGAGCGATTCCGGCAGGAAGGGCTTGCGCAGAAAGGCGTTGATGCCTTTGTTTTTCAGTTCTTCGATGCGGCCGACATTGCCTTCCGTGGAGATGATGACGATAGGGATGGCGCGCAAGGCCCCGTCCGCTTTCATCCTATCCACCAGTTCCACCCCGCCCATTATGGGCATGTTGATGTCCGCTAAGACCAGATCCACTTTCTGCTTGGCGAGGATCTCCAGGCCTTCCTTGCCGTTGGAGGCCCGGAACAAGGCGCCCAGATCCACGCCGGACATGATCAGCGCCTTGGCGATCACCGCTTTGACCGTTTGGGAATCGTCCACCAGGAGGATGTTGTATGCCATTTCAGATCTCCACTTCCTTGCCCGAAATCTTCAGGATGGTTTTCCCGGTCTCCATGCGCAGGCTCATGGTACGCGGGACCGAACCTCCCACATCCGCTCCGGACACCAGGATGTTGTTCTTCCAGAGCAGCTTGCGGAGCACGGTGTAGTTCCGCTCCCCGATGTTGAAGGTACCGTTGGGATCCATGATTTGCGAACCGCCCGCCACCGTGGCCACCAGGGTCTTCTTCTGGGCCCCCAGATCGAACATGGCCTGCAGCAAGGCGGGTACGCCGGTATCCACGAACATGCACGGCAAGCGCCTGGCCTTCTCCGGATCGATTTTCGAGAAAGGCAGCATACTGTGGATAAGGCCGCCCACGCGCGCCGCGGTATCGTAAAGGGCCAGGCCCACGCAGGATCCCAGCGAATAGGTTATCAGGGTTTCCCCCGGTTGGGTGGAAATCCCCATCTCGGAAATCCCTACCGTAACGTTCATGCTACGGGCTTCATGTAGATTGAGGGTCGGATGCACTTGAACTCCTTGACCAATCCGGTTAGGCTTTCCGCGTGGCCTACCAACAGGTAGCCCCCCGGCTTGAGCAGACGGTAGCAATCGCCGATCAGCTTCCTGCGTACGTCGTTGTCGAAATAGATCATCACGTTGCGGACCAGGATGATATCCAGCGGCCCCTTCATGGGGAAGGGCGGAAACGCCAGGTTCATGCGCTGGAAGACGATCATATCCCTGAGGGAGCGTTTCACCTCGCTGGCGGCCGGCGAGGAGCCGCGCAAGGGGGAGAAATACTTCGCAGCGTAACCCGCCGGCAGCCCCGCCAGTTTGGATTGGGCGTAGACGCCCTCGCGGGCGGATGCCAGGATGCGCGTGGATAGATCGGTCGCGAGTATGCGCGTATCCGTTTCCGAGTTGAGCCCGCATTCGGAGAGGGTCATGGCCAGGGTATAAGGCTCCTCACCGCTGGATGAGGCCGCCGACCAGAACCGGAAGCGCTTCTGGCGTTTCCGCGTCCAGTCCATCACGGTCTCCCTGACAAAATCGAAATGCTCCGGTTCCCGGAAGAAGCTGGTCACATTGGTGGAGATGGCGTCCAGCATATGGACCATCTCGTCCCCGTTGGATCCGTCGCGGAGGCAATCCAGGTAACTGCGGAAATCGCCGACCCCCAAGGCCTGCATGCGCTTGCCGATGCGCGAGGTGACCAGGGACTCCTTGCCGTCCCCCAGGTTGATGCCGCTGGTCTGGTAAACCAAGGTGCGGAACTCTTCGAACTCTCCGGTTTTCAATTGCATGGCAGCCATAGAAGGCAAGGTCCATGCCAGCCGGCCCGGAGCGGGCGCAGGGCCGCGCCAACGCGTTTCCGCTAAGGTTGCTTGGGAAGTGAACGGGGAAAAGGGGTGGCCAGAATCGGATGCTCCGGCGCCGTAGGCGGCGCAAGGCGATATGTTTCAGGCGGTTATCGGAAGGCCCGAAATTAGCCGGGGCCGGAAATTAGGCGCGCATCTTATCGTTGGGATCCCGGGGAGCGCGTCCGTCCGCGCCGTCTCTGGCTGCGCTGGCCGCCCCAGCGGCCCCGTCGGGAGCGCCGGTACCATTCCCCTTTCCCATGATGCGATCGTCCTGAGGCAAAGTGGCGGCTTCGATTTGCTGGACCACGTAGGAGGAAAAGATGGAGAGGAGGAAGAAAAGGAAAAGCCCCAAAGCGATTTGTCCGTAGGTGCGGCTGGCTACGGCTACCGCGGCTCGGGACTCGTCTTCCAGGTTGCGCTTTTTGGCCAGTTCTACCACGGCATCGATGGCTTCCCGATGTTCCTGGTAGGCCGGTTGGATTTCGGTTTTGAGGATGACTTCCGCTTTCGCCTTATCGCCAGCCTGCATGGCAGGAATGAACTCCCGATCGATGGACTTCAGCATACGGCGCGCGGGTCCGTAAGAGGTCCGCACCAACCCTTGCTTCAGGGGTCCTTCCGGCAAGGCGCTTTCCCAGTACACGTGGCGGGCCAGGTATTCCCCCTGGAGCTTGGCGGCCTTGGCGGACAACGACGCCAACTCCGCCTGGCTCTGGGAATGCAGCATCTGGAAGGAGGTTAGATAGGCTTCCACCAGGTATTCCGGGGGAGGCAGGATATCCGCTATTACGTCCTTACTTTGCGCGATGCGCTGGTAATAGGGCCCGTTGATTTTGACTTCCGTCACGGTATTGATGCAATAGAGCCCGTACAGGCAGAAGGAAAGCAGGAAAACCAGCGCCAGGGAGCCGAATTTCACGGCTGTCCGGGAGTTACGGAAGTAGGGGGACATCGGAAACCTCGATTCCTGACTTGCTGCCATAATGGTAACATAGGTTTTCCCGTGCGGGGAGGGCTATGGCATCGGAAAAACCCTATGTTTGCCGCGATTGTCGTTGCACCCGGCGGGACCGGTATACTACCATCCCCGGGTAACGCATCCGATAGGACGGATCGAAGGGACATATGGCCAACAAGCCCGCATTGCCTTGGTGGACCTGGGCGCTGCCGTTCCTGATCTTTCATTTCGGCACCGGCCTTTCCCTGGGGTTCCGGATTTCCCCGGGCATGTCCCTGTGGTACCTTCCCGTCCCCTTGGGGATGATCCTCATTCATTGGTGGGGACCGAGGGTGTTGTTGGGCCTTTACCTCAACGCCATGCTATGCGCGGGCTATTGGGGCCTGTTCCGCTGGTGGCTATGGCCCTTGTACGCGGTGCCGGAGACCCTCAAGGTGGCCCTTTCCTGGTGGCTCTTCAACAAGCTTATCAAAGGCAGCCCCTGGCTGCCCAATCTCTCCAACACCTGGAAATTCCTGCTCTTGGGGTTGATCATCCCCTGCGGGATCGCCACTTTTTATGGTCAAATGCAGATGTGGCTGCTGGGTGACATCGGCCGCGAGCACCTATTCCGCAATACCTACGTGGAATTCGTGCTGGACATCCTGAGCCCGTTCGCATTGACCGTTCCGGTGCTGGTTTTCGGCACCGCCTGGATGGAAAGGATGGGCCTTTCCAGGACCCGCGGATCCTATCCCATGCGGGCCATGTTCCTGACGCAGCGATTCAAGCGCTCCATCATCTACGAATCGCTGGCCGTTTTCGCCGCCTTGCTGGTGTTGAGCCTGTACGTTCCCCTGGAGGAATTCTGGTTCATCTATGGCATTTTGCTGATCGGGTCCGCCCTCCGCTTCGGCTTCGCCATGGCCATCTTGGCTTCGGTGTGGACCATTTTCATCACCCTGCCCCTCCCCGCCATCCTCTCCAGCCGGTTCGCCGCCTCCATGATGAACCAGGCCGATCTCCTCAAGATCAATCTCGATCTGGCGACGCTCTGCTTCGCGGCGCTGGTGGTGGGACGCGCCTTGAGCGACATGTTCCAGGAAATCCAGGGCCGCGGCAGGGTAGAGGAGGAATTGCGCAAGAGCATTTCCGAATGGGAGTCCATGCAGAAAACCGTGCGGGAAGGCGAGGAAAAATACCGCACCCTGTTCGAATCGGCCAATGATCCGATTGTGGTGGGAGACAACGGGATCTTGATCGAAGGCAACGACAAGGCGCTGGAGGTTTTCGGCTGCACGCGGGAGGAGTTCCTGGGCTCCCCTGCTTCGCGTTTTTTCCCGCCCGTCCTGGCGGACGGATCGGACGCATCCGAAGCGCTCGCCAAGCTGCACGGGGCGGCCATGGAGGGCAAGCCGCAGTTCTTCGAATGGAAGATGAACCGCCGGGACGGAAGCCTGTTCGATACGGAAACAACCTTCGTGGGCGTGACGCTGGAGGGCAAGCGCGTGGTCATGGCGGTGATCCGCGACATCACCACGCGCAAGGCGATGGAAAAGGCCATCCTGGAGAACGAAACCCGCTATCGCACCCTCTTCGAGTCCGCCAACGACGCCATCATCCTTTCGGCGGACGGGATCATCCTCGATTGCAACCAACGCACGGCGGATATCTTCAGGTTTTCGCGCGATGAATTGATCGGTTCGCCGGTCACCCGCGGGTTCCCGGAATTCCAGCCCGACGGGATCCGGTCCACGGAACGCATCCAGGAGATACGCGCCAGGGCCCTGGCGGGGACGCCGCAGAGCTTCGAATGGAACCAGATGCGATCGGACAATACCACCTTCGAATCGGAGACCACCTTGACGTTGGTCACCATCGGCGGCAGTCGCATGCTGCAAGTGGTGATCCGCGATGTCTCCGAGCGCAAGCGCATCGAACGCGCCCTCATCGAAAGCGAAGAACGCTTCCGGCAGATGGCCGAGAACATCCAGGAGGTTTTCTTCCTGCTGGACAAGCGCACGGAAAGGATGCTGTACCTGAGCCCCTTGGCCAAGACCATCTTGGGGATACCGGTCTCCAACGTCGCCAACCGCCCTTTCATGTTCGTCGACAGGGTCCATCCCGATGACCGCGATCGCATCGGCTTCCTCACGGAAGGCGCCTGGCATCGGCAATCCTTCAACGAGGATTTCCGCTTCCAGCGCCCGGACGGGGAGATGCGCTGGCTGCGCATGCGTTCCTTCCTGATCCACGACGACAAAGGCGATGTCTTCCGGGTGGCCGGCGTCATCGCCGACATCACCGAATACAAGATGGCGCAGGAAGAGGCGCGCGAACACCAACAGCGGCTGATCCAGGCGGACAAGATGAACAGCCTGGGGCTGATGGTCTCCGGCGTGGCGCACGAGATCAACAACCCCAACAATCTCATCATGCTGAACAGCGACGTGATGGAGACCTTTTGGAGGCATATGCGGCCGGTGATGCGCGATCATGCCTCGCAGAATCCCGACTGGAAACTGGCCGGCATCCCTTACGGCAACGCGGAAGGCAAATTCGAGACCCTGCTGGGCGGCGTTTCCGGGGGCGCCAAGCGCATCAAGCGCATCGTGGACAACCTCAAGGATTTCGCGCGCATGGACGGCGGGGATCTGTCCGAATCCGTCTCTTTGGAAAAGGTGGTGGAGGCCTCGGTGGGCATCGTGGAGAACCTGATCAAGAAATCCACCGACCGCTTCAGCATCGCCCATGGCGATAACATTCCCCGCATCCGCGGCAATTTCCAGAAGCTGGAGCAGGTGCTCATCAACCTCATCACCAACGCCTGCCAATCGCTGGAGTCGCGCGACAAGTCGGTGCGTGTAGTGACCTGGCATGAGAAGGATTCCGGCCAGGTGGGCATCCTCGTGGAGGACGAGGGCAAGGGCATCCCATCCGGGCTGCTTAACAAGATCGCCGATCCCTTCTTTACCACCAAGCGCGACAACGGCGGCACCGGCTTGGGACTCTCGGTCACCTACGGGATCATCCGCGAGCACCGCGGCGTCATTGAAATCAAATCCGAAGAGAACCTGGGGACCACGGTGGAAATCCGCATCCCCGCCCTCAAGGAAATGCGGCAAACCGCTTAAGGAAGGCAGCCATGCGAAACGATATCCCCGTGCTGATCGTCGACGACGAAGAGGAAATCCTGGAATCGGAAGCGCTGGCGCTCCAGATTCACGGGCATGGAAACGTGATCACCTGTTCGGATTCGCGCCGGGCGCTGGAAATCCTCAAGGAGAATCCCGTTTGCGTGGCGGTGCTGGACATCACCATGCCGCACGTGGACGGAATGGAGTTGTTGGCCTGCATCACCGAAAACCATCCCGACGTCACCGCCATTATGATGACCGGACTCAACGATGTGGACACGGCTGTGCGCTGCCTCCAGAACGGAGCCTTCGACTACATGCTCAAGCCGGTGGACCAGAACCGCTTCGTCACCAGCATCGGCCGGGCCCTGGATCACAAGACCGCCTACGCGGAAACCATGCGGCTGGCGCGCAGCGTACTGGACGACACCCTCTCTCGGCCGGAATGCTTCCGCGCCATCGCAACGCGGGAACGCCGGCTCCTGAACATCTTCAAGTACATCGAAGCCGTGGCCCCTACCGGCCTGCCCGTGCTCCTGACCGGCGAGACCGGAGTGGGCAAGGAACTGTTCGCCAATTCTGTGCACCTGGCCAGCGGCCGGAGCGGCGAGTTCGTCTGCGTCAACAGCGCCGGCATCGACGACGCCATGTTCAGCGATTCCCTTTTCGGCCACGCCTCGGGCGCCTATACGGGCGCCCAGAAGGACCGCAAGGGCCTCATCGACAGGGCCCGCAACGGCACCCTGTTCCTGGACGAAATAGGCGACATGAAACCTGAGTCCCAGGTGAAGCTGCTGCGGCTGCTGCAGGAAGGCACTTACTACCGCCTGGGTCAGGAAACGGAAGAACGCACCAACGCGCGCATCGTGGCCGCCACCAACCGCTCCCTGGACGAGTTGCAAGCCGATCCGCGCTTCCGCAAGGATCTGTTCTACAGGTTGAAGGCCCATCACGTGCATATCCCTCCCCTGCGCGAACGCATGGAGGACGTGCCGCTGCTGACGGACCGATTCCTGGCCCAATGCGCGCAGGAACAAAACAAGGCCAAGCCCACGGCCCCGCCGGAACTGGAGATCCTCCTTTCCAATTACCCGTTCCCGGGTAATGTGCGGGAATTGCGCGGCATGGTCTACGACGCGGTGAGCCGGCACCAGGGCGGAGTGCTTTCCTGCGCTTCCTTCAAGACCGCCATCGGGGGGAAACACGTAAGTAACGTCTCCGCGCCCAAGCCCCACGCCAAGGAAACCGGCCTGACCTTCCCCTTCCCCCTGCCTACCATCCGCGACGCCGAATACGCCCTAATCCGGGAGGCATTGAAACGCACGGGCGGGAACAAGACCCTGGCCGCGGAGATGATCGGCATGGCCCGGCAAACCTTCCGGACCAAGGTGAAGGAAATGGATCCGCCCCGGGCCGGGAGTAACATCCAGGCTACCTCGGACGCGGCGGAGGCGGAAGCGGCCGCTTGAGAAAGCGGCGGCCGATCTATTCCGGGACGGAAACCTTCACCAGCGGGCGGGATATACCCGCGGCATCGGTGACCCTGACAAAATACACTCCGGGGTGAAAGTTGCTTTTGCCGGCCAGGCTTAAGGGTTCCGGGCTGTCGCTTTGCAAGGATCCCGCCGCCTTTCCCTGTAGCGAGTAGAAGGCCAGGCGATAGGGCCCGGAGACGCCTGCGACGGGGCCCTGGGCCGTCCCGCCGCGGATACCCGGATTCACATGGGTGGAGGAGCCATCGTCGATCCAAAGCAGGGAAGGGGCATTGCTCCACGGAGCCGTCAGGTTCGCCGAACCGGAAGGGAACGGACCGGCGGCTTGCTCGGCGCCCGTGTAAGCGTTCATCCAGGTACCCTTCAAAGTCCCCTTCGCCCCGGCGATGTTCAAAGTGGTGGAGCCGCCGTTGCTGAGGTACACCAGGTATTCCGAACCCGCTTTGGCCAGGCAATGGTTCCCGCCCTTGGTTCCCAACAGGGTTTCGTCGGGAGCCAGATCATACCATCTGGTCTTGTTGAAGAAGCCGGACAGGAAGCCGTAGAACTTCAGCCCATTGGGCACCTCCGTGGTCTTCACCACGTCCCAGGCATGATAGGTGTAATAGTAAGCGGGATACGCGCCAGCCATCAGGACCTCATAAACGGTTTTCAGCACCTCCTCTTTGCTTTGCACCGACGAATAGGTTTTCCCGCCGTCGTTGCCGATCTCATAAGCAAGTTCGGCATTGTAGATGGGCCAGTTCTTCTGATTGCGCTGCCCGATGGCGGTGGCGTAAACGTTGGCTTGTTGTTGATCCGTGCGGAAATCCAGGTTGGTGTTCATGGCGGGATCCGCCGCATAATCGGCCCCTCTTCCCAGATCATCATGCGTGGTGCGCAGCCTTTTATAGGCGTCCTTGGCGGTGATCAAATCCATCATCTTGTGGATATAGGCGTGATCGGGTTCGTTATAGGATTCCTTGGAAAAACTCCAGACGATGTTCGGGTAAGCCTGATACCGGGCGGCGAGGTTGGAAAAATACAACTCGTCGTCCTTGGAACCTTTGGCCGGCCAATTCACGGACTTGTTGTAGACCTTGCAGAAGATGTAAGCCACCATGCCTTTTTGGAACATATAGTCGATGACCTTATCGTAATGGTCCCAGTATGCCGCGTTCAGTTTGGAATGATCCGGGGTGCCGTTGCTTCCCGCCCAGGCGAACATATCGGGCGGGCCGTAGTCATCGGGACCGCTCTTGCCGGGCTTCCAAGCGGTATCCCAAGCATAGCCGTTCATCAGGATCTGGGTGAACCCGGCGGCGGCATACATATCGATGATCCGCTTGGCTTTCACCAGGGTGGCATCGCTGATGTCGATCAGAGCCAACCAGTCTATTTCGCCGCCCAGCAGGAAATAGGGCGTCCCATCCTCATACCGGAAGTGATGGGGATTGGCCGCATCCACGGAAATCCGTCCGTGCACGTTCGCCTGGGTATTCGCGATGCAGGTGACGCTGCCGGAAACATTGCCCAATTTTGCATCCGGGGACGAGGTCACATAGGTCCAATTACCGACCTTGGTAGGGGCGAAGCGGACCTTCCATGTATTGCCGCCGTCGTAGAATCCGGGAACCTTCAGGACGGTATTTCCCGGGCCGGTGAAAGTGGCATCCAGGGAAACGTCCTGAAAGGGGTTGGCGAAAGTGGCGGTGGTGGTAAAGGAAATATCGATGGGATGCCACAACTCCACATCCGCCGCCAAGGGGGCGCATACCAAAGCCGCGAAAACCCGGATTGCATTTATGAAATGGATGTCGCCGCGTTCCCAAAATACGATTTTCATGAATAGCCCTCGGTTTCTAGTATAGTCCAGTCCCAACCTAAGCGCTGTATCCTTAATTAATCCCTGTAAGGCCCCAAAGGGAAAAGTTCCCGTACTCGCCTGAGTACGTGGAAATGACGCCTGAACCGGTATTAAATCCAACTTTCCCTAATTCCATTGAGGTCTAAAAAAGGCACTGTCTTCTTGAGAGTACAGATAATCCGCACCTCCCCCGGGAAGGGGTTGCCTGCTCTCTCCCCGGCCTAAATTCCTTGTTGGACTGCACCCTTCCAATTTCTTTTCAATGCAGCATGCATTCACATTCATAAAGGATCTTCGATGCGATTTCCAGGCCGACATCCTATCCCTGCCGGAACCGGGCTGGCTTGGGGTTTATTGTTTTTCTTGGGTTTGGCTCCGGTTGCGCGGGCGCAACCCTTACCGAAGGTCCATCCCGGCTATGATCTGGTAGACCTCCGTCCCACCGACTTTCAACCCCAGGTGACAGGGATGCAATTCCTGCCTGACGGCCGACTCCTGGTCTTGACCCATGAGCCGGTTTTCAATAAACCGGTGATACCGGGAAACCTGTATGTGGTAAGCGGGGTAGGCGGGAACAGCTCTGCCGGCGTTACGGTAAAGAGGTTGGCGAGCAATATCTTTTGCGCCACCGGCCTGTTGGTGCACGACGGACGCATCTTCATGACCGAGAAAACCCGCTTGGTCGAGATCCTGGGCCTGGACAAGGGCGAGTTCGCCATGGATCCGGCCAAGGACTCGCTGGCCGGCAAATACCGCACGATATACACCTATGGATGGAGCAACAACTTCCACGAATTCGCCTTCGGGCCCTTGTACCGCAAGGAGGCGGATGGCAAAGGGTATTTTTACGTAGCCCTTTCCACCGCTTGGGATGCCACCAAGAGCAGCGATGATCAAAACCTGGCGAACAAAAACAAGAACCGCGCCTCCCTGATCAAGATCTCCGAAGAGACCGGGACCGCGGAGGTGGTGCTCAGCGGCATCCGCACTCCCAACGGCCTGAACTTCGGTCCGGGCGGGGAAATTTTCCAGACGGACAATCAAGGGAATTGGGTACCGGCCGGCAAGTTGAATCACCTCCAGGCGGGCCGCTTCTACGGCTTTAAGAATACGGTAGGAGGGGCTTTCGACGATAAACCCGCTTCGCCTCCCGCCATCTGGATGCCGCATGGGGATATCTCCGCTTCACCCACGGATCCCACCCTGCTCACCCAGGGAACGTACGCGGGACAACTCCTGATCGGGGACGTTCGCTTCGGCGGATTGCAAAGGTGTTTCCTGGAAAGGATCAATGGGGAATACCAGGGCGCGGTGTTCAAATTCTCGGGCGGATTCCAAACCGCGTTCAACCATATCGAGATCGGTCCGGACGGGGCCATTTACCTGGGAGGGATAGGCGCCCAGAATGCCTCCTTCTGGACCTGGACGGGCGCGAACGGGCCGATGTACTGGGCCCTGAACAAGCTGAAGCCCAACAATAACCCGGTCTTCGATTTCCTGGCCGTCCGATCGCTGGGGCCGGACAAGGTGGAACTGCAATTCACCGAGCCCGTGGACGCTTCGGCCGCCAACCCCGCCAATTACGATATCCGCACCTGGACTTATACGCCCACCTCAGTCTATAACAATCTGCCGCAGGGAACCCAGACCCGCGCCATTACCTCGGCGGCCCTCACGCCCTCGGGGGATAGGGTGGTCCTGGGCGTCAGCGGCCTCAAGGCGGGAGGCGTCGGATACGTGATGGACGTCAAGATCAAATCCATCGCTTCCAAGTCCGGACGGCCGCTCTGGACCAATGAGGCCTGGTATACCTTGAACCAGTTCGGCCCGGGTGAGTCGTCGTCGGGCATAGACCGCTTGGAGAAGGGGAAGAATGCGGCTCCCCGCTCCGATCCTTTCCGGGTATTGGGGTGGGATGCCGGTGGACTCAGGTTCCAGACAGGCTCAAACGGCGATTGGAAGGCATCCTTAAAGGATGGTTTTGGAAGGACGTTGCGGGAATTCCAAGGCAAGGGAAACGACAGTCGTTTGGATCTGCCTCAGGCCGCCTTTCCCGCGGGAATTTATTGGCTTGTGCTGGCGAATGCCGCCGGGACTTATCCCCATAAGCTTTTGCGATACTGAAAAGCGGGCCTGAGGGCCTTTATGCCCGGAGCGTATGGCCTGGGCGTTTTAGGGGTCGGGGAAATCAACGGCCTTCACCTCCGCCCAAATTCGGATCCCGGCCAAATTCAGTACCCTGCCTAAGCCCAACTCCGGACCGGATTTGCGGGAATGCCCCGCCGCCCCGCTCCGAATTTGTCCACCCCTTTACTCTCCGGTAAACTCTCGGGCAAACCGCCGGATAAGGCTTTCCCCTCTTCCCATCGGGAATTCCGAACTCTCGTGACGAATGGCACGGACCTTGCCATATCCCCTTGCGCGGACCCGACGGCAACATCGCCGCGGCGACAGGAGGGCTAACATGGAAACTGCCGAACTCATGCGGGGATTCAGGACGCCGGCGGAAGCGGAT
This sequence comes from Fibrobacteria bacterium, assembly GCA_025360005.1. Lineage (GTDB taxonomy): Bacteria > Fibrobacterota > Fibrobacteria > UBA11236 > UBA11236 > Chersky-265. The sequence continues at coordinate 20,738 of JANYDA010000029.1, forward strand.
CTCTCGGAAAGGGCGCGCAGCCTGATGGCGCTCGCCACCTTGGCCATCGATTGCCCCAACATCGTCGAACAGGTTTCCAAAGGTTTTCTGGAATTGGCCGGCTTGGCACGGAGCTGCGGCAAGGCCCGCATCTGCATGGCCTCGCGCGCGCTGGCCACGGTCTTAACCCGGCTGGACAAGGCGCCGGAAGACGATGCTCCCCTTATCCTGGATACGGTGGTGAACTTCCTGGAAACCATCCATGCTGCGCATGATCTGCCTATGCCCGTAGGCGCCGCATGAGCGCCGAAATGGCCGTGACCGGGCAGGCCGAAATGCAGACGGACGGCGAGTCGTTCCTGCTTCCCCCCGATGCGGATACCTCCATCCTGGGGGACTTTATCGTGGAGGCATGCGAGCATCTGGAAGCCTCCGACCTCAACCTTCTCAGTCTGGAAACGGATCCCGGCAACCGGGATCTGCTGGACGCGGTGTTCCGCGCCTTCCATAGCATCAAGGGCGTGGCCGGATTCCTGGGGCTGGATGGGATCAAGATCCTTTCCCATGAAGCCGAGAACATGCTGGATCAAATCCGCAATGGGCACTTAGCGTTGCAGGGCCAGGTGATGGATTGCGTATTCGACGCGGTGGCGTTCCTGAAACGGGCCATCGCCGATCTTAAGAAAGGCGTGAACGGAGAGGACGACCAGGCGGCCCGCGGGCAATCCGCCGCGCTGCGCGCCCGCATCCGCCAACTGCTGACGGGCAAGGCCCCGGAGCCCAAGCTGGGGGACATCCTGGTGGCCTCCGGCGCCATCGCCCCGGAGGCCCTGGAAGCGGCGCTGATCAAGCAGGCCGATCCGGCCAACACCCTTAAGCTGGGGGAGATGCTGGTGGAGTCCGGCCAGGCCGGGGCCAAGCAGGTAGCCCAGGCGTTACGTACCCAGAAAAGCGTCTCGTCCGCGCCGGTGGCCAACCTGAAGGAAACCGTCAAGGTGGACGCGGAACGCTTGGATCGGCTTTTGGATACCATAGGGGAATTGGTGATCGCCGAATCCATGATCCAGGGATCGCCCGAATTGAAGGGCCGCGTCTCGCCCAAGCTGGTGCAACAGATGGGGCAGCTCGACAAGATCACCCGCGAACTCCAGGAAATGGGCACCTCCCTGCGCATGGTGCCGGTGCGGCCCACCTTCCAGAAGATGGCGCGCCTGGTGCGCGACCTATCCAAGAACAGCGGCAAGGGCGTGAATTTCGTGACGGTAGGCGAAGAGACCGAATTGGACAAAACCGTGGTGGAGAAAATAGGGGATCCCCTGGTGCATATGCTGCGCAACTCGCTCGACCACGGCATCGAGTCCGACCCGGAAGAACGCCTGCGCGCCGGCAAGCCCGCCGTAGCGACCGTGAAATTGAGCGCCTTCCAGAAGGGCGGCAACGTCTGCATCGAGATCTCCGACGACGGCAAAGGTCTAAACCGCGAAGCCATCCTGGCCAAAGCGCGCGACCGCGGGCTTTTGAAGGATGACCCGAATCCCCCGGACAAGGAAGTCTGGGGATTCATCTTCGAGGCAGGCTTCTCCACCGCCAAGCAGGTGACGGAACTGTCCGGCCGGGGAGTGGGCATGGACGTGGTCAAGCGCAATATCGAAATCCTGCGCGGCCGCATCGACATCCACTCGGTACCCGGGCAGGGCACCACCTTCAGCATCTGGCTGCCGCTGACGCTGGCCATCATCGACGGCATGGTGGTCCGCATCGGCGAGGAACGCTACGTCTTCCCCACCCTCTCAATCGTGCGCATCGTGCCGTTCGACGAGAAGGATCGGCTTACCGTCAAGAGCAAGGGCGAAATGCTTTCCGTGCAAGGCGAGCTGGTCCCCTTTTTCCCCCTTAAGGATTATTTCCACGCTACCGGAATCCCGGGCGGCCAGATCTCCCGCCTCATCGTCATCGCCGAAAGCGAAGGCCGCAAGGCCGCCTTTCCGGTGGACGAATTGCTGGGGCAGCAGCAGATCGTGATCAAAAAACTGGAGACGGAATTCCAAAACATCCCCGGCCTCTCCGGTGGCGCCATCCTTTCGGACGGCTGCGTCGGCCTGATCCTGGATTTGGACGGTCTCATGAAACTCGGGTTCTAGCTTCTGAAGCCCGTTAAGACAAGGCAATGGAAAGGACAACCAATATGTCGGCAGGAAAATACCTCACGTTCAAACTGGGCCCCGAGGCCTACGGGATAGGGATCCTGAAGGTCCAGGAGATAATCGGAATGCTCGCCGTGACCCGCATGCCGCGCACGCCCGCCTATGTGCGCGGTGTGGTCAACCTCCGCGGCAAGGTTATCCCCGTTCTGGATCTCCGCCTCAAGTTCGGGATGGAAGGGCGCCAGGACACCGATCGCACCTGCATCATCGTAGTGCAACTGCAGTCCGCCGGTTCCATCGTCACCATGGGGATCATCGTCGATGAGGTTTCCGAAGTGTTGGACGTGACGGCGGAGCAAATCGAACCGCCTCCCAGCTTCGGCATGGCCGTGGACGTTTCCTTCATCTCCGGAATGGGCAAGGTGGGCCAGAAGGTGGTGCTGCTGCTGGACGCGGATCGCATCCTGATGAGGCAAGAGCTCGAGGCCATCGGTTCCGGCGAGAACGCCGGCGCCGAATCCGCGGTTTCCCGTCTCTGAATCATGGCGTCCGGCCTCGGTAAACCGGCATTGGAAAAGGGATGGCAATGAACTTCAAGAACTACAGCATCAAGTCGAAACTCCTGCTGGGATTTTCCGCGCTCGCCGCCATGATCGGATTCATGGGCGCGCGCGGCATCCTGGCGGCAAAATCCCTGAACGGACAGATCAGGAAAATCGGCGCAGTGGATTTCGTGCATGCGCAGAAGGTCCAGCAAATCAAGGAAATCGAAAACAACTGGCAGCGCGCGGTGGTGGAGCACATCCTCTTCGTCCTGCCGGATCAGATGTCCGATCAGGCCAGGAAAATGAAGATCCGCGGGGATTCCCTGGTGCTGGTGCTGGACGCCCTCAAGGACGATTTGGAAGAGGACGAATCCGCCCAACTCCTGGGCGACAACCGGGATCTCTGGCTTTCCCTGCAAAAGGAAAAAGACGCGTCCGTCTACCTTTCCGAGAACGGCAAGAAGACCCAGGCCCGCGACTATTGGATCGAAAAGGGACGCCCCCTGGTCAAGAAGTTCGACGCCAACATCACGCAGATCAAAGCCCGGCAGCAAGCCCAGGTGGACGCCTCCCTGGCCCATGCCCAGGCCACCTATGCCGCCATCCGCAACCTGCTCTCCGCGCTTGCGGTCGCGGCGGCCCTGGGCGGACTGTTGATGGGATTTTTCCTGGCCGGTTCCATCGGCAAAGGCCTTACCCGCGTGATCGATTCCCTGACGGCGGGCAGCGAGCAGATCTCCTCCGCCTCCGGCCAGGTGAGCCAATCGAGCCAGCAATTGGCCGAAGGCGCCAGCGAGCAGGCCTCTTCTTTGCAGGAGACATCCGCCTCCCTGGAAAGGCTGGCCGCCATGACCAAGCAGAACAGCGACAACGCGCGCCAGGCCGACAAAATGGCGGGTGAGGCGCGGGGCGAAGCCGAGGGCAGCCGCACCGCCATGGATCGCATGGGCCGAGCCATCGGCAAGATAAAGGAGTCGGCGGATCAGACCGCCCGCATCATCAAGACCATCGACGAGATAGCCTTCCAGACCAATCTGCTGGCCCTGAACGCGGCCGTAGAAGCGGCCCGCGCGGGCGATGCCGGCAAAGGCTTCGCGGTGGTGGCCGAGGAGGTGCGCAACCTGGCCCGCCGCAGCGCGGAAGCCGCCAAGTCCACGGCTTCCCTCATCGAAGACTCCCAACGCAATGCGGTGCAGGGTGTATCCGTCTCCAATGAAGTCGGCGATATCCTATCCCGCATCGTTGCCAAGGTGCAGAAGCTGGCGCAACTGATCGCGGACGTTTCCGCGGCCAGCGACGAGCAAGCGCGCGGCATCGATCAAATCGGCTCCGCCATGGGGCAGATGGACCAGGTGACGCAATCCAACGCGGCCAGCGCGGAAGAATCCGCATCTGCCAGCGAAGAGATGTTCGCGCAGTCCAAGGAATTGGCGGACATGGTCCGCGTCCTGGTGGGCATCGTGCGGGGCCGCGGAGAGGAGGGTTTCCAAACCTCCCCGCAAGAGGATTCCGGGTCCCGCGTCGCGATCGCAGGCGCGGCCCGCGGCCGGCACAAGCAGGGCGCCGCCGTAGCCGCTTCCCCCACCCGTATTCTGCGGCCGGCCGATGCCGGGAAAAAGGCCGCGCAAGCTATTCCGACCGGCGATTGGACACCGCAACCCACGCCCAAAGCAAAACGCAATGGGCATGGCCCAGTCGCCGGCTCGGAAACAATCCTGCCTTTGAGCGAGGAAGATCTCAAGGATTTTTAAAGAGGATATCCCATCCGCGGGGCAGCGGATCCCCGCTGCCCGTATTCACGGTGTCAACAACACTCCAGGATCGCCTCTTCTTCCGCGTGCACCAGGACCTGCGCATAGCGGTTCACAGCCGTGTTTTCAAACAGCTTATTGATCCGATCCCGCGGGGAAAGGATGCCGGCCTTCAACCTGCCGCCCCATGTTTCGGCGAACAATACGCCCAGGTTGTAGCGCTCAAGGCCGGGAATATCCCCGGCTACCGAACGGATGTCCAACAAGGCCCTGGTCATGCCCGCCTTGACGCATTCATCGCGGCACCCTAGCACAAGCACTCTGAAATCCTCGAAATCATAGGCGCCGGTTATCAGGAAATGCAGGTAGCCGGGAGCGCGGGTCAAGGTGACCTGGATCAAGCGGGTGTTCAATTGCAAGTGCATGGGAGCTTACCTATGGAACCTAAATATAAACCCCGTCTCCGCATTTCTTGTAAAGCCCGTCACGGAAAAGCCTTAATCGCGGCGGGCCCGCATAGGCGACCAAAATCCAGCCCCGACCAAATTCGGTTCCGACGTTAAACCCAGATCTTACAGCGGGTTAGGGAATCGTCAACCGTAGCGGGCACCAGAATAAGCCACCCCTTTTCCCGCGCCCCTTCCGGTCCGCGACCGCCAGGGACGTTAGGGAATCCCCGATAGGCGCGCGCAACCGGAAGTTTTTTCCCGAACCCGCGTCCTTCAGCGCGCTGGCATGGGAGTTGCCTATGTACCCGGTGTCAGATGCTCTGGTTGGCGAGTTTCATCATCATTGGAAAAGGATTCAAAATGTTCGCAAAAATGAGCCTAAGCGCAAAATTATACCTGGGTTTCGGCGCGGTACTGGTAGTCCTGCTCAGCCTGGGCGGCTTCCTTTTCACGCGCCTGCAAGAAGTGGGCAAGCTGCAGAAGATCATCACCGGCGATTGCCTGCCCGGTGTCGCGGCCATTGGTTCCTTGGAAACCGCGGCTAACAACCACTTTGAATTCCTCTCCCAGCATCTGCTCAGCCAGGATGCCGCCAAAAAGGACGCCGTGGAAGGCTCTATGGCCAAAGAGCTGGAAACCATGAATAAGATCACGCAGGACTACCAGGGCACCATCACCCAGCCCGAAGATCGAGCGCTCTTTTCCTCTATCGCGCCGGCGCAGGAAGCCTACCTGAACGCGGTCAAGCAGATTTACCTGCCTTTGAGCCGCGCCCGCAAAACCGCCGAAGCCACCCTGGTGCTGGATAACCAGATACGGCCCGCGTTCGACAAGTACGATGCGACCGTCAACAAACTGGTGGTCTGGAACTCCGATCATGGAGACAAGGCCGGAGCGGAAATCAAATCCGCCATCTCCTCATCGGTGAACGGATTGCTCTGCGGCCTGGCCCTCTCGGTAGCGTTGTCCGCAGCCATCGGCATATTCCTCAGCCGCTCCATCGGCAACGCCCTCAAGCGCGTGATTGGATCCCTGGAAGCGGGCAGCACCCAGATCTCCTCCGCCTCCGGCCAGGTGAGCCAGACCAGCCAGCAATTGGCGGAAGGCGCCAGCGAGCAAGCTTCTTCTCTGGAAGAAACCTCCGCGTCCCTGGAAGAGCTTTCTTCCATGACCCGCCAGAACAGCGAGAACGCGCGCCAGGCCACGGTGATGGCGGAAGAAGCGCGCGGCGCGGCCGAGAACGGCAAAGACGCCATGGGACGCATGGGCCAGGCCATCGGCAAGATCAAGGAATCCTCCGATCAAACCGCCAAGATCATCAAGACCATCGACGAGATAGCCTTCCAGACCAATCTGCTGGCTTTGAACGCCGCAGTGGAAGCGGCCCGCGCGGGGGATGCCGGCAAAGGCTTCGCGGTGGTGGCCGAGGAAGTGCGCAATCTGGCCCGCCGCAGCGCGGAAGCCGCCAAGACCACCTCTTCCCTGATCGAAGAATCGCAACGCAACGCCGAGCAGGGCGTGAACGCCTCTACGGAAGTAGCCGGCATCCAGGAACGCATCCTGGAAAGCGTGCGCAAGCTGGCGCAATTGATCAGCGAAGTGTCCGCCGCCAGCGACGAGCAGTCCAAGGGCATCGGTCAGATCGGTACCGCGGTGGAACAGATGGACAAGGTGACCCAATCCAATGCCGCCAATGCGGAAGAGTCCGCCTCCGCGAGCGAGGAACTCTACGCGCAGGCCAAGGAATTGGGCGACATGGTGTCCGCTTTGATAATGGTGGTGAAAGGCGGAACCGCCGGTTCGGCGCAGAGGGCGGAACCGGAAATGGCGCCGGCCAGGTCCAATGCCCGGGCCGCCCAGACCCATCGTCCCATGAGCCGTCCCGTGAGCCAGCCTGTGAATCGTCCCAAGGCGGCCGTCGCGGCTTCGCTCAAGGTCCGCTCCACGAACCGTCCCCACTCGGCCGCGCCGGAATCGGAATCGTCCGGCGAGTACGCCATGGCCGGGAGCCGCGAGCAACGCGCCGAATCCGTGATCCCTTTGACGGACGATGAATTGAAAGACTTCTAACCGCGCGGCTCCCACCATGAAAACCATCCACGCATTATTGGTAGACGATGACAAGGCGGCCTTGGAGACCATGGCAATGATCTTGGAAATGGACGACTACCTGGTATCCACCGCCTTCAGCGGCCAGTCCGCCCTGGAGCGGTTGGAGAATACGGAAGCCGCTCCCGCGGCCGTGGATTTCATGGTGGTGGATCTGGACATGACAAATCTCTCCGGCATCGAACTCCTCACGGAAATGCGCCGGCGCGGGCACAACATCCCCGTCATGGTGGTCACCGGCTTCGCCTCCAAGAATACCGTGGTGGAATTGCTCCGGCACGGCGTGGCGGATTTCCTGGATAAGCCCATCCACGTTGAAGAGTTCCGCATCCGGGTCCATCGCATCGCCAACGAAGCGCTCCGCCGCCGGAAGGAGAGCGCCCCGACCGATGCCGTTCCGTTGGCCTCGCCTTTCCGAGCTTCCACCGTGCTGGATTTGGGGAACCTGGGGCTCCCTTACGCCCTGTGCCGCCTGCTGGACGAATCGCCCCAGAATAAGCTGGTCATGGCCTGCCGCAAACGCTTCGGCTATGACATCCTCATGGCGGACGTCAGCGGCGCGGATTCGGAAAGCTTCTACATATCCGTACTCGTCAAAACCTTTTTCGACAAAGCCCGCACGCGGGAATTGTCGGGCCGGGAGTTCATGCGGGATCTGAACCAGGTGGTTCTGGCGGGAGCCTTGAAACGGCACAATGTGGGAGCCTTGTTCATCCGCATCTACCAAGCGGGACGGCGCATCGAAATCCTGCCCGCAGGCTACCCGTCCCAATGCTTCGTCGGCCTGGGCGAGGCCCGCCCGCAATTGCTCACCTTCTCCGGATCCCCTTTGGGAACGGAGAGTGAGCCCGGCTGCACCTTGTGCGAAATGCCTTTCAACAGGGGGGACAGGTTGTTCCTCTATTCGCAACAGGAACCGCCCGGGTCCGAAGTCGGCATCCTCAACGGCCAGGAGGCTACCCGTCTCCAGGAATGCATCCTCTCCCATGGCCTTGCGTCCGTCGATCAAATGGCGGAAAGCATTTGGCGCGATCTCAAACCGGAAGCCGGACACGGCCGCGATCAGAATGCGGTCCTCCTGGGCCTCGAACTCCCTTAGGCGAAACCATGATCAAGCTCACCCGTAAAGATGGCGAATGCATGCACCCCGGCCCGGCGGGACTCCGTTCCCAGGAACTCCGCCCGGAGTCTCTCCGTCCGGAGCCGCTCCGTCCGGATAACAGCGACTGCATGTGGCGGTTGGAAACCTTGGGCTTGGTGACGGAAGGCGTCGTGCACGATTTCAACAACGTCCTGGCTACCATAACCGGTTTTGCTGAATTGATCCTGGACACGCAGACGGCGCCGGAAGGCAAGCGGAGCAGGGTGGACGACTTCGCGCGGAACATACTCCTGGCCGCCGCCACCGGCCAGGCTACCGTACGCGAATTGCGGAGCTTCACGCGCCCATCCGCGAATGCCAAGGAGCCCCTGGATCTGCATGAAGTCCTGAGGCAATCCCTTTCCATGACGCGGGGCGCGTTGGGCGGCGCCGTCACCTTCATCACCGATTTCCAGCCCGGCGCCGCAGGGATGGAAGGCTGCCGGTGGCAGCTCCACAATGTCTTCATCAATCTGTTCTTCAACGCCCGGGACGCCATGCCTCGCGGCGGCGAGATCACCGTCAAGACCTCCCGCTTGGAAGGCGTTTCCGGATTACCCGATTTCGCGGTGGTTTCCGTGCGCGACCGGGGCTTGGGCATGACGGAGGAAACCCGTTCGCGCCTGTTCGAGGCGAAGTATTCCACCAAGGGCGGGACCGGAACCGGAATGGGCCTAGCCAATGTGGCCGCGACCGTCAAAGATCACGGAGGCATGATCATGGTGGATTCGGCCCCGGGGCAGGGCAGCGAATTCCGCCTCCATTTTCCGCTCCTGAATAGCCGCCGGGGGTAACCGGACTTTTCAGGCCGGGCCCGCCTTCTCCCTGGCCTTGGCTAGGATGGCTTCCGCGGCCAGCCCGTACTCCCCCAACAAGGCGTCGGCGTTCGCCAGTTCACTCTCCCCCACCACCTCGTAATAGTAACGGAACTTGGGCTCGGTTCCGGAAGGGCGCAACAGGATCCAGCTGCGATCGGTGAAGACTATTTTGAGGCCGTCGGAAATATCCGTGCGGGCCACGGCTTTTTCCCGGCCGCCCACCGTGAGCTTGTCGCCTTCCTTGACCAAGCCGCCTTCCAGCACCTTCATCACCGCATCCTTATAACGCTGCCAGGCTTCCACGCTTACGCCTTTGACATCGGCTCCGCCCTTGCCCGGATAAAACCAACCGTATTCGCGGCGCAGATCCAGATAGAGATCGGAAAGGTTGCGGCCGGAGGACGCCATGGAATCCAGCGCGGAGAGGAAGCCCGCCAAGGCGCATTTCTCCAAAGTATGCCCGGTGAAGGAAATGCCGTCGCTCTCCTCGTAGGCCATCATGGCCTCGCCGCTGCTTAAAGGCCTGCGGAAGTTCTTGAAACCCACCGCGGTCTCGAAAACCCTGGCCCTGCGCTTCCGGGCGATTTCCGGGGCGAACCCGGAAGACGGCACTGTGGTGGCCAGCCCGCCCTTAAGGCCGCGCCGCAGCAGGTTGGCGAATCCGATGGCGCCGAAGCGGTTCATGTCCAGGTCCAGGCGCGCGTCCGCGAAGCGGATCCGATCGGCATCGGGATCGAGCGCCACCGCCAGGTTCAGCTTGCGGCCGGCCTTGCGCAGCTCTTCGATGAGGATGGCCTGGTTCTTGGCGTTGGGTTCCGGCTTCACGCCGTGGAAGGAATAATCGTCCTCGGTGTTGTAGAAGCGGATGGCCTCGGCGGCTTCCAATGCGCCCAAGGTCTCCGCCCCCAGCAGATTCTGGATATACCCGCGCGAGGAGCCATGCATATTGTCAACCGCGATGAAAAGCTCGCCGGCATTGGCGCGCAACCAGGCGCGCAAAACGTCCAGTTGGAATACCTTGCTCTTTTTCTCCACGAAGGCGGTGAACATTCCGGCCGCGTCCACCACGTTGCGCAAGGGCCGGAAATCGGTCGCGGCCCTTTCGAAGGGCGCCGCGGAGCGCATCAGGGCGTTGGCATGGTCCTCGATCAAGGAGGTGAGATCCACGTCCGCGGGACCGCCGTCCGCGGGATTGAACTTGATCCCTGCGTACTCCATGGGATTGTGGGAAGGCGTGAAGTTGATGGACCCGGCGGCCTTGAGCTCGGTGAGGATGGCGGAGCCCACGCCGGTGGGGCATTCGCCGGCGTCGTGGATGCGGATGCCCTCGGCCGCCAATTCGCGCATGGCGCAGGCCATGAACTCGTCGCCCATGAAACGGTTGTCGCGCTGCACCGAGATGCCCGCCGCTTTCACTTGGCGGAAATCCGAATACCCGTTCGCGCGCAGGAACGCATCCGTCTTCATCATGGCGATGATGCCGCGCACCACTTTATGGACGTTGAGAATGGTGAATCCCTCGCCGATGGCTTCGCGCCATCCGGAGGTTCCGAACACCACGGTGGTGGGTACGGAGGATTCGCGCGCCAGCTTCCCCTGGAACTCGCGGATGCGCGTTATGCATTGCACGCATTCCGCGCGCGCATGCTCGGAAAGCGGATTGGCATTGAAGCACCCGCCCAGCAGGTTGGCTATTTCCCAGAGGTTGGGGCCGCTGGGACCGCGCGGCTCGAAATTGGCCTTGATCCGGCCTGCCCAGTCGCCGGGCAGCATGGCGAGCAAAGCGACCATGTCTTCGTTCAGGGCCCGGGCGAAATCCCGCTTCGCCTTGACGATGGCCTCCAAAGCCTTTCCCGCTTCGCCGCTTTTCCCCGTGTCCATTGCGCATCCTTCCTACCGTACCGGCCCTACCGTTCCGTAAAACACAAAATTAGGTATTTAGCCACGCTTCCGGCGCGGGAACTAGCCCCGGGCCCGGCGCAAAATTAACTTGAGGTGCATGAAACCACACGTCATCATAATAGGCGGAGGCTTCGGCGGGCTTAAGGCCGCCAAGCTCCTTGGCAAATCGGGCCGGGTGAAGGTCACCGTGCTCGATCGCAAGAACCATCATCTTTTCCAACCCTTGCTATACCAGGTGGCCACCGCCTCGCTCAATCCTTCGGACATCGCCATGCCCATCCGCCAGATCCTGGGCGCGCAAACGGATACCAACGTGCTCATGGAAAACGTCCTTTCCGTGGACCTGGCCGGCAAAACCGTCATCACCGAATCCGATCGCCACCCGTACGATTACCTGGTGATGGCATGCGGTTCCAGCCACAGCTATTTCGGACACACCGATTGGGAACCCTTGGCTCCCGGATTGAAGACCATCGAGCAGGCGTTGGAGATCCGCCGGCGCGTCCTCACCGCGCTGGAGTTGTCGGAAAAGGAAAAGGACCCCAAGGTGCAGACGCGCTTGCTCACCTTCATCGTCATCGGCGGCGGTCCCACGGGCGTTGAATTGGCGGGAGCCTTGGCGGAGCTGGCGCATTCCATCGTATCCACGGAATTCGACAATATCGAATCCGCGCGGATCCGGGTCGTCCTGGTGCAGGGCGATGCGCGTTTGCTGTTGGCCTTCTCGCCCGCGCTTTCGGAGAAAGCCAAGCTCGCCTTGGAGAAAAAAGGCGTAGAAGTATTAATGGGCCGCCACGCTACCGAAATCACGGCGCTGGGCGTGCGCCTGGGCGATGAATTCATCGAGAGCGCCACCGTGCTGTGGGCAGCCGGCGTAAAGCCTTCGCCGCTGAACGGCATGCTCGGGGTTCCGCTTGATCGCCAGGGCCGGGTGCTGGTGGCGGAGGATTTGAGCGTGCCCGGCCATCCGGAAGCGTTCGTCATCGGGGATCAGGCGCATTTCGAGACGCCGAAAGGACCCTTGCCTGGCTTGGCGCCCGTGGCCATGCAGCAAGGCTTGGCCGTCGGAACCAATATCCTCCGCGATCTGGACAAGAAATCCAGAAAACCTTTCCGCTACCTGGATAAGGGAATCATGGCCGTGATCGGGCGCTCCTTCGCCGTGACGGAATTCCACGGCCTGGAGCTGTCCGGCTTCCCGGCATGGGCCATGTGGCTTTTCGTGCATATCATGTACCTGGTGGGGCACCGCAACCGCATCATCGTCCTCATCAATTGGGCCTGGTCCTACCTCACCTTCCAGCGGGGCGCGCGCTTGATCACCTTGGCGTCGTGGCGGGATGCGGACCTGGGCCAAGCGGGCAGGGTTACGGTTGCGGCCGCGACTCCTGCCGAGGTATCCGCCGTGTTACCTGGGGCGGCGGTTCCGGCGGCCGGAAAAGTTCCGGGGTGATGCCATCTGCGGCATTGGCCCGTCAAGCCGGCGCGGAAATGTCCTTCACCAAAATGCCCAGTTCCTTGCCGCCGTATCGCAAGGTCTGCAGCACGGACCAGCCCAGCTTCTCGAACACGCCTTGGGTGATGGGGTTGAAAACGTACAGCTTGCCATGGCCCTGCCGGCGCGCGATCTTCTCGATCTCGGAGACCAAGGCCTGGGCCACGCCTTCCCCGCGATGATCGGGATGGACGTACACGGACGACAGCCACGGAGTCAGCTCGGTCAGGGTTTCCATGTCCGAAGCCTTGAGGGACGCGGTGCCCAGCACGCCGCGTTCGTCATGGGCCACCAGGGTGATGGGCATTTCATTCTCATTCATGCGGCCGAAAAGGTTTTTTTGGATGTCCTGCAATGTCCGCAAGGGAAAGGCATAGGACCATTCCTCGTACATCCACTTCCCGATGATGGGGATCCAATTCTGGAAATACTTGATATGGCTGATTTGCATGCTGCGGTTCCCCCGGACCTGCGGTCCGCTTGGCGCTTGCCGTATCTCTACCGGATGCCTTAAACCTAGCTATCCGGGCGGGGTTGCCGGAAACGAACATGGCGACGCAACAATTAAATAACCGGATTCGCGATCCTGGCCGCCCTTTCCGCTTGTCTTGGGCTCCGGCCGGCGCAGGGATTGGGTCATTTCCCGGCCATTCCCCGTGATTCCCTCCGGTCCCATATAAATACAGGGACAAAGCGCCGGCCGAGCGGCCGGGAAGCCATGCCCCCGGGGTATTTTTTCGCTCCCATCCCGCCCGTTCCAGGCATCCCCCCGCCCGCCACACTAGTAGCGTACGCGTTACAGTAGCATACTTCCGGGATTTTCCCGCGAGGCGCATCGCATAGGCCCCAAAAGCGGATCCACCCATGCAAGTAATTTCTGAAATGGCCTGAAAACGTCCCGGGGTGGAAAGCGGAAAGGCCTTTTCCATACCATTATTACTGGGCGAAAACAAATAATTGTTTTTATTTCCGCCACCCCCCATAATTGGGTATGGAGCTTGAGCATGGTTGCACGCTAAAGGTCCTTCGGGAAAATAAAGGGAAAGGATTCCCTAAAGTTCCGAAAAAAAGAGTCCGATAGATTTAGTAATGCTCAGTCTCACATTTACAAGGAGGTCGAGATGAATAGCATGAATGAAGTCAAGAAGAGTTGGAGGAAAAGTCTGGCAGCCGTTCTTTTGGTCGCCACTGTGAGCGCTGTGCCCGTAAAGGCCGCTATCACGGCTGGGGGCGCCGTACCCCTGGAAAACTACTTCCAAGCTACCGGTAACGATGGCGTGGATGTAAAATCCGCCAACGCCGCGTTCACGACGAATATCTTAGGTACGGTTGTGATCCAGAATAATGCGCCGAATTCCTTTATATTCACCGTGACCCAGAGAAACGGCGGCTTCTTGCGGCTGGGTTTGGCAGCTGCCTTACCCGTGATCGCAACCGGCACCGGCAATCCCTTCACCGGATCGCAATTCATCCATTCCGCCACCCCCATGGGTACGGAAGTGGAGAATCTGACCACGGATGCGACAGTGGCAGTGGCCATTACCGCAGGCGCGGCCGGAGCGGGTACCCTTACCGGCGGCGCCCAGACGACTGCTCTGGTGGACTACAAAATCGACATCGGCGGCACCTGGATCGCCGCCCCGACTTTGTTGGCCGGGTATTATTCCGAAACCTTCACCATCACCCTCGTAGCAGTGATGTAATTCGGTTCCAGTTTCGGATTTATCAGCGATTAAAAGAAGGGACTACACAGTCCCTTCTTTTTTATGGTACTCTAAAATTACAACGAATGAGGAGGCGGTTGGTCGTGATTTCAACCCCTTGAAAAGCAATGAATGAGCCGCGGGGGGGTCGGCCTTCCGGATTGGAAAACCTAGAGAAGCAACCATGCGTATAACCGCATTCATACTAGTAGCATTTTCCGCGCTCGCGGCTCCGATTGAAACCTCCGCGGACCTGGGTGACACCCCCCTGATCAACACCTACCAGGGGACGAGCAATATCAATCTCAATTTCACAAGCTCGGGCACTCATCAGCAAATCGCCCTTTTCCTGATCAGCAGCAATGATCCCGCCGGCTTTCATGTTACGTTCACTTTCCAAAACAAGGGCTTTTTCAAAGTAGGCAGCCGGCAGTTCGCGATGACGAGCATCGTGCTCAATAAGGTGAGCGGAACTTTGGGGACCGGCCTAACGGAACCCGCGAATATGCCGATAACATTGGATGGGGCGGGGGCCTGGACATGGCATCCCACTCCGCCCGCGCCGACAACGGAAACCGATGGATACCTGGTTGAAATCGCCGTCGACTGGGCCAACCCTGCCACGGGTCTCGCGGGTTTTTACCAGGAGCGGATCACCTGTTCCGTTGCTTCAGGACCATAGAAACGGTACAATTACGCCGATCCAGAGTTGAAGGAGTGGAAATGTATTTCAGGATTTCTTTATGGGCCCTCACCTTGCTATCGATTGATCCTGCCATGGGAAGTTCCAGCTTCAATCTGACTCCATGGGTCCTGATTTTCGAGCCGCAAAACAAAATCATCAGCCAAACGGTTACCTTCAAATACCAATCCGACAAGGACTCGCATGACTCCAAAGTGCAAAGGCCTAGTCCTAAGGATGATCAAAATGCCCCCGTTCCGGTGGAAGTCACCTTAACCGCCAGGGAACTGGACCTTGATGGCAAAGTAATCTACCCCTCGTCCCAAGGCGCCGATGATTTCGTGGTCTATCCATCCCAGTTCATCCTATATCCAGGCGACGTTAAAAAGGTCCAGGTGCAATGGGTGGGTGCTAAGCTGCCCGATAGGGAGATCAGCATGGGATTCATCTCCACCCAATTGCCCTTGAAGTTCGACGGGAACCTGGAAGAGCCGAAGACAGCCATTACGATGGTGGAAATGATGACCCGATACGAAGGGATCATCGTCGTCCGTCCCCCGAATATCAAGCCCGGGGTGGTAGTGGACACCGCCTATTCGCGCCAGGACAGCGCCGGTACGCACATGGTCGTGATCCTAAACAACAAGGGCACGGGCATGCAGTCCCTTAAAAATATTGATTTCACAGTTGCTCCATTGGACAAAAACGGGAAAATCAAGTTCAATGAACGGATCGAGTTCAAGAACAAAACCGTTTCCAACGCCACTAACCAAAGCCTCCTGGCAGGCTTCCGCCGAAAAGTGGAAGTGCCGTGGCCGGGTGGGTTCCCCGTAGGCCCTATCAATGTGAGCGCGACCTTCATTGATACCCCGAAATAAATATCAAGCCCGAATCCGCACGGGCGCGGCAAAAATTTCTGGGAGGCTGAAAAGACAGTAACGCAAAGGATACCCCCTTTCCGCTAAGCAAAATGGCAGTCAAAACCATTTTTACCCTATTCTCGCTTGCACTGGCAATGGGAATTCCCCGGATTGCTTCCGCCGCGGGGGAACGGGAAGAAGCTATAACCAATATCGAAGTTTCCATTGTGATTGACGGAAAACCGATTTCTGAAACTTGGATCAACCTTTCTGCGGGAGGAACCGGCATCGAGATTCCCGCGGCCCCCGTCCTTTCCGCCTTAAAGAATATGGTTTCCCAGGAAACCATCCGGAGCTTAGAAAGCCAGATCACCGTCAACGGGACTTTCACAAACAAAATCCTGGCCCGCTTCGGGGTTACCCTGGGAATCAACGTGCCCATGCGCCAGGTTTATCTGGCAACCCGCAAATCAGCCCTGAAGATGAAAACGGAAACCGCCCGGTCCTCCTCTCCCGTAGCGGCCCCCGATTCCGGCCATGCCGACACTTTGCGCGCCGCGGCTAAACCCGGAAAAGCCAAGGATTCCGCCGGACCATGGACCTCACCGCCTGTTCCTCCGCTGCCGGGCCGCATCGTGGATACGCCGCCCACCCCAAAACCGGTGGACCAGGTTCATGCACAGGCATCCAACGGCGGGGGGGGAGAGACGTATCCCTTGACGGATACTAGCTGGGAGCCCATGCGCGAAGATACCTCCCGTGCCGGGGCGCCCCAATCCACCGGCAGTCCCGGAAATCCCAGTGTACAGTTGAAGACCTATCGGCTGGATCGGACCAGAGAAGAATTGTTCGAGGATGTCTTCAAGCGTAAGGCGCCTCCCCTCCCAGCCAGCGTGGAGGTAACCTTGCTCGTCGATGGTAAATCGTACGGAACGCTTTGGATCCTATACAACGAAGCGCAAAAGCGCTACACCTTTCCGGTAGATCCGGTGCTGAACGCCTTACAGGGCCTGGTCCGCCCCGACCTCTGGGAGAAATTGGCGGCGCGCGCAAAGGCCCAAAGCCGCTTCACGGTGGAAGACCTTATCGCATGCGGGTTTCCCACAGTTTTGAATACCACCGTCTTTGAATTGTCTACGGGGGTTCCCGCCCAATTGTTGGGTTCAAAAATGCATCCCGTGGCCGGCCAGGTGATCGATCCGTACACTGTGCCCGCCTATGAACCGGGTTGGCTCAGCGCTTTCATAAATACCCGCATCCGAGAAAGGTTACCATACTACCAATACAATCCCAGCCCTTTTGATACCAATGGATTTGGGAAACTCCAAGTGGAGGCTAGAAACCAGGAGCCGCGCGAACCCGTCAATGTGGATCTCGATGGCGCCATCAACCTCAAAACCTGGGTGGTTGAAGGCAGGGCCAGCCTTTTGGAGAAGCCAGTGGAAAACCGCGTAGACGTTCACCGTCAGGATATACGTTTGGTTCATGATTGGCCCAAGCAGTCTTTGCGCCTCAATGTCGGCGACTTGATCTTCCCCACTACCGGATTCCAGAGTTTTTGGAACCTGGGAGGCGTTGGACTCTCCCGCGACTTTTCCCTGCAACCGCACCTGGTGGCCTACCCCGTCAAGGATTTTGAATTCTTCCTCACCAATCCTTCGGAAGTAAGGGTCTTCATCAATGGCGTGCTCCGGGGAACATTTCAATTGGAGCAAGGAACCCATGATCTGCAGGGATTTCCCTTTACGGCGGGGGAAAGCGAGGTGGAAATAAAAATAACCGACAATACCGGCCAGACGCAAACGCTCAATTTCGATTTCATCCACGAACCGAGTCTTCTGGCCAAGGGCATCTCCGCATTCTCCTTCAATGTGGGTTTCCCCAGCCGTGATATTTACAATCCGACTCAGAATTCATCTTATCCCGATAAATCGGTGTTATGGAACTATGAGTATGATCAGGGCAATCCGGCTCTCTTTTTGGATTACAAACTCGGAATGTCCAACAGCCTAACCATGGAAGCCTATTCCCAGGCGATGGATACCGTGGGAATGATAGGCTTGGATCTGCTGCAAGCGATAAAAATCGGCAAGATTAAAACCGACCTCGCCGGAAGCTATCACCATCGTGACGAATTCGCCTGGGCTGGGAACCTGGAATACACCTACATTCCCAAGATCACCAGTGACGTCTCCCCTACAAGCTGGAGGATCAAAAGCGAATATATTGAAAAGGGGTTTTACCGGCTGGGACAGGATTCCGCTTACCTTGGAGCGCTGAGTTTAGCGGGATCATTCCAAAAGTATACGCAAATCCTCAATCTGAACTTGGGCGCATCCTATGTTTTGAGGCTGCACAATCCCGACTTCTACAACTTGTACGCGGGCTTAAGCCGTAGCTGGCCCAAAGGCTGGTCTTCCTCACTCACCTTTAAGAACACCTTCGATCGTGCCAAGTCCACCAACACCTCGGTGGCAGCGACCCTTAACTATTTCTTCAATTTCGATGTGCAGTCCTTCAACGCATCGGAACGGGTGGAAAACCACCAAGTGGACGGATCCGAAAAAGGTACGCCCCCGAATTGGGACTACTCGACCGATCTGCTATGGGACTATAACGGCGCGGCGCCATTTCCGCATAACCCCTCATTGAATATGACGACCAATTTCGGCCCTAACAGCAACGACTATTCGGCCCGGGCGCAATGGAATGGAAACCAAGGGACCGCGGAGATCATGGGTCGACGCTATGAGCCGAAAACGCAATCCATAATCACCAACTATGCGGACCTGACCTTGCAATCTTCGCTCATTTTTGTCGACGGGAATTTCGCCCTTTCCCGGCCTGTCCGGAACAGTTTTGTGATGGTCAAAGGGATTGAGAATGAGGAAGCCTGCGATATCCTGGTGAATCCAAATGAAATGGGTTACGATGCGAAGAGTTCAAATTGGTTTCCCGGAGTCGTCCCCACTGTAAGCCCGTACTATCTCAAGAAAATCCATTTGGAAGTGCAAGATCCACCGCTGGGATCCAACGATGACCGCACCGATTTCACCATTTACCCGGGGTATAAGAGCGGCTACGCGATTTATATGGGAACCAAGTCCACCATTATCGCGCTGGGAACCCTAATGTTGGGCCAGGAAAAACCCGCCGAGTACCAGACTTTCCAGGCTATACCTTTGGGCGGAGAAACAAGGGACCCGGTTGTAGGCTTTACCAATAAAGTTGGGAAATTCCAATTGACCAGAATGCAACCCGGCAAGTACAGGATTGAAATGTATGTCGACGGAAAGGCTTACGCCACCACGATGTCACTGCCGAAGAAATCTGAAGGCATAACTACGCTTGGCACTTTGCTGCTGGCTCCCAGATAAGACTGCCTTGACCGTGCCGGTCTTTCAATAGGCCGAGGGCATGCTGACAATGAGCCGTGGCGCATCCGCCTCCGGTCCGGTCGGCTTCGCAAAGGATCTTTTATAGGTGACGATCACTTTCATCCTGTATCCGATGGTCGCGGTCTCCTGCGGCCCGGGCTTCCATAGAAATCGCCCGCTTGATCTTCCAGGCTCCAAAGCAGATTCATCCGGCGCCCGCAAGCCGTGTCCCAATATCCCGTCAATGCCTTCCAGCCTCACTTCGGAAACCTCATGACCGCCGCCATTCGCCTCCGAAAACTCGAACTCGAGCTCGTACTCGGGGAGATTGTTGTCGATTTCGATGACGGCAACCTCGGTGGCCTGCTCGTTCCCGGTCCGATCCGCCGCCTGCTTGGGGGTCACGATCAGGCTGCGTTGCTCCGGCACATAGGCGCAGGCGACTAGTGAATTTGCGAATGTGTGGGGATGCGCGGCAAGGAGGATCCATAGCGCCGCCGGGATCGTTTTCAAGCGTTGAAAGCCGCGGTAAAACTTCATATTTGGCTGCTCCTTGCCGGGGATTTTTGAAGTTAGTTATTTTGAATTCCGCCCTCATTTCCTGAAAAAGTACAACCTCAAAAATTCCCAATGCCGAAAATTCCGGCCGGGAAACCTAAACTCCGCAACCCAAATAAGCCCGAACCAACGGCTTAATCTTTGGTATTCGTTTCCGACGCCGGGATTATAATGGAAACGGTTTATCGGCCCGATATGGCCGGGAGAAACTCTTGATCACTATCCGCCAATATGCCCCCGGAGAAGCCATCATCAAGGAGCACGAGTCCGGAGAGACGGCATTCCTGATTGAACGCGGCAAAGTGGAGGTGACCATGGAGTCGGGCGGGAAGCCCATCCATATCGCCTTCCTGGAAGCGGGGGCGACCTTCGGGGAAATGAGCATGGTGGACGATTCCCCCCGTAGCGCCACGGTTACGGCCGTGGAGGATACCCTGGTACGGGAAATCCATCGCGACAACATCTTCGGGACCCTGAAGGAAAATCCGGACGCCGTAGTCAAGCTCCTGCAGAACATCTTCGAGCGGCTGCGGGAAGCCAATATCCGCCTGGCCCAGCTGGAATGCGCGGGGCCGACCCATGCGCTCCGGCCGGGTATCGCCGCTCCGCAGCCGGCGATAGACGCTGAGGCCGCGCCGGAGCGCTTCAACCCGGCCGGGGAAAAACGACAGCTCTATTCCATCGAAGGCCTCACTCCCCAGGCCGTAGAGGCCATGTCCGACAATCCCTTCAACTTCTCGACCTTCCCGATCAAGATAGGCCGTAAGAGCAACGACCCGCTGGTGAGCAACCACCTGGAGATTTCCGATCGGGACCCTTTGCAGATTTCCCGGCATCATGTCAGCATAGTCTGCGAGCATGGAAAAATAGGCGTGGTGGACAGGGGCAGTAAATTGGGAGCGCTGGTGGACGGAACACGCGTGGGAGGCAAAAAGCACGGCCCGGGACCCGTTTTCTTCAGTGGGGCGGAAGGCATCCTGGTGCTGGGCACCGACGCCTCGCCGTATCGCTACAAGGTGATGAAAGCTTCCTAGGAATCCGCTCAACAACAGCGCGGCTGCCGGAAGCGCGCCTCTTCCTTCTCCGCCCAGGCCCGGCCTGGGGAATCCGGCGGGTTACCCAGGCTAATCAGTATCGAACCGTTATCCTGATCGCAACCCGTATGCGCCGCCTGGGCGGGTTTGCTGATCGGACTTTCCCCGGCCAGATGCCGCAGCAGGGCCAGGAGCAACAGGCACAGCGCCCATAGCCATCCCAGCAGGCCGGAGGCCTTTTCCAGCGCCACGATTTCCGCCTCCAGCCAAACGGGCGGGGATTCCCGCAACAAGCGGCCTTCGCCGCTTTCCGCGCCCGAGAGCAGGCGCGCCCAGCGCCACAGGGATAAGGCCAGGATGGCTCCGACCATGGCCAGGAAGGCCGCCGCCACGGCCGCGTCCAGGCGCATATTGAAGATGATGCGCCCGGTTGAGGCCATCTTGTCCGCCGGTACCAGGCCCGCGGCCAAATCCCCGGACAGCTTCCGGGCCGCGGAAAGGAAACCGATTTTGGGGCTGGCATGGAACAGCTTCTGCCATCCGGCCGTGAAGGTGACGGCGGACAGCCAGGTCAGCGGCAATAGGGTAACTCCCAGGTAACGGGCGCGATCGAGCTTGATGATGACCGTGGTGGCCAGGCACAGGGCCACCACCGCCAGCAATTGGTTGGCGATGCCGAACAGCGGCCACAGGCTGTTGATGCCGCCCATGGGATCGAGCACGCCTTGGTAGAGGAAATATCCCCAGGCGGAAACCAAAAGCAGGCTGGCGATCACGTTGGCCGCATACGAGCGGGTGTCCGCCATGGGCTTGATGAATTGGCCCAGGAAGGCCTGGATCAGGAACCGCCCCACGCGCGTGCCCGCATCCACCGTGGTCAGGATGAACAAAGCCTCGAACATGATGGCGAAATGGTACCAAAGACCCATCAGCGCGTCGCCGCCCAGCGCGGTGGAAAAGATCTTCGCCATTCCCAAAGCCAAGGTGGGCGCGCCCCCGGCGCGTCCGAACAAGGTGGGTTCGCCGATGGTATGCGCCAGCGACGCCATGGCCTCGGCCGTGATGGGAAAGCCCCAGGCGGTGATGGTCTTGACCGCCAGCTCCGGCGTGGCGCCCACCGCCAACGCGGGGGAGTTGATGGCGAAGTAAGCCCCCGGATCCAAGGTGGCCGCGGCGATCATGGCCATGATGGCCACGCAGGATTCCAGCAGCATGCTCCCGTAGCCTACCGGCCGCGCATACGATTCACGCGTGATCAGCTTGGGGGTGGTGCCGGAGGCGATGAGCGAGTGGAAGCCGCTGATGGCTCCGCAGGCGATGGTGATGAAGCAGAAGGGGAAGATCTTCCCGGCGAATACCGGGCCCGTGCCGTCGATGAAATGCGTCAGCGGCGGGAGCCGCAAAGGCGGGAGCACGATGAGGATGCCCAGCGCCAAAGCGGCGATGGTGCCCAGCTTCATGAAGGTGCTGAGATAATCGCGCGGCGCCAGCAAGAGCCATACGGGCAGGACGGACGCGGCCAGGCCGTAGCCGATGATGCACCAGGCCAATGCGGGGCCGGAGAGATTGAGCAAGGGCGCCAAGGCCGGGGATTCGTAAAACCATTTGCCGCCCCACACCGCCAGCAGCAATAGCGCGATGCCGAAGACGGAAACTTCCAGCACGCGTCCGGGCCGGAAGAAGCGCAGGTACAGGCCCATGCACAAGGCGATGGGGATGGTGGCCGCGATGGTGAAGGTGCCCCAGGGACTGCCCACCAGGGCCTTGACCACTACCAATCCCAGCACGGCGATGAGGATGATCATGATGGAGAGGATGGCCAACAGCGCCACAGCCCCGGCCGGCTTGCCGATCTCCTCTTGCACCATTTCCCCCAGGGATTTCCCGCCGCGGCGGACCGAACAGAAGAGGATGAAGAAATCCTGCACCGCGCCTCCCAGCACCGCGCCGATGAGCAACCATAAGGTGCCGGGCAAATAGCCGAACTGCGCCGCCAGTACCGGACCCACCAAGGGGCCGGGCCCGCTGATGGCGGCGAAGTGGTGGCCGAAGACGATCCATTTGTCGGTGCGGACGAAATCCTTGCCGTCCTCGTGGATATGAGCCGGGGTCGCGCGCCTGTCGTCCAGGGTCATGATGCGGGCCGCGATCCATTTGGAATAGAAGCGATAGGCGATGGAATAGGTGCAGGCGGCCGCGGCCATTAGCCAGACCGCGTTCAGGGGTTCGCCGCGATGTAGGGCGAGGGTGGCGTAGGCGATGGCGCCGAGCAAGGCGACCAGGGTCCAAACCAATAGGGAGATGGTTTTTTTCATTCCGCTCCGGTCCGTTTTCCGCCACGGAATGCCGCTCCCGCGCAGCGGAAAAAGATACTAAGGGGGAAGGGGAAAAAAAGCGGGGGGATTGGATCCCCCCGCTTCATCGGAAAATAAACCGAGCCTTAAGCGCCCGTCGCGGCGATGGCCGTTACGCGCCCATCGCTTGCAAATACCCCTGGTACTTGCGTTGCAGCTTATCGAAGGTGCCGCTGGTGCGCATCCGGCGCAAAGCCTGATCGCGCAATTGGCGCACGCGTTCATGGGAGATGTTGAGTCCCAATCCCACTTCGCGCAAGGTCTGCGGCGCGTTCTGATCCATGCCGAACAGGCCGGTGATGACCTGGGCTTCCCGCTCGGGAAGTTCGGAAAGGATCTCGCGCACCAGCTCGCCGGTGTCGGATTTCTCCAGTTCGTCTTCCGGGTTGGCCGCGCGATCGTCGCGCAGGATTTCCTGGAAGGACGTCTTGGAGTCCGGTCCCATGGGAGCTTCGAAAGACATGCCCTTGCCGGCCGTCTGCAGCAGGCTGCGCACGTCTTCGTCCAGATCCTTGCCGTGGCCTTGTTCCTTCAGGGCCTTGCGCACGCGCAGGCACTGGTTGGCGGGCAGGCGGATCATGGAGCCGGTCTCGTTGATCGATTTGGTGATGAAGGCTTTCATCCACCAGACCGCGTAGGAGATGAACTTGATGCCGCGCGAGGAGTCGAAGCTTTCTACGGCGCGGATCAGGCCCATGCAACCTTCGTTGACCAGATCGGGGAGAGGGATGGGGCAGCCGCGATATTGCAGCGCGACCTTGAGGACAAAGCGCATGTTGGCCTTGATGAGGCGGTTGCGGGCATCCATATCGCCGCGACGGCAGCGTTCGAACAGTCTCAATTCCTCTTCGCGCGAGATGGGACTGGTCTTGCGGATATCCTCCATATAGCGCTTGAGCGAAACGTCATGGGTGGGGTAAGACATTGGGGGTGCTTTCCTTGGAGCGGGCGGTATTTGTGTTAACGTCGCCCGACGGCGTTTTCAGTGATTAGAGAAGCAACTTACAAAAACATACGGGTTTGGACCGCAACTACGTTGGATATCCTGAGGGCCGGAAGGGCCGATTCTCAAAAAGCGGTTTTTTCGGAGACCATGGGCTGCAAGTCCTCGGCTTCCAGGTATTGGTAAACCTCGAGAATGCGGGTCTTAGACCAACCCGTGGCCAGCAACCCCTGCAAAAACTCGATAGACAGGCGGGTGTCGCGGATAAAAGGTTTGCCCCCTAGCACGGTGGGGTGAGCGTCGACGCGGGGGGAGTGGAGAAGGCGGATCTCGGATAATGGACTCATATGCCAGGGATTATAGCCCAGAATCGGGAACACGGGAAGGTGGCGACGCAGGGAAGGCAAGGTAAGCGAGCCGTAAAAGGAGGCAACAATCCCATTCGGGCGGATTCCGTGTAACAAAGCGGTGAGACCCCTACCCGTAGCCATGAAAGCCGGCAAAATTTTTTACGGTTCTTTGACAATGGGGATGGCATTCGCCGTCCTGTTCGCCATCCTAATTGCCATGAAACCGGCGGGGAGCGACGCGGCGCCGGGGGCGTCACCTCGCTTACGCCCGACATGGGATTGTCGCTAAGCGCGCTCTTGTTCTACAACACCTTTGCACCGTATATCCCGGCATAAGCGGCGGCGGACATGCGCGCAACCATCGCAGCGGCATCGGCGATTTCAAGTGGACGCAGGCGGGGATTCAGCCTTTCATTCCGATTGCAAACGGCAGGGCGGATTAATTAGGTTGGATGGATGCATCAGCTATCCTTCCTCCAGGA
The DNA here is from genome assembly GCA_025360005.1 of Fibrobacteria bacterium. Lineage (GTDB taxonomy): Bacteria > Fibrobacterota > Fibrobacteria > UBA11236 > UBA11236 > Chersky-265. Next base: position 45,414 of record JANYDA010000029.1, read on the forward strand.
TCTGGCCATCGTCATGATCGTGGCGGGAGGGGTTACCATCCTCTGCCATCGTTTCAAGCAACCGGTGGTGCTGGGCTACATCCTGGCGGGCGTCATCATCGGCCCGCACACGCCGCCTTTCCCGCTGATCAAGGATGCCGGCACCATCGAGACGCTTTCGGAATTGGGCGTCATCTTCCTCATGTTCAGCCTGGGGTTGGAGTTCAGCTTGCGCAAACTCAGGCAGGTGGGCGCCACCGCCTTCATCGCGGCCACCCTGGAAATCATCGTCATGATGGCGGTGGGCTACGGCCTTGGCCGCCTGTTCCATTGGAGCAGCATGGACAGCCTGTTCCTGGGCGCCATCATTTCCATCTCCTCCACCACCATCATCATGAAGGCCCTGGACGAATTGGGATTGCGCGGGGAGAAATTCGCGGCGCTGGTATTCGGCATCCTCATCGTGGAGGATATCCTGGGCATCGTCCTCATCGCCTTGCTCTCCGGCATCGCCAGGACCGGAACCTTGCAATCCTGGGACGCCGTGCTCACCATCGGGCAGCTGGCGGTGTTCCTGGTGGTATCGTTGGTGCTGGGCCTCATCGCCGTGCCGCGCCTGGTCTCCTTCGTGGCCCGCTTCCGCAGCCAGGAGATGCTCCTCATCACCGTGCTGGGGCTGTGCTTCGGCTTCTGCCTGCTCACCGTGAACCTGGGTTTCAGCCTGGCCCTGGGGGCTTTCCTCATCGGCGCCATCCTGGCGGAGGCCAAGGAGATCGGCAAGATCGAGGATCTGATGATCCCCATCCGGGATATGTTCAGCGCGGTGTTCTTCGTCTCCGTGGGCCTGCTCATCGATCCGCGCCTCCTGGTGACTTACGCCGGCCCCATCGCAGTCATCACCCTGGCCGTGGTGGTGGGACAGGTATTCACCGTCTTCGCGGGCACCTACCTGGCCGGCCATGATCTCCGCACCTCCACGCGCGTGGGCATGAGCCTCAGCCAAATCGGCGAGTTCTCTTTCATCATCGCCGCGCTGGGCCTCTCCCTGAAAGTCACCAGCGGCTTCCTCTATCCCATCGCCGTGTGCGTCTCCGCGGTCACCACCTTGATCACCCCTTATCTCATCCGCGGTTCCGATCCGTTCACGGCCTGGATGCAGCGCCGCCTGCCCCACACCGTGCTCTCCTACATCCATCTTTACAGCCGTTGGCTGGGGCAATTCTCGCTGGGGCGCCGCAACAGCCAGGTGCGCGCCATCCTTCGCCGCATCTTCGGGCAGCTCGCCATCTTCCTGGGGCTGATCGGAGGATCGCTTTTGACCGCGGTGCTGCTCTCGCGCCTCATCCTGCGCTATTTCCCTTCCGTCCGCCCATGGAAGGGGACGCTCAACTCCGTGCTATGGCTGGCGGCGCTGGTGTTGGCCATGCCCGTTTACCTATCCGCCTACCGCAAGCTGAAGGCGCTGGGCATGATCCTGGCGGAGCTGGGCATCACGGACGCCATGGGCGGCGAACGGAAAAACGAAGTGCGCGCGGTGGTGGCCAATACCATCCTGGCCTTTGGGCTGCTGGCCCTGGCGGGATTCACCTTCGGCATGAGCTACGCGGTGCTGCCGCCCGGGCAGGTGCGTTACCTCCTCATCGCCCTATCCGCCTTGCTGCTCTTTTGGCTGCGCGGGCCGTTCGACAAGATTTATTTCCAGGGCAAGGCCGCGCTGGCGGAAACCTTCAGCAAAACCGAACCCGTGCCGGAGCCGGACGGCAAGGCCAAGACCGTTACCGTAACCCATCAGTTACGGGAAGCGCTCCTGGAAACCTTGATCCTGGAGGAAGGCATGCCCGCCGCCGGGCGCACGCCCCGCAGCCTGGAATTGAAAAGGCGCACGGGCGCCTTCCTGGTGGGATTGGATAGGGAGGGCCTGCAAATCGTAAATCCGGAAGCGGACGAGCTGCTGTTGGCCAAGGATCACCTTTTGCTCCTGGGCAGCCGCGAGCAATTGGATGCCGCCAAGGCCCTGCTGACGGGAAATCCGCTGCGGCCGGAACCGATTTCCGACCCCGCGGCCGGTTCCGCCGGAGAGCCGGCTTGAGCGCGCTCTTGCTACCTTTTCCGCATTCCATGCAGCCAGTAACAAATCCCATCCAAGCCGGACTCACGGAATGAGCGGCAACGGGCCATCGCGGGCGATTGCGAATTTCGAGGAGATCAACTCTCCGGAATTCCTGGCGCAATTGCTGGCCAAAGGCCCTTCCGGGCAGCGGGCCTTTGCGCGCATGGTCCAGGGCACGCACGATCGTTTCCTGGGATTTATCCGCCGGCAATTGGCTTCGCCGGATGAATGCATGGAGGTGCTGCAGGAAGTCTATCTGGCCGTGCATAAGGGCCTGCCCGGTTTCGCGGGCAAATCCAAGTTCACCACCTGGGTTTTCAGCCTGGCGCACCATAAGATTTGCGATCGCATTTCGGACCGGGATCGGCGCCATCAGGAGCTGACCGAAAGCGGCGAGGCGGCCTTGAGCACAGAAGCGTCCGGCACGGAACGCTGGGACGGGATCACCGCCTGGGATGCGCCTCCGGACCGCGTGTCCGCGCGCAACGCGGTGGAAGGATTGATCGGCAAGGCCATCGAGGCCCTGCCGGCGCAGGCCCGCCAGGTCTACCAGCTCCGGGATGTGGAAGGCATGTCCGGGGAGGAAAGCGCCGAAGTGATGGGGATAACCCCCGATAATGTGCGCGTGCAACTGCATCGGGCGCGGAAGCAGATAGTGGAATGGGTGCAGGAGAAAATGAACGGTGTGGGGAATGCCGATGAGCCGCGGGCGGGCCGACAGGGGAATGGGAAATGAGCGGCTGGTTCTATAAAGTGCTGTACCCTTGCGACAAGGTCCGGGACTTCATGTACGATTACCTGGAAGAGAAGCTGCCCACCGCCACGTCCATCCGTTTCCACCTGCATTTGAACGGCTGCCCGGAATGCCGCGCCTACCTTTTCCTGTACAAGAAAGCCGCGGACGCGAAAGCGTTCCGCAAGGAATATCCCGCGCCGGACGCCTTCCTAGCCAGCACGCTGGATTTCCTGGAGAAGGAAGGCATAGTCGAAACCGGAGACGATCCGCAAGCCGATCAGGAAAGTTGGTAGCCGAAGCCGCAAAGCCGGGATCCGATCTAGCCAGCCGTACCATGGCCGGACGTCGTTCGGCCGAATATAGCCGTTATTTCTTAGCGGACCCCTCAAGCTTGAAAGGATCGATAAGATGCGATTTCCCGCCGCCGCCCTGCTCCTGGTAGCGTCCATCACCCTGCCGCCGCCCTGGGCGAACGCGGCGGAGGCGGCCGCGGTTTCCCCTGCCTCGCGCCATGAGCCGGATTATTCCGCCTGGCAAAAGCTGCTCTCCCGCTACCTGGATACCGCCGCCGCCGACGGCGTGCATCGCTTCCGTTACGGCGCGGTTACCCCTGGGGACAAAGAGGCCCTGGCCGCCTGTCTCGCCGCCCTTCAGACGACAATGGTTTCCGCCCTGCCTTCCGATGCGCAACGGGCCTTCTGGATCAACCTTTACAACGCGCAAACCGTGTCCTCCGTCCTCAGGGCTTATCCCATAAAGAGCATCCGCGATATCAAAACGCCCGGCTCCAATGCGCAAGGACCCTGGGACGCAAAGGCCATGAAAGTGGAAGGCCGGGATCTATCCTTGAATGATATTGAAAATGGGATACTCCGCAAGCAATGGCATGACAACCGCATCCATTTCGCCTTGAACTGCGCCAGCCTGGGCTGTCCAGATCTTTCCCCGCGGGCGTTCACGGCCGCCAATCTGGAGGCGCAGTTGCGGAAGGGGGCCCGCGAGTTCCTGCGATCCAAGCGGGGGGCGGAGTTCATGGAGGCCCAAGGTAACGTAAGCGTTACGGGGCCGGGCTTGGCGGTCTTGCGGCTGTCCAGCATCTTTGAATGGTATAAGGAGGATTTCGGGAAGGACGACGCGGAGGTGTTGCAGACGCTGGGCCGATTGGTGGAGGCAGGGGCGGGGCCGGGGGCGGGGAAAAGATTCAGGGAATATAAGGGGAAGATAGAGTATCAGTACGATTGGAGTTTGAACGGGGGGTGAGGCGGTCCGGCCAAATAAAAAACCGGCTGGTTGCGGCTTATTTGATGCAAGACCCCACGAGCGTATCCGCAGCCCCATGGGACTTCAAAACCACCTGATACTCCACCAGCTTGGGCTGGAACCGCCCTTTCCACTCCACCAGGGACGCGGAATCCGGGGCCGGTTCCAAGCAAAGGAACGTCGCTACCGAATACTCCGGAAACCGGACGCGCAGCAATCCGTCCATCTCTTTCTCCGGGCCCGTTCCCCGCAACCAAAGTTTTCCTCCCGTGCAGCGCGCCACTTCCTCCTTGAGCGCTCCCTGGAGCATTCCCTTGAGGCGGTAGCGCGTCTCCAATCTCTCGGCTTCCCATATCCGCCGCAGGAATTGGAAATGGCCCCCCAGGTAAATCCGGGAAGCCATCACCACGATGAAAGCGGATATGACCAGGGCGGCCAGCAGTTCCACCAAGGTTACCCCCCGTTCCGCCCGCCTGCCCGGATACCGGCGTTTCACGGCTTCCCCGCGAAATAACCGGCCTGCAATTGCGCTTGCACGTGGCCCTTGCGATCCAGCGCCGTCCCCATCAGGCGCACTTCCGCGCCGTCGCGGACCACGCGGATCACCAGCCGCAAATAGTCCGGTCCGGGTATCTCTTCGCCGCCATCCTTCGCTTGCCGCAGGAGCAGCGCCCGGTTCATCCGCATTTCCAGCAATTGGGAGGCCCGGAAGCGCTCCGTCGCGGCCCCGCCGGCGCGGGATTGGTATAGCCAAAAGCTGGACGGCAGGAGTATGGCGCAAACCAGGGACATCGCGACCAGGGTTTCCACCAAGGTAAAACCGCCGTCGCCTCCGGATGCGCGGGTGGCCCCGGAATCGCTACCAGTATTCATGGTCCTCTCCCGGCGAAGGCTTCCGGCGGAAAACCGGGGAACAAAAGCGGCGCGGGAACCACCGCTCCCTTTAACGCGGCCCGCAAGCGCGCATCCTTCAAGTGGCCCAGCCAGATGGTGCCCTTGTACGCGAACTTAAGGTTGTGGCAGATGAGACTGCCATCCAGGGATCCTTCCATGCCGGCATAGCAAGGAGTGAAGAGCAAGCCGGTGAGATGCGCATCCGGGCCGATGGCAAGGCGGACTTCCTGATCATACTGGGGATGGTCCTTGCAGGCGGAGAGGAACAGGCCTTCTCCCGAGACCTTTTCCACCTCCAGCGATCCCACCATGGCCGAGTCCGGTTTGCCGCGATTCGACATCCGGCCCTGCGCGTAGAACAGCGGGTACCCTTGCAGCGATTGCACGGATTCGATGTGAACAGTGTCCCCGGCCAGGAATTGGCCGCCTTGGATGCGACCGCCATCGATGCGGAGCGTGCGGCCCGCGAAAACCAAACTCCGTTCCAACTGCGCATCCCCTTCTATCAGAATGCGATCCGCCATGAGCTTACAGCCGCTCAGCCTGGTTCCCGCCCCTATCCGCAGGACCCGGCGGGCCAGGATACGGGTGTCGATCAACACGCTGTCGCGGATGAGAGCGGAATCCGGCAGGAACAGGTCCCGCACCATCCCGCTGTCATAATCCCCATCCTTTGAGAAATCGCGCGCAGCCGACATTTCCGCTTGCGCCTTCATCCATGCGTCCGCGCGCCGGAAATCCACCGGCACCGATTTCCAGGCCGCGGCGGTGCTGTCCCAGAGAGGCCCGGTATGGGCGGTCTTGCCGGTCCAACGCACGTTATAGTCCGTGGCCTTGCGTACGTCCCCGCGCCAGAGGAGCACCGGACCCGTAACTTGCGCGGTACCCGCCAACACCAGATTGCCTTCATGATTGAGCAGGGCCAAGACCGGCAACTTGCCCAGATCCAGCGATTGGCCGATCAGGGCCGCATAGCTACGGGATCGCCCCGGACGCGGAAGCGCGGTTTTCCCCACGGACCTGGCCCGGGCGAACAAGCCATGGGTCCGCACGGAAAGGGCGAAAGTATGGGTGGAATCATCCAGGCGGTATTCCAGGTCCTCGCTGGCATAGCCCAAGTCCTGCTCCGGGCCCGGGGGGCCTATCTTGGCCAGCGCGTATTCCAAGCCGGACAAGGCCAGCAAACGGGCCTGGGCATCGCCTTGATTCATGGCCGCTATCGCATTATTGGAATGGATCCGCCGCCAGGTCAGCCCCACCAGGATCCCGACGATGACGATGAGGCCGAGCACGAAGGCCAGCGCCGCGCCCCGTTGCCGATGCCCGGGATGGGGACGCATCAATATTCCAGGGTGAAACGGCGGCCTTGTTTCTCGACCACCACTTTATTGCGATCGATGCTCAGCACCTTCAGATCCCAAACCACCGCGCCCTTCTTCACCAATTCCGTTTGCCCGTCCTGCTTGAGGATGGCCACGGGCTCATCGCCCCAAAGGACGCCGCTCAACACGGCTTTGGGAGGATCGATGAGCTTCAATACGGGCTTGGCTTTTGCGCCGGGAGCGGCTACGGGAGCGGGCTTTTGCGCATAGAGGTAGGATTGGAAAGGATCCCGGAAGGACGTATCCAAGGCTGCGCGCGCGCGGGAAAGCATGGCCAGCGCGGGCTGGGAAGCTTGCGTGGTACGCGCGGATATCGCCTCCGATTTTCCCAGCAGGGCCACTACGATCTGGACTACCACATAGCCCCAAACGGCAATGGCGGAGACGAGCAAGGTGACGAAGGTTTTTTTCACGGCGTCCCGGCTTCCGCGCCCGCGGTTTCCTTGGCCGGAGCGGACACGCCCGCCGCGCCGGGAGCGAACACGCTCAACTCCACTTTGGCCGTGACCCTGGATTTGTTGATGGCTTCCGCATGCGCGGACAATTTCCGGATTTGCAATACCATGCCCCGCGTCTCCAGGGCATGCAGGTAGCGCACCACATCCGTGAATCCGCCCGTGAGATTGATCTCGAAAGGAAGCTCCCGATACCCCGGAAAAGGGATTTCATCCAAGGCATTGATCCCGGAGAGCGCCAGGTTCGCATGGCGTGCCTCTTCGCCCAGCATATTGAGCACCAGGGATCCTTGGTTCTGGGCGGGCAAGGCTTCGCGGATGCGGCGGATTTCCCCGAGCACGGAAAGGTAAACCGCGGACAGGCTGTCGGCTTTGCCCGCTTCCCTTTGCAGCGCCTGGTAGGATTGCAAGCGTTGTGCTTGGCCGTAAACCTCCTGGTAGGCGCGCCACCCTATCGCCCCCAACAACGCCGCGATGGCCAATAACGAAGCCGCCACTCCCAGGAAAGCGATCTGCCCCGCGTACCTTCCCAGCGTCGCGCCCTTCATTCCCCGGCTCCGATCTGGAACCGGATCAAGTCCTTCTTGTTGGCCTGGATATGCGTCTTCTCTTCCACGGACTCGCCCGCGACACGTTCGGTGGATTTCAATTTCACCGAGCCCAGCCGCCCAGACTTCTCCAGGTTGGCCAGGAACTGAGGCACGCGCGCTTCCGCCAGGCTATAGCCTTCCAGCTTATGCGTGAACGTCCGCCCCGTTCCGCTTTCCATTTCCCAGTTCTCCAGCCAAAGCTCCGGCGGCAGCAGACCCGCGATGCGCTGCATGGCGGCATAGGCGCTGGTCCTGCGGGCCAACAGCTCCTTCATCCCTTCCAGTTGCGCATCCACTTCCGCCTTACGCTGCTGGAAAGCGTCCCAACGCCTCAGCTCCCCGGACCAGGTTCGCGCTTTGGCCGACGCCGTCCATCGCAAAGCGAACGCGGACAAAACCAACAACGCCACTCCTATCGCGGCTCCCGCCAATGCCAGCGAACCGGCCCGCGCGCATTTTCCCGCCCGCCTGCGCCATACCCTACGTGACACGGCCGTTACGGGGGCCGGCACGGTGAAGGACGCGAGGGATTCCAGGCCCTGCGATCCTTGCCAGGCCAGGGCCCCGGCCACGCGGAAGGCTTCCGGCACGGTGGCCAATGGGCCCCAATCCGGTTGGAACTGCGGGATCCCCAGGCCTTTAAGAGCCGCGGCGATCTCGCCCTGGGGCCCGTCCCGCCAGATCTGGATGGACTCCAAAGCCAGGCCCGGGAAGCGGCTGCCGAAATGGTAGACCAGCGCTTTCTTCATTTCCGTCCGGAAGGCATTCGCATCCCGGCCGGCCGCGTCCCAACCCGCGAACGGCTTGGCATAGGCGATGAGGGACGTTCCCCGGAAATAAATCAGATGGGAATACTCGGCCTCGCATAACAGTGCGGCCCAATGCCCCAGCGCCCGCGCCCGATCCAGGAAAGGCAGCAAGGCGACCGGGGCCGCGGTCAGTTCCCAGAGGGCCCCCAAGGAAGGGGGTTGCTTTTCCAGAAAGGCGCGCAAGGCCTCCTCGCGGCTAAGCATCAGGAGCCGATCCTCGCCTGAATCGAATGCATGCGCGTCCAACGCGTCCACGGACAGCCCCTGCGGCTTCACGCGTTCAAGCTGGGGCAAAAGATCTTCCTCGCCGCCTTCGGGGATGGGCTCCACGGGCTCGATCTTGAAAGGAAGATGGGAAACGCCGGCCTGCAAACCCTCGTAGGCAAGGCCATGCCGGACCGCGAACGCATCCGCTTCCGCGTAGGTCCCGGCGAACGTATGCATGAGGGACGGCTTGCCGTCCTTTTCCCCGAAGGCGCATAGGCGCACGCTTTCCGCCAGGAATTCGGCGCCCCAATACAGGCCGGGCCGGAAGCGCGCCTCCAGCCCCGCCCCCCATCCCTGGCCCCGGTTCACGGATCCAGGTCCGATTGCTTTTTCAGGTACTTGGTAGGATCCACATTGGCATCCTTGCCGTAATAGACATGCGGCGTGACGAAGATCATGAGTTGGCTGCGCGATTTGGTGTCGCTGACGTTCTTGAACAGCCAGCCGATAACGGGAATCGATCCCAGGAACGGGAATTGGCGCGTGGTCCGGTTCACGGATTCCTTGACCAGCCCGCCCAGCACGATGGTCTCGCCGTCCCGCAGGCGCACCTTGGATTTGAGCACGCGCCGGTTCAAGGTGGGCGGGGTGCGGGAATCGAAGGAGCCTTCCGGCTCGGAGAAATCCGGCACGATATCGCAGGTGATCTCGCCTTGGCCGGTAACGAAAGGCGTCACGGTCAAGGTGACGTTGGCCTCGATCTTCTCGAAACGCTCGCTGGTCTTGGCGGAAACCCCCACCGCCTGCTGGTAGTCCGTTTCCGTCTTGAGCAGGAAGTATTGCGTCTGGCCAACCGTGATGGTGGCCTCGGAACCGTTCAGGGTGGCGATTTGCGGCCGCGAACGGATCTTGAGCACCTTCTCCTGTTCCAGCGCCTGGATCTGGGCCACGAAATTCTTGGGCAGTGAAACGATATCGCGCACGCCGGGAATGGCATCCACGATGTCCTGTGCCCGGCCTTTGTTCAGCACCTGATCGACATTGGGATAGATATGCTCCGTGCTGGGCACGCGCTTGGCGTCGCCCATGAACAAGTCCACTCCGTATTGGCGGATGCGATCCATGTCCACGTCCACTACCAGCGCCTCGATCAGGATTTGCGGCACCGGCAAATCGATCTGGGATATGTACTGGTTGAGTCCGTCGATGATCTCATAGGTTCCCACCACCATGATGGCGTTCTGGCTCTTGACCGCTTTAAGCTGCGCGTCCTTGGTCAGGCTAGGGGGCAGCAAATCCATGACATCGTCCACTTTCAGGTGCTTAAGCACGATGAGTTTGGAATTGTTGAGCACCTGCATGGTTTGCGGGCCGATGAAGTAGATCCCGTTATGCATCCAGAAGGTGAAATCCGTGCCCCGGAAAAGGATTTGGAAGGCCTCCTCGATGGGCAAATCCGTCACGCGCATTGTCACCGTGCCCTTGAGGTCCCCGTAGACCACGGTGCTGATTCCCGTTTGTCCGCTGATGGAAGAGATGATTTCCGCCAGCGGCGCTCCGGTAACCTCCAGGCTCACCAGCTTGTCCTTGACGGTAATGTGCATGCGCCCCGGCACGGTAACGCTCGATCCTTCCTTGCCCGCCGCAGTGGACCAGGCTTCCCGGTACAAGGTATAGACCCCGTCCTTTTCCCGCACGGACATACCGTTGGTTTCCGCCAACAGGTTCAGGCCTTTGCGCAAATCCATGTCCTTGAAAAATGCGCTCATGTCCTGCAGCGAACCCTGATCGGAAACGATGTTCCTGCCCGTTACTTCCACCAGCCTGCGAATCACCTGATCGGAAGAGATTTTCTGAACGTCCACGGAAAGCTTGTTGCCCTCAAAGGTGATCTTGAAGCGCGGCGGCGGAGGCGTCAGGGGTTTTGGCGCTGGGCGCTTTTCCACCTTGATGGCGCCATGGACCACGGAGAGCACGTACCCGTTCTCTTCCGCTATGAGGCGGATAGCCTCCTTCAATTTGATCTTGCTGAAGTTCACGGTGATGGGACCGGACACTTCCGGCGCCATCAGGATGTTTACGGAATATTGGATGCCCAGGCCCTGCAGCACGTCCCGGATTTCCGTATTGCGGACGTTCAGGGATTTGACCATCAGGGAATCGGAGATGGGGAGTTCGATGGGTTTGGCCGCTTCCGGCGCAGGACCGGCGGCGGCGTCCGAAGCGGATGCGGTTGGGTTGGGCACGGATTCCGACCCCACGGCGGATGGGGTACCAGAAGCGGTACCTGTAGCCGAAGTGCTACCCTGATCCTGAGCGGCGGCGGACTGGCTTCCCGGCACGGCCTGTTGGCCCCCGGAAGCGGGAGGATTCGCGCCTTGGGGAGCGACTTCGCCGGCAGAGGCATTCTTCTGGGGCTGGGACTGGCTGGATGAGAGCGACGACGCGGTTTGCGCGGCATTGGCGCGCGCCTTGAGCCGCTCCTGCCGCAATGAGTCCCGCACGAAACCCCGCCGCGCGGCCGGCGACATGCCGCCCGCTGGCGGACCGCCCTGGGCATACACGGGAATCCCCGGGACCAGAAAGAACAGCAAAACCACCGCGGACACGGCGGAGCAAATAAAGCCATGCAGGCGATTCATGCCGTCTCCCGGATCACTTCTTCCAGGGAGGTCAACCCCGCCCCTGCCTTGGCCATACCATCTTCGCGCAAACCCAACATCCCTTCCTTGACGGCCAACTCCCTGATTCGGGCCGTGTCCTTCTTCGCCGTGATCAGCGAACGTATCCCCTCGGTTACCGGCATGATCTCATAGAGCCCGATGCGGCCCATATAGCCGGTACGGTTGCACAGATGGCATCCCCTGCCGCGTCCAGCGCCGATGCTTCCCACGCCTACGTTCCCTGCGCCCACGTTTCCCGCGCCGGTGCTTCCCCCGCCGCCGACAATCGGCGCTTCCGCGCAATGCGGGCAAACCTTCCGCACCAACCGTTGCGCCCCTATCAAGGTCAAAGCCGAAGCCAGCAGGAAAGGCTCGATGCCCATGTCCAGCAGGCGCGCCACCGCTCCCGGCGCATCGTTGGTATGCAAGGTGGAAATCACCAGATGCCCGGTCAAAGCCGCGCGCACGGCGATCTCGGCGGTTTCCCTATCGCGGATCTCCCCCACCATGATCACATTCGGGTCCTGCCGCAAAATGGTCCGCAATGCATTCGCAAAGGTATAGTCCACCTCCGCCTTCACCGCCGTTTGCGTGATGCCGTCCAACTTGTATTCGATGGGATCCTCTACGGTAACGATATTGGTTTCCGGGGACTTGATCCTGTTCAGGCAGCTATACAAAGTGGTAGTCTTCCCCGCGCCGGTGGGCCCCGTCATCAGGATCATCCCGTACGGCAGCTTCAAGGCCCGTTCCAAATGCCCCAAGCTATTCTCGTCCAGGCCCAGCTTCGCCAAATCCAAAGCCACCGCGCCCTTGTCGAGAATGCGCAGCACCACCTTCTCGCCATGTTCCGTCGGCAAGGTGGACACGCGCACGTCGATGCCCTGCCCGGATCCTTCCATGCGGATGCGCCCATCCTGGGGCCGGCGCCGCTCCGCGATATCCATGTTGGCCATGATTTTGAGGCGGGAAACCACTTCCGCCTTGGAACGCGCATTGATGGTCCGATGCACCCGCAGCACGCCGTCCTGGCGCAAGCGCACCTTCAGCTCCCGCTCGAAGGGCTCGAAATGGATGTCCGAGGATCCCGCATGGATGGCCTCGGAAATGATCTCGTTGACCAACCGCACGATGGGGCTGTCCGCTTCGCCGGATTTGGAGGCCGGCCGCACCGGACCGCGCAGCCTGCCCGCGGACCCTTCCGCGTTCCCCGCGCCTTCGGCTCCGGAAGCGCCCGTAACTCCGCCGTTACCCGGGCCGCCTTTGCCCGTGGCCGCGCTGAAGTCCACGTAGGCTCCGCCCTGATTGCCGTTCCCGGCCTTGGAATGCTTGGCGATCAGCTTCTCGATCGATTCCCTGTCCGCCGCCACCGGGATTATCGGCGCGCCGGAAAGCAAATGCAAATCCAGCAGCACGTCCAGATCGGTGGGATCGATCAGGGCCACTTTCAATTTATCGCCCACCCACTCCAGCGGCATCACCGTATAGGTGCGGATGGCCTCGGAGGGAAACGCGCGCAGCACGTCCCCGCTGGGATTGTAAGCGAGGATGTCTTCCGCAACGACATTCAACTCCTCGCGCAAGAGCCGCGTGACCGCTTCTGCCTGCGTATTCCCGAAAGACCGCTCCAGGTTTTCCGCCAGGCTGTCCCCGCTTACGCGCAAGTCCGCCAAAGCGGCCTTGATGCCGGATTCCAAATCCACGCTTCCGCCCTTCATCGCAGTACGAACTGGTTCTTGGGATTGCGCTGCCAAACCGGTTTGCCATGGTATAAGACGCCGTTCATGTCCACGCGGATGGCCGTGGCGGTGAGAATGGTGGGCAGTTTATAATCCACGCGGCCGATCTTGGAATCACTCCAACTCCAAACCAGCACGCTGGAGTTTTTTTCGGCATTGAAATAAAGAGCAGGGACGGGGGGATTCGCCCCCCAATCGAACCTGGGCGCGGCCGGATCCGTAAGGTTGGGGTAAAAAGACACCGACAAGGAATCCCTGCCGCTCGATTCCACGTTCAATGAATCAGTGGGATTGAACTTGGTGATCTTCGCGTAAACCTGGGGGCCCATGGCTTGTTCCAGCGCATCCAGGCTGGTGTCCGGATAGGTCTTGCCCGCATGCTTGGGAACGATGCGGAAATAAATCCTGCCCCCGGAGGTTTTGAACGGCAGCGCCGGCTTCCCATTCGCATCGCGCGAAGTGGAATACATATCCGAGAAATTAAGGGTAACGGAATCGGCAAAGCCGGGTGCGGTGCCCCACAAGGACCAACTGGGCACGGTAACTCCGCCATCCTGGTAATAGATCTGCAAACTATCCGCCTTGTGGCTGCTATCCGCTCCCCAGCCCCATTTCAGGCGGGCGAATTGACTGGAGGAATCCGCCTTGGGACTGGTGTTGCTGTCCGTCTCCGCGAATCCGGAATAAGTCCCGGAATTAAAATATGCGAAGCCGATGTTCCGGGGCAATGACACCGCCGAGTCCACGCCCACGCTGTCCGGCACGGAAAAAATCCCCCGCAAAACCTTCACGCTATCGCCGGGCCGCGTAAAATATTGGCCCGCCCCATTGCGCAAGCTCAATGCATACTCGTACTTTTTTCCGCGCGTCCACTTGGCATCCTTGAGCCACAGCTTCAATTGGGTATGTTCGCCGTTCCAAGCCGTATCCGCCAGCAATTGCGTTTGGTTGATCAACCTCACCTGATAGACGTCCACCACTTCCACTTTCTGGCTGAAGCGGAAAAACAACGAGTCCCGCACGCCCAAGGTGTCCTTGGGACCGTCCACCAAGGTGGGCTGGGTGGAATCGGAACCCATCACCAAAGTCACGGAAGGCAAAGGCCCATCCTGCATCACCTCTTCCTTCAATATCGGAACGGCTTTCAATGCCTCCACCGAAACTCGATCTTTATAGTACAGGATTTGCCCATCCAAAGCGGGCACGCTGTCCAATACGAACCGGCCCTGGCCATCCGGGTTCCCGGACGTGAACGTAATGAAGGTATCCGGCACGGCGAGCGAGTCTTTCAACATGAAGATCACCTTTGCGCCCAGCAAGGGCTTGGCGACGGTGGCGGTGGCATAGGAAACCTGACCCGTAATCTGGTTGCCTAAAGGAATCAAGGTGACCACATTCACGGGAACCCGCGACGTATCAGAAACCCGATCCACGCTCACCTCCATCTTACGCCCCAGATAACCGGGATGCCTCACTATCACGATGCTCTTTCCGATCGGCAACCCGAACAGCCCGATGGATCCCGTTTCACCGGTATCCGAAACTATCCTCGATTCTCCCGTGCTGTCCTCGTATTGGACGGTGGCTTTTTTCAATTTGGCCAGGCCCGCATCTCGGAAAATCAAAATGGTTTGGGCGCGCCCCACCGCAGCCGTTCCCAACCTGGTCATTTTGATCCGCAGCAAGCGGGCCAGGGAGCGATGGAAGACGGAATCGATCGGCGAATTGACGGTGTCGATCGAGTCCCGGGTATTATAGCCCTTGCGGCTCAATTCAAATAAGGTGCGCGAACTCGCCAAAGTGGGCAATTGCGCGCGGCCCTGGTCGGAACTGGTGGTGACGGTCAGGGTATCGCCGGTGATGGTGGTGACGTGGATGACAACGGAATCCAACGGAGCGGCGGTGGAGCTATCGGTGACCAGGAAGACGTAGTCTACGGAGGGCTGATCCTTGGCGGAGTTTAAATCCTGGTCGCAGGAAAGCCAGATTAGGGCAAGGGGCAACAGGATGAGCTTGGGCAGGGATAACCGCATGATAGTACCTGGGTTGGAAAGATAGCTAAGGGAAAGGTACAAAGGGGGGCGGGGGTGTCAAGCGGATGGGGGGTGGGAGAAACCTGTACCACGCGAGACCCCAACTTTCTACTCTAAATTTAGAGTAGGATGCGTCTCATGTCTCCTTGGCATATACCGGCCCTAGACGTGCCGCTGGAAGCACTTTACGGAATCAGTGAGAAGAAGGGGAAAGTGATTCTCCAACACTCAATGACAAACCAGCCTTTTCGCCATTACCCCACGTATTAAAGCCAAGCTTCCCCGCAGCTCCAATTTCAATTTTTCCCCCCGCAACCAATCCATATGATTGGGTACCAGAACTCCCAAAAGTTATTCCAGCCCCGTAAGATTGCTCTAATCCCCAGTATGGTCCGCTGACTTGACCGGCTGAAACAGAAGGGCTCCACGAGAAGTAAGGCTCACCTGTTTTTGAAATTTCATGCAATCCACCAAATGCATATTCATCTACGGCATAAAGTACATCGGCAGCAAGGCCCCATAGCTCAGAAGCGCCTGCATCATGCGATGATTCAGATTGGGCCCTTAACCAGCGATTAACATTAAAATCCCATGATTCAGAAACAACACTTTGACCAACCGTAGTTGTTCGAACTTCAGATATGTCGAGCCGTCCATCCGGATCCACCGAGTTCACCGGATTTGATCCATAAGAGTAAGGACTTGCAAACTGCCTAGCTGGATCGGGTGATATCCATACTTCGACAGATCTCCCGCCATCTATAGGTAACTTTGGAGTTACTGGGCTGGGCTTTGCAGCGAAGCAGGTGGCGAGGAGGAAGAGGGAATTGGTGAACATCTCTCCGGTGGGAGAGGTCAGGTAGAGGCTTTGGGTCTGGTCCTGGATCACGGTCTCAAAGGTAGATACTGGAGTCCATTTCCACCTCCCGCCCCCCCACGCGGGCCGCTGACGCGGCGGGGTGTTCCTCGCTCCGGCCTCCCCGCTCGTCACACCCCAGAGCCCGGCCGGGCAGTCCGTCCCGATGCTACGCATCGGTCCTTGCCATAATGCCTTTTACGCGAACCCGCCGAGCGGGTCCGGCTCTTTCCAGACCTTCGCGTAAAAGGCATTATGCCAACTGGCCGGCTCCGGATACGCAGCGGCCCCTGGCCGCCGCTATCCCGGGCTCTCCGCGCGCCACCCCACCCGGGAGGAACTCACTCAAACAGCTTGGGATACTTGGCGTGAAAGGCTGCTGCCTTGAGGACCGGGATCCCCACCACGCTCTTTAGAACCAGCAGGTCATCGTCGCCGGACACGATGCATTCCGCATGCGCCGCCACTGCACAGGTCAGGAACATGTCATCATCTGGATCGCGGCAGAGCTTGACCTGGTTCTGCGGCTGGATGAGCTCGATGCGGTCTTGAAAAAAGGTGAGCCAGTGGGCGAGATCGGGGGTCACTTTTCGTTTGGCCACCTCGATTAGGACTCGCTCGTATTCCCATAGGATTTCCGGGGAACCCACGACCGACAGGCGTCCCTGGGCCCAGGCGCGGAGGATGGCAAGAGGTTTCCCGCCCCAGAACACGGCAGACACCACGATATTGGTATCAAGTACGACGCGCACGCCGCCGGACCTTCTGGATCGCGTCTTCCACGTCGCTCTTCTTAAGACCGGCTTTCTTGGCATACTGCCGTGTAGCCTTCGCCAGCTTCTCGAACTCCTCCATGCTGGGCGTTTCAATGGGCTTGAGCATGACATTGGCTCCGTCCGTGAAGACCATCATTTTGGCCCCTTCCTTGAGCCCGATGAGCTTGCGAATATCTTCGGGGATGACCACTTGCCCCTTCGTGGATAGACTGGTGATTGCGCTATTGTACATGTCCGGCCTCCTGGTAAGACTGTCTTACCAGTATACACCCTTCCGGCTTCTTCTACAAGCCTGTATTTACCCCTCCTCGCGGTCCGCCTTGCGGATCGCGAGGCCACGCTCGGGCGAAGCGGCGGGTGCGGGCGCGTCTGTGCCTCCGCGTGTGCCCCGCACTGGCTTCTGTGCGGGCCCGGCCATGCTTTTGTATTCCCTCGCTCAGGCTGTATTGGTTGGCCGGGGCCTGGCCGGTTCGAGGCGAACCGGCCAGGGGTGGCGGCTAAGAGGAAGAAGCTTTTCACATTAGCCGCTTGCATTCTCTTCCCTCCTCTGGGTGGGTGGGGCCGCGGGAAGGCCGTGGTGCGCCGCCTTGCGGCGCTCTGGAACCGGCACGTTTGCATAAACACACTTTATACGAAGGCGGCGGAGCAGCCGGACCCGATAACTCGCAAGGCGAGTTATTAAGGGTTTGGATAAAGTGGGTTATGTAAAGGCGGATGAGCGACACCAGCGCTGTCCGCCGGACGTGCCGGCAGGCCTTCGGGTGCGACGAGCGGGGCGTACGGAGCGAGGAGCACCCAGCGCCGTCAGGCGCACCGCGGCGGGGGCGGAGGTGGATTCCCACGCAGTGGGACAGGGAAGCGGCTAAAGGGAAGAAGCTATTTCTCTTCATCATGAGGCAGTGGAACGGTGCGGTGATTTTTGGCGGGATGGGTTCGGTCGTGAACTTCCTTGAGCTTACGGATCGAGACATGGGTATAGATCTCCGTCGTGCTTAACTGGCTGTGTCCCAGCATCGCCTGCACATAGCGCACGTCGGCACCGCCTTCAAGCATCAAGGTCGCCATGGTGTGCCGGAACAAGTGACAGGATCCCGGCTTGCCGATGCCGGATTTCCCCACATACTTCTGCACCAGCTCGGTTAGGTAGTTCGCCGCCAGGAACTCCCCCACGTTGGTCAGGAACACGAAGCCTTCATCCGGCTCCCGCGCCAGGCGAGGCCGGGCCTCGGCCAGGTATTTCCGCACCCACAGGACCGCGCGCTCCCCGATGGGGATCATGCGGTCTTTTTTCCCCTTGCCCTCGAAGATGAACACCGTGCGACCGTCCAGGTCCACGTCGATGAGCTTGAGCTTCACCACTTCCAGACGGCGGATGCCGGTCGAGTACAGGACTTCCAAGATGGCGCGATCCCGAAGGCCAATGGGATCGGTGACATCCATTTGGCAAAGCACCTGCTCAGCCTCTTCCGAGGTCAACACATGCCGCGGCAGCCGCTTCCCCACCCGTGGCAGATCCAGGTCAGCGGCGGGATTGAAGGGCAGGATCCGCTCCTTGGAGAGGAAGCGGAAGAAGCCTCTAACGGAGAGGATATAGGAGAGCTGCGCGCGAACGCTCAGCTCCTTTCCCATCGAGGTGGTTTGGCGGCTTAGAACCTTTTGATAGCGCTCCAGGAAGGCCCGCGTGACCTCCTGCGGGCTATTGACGCCGCGTTCCTCGCAGAAGCGGATGAACCGCACCAAGGTCGAGGTGTCCCGTTTCAGCGTGTGCTCGCTCTGGGCCTTCATCTTCCGCCAGGCGTTGTACGGGTCCACGTAGAACAGCAAGGTGCCGGGATTGGCGTACAGGGACGGCGTGACGCCGGGGCGGGGTTTCTTCCGGGCCATGGCGGCTAAGGGGCGTCGAAGACAGCGGCGGAGTGAAGAGTTTTACTTGGATTCAAAGTTCGATTTAGAAGATCTTTTTCCTCTATAGACCTTTTTCCGCCTTCATGCACTCCGTTTACCTTGGAAGCCCCGTCGTTATGGGGCTCGGAGGCATTTACATGACCCCGACCACCCCCCGACCGGGGGCCGACCAGGGGCCGACCGACCCCCGACCACGGTCCATTTACCCCCGACCGAAGACGATCGAAGTTTAGGGTATCCACGTCCACGAGCCCCAAGAGGAACGGTTCCCCCTCCTTCCCCTCGCCCTTGTAGAGGAGTTCGTAGACCACCCCCTGCCCCCGGCTGCTCCGATGGGTGAGCACATATTCCATGTCCTCCAAGCGGCTTAAGTGGACCTTGAGCTGGGTATTACCCCACCCGGTCACCTCGCGCACCTGGCGGCGCGTGAAGCGCACCTCCGAGAGCGTAAGGCCGCGTTCCGTCGCCTCCGTCCGGACCATCCGCTCCACTTGGCCGAGCAGGTTCCGGGTCTGCGGCGGCAGTTCGTCCAGCGTACGGCCGAGCACTTGGTGCGCCAGGCGGTTGGCCAGGGTGATGTCGTCTAACGTGGTCTCGATGTACTCCGCTCCGTCCTTCATCTTCACCGGTCGCTGGTGCTGATGCAGCAAGGTCACGGCGCGGATCAGGGTCAGGTACTTCACATGGTCGCGGCGGGTGCGCGTTTGGCCGTCTACGAAGGTCAAGTGCGGGGCGTAGTTGTTGACGACCTTCAAGGGCCTAAGGAGCCGCTGGGCGTTCTGGTGCAAGCGGGTGAGTCGGTCGGCCTTCTCCTTTTGGAGCAGTCCTTCCAGGGTTTCCCGCTCGCGCTGGGCCTTGTGGATTTTCTGCGTTTGCTCCCGGCTTTCATCCACGGTCAGGATGAGGCAGCGGTTTTGCAACTCTTCGTCCACGTTCACGGACGTCGTGGACAGCATCACGGCCACGGGCCCTTCCACGCTGTATTCCTGCGTCATGAGGCGGCCGGTCTTCTCGTCCTTGCCGGCGGAGGCGATGGTCAGGCGGCCGTCGCTTTGCAGGAGCTTCAAGGCATACGACGCCCGCGCCGCGCCTTCCTCCTCGCAGATGCACAAGACTTTGTGCTTGAGGCCCTTCTCGCCCAGGTAGTACAGGCTCTGCGCGGTCATGGCGCTGTAGCGGACGTATTCCTCCGGGGGGAGGAGCGAGATGACGGCATCCATCAGCGCGGTCTTGCCGGCGGCGGAGGTGCTTTGGATGAGGAGCCCCAGCGGCTTGTCCATCTTCCGCGACACGCAGGCGAGGTAGGCGGTGAGCTTGTTCATCGACTCGCCCACCACGCCCATTTCCTCGAAGTCATGGAGGATACGGCCGACCAGGTCGGGATCGCGGAGCAGGGAGAGGGCTTCTTTCCGCTCGGCCTCGGGGATAACCACCGCGGCGTTGACATCAGACTGTAAAAAGGCGGGGATGACCCAAGCCCAATTGGCTGAGACGTTGGGGATCAAGCAGCAGATGATCGCGGATTATGAACGCTGTAAGGTGAACCCAGAAGTCTCCAGGCTGCCGGCGTTGGCGAAGGCACTCGACGCCTCGATTGAAGAATTATTTCAGGTGGAGATGAAGGAAGGCGAAGCGGCGGTCACGATCCGGCGAAAGAACCGGCGAGATATTCAAGCTCAAGAAGTTTTCAAAACACTGAAACCCGAAGAGCAGAGGACGATTTTAAAACACATGCGAATCTTGTCAAACAACCGTAACCGTTCCACGCCCCACCCTTGTTCAAGGGCGGCATCGTGATTACCGGATCAGGCAGGTATTGAGCGAAGCTTGAAGGCTCGGGGCGTCAGCTCAGCGAGCCGGTGGATGGAATGGTCAGCCACCCGGGACAGGGT
>JANYDA010000026.1 GCA_025360005.1 Fibrobacteria bacterium
CCGGCACCATCCGCGAGAATCTTTTGTTCGTCAATCCGGCCGCCTCCGATCAGGAGTGCCTGGACGTGCTGGAGAAGGCGGCCTGCCAGGGTTTGCTGGCGCGCGCGGACAAGGGCCTGGCCACCTTGATAGGGGAGGGCGGCGTGAAGGTTTCCGGAGGCGAGCGGCAAAGGCTGTCCATCGCCCGTGCGCTGTTGCGGCGTCCCAGCCTGCTGGTTTTCGATGAGGCGACTTCTTCGCTGGATTCGCTGACGGAGGAGGAGATCACCGAGACCATCCGCGATGTTTCGCTGGGCCGCGATCTCATCACCATCCTGATCGCGCATCGCCTGTCCACCATCATGCATGCCGATTGCATTCATGTGCTGGAGCGAGGCCGCATCGTGGAATCCGGGCGCCATGATAAGCTGCTGGAGTTGAAAGGATTATATTACGCGATGTGGCGCCAGCAAATCGGCGAGCGGGGTGCCGTGTCCGCCGATCCTTCCTGGCGCGGGCGGGCGTAAGCGCACCCCATGGCCACGCAGACCCTCCGCTATGCCGCCAAGGCGCTGATCCTCAGGGAGGATAAGCTGCTATGCCTGCGCAAGCAGGGGGACATCGGCGGTTATTACGTGCTGCCGGGCGGCGGCCAGGAGGCGGGGGAATTGTTGCCGGAAACCTTGCGGCGGGAGTGCCTGGAGGAGTTGGGCGCCGCGGTGGAGGTGGGCGCGCTCCGCTTTGTGCAGGAATACGTGGGGAGCAACCATCTCTTCAAGGACGCGCACGGCGGGATGCATTTCGTGAACCTGTACTTCGAGTGCCGCTTGCTGGAGCCGGCGCTGACCCATCCTTTGTCGCCGGATGCCGGGCAGGTGGGCCTGGAATGGTTGGCGGCGGATGCATTGGATAAGGCCGCGTTTTTCCCGCGCGTGCTGGCGGGCAGGCTGGGCGGGGCCGGAAATGGGGGATGGGCTTGGGGTTCCGGGCCGGTATACCTGGGGGATTCGGTATGACGGGAATGGCCATCGGGCTCCACGGCGGCGGCCACCTTGCTGGCCTGGAGAGGTCCGTGATCAAGGGGAGTTCCCGTGGTTCTGTTCAAAGCGCGCTTTATGGAAGGCGAATTTAAATAACCTGTTAGAGAGCGGAGGTCAAATGGCGGATCCGGGATTCAAAACCATAGAAATGCGGCATGGAACCAATGAAAATTAATCGGGAAATATATCACATATGGGTGCCAATGGATTCCCCGGAAAACAGGACCGAGTTGCAGGTGCAAATCAAATGAGGATTTCGGTTGCTGCGAAGTGTAGTCTCATGGGTTTGGCGGTATTATTCGCATGCCATGGCGCGGCCAAGGCGGAAGAACGCATGAACGCCCTGGCGGCCCTATGGTACGGGCCTTACAATGGGTTTTCCTTCGAGTACGATCTTATCGCCCAGTTCCATGAAAGCAAGGATTGGATGGGGAACATCACGGGACCTTACCTGTCCGATGAAATCGGCACGGAGTCCAACCGCTTGGGAATCGGTTTCGCCACGGGCAAGCGCGTGGAGGAGAAAGGCACTTTCGCGGCCGGGGTGACTTTGTTCGAGCAGGGCCGGTGGGGCCGTTTATCCAGCCCGGATATCGGGGCGGAGGCGCGCCTGAGCCTGTTCCTTTTCGGGACCAAGCTGGGCTTGATCGAGAATTGGAAGAAGCTGTACTGGCAGGTGGGGTTGAGCTACTGAGCTAGAGAAGGGATTTCCCGCCCAGGTGCGGCAGTTCGATGGCGAAGCGCGTGCCCTCGCCGGGACGGGAGTAAACGTACAGGTTACCCCCGCGATCGCTTACGCAGCGGTGCGCCAGGGCCAATCCCAGCCCGCGTCCGGATACCATCCCAGCCTCGTCGCGGGTGGTGAAGCGTTCCAGGAAAATCAGGCTGAGTTTGCCCACGTCGTCCAGGGAGTCCGCTTCCGCGCGGGTGATGAGCCCCAGGTCGATGCCCCTTTGGGCGATGGCGGCCGGATCCATGCCTCGCCCGTCGTCGCGGATGCGCAGGAAAACCCGATCCTCTTCGGCCACGTATTCGAATCCGATCTCCGCTTCGCCTTTGCCGCCGGCTTCGCGCTCGCCGGGGGATTCGATGCCGTGGTCCACCATGTTGCGCAGGATGTGCACCAGGGCCTCGTCCACGCGGGAGAAGGATTCCGGATGCACGTCCCCGGTATTGCTGGTGACGCGAAAGGTGACGCGTTTGCCCAGGTTGTGGGCCACGCGCTCCACCAGGTTCCGGTATTTGCGCACCAGGTAGGCCGGGCTCAGGAAAGCCAACTTGGCCGTGGCTTCGATCAGCGCACGCAAGGCGGGATCCAGTTTGGCGGTTTCCATCCCGCCGGCCGCGGCCGCCAGCCGATCCAGTTTCCATTTCAGGATGCGGGTCATGGCGTCCTGGCCTTCGCCGGCGATGAGTTTCATGGCGCGCACCAGTTCTTCCAACTGTGTGCGCAAACCCGCCAGGGAGGCGGTCAGCTTGGCGCGCGTGCGTTCGGAGCCCGCGCCGGAATGCTTCAGCGCTTCCAGCAAATCCTCCGACTCCTGCGCTCCCGCGGCCAGGCTTTCGAATCCGAAGGCGCCGGCATTCCCCTTGACCATGTGCAATTCTCGGAAAAGGTGCTGGCCGGCGCTTTCCTCCGCCGTTCCCTGCCATAGCCCGGCGCCCTTCGCTCCCGGAAGTTTTTGCGCGGCCAGGAAGCCTTCCCATTCCCAGCGCGCCGCCTCCAGCCGCAAACGGGCGTCGTCCAGGAAGGAACCCACGGTCTCGGGAGGATTGGCCGCGAGCGCCAGCACGTCGCGGATCTCCAGCTTATGGCGCTGCCGTTCCTCTTCCAACTGCCGTATCATGGCGCGGCTGGGCGCGGCGTCGTTCGCGAACACGGCGATGGCGGTAAGGTCGCCGTTCCCATCCTCCAGCTTGCGATAGCTGAGGCGGACATGGATTTCCTCTTCGCCTTTCACGCTCCGCAATTCCTGCAAGGGGGCCAGGGCGGAAAGCTTTTCCCAACGCAAGTCGCGATGGCGCAGGCCCACCAGTTTCAACCATTTCCCGAATTGCGCTTCCTGTTCCGCGTTCAGTTCCAACGCCAGGTTCAGGGGGATTCTCCGCGCGCGCGCAGCCGATGCGCCGGTGGCTGAAGCCATCGCCGGGGTTGACGAGGCCTTTGCGGCCGGAGCGGTTGCGCGGCCCGAATCCGGAAGCAGGGTCTCGGCCAAAGCCGCGGATGGCGTTACCGTGCCGTCCAGGTGGATGAGGAAAAACCCCGCGCTAATCGCGTCCATTGAATCCCGGCCCGTTCCCGTTCATGCCGACTGGAGGATTTCCGTTACGGTGGCTTTGAAGTCGCGGATGAAATCCTCACGGTCGAAGCGAAGCGGTTTTTCCACGTAGCTTTTGGCGCCGATGGCCAGGCATTCCAACAGCAGGGGGCCTTTCACGGCGGAGATGACCAGCACGCGCGCCTGGGGGAACTCCGCCAGGATTTGCGCCAGGGCGCCGCGCCCGTCCAGCTTGGGCATGGTGAGATCCATGGTGATCAAGTCCGGCTTGTGAGCCTTGTACATTTCCACCGCCTCCTCGCCGTTCTCGCCGGTGGCCGCCACCTTGAATCCAAGCACGTCGGAGAAGAAACGTCCCAACTGCATGGTCTGGAACTTTGAATCGTCGACGATGACCACGGTCTTATCCATGGATTCCCCTTTCGGCCATTATACTATGCCGCCACGCTCTGGATGCAGGCCGCGAATTTGAACGCGAGGTGTTGCGGCGAGCAAGCGAATTCGTAGAAGACGCCTTCATCGCCTCGGATGCGGAAGGCCTGGGTGCCGGAGAAATTACCCACCTTGGGCGGGGAGATCTCCGTTTCCGGGAAGTTTTCCAACTTGGAAAGCAGCCAGGCCAGGCGGGAGGAAACGAAGTTGACTATCTCCGCATTGGCGGAGATCACCAGTTTCAGGGCCTCTTCCCGCGGCCTATCCGGGAGCATGCGTTTGCCCAGGCGGATCATCGAATCCGTTTCCATGATGAGAAATGAAAGCACTTGCCAGGCCGGGGACAAGGCCAATTGCGAAATGACGACCGGGGATTGCACGGCGTAAATCCCTTCGGATTTCACCAACCGTCCCGCGAAGGGATCCGGATACACCCCTTGCAGGCCGCCGTTGATGAGGCGGACCAGATTATTGCCGATCAGATCCCGGACGACGGATTCTTTCATGGACCCTGCGATTATACCATATCGTATGCCGTTGCGGAGGCCCAATCGCAAGCCCGGCGCCCCTTTGCCCACTGTCTTCATTGACTTGGCCCGCCGGGCTGTGATTTAATTCCTTCAGTGCAAACCACCGTTCCGCCCGGTAAGGATGTCCCCAGGGTTCTCCATATCGATTTCCCTGCGGCCATCCTGAGATTATTGGAGACCACGTTCCAGCATCGTGATCTGGTTTGGGAGTCGTGCGATTCCGGGGTGCAGGGCTTTCATCTGGCCCTGGTCCAGGACTACAACCTCATCTTCCTGGCTCTGCGGGAAAACACCATCGACGGGCTGCGCATCGTAAAGGGACTGCAACGCGCCGGGGTGAAATCGCCCGTGGTGCTGTTCATGCCTTCCCGGGATCTGGAGCAGAGACGGGCGGAACTTTCCCGTTACCCCAATGTGCTGGCCTGCCTGGCCAAGCCGCTGGACCTGAAACAGGTGGCCAAGGTGATGGACTTCCTGCGCCATCCCCCCTCGCTCAATCCCAACGACAAGGCCAAGTTGCTGGAAGTGCTGGCTCGCATCGAAAGGGCCGTCGGTGCCGAAGCTTAGCGTCAACGTTTCCGGAGATGGGATGGGCGCCAAGCTCCGCATAGAAGGTTTCGCGCCCGCAGGCTGGAAATCGGAATGGAGCGGCCCGGCGGGAACTTCCGCGGAACGCCTGCGGGCATTTCTGGAAAATGGGGGACTGGCGCCCGGCCGGATCCGCATGGAAACCCTGGAATGGATATGCGCGACGCTGGACAAGACCACGGCGGAAACCATGGCGGCGGACTTGCAATCCGTTCAGGACGTGGACGTGGCCCAGGGCCTGGCGCCGGCGCATGAGGAACCGGTGGGCCTGGCGTTCCAGCATTCCTACCTGGGCAATGCCGAGGCCATAACGGACTTGCGGCATAAGGCGGATGCCTGGGGTTTCACCGGACTGCGGGAATCCATCGATCCCGCTTACTGGGTGAGTTCGGGCGAAACCGTGTTCACCTTCCAAAGCGCAACGCCGGGGCGCGCCGGCATGGACGTGCTGGGAGCCCCGGTCCCCTTCCTTACCATCCGCGATCGCTTGCCGCCGTTCGGGAAATCCCTTTTCCTCAACGGTAAGAAGCTCATAGCCGTTTGCGAAGGCGCGCTCATCATCGAGAACGGGCAGATCAAGGTGCTGGGGGCGGACAGCCTGCCCACCTGCCAGGTGGTGGTTGCGGAAGACAAGATGTCCGCCAATCTGGTGCTGGGCGGGAATTACCTCAATGATTGGAGCGTGACCCTGGAAATGGTGCAGTCTTCCCTGCGCGAGCAAGGCGTATCATGCATGTTACCGGAGGCGGAAGTGCAGACGGCCCTGGCCCGCTTCAACCAGGATCATCTGCCGTTGACGCTGCTGATAGCCAAAGGCCGGCATCCCGCGCCGGGCCGGAACGGCCGCCTGCAATTGCTGGTCGATCCGGAACCGGACGTTCCCTTGCCGGCATCGGACGGGAGCATCGACTTCAAGGAGTTCTCCTTTTTCAAGACCGTCTCCAAGGGCGCGCGCCTGGCCCAGGTGCTGCCGCCCGGCGCGGGCGAGGCGGGCATGGATGTGCATGGCGAGGTGATCCCGCCGCCGGCCGGAAAGCCCTTTGCCGCTTCGCCCGGCCTCAATACGGTGCGGGAGGGTTTCGATCCGCTCTACCTGGCGGCGGCGGTAAGCGGACGCCTGGCCGTGCGGGCCGGCATCCCGGAGGTGGTGGAAGTCCTGGACGTGGACGGGGACGTTTCCCTCAAGTCCGGGAACATCGAATTTCCCGGGGCGGTCAAAGTGTCCGGAGACGTGCACAGCCGCATGGAAATCCGCTCGGTGGGGGACGTGGAAGTGGTGGGCACGGTGGAAGACAGCATCATCCGCACGGACGGCGCCATCGTCATCAGGGGCGGCGTGAACGGCCTGGGCAAGGGCCTCATCAAGTCCCGCCTGAGCTCGGTCACCATCGGCTATCTGCACAACCAGCGCATCGAATCGCATTCCCACATAGCGGTATACAACGAGATCATCAGCAGCACGCTGTTGGCGCGCCGCACCATCCAGATGCGCTTCGGCAGGTTCTCCGTGCTGGGAGGTTACCTGCTGGCCGGGGAGGGCATGGATCTGTTCAACGTGGGATCGGAAGCCGGCAGCAAGACCATCCTGGAAGTAGGCAAGGACTTTGAAGTCGAATCCGGTATCGCCGCCGCCCAGGCCCGCCTGCAGGAGCATTTGCATGACCTGGAGTTCCTGAGGGATATGGAGGATAAGCTGGCGGACGTGAACCGCCTGCGCCGCGGCGCTTCCGATGAGGATGTGCTCCTGCAAAAGCGGACGCAGGGGGCTATGGATATCCTGGGGGGATGGATCTCCGCCTTGCGCCGGGAACTGGCGGATCTGGCGGACCGCTTGTATACCCATGAGCCTTGCCAAATCCTACTGCGGGGAACCGCCCATCCGGGCACGGTGATCAAGTATCATGACGATGTGATTGTGGTAACGAAACAACTGACAAATCGCAAATGGGTGTTCCGGGAAACGGGGGCGCCGCCCCCGCCGGAAGGCCAGCCTATCTGAGTCCGGACGCCGCCCGGTATTTTTCCGCAGACGTGGCCGCGGGAACGGCGGCCTGCACCGTCAGGGAGAACCGGATCCAGGCATCCTTGAGGCGGAAGGCCCCGGACATGGAGCGGGTTCCGGCGGAGAGCCGGCCGGCCCCGGAACAGGGCACGCAGGGGATCAGGTAGCCGAATTCGTCCGCGAAGTCCGCGTCCGCCAGGATGGCCCCGCAGATGCAGTTGGCCAGCTCGCAATAAGCATCCAGTTTGATCGAGTCGGACACGCCCGCGGGGAACAAACGCGCGTACTCCCCCATGTCGGCGGAGAGATCGCAAAGCAACCCGTACTTTTCGCCGATGTTCTCCTGGGAGCAGCGCAGGGCCCGGCCCTCGGGGAGGCGCGGTGCGGCCCAGGCGGCTTCCAGGGTGGCCGGCGAGTTGAAAAAAGCCCCCGCCGTTTCCGCCACGGTGCGCGCCAAGGAAGGCCCCAGCCGGCGCATTTCGCTTTCGATAAGGCTTTCGCCCATGGCGAATGCTTGCGGGCGGGTTTCGATGCGCTTTTCCAGGGTAGGCATATCATCCTCCGGATTCGGGCCCCGGGATCCGCGCATGCGGGAGTCCCCGGTAACCGGTCCTGCTATTGGTTTCGGACCGGCGGAAAAATTCCTGAAGGCTTTACGGGGATTTTTCTTACCGTCCCCGCGCGCGTTTCCCCAGCTTTAACACTTTTCCGGATTCGCCGCCAAAACCGATAGCGTCCGGAAATTCCTCCAGCAGCTCCAGCAGCTCCAGCAGCTCCAGCAGCCTCAGCAGCCTCAGCAGCCTCAGCAGCGAAAGCGGGATCGCGAAGGAGCGCCTCCGGGCGGCTCTTTTCCCATCATGCTTGCGGCATGGCGGCCATGCGCCGCTTCATCTCTTCCACCGACACATCCTCGACATGGGTAGCCAAGGTCCACATATGTCCGAAGGGATCCTCCACCACCGCGCTGCGGTCTCCGTAGAATTGATCCTGGACCGGGCGTCTCAGTTTGGCGCCGGCGTCGATGGCGCGTTTGAAACGCGCGTCCACGTCCGGAACGTAGATCATCAGGCCCACCGTGGTCCCTTGCAATGCCTGCGGGCTTTTGGCCACGGCATCGGGCATCTCCGGGAATTCATCGGCCAGCATGATGCGGCTGTCGCCGATCTGGATTTCCGCGTGGCCTATCTTATCGCCGGGCATTTCCATGCGGTAGATCTCCTCCGCGCCGAAGGCCCGCTTGTAAAAGGCGACGGCCTGGGAGGCGCCGCGGATGCTGAGGTACGGGGTTACGGTGTGGTATCCGTCCGGAACGGGTTTGGCAGTAACGGACATGCTATCCTCCTGGCTGGTGATGGTTGCCCAGGGGAAGATAGGTTATCGCGGCCGGCGCCGCCAGGGAAGCGGCCATTCATGCCGGAACGCGCCGCCGGAAGGCGATGGCGGGGATGCTATTTTGGGGATGGTATTTCGATTCCGTTTCAATGGCAGGGCTGCGATTTTTGCAGAACGGCGGCGAACAGGCTGTCGGATTTGAAATAGAAGTTGACTCCTTCGTAAACATCGTAGGCGCCGGCCGGGGACGGCGCGTCCAGGCTGTCCTTCTCCGCGGGCCCGGGGGCGGCGGGTACGTCCATATGGCGTGACAGATATCGCAAAATGCCATCCTGCTTGTAGGAGGGTTTTCCCAGCGCGTCCATGATATCCCGGCTTTTCAATCCATTGCGCAGCCATTTGGCCGGATGCAGAAACTGGCCGGATAGGACGTAGGTGGCGGCGCAAGGATGATCCTGGGTAAAGAGCCCATTGCCGTACGCGTTGCGGAACAGGGTGTCGTCGCGGAAGGAATCGTCGTAGCCGTAAGGCATGCTCGCTTCCGGGCTTGGCGGGAATACGAAAGCGGTATCGAACATATCCGCGATGCCCAGGGTATCGACGGCATCCGGATCCGCCTGCCAGGTTTTCGCGTCCCCGCCGGCGCTATCCAGGCGCGCTATCTCCGCGAATACCGCGAAGGCGCTCTCCGGTCCGGGGTAGGCATAACCTTCCAACCGCTTGGGGGTGAACTTGGCCGCATCCCAAGGCGGCGCCATGCTGCCGGCGCTGAGCGGCTTCCCGGATTTTTCCTTCGCCAGGCATCCGCATAGCAGGACGGCCGCGCAGACGGCGGAAAGCGCGCAGAGCGTGGGGATGCGTAAGGCCGTGATCATGGGCTCGCCTTTTTCTAGGCCGTGGGGCCGGGAACCGACTAAAGATACCAGAGTGGGGCGCAGTTTCAACCCCCGGAAGGGCCGGCAGGGGAATTATCAGAAGCCGTCCATGGCGCTGTTGGCGATGGCCTTGTTGGGAAGGGCCTCCACTATCTTCTCGTCGGAAGCGGAGAGATCGATTTGCGTGATGTCCAGGCGGGCCAGCAAAGTGCCGTCCTCATAGGTGAGGATGGAGACGATGGGCTTGGTGAACTCGAAGGCATTGGGACCCACCACCTTAGCTACGCGTCCGCTGGCCAGGCGGACCAGCGAACCCAGGGGGAAGATGGACATGGTTTTCAGGAAATGCTTGATGTGTTCGCCGTCGAGCTGGCCCTCACCGCCCATGGACAGGAGCGAAACCATGGCTTGGTAGGGGACCACGGATTCCCGGTAGGTACGATGGTTGATAAGGGCGGTGAAGACGTCGGCGATGCTGACTATGCGGGAGAAGCGGCTGACCGCGTTCCCGGATCGGTTGTCCGGATAACCGCTGCCGGAAATCCTCTCATGGTGCTGGTACGGGATGACGATAACGGCCTCGGACAGGCCGTGGACGTGTTCCAGGAGGCTCAGGCCCAGCATGGGGTGCTTTTTCACCTCCTGCAACTCTCCCTCGTTCAGCTTGCCGCGCTTGAGGCGGATGCGCTCCGGCACCAGCATCATGCCGATATCGGCCAGCAGGGCGCCTTGGGCGATTTCGATCGATTGGCTGCGCGAATACCCCGCGGCGGAGGCGATGGAAAGGGAGAGAAGGCACATCTTCACGGCATGATCGTAAAGGTAGTCGTAGGTCGATTGCGGATAGGAGGCCAGGTTCAGGAGCAGGTTCTGGTCCTTCATGAAGGTATCCAGGAAGGAACCGACGATGGATCGCACGATGGCGTTGCTGGCTATCTCCCCGCGCACGATCTTCCCGAACAGGATGCGCACCTGCCCCACCGCCTCGTCGAACTTCCTTTGCACTTCCAGCTTGTAGATCTCCGTGCGATCGCGCACCTTGACCTGGCTCATGAACTGGGCGAGCGCCGGACCCACTGGATTGTCCATCGGTTTGAGCGATCTCACCTTGCGCGCGAAGGGCGCGCCCCTGTTGAGTTGGGCGGCGATGGACGCCTGGATCTGCAAATCCTCGCGGACGGTAGGCAAGCCATGCAGGCCATCGAAGTAGCCGCGGTCGTCCAGGGAGCGCAGTTCGTTCAGCGTCTGGCGGATTTCCCGGTCGCGCCGGCTGTCCCAATCGTTGGATGGTTTTGCCATGATGGTTGCGTCCTCAGCGAACCCGGATCGCGCCGTCCTTGCTGTAAAAGGTCCTGGGTCCGGAAAGGACATCGTCCACCAGCATCACGTCCCTGCCGATCTTGATGACCACGCCGGGGAACGTCTTGCCGTGCACGGTGATGGTGGCGGATTCCGGTTCCGTGGCCTGCTTTTCCAGAGCGGAAAACCGATCCCTCTGCTGGCGGATCTTGGCCTCCACCTTGCCGCGCATGCGCTCCAGCTCGAACATCAATTCGATGGTCCAGGGATCCAGGCCTCGGTTCAGCTTTTCGATGTCGTGGATCTGGCTCAGGCCGTCCTCCAACCGCTTGGAGTAGGATCCCATCTTTTCCATTTCCCCGCGCAGCTCGGTCATCTCTTCCGCCACGGTATAGTCGAAGCCGGCCTCAATCTGGGTGGGCGTGCCGGTCTCGGTACCGGCCACCTGGCATTCGACCGAGAACCGCGCCTGCGTCTTGCCTCCGGCCAAAAGCCCGTTCACGCGAACCGACTGGCGCGATTGCAGGCGGCTGTTGACAGCTTCCTTGAGCACCAGGATCCCGTTTTCGCCGCGCACGAGCTGGTTGCGCACGTAACCCAGGGCGATGTCCCCGCGGGCCTGCAACACGCCCTTGCCTTGCCCCGTGAAGCCGCCTTTCACCAGGATGTTGCCCTGGGCCTTGACCGCGCAGTCCTCCACCAGGCCGGTAACTTCCACGTCACCCCCGGCTTCCAGGGAGAAGCCTGCCTTGATGTCCCCGCGTACCTGGACGGACTTCCCGAAGGCCACGTTTCCGGAAGCGTAGTCCACGTCCCCGTCCACCAGGTAGAATTCCTGCACTTCCACCGCACCGTCCACGAGGCGGACATGCCCCATGGTGGCGGCCACGATCAGGTTGGCATCATGCGCGGAGCGTTCGGTGTTGGCGCCCAGCCTGGGATCGAGCGGCCTGCCGGCCTCGGCGGCTATCAGGTGCCCGAATACATCCAGGCCGGGTTGGCCCGCTTTCGGGGGATGCACCACCGCCAAGGGCTGGCCGGGATTGACGGTGCGGATCAGGGAAGCGCGCAAATCCACGCCCCCGCGGTCCAAGGCGGTGGGCGCGAAGCCGCCGCCGAATTCGACCAGGTATTCCAGGTAACCGTCCGTGCCGGTAACCGGCGGGGTACCCCGGGCGGCGATGGGTTCCGCGCTTAGGCCGTGGGCCAAGCGCTCCAATCCCGCCGCGATGGAGGGAATATCCGCCGGCGCCCGCACGCCTTTTTCCTTGAGGTAAACCTCGATTTCGGCCAGAGAGGGAACCAGATGGCCGCCCGTTTCACTTTTCACGTTCGGCAGCAGCAGACGGGCTGACAACCCGCCTTTTTCGATTTTCAGGTCCAAGCGATCCGTAACTGGCCATGGCCGGTCACCGGCCAGAATCGACCGGTGCCGCAAGCCGCAAAAGCCCAAAACCATTATAGAGCCTAGGCGCCGCCGAGGTCAATCGGAGCCGTAAGCGCGCGCGGCCGAATTTGGCGGATTAAGGCGGGCGGGGATCGGATTTCAGCCGGATGCGGCGGATTCCCGAATGGGGAGGACTAACGGCCCGTTTTTACCAGCTTCCAGATATCCAGGGTGGAAACGTCCTTGCCCAACGGCGTTTCCTGCGGTCCGGACTTGCCGTAGAGGATACTGGTGCGGGTCTTGATGAAGCGCAGCAGCGGTCCGCCCGAGGGGGCCCGCTTGCCCGCGACGATTTCGCAGGCCAGGGAAGAGTCCGTCACCGCGTCCACGGCTTCGTCGGCATTGATGCGTTCCAGGATCTTCTGCACCGGGATCTCGCTGCGATTGGTGCGCCGCGCCACTTCCTGGATCTTATCCGGCGCTTGCAATCGCAGCAGCCTGAAATCCTGCAGGTTCACGCCCGCATCCGATCCTTCTCCCTTGAGGATGAGCAACAGCGAATTGTCGGGCAAAAGCGCTTTGGCGAGGACGTAGGTCTCCCCCAAATCGAGAGGGAAGCTTTGCGGATGGATGCCCACGAACTCGAGGCTGTCGCCCGCCGCTTTCCAATGGGTCAGGAACACGTTGTTCTGATCGCCCGAGGACAATTCGTTGAGTACGATCCATTTGGAGCGGGGAGCGGGGAAGTCCACCGCGTAGCGGGCCCACGAAAACGGCTTGCCCTCCAGGAAACCCATCACCACCTTGCCGCCCGCCGCCAATTCCGCCGCGCCGGGATCCGGGATCTCCTCGCCTACCCGGCCTTTTTGGACAAAGCCCTGGGCCGCGCCGGGACAGGCTTCGCCTTCCCATTTGCAGTCGATGGACCCGGCGAATTTGGGGAAGTCGGCTTTGGAAATGCGGAATGCCGCCGCCGGGCCCGCCATCAAGAGCGCCAAAGCCGCCCATTTCACCTGTGCCATGTCGCCTCTCATCCGTTCCGCCCTTTCCCAGTTCCCGCCCAAAGGTTTTGTAGCCTTGGTTTTTGGGAACGCAAGCCGGAGAAAAACTAACTAAGGTAGGCGTAGGATGGGGGACGGGCTGTTTTCCGATTGGGATATATATTGGTCCCGGGTTGGAAGAGGCGCGATCCGGGTTGCCGGTCTAATGCTTCCGTGGGTGGCATACAATTGAAAGGTTTTATCATGGTGAAGAGAAGCGATTGGGCTTCATACGCTTGCCTAACGTTGCTGGCGCTTGCGGGCGGCGCGCGCGCCCAGCAAAAATGGACGTATCCGAACTGCCCTGACGTGTCTTCGGCGGATTTTACCAAGGTGGTGCTGGTGAACAAGATCAAGGATCCCACCCTGGACGAACCCACCCGCATGGACTTCGCGGCGGACGGACGCATATTCTTCAGCGAACGGGGAGGCAAGGTGAAGATCTTCAAGCCTTCCGCGCCCGGCGCCAGCACGGGAACCATCGTGGTGGCGGGCACCTTCGACGTCTACTCCGGCATCAACAAGGACGGCAGCCAGGCCGAATCCGGAATCAACGGATTCGTATTGGATCCGGCTTTCGCCAGCAACCACTATATCTATATCGACTATGCCCCCAAGAACGATTCGGCCTGGCACGTTTCCCGCTTCACCATGACCGGGGACATGATCGACATGGCCTCGGAGATCATGTTGTTCCGGGTAGGCACCCAGCGCGTCCATTGCTGCCACACCGGAGGAGGCATGGAATTCGATTTGAAGGGCGATCTGTGGATGTCCCTGGGGAACAACACCGCCAACCCCCTAGTCAACGCGGACCAGATGAGTTTCATCAATGAGACCGCCCAGAACGGCATCGGCGACGATCAGGGCCATGCCGCCAACACCAACGATTTGCGCGGGAAGATCATCCGCATCCACCCCACTCCGGACGGAAAATATACCATCCCGGAAGGCAACCTGTTCGCGCAAGGCACGGCCAAGACGCGTCCGGAAATCTACACCATGGGACATCGCAACGCCTATACCATCGCTTTGGACAAGTACCGCGGCTGGCTGGCCTGGGGCGATGTGGGACCCGATCAAGGCGGCGAAACCGAAGAGCACAACCTGGTATCCAAGCCCGGCTTCATGGGTTGGCCCTATTTCGTAGGAGGCCCCGGCAGCCATACCACCAGCGATCCCGCCAGCGCAACCTACAGTTATCGCGGCAACAAGAATCCCGCCGCCCCCGTGAATAACTCGATCAACAACACCGGCCTCAACAACCTTCCCCCCGCGGTTCCCGCCATCCTTCCCTACAAGGAAAGCGCCGCCATTACCGGTCCCATCTTCCACTATGACGGCGCCAACCCTTCCCGGACCAAACTGCCGCCCCATTTCGACGGCAAATGGTTCATCTCCGATTGGAATAACGGGCAGGGTTATCTCAAGGTGGTGACCTTGAACGCGGACGGGTCCGCCGTGACCGATAACCGCATTCTGTTCCCAAACAATTCCATGGTGGGACCCATCAGCATCAAGATCGGCCCGGACGGCGCTTTGTACGTGGTCGAATACGGCGGCACCTATTTCGCCACCACCGGCGATACCAAGATAGCGCGCTACGAATACAAGGGAACCTGCCTCCCGGAAACGCCCACCTTGCCGACGACCACGGCCATCGCCGCGCGGAACCGGGCCGCAGCGCCTGCCATGGTGGCGGAGATCAATCTGGGATCCAACCGCGTGGTGGACATGCCGGAAGCCGCCAAGGGCTTCCGCGTTTTTGATTTGCAAGGCAAGTCGGTCTGGCAATACCGGGCTGCCGGGGGCCGGGCCCGCGTAGCGCTTCCCGCCTATATGGGCGAGGGCCTGTACCGGGTCAAGTTCGAGTTCTGATACCGGCCGCTTGCGCGTCCGTTCCTTTCCCGGTCCGGCGAAGCGTCGCGCTCCCCTCCCCAGCCGCTCTTCTCGGGGCGGCTTTTCTTTTTCCGGGCCCCAGCATCCGTAGAATACCTTACCCCTTCAGGGGATCTTCCTGTAGCGGGCCGGAAAATGGAGCTGATCGCAGAGCGGGGAGACGGCGAAGGCCAGCGTGTCATGGCTGAGCGTGAAGGGGTATTTGCGGACGTCGTCGCGGTTGCCCCCGCGGATGCGGTAGAGCGTGTCCGCGGCGATCCAGTACTGCGATGGCTCATCGATCACGGAGGTGAAGATCATGGAACTGTCCGCCTGCAGGATCAAGGTATCCGGACCGCAGGGCGCGGCCGCGCCCGAATCGAAGAAGCAGCACTGGCGCGGACTGGTTTCCGGCGCGGCGGAGAGATCGGACCATTCGCCGAGCAGAGCCTTGTTGTCCACGGTGGAATCGGATGGGGCCGGAGTTTCTTTGCCGCAACCCGCGCCGGCGAGGGCCGCGCCCAGCGCCAGCGGCAGCCACCATGGAGGGCGCGAAGATCCCCGGGAAACCGGATAAGGAGGTTCGGCCATGGAATGGAAAAATAGTTCAAGCGGGCCCGTCGCAACTTCCTTCAACTCCCGCTTTAACTTCCGCGTCACCCTTGCTTTAAACCTTACCGCGCACGCGCCTGCGGTCTTGCGCAGGCGCATGATCCTCCCTTATGATTGGGGAGCGGAGGGTTTCTCGCCCGCCGCCGATATACCTGGAATGGAGATTGCCCCATGGCTTCCGCGGCCCGCCGAATCATAACCCTGGCCTTCGCGCTTTCCGCTTCCCTCGCGGCCGCGGCCCCGCGCGCCCTGGATCAAACGCGCATCCACGCCAGCTATCACGACGGCGACTTCGAAAAGGTGATCAAGGAACTGGAAGCCTACCAGAAATCCGGCCGGAAGTGCGCGCCTTCGGAAAGCCTTTTCATCGAAAAATACCTGGCCGTGGTATACGCGGCGAATCCCGGCACGCGGGAACTGGGACGTTACCACATGTTCCGCATGCTGGATCTGGCTCCCGGCGCGGACCTGCTGGACATGTTCGTGGGCGAAGAAGTGGACGCCGTGTTCGAGAAGGTGCGCAAGGAACATTCGCTGCGGTCGGTGGCCGCCAAAGCCGCCGCCCCGGCCGCATCCACGCGGGAAGCCGCGCCCGCCGCCGCGCAATCGCCCATCCGCAACGCCGCGGCCTGGCCTTCCGATGCGCGCGCCAACTCGGCCAAGCCCATCCCGCGTTCCGTTGCCCCGCCGAAAGCCGCTTGGGAATCCGCCGCCTATGATTCGCCTGCGCGTCCCGCCGGGAAAAGATCCGCTTGGGACGATGTGGGCGGCCTTTCCCAGAACGCCAACCCGGCTGCGGTGCGCCCGGCCGCGGGCGGGGCCGCCCGTTCCGGAAACGTTTCCGCCGCGGGTATGCAAACGCCTGCTGCGTCCGGCGCCAATCCTTTTGCGGCGGGCCCGCGCGACGATGGGATGCGGTTCCATTCCGATGAGCCTCCCGCCTGGAAGGAACCGGGCCTGTGGATCGGCGGCGGCGCGGCCTTGGCCGTAGTGGCCATCACGCTTTTCTATTCCGGATCCTCCCCCGCCCCCGAACCCAAAACCTATGTGGTTCCCGCCACCGCCGCCCGTTAAGAGATTTATGGGGGTGCCCGCCGCGCGGGTCACCGCGTCCGGTCGCGCGCGCGCCTTGGGCTGCGGCGTATTCCGCTTGGGCGCAGCCGCCGCTTTGCTGGCCGCCCTGTGCTGTGGATGCATGACCAGTCCCGATCCCAACGACGCCTATTTCCGGTTGGAAGCCGATCCGGGCTTGGTCCGCTACCATAAGATCACGGTCCGGCTAAGCGACAGCCTGGGTAACGTGCAGGCTACCCTATACGACGACACCTTGCCTTCCCTGGATCGGCTGATCCGCCTTCCGGGCGGTTCCTACCATGGCGGCAAAGTCTATATCACCATACTGGGCTACCAGGGCGCGCGTTTGGCCTATCGGGAAACGCGGCTTTACGACGGCAGGAACCAGGAAGTCATTTCCCTGGAAGTGATCCTGATCGATCCCGCCGCCGATCCGCAACCGCAGGCGCCGGCCGATTCCGGCCCCAAGGCGGCGCCCACCTTAACGGCTTTTCCCAATGACACGGCGGTTTCCATCCGCGATTCCGTTCCGCTCCCCGCCGAAGCCGCCGATGCGGACGGGGACTTGGCGGGCTATGCCTGGGTTTGCGACGGAAGCGCCCGACCGCAGGATTCCGCGACCGTGGACGGATACCGCGCCAAGATCCGTTTCGGCCGCGCTTTCGCCGAGGCCGGGACCCATGTTTGCGTCCTGAAGGTCTGGGACAAGCAGGGGAAATCCGCCAGCGCCAAGGCCACCATCCGCGTCCTGACCGACGTCCCCAGCGCCGATGCCGGCGCGGATACTACCGTCATCGTGGAGTCTGCCATCCTTTTGCATGCCCGGGGCGAGGACGGTTTCGGGCCCATCGTTTCCCGGGAATGGAAGATCGGCTCCAGTGAATTCAAGCCCATCCCGCAGCAGGAAACCTCCATTCTTGCGCCCGCCACGGCGGGGGACCTGGTTTGCATCCTTCGCGTTACCGATTCGGATAATCTGATCGCCATGGATACCATGGTGGTCAAAGTGGTGTATAGCCCGGACGACACGCTGGCGGATTTGCGGACGAACATAGGCGCCCTGGAACCGGCCTTCCGGAAGGATGTCCGCGATTATTCCGTCGCCCTGGATTTTGCGGACAGTTCGCTCGTCTTCATCCCCCGTGCCCATGAAGCCCACGCCCGCGTGGCCGTGGAAGGCATGACCGCCGCCGGCAAGGTACCGGTAGCCGTGGGCGATAATTCCTTCACCATCCGGGTTACCGCTCAGGATGGATCTACGCTCCAATACATCGTCAACGCGCATAGGGCGGCGGCAACCCTCTGAAGATCTCCGGCTCCGTCGGCGCGGGCGGAGTTTGAGGGTTTTAGGGTTCCTGTTCGGCTTACCCCGGGGTTCGCCGTTCTGTAAGCCCCATCCCATTCGGGAGCGGCGGCCACGGTTCACCGGTTCAATAAAACCAGGGGTTTGAATCAGAATAATTAGATTTTGCTTGCCTGAAAAAACCACCTTTCCAGCCGGGGAATGCGCATGCAAAATCATGAGTCCTTTGGGATGAAGACGTCGGCCTTGCTCCTGGGATTGGCCTGCGCGCTCTCCGCCGCTACCCCCGCCCCCAAACCCACCGCTCCCGTGAACGCAGCCGCCGCTCCCGCCGGCCCGGCCAAAGCGCCGTCCGTCGCCGCCAAATCCGGCGTGCTTCTCAACCAGAAGGAAATCCACGCAGCCTACAACGAAGGGGATTTCGACAAGGTCACCAGCCTCATCGACGCCTTCAACAAGGCCAACAAGAGCTATTCGCGCGCGGACAGCATTTTCATCGCCAAGCATCTGGCCGTGGTCTATTCCGCCAATCCACAGTCGCGGGAAAAAGGCAAGTATTTCATGTACCGGCTCTTGGAGATGATGCCTTCCGCGGAACTGGTGGATATGTTCGTCAGCGACGAAATCGATCGCATCTTCGACAAGGTGCGCAAGGAATTCCTAACGCGGCAGAAATCCTTCGGCGTGGACAGCACCCAGATCTCCATGCCGGATAAACCCTCCGCCGGATCCGCTTCCGCGTCCGCCGGCAAGCCTGCCTCCAGGCCCGCGGCAGAGAACTCCGGCCCCTCAAGCGAATTCCTGGCCGCCACCCGGGAAGAGAAGCAGCCGTATTGGAAGCGCAACGGATTCTGGATCGCGGGTGGAATAGGGCTCATCGTGGCCGGTTCCGCCGCCGTGTACATCTATTCGCAGCAGGCCGCGCCCGCGGGTAAAACCATAGTGATTCCGGCCGAGACTTCGGCCCAGAAATAAAGGGAGCGCAAGAACGTGATGGATGTCACGGAAGCGCCGCCGCAAAATGCACACTTTTAAGTAATGCCTTAGGTGCAGGGAACTCTCAACTCAGCGGGAAAACGGGTAGGGTAAAAATGATCGAGCGAAGCTTCTTCCGTCGGATAACCGGATTCACCGTTTTGGCGTTGGTATCCGCCTTGGCCGGCCTCAGCCTGCTCTGGGCCTGCCGGCTCAGCAATACGGACTCCCAGGATCATTTCGATTTGAAGGTGGACAGCGCCTGGACCAAATGCGACAGCCTCCTGGTCGTTCTCCAGGACGACAAGGGGAACGCCGTGGATACGCTTTTCAACGACAGCGTGGCATACCTGTCCCGGCTGGCGAATCTTTCCGCGGATAAGTATACCGGAGGGAAAGCCAAGGTCCATATTGTGGGCCGCAAGGCGGGCGGCCTTTGCCTGGATCAGACCCGTTCCTTCGATGACCAAGGCGGCCCCGTGCATATCGATACCGCGGCGCTCGCGGGCGCTCGACCCAAATCGCTGGAAATCAATCCGTTCACGCTGGAGATTTCCGTTGGCGATCCGGATGCCGAGATACTCGCCTCCATCAAACCAGCCTTCGCGGATCAGGTTTTCGAATGGTCGGTCGAGGATGCTTCCATCGCTACTTTGGATTTCCCCCACGGCGCCAATGCGGGCCGGGTATTGGTGGTGCCCCAGAAGAACGGCACCGTGATCCTGCGCGCGCGCGCCAAGCAGGATACCTCCTTGGTGGCGGAGCTGGTGGTGAAAGTGGGCTCGGTTTCCGGGAAATCCATTTCCCTGGCGCCGGACACGTTGAAAATGTTCCTGGGCGGCCCCGATAGCGCGCTGACCGCGCATATCGCTCCGGAGAGCACCGGCACGGATATCGTATGGACCAGCGGGGATGCCAAAATCGCCAAGGTGGATTCCAAGGGAGCGGTCTCCGCCGTGGACACGGGCACCACTTTCATAAAGGCCAAATTCGGGGATGCGGCCGCCACGTCCATTGTCCAGGTCAAACGCGATGTTCCCGTGCTGACGGTGGCTTCCAAGACCGGCGCGGCCGTCAATGTGCCTATCGTGTTCTCCCCCAAGGCGACGCAGGAATTCGGCGCCATCGTCATGTTCAAATGGGATTTGCAAGGCGATGGGATCTGGGACGATTCCCTTCCGGGCCCCTTCCTGGGCAACAGCGTGGATTTACCGCCGCAAACCGCCAAGTACGCCAAGCAGGGAACCGTCACGGCCATGTTCCTGGTGCGCGACGGCGAAGGCAACGAAGCCACCGTCGGGGTCCATTTGGATATCGGAGACCAGCCTCCGGAGGTCCTCTCCATCAGCCGCGACACCACCATCACCATCAAGGACTCCGTCCCCTTGCGCGCCAAGGTCCATGACCGGGAAGGCAAAGTGGCCTGGATCGGATGGGACTTCGAAAGCGACGGCAAGTTCGACGATACCCTGAAGACCGATGATTCCATCGTCACCTTCCAGTCCGGCCATGTCTATAATAAGGCGGGCGAATATTCCGCCCGGTTGCGGGCCGTGGACGACAACGGCAAGGTCCGCATCGATTCGGTGCATATCAAGGTCCTGCTGGATCCGCCCGTCGCCGACGCCGGCAAGGACACCAGCATATTCGCGGGCACTTTGGTGAATATCCATGCGGGCGGCAAGGATTCCCTGGGATCCATCGCCAAACGGGAACTCAAGGTGGGCGCCGGACCCTACCTGAACCTGAGCAAGCAGGACACTTCCTTCAAGCTCGCGCAGGACAGCGGCAGCGTAACATGCGTGGTACGCGTGACCGATGACGACGGCAACAGCGACGAAGACACCATGATCGTGACCATCCTGACGCCGGACAGGTCCAACAAGCAATTGGCCGGGCTCGTGCCTTCCGCCGGCGCGCTTTCCCCCGTATTCAAACCCGCGTCCCTGAATTATGCGGTAATAGCGGCGTATGCGGACAGTCTGATATCCCTGACCATCACCACCGTCGATCCGGCCGCGACCTTCGCCGTCAACGGCAAACCCGTAGCCAACGGTGCGCCTTCGGATCCGCAGGCAGTGAACGTGGGCACCAACACGGAAATCTTCAAAATCACGGTCACCGCCGAAGACGGCAGCCAATTGGACTATAAGGTTTCCGTCATCCGCGCACCCAGCACGGACGCCAGCCTGTCCAAGCTGGAGCCGACGGGGTTCACGCTCAAGCCGGCTTTCGCGTCCGGGATACTGGACTATGCCGATACCGTCGCTTTCGCGGTTAACTCCGTTTCCATCAAACCCACCGCCAGTCATCCCGCGGCCAAGATAACCATCAACGACTCCATAGCCGTCGTATCCGGCACTTCCAGCAAAAGCCTGGCCTTGGACATGGGCGACAACCTCGGCAGGGTGGCCGTGACCGCCCAGGACGGTAAGACCAAGTCCGTCTATAACGTCAAGGTGGTCCGCCGGACCAAGTTGATCCTGAACCGGATCGCCGGCAGCGGCGCCACGGTCAGGACCGATTCCTCGGAATACCCGCCCGGGATCACCGCCTCCATCCAGAGCCCGGATACGGTGGGATTCCATTTCGTGAAATGGGTAGTCACCTCCGGCACCGCCACCCTGGCGGATTCCAGCGCCAACCCCGCGGACCTGACGCTCAAATCCGGGCCCGTGCGCGTTCTGGCGGTTTGGGCCGTCAACAAATACGCCATCACCACGAACGTTTCCGGATTCTCGGGCGGCATCTTTTCGCCGGTCACGACTGTGGTCCAGCATGGCAAGGACACGACGGTCACAATCACCCCCTTGGTCGGCTACCGCGTCCTGAGCCTTACCGACAACGGCGCCGTGGTCCCCACCTTGGGAGGCGCCAACGGATTCGGCCCGCGCACCTATATCCTGGTAAACGTCACGGATAAGCATAAGTTGGAAGCCACCTTCCTTAAGACTTATACCATCACCACAAGCGTTACCGGGAGCGGGACCCTCACTCCGCTGGGAGCCATGGAAGTGGATTCCGGGACGACGCAGAAATACACTATGACCTCTCTCTCTCCGGGGACAGGAGTGTGGGTCTCCGCGTTTACCGACAATGGTGTAGACTCGACTGGAGCTGTTACCGACGATAAGATGAATACTTCGCACTACGCGCTGACGAACATTAATGCAAATCACACGCTTGCAGCTACGTTCGCCATTCGCACATTCCGTTTGACTGTCATCGGAAAAGGTGTCACGGCGATCAAATCAGGCCAGATACTTTTTTGCGGCAAACTGTTCTTTTGTCCTCCCGTAGATTCCTTGACAATTACGGTCAACTACGGTGATGCTTATGTAATACATACCGATTCCTTGAATGCAAGCGGTACCGCATTCAATTCCTGGAGCGGCGGTCCACCTACCGCGACCGGAAACCCGGCAACCGTTTCTTTGACTACCGGGGATGCCAGGTATGCGGCGAGTTATTGCGTATCAAGATTATGTTCCATAATTTTTTTCCCGCCTGTCGAGCCACCTATCCTAATCAACCCGGTCTTGAGCCAACCGCTTCAATCTACCCCTGCGGCTTTGGGAGTTTCACCGGTACCCGGTGGGAGTTCGCCAGGAAACTAAGCGATTGAAAATATTCGAGACTCGATGCAGTCAGCTCTGATGCAATTGAAGAGGCTCTTCTTCCGGAAGGGCCTCTTTTGTGCGGTGAGATCCTCCACGCAGTCCGGCAATCGCCTTGACTGACACGCAGAAGTAGAGATTATATTTTGGGTTTTGAACTCTAAATAGCCTGCATTCGACCTGAGACATCAAGCAGCCATGTTCAGTGTTGATACTTGGGTTCCCGGAAATGGCTGAACTCCGCGCAAGAATTGCTCAATCGCACCCATTAGATCCTTCATGGTCGGATGTTGATGATTTCGAGTCACATGGTCATGCATTTGCTTCCAGAGCCGTTCGATCACATTGTGTTCGGGTGAGTATGGGGGTAGGAAATGAAGTACGATTCGCTTTCTGAATTGCCGTAGCCAAGTCTGAGTCTGCCGAGACTTGTGGATGATATAGTTGTCCAGGATCAGATGAAGCTTTTTCGCCCGCCGGTATGCGGTCTTCAACTTTTCCAGTAACTCGATGAATAGCATTGAGTTTTTGGCTCCGGAAAAAATATGAATGACGCATCCGGTCCTGGCGTTGAGCGCTCTCGCTACGTATCTCTTCTCATTCTTCCCCGGCGTCCACACCACCATTTGTCGTCCACGCCT
The DNA here is from genome assembly GCA_025360005.1 of Fibrobacteria bacterium. GTDB lineage: Bacteria > Fibrobacterota > Fibrobacteria > UBA11236 > UBA11236 > Chersky-265. The sequence goes on from JANYDA010000026.1 coordinate 22,884, forward strand.
CATGTAACAGGGCCCGATTCTTGGATTGAGATCTATATCCGCTTCGTCGAGGTAGAAGACCTCTTCACGTTCGGAAGCGCGAGATACCTGTCGAATGAGGGTCTGCAGTATCTTCCGACGCCCGCGGAATGGGATGCGCAGACCCGGTCGCGGGCGGCCGCGACGACAATCTAACCAACGGAGAAGGTTACGAATATGGCTGGTGCTAAGTTTTACGCGCATGTGCTCCTCAACTTGCAGGGCCATCAATTCCAGCGTCCAGGTGGATCGTTGCCAGCCCAAGCTTTGAGGTGAGATATCCGGCAAGGAAAGCAGGTAATTCATGAGAGCCGGCGTCACCTTGCGAGCTTCAGGATGAAAGCGCTGGTCTGATAGACCGGTTTCTCCCCGTTCTTCAAAGCGGTCAACGGTTCGATAAACGGTGGCTCGGGCGCAATCGATGCGCTCAGAGATTCCGAGGAGAAGCGCGAGGCATGTGTACTAAGCGACTCCCTTAGACCAGCATTAGCTGAGTTCCCTTTCCCGGACGCCTCATCCTAACAGCTACGTGAGGGCCATGGCGTGGGTCTCCCGAAGGCCACGTCCTAGGACAACACAGAATCAGTGGTTGAGCAATTGAATACGATCTACGGGGTAATATGGCCCATCGACCGGGGTAGTGGAGGAATAACGGAATTGGATCAGAAATCCTTTTGAGATTGCGGTGTTCAATACTGCAAACATGGCTTCGTCCGCACTTGTGTTCAGACTGAATTCAAAGGTATTCCCATTTGATTGGTTGACGTAGATACGCTGGTTATCCGTGGCAGGAAGAATAATAGTGACCGTTGATGTGGGTGACCACGCACCTACTGCGATCGTTCCGGAATTGGCGGCAGCCTTTCCTATAATAGCGAATCCCAGAATGGAGGCAAACAGCATTGTTTTTTTCATAGTCATATCCTTTGCTTTTTGGAGGGTTCAGTTCGTGACCGAGCTTGAGATGGAATTCGTGAATACCGCGTTATCCCGTAGCCTCACCTGGACTCGATAGAGCTTTTGCTCATTAAAACCCATATTGCTGGCTGCATCTTGCGCGATGAAGAAAACGGAGAACTGCCGCCCCACGGTGCTGCAATCCTTGAACGCATCACGTGCACTCGATCCGAAGAAGGGGTAACTTGCCACAAGGGGGAAATTATTTCCGTCCGTGCTGGTAAAATCATTTGAGATCACACCGTTGGAGAGAATACTCGAACTGCCCCAGGACAATCCGTTGGAGCTGGTGTACATCTTCAACCCAGTGGGTTCACGGAAGATCAGAAGATACTTCAGACCTTCATGGACCCCGCTTTTGTTTGCCATGATTTAGCCTTTCTCCCGTCCCCCGTTGTCGCAGGGTTTTCGTAACTCGATCCCAGTCAACCCCTTACGTCCCGTTCCGGACCCGGCGTCCGGTTGAGGGTAGCACCACAGTTACCCACAGAGATCAGTGCACACTTGGATCCTACTGCACATCCGGATCCCATTCCCACTTCGCATTCTCCTCCTACATTTGTCGAGTTCGCCGCGGCATCCTTTCGTTATCGCGGCTTCTCCAAGGCAGGTTTCCCAATGCTCGAAGTCGCCGATTCCGATCTGAAAACCTTTCCCCTCGACCACCACGGACTCATTGCCGCTGTCTGCAAAGACCTCCAGATCGCGGATCGCATCGACCAACTGCTGCCCGTGCACGATGCGCGTGTCGTCAGCCCCGGCCGTGCCGTGGTGGCTCTCATTCTCAACGGGCTGGGATTCACCAACCGGCGCCTGTATCTCACGCCGCAGTTCTTCGCGAGCAAGCCGGTCGAACGCCTTCTGGATGCCCCCATTCAGGCGCAGGACCTCAATGACTATGCGCTGGGGCATGCTCTGGATGACCTGTCCGCCTATGGCGTCAGCCGACTCTTCGGCACGGTCGCCTTCGGCATCGCCCTGGACCATAAGCTGCTCGGGGGTCTGGCCCACCTTGATTCCACCAGCATTAGCGTGTCTGGGGAATATGAGCAGCCCTCCGGCGAGGACGGGGAACCGGCCGTGATCCACTTGACCCATGGCCACTCCAAGGACAAACGACCCGACTTGAAGCAGGCGGTGTTATCCCTGGTGGTCAATGGGCCCAGCCAGATGCCGATTTGGATGGATGCTTTGGACGGGAACAGTTCGGACAAGAAGAGCTTCCACGAGACTATCGCCAAGGTGCGGGAGTTCCAGAAGCAGATCAATCTGGAAGCGGACTTCAAATGGGTGGCCGACTCGGCCCTCTATTCCTCCGGCAGCCTTTTGGCCCAAAACGAGTATCTCTGGCTCACGCGCGTACCCGAGACGATTTTGGAGGCCAAGGCATGTGTGAGCCAGGAGGATGAGGCGATATCCTGGAAGCCCCAAGAAGGCGGCTACAAATACGCGGAAACCCTTTCGGTGCACGGAAACATCCCCCAGCGTTGGCTCCTGGTCTATTCGGAACAAGCCTACGCTCGGGAGAAGACGACGCTGGAGAAGAATCTCACCAAAGAGGAAGCCCAGTTGAAGAAGGACATCGGGCACCTGGGGAGCCATGTTTTCGGATGCGAGAAGGATGCAGAGGAGGAGCTGGTGAAGCTGGCGAAGGAGTACCCGCTGTATCGATTTCAAGGTCAACTCATTCCGGTAAAGAAATATGCGCGCAAGGGAAAGCCCGCTGCCGGGGACGAAGCAACCCTCGTGGGATATACGATTGATTTGGTACTGGAGCGCAACGAAGAGGCCGTGAGCAAGCTGCTGAACAAGAAAGGGCGCTTCATCCTGGCCACCAACGACATGGATTCGGAGAGCTATCCCGCCGCGCGCATGCTGGCGGAGTACAAAGCGCAGCAGGGGGTGGAGCGGGGCTTTCGTTTCCTCAAAGACCCGTGGTTCATGGTCGATTCTGTGTTCCTGAAATCGCCGCGGCGAATAGAAGCGTTGATGATGGTCATGACGCTGTGCCTACTGGTCTACAACGTGGCGCAGTACTATCTGCGGAACAAGCTCAGGAAAACGGGAGAGACCCTGCCGAACCAGTTAGAAAAGGAAGTACAGAACCCAACCTTGCGATGGATCTTTCAAATCATGGAGGGGTTGGGGATCGCCCGGATCGAGTCCGGTCCAGAAGCCGTGCGGGTGTTGGTGACGAACATGACGCCACTCCGGAAGAAAATCATCCGACTATTCGGGCCCACTGCCTGCCGAATGCATGGGCTAAATCCGGAAAGCGCCTTTTAGGGTCCAGGAATGTGGGATACTTCTTAACCGAGCTGCAATAAGCCGCGTCCGTGTGCATGTCCAAGGGGCCGGCATTCGGGCCGATATTCGCTCCCAAGCCGGTGAGACAGTTCTGGGTCCATCCCGTTCCATCGTATTTTTTCCAAAGTCCGGACCCGACTCCCGGGGTGGAGGCTTTTGCCGCGCTGACCACCATAGAAATTTTGGCCCGAGCCACGGAAGGGTACTGCGAAGCGCTAGTCGCCTTTTTCTTCTCATTGAAATACACGTAGAAAGAATCGTTCTTAAGGATATAAGCGCTGCCTCCGATATTGTCGCGTCCAAACCCAATCTCGTTCACGCCGATAATGTCTCCAAGAAATGTCCAATTCAACCCCGCATCTTTCGAATAAACCAAGCCTATGCGATAATGGTGGGCGGTTGGGGCTTTGGACGCGTCGGTAGTGTATCCCGGATAATATTTGGTCCCAATCTTGTTCCAACCAAGGTATTCGATATGTTCGAATCCCAAGAGTTCAGATGTGGAAATCTGGTAGATATTCATCAAGTAAAAATTCGCGACACGATAGGTCACCTTGTTTGTATCGGCAATCCCAGGATACAGCAGACGGTTGATCTGGACGCTGCCCGCCAGTGCGGAAGGTATGGTGACGTTTTGGTAAGTCTGTGTATTTGGATTCAATAGGATTTGTTGGGGGTTATTCATCGGCCCATGGTATTTGAACGTAGTGTTCCAGCTTGATCGGAATAGGTAAACGCTATCCTTGCCGTCCCCGAACGGGGAACCCGGCGCATCCGCTATAGGGTTGGATGCATCATAGACGAGTTCGCGGGAGCCAATGGTTAGCGGCAATGCGGCATAAATTACGGGCTCTAAGAACAAAAGCAACAGAGCGAAAGCAAATCGAACGCAATTTTTTTTCAAGGCCATATCCTTTTTTTTGGATTGCCAAAAAGATTTTACAATTAGCGGGCTTGCGACAGATTACTTAGCGTAAAAAAGATGCTTTCGTAAGCTACCCTGTCAATGCCTTTTTGTCAATACGATTTAATAGTTAATTTAAATTCCTTTGCTGTCCTAATATCTGCATTCCGATGGCCCATACAATTTCCCCCATTTACCAATCTCCGTCGTATTTAACCGCTTATTATATCCCACATTCATACACCCTAAATCGCATTTTCCGGATTTAGCCCGTGCATGCGGCATGCGGTGCGACCGAATAAGCGGATGATTTTTCGTCGGACCGGTGTCATGTTCGTAACAAACTCTCGCATCGGGCTGTCGGTACCCGGCACCGGCCTCGATCCGGGCAATGTCCAAGCCCTCCACGATTTGAAATATCCACCGTAGGGTCGGGTTTTTACTTCCTTGTTCAACTGGTTGGGTAACGTCTCGCTCGTTGTCCTGAGCCTATCCCGAAGGCGGTATTGCGCCACGTTATAGACCAACAAGCACCGCTTTGAGAGGGGGGGGCGTTGTTTGTATGCTAAATTTCCCTACACCGCCAGTCAAAAGCGTTGGCCGACCCCCCAAGGCAGCGACTATATTTCAAGCATCGTGACATCGATCTCATCCGCTATGAAGGCGCCATGAAATATTTCCTTTCCAAGCTGTTCATCATCCTGTTCTGCTCGATATTCATCGCCATCGGCGCGGGATTCACGCTTTCCTCGCTGGCTTCCCGTCATCACGACGGCCTTTTCGGCATCCCCTTCGGTTTGTTTTTCATCGGTATCGGAAGCGTGATCATGGTAACGCGGCTTAGGCAAATCAGCAAATTCGAGAAGATGACCTACCAATGGTATAAATCGACCTATCCCGGAAATGTCCAGGGGAACAGGGTGACCTGCTATGAGTGCGGGAACAACCGGATCAACGTGCGAGCCTTGCTCAACAGGACCTTCCATCGGGAGCATGTTTGCACGCAATGCGGAAAGGCGCTTTACTATTCCCCGGAATGATCGGGTTCCTTTGCCCGCAACTTTCCATGACGCCCGGAATCCGGCTCTACAATCCCGCCACGGCCTGCTTCACGGCCTCCGCCGTCCGCGCCATCACTTGGTCATCATGCGCCGCCGAAAGGAAAGCGGCCTCGAACTGCGAGGGCGCCAGGTAAATGCCCCGATCCAGCATGGCATGGAAAAAGCGACCATAAAGCTTGGTATCCGACTTCAGCGCGGAAGCGTAGTCCCGCACGGGTCCGGCGGCGAAGAACACGGTCAGCAGTGAGCCCGCGCGGTTGATGCACCAGGGCACCGACGCGCCCTTGAGAGCGCCGCGCAGATCCGCTTCCCAACTTTCCGAGCGTCTGTTCAGGGTGTCGTAGAATCCGGGCTTGCGTACTTCCGCCAGCATGGCCAGGCCCGCCGCCGTGGCCAGGGGATTCCCGGCCAGGGTTCCGGCCTGGTATACCGGCCCCACCGGGCTGAGTTGATCCATGATATCGGCCCGGCCCCCGTAGGCCGCCAAAGGGAGCCCGCCACCGAGGATCTTGCCTAAAGTCGTGAGATCGGGAGCGACGCCGTAGTAGCCTTGCGCGCCGGCCAATCCCAGGCGGAAACCGGTGATGACCTCGTCGAAGATGAGCAGGGTTTTACGGCCGTCGCAGAGCGCGCGCAGGCCGGGCAGGAATCCCGGTTCGGGGACCAGCACGCCCATGTTGCCGGCCACCGGTTCCACGATGACGGCGGCGATCTCGTCCCCGCAAGCCTTGAAAAGGGCGCGCACGGAATCCAGGTCGTTGTATTCCGCCAGCAGGGTATCTTGCGCGCTACCCCGGGTGACGCCGGGGCTGGAGGGATTGCCGAAGGTCAAGGCGCCGGATCCGGCCTGGATCAGGAAGCTGTCCCCGTGCCCGTGGTAACAGCCGCGGAACTTAACGATTTTTTCGCGTCCGGTATAGCCGCGCGCCAGGCGCACCGCGCTCATGGTGGCTTCCGTGCCGGAGCAGACCAGGCGTACCTTTTCCACCGAGGGCACGCAGTCCCGGATGGCTTCGGCCATTTCCGTTTCCGCTTCCGTGCAGGCGCCGAAACTGGTACCGTCGGCCGCGGCCTTGACGATTGCGGCGACGACGGAAGGATAGGCATGGCCCAGGATCATGGGGCCCCAGGAGCAGACGAAATCGATGTACTCGCGTCCGTCCGCGTCGGTGATGCGCGGTCCTTTGGCCGAGCGCATGAAGATGGGAGAGCCTCCCACGGACCGGAACGCGCGCACGGGCGAGTTCACGCCGCCGGGGATTACGCGGCACGCGCGGGCATGGCGGCTTTCATGGGAGGGGGCGGTCATGCTTTTTTCTCCGGATTCTTCTTGAGCACCTTGGTGGCGGTCCCGCCGAAGGCGGCTTTCACCGCGTCGATCAAACTGGGGTTGTCCGCATGCACGGCTTCGCGGCATCGCTCTACGCCTTTTTCCGCCAGCACTTTGGAAGTGGACGGGCCGATGGAAACGGCGAAGGGCCCGGAGGGCTTGCCGACGCGGGCGGCTAACTCCGGCGCGGCCTGGAAGAAATGCTCCACGGCGGAACCGGAGCAGAATACCACCGCGTCCGCGTCCCTGCCTTCTTCCATCAGGCGCTTGCCGGCGTCCAAGGCCAGTCCGGGCCGGTAGACGGGGACGTTCTCGACGCCGATATTCTTTTGCTTGAATGCGGCCGGATCCAGGCGCGTGGAAACCGAGCAGGGATGCAGCCAGCGCTGCGCGATGATGAGGCCGGTGCCCAGCAGGCCCTCGGAGGCTTTGGAGTTGGCCGCCGCCGCGGGCGTATATTCCTTGAGGAAAGCGTCCAGGGAGGCTTCCTTGGGAAAGAAGGCCACCTTCCCGCCCAAGTCCTTCACCAGGGAGGCCGATTTTCCGCCGACCAGGTAAAATGGTTTTTCCAGCCAGGCTTCCAGTTCCGTGGCCAGCAGGCCGGATTCCAGGTGCCGCAGGCCATTGGGGCTGGACAGGAAGACGCCGGTGAAATTACCGGGCGGCAGTTTGCGCATACGCGCCAGCCCTTCTTCATCCGGGACGATATCCACCATGGGGATTTCCAGCGGCTCGAACCCGGCCTTGCGCAGCAGGTCGCTGAGTTCCGCGTTTTGGTCCGCGGGTCGCGTGTTGATGACCAGGGCCACGTTCAGGGTTCGTCCTGCGGCATTGAGCCGCCGTGCAAAAGATGATGGGCCGGCAAATCGTGGGGCAGGGGAATCCCCCTGTCCCGGCAGCTTTCTTCCATGCGCACGGCCACTTCCTCCAGGAGCTCGTCCTCTTCGTCCGCGTCGATGGTCTGCTCGATGCGCGCGCAGGCTCCCGTGAGCGGGTTTCCCAGCACCGCCAGCATGCGCATTCCGTATTCGCCGTAAGGGTAGACATGCGCCGCCATCGGCACCTTGCATCCCCCGCCGATCCGTTTCATGAATTCGCGTTCCATGTCCACGGCATCGTGCGTCTCCGCGTGGTCCACCGCTTCCAAAAGCTTTAGCACGCGCGTGTCCGCCGCGCGGCACTCCAGCGCCAGCGCCGCCTGGCCTATGGCCGGGATCATATCCTGGAAGGAAAAGGGATGGGTGATATCCGCCTGCCGGCCCAGGCGATGCAGGCCGGCCGCCGCCAGCACCACGCCTTGCAGTTCGCCGCTGCGCACCTTGCCGATGCGCGTGTCCACGTTGCCGCGGATGCCTACGTATTCCAGGTCCGGGCGCAGGGCCTTCAATTGCAGCACCCGGCGCGGGGATCCCGTCCCCACCTTGGCGCCGGCCGGCAATTGCCTAAAGCCCCGCCCGTCCGAGATGAAAACATCGCGCGCGTCCTCCCGCTCGGGGAAGGCCGCCAGCATCAGCCCCTCGGGTTCATCTTCCGGAACATCCTTTAACGAATGCACCGCGCAGTCGATACTGCCGTCCAGCAGGGCCAGTTGCAATTCCTTTACGAACACGCCCATGCCCGGGAAGGCGTTCAGCTTGGTGGCCTGGTCCGCGTCGCCGGCGGTCTTGATGATTTCCAGGCGCACCTCCAGGCCCTTATGCGCCTTGCGCAGCGCCTCCGCCATCATTTCCGATTGCGCCAGGGCCAGGGCGCTGCCGCGCGTCCCCATCACCAAGGCCCGCTTTTCGCTTTTCTTATCCTTTTGCATCTTCTCTTTCTTCTTCCGCCAAAGCGAACAACAATCCCGCGAAGTAACTCGCGCGTTTCCCGTCCCCGCTCTCTCCCAGCAATTTCAGCCGCGTGGTGGGATGGTGGAGGAATTTATTCAACAGGCTGCGTCCCAGCGATTCCAACTGGCGGCGCGTCTCATCGGATTGCCCCGCCGCCCATTTTTCGATTTCCTTTTCCACCATCGCGTTGTACTTGTCGCGCAGGGTGCGGATGGTGGGCACTATTTCCAGGCCCTGGAACCAACCGTCCATCTTGGCCGCCTCTTCGTCGATGATGGCCAAGGCATGGCGGGAGGATTCCTTGCGCATGGCCACGTTCTCATTGACCACGTTCTTGAGGTCGTCGATGGTGAAGAGGAACGCGTTGGAGACTTTGCCGGCCTCCGGATCGATGTCCCTGGGCGCGGCGATGTCGATGAGGAAAATGGGCCTTCCCCCCCGGTGGCGCGCGGCTTCCTGCACCTGCGCCTTGGTGATGATTATGTCCGGGGCGCCCGTGGCCGAAACCAGTATGTCGCATTGCGCCAGGCGCTTGTCCAGATCCGCCAGCAGGCAGAGCTCACCGCCGAAGTCGGCCGCCAGCTTTTCCGCCGTGGCCAGCGTGCGGTTGAAGAATACGAAGCGGGCCGCGCCGGCCTTGTGCAGGTACTGGGCCGCCAATTCGCCCATCTCGCCCGCGCCCACCACGCCCACCGTCTTGCCCTTGAGATCGCCCAGCACCTTCTTGGCCAATTCCACCGCCGCGTAGCTGATGCTCACCGCGCCTTCGTGGATGGAGGTCTCGCTGCGGATGCGTTTGCCCACGCGGATGCCGGACTGGAACAGGTGGTTCAGGTAGAAGTCCACGCAGCGCTGTTCCACGGCCACGCGGTAGGCCTCCTTGATCTGCCCGAAGATCTGCATCTCTCCCAGCACCATGCTGTCCAGCGAGCCAATCACCCGGAACAGGTGGCGCACGGAGTCCCCCTGGGAATGGAAATACGCATGGTTGCGGATCTCATCCTCGCTCACGCCCTTGGCGGAACCCCACAGCTTTTCGATCATGGGCCGGCTCACCGAAGGTTGCGCGCTGATGCCGTAGATTTCCGAGCGGTTGCACGTGGAGAGCACCACCACTTCGCGCATGCCCGGCACTTGCATCAGGGCGCGGCAGAATTCCGGCAGTTCCTCTTCCCGGAACAACAGCTTATCGCGCAAGGCCACGGAGGCGGTCAAATGGTTGGCGCCCAGTACGAATGCGTGGGCGGGAGCGGTGTCTTCGCGGTCCTGCATATTAGTTTTGGAACCCGTGGGTCCCAATCATATTGGTGAGGAGCATCAGCAGGAAACCGATCAAAATTGCGATGGCGTGCCGTCGGCCCCGCCACCCGAAAAGGCGGCGGGATATGCCCGCGCCCAGGAACACCGCCAGCACCAGATAGATGGCCAGTTCCTTGAAGTTCATGCCCGCCAATCCGTCCTTGCGCACCCATACCCAGCCAATCACGGAAGCGACCACCATGGTGGCGCTGCCCAGGAAGGACCAGTTGGCGGAAAGCTTGTCCAGCTTGTCCAGCGGCGGCAGCTTGCGGAAGGTGATATCGAAGTTCTTATGCTTGAGCTTGGCGTGCAGCACCAGGTACAACCCCGCCAATATGGAGGCCATGCTGAAGCAGGCGTAGGACGCCAGGCTGGCCACGATGTGGAAGACCAAAAAGGAGCTTTGCAGTTGCGGCGGCAAGGCGAAGTCCGGCCGCAGCAGGAACACGCCCACGACTACGCAGAGGGTGGTGGGCAAAAGCGTGAACAATCCCAAGCGGCGCGTATCCGCCAGCCATTCCGAAAGCAGGTGGATGACGGCCAGGATCCAGGCCAGGAACAATAAGCCTTCGCCGATGGTGCCCAGCGGGCAGCGCTGCAAGCTATAGCCCAGGCAGAGCAGCAAGGCGATGTGCAGGATCAGGGATATCGCCAGACCCAGCGTGGCCTTGCGGGCGAAGCGGCTCTCTTCCGGGGCGAAGAACAGGCGGCCATAGATGGCGGTGGTGGCCAGGTAGGCCAGCGGGACCAGGAATTTCAATGCGAGCAGGACCGGTTCCACCCGCCTAAACTTAAAAATTCGCCCGGCGATTTCCAGTTTTGGGGGAATTCCCAAGGAATAATAGGGCGCCCGGCCGTGTCCGCCCCAATTGGAGGCGGGGCGGCAAGGTTCCCTTGCACGATCCTCTCCGCTTGGAGTGATGTACTTCCAAAACTAATCCAAATTCTGCAAGAACAAAGGCAATGCACATCCCCGCGGCTGCACGCCTTACATGCCCGGGATGCCCAGTCCCTTGGTCAATCCGCCCATTTTCTCCTGCGAGGCTTCGTCCACCTTGGCGCGCGCGGCGTTGAACGCCGCCAGCAGCAGATCTTCCAGAGCTTCCACGTCGTCCGGATCCACCGCATCCTTGGCCAGTTTCACCGATTGCACTTCATACTTGCCGTTCATGGCCAGTTTAACCATGCCGCCGCCCACTTCGGCCGAGAACAGCGCGGTTTCCATTTCCTTCTGCACATTGGCCATCTTGCCCTGCATCTTCTGCAGTTCCTTCATCATCTTTTGCATGTTCATATGCGTCTCCTTGAATGTTCGCGGGAATGCGCGCGCGCCGGATTCACCCTACCAGGCGGCCTGCGAAAGTATCCCGGATGAAATTTATGATCGGCTCCCTACGCGCGGGATCCTCCGTCCCGAAATGCGTGGCCAGCGGTTCTCTCCCGGCAGGCGCGGATTCATCCAGGGCGAAACGGAGGGTGAAATCCCGGCCTTCCGCCACTTTGGAACCCAGGAACGCCTGGATGGATTTCCGGAACTCCGCGTCGTCGCCGATCAGGGAGAACGTGGATCGTTCCAGGAAGGTTACCCGTAACGCGGCAGTTTCCCCCGGTTCCGGTTCCAGCCGGGTCCGCAGCAGATGGGATCCCAGCAGGGGCCTCTGGGCCATGAATTCCCCTACCAGGACGTGCCAGATACCCGGCAAGGCCGCGGGCGAATCCTGAACGGGCGCGATCAGAATGTCCGCAGCCGCGGCGTTTTTGGGCGGAGCCATGGGCATGGGCGCTTCCGGATCCTCCGGATCCAGGTCGGGCTCCAAGTCCCGTTCCATATCCGCCTCCGCGTCCACCAGCCGCTCCGGCAAGTCCGGCAAAGGATACGGGGAAGGCATTCCGCCGCCAATGGGTTCGTCGGCTTCCGCGTTCGGCGCCGGCGCCAGGACAAGGGTGGCGAAGGCTTGGGACCCGAAATCGCGGCCCGTGGATTCACCGATGTCGGCGGTAGGGGAGGAAAAATCCAGGGGAGTCGGGCTTTGGGTTTCCCGGGCCCGGTCCAAGGATTCCCCGGGGGCGGAAAGCCGGGTCGGATCGGGTTCCAGTCGGGATGGAGAGGGCGCTTCGGCCCGGGCCGTTGCCGGCGCGGGCGCCGCTGCCATGTCGGAAGCGGAGGCCGGCGCCGATTTCGCGATCGCGGCCGGCCAAGCGCTTATGCCGTCAAGCGGGCTTTTTTTTTTGACCTCGGAGAGGTCCGTTGCTGCGTTCCCGGGCGCGCGGCCGGATTCCCTGGCGACGGACCCGGGCGCGAAATCCTGGCCCAACACCTGCGACAAGGTGACCACCCGATCCAGGGCGGCCATGCGCGCGAAGCCCAGCTCCACCGCCAAGCGCGGATTGGCCGTGCTCTTCATCTGGGCCAGGATATCGGAAACCATTTTGGCGAAGCGGATGATGTCGCCGTCCCGCAATTCGGGCGCCAGCGCGGCCAATTCGGCGCAGCGGGCTTCGCCCAATCCCAGCGCGCCCGGGTTCACGCCTTGGCGCGCGAAGAGCATGTTGCGGAGGTATTCCCCGAAGGCCACCATCAGATCCGAAGTCTCGATGCCTTCGCGATGGGCTTCCTGCAAAGTCAGGAAACAGGTTTTTTGATCGTGCAGGATGAGCGCGCGCAAAAGTCCGTCGAACATGCCGTCGCGGGGCAGGCCCAAAACCTTGCGGGCCGCCTCCATGCTCAGGTCCGCGCCCGAGAACGCGTATACCTGATCGAAAAGGCTCAACGCGTCGCGCATGCTGCCGTCCGCCTTGCGGGCGACCGCCTCCAGGGCTTCGCGCTCCGGCTTGATGCTTTCCTGCGCGCAGACGTATTCCAGCCGCTCCCGGATATGCTGCTCGGAGATGCGCTTGAAATCGAACCTCTGTACGCGCGAAAGAATGGTATGCGGGAGCTTGTTGGCTTCCGTGGTGGCGAAGATGAAGACCACGTGCGGAGGCGGTTCCTCCAGGGTCTTGAGCAGCGCATTGAACGCCGCCTTCGACAGCATATGCACCTCATCGATCACGTAGATCTTATAGCTGCCGTTCATGGGCGCGTAGTTCACTTGCTCACGGAGCTCGCGGATATTATCCACGCCGTTGTTGGAGGCGCCGTCGATCTCCAGCACGTCCAGGGAGCTGCCGTTATTGACGGCCTTGCAATTGTCGCACTTGTCGCACGGGATGGGGGTGGGGCCGTTCTTGCAATTGAGCGCCTTGGCCAGGATGCGGGCGGAAGTGGTCTTGCCCACCCCGCGCGTGCCCGTGAACAGATAGGCATGCGAAATGCGCTTGCCCTCGATGGCGTTGCGGATGGTCTGGGCGATATGGTCCTGCCCCACCATGTCCTCGAAATTCTTGGGGCGCCATTTGCGCGCCATTGCCAGGTAAGCCATCAGATGATTTTTTCCATCAGATAAATCCAGCCATCAGTTCTTGCGTCCCCGGTACGGCAGGTCCAGGTTCACCACCAGGGTCACCTCGTTGCCGGTCTCATTGTAGATCATTTCATCGAAAGCGTAACGCGCCATCATGATGCCGCGTCCGTTCCGGTTCAGGAGGTTGTCCTTATCCTTGGGATCCGGCAGCGATCGCCAGTCGAAGCCGCTGCCTTGATCGGCCACGAAATATTCGATGCGCCGCAAGGTGGGGAAAACCCGGGAGCGAATCGTCACCACCCTGTCTTTATAGGGTTCCTTTTGGGAACGCTCAATGGCCAGCGGATAGAAGCGCGAAGCTTTGAGCGCATCGCTTTTCTCCTCGAAGGTGATCCCCAGGTTCCCGTGCTCCATGGCGTTGTTGATGATCTCCGAAAGCCCCAGGATGATATGATAACGGTTCTTCTCGTTGATGGGCAGGGTACCGTCCACCAGATTCTTGGCCACTTGCATCACCAGCGAGAAATCGTTCGGCATGATGAGGATGCGCTCCTCGTATTTCATGGCGAAGGGATTGTAGGTTTCGGTATTGTTCGCGATGATCTTGCTGAGATTGTAGGAGAAGTCGCCTACCTGCAGGGGCAGGCCCAGGCAGGCGTAGGTGCCCGCTTGGAGCAACTCCACGATCATGGCCTGATGACCTTCGCCCACGATGGCGATGAGGGGGAGATCCGCATGCTCCTGCTTGAATTTGCGGATGAAGGGAAGCGGCGCTTCCGTGATCAGGGAAAGATTGAAAGCGAAGGCGAAGGTGCGGCCTTTCCCTATCAGGCGGAGGGCGTCTTCCAGGTTATAAGCCGTCTGCATGGCCAGATCATGGTCCAGGACGATCGATTGGATCATCTCCTGGATGCCGTCATCGGATTCCAACAGCAGGAGCGATTTGGACTCAAGGGTCACGAGGGGGTTCTTTCAAGGGGCCGCGCCGGGCGGCTCAGTTCATCGCGGTCCGCCTCGCTGCCGCGCCTGGGGCGGCCTCCGGCCTCGCGGGCTTGCGTGCGGCAGTCACTTATGATCAATATCCACGCTCCCTGGAACAGGCATCTGCTTCGGTTTCCATCTCTATTGAGGAACGGTTTTCCCGTGCCCGGGTTAAGACGATTCTCCCCAGAAACGCATGATAGGTCCATAAATTTAGTCTACATCGCTGCGACGGACTACCGGAATGGCGGAACGCAGGCTGGGGAAAAACGGGGCTTCAAGGCTCGCCGCCCGTTTGCGGACCATTCAGTTTTTCCAGTAAGGACCGCACCTGAGCGGGCGTGGCTATGTAACGCTTGCGGCAATAATCGCAATGCAGTTCCGTGATTTCGTTCTTGTAGACGATTTCTTCCAGCTCTTCGCGCGGCAAGCCCGTCATGGCCTTGAGCACGCCGGCTTCCGAACACGGGCAGAAAGGTTGCACGGGTATTTCCCGATGGATCGTATACTTGAAAGGCCCGGCCAGATCGGAAAGCACCGCCTCCAGGTCCAACCCGCTTCCGGGCCGATGGTAATGCTCCAGGGGAGGCATGTCCCGGACCACCTGTTCCATGATGGCAAGGGTCTTTGCGTCCGCATTGGGAAACGCTTCCACCAGGAAGGCGCCGCAGAATTCCAACGTGGATCCGTCCGCGTTCGCTTTGGCCTTGATGCCCACGGCGGATTTGGTTTGTTCGCTTTGCAACAGGTAGAATGCGGTCGCGGGCCCGATATGCTCCGACGGCATTTCCACGATGCTTTCCGAAATGGGGATGCCTTTGTCGTTCAGTTTCTTGACCTTCATGGTCTGCGGCGAAAGCAGGGGTTCGAAATCGCCCAGGCTTCGCACGTCTTCCGCCGGCAACATCCCGCGCACCAATCCCATGGGCGTAGCATCCGCGGTGACGTAGGCGAAGTCCCCGGAAAACTGGAACTTTACCTGGATGGTGCCGTTGGTCTTGAGACCGGAGGCCAGTATCAGGGACGAGGCGATGGTTTCGCCCAATAGGATACGCGCGAAAGCCTTGGCTCCGTGGAAGTTGGCGACGCTGTTGGCCGCGTCGGTGGCGTCCACCAGTACGAAGCGGAGCTCGGCGGTTTCGCCCGTGGCCCTGATGATTTTGTCCGGCATATGGCTATTTTAAGGTAAAGGGATAAAATATGAAAAGGGTGCTGTTAATCCTATCTCACGGATTCGAGGAAATGGAGGCGGTGACTCCCATCGACTTGCTGCGCAGGGCGGGAATAACGGTGGTTTCGGCCTCCACGGGCCCGGAACTGTTGGTCGAGGGCGGCCGGGGAATCCGCGTCCAGGCGGATCAAATGCTTTCCGAATGCCTCTCGCAAGCTTTCGACATGGTGATTCTTCCCGGCGGTCCCGGGGTGGATCGACTGCGCAAGGATGAACGCGTTCTGGAACTGGTGCGGCGTACCCATGCCGCCGGAACCCCTTTGGCGGCCATTTGCGCCGCGCCCTTGATCCTGGCCGACGCCGGGGTAGCGGCGGGGCATACGCTCACCTCCTTTCCTTCGGCCCGCGCGGAGTTGCAAGGACAGGTCAAAGCCTATTCGGAAGCAAGAGTGGTCGAGGACGGCAACCTGATCACCTCCCGCGGGGCCGGCACTTCCGAAGAGTTCGCATTAATCCTCATCGCCTTCCTGGAGGGCCCCGCCGCGGCCGAGGAAATCCGCGCCCGCATCATTGCGCGATAACCGGAATTCGATGCGCCCGCATGGTAGCGCGATAATCCTCCCCTTATCCGCCCAACCGCGGCGCGGGTAGGTATATTTCCCCGCCATGCCGGCATGGATCTACCCTTATCTCGGGGCCTTCCTCATCGGACTTTCCAAAGCCGGATTCGCCACCGGTCTGGGCATGTTGACCACGCCGCTCTTGGCCACGGCCGTCCCCGCACGCCAAGCCATCGGCATTATCCTTCCCCTGCTTTGCTTCGCCGATCTCATGACGTTGTCGGCCTTCTGGAAAAAGTGGCGGCTGGAGTTGATCCGCATTCCTTTCTTCGGGGCTTTGGCGGGGGTTGCGGTGGGGATGGGATTCGTGAATGTCATCTCCGAGCATTTCCTACGGGCGTCCATCGGCGCCAGCGCTTTGATCCTGACGGCTCTTTTGTTGATACGCAATGCCTGGTACCCGGCCAAGGTGTACCGGCCATCCGTGTGGGAAGCCCTATTGGTGGGGCTCGCCGCGGGATTTTCCTCCACAATCGCCCATGGCGCCGGACCCATCATGGCCATCTATCTCATGGCCCAGAAAACCGGCAAGTCCGAGTTCGTCGCATCCAACGCCATTTTTTTTACCGTCCTGAATCTCATCAAGGTCCCGCCCTATCTCTTCTCGGGTCTGATCACGGCGGCGACTCTCTTTCAGGATTTGCGCTATTTGCCCTTAATTCCGCTCGGAGTCGGAGTAGGTTGGCTAGCCAACCGCGCTTTGCCCCAAAAGGCCTTCGATGGGCTGGTTTACGGACTTCTGATCGTGACCGGAATCCAACTTCTGCTTTCCTAAATGCGTGGCCGGATCGGCCCCTTTATAATACAATGGCCAGAGTGCCTTCCTTTGGGCCCAGCCATGGATCCGATGCGCCGCTGGGTCGCGGCAAAGGGTTCGCTACATAACTCCCGGGCTCCGGGAATAGAGTGAGAAAGGTTTTCGCAGTATGGATTTCTGGGTGGCCATGGCTGCCGTCAGCCTGGCCGTAAATGGAGTTTTGCTCTGGCTCTGGGGCAAGCGGGCAAGCCGCCTCTCCAGATTGGAGCGGGAACTGACCGGCCAAGGCGATGAAAAGCGCGGGCTCGCGGAATCCCTACGCCAATCCCGCGCGGACATGGAAGGGCTGCGGCGCGACGCCAAGCTGGAGCTGCAACGCAGTGAAAACCGCTATCGGGCCCTGGCGGACAGCAGCCCCGTGGGCATTTGGCATATCCGCATGGACGGCCGCACCATCTACCTCAATCCCGCCATGAGCGGCCTCCTGGAGCTGGACGGTCCGGGCGATTTGATGGCATCGCAGACCACCTACCATGAATTCTTCACGCCCGAGAGCCTGCAGATCATGGCCAAGGAACATACCAAACGCGAGAGCGGGACCGCCTCCAATTACGAAGTGGAGTTGATAGGCCGTTGGGGCCGGCGCGCGCGCATGATCCTCTATGGCGCGCCCATCCAGTCGCCCGATGGCAAGCTGGAAAGCATCATGGGCACCTTCGTGGACATCACCGAGCGGAAGCGCGAAGAAGAGGCCTTGCGCCGATCCGAGGAGCGCTTGCGCGTGGCGGCCGAATGCGGCAATGATCTGATCTACGAATGGGATATTCTCAAGGGCTCTTTGGAATGGTTCGGCCCCGTGGATGAACGCTTGGGCCACGCGCATGGGGAAATCCCGCGCACGCTGGATGCGTTCGAAAAACTCATCCATCCGGAGGATCGCAACGGCGTGGCCGCCGCCATCCAGAACCATCTGCGATCCCGGGAAGCCTTCTTCCGGGAATACCGCATCCGCTGCAAGGACGGCTCTTACCGGCTCTGGTCCGATCGGGGCACGGCGCAGTGGGACGCGTCCGGCGCGCCTTATAAATGGATCGGCACCACTTCGGACGTGACCGAGGCGAGACGGGCCGAGGAATCCCTGCGCGTCAAAGAAGAGCAATTGCGCCAGTCGCAGAAACTGGAAGCGGTAGGGCGGTTGGCCGGCGGCATCGCGCATGATTTCAACAACCTGCTGGCGGCCATCATGGGCTATTGCGAGCTGATGCAATTCCGGCTGGAACCGGATCATCCCTGCCGCAAGGAGGTAGGCGAGATCCTTAACGGCAGCGATCGCGCCGCCGGCCTCATCCGGCAGCTACTGGCCTTCAGCCGCCAGGAAATCCCGCAGCCCAAGGTCATCCATCCCAATTTCGTGATCACCGCCATGGATCGCATGTTCAAGCACCTGCTCGAGGAGAACATCGAATTGGAGATCCGCGCGGATGCGGAAGCCGGCTGCGTGCGCATGGATCCGGTGCAATTGGAACAGGTGCTGTTGAACCTTGTCCTCAATGCGCGGGACGCGATGCCGGAGGGCGGCCATCTGGTGATCAGCACCGGGAACGTGGAATTGGCGGGAGAGATTCCCGGCGCCTATGGCCGGGTGCACGCGGGTCCGCATGTGCGGATCTCGGTGGCGGACTCCGGGCTGGGGATCGATCGCGAGAACCTGCCGCATATCTTCGATCCTTTCTTCACCACCAAGGACAAAGGCAAAGGTTCCGGCCTCGGCCTTTCCACCGTCTACGGCATCATCACCCAGAACAGCGGCTGCGTGCTGGTGGAGACGGAAGTGGATAAGGGCAGCGCCTTCTCCTTCTTCCTCCCTCTCACGGAGGAAGAGCCGGAAGAGGAACAGGAGATCAAGAAAGCCCTGCGCTCCTCTTCCATCTTGCCCAAGACCGTGTTGGTGGTTGAAGATGACGATGAGGTGCGGACCATAGTGCGGGACTTGCTGGCACAGCAGGGTTTTCTGGTGCTGGAAGCGCGCCAGGGTAAGGAAGCCCTATCATTGGCGGAGAAATACACGCAACCGGTCCATCTGCTCTTGACCGACATGGTGATGCCGGGAATGGGCGGCAAGGAGCTGGCCGAAGCCCTGTGGAAAATCATGCCTACCCTGCGCGTGCTCTTCATGTCCGGCTATACGCAGGACGCGGCTTTCCGCCAGGAAGTGGCGGACGGGGGGCGGGCTTTCATCCAGAAACCATTCTCGATGACGGCTCTGGTGGGGAAGATCAGGGAAGTGCTGGTGTAAGCCTGGACTCGATCCACGCGGTGATCTCCGCAAGGTCGGCTTTGGCAACGATAATGCGATCTACAAGGAACGACTCTCCCGATTCACCGTCCACTCGGACATGGAACCCATTCATCCGGAGGAAGATCGCGGCCGCCGCGAAAGCCATGCGCTTGTTGCCATCCACGAAACAATGGTTTGAAGCCAGGCTTTGCATCAAGGCCGCGGCCTGTTCGGAGAGGGAACGATAATATCCCGAACGCGGTCTTGCCAGCGCGCTTTCCAATAGGCCTTTGTCCCGGACTTCGGCCGAGCCGCCGAAGCGGCGGATCAATTCGGTGTGCAGGGACAAGGCTTCATCCAGGGTAGGGTAAAGAGTTTCGCTCATTTAGCGAGGCGCTGGAGCAGATCGGAGTGACGGTCGAGGACTTCACCGAGGGCGGAGACGAAAGTAGGACGGGTGCGTGTACGACCGAGATATTCCGCAATCGCTTCGGAAACCAACCAGGAAATGCTCTTTCCGGATTCTGTGGAATGTTGTTTGAGCTCCAGCAGGGTTTTCTCGTCCACCAAGGTGGAAAACTTGGTTTGCTTCATGATTTAAACATACCAGATATTTCATGAAAAGTCAAGAAGTCCGGTGTTGCGGGTATTTCCCCAAAACTACAGCGGATCCGCGCAGCCGGGAATCCCATAGTCAATGGGCGCCAGGATGGTAGGATGGTCGCCGCATACTTTGCACTCCGGATCCCTTTGGCCGCGGCTCTCGCGGAAGCGCATGGACAGGGCATCGTAGATGAGCAGTCGATCGGTGAGCAAATCCCCCTTGCCCAAGAGGAACTTCAAGGCTTCCGTAGCCTGGATGGTGCCCAAGGTGCCCGCAACCACGCCCAGGATGCCGGCTTCCGCGCAGCTGGGCACGGAGCCCGCGGGAGGAGGCTCGCGGAACAGACAGCGGTAGCAGCGGCTTTTGCGCGGGACAACGGTCATGGCCTGGCCTTCAAAGCGCAGGATGCCCGCATGCGAGAAGGCCTTCCCGGCGATCACGCAGGCATCGTTCACCAGGAACTTGGTGGGGAAATTATCGCTCCCGTCGATGACGAAATCGTATCCGGAGATGATCCCCACCGCATTACCCGCGTCCAGGTAACCGGGATGTTCCTGCACTTTCACGTCGGGATTGATCTGGGCGATTTTCTCGCGGGCGGATTGCAGCTTGGACCGCCCCACGTCAGCGGTGAAATGGATGATTTGGCGCTGCAGGTTGGAATCGTCCACCACATCGCCCTCGACGATGCCGATAGTGCCCACCCCGGCCGCGGCCAGGTAATACAGGGTAGGGGAGCCCAGGCCTCCGGCGCCGATGCAAAGAACCTTTGAGGCCAGCAGCTTACGCTGTCCCTGGAAACCCACTTCGGTGAGGATGAGATGCCGCATGTAACGGCGCATCTGGCTTTCGGAAAAAATCGCCATGGCGGAACGCCCTCAGCCTCCGTACAGGGAGGTGCTCAAATACCTTTCTCCGGTATCGCACGCCAAGGTCACCAGCGTCTTGCCCGCTGACTCCGGGCGCTTGCCAACTTCGCATAGGGCGCGCACATTAGCTCCCGTGGAGATGCCCGCCAGGATGCCTTCCTCCCGCGCCAGTCGGCGGCTCATGGCCAGCGCTTCTTCATTGCTGACGCGGATCACCTCATCGTAAATCTTCGTGTTCAGCACCTTGGGCACAAAGCCCGCGCCGATTCCCTGGATCTCATGCCAGCCGGGCTTCCCGCCGCTCAGCACGCAGGATGCGGCCGGCTCCACGGCGATAATGCGCACGGCCGGATTGCGCGCCTTGAGGACTTCTCCTACGCCGGTAATGGTACCGCCCGTGCCCACGCCGGCCAAAAAAACATCCACCTTGCCCGCGGTCGCATCCCAGATCTCCTCCGCGGTCCAGCGCCGATGGGCGTCGGGATTGGCCGGGTTGTCGAATTGCTGGGGCATGAAGCAATCCTTGCGGGCACGCATCATATCCTTGGCTTTTTCGATGGCGCCGGCCATACCTTGATGGGCCGGGGTCAATACCAGCTCGGCCCCATAGGCCTGCAGCAGGGTGCGTCGTTCCGGACTCATGGCTTCCGGCATCACCAGCACGGATTTATAGCCCTTGACCGCGGCTATCCAGGCCAAGGCTATCCCGGTATTGCCGCTGGTGGGTTCCAGGATGGTCATGCCGGGCTTGAGCTTGCCGGCTTTTTCCGCTTCCTGGATCATGTTGAGTGCGATGCGATCCTTGAGGGAACCGCCCGGATTGCGTTGATCGAACTTGACCAGGAACAGCGCGTCCGCGCGCGGCGTCACCTTGTTCAATTTCACCAGGGGCGTATTGCCGACCATCTCAGTGAGATCACGGAAATATTTCATGCCGTTATCCATGCTTTTGCCGACCTCAGGGTTCATAATCCAGATGCAGTCCGCATTCCGTCTTGGCGTCCCCCACCCAGCGGCCCGAGCGGGGATCGTTGGGATCCAAAGGCTTGCTGGTGCAGGTGACGGGGCTGCAACCGATGCTGGAATAGCCTTCTTTGGCAAGCGAATGCTCGGGCACTTCCCTGATTTGCAGGTAGAGTTCCACATCGTGGGCGGGCCAATCCGCGAACGGGCAGATTTTCAGCTTGCCCTTCTGGACATGGACAAAGGGCGTATGGGAACGGGAGTCGCTTTGATCGCGGCGCAGGCCTGTCAGAAAGGCTTTCACGTCGCTCCGGCCCAGGAACGCGGCCTGCACACCCACCTTATTGATGGCGCAGCAGGCATTGGTGTCCATGATGGCAAGGCTTCCATCCTTTTGCGCGGCATAGCGCCGGTTATCGGGTTCAAAGGAGCGCGATTCGCGCAAGTCCAACTTAAAGGCCGAGGTCAAGATATCCCGGTAGGCGAGCGTTTCCGGGAAGTGGAAGGACGTGTCGATGAAGAACACCCGCACGTCTATGCCAAGGCGGTACAAGTGGTGCAATAACAGTCCGGCATCCCGCCCGAAAGAAGTAGTGGCGATGAGATCCTTGCCGAAGATGGCGAAGGCCTTGCGGATGCGTTCGTCCGCATTCAAGGAAGCGAATTCGCGATCCAGATCCCCGGCCATGGCTTCCAGGCTGCCCGGGATTGCCGGACCGGATGCGCGGGGGGCGTCCAAGGCCCCTTTAGGGTCCGTTCCGGCGGGGATATCCTGATGATTCATTTTATACCATTACTCGTTACAGATAATACATAGGCACAGGTTCCAGCTGTTGCTTCGCCTTTTCGGCAAGCTGGGCCAGCGTGATCGATTCCAGTTTCTTATCGACCAGATCCCGACCCTCCTGGAAGAGACGGTGCAAAAGGTTGGTGACGATTTCGTTGCCGCCCTCGATCTCGGCGCAGGGAAGGATCTCGCCTTCCGTGGCTTTGATCACGCGTGCGAGCGTGATGTTTTCCGGCAGCTCGGCCAATTGGTAGCCGCCTAGCTTGCCGCGCGCGCCTCTGACCAGGCCCACGCTTTTCATCAGAATGGCTATCTGTTCCAGGAACTTGAAAGGAATGTTGTATTCCTTGGCGATTTCCCGGAGGTGGATGGGCTTGGACGGCCAATCCTTGCTCTTAATGGCCAACCCGGTCAGAAAGTGCAACGTATACATGGTTTTGGACGTGACCTTCATTTGAGCAATATAACATATAAAACTGATATGCACTATATGGTAAGGCTGAAGGCTCTTCAGAAGAGTCGAATTCAAATTGAAAAAGGCGAAATCACAGCCTAATTGAACAGCCCCTTTCATTTTCCACTTTGCATTTTGCACTTTGCATAGCCATGGCTGCCCCTTCGATCATAAATCGCCTGACGCCCGCCACCATTCACAAAATAGCCGCCGGCGAGGTGATTGAGCGTCCCGCGAACGTGGTCAAGGAATTGGCTGAGAACGCCCTGGATGCCGGTGCCGCCAAAATCGTCATCTCCATCGAAGAGGGCGGCCTGGATATGATCAAGGTGAGCGACAACGGGAAAGGGATGGTGCGGGAAGATGCCATGATCGCCTGGCTGCCGCATACCACCAGCAAGATCCGCGAGATGGAGGATCTCCAATATGTGGCCAGCTACGGATTCCGGGGGGAGGCGTTATGCAGCATGGCCGCGGTGGCGGAGCTTACCATCGAGACGCGGCACGCCTCGGAGCCCACCGGCGTAAGCGTGACCATTTCCGATTCCCTGGAAACGGAGACGCGGGAGATCCCGCGCAATCCCGGAACCACCATCACGGTCCGGAACCTGTTCCAGCACAATCCTGCGCGGCGCAAATTCATGGGGTCCGGAAAGAACGAAGCCGGACGCATCATGAACATGCTCAGCCGCGTGGCTTTGGCGCATCCCGGCACGGGTTTCCGCGTTACCGATAAGGGCCGCGAGATCCTCTCCTTGACGGAAGGCACGTTGAAGCATCGCGTAGGAGAAGTGCTCGGCTTCAACATCACCAATGATCTGGTGCCGGTGGAATGGAGCGACAGCGCCAACGGCGGGCCGGGCTCCATCCATGTGGAAGGCTTCGTGTGCACGCCGCAACAGGCCCGGCTGCGATCCACCCATCAATACTTCTACATCAACCGCCGCAATATCCAGAGCGGGCTCATCTCGCGTTCGCTTTCGCAAAGCTACGACGCGCTGCCGCCGGGGCGCTTTCCCATGGCGGTGTTGTTCCTGACCATGCCCACCGAAGAGGTGGACGTCAACGTGCATCCCGCCAAGAAAGAAGTCCGTTTCCTCAATGAGAGCCGCATCTATTGGGCCATCAGCCAGGCGGTGAAAACCGCGCTGCGGAAAATGGTCGATGCTCCGGTGCTGGATCTGGCCGGCCGCTTACCGGCATTGGAAAGCGAGCCGGTTCCGGGTTTCGCGGTCCCGCATGCGGAGCCGTCCCCGTTGACGCTCTCTGAGCGCGCCGACATGCCGCCCCCTTTTGCCTATAAGGCCGCCGAGCCCGTGGAACCGCGCCTGGAGGAGACCCCGGAATCGCGCTTCAACCAGATCCGCCTTTTCCCGGCGGAAGCCCGCCAGGCCTCGCAATCGGTTTCGCGTTTCTTCCCCGATTCGGACGCGCCCTCTTCGCTCCATCCGGCCAAGTCGCGGCCCCCGGAGGTTCCCTACCTGCAATTGCACAATGGCTTCGTGCTCTTTGGGGTGGAGAGCGGGCTGATGATGGTGAACCAACAGGCCGCGCATGAGCGCATCCTTTATGAGAAGGCCGTGGAGGAATTACGCCAGCCGGGCCGGTTCTCCTCGCAACAGTTGCTTTTCCCGGAAGTGCTGGAGTTCCCACCGGGCGATTCCCTTTTCCTGGAGGAACATCTCGATCGCCTGCAAGCGTTGGGGTTCGATCTGGAATCCTTCGGCGGCAATACCTTCCAGCTCCGCGGCCTGCCCATGGAGGTCAAACCGGATCAGGCGCGCCGCGTGGTCCATGAACTGGTCGACGGCCTGTTACGTCCCGAACGCGGCGCGGGGCAGTCCCGCGGCGAAGACTTCCAACAACGCCTGGCCAAGGTCTATTCCCGGGTCACCTCGGTTAAGCTGGGAGAGCGGTTGGATTACCCGCAAGTCTCGGCTTTAATCGACGGGCTTTTTGCTACCCAGAACCCTTACGTCTCGCCCGGCGGCGCTCCTATAGTCGTCCGCTTTTCCATGGAAGAGATCCGCAGGAAGTTCGGGCTTTGATCTTCATTTCACGGTAAACATGCTGTCCGACGGCGGGTCCACTTCCATGGTGATGTTCTTGAATTCGTCGTGCAGCCCGGCATTGTGGGTTTGCAGGCCGATGGGTCCTTTGTGCCCGGCGGTGCGATCGGTATATTTGATGAGTTCCACCCCCTTGCAAGGGGCGTCCCCGTTGGCGTCCTGTTGGCAACAGGCCAAGCGCATCACGCCGGCGGTCTGGCGGGCAAGGATTTCGCATTGACTCCATTTGGTTTCATCGATGGATGCCGTACCTACCCTGGCACCGCTGATGTTTCCGGGTTTTCCAGGCCGGTAATCCCACATGTAACCCCGGGGGGGCTGGACTTGGATGGCTCCCAGGGCGTCATTGGGCGGCGGGCGCGAGCCCCAAAAGAGAAAGCAAGGCATATGGGCGGCCCCGGCCGTTCGGGGCAACTGCCGGACGCTGAAGATGATGCGGAAATCTCCGTAGTCTTCTACGGAGGCGAGGGTCCCCCTGACCGTCCCCATCATATGCAAGGCGCCATTCACGATGGTCCAAGTTCCGCTCGCCTCCCCCAAGGTCTTTCCCGAAGAGGGAAGCCAGCCGTTCAAAGTCTTCCCATCGAATAAGAGGGAGACCTTTTCCCCCGGAGCGGCCAACACCACGAAATCGTTCGAGTCCTTTTCCGCGGCGGGTTGGTAGGTGGCGGTAGCGTAGCCGGCCTTGGAGATCAGCAATGCCGAAGGAATGGCCACCTTGGCTAACGCCACGAAGGCTGTCCGGGAATTTTGGGCCTGCGCACCGGTTCCGGAACTTCCCGGTTCCCGCCGTTCCGATAGGACGGTTTTCCAAGTTGCCGTGAAAGCCGCAGTGGAAAGGCGCAAGAACACAACATGGCCGCCGCCCCGTTGCGGCGGGGCCAGGGAATTGCGGCCTGCCGACAAATCCATTTCCCGCGCCGGCTCCAATCGGAACCCCTTGGCGTCGAACCATTCCGCGCGCGCGCGCGCGGAGGCGGGGACGGTCACGGAAAAAACGCCCCGGGAAAAATCCAGAGTGACGTTTTGCGCCAAGACATCTCCGGGAGAAACGCCGACACTGCCGCTGTAAATGTGGAAGGAACCGTCCGCGCTGGAACGGGCGCAGGTGGTCGGGCTTGCCTGCAGACAGATCTGCGCGTCGGAAATGGGAGCCCAGCCCTTGTTCACGACCTTGCCCGAAACGTCCAGGGCCAGGATGGGCAGGGCCGATGCGAACAGGGCCGCCAATATCAATCGAGTCATTTTTCTCCCTTACCCCGCCTCCGTTCCCAGTCTACCGCGGAGAAACGGGAAAGGATGGCCAAGCCGGACCGATTGCGCTGGCATTCTGCCAACGGTGATTGGGACAGGCAAGGGCCCGGTTCGCCTCATCCGCTTCGTTCTTCCCCTTTCTTCCCCTTGTTTTCTTCTGTCCTCGCGCTTTCGCGCTAAAGTATCATCGCTCCGGAACCGACAAACGGAAGGATGAGATCCATTCTTAAAACCCTGCTGGCCGTCGTCCTGGGGTTGGGTGTTCCAGTCCTGGACTCGCATGCCAAACCTACCGTGGCCTTCCTCGGCCTAAGCCGGGAATCCGATCCCCGCTACAGCGAGGCCATCACTCGGCGCATCCAATTGGAATTGGGCGCCGACACTTCGCTTTTCTCATTTTCCCGGGAAGCCATCGGCATGCTCTTCGCCAAGGGCCTGTTGCAAGATCCGGAAGCGGATCCCCAGGACATGCTCAAGCTCTCCGGGGTGTTGGGCGCGCAGTACTATGCTTTCGGGAGCTTGGAACCGGTGGCCATGGAAAGCAAGCGGGCGCGTTGGAAGCCTTGGTCCATCAAGGTGAAATGGACGCAAGGCATGCGTTTGCGCATTCTTGACGGCGCCAACGGCAATGTGGTCTATGACGGCCTGGTGAAAGCGGAAATCCCGGAAGACGCCTACTTCACGGCACCGGATGCCAAGTTCGGGCCCATGGCACCGTTGGAACGGGATAATTACCTGCGGACCATGAGCGTGGCCATTTCCGTGGAGTCCGCCAAGGCCGTGGCCAAGGCATTAAAAGAAAAGGCCGCTGGCGCGGCCGGTGGTGCGGAGGCCAAACCCTCAGGAGGCTGAGAGGCCAGGCCGGATATACCGAGACCGGCCCCAATGGGCCGGCAATCCCGATTCACATCATGTCTTCTTTCCATACGAGGATGCTGCCGCAGCTCTCGCATGTGAGCAGAGCATTTTTTTTGCTGATCTCGATCACGCGTTGGGGCGTCTGGGTGCGGTTGCAGACCAAGCAGGCTTTTTGGGTGCGGTTGATTGCGGCGATCACGTTGGGATTCCCGCGGCGCTTGACCACGCGGTCGTAAACGGCCAGAACCTTCTTGTTGATCTTGTTACGGGGCGCTTCCGCTTTGCCGGTTTCCGAAGCCATCCTGTCTTCGATGCCGTTCAACTCTTCCGAAAGCTTGTTCAGCTCCGGCCCGTTGGTATCCAGCACCGTCTTGTAGGCGATGTCTGCGGTTTCCTTTTCCTTGAGCAGGTTCTCGAGGATCTGCTGGAAATGGATGACGTTGGCTTGCGCATTGTCGATGTTGCGCTTATGGGTGGCGATTTCCAGATGCACCGCATCGTACTCGCGATTGGTGCTGATGGCTTCCAGGCGATGATTGCTCTCCGTGAGGGCCGTCTGCTCTTGCGCCGCCATGTCCTGGTTCTCGGTAATCTTGGCTTTGGTCTCGGCGATGGCTGCGTTGGTCTTTTCCGAGTTGGTCTTTTCCCGTTCGATGTCGTCCTTGAGCGTCTGGATCCGGACGGGAAGGTCCTTCTTTGTGAGCTTAAGTTCGTAGACCTTCTTGTCCACCGCTGAGAGCTCTAAAAGGTACTGTAAATCCTCTTGCATCCTGAATACCTGACTTTAAGTGGGTGAGACTCCCTGCTCTGGGGTTGTTTTGCAAACTCCAAAACAGGTCGCGTCGAAAATCCTACATGACAAACTAGAAAAAACCTCACGAGCGAACGCGCACGCGGGTTTTCCCAATTCGGAGTCGAAAATTATTCTTGGCGATGCCCGCCTTTGGGCCCTCACCGGGCAGGGAAAGATCCGCCTTCAAAAAAAGATAAAATAACGGACAGAATGCGGCAATGGCTCCGGTTTAGATCAGGGTTCCGCATCCCGAGGACCGGTCCGCCGATTGAAACCGGATCCGGCCTTTTCCCAGCCGAGGGATAGGCCGCTCTCAATCATGCTTTTGGCTTGCCCCAACACGCTTTGAAGAATCTTGGCTTCTTCCGATCCGTATTTGCGCAGCACGAAATCGGCGCGATCCTGTTCCGGCGGGAAAGGACCCACGCCGATGCGCACGCGGGTGAACTCGTCTCCGCAATGCTCCATCAGGTTCCGCAATCCGTTGTGGCCGCCATGGCTGCCCTGCGTGCGGATGCGTACGGCCCCCAGATCCAGGTAGATATCGTCCACCACCGCGATGAGGTTGCGCGGGGAAACCTTATAGAAGGCGAGCAGGGCCTGGGCCGCCTCGCCGCTGAGGTTCATGAAGGTCTGGGGTTTGACGATGAGGAGGGACAGGCCGGCCAAGGTGATCTTGCGCGTGAGGCTTTTGGCCTCTTGCTTCCATGCCCCGGCCTGGCCGGAATCCTGCGCCACCCGATCCGCGAAATCGAATCCGATGTTGTGGCGCGTGCGGTCATACTTAGGGCCCGGATTTCCCAGGCCCAAGAGGATGTGCACGGATTACTTCTTCTTGTCGTCCTTCTTGTCGCCGGCCTTGCCATCCGCTTTCGCGTCCGTCTTGCCGGCGGCTTTCGCATCGGCCGCGGGAGCGGCTGCCGCTGCGGCTACGGGCTTGACTTCCTCGACCTCGGCCTTGCCGGTGGTGACGCCGTAGAGGGCCGTCTTGCCTGGGGTGACGAAGGTGCCTTTGTCGAACTTCAGATCGCGGACGTAGATGATGGTGCCGGAGTTGATTTCCGAAACGTCCATGTCGAACTTGTCCGGGATGTCCTGCACCTTGGCGCGAAGCTTCACGAACTTCTTCATGGTGGAGAACACGCCGCCCTGGGTTTTTACGCCGAAGGGAATGCCGAAGGTGGTAACCGGCACGTTAACGATGACGGGATGCTCGTTGTCGACGCGGAGGAAATCGATGTGGACCAGATCTTTGCGGATGGGGTCGCGCTCGACGGCCTTGATCATGACTTTCTCGGAAACGCCGCCCTCCAGGGACAGTTCAATCACGTGGTTGCGCTGGGAGAGATGCGGGCGCATGTCCACGGTGGTCACTTCGACCATCAGCGGTTCCTTGTTCAGCCCGTACACGATGGCGGGAACACGGCCTTCCTTGCGCATGTTCTTGAGGGAGGCTTTGGTGTCCCGGTTTCTTTTCTTGGCGGAGAGCGAAAGCAATTGCGACATGGCGATTTCCTTTTTCGGTACACATGCCCGACCTTGGCATGCCTTCCCGATGTGTTTTTGTGACGGTTCCTGGGTCGTGGAGAAAGCCGGACCTTGTCCGGATTTCTCCCTGCCAATCGGGCCTTGCCCGATTAGCCCTGGTTGGGGCGGCAGGATTCGAACCTGCGAATAACGGTTCCAAAGACCGTTGTCTTACCACTTGACGACGCCCCACCGGGAACGGGGGTCAAAAGTAGGAAGAAAGAGGGGGGAGTGCAACGATAGAAGAGGTGGGTAAAAGCGATTTCTGGAGGGAATTAGGGGTTATCCCTTCATATCGGCATTCACTCCACAAACGCCGCCATGCAGGCAAACCGGCACCTGGTCCTAATCTCGGCCAAACATTTCTCCGCCGCCCCTCTTTCCCGGAACAGACTGAAGACGCTGGCGCCGCTGCCGCTAAGCAGGGTTTTGACGGGTGAGAATTCGCGCATGCGGTTGGCGAGGTTGTCGATCTCGGGGAAGTGCCGGCGCATGGGCGCATCGAAATCGTTCCGCAAAACCTGGTAGAACTCCCAGTCTTCGCAGTAGGTTAAATAAAGGGCCTTGAAACGGGCCCATTCCTGCTTGCGCACCGGATCCAGTTGGCCGTAGGCCCAGCCGGTTTCCACCCGGCATTGCGGCGTGCCGATGACGATGTGGAAGGGATACGGGGAGGGCGCGGGGGAGAGGATTTCACCCTTGCCGGTTGCGAAGCAGCCGCCGCCGTAAAGGAAGAAGGGAACGTCCGCGCCCAAGCGGGCCGCCACCGGAAGCAGTTCGGCTTGTCCGAGCCGCATGTCCCAGAGATGATTGCACAGTTGCAACGCCGCGGCCGCATTGGAGCTGCCGCCGCCCAGCCCTGCCCCGGTAGGCAGGATTTTCGCCAGGGAAAAGCGCATGCCCGCATCCGCTTTCACCCTATCCGGAAAGGATTCCCGCAAGAGCTTGGCGGCTTTGATCACCAGGTTGTCTTCCGGCGCGGCGGTGATGCCTTCCGCGCCGGTTAAGGTGAGCGTTTCCGCCGCTTCCGCGCTGAGGCGATCGCCGCAATCCACGGTGTGGAACAGCGTAGCCAAATTGTGGTAGCCGTCTGGCCGGCGGTCCTGGATTTCCAAAAACAGGTTTATTTTCCCGAAGCACGGGACGGTCTCGGATTGGGTAGTCATTTCCTCCTTAAAATTAACCTTTTTTATTTATAAGCTTATTGATTGGCGGGGCCCTGGGAATTCGCTTGTCCGCCGCCGGAAGCTAACCTATAATAACCGGATAAACCCTTAGGAACATGATTCAATCCAAGCTTCAGCATTTGAATACCCTGCTGGATCTGGACCGGAGCCGTTTGGAGGACGTCCTCGATCTGGCGGCGGCCATCAAGCGTGAGTATAAATCCGCCGGCGCCAGCGATGCGCTCAAGGGCCGTACCGCGGCCATGATATTTGAAAAGCCCAGCCTGCGCACGCGCGTGACTTTCGAGGCCGGCATGGTCCAACTGGGTGGCGCGGCCATCAACCTGGATCCTTCCCAGATATCCCTGGGGAACCGTGAGTCCGTCAAGGACGCGGCTTTGTGCCTTTCCCGCTGGGTGGACGCCATCATCGCCCGCACCTTCAGCCATAAAC
Source organism: Fibrobacteria bacterium (assembly GCA_025360005.1). Lineage (GTDB taxonomy): Bacteria > Fibrobacterota > Fibrobacteria > UBA11236 > UBA11236 > Chersky-265. The sequence goes on from JANYDA010000026.1 coordinate 53,597, forward strand.
TGGTGACCGACCTCGCCAAGCATGCCACCGTTCCCGTCATCAACGCGCTTACGGATCTTCACCATCCTTGTCAGGCGCTGGCCCTGGGCCAGACCTTGATGGAGAAACGCGGTAAGCTCACGGGGCTCCGCTTGGCTTTCGTAGGAGACGGCAACAATGTCGCCAACTCCCTGGCGGAACTGGCCGCGCAGGTAGGCATGCATTTCATCCTGGCCTGCCCCAAGGGTTATGAGCAGAACCCGGAAGTGCTGAAATCCCTGGAACCTTATTTCAAGAGGTCCGGCGGCAGCTACACCGTGACCCACGATGCGGACGCCGGGGTGGCCAAGGCCGATTGCATCTATACCGATGTATGGGTGAGCATGGGCGAAGAGGCCCAGGCCGAACAGAAGAAGAAACAGTTCGCGGGATTCCAGGTGAATTCCCGTCTGTTGGCCAAAGCGCCCGCGGAGTGCATCGTCACGCATTGCCTGCCCGCCCATCTGGACGAGGAGATAGCGCAGGAAGTGATGGACTCGGAGCGCTGCGTATGCTTTGATGAAGCAGAGAACCGTCTGCATGCGCAGAAAGCCGTGCTCTTGACCCTGATCGATGGCGGCAAGCCCGCCGCGGTGGTGCGGGGACGCTGAGCCTGGGTTGGTTTTCGGAAGGATAGCAGAGGAGAGTTATGCTGGAAAGAGCCCCATTCGGGATCGAAGCTTTGGACAGGATGATCGGCGGAGGCGTGGTCAAAGGCAGCGCCACCGTTGTGGAGGGCGCGCCGGGCACCGGCAAGACCACCTTGGGCATGCAATTCATCGTCAACGGCATCGAGAAATTCCAGGAGCCCGGGCTTATCCTCACCTTCGAGGAATTCCCCAGCCAGTACTATCACGACGCCCTCAATTTCGGATGGGACCTGAAGAAGTACGAAGAGTCCGGCATGCTCAAGATCATTTTCTCCGATCCCTCCACCGTCGCCAGCGAGGTGGAGGAACTGGGCGGCGGCCTGGAAACCCTCATCGATGAGATGGGCATCAAGCGTTGCCTGGTGGATTCGCTGACCCATTTTGAATACGCCGCGGAGGAATCCGATTCCCTGCGCGAGATGGAATTCGATTTCATCACCAGCCTCAAGCGCGAAGGCATCACGTCCCTGCTGCTGCGCGAGAACAGCAATCTCCTGGGCGATACCAGCAGCCTCTCCCAGGCGCCTTTCATCGCCGACAATTATTTCATCCTGCGCTACGTGGAAATCGACAGCGCCATCTCCAAGGCCATCCTGGTGCTCAAGATGCGCGGCAGCCAGCACGCCAAGGATATCCGCCAATTCCACATCGCCAAAGGCGGCATCCAGATCATGGAAAAGTTCGTGGGCAGGCAAGGCGTGATGAGCGGTTCGCCTGTCAAGACGGACGCAGATACTTTCGTAGAGGCTTTTTCCGCGTTCGGCAAGCGCAAGGGAAAATAAGCTTGGCGACCGCACAGGCGATAGGCATGTTGCTGACTTCGCTGCTGTTCAGCGTGGTGGGGTTCTACCTGACCCTGATAGCGAAATTCTACCGCATGAAATTCTCCAAGGGCCCGCCCCATCGCTACCTGCAAATGGCCCTGGCCTTGCTGGTGGCGGGACTGGTGCTTAGGCTGGAGTTTTTCCATTTCATCCCGGCCTACGTGGCCAACGGGATCATCTGCGCGGGGGGGCTGGCATTTTCCGGCCTCGGGTACGCTTTGTATCGCACCATGATGAGCGTGGATTGACGGCATGGTTTCGCTTTCCGCCATCACTATCGTGGTTTTGCACCTGACATTCATCGTCACCTTCCTGGTGGTTTCTTCACTCAGCCGCATTTTCGGAGCGGCCCGCAAGAAAAAACCCTTGTACAAACTCTTTTATATTGCGAGCTTCTTGATGACCATGTCCATGGTGGTGAGTTTGTTGGGCCTGGATCTGCAATATATGGCCTTGTTGGCCGTGGCCCTCGATTTGGTCGGCTTGATCCTGGGTTGCGCGGTAACTTATTTCTACTGGGACTGGCTCCCGCGTGAATTGGCAAAGGGGTAGTCATGGCGAAGATACTTTGCGTCGACGACGAGAGGGACATCGCGGATCTGGTCAAGCTGGTGCTGGAGCTTGGGCAGCATCAGGTCACGGTGGTGACTGAACCCGAATCGGCCGTCGCCACCGCGCTGGACCTTTCCCCGGATCTGATCCTGCTGGACGTAGTAATGCCCCACGTGGATGGCTTCGATATCTTCCGGGAAATCCGTGAACAGCCGTCCTTGGCCAAGATACCGATCGCATTCCTGACGAGCAATAACAAGTCCGTCGACTTGATGGTGGGATTGCACGTGATGAAGGCGGAGGACTATATCACCAAGCCTTTCGGGAAGCAGGAGCTTTTGGATCGGGTCAATCTTTTGCTCAAGAAGCACGGTCCCGCCTAAGCACTGTCCCGTCTAGCGCGGGATGTCGCGTTGCCTCGGGGCCCCTCGCCCGAATTTCCATCTGCCGTTCATACGCGCATTTCCAACGGCTAATCCCGCCGCAACAACCCGATTTTCCGGGAGGAAGAAATCGATATCGGTGTTTCCGACCCGAGGGTGCCGATGCTGATCCGCCAGATATAGGCCCCGGTTCCGGCCCGCTCCCCGTCCAGAGATTTACCGTTCCAGATCAGCCGGGTTTCGTAATTACCCGTGACCGGGTTCTTGCGGATGGGCGCCGAGGCCCCTCCCGTCTCATTCAGTAGCTGAGGCCCTACTTCTCCCGAAATGCCGGCGACCAGTCCGCCCAGATTGCTGAAGATGACGCTTTCATAGTGGAAGGGCCGATCGGATATCAGCAGGATGGAAGGGGCGGTCACGCTGCCGTCCGCGGAGGAAGGGAATACCGGCCCGCAATCCTGGGCCGCGCAATTGCGGGCGGCGCGCCCCTGCGATTCCTGCACCGGCTGCCAATTGCCGAGCCCATCCCAGGATGTCAGCACGAAGGGTTTTTTGGCTATGGTAATCCCTTGCGAATCGAAGATGCGGGAATCCCATTGTACCCTGAGTACGGCCGGGGGCAAACGTTTGTTTCCTTCCACTTGCACCCACCGGTTATTGGGCGCCGCCTTGTTTCCCGGCGCATCCGAGATGCCGGCCGCGATGCGGAGGCTATCGCCCGCAGCCAGCAGCAGCGAAGAGGTGGGGCTGAGCAACAGCACAAGGCGGGAAGGCTGCGCCGTTACCGTGCCCGATATGGTAAGGTCCGCGGCGGGATGGACCGCGCCGGCCTGCCGGGGTTGGAAAGGGTGGGATTCGCCGCTTACGTAATTGATGGGCTCGCTGAAGGAAACCGTAAGCGTATCGGATTGGCCCGGAGCGGAGGCAGGAGCCAGGACGGCTTTAGTGAGCACGGGTCCGGCGCTGTCCGCCAGGGTAAAGGCCGAAATCCTGGTCTTGCCCTGCGCGGTGAGGAAGGAGCGGCCGGAATTGCGATTATCACCTGTAAAGCCTGTAACATCGGTTGCGAAAGTGGGGGCCAAGTCCGCCTCCAAACGCTTGCCTTGCAATCGGAAAGCCCCGTCCGCGGCTTTCACCGTCCGTTGCATGGCCGCATCGGGGAACCAGAGTTGCAGCGAATCCGGCGGGGCCGCGGGCGCCAGGGAATAGAGGACCACGGCCTTGTCCACCGCGCCGTCCGCATTCGCGTCCAGGAACCAACCGGATACGGCCTGGGGGAAGGTGGCCGGGGTGTACAGGAATGCGCGGGCGGAATCTTCCGCATCGGTGGGATCGATATAGGTGACCCAGACGCTGTCGCCTTCGGTCATGGCCATTTGCCCAGGGCCGGTGGCGGAGGGCGGAACGTCCAGCACCAGCACCGGATCCGTTGAGCGGAAGACCCCGGTGCGCGGGCCGGTCTCGGCCAGGGTAACGCGCAGGCTATCCCCCTGGTTGGGATTGGCGATCAGCACTTGCAGTTGGTCCGCGTTGGCGGTGAGATCTCCGTTCTTATCCTGCACTTCCACCAGGAAGCGCGTCTGTCCGATGACCGCCAGTGGCGGGACAGGCTGGCCATCCGGCGTCAACAAGGCCAAGGTGGAGGGATAGGCATCGGCCTTTTGGTACTCCAGGTAAAAATGGCGGTTCACGAAGGCGCAGCCCACGCATCCTTGGCATACCGGATCCGCGCCGCCGAACAGGGTGATGTCCACTTCATTGGCACCGGCCTTGAGCTTGACGGGGATGTTGAGGTTCCAGGCGTTGGCGGCGGCGTCATAGGGCGCCGTCAGCGCCAGGTTGGCTACGCGATCCCCATTGACCCAGATGTCCGTGAGCTTGCCGGCATCGGTGAGGGTGACCTTGCCTTTGACGAAAACGGTGGAGGAGGCTTGGCCGATCTTTTTGTAATCCTCGGGGAGGTTCTTGAGGGGCGAGGTGATCTGCACGTCCATCTGGTAATTCGTGGCCTTGGTGGACTGCTCAACGTGGGAAGGCGAATAGCCCCACACGAATTGCCCCTTGCGGTATACCGTGATGTACGGGTCCACTTCCGTATGGATATAATCGTTGTCCACCGCCTCCTTGGTTCCCGGCTTGATGCCCCCGAAATCCACCGGATCCCCTTGAGCGCGGGAGTGGGGCGACCAGCTCCAGTCCTTTGGGCTGGGAACGTGGGTGGCCGGCATGTCCAGCAGGTCGCCGTTTTCATAGCGTTTGACGAAGGTGACGTCCACGCGGAAGCGGGCGCCCGATTGCATCAGCGCATTTCCCATGGGCAGCGATATGTACCAGAAATAGGTATTGGTGGCGGGGTCGAAGGTGTCGTCCATGCGCACCGGCTTCTGTTTTTGGATCAGGACATCCAGGGCCGTTTTGAAGGCATTGGTGGGATCCAGGAAACCGGTTGAGAAATAGGCCTGGCCGATATCCGCCCTGACTCCGAAATCCGCCATCTCGGCAACGGTGCCGCGCATGTATAGGCGCAGATCCAGAGAGTCGTAGCTCTTGACGTCCTGATTGATGATGTTGAGGCCCAGGTATTGCTTGCCGCCGAATTCATAGGACAGCGCTCGGATATCGAAGTCGACATGTTCGACCTTGGTGGTGAAGGTGTAGAACTGCCCCTGGTTATCGTCCCGGCTCCCGTTGGATTCCACATAGAACCAATATTGGGTTTTTTCCTTGAGCCCGTCGATCTTCACGTAATGGAGTTTCACGGGATGGCCGGTGATGTCCCCGTCCTTCACCTGGGTGGGCGGCTTGCCCGTGCCATATACCACCTTGCTGTCATAGGCCCCGTTCGGGGTGAACCAAAGGATCTCGGAGGTATTATGGGTCACGTTGCAAACCTTTACCTGGGCGATCTGGGCCGCGCCCGGGGCTTGGGCCAAGGTGGTGAAGGTGAATTTCGATCCGCCATTGTCGTTGCTGCCGGCGTTTCCCTTGAGGTCCGAGGCATCGGCCTGGAAATAATAGGTCGTGGCCGGCGTAAGGCCCGTCAATACGATGCGATGTTCCATTCCGGCGGAATCACCGGCCTGGGAGGAAGTCAGGGAAGCGGCAGCGGTGCCGTAGCGGATGGCTGCGGTCCCGAAGCGGCTTTGCCGGACAATGATGATGGCGCGATCGGTCCCTACGTATTCGATCTGCACCTGGACGCCCAGCGGATCAAGCGCTTCGTCCTTCGCCAAGCCCAGCACGGGGATCAGCATGGTGGTGGTTCCGTCCAGGCAGGATTCCGAATGGAAGTAGTCGCCCCAGAACTCCGTGTACAATCCCGTACCGCCCGCCTCCTGCGGCGGAAAGCCGCCTTGCAGGGCGCCTACGGGCGGCCGGTAATGGTAGAAGGCGCCGGGCACGTTGGTGCCTTCCGGGTTGGCGGCGCGGTGATGGGGATGGTTGAAGTTCTTGGCGCCGATGCCGTAGATCATGCTGATGTCCCATGGATTCACGCCCAGCATATAGTCCATCTGCCGTACCAGCAACTGCCGGACTTCGCCGGCTTTCCAATCGGTGGAGGCGGCGGTATGGGGCAAGGCGATGCCTTGCAAATCCTTGGCGATGTCGTAGTAGCAGAAGAATTCCGTGGAGTTGCCGGCGACGTAGCGGTTCCAGACCCAGACGATATCGCTCTTGGTGTTGATCTTCCACAGGGGATCGTAGGTCAGAGTGTGCCCTCCCCATAATTGCGGGGTGGAACCCGGCAAATCGATCGACGCCGATCCGCCTTGCAACAGGCCGATGTTGTTGATCACGGAAAAGACCACGTCCTCGATCAGATCCAGGCGTTGCTGGGCGTCGATCCCGCAAGCGGTGGCCAGCGCCGGATCCTTCAGGATGAGGCGGTAAAACGCCCACAGGGTGGGGGTATGGACGTTGCCATAGGAGGTGTTGGAACCGCCTTTCTGCAAAGTGGGGTCCGTGTAAGCGAACCACCCTCCGGCGAAGGTGCCCGATGTGTAAAACGGATTCCCGTGCGTTCCCAGGGCGGCGTTGGCGACCAAATCGAATTTGTAGCTGGTGTCCTTGGTGGCCCACAGCAGGGCCACGGCGGCCAGGGCCATATCGTCGTTGAGGGAGGTTTCCGTAGGATAGGCACCGGAGGATCCCGAGGTTTTCAGGGTCGTTTTCCCATAGGCATACATTTTCCTGGCGGCGGCCAGGCAGCGGTCCGCATAAGCCTTGTCGAACGGGGCGTATCGCTGGGAAAGGAAGGCGAGTCCGGCTGCGAGGCGGCCCATGATATTCGAGCCGACCTCGTTGCGCAATTCTCGCACCGGTCCGCCCCTGTCCACCGGCAGGGCTTCTTGGAGCTGCGGCTGGCCCCACCAGCCGTGATCCCCGCCGAAATAGCCTACCGACGTCCACATTTTCGAGGGATCTCCCTGAGCCAGATCGAAGGACTTCAGGAAGAAGTCGGTCCCGATCTTGGCTTCATACAGTATGTCGGGAACGCCGTCCGTACGATAGACGTCTTTCTGGTTCCTGCCGTAATGGTCGGCATCGCGATCCGGTAGCGCGGCCGCCATCAGCCCCAGCATGGCCGTGGCATAGCTCATGGTCATCGATTCCTTGAGATGGTCCCCGCAATCGTACCAGCCGCCGGAGAGGGATCCGTCCCCGTTGGGGCCGTCCTTAAGATGGGAAGGCGGATGGAACCAGGAGTCCGTATTGCCGCTGCGGTTGATGCCGAAGAACTTGAGGAGGGCGTCCTTGACCCAGGAATAAATCTTGTCGTCCACCACGAAGGGCGCCGAAGTATCCGCGCCCGCCACGATTCGGTACCGGCCCGGCGCGATGTTGAGGGGGATCTCGCCTTCGGAGACCGCGCCCGCATAGATCTGGCTCGTCATCGTATAGCGCGTGTCGCCATTGGCCGTGAACGCGTTGTTGGAAGCCCGGATGGAAAGCTGGCCCGATGTGGACTTGCCCGTGGGAGTCAAGGTACCCGCGCCCACCGGGGCTTTGCTTTCGTTGATGATCTGGAAGGCGTTTCCGGTTCCGCCCACCACGTAAAAGAATTTGCCATCACCGGTGCGATAGCCGGCCTGGTTGACTCGGATCTTGGAGAACCGGATATTGAGGGAATCGCGGTAGAGCTGATCCGTCGTGTCCGGGAGAGGGTTGGCGATGGGAGCGTAGGGAGGAGCATCGACCTGGGCCTTGGGGATTAGCCCTCCGGCTAATAGGGCCAGGCTGAAAATGGAACTCCGAATCAATCCGTAGGGCACAACCTTCATCCTATATCCCCGTTTGCCCCCCATGGTCCCCGGGGCGGAAAATCATTTACCTAACCTACTTTGGTTGCGCGACTTAGGGGCGGGGTTCATCTTCCGGAATACGGATCAAAATCTTTTTTGGGGCGGCATCCCGGTTTTTCCGCGATAGACCATCCCCTTCAATCGTCCAGCACGGTAAACCGCGAACTGCCGGCAGGCACTCCGTCTACTTTCGCCGAAAGTAGGCAGATACCATGGGGAAGCGGGTTCCCGTTTTGTCTTCCTCCTTCCCAACTAACCTTAAGCGTTCCCGAACCGTCGTAATTTCCGGCCCAGGATCGTATCCGCCTTCCTTCAAGATCGCGCAACTCAAGGCTGACACGCCCGGGTCGACCGGAAACAAAGAGCTGCAAGGATTGCGGCGAAGCACCCCGCTCCATCCTGACGGAAATCCCTCGCGCGTCGTTCCCTCCCGCAGTCCGTACCGCCGTCGCGGGCACGTCTAGTCCCAGGAATTGCACCGCCTTGTCCGCCAGGATCTGCAGGTTGTGCGGCTGGCCCTGTTCTTGGATGGCTTCCACCTGCACCTTGCCCGTGGCGTCCGTGTAACGGGTGCGGGTCCAAGTGGTCTGCGGAGTGTTGGCTTCCGTGGTGGCGGGAGTTTGGCCCGCCCCCAACACGTTGGTCCATTCCTTGATCTCTTCCCCGAAATTGTTGTAGTTGAGAACAGCGTCGTCGGTGCCGTGCCAGAGCTGGATGCGCGGCCTGGGACCCGTATAAGCGGGGAAGGCGGCGCGCACCTGATCGCCCCAGGCCGAAGCGGACTTGCTGATCTTGCCGCTCGCGCAATCGCTGTTCCAGGCATTGCTCCCGGAAAAGCAGGAGAACGGCACGCCCGCGAAGGCTGCGCCCGCCTTGAACATATCGGGATAGGAACCCAGCAACACATTGGTCATCATGCCGCCGGAAGAGTGGCCTGCCGCGTACACGCGGGTGGAATCCGCGTGATAGTTCCGCACCACATAGCGCACCATGGAGACGATGCCGCCTGGATCGCTGCCGCCGCCATGCGTCAGGGCCGCTTGGGAATGCACGTCCCAGCAGCTGTCGCTGCTCCTGGCATTGGGGTAGATGACGATGAAGCCGTATTTGTCCGCCTGGGCCGCGAACTGGGTGCCCGTGAAGAAGGCGGGGCCGCTGCCATGGCACCAATGCAGGCCCACCAGGACGGGCGGACGGGCCAGTAACTTGTCCGGTACGTACAGGTACATGCGGATATTGCTGGGATTATAGCCGAAGTCGGCGATTTCCTTGAGGGCGGCCGCGCCGGCCGGAATCGCAAGGGAAAGGGCGGCCGAAAAGGCCAAGAGGAACCCGCGCCGCAACGGGGCGAGTGCGAAGGGTACCGTTGGATGGGATTTTTTTTTCAATGCCACGACCTCGGAATACGCCAGGCGCCGCCTGGAGGCTCCGCGGAAGCGCGGGGGACCAACGGTAGCTTAGACCAAGGGAATTTTAATGCCGAAACGCCCCCTTCGCCCGGCTGCCGGTGGATTTTTGTAGCCATTTCTTTCGGCGGTAGCCGGTGATGGAACCGAAACCACCGGGGTTCGCTCATTTATGCTTTGCAGTTTTTTGACTGCCGCTTCGCCGTGGCGGATCTGGTAAAAATTGTTTGCGAAGGGAATTACGAAGCTCGGCAAATGGCAATAGCTGCCATTTCTGAATTTAAAGGTACCTTGCCCGCGGAAAAAAAGAACCGCTCAATAGAGCTTCTCGAAAAAAATGACGAAACCAGGCATTGATGATGCATTTTTAAAGGAACTCGGATTCGCTCTGGAATCAATCATAAAGCTGGATTCCGAATCTTTGGGCAAGACCTTGTGCCGGATAAATCAAGTCGGGGGGGTGGAAATTCGATTCTATGGATACGATGAAGAGTAATGGGTACTTACTCCCTTCCATTTCCCGGCAATGGGATCAAGCCTTAGAAAGGCCGAGGGCTTTCGTGGAGGATTGAAAAAGTCGGTAGCGGGTTGCTACCGACCCTTGCCTCACCAACCCGCTTGGGTGTTCGAGGGGCTCTGTTTGGAAGCGGCCAGCGATTCTTCCATCTCTTTGATCGCTGCCACATATTCCTGGTTCTTATGCGCCTTGCCTTTGAAATGCTCCAGGATGACGGCCAGCTTGTCTTCCGTGAAGGTCAGCTTCATCTGCTTGGTGACCTTGCCTTTATAGCCCCACTTCTTCATCAGGTCTTCGCTGAGTTCAAAGGCGTCCGCGGGAGCGTAGAAATTCATCTCGTCGGAGCTGAAGGAAAAGCATTCGTCCATGTCCATGCATTCGGGAGCCGGGGCGCCCGAGGCCTGCATTTCCATCCACTTATGCACGTGGCGTTTGCGCACTTCCAGGATCTTGTCCAGGCGCATATAGCCGATGATGAGGAATTTACCGCGGTAGGCTTCCGTAGTCCCTTGGTAGCGGGTGCCGAACAGGAAATACCGGCGGCGGTTCTTCATGGTGGCCAAGCGCGTCTTGGCATTGGCGCATTGCAGATAGCCGTAGGTCCCGGTCTCGTAATTGGGTTCAAGAATGGCGTTGCCGCGATCGTCCATCGGTTCCCGCACGGCCAACTCATGTTGTTTGGAGGCATCCAGATGGATGAGAACGCCTTCTCCCTTGCCCCGATAGTCCTGCCAGTTTCCCGCATTCAACATAAGTTTTGGACCTTTCGGCTGAAGGGACGGATGCTGGAGACCCGGATTTATCCGGTCTCGACAATAAAAGCAACATGGGCTTTTTAGACCCGCCAGCAGGTTTCAATATAGGGAAAATGGCGGATCCGCGTCAATGGATCCTTCAACTCTCCTCAATTCCCCACTTTTTCCGAGAGCACGGGATGCCCCAGGAAAATTTCCGCCAGGGCGTCGAAGCCCTCGGTTTGATCCGTGGTGAGGAATCGCTGCGAGCCGGTGCGACTCAAAGTCATTTCGATCTCGGGGTGTCTTTCCAGGTAGTCGGCCAGGCTGGGGGCCACGATATCGCCTTGCACCAGGATATCCACCCGCGCGGGGATGATGGCGCGGATCTTAGGCAGCAGCAGAGGATAATGCGTGCAGGCCAGCAATAATGCGCCGATACCTTCCCCGCCTATGGCCTCCGTTTCCCGCCAATACTTTTGCAGATAATAATCGATGCCGGGGCCGGCGAGCTCGCCCGCCTCTACCATGGGGACCAGGAGGGGGCAGGCCTTCTGGATCAGGGTCAGACCGGGCGCGAGTTTAGCCAGTTCCATGGGGAAGCTCAGGGACTTGACGGTGCCTACCGTGGCCCACAGGGCGACGCTGCGGGAGCGGGGATAATCGGCCAGGGCTTCCGCCGACGGCCGGATGATGCCGAGCACGCGGCGATCGGGATGCTCCAAAGGCATGACCTTTTGCTGGAGGGTCCGCAGGGCCTTGGCGGAAGCGGTATTGCAGGCGATGACGACGAGCTTGCATCCGCGCCGGAACAGTTCGTCGATGCATTCCTTGCTGAAGCGGAAAATGGCGTCGAAGGATCGGTTGCCGTATGGGGTGCGGGCATTGTCGCCCAGGTAGATATAATCGTATTGCGGCAGGCGCGCGCGGATGCTCTTGTAAATGGTGAGACCGCCGAAGCCGGAGTCGAAAATCCCGATCTGCATCGCTCTCGATCCCATCGGCCGCGGATGGACCGGTTTAGTTAAATTGTCGGGAGGGCCGTTGTCCGGCTTCCCGATATGGATGCAAGCAAGTTAAGAAATTCCTGCATTTGCGGTAATACCCAGCCGTACCTGGAATGCTGCGGGCGCTTCGCCGATCCCATCGCCGCAGCGGTGGCCATGAGCCAGGAAATCCAAAGCGCGGGATCCTCCGGCCCGGTTGCGGCCTCCCCGCCCGAGTCCGGATCGGGCGGGGAGGCCGCCTCCCTTTATCACGCCTTCCGCCACGGGTTGCACGAATTGTCGATGGCGCTTTTTCCCTTGCGGGCCCTGTACCAGGCCTATTGGGAAAAACTGGGCAAAGAGGAGTATCCCCACGACATGCTCATGGAAGATCCGGACTACGGCCGCGCCATTATCGAGAATTTCTTCTGGGACCATTTCGTGCAGTATTCCGATGCGCGCCCCATCCTGCGGACGGCGCGGGAGCTGGAGGGAAAGGAGCTGCGCCTAGCCCATGATTTGATGCAATGGTCATATGCGCCGCTTTGGTTCTACCGCGTGCAGGAACGCACGGAGAAAACCGCGCGCCTGATCAACCTCGGGAACCTCAAGGCGCATACGGTCCTGCACGGGGGCCGCCTTCCCGCGCATGCGGAAGGGGTGATCACGCGCATCCTGCCTTTCCGGGGCAAGGAATTCTGCGGCCACACCCTACTGGTTTTCGGCGCGGCCGGCGCCTCCGCCGGGCCAAGGCCGGACGCTCTCTTCCGCGCGGGCTGCCGGGAACTGGGAGTCAAAGCATCGGTTACCTTGCGGCCCGATGTCCACTGCGAGGAATGGCGCCGGCACGGATCGGTGTTCCTTGCCCTTTGGCGCGCCGATGTCTATGATTCCACGGTGGGAAAACCTTTACGTGATTCCGGATCCGCTCCCGGCTTCAACCTTGCCTTGCGGAACCGCGATGCGTTGCTCTCTGCTTTGGCCGGGACCGGGGACGCGCGTCCAGCCGGTCCGGGATGCTGGGAGTTGCGGTTCCGGGCCATGCGCCTGGCGCGCCTGGAAGCCAAGGGGGGAAACCTGCTGGTTACCTTGGCCGATCCCGCTTTCCGCGCCCACGTGAGGGACTGGCTGCGCGATCGGCTCGGCGCCGCCGTCAGCGCCTCCGACTCCGGCGTGGCGGCCATGCCGGGGGAAAGCGCCGAGTCCCAGGATATCTGGGTGCACACCCCTTTGGATGCCTTGGTGGGGCAAACTCCCATCCAGGCGAGTACGCATGATTTGGGCCGCCGCCGATTGCATTTGTTGTTGAGGGACATGCGTAAACAGGGAAGGGATATCGTATCCCTTCAGAGGCAGTTGGGGTTATGATTCCGGTGATGCGATCATTCCCCGTTCCGGCCGCCGGTAAACTATTGCCGGCAATCTCGCTTGCCTTTGCGGGGGCGGTTTTCCCGTCGCCGATCCAACCCCCCATATCCCTGCTGGAACTCGATTCCGTGAAATCGTCCCTGCTGGATCCCAATGGCGTGGGCGTGAAAGATCTTTCCATGCTGCCGGTCCTGAACCGGCGGGACAGCCTGCGCCTTACGCGCGTGGAGTCGATATTGCGGGAACCTTTCCGGCTGGAGGAAGTGGCGGCGGAAATCCTTTCCCGCACCGCGGCGGATTCCCTGCGCTCCGGCAAGCCAATCTGTCCGGATTCCCTCTGGCCTCTGTTGGACGTGGCCCCCTGGGGTAACACAGGGGCTACCCAGGCCGCGCCCGGGGGGCGCCCAAAGGCGGGCGAGGCGGGCGGGACCGGAGTACCGGCGGGAGCGGCCGCCAAGTCCCCGGCGATGCCGGCCGATTTCGATCCCGCGCAAGCGCTGGCGGACATACGTGAGGGCCTGCGCGAGCACACTTCGGCCCTGACCGGTCCGGAAAAGGAATTCCTGTACAAGGAGGCTCCGGCGCTTTTCCTGCAAGAGGAAGAAGACACCCTGAAATCGCCGGTGGAAAACGAAATGAAGCGCTTGGAAGGCAACGCGCGCACGCACAGGATCATGGAACTGGCGGGCAGGCTGAAATGGCCCGGCCTCACGCGCGCTTCGGCGGCGGCTTGGAGATTGGAGACCTGGCTGATCCAATCCTTCCGGAACGGGGAGGAAGCGGCGGCCATCAGGAAGCTGAAGGCGGCGGCCGGCAAGGATTTTCCCGTACATGTGGGCACGAAAGGATCCGATCGCTACACGGTGGGCAACGGGATCTGGATCGATCCGGGCGGGGACGATGAATACATCTTCAGCGGGCCCGGCAAGCCGGGGTCCTTCACCATGGTGGTGGACGCGGGTGGAAATGATCTCTACCTATCCAAGGACAGTTTGCAGCGTTCCGCCGGGAACATGGGCGTGAGCGTGCTGGCGGATCTGGGGGGATCGGATCGCTACCTGGGATCCAATTTCGCGTTCGCTTCCGCCGAGTTCGGGTATTCCTCCCTGTTCGACGCGGCGGGCCACGATTCCTATGAAGGCCGTTGCGCTTCGCTGGGATTCGGATTCTTCGGCATAGGCGTGCTGCAGGATGAAGGCGGCAACGACGTTTATTCCGCCAGCCTTATGTCGGAAGGGGCCGGTTCTACCAAAGGCGCCGGCATCATATTGGATCGGTTCGGGGAGGACCGTTACCTGGCGCGCCCCACCTTCAAGGACGATTTGCGCTATTCCGATCACTATATCCAGATGGTCCAGGGCTTCGCCACGGGGTTCTCGCCGGACTATCCCGGCGGCATCGGCCTTTTGCGCGACGGTAGCGGCAATGATACCTACGAGGCGGATATATTCGGACAGGGCGCGGGGTATTGGTATTCGCTGGGACTGCTTATCGACGAAGCGGGGGACGATCGTTACCAGGCCCATCAATACGCGCAGGGCGCCGGCGTGCATATCGCTGCGGGAGCCTTGCTGGATTTCGGCGGGAACGACAGCTACGCGTCCAAAGGCGTGAGCCAGGGCTGCGGCCATGACTACGGGTTCGGATACCTGTACGACAAATCCGGCGACGATACCTATCTGGCGACGGACATGAGCCAGGGAGGGGGCAGCGCCAACGGCCTGGGGATATTGCAGGACGCGTCCGGGAACGACATCTATTCGACCTTGAACCCGGACATGGCCTTGGGGCACGCGGATATGCGGCGGGACCGCGGCAGTTTCGGTTTCTTCCTGGACCGGGGCGGCAAGGACAGATACACGCGCACGCCGGGCGACGGGGCGGCCTGGCGCGTATTCAACGGAAAGACCAAAGGCAATGGCTTCGGGCTGGACAAGTAACGGCATGCGCGCGGGAGCTAAGGCATGGGTGATGGCGTGCGGCTTGGCGTGCATGGCTTGGGGAAAAGCCGACACGGCCGCCTTCCGCTTCGTTCCGCCCGTATTGTCCCATCTGGATTCCCTGTTCATCGCGGCCGCCACCGGCGAGCCGCGTTTCAAGCCCATGCGGGACGGCGCCGAGAAGGAGTTGATCGCGGGCGCCGCCGCTACCCTGGACTATCTGCTTGCGAAGCGCCTCCGCGATCAAACGCCCCGGCAACGGCATTACGTGGAAACCTTGTTCAAAGCCATGGCGGACTCGGGGAAGAACCCTGCGCCGGTGCGGAAATTGGCGGGCGCGCTTCCGGGCGCCGCGGACAGCATCCAGGCGCAGCTATTGCACATCGGATCGGAATTGGCAGACTCGTCCTTTTTGCCGGTGGCGCGTTTGTATTTGCGCGCGGACAGTGTGGAGGTCCGGAAAAACGCATTGCGCAGCTTGGGGAGTTATCCTTCCGGGGCCAATCCCGCCTTGTTGCTGGCCGGCCTGGACAGCACGCGGGATTTGGAACGGCAGGCGCGGTTGTGGGCCTTGGACAAGCAGGCGGAGGTCAAGGACTGGCCGAAGCTCATCCCCATCCTGGCTGATGAGAACCTATACAACCGTCAACTGGCGCGCCGCATCGTGGCCAGGGCCGCGGGCGATTGGGCCCTCCTGGACAACTATGCCCCGGCGGAACCGGAACCGGAAGAACAATTGGAATGGGTGCTACTCGCGCTGGAAACCCCCGGGGTGGCCTCCAAGGCCTATGTGAGGAAGGCGTTGCCCGCATTGGAACCGGAGACCCGGAAATTCATCGAATCGATCATGCCGCGGCCCATGCGCAATCTGCGATCGATGCTGCCCGGTTCCTGGATACCGCCCGGTCCGATGGGATCATCGGGATCCAATCCAGGCGGCTCATCGGGAACGGCGGGTTCGCAGGCCCCGCCGGCACCGAAGGGAACCCCCAAATCCCAAACCGGGAAGTTGCGACCGTAACGATCAAGCTCCCCTCTACTTTCTCTATCATGCCGGTATGCCCTCTGCCGCTTCCATTGCTGCCGACGAAACCCGGTTATGCCTTCAAAAACCTGAAACCTGTTCTGGATCATGGTAGTTTACAGGTATAATTAGCCCGAGCCGTCGTATACAGCCCTCAGGAAAGGCATCATGATCCAACCCAATCTGAAACTGTCCCCTTTCGGCGCCGTCAATGCCCGCGTGAACCGCGCTTCTGATCTGTTGGACATCAAGGAAAATTATCGGCGCTTGCTGACCACGTGCTGGCGCGAAACCAAGGTCTCCCTTCCCATCACGGACGACAATGGCGAGATGCGCGTGTTCGAAGGCTACCGCGTGCAGCATAACGGCGTGCGCGGTCCCTACAAGGGCGGGGTGCGTTACCATCCGGAAGTGGATCTGGACGAAGTGAAGGCGCTGGCCTCGCTCATGACCTGGAAATGCGCCATCGTGAACATCCCCTTCGGCGGGGCCAAAGGCGGCGTAAGCGTGGATCCCGGCAAACTCTCCGATCGCGAAATGCAATCGCTGACGCGCCGCTTCGTCTACAGCGTTAAGAACATGATCGGGCCTTATAAGGATATCATGGCGCCGGATATGGGCACCAATCCCAAGGTGATGGGCTGGATGATGGACGCCTACGGGCTCATCCACGGGTATACGCCCGCCATCGTCACCGGCAAGCCCGTCACGCTGGACGGCACCCCTGATCGTTTGGATGCCACCGGGTTGGGCGTGGCGATGATCACGCGCCGGGTCCTGGAAGATCGCAAGGAGTTCCTCAGCGGCAAGACCGTGGTGGTGCAGGGATTCGGGAACGTGGGCAGCTTCGCGGCCCTGCACCTGCACCGCATGAACGCCAAGGTGGTGGCTATCGGGGACGTTTCCGGGGTGGTGTACGACAAACGCGGCATCGACGTGGAAAAGCTGATGGCCCATTTTGAAGCCAAGCGATCGCTGGCGGGATTCCCGGAAGGCGAATTCGCCACCCGCGAAGAACTCGACGTGATGGGAATCGAATGCGATATCCTTGTCCCCGCGGCGCTGGGCCACGTGATCCATGCCGGCAACATGGAAAAGGTCAAAGCGCGTTACATCATCGAAGGCGCCAACGGACCGTTGATGCCGGAAGCGGACGAATACCTGGGCAAGCAAGGCACCATCATCGTCCCGGATATTTTGGCCAATGCCGGCGGCGTGGTGGGCTCCTATTTCGAATGGGCCCAGAACATCCAGGTGCACCATTGGGAGCGCGCGGCCAGCAAGCTGGAGCTGGATAAGTTCATGTCATCGGCCCTGCAAGGCGTTTCCGCGGCCGCCAAGAAATTCGGGATCAATTACCGGGATGCCGCCTTCGTGGTCGGCGTGGACCGGGTGTACCAGGCGGCGGTGGCGCGGGGGCACTAGGGGAAGAGACCGGGAAGCGGCAGCGGCCCTTGGCGCTCTTCCAATCCCCCCCCCTCTTCAGTCTCATGGCAACAGATAAAACATATGCAGCCCAATCGTTATGTACGTCGTCTCCGATCGATTCGGCAGATGGCCGGATAGGTAACGCGTAAGTTCCAGGTTCAAGTCCAGGCCCAGCGGCCGGTTGTCGAAGGGCATCCAGTACTTCCCCAGGTCCAGGGTGCCGAATGGCTTGAGACCCGCTTCCAGGCCGCCGAAGTCATAGGCGAAATACCCGCCCAGGGACAGGCCGAAATATTCGGAGTTGCGGATCGGTTGCGTGTCTTCGTCCCCGAGCCAAAGCTTGCGGACGCTGACGTCGGTCAGGGGGAGATAATCGTAACCCCGTTTGGCGCCGGCGGGGGCGAAGCGAACTTGCAAACCCAATTGCCAGGAGGCGGGCAAATCCCGGAAGCATCCCAATTGCGGTTGCGTGCCCAGATCGCTACCGACGGCGACGGACGCGCCGCCCACCAGGAGGGTTGCCGGCTTTATTCTCGGGGGTTCGGATCCGTCGGGAAGGTCATTCGCGGCACGTGCCGGGGCGGCGGCCAGAAAAAGCGCGAGGGCCGGGAAAACAAAACGCGCCCGGGAGAAGGCGCGTAATACGGTTTTTCGGGAAAAGCGCTCAAGCGGCGGGGGCATGGCTATCCAAGCTCTGGATGCCGCGGGACCGCATGGCGTCGAGCAGTTCCCGGTTCATCTTGCGGACGGCGTTCCAACGGTAGGCGAGCACGGTATAGCATTGCACCGCATCGGCGCCGGCGTCCAGAAGATCCAGGACCTTGGATCCGTGATCGACGCCGCCGCAGGCGAAGATGGCCAGCTTGGGTAATTGGCGGCGGATGTATTGCACGGCGGGGAGCGTGTTCTTGTAGAGGATGCGGCCCGAGATCCCGCCCTTGGCGCCGCTGGCGCTGACCGGGGGGATATGCGCTTCCGCCGTGTTCATCTTCAGGTAGCGCGCTTTGTCGCCCGGAAAGGTGTTGAACAGTACCAGCCCGGTTACCCCTGCGTCGGCGATGATCTGCAGGTTTCCGTCCAGCGCGCGCGCGCTCAGGTCCGGGGAGATCTTGACCAGCACGGCTTTTTTCGGGGCCAGGGTTTTGCGCGCTTCCATGATTTCGCGCAATAGGTCCGCCAGGAAGGCTTCTTGCGCGTCCAGGCGGTTGTCCCCGGTGTTGGGGCAACTGACGTTGAGCTCGATATAGTCGGCGGCGCGGTAGGCGCGGCGGAAGGTGGCCAGCACGTCCGCGATCTTCTTATCCGCGTCCTCGATGCCGGGCGTGTCCGCCACGCTGATGCCCAGGGCGAGCTTACGGCGATGGCAAGCGCCCAAGGCCTTGTCCACTTCCGTGGCGATCACCTCGATGCCGGGATTGTTGAGGCCCATGGAATTGCTCATGGAGCGGTCCAAGGGCAGCATGTGCATGCGCGGCCGGAAGGGATTTCCCTCCCGCGGACCGCTGGTGGCGGAGCCCACCGATACCGCCCCGAATCCGAGCGCGCTGAATCCGGCCAGATGTTCCGCGAATTTGTTGCCCCCCGCGGCCAGCATGATGGGGCTGCCCAAGGTGAGCGGGACGCTGCGATCGTGGAAGCGGATGGTCTTCTCGAGATCGGAGTTCGGCCGGCTTCGCGGGGGTATCGCATCGGATACGGCGGCCAAGGTGGAGAGCAGTCGATGGCGCGTTTCCGGATTGGGGATCATCGCCTTGCCCGCCTCCAACAGGAGATCCCCCAGACCGCGATGATAGTCGTGGTGGATCACGCCTTGGCTGCGCTGCTCTATTTTCAGGGTGTCCGACATGTTTCCGGTTGTGCTCACGATGACAACTATAAAGTAATAAACGGACCCGGCGCAAGGCTCCCGGATGGGATATTGTCGATTGGGGGCCCACGCGGCTTTTTGTTAGATTGCTCCCCTGGGGCCCGCTGCTACCGGCCCTCCACTCTATTTTCCCGAACGGCAAGAGCATGGCCAAAGTCGTCAAAACTTCGGAAACCCCGAATCCCCTGGCCATCCGGTTCCATCTGGACTGCAAGGTGTTGGAATCCGGTTCCCGCTCCTATCCGGACGTCGAGTCCGCCCAGGCCGATCGCACCGCCGCCAAGCTTTTCCAACTGCCCCATGTGACTTCGGTTTTCTACGTGGGTACCACGGTCACCGTCAACAAGGATGAGGATGGCGACTGGAACGAGCTGATCACCCCCATCGCCGATGTCCTGGAGGAAAGCGTGTCCCCGGCGGATGCGCCCCAGCGTGCGGATTCCGAACCGGAATTCGACGCCCACGAGGCGGGCGCGCAAATCCAACGTCCGGAAGACTTTTTCAAATTGAGCCTGGAAGATCAAGTGGTCCACCTCAACCGCATCTTCGATGAGATGGTGCGACCGGGCTTGGCCGGCGACGGGGGCGGACTGGAACTGATGGGCATAGAAGGCACCACCGTCCGCATCCACTACGAAGGCGCTTGCGGCAGTTGCCCCAGCTCCACTTCCGGCACCTTGATGTATATCGAGGGCGCCCTCCAGCGCAAGGCCCATCCGGAGCTGACGGTAGTCACGGACTGATTCCGCCCGGCGCGGGCTTTTCCGGCTGGGAGCCGGATTCCTCCGCTCCCGCTTCCGTTCCCTTTCCTTCCGCCGCCATCGCGGCCGCCTCCATTTTTTCCCGCCATGCCTCGAAGGCCGGGGCCAATACCCCTTTGCGTTGGCCCGCCCACAGGCGTCGCGCCATTTCCCGGCCGAACTCCAGGCTGGGCCGGAATAGATCCGTGAAAAGCGGAAGCGAAAGCAGGAAGCCTTGTAGGTAGGGCGATCGGGATTTTCCGGCCCATTGCCAGGGGAACCGTCCCGAAAGCCAACGGCCCAGCAGGATAAGATCGGCCAACCGCACCGAGTACAACGCAAATTGGCGCACGCCTTCCCGCGTTATCGATTCTCCCCACAGATAGGCCCCAGGGGTATGGAAGAGATGCAGCCAGGCGAGATAGAAGAAGAAGGGCCAGGCATGGAAAAGGATCCGCGCGCGATCGCGCACCAGCAAGGCGAGCGCGGCCAGCGCGGGCAATTGGATCCGGAAATCAGGCAGCAGCAGCAATCCGGCCAGCCCCGCCAATCCTATCAGGAACGGTCCGGGAGGTTTCGGGGCGGGAGCGGCGGCCGGCGCGCGCGCGGAGACCACTAGGGGAGCGAACAGGCCTTCAATCTCCCTTTCGGAGAAAAGGATCAGCAAGGCCACCAGCGCGCCGGAAACCAGCGACCATGCCAGGATGGGACCCACCTGGAAATAGAATCCTGAATGCCGGATCAGGGTGAGATTGACCAGGGCGAGTTGGAAGCCGTTGAAGGCGGTAGCCATCACGATGCCGGCGCCCAGTATGCCCAGCCAGCCGCGCCGGTAGGCCCAGGCCACCGGTTGTCCCAGCCCCAGGAAGGTGAGCGCTCCGGAAGCGCTGCCGATGAGGAAGGTGGTGAGCGGTTGCCCGCCATAAAGGATGGTGATGAAATTGCGGGCCAGGAAGAGCGCGAAGGCCGATCGAGGCCCGTAACGCAGGAGGAACGGCAGGATTACCACATAAGAGAATCCCACCCGCATCCAGGGGAAGAGGGGAATGCGCGGCAGCAGGTTTTCCATGATCTGGAGGCTGGAGGCCACCAGCAGGGCCAGGGCGAATCCTTCCGGGGTAACTTTTCTGTTACCTGTCCGTCCGGCTTCGTCGTCCGTATCAATACGTGACCGCATCCGCCCCATTCCCGGAACCGCCGGCGCTCTCCTTCGCTCCGGATCCGGATGGCTTGCCGGAACCGTCGTCGGCGCTCCCAGTCATGATCACGAGCAATTGCGCCGGCATGCAGATGATTTCGGAATGGGAATGGCCAATGCGGCCCGTGCGAACGCATACCTTGTTACGGCATGGCGAGGAAACAATGCGGGCGCCGCCCGCGCCCAACTCCAACAGCACCGGGCCTATCTTGGTGGGTATGGTAACCGAATGGATTTCTCCGCTGACGGGATACCAGCCGTATTTCTTGTTGCCCAGGAAAACCTGCACGGAGGCGCCCGCCTCCATGCGGAAGGCGAGGAATCCCCACACGGAAGCGACCAGGACGGTGAGGATGATCAATGCATCCAAGGGGCGGAAGAAGGAGCGGGATCGACGCATCGGTTGGGTGTAAACCGGGTCCTGAGGCCCAGCGCTGAACTCCCTGGGGCCGGGTGCATCCAAGCCCATTCGCAACAATGTAGTCCGATTTTCAGCGGGCAGGTAGGCAAAGCCGGCGCTGCGGCGCGGGAACGGGTGCCCGCGTTACCATTGCCGCCCGGCTTGGAAAGCGAAATAACCGGCCATGATCACCATCAGGTATCCCATTACCTTTTTGATGTGCACCATCCACATGCCGGCTTTGGGCAGGCGGGTCAGGAAAGAGGAAAAGGTGCCCAGCAGGATCAGGACCGAACCCATGCCTAAGGCGAAAGAGAAGAGGAAGATGGGTCCCATCACCATGTTATGGGTGGAACCCACCCAGGTCAGGATGGCGGCCAGGGGCGGAGCCGTGCAGGGAGAGGCCACCAATCCGAAGGTGAGACCGTAGGCGAAATTCCCCAACAGCCCTTGCTTATGCTTCGCGCCGCTTCCCACGCTCAGGAAGCTCATGTTTACCGTGAACACCTCGAACATATTCAATGCCAATGCCATGATCACCGCGCTCACGCCGATCAAAACCCACGGATTGGAGCTCAAGGAGCCGAAAAGGGAACCCGTTAAGGCCGCTACCAGCCCCAGTACCGCATAAGTGACGGCGATGCCGGTGACATAGGTCAAGGCCAGCAGGAAGGCGCGCAATTTCGATTCCGCCTGGCGGCTGCCCAGGATGCTGATGGTCACCGGGATCAAAGGATAGATGCAGGGCGTGAAACTGGATGCGACGCCTGCCAGGAAGCAGAGGAACAGCACGCCGAAGGAGCCCGTGGACAAGGCAGTGGAAAGGTTGGTATTGGTGAACATGCTATCGGCTCCTGAGCTTGGGACTGAGTGCCATCCGATGGGAGAGATTCACTTCGAGGCTTTGTCGGCGGCGGCGACCAGGGCGGCTTCCTGCCCGGGATCATAGCCGGGCATGGCCGTTTTCAGAGCGCCGGTCTTATCGAAGATGTAAAGGGAGGGGATACCGTTGAACCCAAAGGATTTCCCCAGCGAATTCTCCTTGTCCAGCAACACCAGATAATTGATCCCCAGCTTTTTCGCCGCCTTGTTGATCTTTTCCGCCGAGCCCTTGTCCACGCTGATGCCGATGATGGTCAGGCCCTTGCCTTTGTACTTGTCGTTCAGCTCGGCCAGCTTGGGAATGGTCTCTTTGCATGTGTTGCACCAAGTGGCCCAAAAATCCACCAGCAAGGCTTTGCCTTTGAACTGGGAGCTGGTCCAATCCTTGCCGTCCACGTCCTTCAGCGAGAATTCCGGAAGCTTGGCGGGCCCGGCAGGCGGAGCATCCGCAGCCCGCGCGGGGCTTCCCAGGCCGGCCAACAGGAAGGCGGCCGTCAGCAGTGAATGGCGCAAACGTTTCGATGCTTGGATATCCATGGCGAATCCTTTCAGAGATTGAATGTCAAACCGGCCATCACCACCCCTTGCAGGTAGTATTCGTCGGCTCCGTAGAGCTGATAGCGGATGCTCCGGGGTTCGCCCGCGTCCGCGCCGACCTTATCCCCGCGCGTATCGCGCAGCATATAATCGAATTTCAGATCCCAGCGATCCGGAAGGAAAGCGGATTTGCCCCATGAATCCGGGAAGGCATCGGAGGCCTTCGCGCCCACCAGGAAGGACGTGAACGGGAACATGCGGATATCGCCCGTACGGTATGTCTCCGTTCCCGCGTACGCGGTTTTGGCGAACAAGGCCCCGGTCTGATTGTAATAGCGGGCGCGCAGGCGGATATATCCCGACTCGGAGTAATATTGGCTCACCTTGAAATCGGCCGTACCCGATTTGATGCCCCAACTGTCCTGGTACCTGCGGTAATCCAAATTGGCGGATCCCAGCAGGTCACCCAGATGATACCCCTGGATGATTTGCCCGGAGACAGCGCCCGCTTGTTTCGTATTCGGCACCTCTTCGGTCATCATAGCCCCGGAGACATCCATAGGGGGATTATAGGGATGTCCCAGAAAGCCCCAGCTGTTGATCCACGTGCCGGTCAGGCCCACCAGGGTAAGCGGGGTCAAGGACTGCGCCAGCGTGCCGCCCAAGCTGCGGATCCGTTTCTTCCCGCCCATCCCGGTAAAGGCGCCGGTGGGGCGGAAGTCGTCGAAGAATTCCGCGTAGCTGCCGCCCAGGGTGGTGTTGCGGTCGTTGAAATCCATCGCTAGCGATCCGGCTGGAGCCATGGAGATATAATCGTTTTCCCGGCTCACGTAAACGGACCCGGAGACTACCGTTCCCTTGTTGGAGTAAGTCAACGAGGGATTTTCAGAATAACGCAGTTCCACCTTGGAGGCGCCGGAAACCGCGTCCAGATTCCGATCCCCGAATTGGCCGACCTTGTCCGCGCCCAGGCGGCGGGAGGCGCCGGAGACCACGTCGAACTCCTGTTCCCATCCCAGGCTCCAGACCCGGGAAAGCGCGGTACGCAGGGAAAACGCGGGAGTATGGTTCCACACCTTATTGCGATCGCGGAAGAACTCGTATTTGAGATCCAGCACGCTGCCGGATTCGCCGGCCTGGGCGGCGCCCAGGGCGAGCGCAATCCACAAAGCGATCCGGCGGAGCCTTGCCGCGCGCGGGAAACGAGGAGCCGAATTCAACATCCGCACCCTCCGCCCGAACCGGAACTGCCGCCCACCGCCCCTTCGCGGCGAGGCATATCATGGCTTTCCAACCCGCTCTCCATCGGGTCTTCCTGCCTTTGCATGATGGGATCGCTTAAGAACTCCCGATCCCGTTGCGGCACCCGGGCGCAACCTTCCAGCGACGCCAGCATTCCGACGGCGGCGCCCGCGGCGAGGACGCTACCGGCGATGCGCGCCAGGTTATGGGGAAAGTAGGATCGGGAATTTATCATAACTGGCTCGCTTGGGAATTGGCTGGTGTGGCAATTTCTGCGCAAGTGGGATCGAAGCCGTCCGGAGCAAACAAATGCCCATGTCGTATGGGGTGCCGCTTTGAATTGCCTGTCGATTTCCGCCCCGCGTTCAGATACGCCACCTTTGTATTTGATACTCGCTAATATTACCGGTGAGGACAGGGAAAATCCCAGCAATATCCCAACATCCGTACTCTTTTGTGGACACAATTGGAAATAAAGGCCGCGAAAATCCGCTAGCAGGAGCGTTATTCTTCTACCGTTAGACAGGGAAGTCGCTATGAGTTTAAAGTCAGAGACTCCGGTGGGGGTCCGCAAGTCCGTGGCGACGCTGCCTGATCTGCTGAGGTATACGAATTACCGGCAGTACCTGAAGGATTATTACCTGGCCCAAAAGCAGGCCAACCCCAAGTTTTCCATCCGCTACTTTGCCAAAAAGGCCAATTTCCCAAGCCACGGCCTGCTGAATTACCTTATGGAAGGGAAGCGGAACCTCAGCAAAAGGACCCTGGTCAAACTCGTATCCGGTTTGGGCATGAACAAAGAGCAAGCGCTATATTTTGAAAACCTGGTCTTTTTCAATCAGGCGCAAACCCTGGATGAGAAGAATTTCTACTACGAAAAGATCCTGCATGGACCGGGTAAATCCAAATTCAAGAAAATGGAAACCTCGCAACTCCAGATCTTCCGCCGTTGGTATAGTATCGCCATCCGGGAAATGCTCAACCTGGATGGATTCCGCAGCAATCATGCGTGGATATCCGAACGCTTGCTTCCGCCCGTTGATCCCGGCGAGGTGGAGGAGTCCATCAACCTGCTCCTGACTTCGGGACTCATCAAGAAAACCGCCAATGGTTTCCGGGCTTCGGATCCGGACATCACTACCGATGATGAAGTGAAATCATTCCTGGTGAAAAGCTACCATGCCCAGATGATGAAGATGGCCGCTTGGGCCCAGGACGAGGTTCCCGTGAATGAGCGCGACATTTCCTCGGTATGCTTTTCCATCCGGGAATCGGAACTGCCGAACCTGAAAAAACAACTCCAGTTGATGCGCAAGGAGCTGCGCAGCTTCGCGGCGGAGGACGGCAAAGGGGAACGTATCGTCCAGGTTAACATGCAACTTTTCCCTCTCACCAAAGGCAAGTGAGTGCTGCGCGCTAACCGTATCCTGCCGGCTCATGGCCTGGTCCTGCTGGCGGGATTGCTGGCCGGATGTTTCACCGAGGTCGGCAACGCCGAGGATGATCGTTTGGTGGAGGCGAAGTTCCAGATCGACTACAAGTCCATCGCTCCGTTGCCCAAGGCCGCTATCGGCGGGCCGGTAGTCAACGAAGCCAGCATAGTGCAATTCTACCTGGGCGTGCGTGAAGCGGAATTCCACCTATTCGATTCCCTTACCAACCGCAAACAGGAGTTCCACTTGTGGAAGGACGACTCCGCCATCCTCGACGTGGATTTCACCGGGACGGATACGCTGGCCAGGCTTCCCAACCAAAAGGTGGGCGTTTTGAATCCCCTGGAAATGCACCTGCAATGCCAGTTCCCGGCGCACTTTGCGCTCAACGTCGATACGGTGGATTTCGATCGCTTCCGCGATCGATCCTATATCAAGGGCGTTCTGAGCGTTGGAAAGGCGGCCACTCCGTTCCTGTTCGCGCTCCCGAATGCGGGCGGATTCCAATTATTGTACGAAAAGCAAACTTTGGACGGCTGGTACGCCGCCGGAACCTACCGTTGCCGCTTCATCTTCTACGCCAATCGCTGGGTGGCCGGAATGGATTTCTCGCACGCCGTCCTTTCCAAGGATGCTACCGGCGATAAAGTGTTGGTCTTGGATCCGGAACATAACGGCGACCTGCATGATTCCCTGGAGGCCCGGTTCTACCACGCCTTCAATACCAGCAAGGCCTCTTATTCGCTTGATCCTTAAGTCCGCGGATATCCGTCCTTCGCCCGGCTGAAAATCGGTCCCGGCCGCTAGCGGCGGATCAAGGACGCGATGCCCGCCTTCTCCGCTTCCGCAAGGGTAGGCCCGGGGTCCGGGAAAGGAAGCGTTGGCGGAACAAGGCGCTAGGTTACGGCGTCCGCGCTGGATGCGCTGCCGACCGAAGGCGAACCCGCATTGTCCGGCGCATCGCTCTGTGCCCATGCGTCCAACCCTTGGGTCAGCTTCAGGTGCACTTCGCTCCGGAATTCCTGGTAGGCCACCGTCACCTTGCCGGTGTTCGGCTTCCAATCCGCCAACCGCGTCTTGATCTCGGCTGCGAAATCCGCCTTGGACCCGCCTTGGGCGGCGTACCGGCCATCGATTTGCCGCATCAGGTTGTCGGCCACGTCCTGGGCATCCGCAAGCTGGGGGAAATGGTGGTGATGCTTGGCATTGGCGCCTTTAGCGCCCGTCGCGCCGTTTTTGCCCGAAATGGATTTCAAGGCATCCATCAGGGCATGCACCAGGCCGCCGCCGGTTAACCGTTCCGGATCCGCGGCTTTCCCGTCTGCGTTGGTGGTGGCCGCGCCATTCGTTGCGGCATTGCCGACAGAGGCGCCCGTGTCCGCAACCCCATCCGTTCCCGTTGCGTCGCCGGTAACCGTGTAGGTTTCCGAGATCTGGAGCATGCTGGCTTCGATGCTCAGGGAAAAGGTGTCGCCATCCTTGCTTTGCCCGCAGGCGATGCCTTTGGCGGCGCCATTGCCGGCCGCGCCGCTTTGCTCAGCGGCCGTTTTCCAGGCGCCGGCCGCATTGGCCGAATCGGATGCGCCGGCTGCGCCGTTTTTCTTGGCGGAGTTGGCCGCGGTATAACGCGCGTAAAGGCTGACTTGGGTGAAGGTGGATTGGATCGAGATTTTTTCCATGAGCGCCTCGCAGGGAGACCATGCGAAGCCTCCCGGAGCCTTCCGGAAAGGGATCCGGGGGCTCATGCTCATTTTACGGGCCGGCGGCGCGCCGGTCAAAGTCCCTTAGCTTGTTAACACAGAAGTTACGTTATCGTGACACTCGCGGGGCGGAGTTGAAGGGAAACTTAAAGTGGAATCTCATGTCGCTTGGATTCCTTCCGCCGCGTCTCAGTTCACCTGTCCAATGCGATGCCGCGGCAGAGGCGCCCGAAACGGGCGCGGCGGCCGATCAACTCATGAGGTTCAAGGCGCTGCCGGCCTTGAACCATTCGATCTGCTCCTGGTTGAAAGTATGCGTCGCTTCAAAGGCGTCGCTGCTGCCGTCCGCGTGCTTGAGCGTCACCTTCAGGTTCTTGCCGGGCGCGAAGGCGGCCAGGCCGGTGATGCTCACGCGATCGTCCTCGCGCACCTTGTCGTAGTCGGCCGGGTTGGCGAACTTGAGCGGGAGCAGGCCTTGTTTCTTGAGGTTGGTCTCATGGATGCGGGCCATGCTCTTGGCCACCACGGCGCGCGCGCCCAGGAAGCGCGGGGACATGGCGGCATGCTCGCGCGAGGAACCTTCGCCGTAATTCTCTTCGCCGAAAACCACCCAGCCCTTGCCCTTGGCTTTGTAGTCGCGCGCGATTTGCGGATAGGTTTTGCCGGTTTCGTCCGTCAGCACGTTCTTGCCCGCGCCTATCGCGCCGCCGAAGGCGTTGGTCGCGCCCACCAGCATGTTGTCGGATATCTTATCCAGGTGCCCGCGGAACTTGAGCCATTTGCCGGCCGGGGAGATATGATCGGTGGTGCACTTGCCTTGCGCTTTCGCCAGCACCAGCGCATCCTCGATTTCCTTGCCGTCCCAGGGCTGGAAGGGTTCCAGCAATTGCAGGCGGTTGCTGTCCGCGGCGACTTTCACTTCCACCTTGGAGCCGTCCTGCTCGGGGGCGATGAAGCCTCCGTCGTTGAAAGCGTAGCCGTTCTTGGGCAAGGCATCCGCGCTGGGAGCCTGCAGTTTATAGGAAGAGCCGTCCGCCGCTTTCAGGGAATCCGTAAGCGGGTTGAACTTGATGGTGCCGGCCAGCGCCATGGCGGTCACCAGTTCCGGCGATCCGATGAAGGACAGGGTGGCGTTGTTGCCGTCGTTGCGGCCGCGGAAGTTGCGGTTGAAGGAGGTGATGATGGAGTTGGCGACGCCTTCCGCCATGTCCTTGCGCTGCCATTGGCCTATGCATGGGCCGCAGGCATTGGCCATGACCACCGCGCCCATCCGGTCCAGCGTGTCCAGGTAGCCGTCCCGCTTGGTGGTATCGAAAACCTGCTCGGAACCGGGGCTGACGAAAAACTGCGAGGCGGCCTTGGCTCCGCGCGCCAGGGCCTGCTTGGCCACGAAGGCGGCGCGGCCGACGTCCTCGTAAGAGGAGTTGGTGCAGGACCCGATCAGGGCGGCGGATAACAGCTCCGGGTATTTTTCCTTTTCGATCTCTTCCTTGAATTTGGAGATGGGGCGGGCCTTGTCCGGACTGTGCGGCCCCACAACGTAGGGCTCCAGCTTGTCCAGATCGATTTCGATGACCTCATCGTAGAATGCGGAGGGATTGGCCAGCACCTCCGGATCGGGATTGAGAAAGTTCAGGTATTTCTCGGCCAGGTCCGCGACGTCCGCGCGGCGCGTAGCGCGCAGGTAATCGCCCATGGATTTATGGAAGGGGAAGAGGGAACAGGTGGCTCCCAGCTCCGCGCCCATGTTGGTGATGGTGGCCTGGGCCGTGCAGGAAAGGGTTTTTACTCCGGCCCCGAAATATTCGATGACCTTGTTGGTGCCGCCCTTGACGGTGAGGATCTCCAGCAGCTTAAGGATAACGTCCTTGCCGGAAGTCCATCCGTTCAGAGCGCCTTTGAGATGCACGCCCGTGACCTTGGGATAGAGGACTTCCCAGGGCATGCCCACCATAACGTCCACCGCGTCCGAGCCGCCCACGCCCACGGCCATCATCCCAAGCCCGCCGGCATTGGGCGTATGCGAGTCCGTGCCGATCATCATGCCGCCCGGGAACGCGTAGTTCTCCAGCACTACCTGATGGATGATGCCGCTGCCGGGTTTCCAAAATCCCATGCCGTACTTGCGCGCGGCCGAGCTGAGGAAGTCGAATACCTCCTTGTTGTCGTGGTTGGCGATATCCACGTCCCGCGCGGCGCCCTCACGGGCGATGATAAGGTGATCGCAATGGACCGTGGTGGGAACCGCCACCTTGGATTTCCGCGCCTGCATGAATTGCAGGATGGCCATCTGCGCGGTGGCGTCCTGCATGGCGACGCGATCGGGGCGGAGCAGGACGAAGGATTTGCCGCGTTCCAGCTTGGGCTGGGCGGCGTCATGGAGATGGGACCAGATGATCTTTTCGGCGAGGGTGAGGGCTTTGCCTAGGGTCTTGCGGGCGTATGCGTGCTTGGCATCCAAACCGGCGTAAATCGTTTTGATATCGAGGCCTTCCATCTTCAACTCCAATGCTGCTAGGGGATGCCGTTGGGCAGGTCGCGGATGGCGCTTCGCCGCCCGCTGAGATGTCTTCCGACGCGTCCGTAAACCTGGGTGAAGATTAGAATTTTGGAGGTTTTCCGTCCATTTCAAAAGGTTTTAGAGGCTTCGCAATACCCTCAAGAGGGAACTTCCGCGGCGGAGAGGCCTTGCCGGGCCGTTTGCCGCCGGAAAGGAATTGACCGGCTCGAACGTGGGTTGACCCTCTCCCGCCTCCGGCCTCCAGGTTTAGGCTTTGATTCCCCCCATCGCTGGCTGAGGAGTTTCCGTTACCCAGGGGGATTTCCTAAGGGTAGCGCAAGCATGGATCTGCGCCGGGGAAACCCGGATGCAGAGAGAGGAGCATCTGATGGCCTGGGCGACACGGGATTCCGCCCGCATCGCATCCGCGGACTACGCTTGTCCCGCTTCGCTCTCTTCCTCAAGCCCGGCCAGGCCCCGACTATGGCAGCCATAGAGCAGGACCCGCGGGAGATATTCAATTGTGTGATATTTGTCGCTGTAAATGGAAATTTTCTCTGCGCCATCGGCTGTAATGGAATCGCGCTCTCGCAGCCAGGAAGCGCCGATCCCTTCCAGGACGATCCCCCTGAAGGAGGATTTCACCGCATATGGTACGGGCTTATTCGGAGGTTTTCTGGGCGGAATCCAAATTTGGAACTACGGCACTCCCCTGGGATTCACCGCTTCGGGCATTTCCATATTGGGCAGCGCTTATTCGGCAAACTCCCGCAGCAGGGACTGGATCCGCCGCCGGGCAAGCGGTAGAATTCCGATCTAAGGCCCATGCATTTCCATTTCCCCCCGTCCACCCGTCCCAAGCTCACGCAACTGCTTGCGTCTTGCGTCCTGATGCTCGCATCGATGTTCCCGCCCGCGGCGATAAATGCGGCCGAAAGGTGGGGCGCGGATCCGGTTCCGCCCGGGTCGTTCCCATCCGTCTCCCCGGCAAGCAATGCGGGCCGCAAACTTCTGGCTGTCAAGGAAAAGGCCAACCGGCTCTATCGCGGCGAACATTACCTGGAGGCCGGCCGCCTGTATCGGGAGATTTCCATTCTGGATACCTTGGATGCGGCCGTGCGCGTCGACTTAGGCTTGTGCTACCTCAAGCGCGGCATCAAGGATTCCGCATTGGAGGCCAGCCGGGAAGCCCTGCGGCTGGCGGATAGGAGCTTGCGCGCGGACGATACCGCCGGTTGGTCCTTTCCCGATCTGCGCGCGCGCAAAAGCGCCTATTTCAACCTGGACAAGCTGGGGGATCCCATGCCGGAACCCAAGCCCGGCCAATGCCAGACCTGGTCCGCTTTTTCGGATTGCCGCGCGCGCCTGCACGTATGCGCGGAAACCGGGAACCGGAAAGCGGCGGGCGGAACCTTGCATTGGGACATCCTGCGCGTGGGGCTCACGCGCTCGCAGGCTTTGTTCACGTATGATGAGGTGGAGGTACCTTCCTTGTTACCCCATCCGGAGATGCGCGACATGGAGGAATTGGCCATCGACGGCGCGCCGGAAAGCAGGTCCCGCTGGGTGAACCGGGATTCTTCCCAGGTTCTGCCTTTGGGAGAATCGCTGGAATCGGCCGACTCCGCCTGCGCCAAGGATTGCGGCAACGCGGAAAAGGTAAGGACGGAATGCCGCGTGATCCACTTCGATCCCTGCGCGGGAGTGGTGGGCGTTGCCTGCGGCATCCAGGAGGCGGACGGGAAGGATAGGATTGTGATCGGGGAGTATTATCTGATCCCGGCGAGGTGAGAACGGTGTCCCGCCCCGATCCAGGTTCCCTTCGCCCTATCCGGCTCTATTCTTCACCAGCCATTCCGCGAAGCCGCGTTCGATCGACTCGAAGGATTCTCCGTTCTCATTTGTAGCGATGACCTCGTCCCCATGCACGATGCGGATGACGGCGTCCAGATCCACCGGCGCGGCCAGCGATGCCGGCGCCGCGTTCCTCCCAGCGGCTTCTTCCACCTCCGCCAGGGCTTCCGCCAGCGGCTTGTTCACCATTTCCACGGTGGCTTCCGCCCCGAAGGGTTGTCCCGTCAGACCCTGGATCATATCCGGAAAGCGGCGCGCGTTCCCGGGCTTCCAATAGTATTCCGCCAGGTCGCGGCCGATCTTGGGATTGTCCACCAAGGCGCCGTCCCGGTTGAGGAAGAAACGCCGGGTCTGATGCACCGCCATCTCGGCCAGCACGTAACCGTGGTAATACGCCGAGGATTCGCCCGAAAGCAGATGGGGAACGCTCAGCACCGGTCGAGTGCCTTCGTTCAGGAATTGCATTTCCGCTTCGATGTGCCGCAAGGCTTTGATCACGTTATCCGGCGTGAGATCGGCTTCCGGCATTTCATAGATGGCCTTCTCCGCGAAGCACACCGTGAGCATGGCGCGCAGCGCGAATGCCTTGTACGGGTGCTTCTTGACGATGTTCTGGCGGATGAGATCCAGGGGCATGGGGAGGCTGCGCTCATCGCGCGCGTACCGGACCAGCCATTCCGGGGTTTCGATCAAGCTGTCCAGGAACATGCTTTGCGTTTCCGCGAAGGCCACGGAGGTGGGCGCGTACTCCTGGGAAAAGCAGGGCGAAGGCATGAGGATGTTGCTGAAATGCGCCGCGTGCCCGCCCTCGTGGAACAAGGTCTCGGTGGCGCGATGCCCGCTGCCCACCTGGCCCGGGATGGCGTTGGCGGTGAAGTTGATGCGCGCGGGCAGATATTCGCCCGCGTCCATGAAGCCGGGGATGGGGCCGTGCATGAATCCGTTTTCGTATTTTCCCTTGCGGTCCAGCAGATCCAGGGTCAAGGTTGCGCCGCGGTACTTGATACCGAGCGCCGTGAAGGAGCGGCCCCAACGGCCCAGGGCGGTGCCGAACGCGAAGTAGGGATCCATCTGGGTCGTGACGTCGCCCGCGGTGAGGTAGAGGAAGTTCCAGGCTTCGCGCGCCGAGGGTCCCGATTTGCGGGCCAATTCATCGAGCGCCGCTTTACAGGCGTCCCGCGTGCGTTTCTCCAGGTCTTCCAGGATCCCGAACAACACGCGCTTGGAAAAGCCTTCGTTGCGCGTGACCTTGTAGTCGTAATAGTCCTCGTATCCCAGCATGCGGCCCAGCTTGTTGCGCTCGCGGACGATATCCAGAAAACCCTTATCCAACATCTCCCGCTCAATCGACTGCAAGCCGCGATGGGCGGCCTTGCGCAGCGCCTCGTCAGGCGAGGTGCGCACGTATAGCCCCAGGCGGATGGAACTGGCGGGAACATGCTCCCCGGTGGCCGGATCGGCATACCCCAGCTTCATGGCGCCGCGCGCCTCCTGGAGGCGGCCTTCCATTTCCACGATGCGGTTGGCCAACGCCTTGGCTTCCGGATTCTCGATGGCATGCACGTCGAAGAAACGCAGCCAGCCTTGCAGGCCGATGCGGTCGTCGGGAGTGAGATCCGGCTTGGCCAGTTCCGCGCGCAGGGCGGGCAGGTATCCGGGGTCCGAGATCCAACCCTGGAGATGGATTTCCTTCTTTTCGAAATCGCCCTGGACGCGCCCGGCCAATCCCATCTTATCCTTCCAGAACGCATCTTCCTTTTCAAAATGGATGCGGAGGTAGGTTCGGTTCAGCTCCAGCAAAAGCGGGTTCACCGGAGTCTTGGCGGCTTTGGCGATCATATCCATATTCTCCCGAAAAGTGGTGGGAAGATACAATAGTTACGAAGGGAGCGCCCGCGTCCGGGACTTGGGAATCAGGGGATCAGCAGACGGCGCGGCCGTATTTTTTTTCGGCATCTTCCAGGGAAGGGAAAATCTCGAAGAGGGAGGCGAGGTGGCTTCCCTCCAGGATCTGCAATATTTGGGAAGGGACGTCCACCAGCACCATTTCCCGCGCCAGGTTCCCCATGGCCCTGTGCTGGGACACCAGCGCGGCCAGCGCCGTGGAGTCGATGGTATAGCAACCTTGCAGGCTCAGGAAAAGCTTGCCTTTGGCATGGGCCAGGGTGCGGTTGAAAATGGCGCTCAACTTGGCGGCGTTGCTGCCGGCCAGGTTCCCCGCCACGCGCAGGAAAGTATTGGTCTGCCCCACGCCCAAGGTGTAGCTGAGATCGCCGAGAAGTACATCCATGACGGGCATACATCCAGTATACCGCCAGGCGTAAACCCTGGCGATAAAAAAAGATCGAGCCTTCCCGGAAATCAATCGCGGGCCCGCAGTTGCTATCTTGCAGGCCGGCGCGGGATGGGGAACACGTACCGGCCAGTACACCGGGACATCGTAAAAGGAGACAGTTGAAGTTAATGGAAAACCTACCGAACGCCTTCATCGAATTCATGCTGTCCGCAGGCGCGCTCCGCTTCGGGGACTTCACCACCAAAAGCGGCCGTAAGACTCCCTATTTCATAAACACGGGAGCCTATGTGACGGGATCCCAGATCGCCAAGCTCGGGGAGTTCTACGCGCAGGCCATCCGTTCGGCCTTCGGTCAAGAAGTGGACAACTTATTCGGGCCCGCGTATAAGGGAATACCCTTGGCCGTCACCGCCTCCATGGCCATGCACCGGCTTTATGATCACGACGTCAGCTATACCTTCAATCGCAAAGAACCCAAGGACCACGGTGAAGGCGGAATCTTGGTGGGATATAACTATGCCCTCCGACCAGCCTCCGAAGGGCCCTGCAGGGTGGTCATTATCGAGGACGTGACCACTGCCGGCACCTCCATCCGCGAAAACATGCCGCTGATATCCCTGCCCGGTATCCATCCCGTGGGCCTGGTGGTTTCCGTGGATCGCATGGAACGCGGCAACGGCCCCCGCCCGGCCCTCAAGGAAATCGAAATCGAGTACGGTTTGAAAACCGCCTCCATCGTGAACCTCATGGACATCATGGCCTATCTGGAATCAGGCGCCGGCGAGCGTTTCCTCAACCTGGATCCGGGATTGTTGGGGCGGATAAAAACCTATCGCCGCGAATACGGCGCGGTCTGAACGCGTGGGAGGCGCCCCAAGGCGTCCGGTTTGCGGTCCGGCCTGCGCCGGCCTTGTGCGGACGCGCTTTTCTTGCGGACGCTTGAAGTCGGACCGCCCACCCGGAAGGGAATTTCCACCATCACTTTCGGGCTCCCGGGCTCGAAGGCGATAACTCGATACGCCCCCGGAGGAAGTCCGCCGGCCGCTATCTTGGCGGTGTCGAGGGTCACCACGGCGGCAGCGATGGTGACGCCGCCTGCGTAGAAGCTGCCGTCACCGAGTTCCGCCATCGATACGTCGGCATGGTTTAACAATCGATAAGCCAAGGTGGCCGGCAAACTCCCGGTCATGGTGTCCGCCGGGGAAAAGCAAGAACCATTTCCACCCTCCCGTTTCCTGATTTCCATGCGCATGGATCCGGGGATGGAAGCCGGAAGCGATCGGAGATAGAGTGCGCGCCGTTGCTTGAACAAAATGTCCGTCTTGATGTTTAATGAGGATCCGCAGGGCTGCCTGTCGCAGTAGAATAAATCCCAATTGTATTCCTTATCCTCGATGAGATTGAGGCCGTCCAATTCCACGGAACCGGATTGCGGGGTATGCACTCCGCCAAAGTCGATCACCAATTTGTCATTGATGAACATCCAGATGTCATCGTCCCCCCGCAGAGAGAAGCGTTGTCCTTTGCGGTAAGTGAAAACCGCGTGGGATTCCATGCAGAAGTTGAAATTGCGGGGAGGGCCGCCGGTCATCCATGTGGTGGTATCGGGCGGAGGCTCGACGGCGCAGCTGGGCGCGGTCTCGCCGAACCGGTTGGCGGCGCCTTCAACCGGGAAAAAACCGTGATCGGTGGGACTGCCCTTGTAGCTGTCGTATTCCCACAGTCCGCCGCTGCTTTTGCCCAAGGGAATTTCCACGCAGGTTTCATAGCTGCGCTGCAGGGGATCGGCATTGGTCGAGTCGGTTTTCCACCAGGAATCGAATGTATCGAATGTAATGGGCGGCGTGGCGGGATAGGTTGAGCGGACCGGTTTCCGCGTGATTGTATCGAGGAGGGGCTTTACCATGCCCTTCAGAAGATGGTTTCCGGTGAGGTTGGCGAAATCGAAATCGACGTGGTCCTTGCTCATGTCGCGCACGGTGGCGGCCAGCATATAAAAGCAATCGCCGTCCAGGCCCGGCCACTCCGGGGTCCATATGTTCGTCCGGGAGTTGAGCCAGAGGGTATTTCCCTTGCCCGCGAATTCGGCGGTGAAATCAAAGTCCTGGAGGGAGCCATATCCCCCCATCCCGAATGTCTCGGCGTCGTGGACTTCCGCGAAGTGCCCGGAGGTCAACGCGCTATCCAGCAGCATGGCCGAGAACCAGGCACAGCGCCCTGGGGTAACGCTCATGTTACTGAGCTTGGATCCGAAAACCGCTTTGGGAGCCGTGGTCGGCCAGGGATTGAGCAGATTAATGGTTTTAGGGGCCTGGAACAGCAGGACCGGGGGGGCCGTTACGGGTCCTCCGGGATCGACGACAATCCACATTTCGTTGCGGCCCCGGAAATCGGCAACCGCGATACGCCCTTCATTGCTCGCGTTCAGGCCCAGCTTCCCGAGTTTCCACCTAAAATGATCCCCGGTCGGGGACGTGCCGTTAGACGTGAAGAAGAAATCCTGCTGATTGGGATCCAATCCGGTCAGGGTCAAAGAGTAATGGTATTGGGAATCGCGCACTAAGGGAATATCCCCGTTCTGGAAAAAGAATGCGGTGAAGTCTTCCGACTCGACATAAAGATGGATAGTCTTGCCATTCAGGCTTTCCGCTGTGGGCTGGGCGGATAAAACGGAAGCGAATGCGAAAAAAAAGTGGAAGCAAACAGGCAGAACGAATTTGAGACGCGTCATTTTAACTCCAGCTGAGCGGGTCTTTGAAGTATCGAGAAAAGTAGTATGGCGCTCCTAGGCCTTTTCCCCGTGCGCGCGGATCTCCTGCACGAATTCGATCCCGTAGCGATCGCGCTTGGCGTCGCCCACCCCCGAGATCTCGCGCAGCGCGGATAGGGTAACCGGTTTGTTACGGCACATATCGTGCAGGGTCCTGTCCGAAAAGATCATGTAAGGCGGCACGTTCTGGCGCTGGGCCAGCGTCTTGCGCAATCCCCGCAGCCTGGCGAACAGTTCCTGGTCGATATCCTCCGCGCCCGACCCGGCGCGCGCGCGGTCTTTCCCGGCGGCATCGGACGCGTCCGGCTTACCGGCTTTACCCCCTTTGCCCAATTCCAGGATCTCGAATTTCTCCTTGCCCTGCAGGACGGGAAGGCACGCGGCGGTGAGTTTGAGCACGGGATAAGGCCCGTCATCCAGCCCCAACAGGCCGCGCCCCAGCATTTCCCCGATCAGGGAGCGCCAATAGCCCTTGTCCTTGTGCTTGCCCGCGCCGTAGGTTTTGATCTTGTCGTGGCCGAGATCCCGCACCTTCTGGGTGTCCGCCCCCACCAGCACGTCCACCACGTGCGCTGCGCCGAAGCGTTCACCCGTGCGCACCAGGGCGGACAAAGCCATCTGGGCCTCGCGGGTGGCGTCGGAAGTCTCCGCTTTTCCGGTACAGATATCACAAGAGCCGCAATTGGGCTCCGGGTATTCTTCTTCGAAGTAGGCCAGGATTTGCCGGCGGCGGCACAGGTTGCGGGAGGCGAAGTCCGCCATCTGGTTGAGGCGTTGTACCGCGAGCGCCTTGTCTTCCGCATCCTGGATCTGATCCAGGAAATGCCTGAGCTTGGGGATGTCTCCGCCGCCGTAGAACAAAACGCACAGGGAAGGGTCGCTATCGCGGCCGGCCCGGCCGGTTTCCTGATAATAGCCTTCCAGGTTCTTGGGCAGATCCGCATGCAGTACGAAGCGGACATTGGATTTGTCGATGCCCATGCCGAAGGCGATGGTGGCCACCACCACCTGCGCCTCGTCGTTGCTGAAGGCTTCCTGGTTGGCCTCTCGCTCCTGTTGCGGCAGGCCGGCATGATAGGGAAGGGACTTGACGCCTTTGGCGCTGAGGAAGGCGGCGGTCTTTTCCACCGCCGTGCGCGTGGTGCGGTAGATGATGCCGGGCTCGTCCTTATGCTCGCGGATGAAGGCGAGCAACTGCGCGTCCACCTCCCGCTTGGGGCGCACTTCGTAGAACAAGTTGGGCCGGTTGAAAGAGGCGCGCACCTGGAATGGATTGCGCAAGGTCAGCTTGGCCAGGATGTCCTGCTGTACGGCATTGGTGGCCGTGGCGGTGAAGGCGGCGATGGGCGCGCGCGGGAAGTGCCTGCGGATGGCGGAAAGGGACATATAGTCGGGACGGAAATCGTGCCCCCATTCGGACAGGCAATGGGCTTCATCGACGGCGAAGAAGGAGATGCGCGCGGCCTTGAGGCTGGCGATGAAGGAGTCCATGGCGAAGCGTTCCGGCGAGATGTAGAGCAGATCCAGCGATCCGTCCTGCAGCTTGCGGTAAACCTGCGAGGCCTGCGCGCCCGTGAGGGAACTGTTGAGATAAGCGGCGGCCATGTTGTTCTCGCGCGCCGAATCCACCTGATCCTTCATCAGGGAGATGAGCGGGCTGATGACCACGGCGGTGCCCGCGGCCATGCGCGCCGGGAGCTGGTAACAGAGGGATTTCCCCCCGCCGGTAGGCATGATGGCCAATACGTCCCGGCCGGCCAGGATGTGCTCGACGATTTCCCGCTGATGCGGACGGAAGGAAGAGTAGCCGAAGGTTTTGTTCAGGGCCGTGTGCAGAAGGGTCTCGGAGACGCCGCCCAGGTAAGCCTTGGTCTGGACCGCAGCGGGCGCTTCGCCTTCACCGGGGACGGCCGGTTCCGTATCAGTGCGGGACAAGGCGGAATTCCGGACTGGTGCCGATGGGTGCGCGGGTGGGACCGTTAACCTGATCGCGGCCCAAGGCATCTTTGCCGGGAGAGTCCCCATGTGCGCCGATGCGTTCAGGCGTGACGGCGCGCGCCAGCCCCGTAGCCGCGCCGGGAACCAGTTTAAGGTTTATTCGGGCGACTGTGAAGGATTCATTATAGACGGGAAAGTCCTGTTGCGACAAAATGGGATCAGCGTCTATGTACAGTTTGCAAAGCGTGTCCACCGCGCCCACGGTCCAATCCCCCGGTACGAAAAACGAGTGCAATTGTCCTGAGCAGATCCAGAACATGGAAAGGGATATGGTATCCTGGGACGGGGTGAAGGAGAAAAAAAGCGAGTCCGTTCCCTGCCTGGCCAATTTAAGCGCTTGGGATCGCGAGGTTGGAGCGGCGGCGACGGAAAATCCATGGATACGTTGGGACAGATTCCTATCGACTAGTACGGCATGGCCGCACAAATCGAAATCTTTCCAACCGTAGTCCCCGAAACTATGGCTTCCGGCGACGCAGAGATCCGCTCCGCTATCCTTCAAGACAAAGGATCCCAATTTCAAAAACTGCCAGACCGGAAATTTCCTGCTAGTGTCGGCGAAAAGGGAATCGTGCCAGCGGAAGGTTTCGGTGCGGCTGAAGACGAGATGGTAGGTGCCCTTTACCAGCGCGGCTTGGGAAATTGCGGCGGCTGCAAAAGCGGTGGGAAAAAGCAACGAGACCCAGAATGATTTCACGAGAACCCCCCGTTTCATTTTACTGTGGCGCGCTCCCATAATATACTCCGCTTTCCGCCTATCCGAGCCCCAATAAAACCACCCCCGCCGCGGAAAGTGCGGTCCCCCACAGGGTGGACGCGGCGATGCGGGTGCGGTACAGCCTGG
Organism: Fibrobacteria bacterium; assembly: GCA_025360005.1. Classification (GTDB taxonomy): domain Bacteria; phylum Fibrobacterota; class Fibrobacteria; order UBA11236; family UBA11236; genus Chersky-265. Next base: position 92,991 of record JANYDA010000026.1, read on the forward strand.
CCCCTATGGGGATGATGACCAATGGGGCCATGAAGGTTATCGTAGTCACCACTCCTGCCGGCGCCAGTTTCAGGGCCCCGATATAGCAGCACATGCCGATGAGGGGACCGAACAGGGTGCCGGCCAGCAGCAGACGCAAAACCCTGCCGTCCCGCCAACCACCCAGGGTGCGAGCCAATGGCCCTGTGGCCCGGGCATAGATCCAGAGCGCGGTTGCGCCCGCGCCGAGGCGGACGGTGGTCGCCGCCAGGGGATCCAGATCGGCCTGATCCAGGAATGCCTTGCGCGCGAGCACGGTGCCCAGCCCCTGGAACAGGGCGGACCAGACCGCCGCCCATAGGCCCGATTTCAGATAACTCGCAGGTTTCGGGATTTCCGATGTTACCGCCTCCGCCGGTACCACGGCGCCTTCCATGCGCGCCTCGGCGACCAGAAGAGCGGTTCCCGCGGGCCCTTGGGCGGTCCCGGTTTCCTTGCCGCCCATTTCTTCCGTCTCGCTTTTTTTCCGGGCCGTGCCGGCTCCGCCGGAGGTGGCGAGGAATACGCCGGCCAGGATCAAAGCCATCCCGCCCAATTGCCCCAGGGAAAGGAACTCCTTGAGGCTTACCCAGGCCAGCGCGGCCGTGGCCGCCGGGGCCAGAGTCTGGATTTGGCTGGTGCGTTCCGGGCCGATGCTGACGAAGGCGCGGTAGAGGAAGGCGTCTCCGATAGCCAGACCGATCACGCCGGAGCTGATAAGCCAGATCCATGCGGCCGGATGAAGGGCGGCCGGGGTGGCGCCGAGCCAGGCCCGAACGCCCAGCAGCGCCAACAGCACCAGGAAGGCGATTCCCAGTCGCAGGAGATTGGTGGCGAAGGCGCCTATGCGTTTGCCGACGCCGGTGAAGAAAAAGGGCGACAAGGACCAAGCGCCCAATGCCGCCAACGCCAGTAAGAGACCGATGCCCTTACCCCTTATCCTTTAGCCAATACGTCCGTCAGGAACCCGTTCACCTTGGCCACGTAGCCTGCCGGATCCTTGATCTCCGATCCTTCCGCGAGCAACGCCTGATCCACCAGCAGGCCGTACCATTCCTTGAGCTTGGGATTGGCCGCGTCCGCATCGTACATCTTCTGCAGCCCTTGCATGATGGCATGATCGGGGTTGATCTCCAGGATGCGCTTGCTGGCGGTCACCTTCTGGTTCGCCATCTTGAGGATGCGCTCCATATTGGCGCCCATGTCGGTCTCGTCCGCCACCAGGCAGCAGGGGCTTTCCGTGAGGCGCGTCGTCACGCGCACTTCCTTCAGCATGTCACCGGTCTTTTCCTCGAAGTCCTTCATGAACTTCTTGTATTTGCCCTCCGCCTGCTTCTGCGATTTCTTCTCTTCCTTGCTCAGCTCGCCCAGGTCCAGATCGCCCTTGGCCACGTTCAGCAATTTTTTGCCGTCGAAGTCCGCCAGGCTCTGCACCACCCATTCGTCGATGGGATCGATGAGGTAGAGGACCTCGATGTCCTTGGACTTGAAGACTTCCAGGTGCGGGCTATGCTCCACCGAAGCGCGGCTCTCGCCGCTGATGTAGTAGATATCCTTCTGCTCCGCCTTCATCCGCACCACGTATTCTTCCAGCCCCACGTATTCGCCCGCGGCGGTTTTGTTGGACTCGAAACGGATCAGGCGCTTCAGCTCGTCCAGGTTCTCCCAATTCATATGGAAGCCTTCCTTGACCACGTTGCCGAATTCCTTCCAGAACTTCTGGTACTTGTCCTTTTCCTCCTTGGCCATCGTCTCCAGCAATTGCAGCACCTTCTTGGTGGCCGCCTTGTTGATCTTCTGGATCACGGCGTTTTTCTGGAGTATCTCGCGGGATACGTTCAGGGGCAGGTCCTCCGAGTCCACGATCCCGCGCGCGAAGCGCAGGTAGGCGGGCAGCAGTTCCTTGCAATCGTTCATGATGAAGATGCGCTTGACGTACAGGTTGAGTCCGTTGCTCTTCTCCGGATTGTAGAGATCGAAGGGCGCCTTGCCGGGTATATATAGCAGGGTGGTGTATTCCAGCGCGCCTTCCACCTGATTGTGGGTCCATGCCAGGGGCGCTTCCTCGTCGAACGAAAGGTGCTTGTAGAATTCCTCGTATTGTTCCTTGGTGATATCGGACTTGGAGCGGCGCCAGATGGGCGGCTTGTCGTTGAGGATCTCCTCCTTGGCCTCCCCGCCTTCCTTGTCCCCGTCCTTCCCGGCGGTGGTGAGCAGGGAGATGGGATGGGTGATGTACTCGCTGTATTTGCGGATGATGGAACGGATGCGGTAATCTTCCAGGAATTCCTTCTCGTCTTCCTTTATGTGGATTTCCAGTTCCGTGCCGCGATCCTTTTTATCGGCTTCTTCCAAGGTGTACGCGCCGTCGCCGGCCGATTCCCAGCGCATGGCGGGCTCGTCCGATCCCAGTCGCTTGGTGGTGAGGATCACCTTGTCCGCCACCATGAACACGGAATAGAAACCCACGCCGAACTGGCCTATCAGGCTCATGTCCTTTTTCTGATCGCCTGACAATTGCTCGACGAATTTCTTGGTGCCGGAACTGGCTATGGTGCCGATGTTCTGGATCAATTCCTGGCGCGTCATGCCCACGCCGTTGTCGCTGATGCGCAGGATCCGGTTTTCCTTGTCGGCGGAAACCTTGATGCGGAAGGTCTTGTCCTCGCCCAGCGACTCGATGCTGGTCAGGGATTCATAGCGCGCCTTGTCGATGGCGTCGGATGAATTGGAGATGAGTTCCCGGAGGAAAATCTCCTTGTTGCTGTACAGGGAGTGGATCATGAGGTTGAGCAATTGCTTCACCTCCGCCTGGAACTCCATTTTTTCCTGTGTCGCCGCGGTCATGGGATCTCCTTGAAACCAATTGATGGCGGACGCCGTCGCCCGCCGGGACGTTCGCAATGAACGCCCTTTAGTGATTTAGTGAACGGCAAAATTACAAATCGGGAAGGGGCCCGGTCAAAGGGAATGGCTGCGGGAACCGAAAGCCGGGGGAAGGGATTACCGATTGGAAACCGGACGGGAGCATCCGGCCCAGGGCCGGTTTCGGCGTGCGCGACCTATCCGTGATGAATGGGGAATGATCGAGCGGGATTCAAGCCCAGGTTTGCCAGACTTCCGGTTGGAATCCCAGGGTGGCCCGGGACCCGTTCCGTACCACCGGGGTTTTTACCAAAAGCGGATCGTCCAGCAACACTTGCTGCACGCGGGAAGGCGACATGAAGGCCAGGCCCTTTTCCTTGAAGCGCTTAGAGCCCCTGTCCAGCAGGGTTGCGAATCCCAACGGCCGCGCCACGCTGTCCAGCTCCTTGGGGCTGAAACCCTTTTCCTTGAGGTCGATGAATTGGAACGGGATGCCGCGTTCCTTGAAATAACGCTCGGCCTTGCGGCTTTCCTGGCAGCTTTTCTTGCCGAAGATCTGGATGTTCATTTCGCCAAGGCCTGGATGTATTGGTAAACGGGCGGATAGTGGACGGATAGGAAACCCATCAGCACCAGGAAGGAAAGACCCGCCGCCACCGCCGAGTACAGGAGGCTGAGGACGATTTCCGTGATGAACCAGCTTCCCACCACCACTACCAGGGTCATACCATAGAGGAACAAGGCCATCATAGGATCATGGAAAAGGCTGAAAAACGCGGCTATCCAGGTTCCCATGCCGTGCGGCAGCTTTTCCGGAAAGAAATCCGATTGCCAAAGCAGGAATCCGCTGGCCAGCAGGGAAAGCGTGGAAATGCAACTGATCAGAAACCGCAGCATGGGAGAAAAGTAGCATTTTGGCCCATGGAGTCCGGAATAGCGAAAGATTATAATTTACCGGTTCGATATATCCGCATTAAGGAGAGTTTCATGAAAAGAATTTGGTTGTTGCTGGCCTTGCCGATGGCGGTGATGCTGGCGCAATGCACTACGCCCGGCATGGAGAACCGGCTGAGTAAGATGGAGGCCAAGCAGGATTCCATCTTGAAGATCCTGAGCGCCATGCAGGAAAAGCACGAGTTCATGGCCATGCGCATGGGTTGGCGTCCGCCCGCGGATACCGCTCCCAAAGCCATTCCCATCGCCAGTTCCCCGGTCCAGGGCGCGGCCAATGCCGCCCTGACCATCATCGAGTTCTCGGATCTGCAATGCCCGTATTGCGCCCAGACGGCGCCGATATTGGATTCCATCGCCCGCGCCTATCCAAACGATGTGAAGATCGTTTTCAAGCATTTCCCCCTGAGCTTCCATCCCCAGGCAAGGGCCGCAGCCGCGGCCGCGCTCGCGGCGGGCAAGCAGGGAAAGTTCTTCGAGTTCAGGTATAAGCTGGCCCCGCATTTCCGGGACTTGAAGGACTCCGTCTACCTGGCCGTGGCAAAGGAGATAGGCTTGAACATGGCTCAGTTCAAAAAGGAAATGGCCATCACTCCGGAAGACACCCAAATCCTGGAAGAGGATATCAGTCTGGGGCGGAAGATCGGGGTGGAAGGCACTCCCACCGTTTTCCTGAACGGACGGTTGGCGCAAGATCGTTCCTTTGAATATTTTGAACGCATGATCAAGCAAAGCAAAACCAATTAGCGGAGCCGGAAAAGAGGACGGCGGCTCCTTACGGAGCCGCCGTTAGTGATTAGGCCGTTATTACCCGCGCAACGGACACTAATCGAGGGATCTGCGCTAAATATAGTCGAGACCCGAAAAAAGGCAAAAAAAA
>JANYDA010000013.1 GCA_025360005.1 Fibrobacteria bacterium
CTTCAAAGCATTTTCAACAGCTTCAGGAATACCACCCTGTTTATGTTCCGTAGTTCCATTCATCGCTTGCCTCCGGGGGAAACAAGTCAGGATAGATCATGGCCGTACTAATTCGAAGAGGGGGCCGTGGAACGGTTACGATCAGCGGGCACTACTCAAGCAGGCGAAGGGTTTATTAAAAGCCAAGTAGGTCAACTGTCGAACTTAATTTTTAGAATCAAATCTTTTCACACAAAGACTTTGCCATTCTTGAAATCGCTCTCCAACTAGGATCCTCAATTATTTTTTTTGGATCAACTATTTTTGGTTGTTTTGAGAGAAACTTAGTGTATTCAATTTTAAATTTCTCGAGATTTTCATACTCATTCTTTAAAAAGCCTTCCGCTTTAGCACGGACTAGAAACCCATCAAAGTCCAAATCGTCGAACAATCTGCATGCAACTTCCTCGAAAGAAGATGCCATGTTAGGATCCCCTTTTATCCATACCGACCTCTGAAAACCCTCATCACCAATTTGAGAAATAACATGAAAAATGTGCTTTTGCCACTCTTCAAAACCCATAACAATTCCTACGGTTACTTAATGTAGTTAGGCCTGTATATATACTGCTCAACAGGTATATGTGCGGCGGTAGCATCTGGTTCAACACGATATCCCTCCGCATTAAAAGCACCTCCATTTAAGGCGTGTGAAACATACGGAGTTTGTTGCGCAGGGTTAGGACTATTTGGATTACCAGGCATGACTCTCACAACCTCAAACCTATTTACTGGGTTCGTATACCGAACCCCTCCACCTTTTTGTGATTCAGATTCAACGAAATGCTCGGGTACGCCGCCGGTTCGTCCACTCGCTTGGCTTTGAGCGCGAACTTGCTCACCAGCTTCGTTCGTCTCCATCTGGTTATAGTTTCCAGGACTAACACCCGCCGCCCATTGAATGAAAGAATCAACAGCTCGCATTATATCCAAAACCCCAAAAGGGCCGGCTTCACCTTCAGCCTCATCATCTTCTTCACCCGCCAAACCAGTAGGATCAACGAGGTTTACTGGATTATTGCCGACATACGTGTAGGGGCTATTGTATTGCCGCAAAGGATCAGGTGATATCCACATGCCTAATTCCGGCTCATAATACCGCGCCCCGAAATAGATCAGGTTGATCCGGCCATCCAGCCCTCCCTCCGAATCGAATTCCTTGGTGGTGAACTTTTCCCGAGAATCATTGGACGAGGTTACCAACTTGTGCATATTGCCATAGGAATAGAACATCGTCTGATCAATATAGGCGCCATTCACGTCCATGGACGTCCGGGTCGAGCCCAGATGGTCCTTGATCAGGAACTTGGGACTGCCGCCGGCGATCCGGCCCTCCTGTCCATTCGGCCCGGAAATATTCTCGTAGGAAAGGGTCAGGGCGGTCTGGCCTTCATATACGGCATGCCCGTCCACGTAAACCGTCATGGTGGGCGGCGTGGACAACCCCGTTACCTTGATGGAAAACCCGTTCAGCTCGTTCGCGGTAGGAGCGATGATCTCGGGCGTGGAATAATTCAAGGTCGGCATGACAACGTAAATATACAAGTTCTCAATCAAGGGGATATGCGCATTCACCGCGGCCAGGATCGTACTAAATGCCTGCCCGGGTCCCACGAAAGCTTCCTTGGAGAAAGCCGGAGAGCCGAAGAACGGAACGAAAATCCCGAGGACCAAACCCAAGTTTTTCCACTTCATGAGGGAAGGCTTCCTTTAGCTGTTACAGTCCGTTGAGCGGCTAGAATTGAAGGGTTTTTTTCCATACCCGGTTCCCTGAGGCATCGTACATGACCTGGACTTCGGTCGATTGCACCAACCCATCCGTGAATTTCAGATTCGCCACCTCGCTCCAGGCGATCTCGCGGTTGGGCAGGGACTTGAAGAACTTGAAGGCGACCGGCATGTTCCTCCAGTCATACTCGACCGTCATCTTCTTGGACCGGTCCAGGATCATGTTTCCATTCGGATCATAGACATAGTTTCCCAAAGGGTTCGCCATCGGCGAGTTCAGGACCGAGGCCACCTGATGGGTGCCCGCGACGTAATTGTAAGGGCCATAGGACTTGGCGCCCTCGTTCTTCTGCTTGATGCGGCCCTTGGCATCATAGGAAAAGGATTCGCCGTATCCCGCCGTGCCCGTGGTGGCTACTAATTGACCCACATTGTCGTACTTGTAGAATAGGGATGCGGTCAGGCCCTTATTGGGATAGGCGTGGGTGGCGGAGGATATGTTTCCGTCGTATCGGGGGGTTCCCGATACGGCATCATAGGTCAATGTCTCGTGGTAAATGCCGCCACCGGCATTGGTCGAACGATGGGTCAGAAGCCAATCCCGGATATTGTAGGTATAGGCCTCATCGGCTACGGCGACCGCATCCTTCTTGAGATGCTTCCCGATCAATTGACCTAGGATATCGTACTCATAGCCGGCTACGGCGACATTGTTGGCGAGAATGGCCGACAAGCGCCCGCGGGCATCGTATTGATAGGTCCAGGAATCGGCGAAAGTGGCGGAGCCGCTCCCGTTCAGGGAGTTGTACAGCTTGGATTTCGCCTTGCCTTGCAAATCATAGGTGAAACCGAAGCGTTGCACGGGCAATCCGGGGATGATCTTGTATTTCTTATCCATCCTGCCATCCTTGTCGTAGGAGAAGAACTCCACGACCCGATGGAAACCCGAAGTCAGATCCCCCGACTCATCGAAGGCTACGGAGGCTATCAACCGGCCCCGGGTATTGGTCAAAGCGGAAAGGATGAAGGCGGGAACGGCCAATTCACCGGGCAAGGCGCTGATGCGGTCGTAGTAATGCCTTATTTTCGGATGATAGTCGAATTCCGTGGTTTCCCAAGGGAAATCCCTATTTTCCGCCCAACCCTCGTTATAATAAGCGTATGCATCGGATTGGAAAAATACGCCGACCTCGATCATTCGGCCCAGGGGATCGTATTTCATCACCCGGAAACGGTTGCCATTATAAGGAGGCTGCATATCCCGCTCCGACCTGGTGAACCTCAACTCCCCGGATTTGTTGTACACCATCTGGACCATACCCTCATCGGGAGTGTCGCTCGAGAGGATTTGCCCCCCGGCCGTGAACTCGAAATAGGAATAAGCCGCATCGGTCGAATTGGTTTCCCCCGCGGCCAGGGACTTCAGCACATGGCCGGTATAGTCGGGATAGTTGACCGCTTCGATGATGCCGGAAGACGTTGCGCCGGCATTCACCCAGGTCCGCAATAGGTTACCGTTGATATCCTTGATAGCCTGGGCATAATCCCCGTTGGCATCCTTGCTTACCTCCAGGAAATACTTGGCATTGGCTTCCGGCAAGGTCGCGTCCAATATGGCATCGGTAGGGGCGGGAATGAAGGATATGCCGGCGCGCCCCAGATACCATTTCCGTAAGGCATGGCCGCCGGTGACGGAGAAAACCGCGCCGGGAGCGCCCGCTTTGACTACCCGGCCGAGAGGATCCTCGGAATAAACGGTTTCCGAATAGGCCGCCCCCCCGGATGCCGGCCCCTTGCCGGCGGTACCGTCGTACCAGGCATTCGCGAGGTTCAGGATATCGCCGGCATAAAAGGAATGGCCTGCCGCCGTGGTCGGGACCGGCTTGACCTTCTTGACGGGGCGGCCGAATTTGTCATAGACCGTACCGGTGATGATATCGGTCGCGCCGTTTTCGAGCTGGGATTGGACGCCCCGACCCAGGCCGTCGGAATAGGACCGCGTCACGTTTTCCAGGACGCCATTGGAAGAATAAGTCCGGATGGTAACCGAGTTCGGAGTGACGGCCAAAGCCGGGCATATGGCCCCGAGCAGCAGGAATGCCGCCGAAGGGAATCCCGCTCCGGAACGGCGGATGAACTTCGGCGCGGCCATGTTTTCCATTTCCGGATTCCTTGTCCTGGAGGTGCTACGGATTAGAGCCATCATACGGTGCATCCTTTACGGCGCGAAAAATTGATAACTGAAGTCCGAAATGGTTTCCAATTTCTCGTTTTTGATCGAGGTTAACCGCCTGAGCCCGTCATAGGTGAAGTATTTCGGGTGGTTGTTCTCATCGATGATAGTCAGCAAATCATGGGTTATTGGGTCGTAGAAATAGGTCGTTACGGGAGAATCGATGGGGTGGAAGCGGATATCCTGGAAATAGGCCTCGCCGCCCGAGGGGCAGCCTGCAAAGGCCCGTAGCCCCGCCGTCTGCCAAGGGATATCGATGTCGGAAGGCATTACCGCCTGGACCAACCGCCAACCTCCGCCGTCGGCGGTTACGTTGACGCCGGCGACCGGGATCGCGTTCCCATTCGCATCCTTGACCACAACCCCGTCCGCATCCCGGAAGTCGAAGAACAAGGTGGTCGTTCCGGATGCGGGCAGCACCCAGGCGCTGAGAACATAGGGCCGGTATCGGGCATATTCGTATTTTACCGAGATGGAGGGCCCGAAGGAATTCTTCACGTGCACGGGTTTGGAACCGAATATATGGAATCCGGGCGCAACTTCCGAGATTTGGGTGGAGGAGACCCCGCCTTTCTCCCAGCCGTTGAACTTATCGAAATAGCCCGGTTCTCCCAGGTCATAATCACCGGTGAAGATGCCCGCTTCACCGAATCGGCAGTTCCCCACGGTTCCGATGACGAGATTGGATCCATGGCCCGTATAAATCGCCGAATAGGTGCTTTTATGGGGATCGTGGGTCTCCACGGGAAAGGAAAATTTATTGAAAACCGTGCTGTTCGAAGAGATGCGCCAAGGCGTTGGGGTGAAATCGGCCGAGTTTGGCCCATAGCTGGGCGGAGCGTAGACGATATTCGGGATACCGTTGGCATCCAAGGGAGGATTCCAAACGGCGGTAAAGGTCTTCTTCCACGTATTGGTGGCTATCCCGGCGCCGCCGCCGTCCGGACCGGCATAGTCCTTCGACCATTCGCTATAATTGGCGGCGATGACCCGGTCCAGTTTGGCGGGAACGAAAGCCTCCCCGCTCGGTAAACCGTATGTCCTTTTTTCGCGGGTTTGCGAAAGCGCATTGGCCTCCTCCATTTCCGGCCGTACCCAATAGGCGGGAAGGGAGTAGTCCACCGTGGATCGGCCATCGCTATTGGTTTTCGAAACGGCCAGAAGGGACCCGGAAGCGGCATCGAGGCCGATATTATCGATCTTGCTCGTGACCCCGTCCTGGGTCGATTCGGTTCCGGAAAGATAGCTGGCAGGCGAGTAGAATTGGATTTTCCGGGTCGGACCGGGAGTCGAGGTGCCCACATTGATCTTAGACGAGTAGGTTTGCTTGACCCAGCCGGGCGCGGAGTTGGTTTTCGGCGTTCCCTTGTCGAATAGATTGGCGGTCTGGGAATACTTGTTCACGACCTTGGATACCACCGCATTGTTCTTGTCATAGGAAATGAGCGCGGCCAGCTGGTTTTGCTTGGCGAGCACATCCGCCCTGATGGTCACTACATTCGATGCTTCCGTAACGCTCCAATCCGGGAAAACCCGGTTGATGACCGGCTGCCCACCCGATACCGATCCATTATGGAGGAAATAATACGGTATCCCGAAAAACTGGTATTCCGTGGATCCTATCCGTTCCGAAGAACCGGGCTCCGGCACCTGTTGGGCCGTTACGCGCGAATACGATATTCCGGGATTGGGATAATAGTACCCTCCCGGCTTATCTCCGGCATAGTAGGTTCTCTTGATGAAATCGCCGACCGGATCGTAAGCGGGCCTTTGAATGGTGAGGGTATGGACGTAGTCGATGAACGGATTTGATTCCATTCTCAGCCCCTCGTCCATGGACGCGTTCCCGAAAGCAGGGAAGAACTGGAAACGGGATTGATAAAGGATCGGTAGACCGGGCGTCCCTCCCGAGGCATATTCCGCGTCATAAGCCTTGACCGAGGGGGCGCTACGTACGTCCTTGGCGACATAGTCGTACGCGGTTTTGTACTTGTTCCCGAGTCCGTCCGAGGATATGAGGGATTTTACAGCTACATCGCCCCCGTAGAAAATCCTTTTGCCGTTTTGGGGGAGAATCGGAAGCAGGTAGTATTCATGCTTAAAGTCGTAATTGCTATAAGAGAAATCCTTCCACAGGAAAAAACCGTTCGCGGAGGTTTTCTGGATCAAGGGCTCCAACCCGAGCGAAGTCGTGGAAGGCTTGCTCGTTACTATGGCCATGTTCAGGATCCCGTTATGCACCCGCGACCAAAACGCATTGTTCCGGTCGGTGGCTTTGAGGACCTGGACGATGAAGACATAGTCCCCCAATTGCAAGTTCGCGACCTGGTTGGCCGTGGCGGGTACGAAGCTCAAGCTTTGGACCGGAATTTTGAAGAATTCGCTTGATATATTGTCGTTCGCCATGTCCGGCGCCGGGTTCATGAAATTCGGAAGGCCTCCGTATACGACGGGCGTATGGGCGGGCACCACGACCTTGGCCAAGCTCGTGAAATTGGGCTTTCCGGCGGCGTCCACGGGGACGTAGGTGGAAGTATAATCGGGATAGATGGATTCTTTTCCATCCAGCAAGTGCGGAGAGGTTCCCGCGAAATAATAACTATCCCTCTGGTACTCGATATCGAAGGAGCCGCCCATGGGCAGCGATATCTTATTCAAGTTCCAGCAAACGCCTTCCTTGTCATCGCCTTGCTTGGTGAGGTGCTTGCCCAAGGCCCCATCCGCCTTGTACATGCCCCAGATATCGTACTGTTCCTTGTTCCCGTATCCCGGATTCTCAACGCCGGATTGATAGCCGAAGCGGTAAGCCGGCATGGGGATCCCCTGGCCGTATACCTGCACCTCCTTCAAGGTCAGTTTGCCCTTCGCCTGGCCACCGGCGACGTAATAAGGGGCCATGGATCCATCGATGGCCGCGGTCGCGTACGAGTTGGGGGTATTGGGGCAAAGTTCGTAATTGTAACGGAATTGCACCGAACGTATTACGGTGGTGGGGGATTTCTTATTGTAAAGATTCACCTTGGACAAGAGCTTCGGCGGCGGGAAAGCGACCTCGGGGGGCAGCCTGCTGAGCAGAAACTCTATATTGTTGATATCGATATATGCGCCGGCTAGGAGGGAGAGCTGGAAAAAATACCCTTTCTCGATCCTTCGGGGGTTTTCATCAGGGTTGAAATGCCATAGAAAATCAAATCGGGAGTTGCCCGTAGAGGCATTATATACCCGGCCCGTTATGATGCTGTTTCCCACGAAGCTTCCGGTCCCATTCGTAATGGGATTGATGGTCCGCTCCCAGAAATCGGCGATCGAATAACTGACGCCCCGCCGCACATAACCGAGCCGGGTACTATTCCAGTCCTCGGTCAGATGCATGATGGGATAGTTGAGTTCGGAAGCCGACAACAATGACCGGTTGTCGTACAGCCTCTTCAGCATGCTGACGAAATCCCCCGGGAATTCCAAGGAGTAAGTGTAATCCGGAACGATGTAATCGGCGTTGAGGATGTAGGGGAATTTGCCGGGGTATTTTATCGGCTGCAACTCGACTCTGGCTCCGACCGGATTCTGCATGGAATATCCATCCAGGCGATCCGCGGGCTGGAAAATGGCCTTATGCGTTTCGGTTTCTATGGATTCGAGAAATACCAGTTCCTTATACCCGGTCGACCTCTGGTAGATCTTTTTTCCTGGAATATCATCGCCGGTCGGGCTGCCGATATTCCCCTGGTATGGAGTCGCCCAGGCGGCCGGGGTCGGGGATGAGTAGTTGAACTTCACCCAGTACCCGTAGTCCCCCTCCTCGGGTATTCCGTCGGAGTTACTTATCTCAACGTAGTCGGCTCCCTTGATAGCCGAAATAAGCCAAGATCCCGCATAAGGGTCGTACATCATCCTCTCGGAGTGGTTTGTCGTAATAGTAGTGGGATCTTCGGAAGTGACTTCCGCGGTCAGTTGGTTTTTCACCGGCTGCATGAACTCGAAGATTTTGCCTTCGGCATCCGTGATACGGAATCCCCTGATGCTGCTGCGTTTTACCCCGGTTTCGTTTTCAAAGTCGAAAACCGGATCGATGCGATAGCTTCCATATTGCTTCTGCGAGGACCCGGACGCCAAATAGGGCGCGATTTGATCCGGATCGCCCGAGGGTACCTGGAGCAGGTTTCTTCCCATATCACCGTGCATGCGGAATCCGATGTCCGGAAGCGACGCGGGGTCGACCGCCTTCATGCCTTCGAGGTTCTTGGTCAAGTCCCCGTCTTGCAAGGTGGGGAAAACTCCCGAGTATCCAGAATAAGGGGCGGCGAAATAAGGCTCGAAAGTCCCTGTCAACCCATTGGCGGCCACCATATACAAATCCTGGGACGATATGAGGTCATAGGTGGTTTTATCCTTGGCGACCTTCAACCGCTCGTATTTTTCCACTCCCGGCGTAACGGAATAGGTGCCGTCTGGTCCCACCGTGGGGTTTCCCGCGGTCGCGCGCCTGGGAACGACCCCGGAATTCGGTCCGGCCTGCCAAAGGAACCCGCTCATCAAATCCCAGTCATCCTCGTTCAAGGACCATTTGAAGGACTTGTAACCAGCGCCGATATGGAAGCCATTAATGCAAATCTCGAGGCTTCCGAAATCGTGTATCTGAAGATTCCCATCCCCCGTCGCGCCCCAGCCGATCGAGGCGCCGATTCCGATTCCATGCGCTCCGGCGCTTAGGCTCGCGTTCGCACTGACGGAAGGGCCTAATTCCGACCATTCATTGTATACACTGATGCTCGCAAGGCCTATGCCGAAGCTCAAATTGGCGCCTTGGGGCGTCAGGGTAATATCAGCCTGATGCGCCATGAAATCGACGCCCGGATTTCCCGCGAAATAGACATCCAAGGCGGAAGGCGTGGTTTCGGATCGGCCCGCGTCTTGGGCCATGCTCAGCAAACCCGCCATGCTGAAATAGGGCGTACTGCCGACGAGTTGTCCGGAGTTGGCGTCATAGTTAAGGCTTATGCCCAGGGGCCCATACCCGAGATTAACGGTCAGGATGCCGCCGAAGGCCTCGGCTTGGTTGTGGGTGACGACGACCGCGTTCAGGTAATCGTCGGGGATTCCACGGACGACCCGGTTTATCGCTCCCGCGTTCAGGGACCATCCAAGTCCCACCCAGGTCGCCTCCTGTTCATGCGAAATCCCGCTATGGTAGCTCAACGCCACGGGATATCCGCCCTCCGGTCCCGGGACGTCCAGGAGCGGAATGGAATAGGTGAAGTTGCCGGTATTCGGATCGACGAGGTTATTGCTCGTCACTTCTTCGAATTGGGTATATTCCGGCATCGAGGGGCCGCCCGTCAAGGCGGATACCGATACCGTCATCCCCAAAACCAAGGGCAGGAAGCCAGGACGTCTCTTAAACATTTCCACCTTCTTTTCGATTCACGAAGCGGTATTTAGGGCGAATGGATTCAAGCTCGAACTCGATAATACCGGAACGATTCCCGAAATCGCGCAGAACCATCCGGCGCAGGTCTTCCAATCGGCGTGCGTTGTTTCCCCGTTTGAAGACCATAAGCACGTCGAAACCGGAATGCCCCGCCCAGTCCGGCTGGACCACGGCCAGGATGCATGGCAAGGTATCGTTATCCCGATCGACGAGGGCGATGCGCTCCTGCATGCCATGGTTGGATCGTTCCAATGCCCTGACGTGCATTTCAAGTTCCCGGGCCGCCTGCCAGGAAGCGTTCGAGTCCTGGACCAGGCGGACGGAAAAAAGGAAATAGAAATTCGGTCCGAATTCGGCGCGGGTCTTCGCTCCGATGGAAGACAGCTCCGCGTCGGAAGACCCGATCATGCTTCGAGCCTCGAAATAATCCGTAGGTCGGTAACGCAGGCTATGCCTGGCCCCGTCTTCGAAACGGGATTGCACCAGTCCCCCCTTTTCCGAATCGCAGATTTTGAGATAAGAGGCCGGATCTTCCACGGTTTCACGGCAACCCAGCACCATGGCGAGCAGAAATGGAATGCATACGTACGGCTTCAAGGTCGTGGCTCCGATTACGGGTATTTCCCATTGAGTTCACGGATCACCTGGTCCGTCAAATCCAGGCGATGGCCGCCGGCGAGGATATTGGCATTGTTGGTGGAGCCGAAAATCAGGTCGAATTTTTTCCTTTCGGCGAACTCCTGCAAAAATGCGTTGATTTTCTTCAAGGTGGGCTCGAGGAGGGTCTTTTCGCGCTCCAGCACCCTCTTCTGGCTGGCCTTGATATATTGGGCCAAATCCTGATTCCGCTTCTCTATTTCGGCTCGCATCTCCTGCTGGCGTTGGACCGAGGCCTTATTGAAGGTTTGGCCCATTACATTCATGAATCCGTCCAGGCTATCCTTCAGGGTTTTCGCTTTCGCTTGCCAATCCTTGTTCAGGCTGTCGATCTCGGCCCGGTTTTTACGCGATTCACCGAAAGAGGCGAGCATCCGGTTCGTTTCAACGTATCCGATCTTGGGCGCGTTGGCATGGAAAGGTAAAGCCATCCAAAGCAGTGCAATTCCAAAAAGCATGATGATGGCCTGGAAGATCAGGATTACGCTCAGTGGCAAGCCACTTCTCGATTCCTTCCCGGGATGTTTGTTGGACGCTTCCGTTTTTCCGATCATTCGATCCCGTTGCCTTTCTTAGCCAGCATATGAAGCGCAGTCTTCAGCTCGCGGATTTCCATTTCGTTTTTCATATCGCGCTTTCGCTGTTGTATAGCGTAAAGCGTGAGTTCTTCCACCTTCTTCAACAGCTTCAGATTCATCTCCGCCAAATCCATCCCACCACTCTTCATTTCCTTCGCGCTCGGAATCTCCGGAAGATGCTGGTTCTCATTGATGTACTTCTCCACATGGTCCAGCGAAGCCAGCTTGTAGTCTTTTCCGAAAACGTAGTCCGGGGCGATCGACCAAACGCCGGTCTTCACGCTCGCCACCGTGACCTGACCGGAAATATTCACATTGCCGCGTACGTCCACTTTGTAGCCCGAGGCGGGAACGTCCGTCCCAATGCCGACATTGCCGCCATCGTCTGCAATGGCGACATTCCCATAGTTTCCGAAGTTGAGATTCTTGCTCCCCGCCCGCAGGTACAGATTTCCTCCATATTTTGAGCTTTGGTTGACACAAGCGCCCCCCGCGATCAGCAAAGCCGATCCATTTCCGTTATTGGTGCCGGGGGAACCATCGGTCGGCTTCAGGGAATAAAGGATTGCATTCGTTCCCGCCCCGCCCATGATCAGATTTCCGGTTTCCGTGATAGTCAGTTGATCGCGCATATCGCCAGATTGCGGCCCGTTCCTGGTCCGGAAGGTAAGGCTGCCGGCCACGGGATTTCCCGCAACTCCTAAAGTGGGATTGGTCACGGTTCCTACGATTTGGGCATAGTCGCCATTATTGTCCCCCGAAAATACTATCCTCGTCTTGTCGCCTCCGGAAGAACCTGCGCGAAGCACCATCGCCGTGAAGTCAGTTGCGGTTGATCCACATATTCTCATCCCTCCAAAGAGATCGAGTTTGTATACGGGGATATTGGTTCCAATACCAAAATTTCCTCCTCCGTTGAAATATGTATTCTTGAGAGGATTGCTTCTTGCATCGATTTGAACCACTGGAGTCGCGATATCCTTGGTGTATAAAGCCATGTAGCCAGACAATCCATTATCCGAACCCATGAAACTGACCATTTTTTTGGTGTTCGCCAGGAGATTCAACATTTCCTCTTTGGCTGTTGCCACCGTGTTCAAATCCACTTCGAGTTTGCCTGCGGGAATAGTGGTACCGATGCCCATGTTTCCCGCCGCCGTTATGCGTACCTGTTCCGATGGTCCATTAGCCGAGCTTCCTCCTGATTGGAATGCCAGGTCTCCCGGAGTATAGTCCCCACGTACCGTAGCCCGTTCCGTCGTCCCTTCAAAAAACCGGAGTACGCCTCCGCTTCCGGTATTTCCCACTAAGTAAAGATCAGCCCTACCGTCCGCATCCAAAGGCGAATCATGGATTTCCAATTCCGATTTGGGCGTTGTCGTCCATAAGCCAAGGTAACCCGTAGTATTGAACCGGGCGACTTCATGGTTCGAAGTCCGGATGGCGAGATTGTCCCCGGTGGCCCCTGCCGCGGCATCGTCGGAGTTGGTGATATCGCCGAGCATGAAGGTCTTGCTGGCTTTTTCGTACAGCAAAGCCTGCTGACCGGAAACTGCCACGGTACCGTTGACATCCAACTTTGACGCCGGTACTGCGGCTCCAATCCCGACATTTCCCGTTCCATCTATCATCACTCGGTCGGCGTTATTCGTTCTAAGGCGTATGCCTGTTGCAACGCCCCCGGTGGCACTGAGATCTCCCACCAAAACATTCGGTGTGGTCCACTTTAGAATTGCTTTACCCGCATCTGAAATATCGGCAAGCACCGGTTGCCACGCTACCAGAAGCAAGGCGGCATATCTCATAAGGGATGGACCCCAGTTCTCTATTTTGATTCCAGTCCAACTGATTCGAAGATCTTTGATGGATTTCATTTTCCCTCCATGCGGTTCATCCGGGATGTCAGCACTTGGATTTTCTTATTCTGTTGGATGGAGTATAGGGTTAACTCTTCCACCTTCTTCAACAGCTTCAGATTCATCTCCGCCAAATCCATCCCACCACTCTTCATTTCCTTCGCGCTCGGAATCTCCGGCAGGTGCTTATTCTCGTTCACGAACCTCTCGACATGATCCAGGGGAGCCAACCTATACTTCTTTTCAAAGACATAATCCGGCGCCACGGTCCAGACCTTCGTCTTTATGCTGGCCACGGTAATTTCCCCTGAGATATTCGCATTCCCCAGCACATCTAACTTGTAAGCCGCACCGGGCGTAGTTGTGCCAATACCGACATTGCCCGCAGGATGAGAAATGGTCACGGCATTCCCCATATCCGATTCCCAAATAGTAAAGTTTCGATTCGCTCCGGATGACCCTATGTTGGTTCCGAGCCTCCAAGTCTTCCCGCTCTGGTCGAAGGACTGCATCATTAATTGATCGGAAGTAGTATTGAGGGTAAGCCGTCCGCCTACTATGGTGTTCCCAGCCACATCCAAGGACGCCCCGGGTACGCTCTTGCCGATTCCAACGTTTCCGGCATTGTCGATGACAATGCGTGGAACATCACCGGCCGTCCGATCCATGATGGTAAACCCGCCTTCGCTTACATTCTTGATGCCGGCCGAAAGCTTGAAGGTATGGCCGGGGCTTACACTGTTTGTTAAATCGATTCCGCTCTGTCCCGATCCGACCCCGGCGCCGTATACATGCAAAAAGGCCGAAGGGTTTACTGTTCCGATGCCGATATTACCCGTTGTATGGTTGAAGGTCATCATATTGCCCTTGTCCGTTTCCCAGATCGTGAAGTTCCGGTTAGCACCCGAACCCCCTATATTGGTTCCAAGCCTCCAGTTCTTGTTGGTCTGATCAAAGGATTGAATTAGGATTTGATCCGAGCTGGAAGTTATGCTGAGGTGCCCACTGATGGCGGTATTCCCCGCCACGTCCAGGGACGCAGTCGGAACCAGCTTCCCGATGCCGACGTTCCCATTGGGAAAGACCACTCTGTTACTTGTGGTTCCCGTCGTGAGCATATTGACGATCAGGAAATCCCGGTTCGCCCTATTCTCATTGAACACCAAGTTCCCATCCCCCATTGTCTTGCCGCGGTAGTCAACTTGGAAATCCACGCTTCGACCGCCGGAACCGGATCCAGAGCGGTAGGCAAAGTTCGCCAAAGTCGTATCACGTTGCCAATCCGTGGACAAAGACCCGCCATAGGTGTTCACCTCCAGGGCGAATCGAGCGGCCGTTGTACCAATACCGACTCGTGATGGCGACGGACTAGTTGATAGCCGGGCAGGCGAGGAACTGGAAGCTGCCGATCCGGTCCAAGTAGGAGTTTGCGATCTCGCTTCGAAAACTAGTAGTAAAAGACACAACGGAATCAGGCGACCCGATTCTCCCAGCTTTTCTTTGAATATTCTCATCTTTGAACCCTTTCAACTCTGCCCAGGATGAACCGGTCTCCGAAACCTGCATTGGTGCGGATAAAAAGGCTCCGGAAATTCAAGATGGGACTGTGCATGTCAGCTCTCTTCCTTGATAGTAAAGCCGGCCAGCGCTCGGGCGTGGGATAGGGCTCAAAGGCGATCGATTTTAAAAAGTTGCGCGTCGGGTCGATTGCAAATCTGCACTTCTCTGCGAAGATTTTCAATCCCCTTGCATTCAATTGTGATGTTTCGTGCGGCGGCTGGAATACTTCCCTTTGGGCAGGAAAAGGAATCGGATAGGGAGACCTTCAATGTGAGATGGGTTAAAACCCTATAACGTGGACTCTTATAAGAATTGTCGGGAGTGAAAGGATTGAGCATCGTAACAGAGCTGGACATAAGCAGGCAAGGTGCAAATTGAATGCCAGGCCTGGAACGAATAATATTTGTCACGGAATTCAAGCAAAGTCGCCCTTAAGGTCAACTTTTGCGCTGCTCTGCTAAAATCTTGATATGCACAAAAAGTGAGTGAGAATGTCTGAGGGAAAAGCATCCTCAAACCTCTATAGACTCGGAAAGGGAATCCCTAGACGGACATTTTCCCCATCACCACCAACCGCACCGCATCCAACCTAATTTCCGCGCTCATGATATGCTTCTGCACCTCCTGCAGGAACCTATCCGCCTCATCCACCTCCGCCTGCGTCACGGAAGCGTTGATGCTCATCAGGTTCTTCAACCGGTCCCGCTCCGCCCCCAGGCGCTTCTCCGCCTCCTTGTGGGACTCCTTTTTCACGTTGGCCTGCTTGAAGGAAACCTTCTGCGCCGCCGCCTCCAGCAGCTTGGGAATCAGCTTGTCGAATTGATCGTGATGGTCTTCCAGGAGCCCGGTGGGAGCCTGCTCCAGTTCGGAGAGATCCAGACGGGGTAACAGGTGGGATACGTCCTCGCCGTGTTGATCCACCAATACCCGTACCGGAGTGGGGGCCAGAAAGCGATCGATGTGCAGATGGCCGGGCGCGGTGGCCTCCAGGATAAAGACCGCTTCCAGAGCGAATCCCTTGGCCGGGGCCTCGCGCCATTCCACGAAGCCCACCGTACCCTCGTTGCTGCCCAGCACCAGATCCACCGCGCCCCGCACCATGGGATGGTCCAGGGTCATGAAAGCCAGGTCTTCCCGCGCCAATGCTTCGCCGCGATCATAGGTGATGGCCAATCCCGCGGCGGGCAGGTTGGGGAAAGCGTCCACTTCCATGTGATCGCCCGGGAACAGGAAATAGCCGCGCTTGGGTTCCGTGTTCTCCCAATCGACGCCGAAATGATCGAAGACGGTTTCCAGGTATTCCTCCAGGGCCCCGTCCTCGTCCTCCGCGCGGATCTCCGCGATCAGGGCGCGGGCGAGTTCCGGCCGGTTGGAGTTGATTTCCAACAGGCGGTCGCGGCCTTTTTCCAGGGTCTCGCGCACGCGCGCGGCCAGGATCCGGGTATCCTGTATCAGGCCGGAAACCGCGGATTCGATCGCCTCGGGGAAGCCCGCTGCTGGCAGGGTTGGCGCGGTTTCGCCAGGCAGGGTTTCCACGCCCGAAGGTTCGTCCTCCGCGGCTGTTTCACCCGCTGCTTCCAAGGCCAGGACTTCCGCGGCCGCGGCCCGGCGGCAAACCGCCATCACATCGCCCACCTGCGCTTCATGGAAATAATCCGACCCCAGTACCGGATGCCGGAACGCGTCCATGCCGTCCTGGTACCAGCGGTACAGCACCTCGTGCGCGGTGCCGCGCACGTAGGGCACGTGGATATGGATATCATGCGTTTGCCCGATGCGGTCCAGGCGTCCGATGCGTTGTTCCAGCACGCTGGGATCCAAGGGGAGATCGAACAGCACCAGATGATGGGCGAATTGGAAATTGCGGCCCTCGCTGCCGATCTCGGAACAGATCAGCATGCGCGCGCCGTCGGGCTGGGCGAAGTAGGCCGCGTTCTTGTCGCGCGTGGCCATGGTCAGGTTCTCGTGGAAAAGCGCGAAGTTGGCCGCCGTAAGAGTGGGCAGGATTTCCTGCAAGGCGAACACGACGCCTTTGTGCGAACAGATGAGCAGGATCTTCTCGCTATCCAGTTCCTTCAGCAGCCCCACCAGCCAATCCAGGCGCGGATCCTTGCGCCAGGCGCGCTTCAGGAACTCTCCGGCATCGCCCTGGAATCCCTTGAGGTCCCCGGAGGCGTAGGCGGCGGGCCCGTTGAGAAAGCGCGAGAATTCGCTTTCACCGCTGAAGGGCCCCACTCCGGCTTGGGGATTATCGCCGAGCACGGCCTTGGACCACTCAGCGTGCTCCGGGGAATTCGCGAGTGGAACGGCTTGCACCACCCGGTCGGGAAAGCCTCCCAGGGCGGAACGGCGGTTGCGGAACATCATCCTGCCGGTGCCGTGGCGATCGACCAGATCTTCGATGAGGGAGCGCCTGGCCCCGGGCAAACCCCTGGCATAGCCGTCCAGCTTGGCCTGCAGGGCGGTATCGCCGGGAAAAGCCGCGGACAGGGCGTCCAACGCGTCCGGTACGGGCACGTCGTTGGAAAGGATGCGATCAACCGTGCCAGCCAGCTGCTGGTACTGCTCGGCTTCCGCCAGGTAGGCGGGCAGGCTGGTGAAGCGTTGCGGATCGAGCAGGCGCAAGCGGCCGAAGTGGCCGGTCTGGCCCAATTGGATAGGCGTGGCCGTCAAGAGCAATACATTGCGGCCCGCCGCGGCCAGGGTTTCCACCGCCTGGTACTCCGGGGACTTGGATGTTTCCGACCAGGAAAGATGGTGGGCTTCGTCCACGATGAGCAGATCGATGCCGGATTCCCGGGCCTGTTTGACTCGCCGCGCGGATCCGGAGAGGAAATCCACCGCGCAGATCATGGTCTGGCGGTTCAGGAAGGGGTTGACGGTCTGATCGCCCTTCTCCTCGGAACGGAAGAGATCCTCGTCGATCACCGTGAACATATGGTTGAAGCGGCGATAGAGCTCCACCAGCCATTGATGGACCAATTGCGAAGGCGTCACCACCAGCACGCGGCTAATCTGCCCGGTAACGAACAGGCGATGGAAGATCATGCCCGCTTCAATGGTCTTGCCCAGGCCCACCTCATCGGCGAGCAGCACCTTGGCGTGGTGGCGGGACGCCACTTCATGGGCGATGGAGATCTGGTGATCGATGAGTTCCATGCGCGCGCCTACCAGGCCGCGCACGCGCGATCCCAGCATGTCCCGGCGGAAATCGTGCGTGCGCAAGCGGAGCGCGAACTCCTTGGCCTTGCCCACCTGTCCCGCCAGGAGGCGCTTGTCCGGATCTGAAAAGGTCATCCGATCCAATAAATCCTGCTCCGGAAGCGATTCCCCCTCCCCGAAATAGGTCACCAGCCCGCCCGCTTCCCGCAACGTCTTGATCACGAACACCTTGCCGGAATTGGATCGGGCCCGGTCGCCGGCCTTAAGGCGCACGCGCCGCAGGGGAGCGTTGCGATGCATATAGACGCGCACCACGTTGGAGGCCCGGAAAGATATCTTCACTTCGCGGAAACCCATTTCCAGGATGATGCCCAGGCCCAGCTCCGGTTCCGAGTCGCTGATCCACCGCTGTCCGGGAACGAATTTACCCTTGATTTCCGTTTTGGTTTCCAAAATCCCTCCCGCGCATCCGCTCTCCCGCCCAGCTCGCCACGGAGTGGCTATGCTGCGCTTTGGGATGCGGGCAGATAAAGATAAAAGTATTCCCGGATCCGGAAACCTATATTTGGGGCCATGCCCGGGCGGAATATCTTCATCACCGGCGGCACAGGTTATATGGGAAGCCGCCTGATTCCATTGCTGACGGCGCGCGGTAATCGCGTGACCGCGCTGGTCCGACCCGGATCCGAATCCGCGTTGCTGCCGGAGAGGCCGGGAGCGGGCGGCGCGGACCACTCTCCCCTTAAAGTGGCGACGGGCAATGCCCTCGACGCGGAGTCGCTGCGCGGCGCCTTAGGGGATTGCGATACGTGGGTGCAGTTGATCGGCACGCCCCACCCCGCCCCTTGGAAAGGGGACCGTTTCCGCGCCGTGGATTTGCAGGCGGTGAAAGCCTCCATCGCGGCGCTGGCGGGATCGGGCATCCGCCATTATGTCTATCTCAGCGTGGCGCAACCCGCGCCCGTAATGGGCGCCTATGTGCAGGTGCGGCAGGAGGCCGAGGCGCGTCTGCGGGAGACCGGACTGGCCGTGAGCTTTATCCGTCCCTGGTACGTGCTCGGCCCCGGCCATCGCTGGCCCGCCATCTTGACGCCGGCATACAAAATCCTGGAACGCTGGCCCGCCACGCGGGAGGGCGCTCTACGGTTGGGCCTGGTGACCCTGGGGCAGATGCTCGCCACCCTCATTTACGCTGCGGACAATCCTCCCGTTTCCCTGCGCGTATACCCGGTACCGGAAATCCGTTCGCAAAATCCTTGATCCGTCCCGGAGGGCGCGCTTTTTTCCTTGCACATAAGTGAACATTCATTTATGATTGGATCCGGATGCGCACCCGTGACCCCAAGAAGGAGAAAACCCTCCGCGACAAGGCCTTCGCCATGATAGTGAAGGAAGGCTTCGACGGCCTGAGCATGCAGAAGCTGGCCAAGGCGGCCGGCGTCTCGCCCGCCACCATCTATATCTATTACAAGGACCGCGACGATCTCATCCTCCGGCTCTACGCCTATGCGTCCCATCGCATGACCGAGCATACCCTGCAGGGATTCGATCCCGCGTCCTCCTTCAAGGACGGACTCCGCGTGCAATGGATCAACCGCGCCGAGTATTGCCTCCAGCATCCGCTGGAAGCGCATTTCATGGAGCAGGTACGCTTCTCGCCGCTTTACGATAGGGCCGTCAAACTGATGGAGCCGGGCTTTATCGAAGCCATGCGCGCCTTCGTCAAAGGAGCCATCAAGCGCGGCGAATTGATCCGGGTGCCCGTGGAAGTCTATTGGTCCATCGCCTTCGCGCCCTTATACCAGTTGCTGAAGTTCCATAAGCACGGCAAAGGCATGCCTGCCACGGAATCCTTCGCCCTGGATGAAAAAACCATGATGCTCACCCTCGAACTCGTCACCAAAGCGTTGAAACCCTAGGAAAGGCCTTATGAACGCACATGTCTTCACCCCTTACCAGAAATTCGTGATCGCCATGCTGGCGTTCCTGCAATTCACCCTCGTGCTGGACTTCATGATCATGAGCCCGCTGGGCGCCTTGCTCATGCCGGACCTGCACATCACCACCGGCCAATTCGGGTTCGTGGTCTCCGCCTACGCGTTCAGCGCGGGGGTCGCCGGCGTCCTGGCCGCCGGTTTCGCGGACAAGTTCGATCGCAAGCGCCTGCTTCTGTTCTTCTACGCCGGCTTTGTGCTGGGGACTTTCCTGTGCGGCATCGCCAATACCTATCCGTTCCTGGTCGCGGCCCGCATCGTCACCGGCCTCTTCGGGGGCGTCATCGGATCGGTCAGCATGGCCATCATCGCGGACCTCTTCCCCATGCAGGTGCGCGGCCGCGTGATGGGCTTCGTCCAGACCGCCTTCGCCGCCAGCCAGGTACTGGGACTGCCGCTGGGACTGTTCCTCTCCAACCGCTGGAACTGGCACGCGCCCTTCCTGATGATCGTGGCCGTCAGCGCTGTCGTCGGCATCGTCATCGCCGTCAAATTGCGGCCCATCAACGAGCATCTGAAGATCCCTTCCACGCGGAATCCCTTTGTGCACTTGGGCAAGACGGTGAGCCAGGGCCGCTATCTCCAGGCCTTCCTGGCCACCATGCTGCTGGCCACGGGCGGATTCATGCTCATGCCCTTCGGCAGCGCGTTCAGCGTCAACAACCTGAAAATCTCCATGCAGCAGTTGCCCTGGGTCTACCTGGCCACCGGCATCGCCAGCTTCATCGCCGGCCCTTTCATGGGCAAGCTCAGCGACAAGCTGGGCAAGTACAAGATGTTCTGCATCGGTTCGAGCCTGGGCATGGCGGTAGTGCTGGTCTACTGTAACCTGGGTGTTACTCCCCTGGCCTGGGTCATCGTGGTCAACATCGTGTTATTCACCGCCATCACCGCGCGCATGATCGCCTCGCAGTCCCTCTCCTCGGGGGTCCCGGACATGCTCGATCGAGGCGCCTTCATGGCCGTCAACAATTCCGTGGCCCAATTCGCCGGCGGCGTGGCCGCTTTCGTCGCGGGGATGATCGTGCACCAGCTTCCCGATGGCCGGCTGGAGCATTACGATATCCTGGGTTTTGTGGTAGCGGGCGCCATGGCCATGACCATATGGCTGATGTATCCCATCCATAAGATGGTGATGAAGAAAATGGCGCAGGGCGGGATGCCCGGCGGTACGGGCCAGGGAGCGGGGATGACAGCGGGCGCCCCGCAAACCGTTCCGACAAGCAAGTAGCCGGTTTTCCCGGTAACAAACGGGATCGCTGGTGATCGTTACCGATCGAGGATCACGGGCAGGGATATTTCCTTGCCCTGATTGTCGTAGAAAAGATATTTCACCAAGCGGCCGTCCTTGATCCCGAAGTCCACCTTCAGGCGGCCTTTCTTACTGTAACTCCGATGGTACCCATCGCGGCAGTCGATGCGGCCGTCACGGTACTTGAACTCGTCCATGACTTTGCCGTCCGGATAGAACGCCACGTTCAATCCCTCCAGGCGGCCTTTCACGTAGTAGCCGACGCTTTTCCTCTTTCCGTCCGGGAACCACTCCACCCATTCGCCCGTCTTCTTGCCATGATGGTACCGGCCCCGCAGCCTCAGTCGGCCGGAAGCATAGCGGCTTTCAAAACGCCCTTCCCTCACTTTGAGAGAACCCTGCACGCAGTAGCCGAAGATCTCCTTACCGCCCTCCGCGGCCGGCCGTTCCATATCGGGCGCGGGGGCGCAAGCTTCCATGGAGTCGTACACGGGGGACTCCGGCCCTGGAGGCAGTTCCAACTCGGCCCGGTATTCCCGCGATGTGGTGTCGCACTCCCAGTACAGGGAATCCTGGGCTTCGGCGCAACCGGACAGGATAAGAATGGAAAGGATCGCTTTCATGTTCCCTTAAAGAAAACCCCGATGCCCCATATACGCGTTTATCCCGGGAGGGGTTCCCCTTTACCATAAAAAAACCGGGGCTCTTTCAAGTCCCGGTTTTCTCCCTGCATTCAGCGCAGCAACCGGTTCACCGCGTTGAAGAGCGCGCGCACGTTCGCCTTGATGGTATCCATATCCTTGCCGCGTCCCAGGGCGATGGCGCCCTTGGGCTGGGCCAAGGCGGTATCCTTGCGTTGGAGCTTGATCTCCGACAAGGCGTAGGCGGCGAAGTCCATGTGTTCCACGTCCAGCGCCATCTGCGAATATTCGATGAGATGGAAGTACAGGCCGATGGTCTCCAGCGCATGCATGCACGCATCGATGGGACCCGTCCCCTTCCCCACCAGGGTTTGCTCCTTGCCCAGGTAGGCCGCGTCGAAGCAGAACTCCTTCTCGTTAGGATCCATCCTCAGCCCCTTGAATACCAACGGGCCGCTCACGTTCAGGATCTCGCGATCGTACACGGCGAGGATTTCCGCGTCGTTCAATTCGCCGCGCCCTTCCTGCTCGGAGAGCTTCTTCAAGATAGGTTGGATCATCGCCGCCTCTTCGATGGAAATCGGCAGACCCAACCCCCGTACCAACTCGAACACGGCGGTCTTGCCGCTCTGGCTGGTGAAGCCCAGCTTGTCGCCCTCCTTGCGGCCTATGAGCGAACTGTCGATAGCGCGATAAGCGCCCTTCTTCATGCCTTTGGTCTTGGTGGCGCCGTCCTGGTGGATGCCGCTGCGATGCGCCACCACGTCCGTGCCCACCAAGGGGGCCTTCTCATAGATGGGCACGCGCGCCCATTCCGAAACCCGCAAAGCCGTCTCGTAGATTTCGCCCAGGTTGAGCGGCACGTCCACGTCGCAATTGGCCAAGGCCAACGCCACCTCGTACATATTGGTATTGCCGGCGCGCTCGCCCAATCCGTTCAGGGCGCATTCCAACTGGGTGGCCCCGGCGAAATAACTTTCCACCGTGGTGGCGGTGGCCATGCCCAGATCGTTATGGGTATGCACGGCGATGGTGATATGCGGCGGCAAGGCAGCCACCACCTTTTCCACCATGTCCACGAAGAGTTTGGGACGGTAACGCTCCACGGTGTTGGGCAGGTTGATGACATGGGCCCCTTCGGCGATCACGGCATGGAACACGTCGATGACGAAATCCAGATTGTCCATGGAATCGCCGAAATGTTCCGCCGAGAACTGGATGGTACCGCGCCCGCCCATCACCTTGCGGCAGGTGGCGACGGCCTTGACCGCGCGTTCCTTCACCTGTTGGGGCGTCATGCGCAACACGTTTTCCATCGTGAACGGGCTGGTGGCCAGAAAGGTATGGATGCGCGGCTGCTTGGCATATTGGATGGCCTCCCATACCATGGTGATGTCCCGTTCCACGCAACGCGCCAGCCCCGAGATCACCACGTTATCCGGGGCGAGTTTGGCCAGATGCTCGCAGGCGGCGAAATCCATTTCGCTGGCGCCGGAAAAACCCACCTCGATGCCCTGCACGCCCAGCTTCAGGAGCTGGCGGAACACCTGCTCCTTCTCCTGCAGATCCCAAGGATGCTTCAACGCCTGGTTGCCGTCGCGCAAGGTGACGTCGTAAAAAAACGGTTTCTTCTCTGCCTTCGTATTCATCTTCTTCTCCTCTTTCCAGTCCAGGCCTGTCTCGGGTTTACCACTTCCGAGAGGCCTTCAGCCTCCGCCAGGACCGGACCGGCTTGCGCCGGTGGGGTTCCTGTCGGGACCAAAAAAAAACCCACTCGGAGGAGTGGGCTTTTCGTAAAACGCTTACACTCCTGCTCAGCCGGATAGGCCTAGAAGCAGGACGTTGCTGTGGATTGCGTTTTGGACCGAACCAATGGACATGGGACTATGATACTTAAAATACGGCATTCGCGCAAGAGACCGGCAGGACCCGCGTTCGCGGGACTCAAAAACCAAGGCTCAGGCGGGCGCCCGTATAATCAGGGCCCACCTCGGGGATGACTTGGAAGCCCAAGCTCTTGGAACTGGTGCGCTTGTAGGCCCGCAGGGTATTGGCCAGCGAAGCCAGCCGGTTCAAGGCCAAGGCCCCGATAGCGAAGGAAATGGCCACCTTGGACGCGCGATAGTAGCGCAAGGTGGATTGGAAGGTCCGCCAATTCCTGGTGTTCTCCGGATTCACCGAGCTGCCGAAATCCCAGTAGTTCCCCTCCACGGCGGGGATATCATAGTCGCGATCGCGCTTGCCGGAAAGCTGTTGGGATAATTCATAACTGTCCTGGCGATGCTGCTTTTCCTGGTACGATCGGTAATTGCCCATCACCTCCAGGAACGTCTCGCTTTTGCTGGAGGCGTCGATGCCGGCATAATCCGAGGCGTAGTTGCGGGCGCTGGAGAGATAGGTTTCCTTGGCCAGGTAAGCCACGTATAAGGAGGCCCAGAAGCCCGCCTCCGTGAGCAGGAAGGATTTGGCGGCGCTTTTCTCATGCAGGTACAACTCGCCGGTTCCGGGCAAGGCGGCGGAAAGGAGCATGGCCAGCGGCAAGGACTTGTCTTTGTTGCGCGATTGGCCTGGATCGACTTCGATGACGACATCATCCGGGCCCGGCTCGGTTTGCGCAGCCTCGAACGCCGGCGCGGGAACGGTGGATGGAGGGGCAGCGGGTGCTGCGGCTGCAGGTGGAGCAACGGCCGGCGCGGCAACCGGCGATGGGGCTTGCGCAGTATCGGTCTTGGGGATCGCGATGGCGGGCGCTTCCGTTTCCGGAGCTTCGATTCCGGGCGCGTCCGCCGCCTTTACCCCGCCGATGCAGAACAGCAACGCGAGCGCGGCCAACGGGAAAAACGCGGACAGCGGATTCGGCGCCGGGGCGCGCGAGCTCGGGGCCGGCGCGGGATTCCGGGAGGAGGTAACCGGCGTGCTACCTAGGCGGGAGAAGGGAACCATGGGCCCGATCAGAAGGTGACGCTGGCGGTGACGGTGGGGATGGGGGCGTAACCGTCCCAGGCCAGCCTGCTGTCCAGGCTTACCCTATCGTACCAGCTCGTTTCGGTCTGGTAGAGGGCTTTATTATGGTAATGCGCCGCCAGCGCCGCGTCGATGGCGGAAACGATATGGTTGATGACGATTCCGCCCAGAAAGTAAGCCTGCATACGCGCATAATCGTTGGCCTTGGCCCGCATGCTGATGTATTCCTGCTGTTGCGGCGTGTAGGCCAGCACCAGCCGCCCCAGATTGTCGCGGGCGGCATTGCCGTCCGCTCCCATTTCATAAAAAGCGGAGTCCCCCATCACCACGTTGTTCGCGTCCTTCCAGCCGGTGATGAACTCCTGTTCCTTGCCGATGATTTCATAGAAGGCATGAGGGTTGGGGAATTGCGAGCGCCGATGGGCGATGGAATCCACGCTCCAATTCCGATCCTGGTATTCGTTCTGGAACGCATCATTCTGCTTGGGATCGATGCAGGCCTGGTGGAGGATGAGGCCGGAAGAACTGCCGTTCTCCTGCACCGCATCGCAATAGGTTTCGCGCACCTGGTTGCGGAGGGTCAGCTTCTCCGGGGATACGCGGATGCTGTCTTCGTATTTGGATTGCAGCCAGTTGGAATCCGCGAAGGCCTGGTATTTCTTGATCTGCGCGTTCTGGCGGATATCCACATAGTGGTGCCAGCCGTAAATCATGGCCACGTCCGCCAGGAAATACACGGCCCCGCGCGTATAGTTCGTCCAGGTGTGGCCGACATAGGCTTGTCCCAGGCCCGGGACGATCATGGACATGAAAAGCGCCTTTTTAGGTGAGCGGTACTTGCCTTTGAGCTCGTCGATGGTGTTGACGGTGGTTTCCCGCACCACGCGTTTGCGCTTCTTCGCCTTGGCTTTGGTTTGGGTCGAATCCGACTCGCCGGTGGAGTCGGACGCGGCGGCCAGATTGGCTGCGGCGGCCTTGGAGGAATCCGGCAACGCGGTCTTGGCGGAGTCCGATTTTTTGGAGGTATCGGCCGGCAGCGCGGCCACGGTGGCGGAATCCTTGGGCTTGATCGCTGCCTTGCCGGTATCCTGGATAGCGCTCGCCGCCTTCGCGGTATCCTTGACGGCGGCCGCGGCTTGAGGCGCCGCGGTGGTGGCGGTATCGGCTGCCGCCAGCAAACCCGCGAAACCAAGGACGAGAATGGATACGGTCGTGGATTTTCGCAAGGCCTACCCCGGTGAGATTGGGTTTTAATGTACATGAAATCCCAAGCGAAAAACAGCCTGGGGGCCTGTTTTCCAGGGAGTACGGGGGTGGGTAAGGCGTTCGGGGCGGCTGGCTTACAAGCCCAGCACATCGAACATGTTGTAGATGCCGCTGCGCTTGCCGGCCAGGAACAGGGCCGCCTTGACGGCGCCTTGCGCGAATGTCATGCGGCTATGCGCCACGTGCTTGAGCTCGAGGCGCTCGCCGTCCCCGGCATACAACACGGTATGATCGCCCACGATATCCCCGCCACGCACGGCATGGATGCCTATCTCGCCCTTGGGACGCGCGCCCACCAAGCCTTCGCGGCCATAGTTGGCCTTGGCGTCCAAATCCACGTCGTGGCCGCGCGCCACGGCTTCGGCGAATCCCAGCGCGGTGCCGCTGGGACTGTCTTTCTTATGGTGATGATGCGCTTCGATGATTTCCACATCGAAGTCCTCGCCCAGGACCCTGGCGACCATCTCCGCCACCCGGAACATCAAGGTTACCCCGATGCTCATATTGGGTGCCATGACGATGGGGACCGTCTTGGCCGCTTCGGCGACTATTTGTTTTTCGGAGGGGCTCAGGCCGGTGGTGCAAAGCACATGGGCGGCGCCTTTTTTACGGACCGCTTCC
This sequence comes from Fibrobacteria bacterium, assembly GCA_025360005.1. Classification (GTDB taxonomy): domain Bacteria; phylum Fibrobacterota; class Fibrobacteria; order UBA11236; family UBA11236; genus Chersky-265. Next base: position 25,980 of record JANYDA010000013.1, read on the forward strand.
AGGGCGGCCAGCGAGGCTTGGGGAGAGGTGAAATCGATCACCACCACCCCGGGCCGGAGCAGAGGCTCCAGTTCCGAGGTGATGACAACGTCGATGCCGTCAACGCCGGTCGGTTGACCGAGGTTGGGGCTGGAAGGAGACTCGACCGCTCCCACCACGCGGAGCCGGGGGGGTTCACCCTTCGACTTCTGCGCAGCCATCTTCTGGCTGCAGGCTTGCAGTACCATCTGTCCCATGCGCCCCTTGGCGCCCAGGACAACGATGTCGACGGCTTTGCCGCTGACATCGTTGTTGGCGATTCCGCCGGAGGCGGAATCGCTTCCGGAATCAATCCTACTTGGACTCATCCGAGATGATCCAAAGCTTGATCTTGGTCTCCACTTCCTTGTGCAACTGGATCTTGATCGTGTACATGCCGAGCTGTTTGATGGGCTCTTCAAGCAACACGTGGCGCTTATCGATGTCGTGGCCGGCTTCCTTCAGCTTGGCGCTGATGTCCGAGGCCTGCACGGAACCGTACAGTTTTTCGCCTTCGGAAACCTTCGCGGCGATGGTGAGCGAGAGCGCCTTCATCTTTTCGCCTTGGACCTGGAACAGAGCCTTCTCCTGGCGATAACGTTCCTCGGCCTTGGCGCGCTCGGCGGCGAGGGCCCGCTTTGCCGTCTGGGTGGCCAGCACCGCGAGGTTGCGCGGGAACAGGAAGTTATGCGCGTATCCGGTCTTGACCTTAACCAGTTCAAGGGCCCGGCCCAGGTTATGCACGTCTTCTTTCAGAATGATTTCCATTTGTGCCTCAACGCATGTTCTCTGCCACGAAGGGCAGCAGGGCGAGGTGTCGCGCGCGCTTGATGGCGATGGCGAGCTCGCGTTGGTAAACGGCCGAGGTACCGGAGATCTTCCGGGACACGATCTTACCGCGCTCGTTCACGAACTTGCGCAGCAGCTTATCGTCCTTGTAGTCGATGAACTTGATCTTGTTCTCGGTGAAGTAACAGATCTTCTTGCGTTTGGTCTTGCCGTCTTTTTCTCTACGCTCGGCCATTAGTCATCTCCTCTTCTGGGGCGACGGTCGCCACGGTCTCCGCGGTCATCGCGGTCATCGCGGTCGCGGTCACGTCCGCCGCGATCATCGCGATCACGGCCGCCGCGTTCGGAACGCTCGGATTCGGCCGGGGCTCCGCCTTCGGCTTCCGGAAGCCGATCCGCGGGAACTCCGACGGGATTGTCGGCCACGGTCAGCCAACGCAATACGTTTTCATTGATGCGCAAGCGTTTGTCCAGCTCGGCCGACAGGCCGCCGGATTCGGACTCGTAATAGAACACGGCGTATTCGCCATGGGTGCGCTTGCGGATGGGATAGGCCAGCTTGCGCTTGCCCCAACGGTCAAGCTTGACCATCTTTCCCTGGGTCTCGATGAGCTTATTGATCGCATCGAACTCCGATGCGATGGACTCGTCGGGGATCATCGCATCCACGACAATAACGGTTTCATAGGGCTTCGCCAAATTTACCTTCCTTTGGGCAAGGAACCGCTTCGGTTCCCAAGGCCCCGGCTAGGTGTCCGGAGCAGGTTGATGTTGACCCCGGTTCCGGCGGAGAGCCGGATCGGGGACGGCAAAAGTATCAAGAAAGCCCGGGGTCGGCAAGGGTTTGGCCGCGTCCGGACGCGTTAAAAAGCCAATCCAATCCCTATTATCTCGGCATGATCCTCACGATGTCCTCGTTTTTCAAAAATCAGATAGCCGGTTTGTAGCTCCACGCTGACGTAGAAGGCGGAAACCAATTTCCGCAGGGAGTCCGTAAAAGCCATAATATCCAAGGAAAATCCGGGATTGACGTGTAGGTTGAGGGCATTGTAAACGCCTACCCCATCTTCGTCGACAAAGGAGTATTCCAGGTGGTTTCCAAGGGTAAAACCCACATAGCGGCTGAACATCCATCCGCCTCCCAAATCCAATCCCAACGTCGGCTTGGTATTCGCGATTTTCTTAAATCGGCCTCCGAGGGCGGTTTTTGTGTTGGAGGTGCTGCTGGTGTCCGAAGTGGAATCCGTGAGCAGGTTGAGATTGCCCACCCCCACCTGCGGGCCCACGTAAAGCGAAGCCGATTCCCAGGCTTTGTGGAATCGGATATGGGCGAAATAGCGGTTGAAGATTTTCTGTTCCGCCAAGTAGGGTTCGCCCGCCGTGATTTTGAATCCGAAGCCGCCGGACAACCAATCGGTATAAAAATAGCTCAGTTCTCCCTGCCATTGGAAAAGGCCTTGGTCCTCGCCCAGATTCCTGTGCTTACCGCCCATGAACGATCCGGAGATCCCGCGGTTGACGTACATGGCCCCGTTGGGATATGGGATGGCGTGTATCTTTTTGTGGGCCGATACTACCGAATCCTCGTCGCGTTCGGAGCTGTCGGCGTCCTGGGCCCGCGGCGCAACCGCGGCCAAGAGGATTGCCGAGAGAAAAAGGAATGCACGGCCGGGGCTTAAATTCATCGGCGCGCTCGTTTCAAACCGGGAAATATTCCCGGAAGCTGTTGGGGGCCAGCACCTTGCGGCCGAAGCGTTTTTCCAAGTCTTTCGGGCCCATGTCATCCAGGAACAGACTGTCTTTGTTGAGACTGTTGGGCGGAATGAGCACGGGACCCTTGCCGGTACTGCGTTCCAGCGCGGCCGCGAAGTCTTTGCCGCATAAAAGGCCGGTCACGGTGACGGTGGATCCAAAGGTGAGGTTTTCGCACACCAGCAACTCCGAGCTCAGGCCCTTTTCGACGCGCAGGGTTTCCAGGATGCCGCGTTGGGTCGCTTCCGCCAGGGGAGCCGTCAGAACGGTGATGTCCCAGCCGGACTTGGCCTTGGGCAGATAGCGCAGTTCCCGGGCGAAATCATCCTTCAAGGTGCGGATGGTCCCCACGCCGTTCTCGTACTGGCTGAAGTCCCCGTAGAATTCGGCCGCGGGCACGTCCATCCCGGCCAGGATGTAAAGCTCGTCCGAAGGGAAGATGAACATCTCGCCCGTTTCCGCCAATGCCTCCCGGCCATGGCGTTCCACGCGCTCCAGGATGTCCAGCGCGTCTTCCCGCGCGCACAGGCGCAGGTCCGGCAGGTTTTTGCGATGGGCCGTGAGTCCGATGGGAACCACCGAAATGGAAAGCAGGTCCGGGTAATACGGGCGCAACTCCCTGAGCGAACGTTCCAGGTAACCCTTATCGTTCCAATCGGGGATGATGACCATCTGGGTATGGAACTTGATGCCGTGCCTGCGCATCCAGGAAAGCCGGTCCAGCACGGGCTCCAGTTTGTCGTTCTTGAGCAGCTTGGCGCGCATCTCCGGCTCGGTGCAATGCACGGACACGTAGATGGGCGAGAGCTTCTGCTCCAGGATGCGCTGCCAGTCCGCTTCCTTCATGTTGGAAAGGGTGGTGAAATGGCCGTCCAGGAAGGAGTATCGATAGTCCTCGTCCTTCACGTACAGGGATTTACGCATGCCTTTGGGAGTCTGATGCACGAAACAGAAAACGCAGTTGTTCTTGCAGAGGTGGATCTTCATCACTTCCGGCTCGATGCCGAGCACCTGGCCTTCATCGCGCTCCACCGCTACGCGCATCACGTTGTCGCCCCGCATGATCTCGAAATCCAGGAAGCCGCCGCTGCGGTGGAATTCAAAATCCAGGCGATCGCGCACGTCCTCATCGTTGATCGTGAGGATTTTATCTCCGGGTAGGATTCCCGCCCGTTCGGCATCCGAATCGGCCTCGACGGCGGCGACTTTAATCATAATGCTTCATTGTATATATACGGGGCAACGCCCCTGGACTCTGCCCGGGATGAATCCCAACCGGCCCAGCCCGAGTAATTTAAACAAAATCCATGGCCTTTGTCGCCGTTCTCCCGTAGTTTTGGTTTATTTGGCTATTCTTTAGCCAATTAAGGCCGAATTCTTGAAAACACTTTTCTCCCGCCTATTCGCGCAATGGCGCCGTCCCCGTACCGTGGTCCTGGACATCCGGCCTCTGCAATGCGGCTACGCCGGCAAAGGAGTAGGCCGGTATACCTTTGAAATCGCAAAGCTCATCGCCGCGGCCGCATTGCAGGAGTCCCGCCAAAAGCGCCCGCGCTTCAACATCAGCAGCCTTATCCGCGCCGATCGTCCCAATCCGCTTCCGGAAATCCCCGTTCGCTTCGCCGCGCCCGCCTGGCAACGCCCTTGGCTTTGGGACCAACTGGTCCTGCCTTTCCTGCTCTTGCGCCACCGCATCAACATCCTGCACAACTTCACGGCCATGGGCCCGCTCCAGGAAGTCTCCTTCCCCATGCTCTTCGCTTTCCGCGGCATCGCCACCATTCACGATTGGCATATGTTCTCCGAGTCCGCTTCCGCCATCGAGATATTCTACCGCAACACGGTGCGCATCCGCCTGCAGAAAAAGCGCCTGCCCAGGCTGCGCCGCATCGTGGTGGATTCCGAGCAGGTCAAGGTGGACACCATGCTGTTGGGCGGAGTGAACGCGGACCGCATCACCGTTGTCCCTTTGGGAGGCGATCATTTCGACGGCGTGGAGCCTGAGCCCTGGCACATGGAGAACTTCGCGCTTTCCGTGGGCGATATGCCCAATAAGAATCTGGCCCTGATCCGGGACGCGCTCACGCAATTGCGCGCGCGTTTCATCCACCTCAATTGGGTCATCGTAGGCAACCGCCAGAACATCGAGGCGCGGCTGGCGCCCGCCCCCGGCCAAGCCGGGGGCTTGGAGAGCCGGGTCCTTCCGGCCTGGATCACGGTTCTGGAAAACCCGTCCGACGGCAAGCTCAAGGCCTGTTACGGGAAGGCGCTGTGCTTATTGTTCCCTTCCACCCGCGAAGGCTTCGGGATCCCCATTGTGGAGGCCATGCGCCTGGGCTGCCCAGTGCTGGCATCGGATATCGAACCCTTGAACTCCCTGCTTCGTTACCCGCCCGGATTGCTCCCACCCGGGGACGCTTCCGCCTGGGCCGCCGCCATTCACAAGCTGCTGTTCTTCCCGGAAGCGCGCAATGCCTCCATCGCGCACGGTCTGGCGCGGGCGGAACGGTTTACCTGGGACAATACGACCCAGGAGCTGCTTAAATTCTACCTCGCTTGACGCTAGCCGGGCCCGCGGCCGAAG
>JANYDA010000017.1 GCA_025360005.1 Fibrobacteria bacterium
GAATTCAAAGACGAGAATGATGAAGATGAGCAAGATGGACATCAACAACACTTGGGTGAGACCGAGAAACGATTCGCGCTGGATTTGGTAGAGGCCACCATACTCTATGTCTGTGCCAGGGGGAACAACAAGTTCTTTAGCCAGGCGGGCGCGAATTTCATCCATTGCAGAACCGAGGTCGCGGCCTGAAAGGCGCGCGGTTACCGACGTCATGTTGCGCAGATTGTCGCGATGGATTTCGGTTTGCCCTTCCTCCACTTCTTTGGTGACCAGGCTTGAGAGCGGCATGGTGTTGCCGGTGACAGATGTTAATTGAAGCGATTCGAGCTTCTCAAACGAGGACCGGTAAGCAGCGGGGTAGCGCACCCGGATTCCCACCAACCGGTTATCGCGAATCATGTTCGATGCCAGTTGCCCGTCGAGCATGGCGGCCTCCTCGTAGGCGAGCGGGATCTCGTCCAATACCGCCTTCATCATCCAGGTGGTGAAGGACAGGTTGAAACAGGTGTAGAGGAGGATGAGCCCGAAGCGCGTGTCCAGCAGCCCCAGGCGGCTGTACATGAAGCTGATGGGGACGGCCACGGCCAGGGGCGGGAGCATGCGCGTGGAGAGGACGAAGAAGAGCGCGTCGCGGCCGCCGCGGAAGGGGAAGCGGCTGAACCCGTAACCCGCGAGTGACCCCACGGCCACCGACAGGGCGGTGCTGCAGACGGAGATGAATACGGAATTGAAGAGGTAGCGCAGGGTTTCCGCATCCGCCAGGATGCGCGCGAAGTTGCCCAGGGAGAAACGGAACCAGAAGGAGTTTTCCGGAGCCGAAAGGCCGGGCAGGAAGCGCGGGGGGAGGGCGGCGGTATCGGCCGGGAGCTTGAAAGCCGTCAGCACCATATAGGCAATCGGCGCCAGGCTGATCATGGCGTAGGCCGCCAGCAGCAGGGCCCGCACGGGAGCGGCCTTGGTTTCCGCGCCGTCCGCCCTCACAGGCGCCTTCCGTAGTGCCGATCGCCTCGGACATGGTCCAGGTAGCGCAGCACCAGGGTGGCCAAGGCCAGCGAGGCGATGAGGAGCAGGTAGGCCAGAGCGGTGGGCTCGCCCAGGGAGCGGCTGCCGCCGAACCCGCGCGCGTGCAGGAGCACGCTGACGAAGGTGGTGGGCTGCCCTTCCAGGTTGCCGTTGAGGACCATGGCGGTGTCGAACAGGCGGAAGGTGTCCATGGCGCGGAAGACCACGCCCAGGAGAATCATGGGCGCGGCCAGCGGCAAGGTGATATGGCGGAAGCGCAGCCAGCGGCCCGCACGATCCACTTCCGCGGCCTCATAGAGCGTTTTGGGGATGGAGTTAAGGCCCGCCAAAGAGAGCAGCATCATGAACGGGGACCACATCCACACTTCCGCGATCACCACCGCCCAGAAGGACAGGGCGCGCGAACCGTCCCAGTTCCAGCGCGCGTCCAAGAGCCAGTTGAGAGCGCCGTAGTCCGCGTTGAAGAGGTAACGCCAGAATGACCCCATCACGGCCGGGGACAGCATCATGGGGATGAGCAGGATGGCCGTGAACAGGCCGCGCCCGCGGAAACCGCGGCGCAAGAGCAGGGCAACGGCGAAGCCGATCAGGGTTTCCAGGCCTACCGTCACCAGCACCAGCGCGCCCGTGCGCGAAAAGGAACGCCATACTTCCTGGCGCGGGCTGTCGATGAGGGCGGTGTAGTTCTCCATGCCGCTGAAGCGCGGGGAGGCGTCGATGATGGGGTTGAAGTCCGTGAAGCTGATGCCCAAACTGGCCAGCAGCGGAAAGACATTGAAGGCGATCAGTAGCGCCAGCGCGGGCATGATGCACAGGTTGCGCGCCGAGGCGTCCGACATAAAGCGATGGGCGCGGCCGGGCGCGTTGGCGCTCATCGGATCCGCCCCCGTTTGCGGAGGATGGCCTCATGCTCCGACTGGATCTGGCGGACCGCCTCCACCGGATTGGCCCCGTCCTGGAACACGGCGCAGAATTCGCGCTGGCAGGCCTTCATCATATCGTCGTACTCCGGCACGGACCAGAAGTCCCGCATCAATTGGAACGCTTCCTCGAAGAGGGGGTTGTAAGGCGCGGCCTTGCGGAAGGATTCGCCTTTCAGCACGGTCCTGTCGGAAGTGAAGCCGCCCTTTTCCGCCCATCGGCGCTGCGTACCGGATTCGCAAAACCATTTCAGGAAAGCCTTGGCGCGTTCCTGCCGTTCCGGGGAGATATGCGCGTTGATGCTCATGCCCTGCCCGCCCAGGGCCACGGCGCGGCGGCGGACCCCATCCGATCCCACCTGCGCGGGCGAATTGAAATAACCGGTCTTGTCGTAGAAATCCGGATTGTCGCCGGGGCTGGCGATGGCGGGGAAGAAGGCCAGGAAGTTGCAGGCCATGGCCGCGCGGCCCGCGATGTATTCCGCCGCCACTTCCCCGTAGCCCATGTTGCGGCCCCCCGGGGACGTGCTTTCCATCAGCTCCGTATAGAAGCGCAAAGCGTCCACGGTCCCGCGCGAATCGATGGTCACGCGGTTGGTGACGTAATCCCCGAAGTCCCCCCCGAAGGACCACATCACGGGCTCGAAGCTCATGGTGGCCATGTCGTATTTGCGCGAGGTTGCCATGACCAGGCCCGCCATGCCCGGAATCGCCTGCTTGAAATACTTGGCGATCCAGGCGAGTTCGCTCCAAGTCTTGGGCGGCCCCAGGGGAAACGGGGGCGTTACGTGGCGGGATTCCAGGAAACGCGCGAAAGCGGCGCGGTGGCCGGCGTCCTCGAACAGATCCTTGCGATAGGCCCAGGCCATGGCGTCCGCCTCGCACGGTACGGCGTAATAACGCGCCGAACCCTTGGGGTATTCGCAATACCACTTGAGCGCTGCCGGCTCCAGATTGTCCATGCGTACGTTTTGTTTCATCCAGTCGGTCAGTTCCAGGTAATGGCCGCCCACCACTCCCAGCCCCATCCATTGGCTGTCCCCGATGATGATGTCGTAATTGCCGTCCCGGTTGCGGAACTCGGAGAAGGTCGCGTCCCCGAAGGCGCCGTCCCAGGATTTCTTCACCACCTTGACGGGGACCCCGGTCTTGGCCTGGTATTCCCGCCCCAGCTCCGCCAAGGCGTCCGAGGGCCGCCACTCGGCCCAGAGGATCTTGATCTCCGGGGGCCGCGAACCGGATCCGCAGCCGGCCAACATGCCGGAGAGGAAAAGGGGGAACAGGGCCAGGAGCGGCAACGCCAGGGCGGCGGCCGGCAACGCAGGCCGGGCAAAGGGGCCCGGCGGCCGGCCGGGTGCGGAAAGGTGCGCGAGGGTTCCCATGGAGAGGCCCATAATATAATCCGGTAATCGCAAAGCATTCGCCGGTTTTTTGTGCGCCAGGAGGAAGCGCCGCCCGCAAGCCGGGAATGCCGGTACCGAAAGGGCCGAAAGGCAAGCCCGCCGGAACGGTAAGAGGCGAGTGTAAATGCGCGATGCATGGGATGCAGAGCATAGGATAAGCTGAATCGCGCCCTCCGTTTCCTGGGAGCACGATTCTAACCGATGGGCCGGCTAGTCCAAGGGTGATAAGTCCGATATGCTCTTTCGAACTTATCTTGCAGATCCGCTTTAGATGGAATACCCCAGCTGCACGGCCCAGTACCAGTCATTCTTATGTTGCATTACGTCTTCATCGTTAGTGTGGCCGAAATAATCCACCAAGCGTAAATGATCGCTGGCCGCCTGAGCTGAAATGGAAAAGGACCTATAGATGTCCTTCTTGGCGTAAAGGGTCCACTTGAGGTTATCTCCGTTGGTGATTTCTCCGGAGGGCTCGGGAGTGGGGACCAAGGAGCGGGCAGGCACGCCCTGGCTGTTCTTGTAGGGGTTTTTACAATATTCGTATTCAAAGGACAGAACATCAATCAAACGGAAGGTGGGCAAATTGATGCCGGCCATGTAGGCGAACCGATTGCTCATTTTATTGAAGTACCCCGGATAATTCTTGATGCCCATCAAAATGGCTTCGCCGTATACCCGCAAATCCCCGGGTGACAGGAGGCTGTTTTCCGGGAGAAGCTTGCCGAAATCCAACGCGGCACGGGCCATGGCTTTCTCACCTGTGAAGGTATAGTATGAAGTATCGGCTATCAGGGTCGGATCCGGCGGGGTATTGGACGGATAGGCGATGCTGCCGTCCTTCATGGTGAAATAAGCCCCTTCGCCCACGGCGTGGCCGCCGGCATAATCTCCTTTTTCCAGGCCGGTGGGGTCATAGAAATTGTCGTACATGAGCCCGGCCCCCAGGGTCAACACGTTCTTGAAGGAATAAGAAACGATGTCAGTCAGGCTGAGAGCGGCAGTCGGAATTTGATCCGTCTTGACTGTAAGCATCACGTCATTCTCAAAGCCCCCGATTTTGGTATTCGCGTCCAACCCGTTGAGTTGCGCCATCGCGCTATTGATCAGGGTCAACCCTCCGGTGAAAATCACCGTGGGATAGGTGTAAGTCCGGAACATGTATTCGCCCAGGTTTTTGGCGTCCGAGTTGTATTTGAAGGGAAAGACTCCCAGCTTGAGCCGCAACCCGTGATCGCGATCGCCTTCGCCTTGCTTCCAGAATTCGAATTCCCCATGCGCGTCGGTCAGGCCGAAACCCGACCGTTGCCCGAAGCTATATTGATTTCCCGGCGAAGGAAGGATGAAAAAATAAGCTCCTCCCACCCCCAGGAAAACCTTGGCATTTGAAGACAAATGCGCCTCTTCCAATAGCCAAACCGCAGCATGATCGATGAGCTGCTTGTACTTACCCGCAACCTGGCCTCCCGCCGCATCAGGCTGGTACTGCTCGACCTTTCCGACTTCCCAAGCCGAGAAGGCATGCATCGGCTCAAGCTTGAAACCCTCATCCTGGGCGAGGGCGCTGCCTATGAGTATCGCAGCAACCGTTCCCAGCACAAATGTTGGACGGAAATTGGACATAAATAACTCCTCTTACAAATGGTCAACGTCGGATCAAAGGGATATCTGATTCATGGCAAATCGGATCCGATGCAAAGATCGGATCCGGTTGAAGTCAGGAGCCGGAAACTAAGGCTTCTTGGAGTTGAACGTTTCTGTCGGGATGATGGATAGCGCTTTTCCATGGACCGGTATAGCGCGCCCGGTAAGATCGAACACCGTTTCGAGATCCAGTTTCCCGAAATCCATACTGCGCCCGAGAGGTTGGATCTGGCTCTTGATCGATACCGAAGGATCGGCCGTAGCCAAGATGGAGCTATAGGGCAGGCTGATTGGAGTGGCGTTGGGCACGATCCAAATATTGTTGAATACGATTTCATTACCGTGATTTTGCAGGTAAAGCGGCCCATTGGCGAGCGGGCTTGCGGGAGGGCTTGCGCCGGGCGTATACGAGGGCATGGCGGTTTCGTCCTGCACCAATACGCCGTTCGCGTAAGTGGTTTCCGTAGCCTGCCCGGCAGCGTCTCCCTGCTTGCCGGAGGTGCGTATCTTGAAATAAATGTCATAGGTTTGCAAAGTGACTTGCGGCGGCAATTCCGCATTGACCTTAGGAGCCTTCAGTTCGTATATGGCGCCGTATTCATTGAGGGCCCCGGACAAACCGAAGTTATCCAGGACCTGGTTTTCATAGCCGTGTTGTACATAGATGCCGCTATTGGCCCGGTTTTGCTGGTTGGCGGTAGGGTTGAAGCAAGACAGAAATTCGATGTGCAGCAGGTACGAACCGTAAGTGTTGGCGGTTTGGATGCCGCGAAACAAGTAGTTGTATTTGACCTGCGCGGCGTTATCCACTTGCTGCCAATTCTTCAAATCGGCCTGCCCGGTGGCGGAATCCCACAGGCTGATCACGCCGCCGGCGCCCGCCACGTTCTTTACTTGGGCGGCGCTGAAGCCGCGGGTGGGGCTATGGCGCTTGACCCTTTGCAATACGTACGATTTTCCATCGATGTTGTGGACGTAAAGCGCGCGCGATTCATTACTGCCCGTAATGCTATCCGCGGTGTAGCCGCCGGTGGCGGTGCTTACATTGAACACTTTCCCATTGAGCGTTCCCAGGGCAGGTCCGGTGGCTCCTTGATAGCGTGTCGCCTTGTCCCAGCCACCGTATTGTTGGCTGGGGATATCGAGCAAACCTCCGGGCAGGAGCACCAAACCGTAGTTGGTACCACCGCCCGCGACCAGCCAAGCGCCCAAATGAACGGCGCTATTTTGCGTTTGGCTACCGTAATATTCCCCTTGCACCTGCCACTGAGTTTGCACGCCGGCGGGCCACCCGCTCATCGGCGGCATATAATCCTGCTGCGCCTGAACTTGCGTGATCGTGCACATGCCTAAAATCGCGGCCGTTACGATACTGATTTTAAAAAGTTTTTCCATTCTTTCCTCACCCCATACAACGGATTTGAATCCCGAAGCGAACATAGTAAAAAAACCAAATACACAACTCATTCAAAGTCGATGGCCGGCACCCTTGAAACGGCTATCGTGAATGGATAACCGATGGCGCCGCCATGTAGCCATCCAAAAAACCATAAGGGCGGTTGTTGCTTAATTATCGGTTAGGCGGCACTATTATGTTCCTAATCGAATCGAAGGGTAATCTACCTCTGCTTCCGCCAATGCAATCGTCATGCCATCCAAAAGGCGTATTCCAGTTGAGTACAAAACCGGTTCCTTTGCCTAGGACACCATGATACGGGTGCGTTTCTGGCATACCGCCCCGACGCAGTTCACTTACCCGCCTTCCCGCATTGCGTCCTCACAGGCCCCTGACAGTCTTGGATTACGCGAAGCGTTAGGCCGCTCGGCCATTGGACTGCGCATTGCCTCTCCCTTGGAAATGAGATCTTGGCCGGAATCGGTTTTTGCGAATAGCTCAATTTGCGGATGAATTTCATGCGATGACTGTTACTGATGAATTGAAAACGAGGTGCGCGAGGATATAGAACGCCGGCTTGTATAGCAGCTAATATTCCAACACGTTCTTTCAGCAAGAGTCGACTACGGTTGCGACCTGGTTATCCAAAAGTGGGGTTTTCTACGGCGCCTGACAGGACCCCACAATGGTGTTTGTTCCATCGCTTATGCCATTTGGGCCCATGATAACGTTGGCTTCTCTGGTAAAAGATCCGCCAAAAGATGTTACCTCGTAAGTCGTATTATCAAGGATTTGAGAATTGCTTCCCGCGCAAAGCGCTCCACCCTCCAAAGTCACTCCGCCACCACCGGAGGACGTATTATTGTTGATGATGGTATTGAGCAACCTCACATAAGAATTTGTACCCGATTCTAGTAAACCTTCCGTAGTGATATTTCCCGAAAAATGCGAGTCCAGGAAATCGACTCTGGAGGCGTCTATTAGAATGCCAATGCTATAGCTTCGATTTAAGGCTACGATATTTTTAAAAGTCGCTTTCGCACCCGAACCGGATTGATTGCGACAGGATTTCAGCAGGCGAAAACCGTACCGTAGCGCCGGGGCCTGGGGAACAAGGGGAAGCTTACGACTTCGCGAATAGGCTTCTTAGACGGGCGGCAAGGTAAAGGGGGATATGGAATACGCCTTTCTCCTTGTCTTGGGAAAAGCCTCTCGCGCTCAAGATGGCGCGGCAGGCAGGCCGGTATTTTTCCGCGAATACTTTCAAACTCTTGGCTTGCGTTACCCATCCGGATTTGATTTCCACAGGCAGGATCCGCCCGTTGATCTCCAAGAGTATTGCACCATGCAAGAGATTGGAGTCAATGAATAGCTGGAAGGCCGGGTGACCTGGGGTCCCGGGCCCTTACAAAGCCCGCGTCAACACGCCGTGCTTGCGCAGGAATGCCGCCGACGCCTCGATGGCGGACTCGTAATCATCCTTGAACGGATACAGATCCGGAGTATAGTCCCCGCGATAACCGATGGCGTGGAGGGCCGGGAAAACCGCGTTGAAATCGATGTCGCCGTCCCCGTATAGTTTATGCGCATGCACGCGGCCGCGGATATCTTCCAGATGCACGTTGCGTAGCAGCGGCCCCAGCGCGGCGATGGCGGCGGCGATGTCTTCGCCCAGCACATGGCTATGGCCCACATCGAAATTGGCGAACACGGCCCCGGGGAATTCCAGGCCCAGCGCCAGCAATTGATCCGCGGAGTTGATGACATGCTCCGGTTCCTGCTCGATCAGGATCTTCACGGAATCCGGCAAGCGGACAACCAGTTCGCGCAGTGCCAGCCGGAAGGCCTGGACCTGCACCCCCCTCTCCGCTTCCGATTCGGTGAGTCCGCTGGTCAGGGTGAGATGGGGGCAGGCCAACGCTTGGGCGATGGCCAGGCATTTTTCCGCGGTCCGGATCTTCATGTCGCGCGCAGCCGGATCCAGAGCGGATAGCCCGGGGCGATGGGCCTCCCGGCCCATGAGATGGGGGGCTCCCATATGCACGTTGCGGAAGGCAAGTCCGCGGGATTGGAACAAATTGCGGACACCGTGCCAATACGCGGAGTCGCCGGAGAGGGGAAGCATCTCCGCGGTGATCACCAGCTCCACGCCCGTGAACGGGGTGGGGCTCAGGATATCGGCGATTTTGGCGAAAGGGATTCCGTCCGGCAGGGAGCCGGTGCTATAGCAAAGCATCCCAATACTCGAGCAGCACGCTGTTGAGCTGGAATTCGCAAACCGGCGTCAGCACGGAGCCGTCCTGCATATTCACTTGCCCCACCGCCTTCATCAGGATGAAGGCCATGCCCTTGCCCACTTTCTTGTTGTCGCGTTGCACGCTGGCCTGGATCTGGCCCACGGAAATATCCTTGGGGATGGGCGGGATGCCGCGTAGGCGGCTCAACAGCAGCGATTGCTTCTTGAGCTCTTCCACGGGCATAATGCCCAGGTGATGGGCCAATTGCCCGGCCACGTTCATGCCATGGTACACGGCCTCGCCGTGCATGAGCCTGCCTTGCGAAAGCCATTCCAGGGCATGCCCCACGGTATGCCCGTATTCGAGCATGAGGCCCAGGGATTTCTCCTTGGGATCCAGGCGCGCGATCTCGAATTTCTGCTTAAGGCTGTTCACCAACAGGCGATCCAGCTGCGGCGCGGAGAAGGTATCCGGCACCGAGAAGAAGCGCAGCGCTTCCTGGTAATGCTCCCCGCCCAGCAGAATGGCATTCTTGCAATACTCCACCGCGGCGGCGCGCAATTGGCGCAACGGTTCCGTGCGGAAGAAGTGCGGATCCGCCACGGCGGCCAAGGGAGTGGCGAAGACGCCCAGGCGGTTCTTGCCGCCCGCGAAGTTGATGCCCTGCTTGTTGGAAACGATGACGTCGCTTTGCGCCATCAAGGTGGTGGGCACGTGCAGGAAGCGGATGCCGCGATAGACGAGCGAAGCCGCGAGCCCGCCGATATTGAGCGTAACGCCGCCGCCGAAATTGACGACCAGGGAGGATTTGGTGATGCCGCGCTCGAACAACTGCTCGCACAGGAATTCGAGATTGGACATTTTCTTCTCGCCTTCGCCCTCCCCGATGAGGATGATCTCGGGAGCGAAATGGGGCGACAGCGATTGCAGCAGTTCCGCGCCGTGCAAATGGAATACGCGCTGATCGGAGATGATGAAGACCTTATCCGGCTTATGGCTGAGCAGCAAATCGGGAAGGCGATCCAGCGCGCCGGCCCCGAAAATGATGGGCATGCCGCCCGCCAGCGGCGAATGCCACGTTTCCGCGCTAACACCCATGGAGGCAGGCGCGGCGGTGGCGGCGCGGGAAGGATGGGGAAGGTTATGAACGGTAGTCTGGGCCGTTACCTTGGCTTGGTCGTGCTTTTCCACTAAATTAATCTAACCTTGGGCCCTAACTTTGGGAACCGGAACTTTGCCCGGTTGCGCGAGCAGGGCGGACCTTTCCGATCGGAAGGCTATAAAACTTGAAAAAGCTCGGCCTAACCTATTGCACCAATGTGCATCCTCTGGGGGATTGGGCCAGCTGGAGCGATATCATCGGCCGCTTTGGGCCTGCCGTCCGCGCGGAGCTGGGCTGGAAAAACCAGCCGCTGGGGCTTTGGTTCCCGGCTTCCCTGATAGCGGAGATGAACCTCGAACCGCAAAACGCGCGCGCGCGTCTGAAATCCCTATTGGCGGAGCACGATCTCTCCGCCTTCACTTGCAACGCTTTCCCCTACGGCAACTTCCATGACAAGGTGGTCAAGACCAAGGTCTACCATCCCGATTGGACCACGCCCGAACGCCTTGCCTATACGGTGGCCTGCGCGCGCCTGCTCGCTTCCCTGCTGCCGGTGGGCGGGGAGGGATCCGTGTCCACCTTGCCGCTGGGCTGGCGCATAGGCTGGAGCGAGGCGCAATCCCGGAAAAGCGCCGAGAACCTGTGCGCCTTCGTGCGCGAGGCGCGCGCCATCCGCGAGCTGGACGGCCGCAGCGTAAGGCTGGGCCTGGAACCGGAGCCCGGTTGCGTGCTGGAAACCATCGATCAGGTGATGGGATTCTGGGACGCCCATCTGCGCCCGGCGGCCCAGCGCGCGGGCATTTCCAGCCAGGACCTGGCGGATTTCTGCGGCCTCTGCTACGACACCTGCCATCAGGCCGTGCAGTTCGAGGAAGCGGTGGATGCCCTCGATCGCCTGGCTGCCAACGGTATCCGCATCGTGAAGATGCAGCTTTCCAGCGCTTTGGAATTCCATGCCGATCCGGATCGCGCATCCCTGGAACTGCGGAGGCAATTCGTGGAAGAGCGCTTCCTGCACCAGACGCGCATCCTCACCCCCCATGGCATGGTTTCCTTCGATGATCTGCCGGAAGCGTTGGCGGCGGCGGAGGCCGGGATCGATCTCTGGGCGCATCCCTGGCGCGTGCATTACCACCTGCCCATCGATTCCCAAAGCCTCCTGGGATCCAGCGCCGTCACCACCACGCGGGACGAAATGCTGAAGGCCTACCGCTACGCCATCGACCGGAACCTGTGCCGCCATTTCGAGGTGGAAACCTATACATGGAGCGTGTTGCCCCAGGCCCATCGGCCCAAGGACGATGCCGATCTGGCCCGCTGCATCGCGCGCGAACTCGCGTTCATCCAATCCCATACGCCCGCAGGGACGGTACCCAATGCCCACAATGAATAAGACAGCCGTATTGAACGTGGTGGGCCTGACGCGCTCGCTGATAGGCCCCGGCACGCCGCGCCTCAAGAAGTTCATCCAGGAAAGCTGGAGCGCACGGCTGCGCGAAGCCTTCCCCGCCGTCACCTGCACCAGCCAGGCCGTAATGCTCACCGGCCAGCTGCCCGCCCGGAACGGCATCGTGGCCAACGGTTGGTATTTCCGCGACCAGGCGGAAGTGGGATTCTGGAAGCAGAACAACGGCCTCATCCAAGGCGAGAAGGTGTACGACAAGCTCAAGCGCGAATTGCCCGGCTTCACTTGCGCCAAGCTGTTCTGGTGGTACAATATGTATTCCGGCGCGGACTGGAGCGTTACGCCCCGTCCCCAGTACCCGGCGGACGGCCGCAAGATCTTCGACGTGTACACGGAACCGGGCGAGATCCACGACTACATGATCAAGGAGCTGGGCCCGTTCCCGTTCTTCGAGTTCTGGGGGCCGGGCTCCGGCATCGGTTCCTCCCGGTGGATCGCCGCCTGCGCCAAATGGATCTTCGAGCGCAAGCGCCCCACCCTGAACCTGGTCTATCTGCCGCACCTGGACTACGGCCTGCAGCGTTTCGGGCCCGGGGCCCCGGAGATGCGCCCGGAATTGGAGGCCATCGACAACGTGGTGGGCGATCTGATCGACTTCTACCGCGAGCGCAACGTCCGCATCATGATCGTCTCCGAGTACGGTATCACCAAGGTTACCCGGCATACCCATCCCAACCGCATCCTGAGGCGGGCCGGGTTCCTGGAAATCCGCGCCAGCCTCACCTGGGAGATGCTGGACGCAGGGGCCAGCGCCGCCTTCGCGGTATCCGATCACCAGATCTGCCACATCTATGTCAAGGACAAGTCGCGCGTCGATGAGGTGGCGGCCCTGTTCCGGAAGGAACCCGGCCAGCGCGCCGTGCTTACGGGCGATGCCATCGAGAAGGCGGGGCTCAAGCATGACCGCAGCGGCGACGTGGTGCTGATGGCGGAGCCGGACAATTGGTATACCTATTATTACTGGGAGGACAACAGCAAAGCGCCGGACTTCGCGCGCTGCGTGGACATCCACCGCAAGCCCGGCTACGATCCCGCGGAGCTATTCCTGGATCCGGACATCAGGAACATCAAGGTGAAAATGGGCCTTACGCTCCTGAAGAAATCCCTGGGCTTCCGCTATTACATGGACGTGATCCCGCTGAAGCCGGAGCTGGTCCAGGGCAGCCACGGCACTCCCGCCGATAACCCGGACGAAGCGCCCATGGTGATCTCGGATTTCATGGCGTTGGATCCGGGCAAGGCGGAATTGCCCATGGCGGCGGTGCGCGATCTGATCGAATCCCATGTTACCGCGGAGGGGAAGTGAAAGGCAGGGACTTCCTTTCGCTGGTGCGCGTTCCCACCGTGTTCAGCTCCATGTCCAACGCGTACGCGGGCTATTTCCTGGCCGGCGGGCGCGCGCTTTCCCCGCGCTTGGTCGCGGGCATCCTGGCCGCCGGCCTTTTCATCATGGCGGGCATGGCGCTGAACGACGTGGCCGACAAGGACGTGGACGCGCGCGAACGCCCCGATCGCCCCATTCCATCCGGCGCCATACCCTTGGGGCTGGCATGGAGCCTGAGTCTGGGCATGATGGCCGTGGGATTAATCCTGCTGGGGCTGGCCAATCCCGTATCCGTTTGGATAGGCGCAGCCTTGTGCCTGGCCATCTTCGCTTACAACTTCCTGTTGAAGGGATCGGCCCTGGGGCCCGCTGCCATGGGCCTGTGCCGGGCTCTCAATCTGCTGGCGGGCATTTCCCTCACCTGGTCCGCGCTCCCCGGCGCAGCCGCGTTTTCCCATCCGGAAGCGTGGCCCAAGCCCCTGCTGGCGGCGCTGATCTCCCTGTGGGCCTATATCGCCCTGGTCACCTTCCTGGCGCGCGATGAGGTGGGCGGCAATACGCGCCGGCGGGCGATGATCTATCTGGGCGGGCTGGCCGCCTGGTTCATCGCCTGGCCGATAGCGGGGCTTACGTGGTTCCGGAACGAACCGTTCATGGCGCCGGCCTGGCTGGCGCTCGCCATGTTCCTGCGCGGCCCCTTGCGCAACCTGGCTTCCGATCCTTCCCCCAAGAACACGGGCAAGATGGTGGGCGCCATGCTGCGCTTTGTCCCCTTGGTGGATGTGATCGCCATGCTGGCCAACCATGTGCCGCCCGCCTATGCGCTGGCCGGCGCGCTGTGGATAGTGCCCGCCTTTGCGGTGGGGAAATGGTTTTACAGCACATGAAAGGAAGCCGGCGATGGATTCTCATCCCGTAGGGGATTCCCCCATATCTATATAGTGGGGCTTGTCCAGGCCCGAATCCGGTCAACAACGGGGTTCCGGGCCAAGAACCTCTAGCGGGAGGAAACTCCACCGCTGATGGAATAACCATTAAAGTTTTCTCGCGACGACTCCGAAACATGAGTATGGAACAGGGAGGACTTCTGATGGATACGCTCAAATCGAAAACCGTTAAACTGATGATCGCGCTGCTGGCGCCCGCTTTTCTGGCGCATTGCGGTAAAGCCCCCAACTCGGTAGCCGATCGCCAAACGGACCAGGCCCCGGAAAACGCGGTAGTGAAATCCTCCGTGGTCCTGGGCAAGGTGGGCGCTCTGAGCAAGACCTCCACCATCAACCTGGCCAAGCTGATTGTCACGGCCGTTTCCAGCGCTACCCCCCCGGACACGGTCCGGGACACCTCTTTGGTCAGCGGTAACGCGCAGGTTTCCGTAGTGCGCGCGTTAACTTTGCCCCCCTTGCGCAACTGGGTCATCACCGCCAAATCCCTGGACTCCAAGGATTCGGTCGTCCATACCGGTTCCAGCTCGCCCTTCTTCGTCAAGCCCGCCGACACGGCTTTCGTCAGCCTCAACCTCGCCTCCCGCTTCGCCATGTACGAAGCCCATTTCAACACGCTTCCGGACAGCATCAGCTCTTCCGTTTCCGGCACGGGCAAGGACAAGCTGAACCTCAACCGCGTGGTGCTGCTGGTCGACGGCGTCATCAAGGCGGACTCGGTGCTGGCCGCCGGCAGCTACTTCGCGGCCAACCAAACCGTCAACATTTACTGGGACTATATCACTCCCGGCTCCCACACCGTGACCCTGGAAGCCTACGGCGTGCTGCACACCTACGCCGGCAAGCTCTACAGCGGCGCCGCCACCTACAGCGTGAGCGCCGGTACCGATGATACCCGCTCCCTCTCTCTGGCCTGGGTAGGCCCCACCACCGGCACCGGCAAGCTGACCGTAACGCTGGGCAAGGTGGGCAAGGCCACCGTCAACGGCGCGCTTCCCGGCTCCGTCATCAACTGAGTCCCTCCCGTTTCCTGATTGAAGCGCCGTCGCGACCCACCGCGCCGGCGCTTTTTCGTTTCCCCTTTTCCGGCCTCGCCCCCTCTCGCAAGCATCGCCTTCCGCTTGATCGGACCCGTGGACGCAAGCCGCCGGCGCTCCCGGACTCCAAAGGTCCCAAATCCCCTAACCGCGTTCCAATAACGGAAACAACCAAGTAAAACCGATCAAAGCGCTTACCTCGCTTACCCGCTATGTCTTGAAGGATGCCCTGGACATCTCGATAATGGTAAGAGCCCCTTGGGCGGCGGCGGGGAAAATCCGAATGGTCCTTGGTCCCGGAAAAAATGAGATGAACCTGGAGTTGCGCATCCCCAAGGTGCGCCCCACCTTGGAGGCCATGCGGCGTAAATTGGCGTCCGCCCCGCAGAAACCGGTGGCGAAGCCCGCGCCCGCCGCGCGCAAATCGCGCAAGCCCGGCGTCAAATCCCTGATGGGAATGGGGTTGGCTTGCATGCTATTGGTAGCGGCGCATTTCCTGGCGCATTCGCATCGGGAAGAGATCCTGGAAGCGGTGGGATGGCGGACTTTTTCTCCGCCTTTGGCGCCTCCCGCGGGCCTCTCCCTGGATGATCGCGCACGCTTCTGGGCCTTCGCCGCGTTCGATTCGCAAAAGTTGCGTCAGAAGTTCAAGGTCCCGGCCTCGGCCATGATCGATGCGGTGGACGCGCAGCATCACCTGGAGGATTTGCTCACGCAGGATCTGGGCGCGCAGGCGCGCGCGGAGGTGATGGAACTAAAGCAGCCTCCCATCAAGGCGCGCCGGTGAAAGAGCGCGGATTCAGCCTGGTGGAAATGATGGTGGTGCTGCTCATCCTCACCGCCACCACCACCATATTCGCCCATTCGCTGCTGGGGCGCGCCAAGAAAACCGCCGATGTGACCGCGGTGAAAACCCTATTGAACCTGGCCGCGCGCCGGTCGATAGTGGAAGCCAAGCATTTCGGCGTGCATTTCGATTCCACCCTGCACACCGCCTCCCTGTTCGTGGATAGGAACGAGGATAACGTTTTCAACGGTACCGATACGCTTTCCTCCATCGCCAAGCTCAGCCCGCTGGGAAGCCTGAAGGTGGCCGCCACCTCCGCGACGCCCATGACGGACATCTGCTTCAAGAAGAACGGGGCGATATCCTCCGGCGATAGCTTTGAACTCACCTACCTGGGCGTGAACGGCGACTCTTCCAAGCTGCAAGTCATCGCCGCTTCCGGCCGGGTGCTGGGGCCCTGATCCATGGCCGTCAGGAAAGCCCAACGGGGAATGAGCCTCATCGAGGTGATGATCGCCATGATGGTCACCGGCATCGCCCTGACGGCATTCGTGCAAACGGTGCAGCCCACCATCTCGGGGAATAAATCCAACAAGAAATACATCGAGATCACCGCAGCCTTGTCCGAGGTGCTGGACTCGGCCATGACCCAACCCGTCAGCTCCCTGGACCTGATGAACGGGAGCACTTACAAGTCGCGCCAGGGAGTCAACGTCAAGCTGAGCGTTTCCAGCTATACCCAGGCCCAGGCGGACGCCATGATGGCGGGTCTGGACGTATCCCGCATGCGCAGGATAGTGGTGAAGGCCGTGGTGGACACAACCCGCACGCTGAGCGGCACCGTGTCCAACTACCAGGAAGTTTCGGCCGGGAAATGCTATCCATGAAACCCTCCTTTTCCGGCCGCGCGCAGCGCGGATTCACGGTCGTGGAAATGGCTTTGGCCGGTACAGTGGGCATGCTGGTGGCGGGATCGGGCTTTATGCTGTACCGCTCCCAGACGAGCATGCACCTGCGGCAGAACGACGTGAACGAAGCGCAACTGACGGTGGACTACGTGGTGAACAACTTGCGCACCATGGTGGTCTCGGCGGGGGGCGGGCTGCCGCAGGGGGCGAGCGGTCTGCGCAAATGCGTATCCGGGCGCGGCGTGAGCACCTACGTCAATCGCGACGATCGATCCGCGACCGTGGTGGACGAACTCAACCTTAACCCCAACGACGGAGTCCTGCCCGTAAACGATATCACGCCTTTCGACGGCACCGGTTTCATCATGGTGTCCCACAACGAGGACTGCCTGCTGGGCGAAATGCAAAGCGTGGACGTGGCCGCCAAGACCATCACCCTCAAGGACCCGTCCCTGGAAACCAAGCTGACGGGCGCCAATTTCGTCTATCCCGTGGAATACTGTTCCCTCTACGTGGACACCATGGGTTCCTTGCGTAAGACCATCCTGGCGGAGGGATCCACCCTCAAGAACATCCCCCTGGCCGTGAACATCGACTCCCTGGACGTGAGCTTCGACGTCAGCGCCGACGGGAACGGGGGTTTCACGCGCAACATCACCGACAGCAGCAAGGTATCGCGCGTAAAGGTATACGTGCGCGTCAAAGGCTCCCATGCGCTTGCGGGCGCCACCAAACGAAGTTTCGAAACCATCGTAGGGGTGCGCCGGGGGCGCCTCTACAACAGGGCGATGTAATGGGTAATGCAAAGCGCGGCATGCAGGGCCATGGGGAGAGCGATGCGAACATGCAAGGGGTCCCGCCAGGCCGGCGGAAACAGCGCGGCTACGTGCTCCTGCTGACCCTGGTGGTGCTGGGCGCGGTGATGACGCTGGGGCTGTCCATGCTCACCAACGTATCGTCGGGCCGCAAGCTGGCTACGGAATCCAGGAAAGGATCGCAATCCCGCTATGCCGCCGAATCCGCCATCGCCATGGTCATCAACCGCACCGCCAATTCCGTGGACAGCAACGGCTTCCTGGTGGAATTCCCTTCCACCACCGTAAACCTTTACGGGCACAACGTTGTGGTCACCAGCGATATGGAGACGCTCCCCTCCGGCGCGGAGCGCATGGACAGCATCCGCACCAAGTTCGATCTCCTGACCTTCCGGTCCTATACCAACATCGAAGCGGTTTCCACGGACACGTCCACGGGCTCGCGCGCGCGCATCCGCCAGCGCATCGCCTTCGATCAATACCCCATTTTCCAGTTCGCCACCTATTGGGAAGGGGTGATGCTGCTGGATCCGGGATCAAACATGTCCATCAACGGACGGGTGCATTGCAACGCGCGCGTCAAGCTTTTCCCCTGGAGCCTGCTTTCCCTGGAAGACTGGTTCACCTCGCCCTGCGACATCTGGAACATGAAGAGCGCCGCCGGCTCGGGCATCCGGTTCAAGGGCGTGGACGGCGTGCTGGGCACCTACATGACGCCTCCCAACGCTTTCACCCCGGTGGATACTCCCTTTTACGGCGGCGTCAAGCGGATGCGGGTGGCCTACGGCAGCCAAGTCCCCGTTTTCAAGATGCCCATCGGCACGCGCAACGCCATCCTCATAGTCCAACCCAAGAACGTGGACGACAAAGGCCAATCCGGGTTCACGGAGAATACCACCTCCAAGAAACAGAAGTTCGTCTACAAGGCCGATCTCATCTACCGCAAACGTAACGCGGCCGGTACCCTGATCAAGGCATGGTACCGCAATCTGGCGGACGGCAGCGAGGCTGCCGAATCGGGGGCTTCCAACGCCAGCCTGAATAACGCCCTGGTGAACCCGCCGGGCAACCCCAACCCGGATCTTTTGTACGACTTCGGCGATCAGACTTGGATGAACGCCACCTTCATAGACATGTCCAAATTCTTCCTGGCCTCCACCCTGCCCGCCGATCAGGTCATCTACCTGGAGGGCCGCTTCAACGCCTCCGCCGCGCCCATCACCCGGGACGTCTTCGTGCTGTACAACGCAAGCACGCTGGGCCGCAACATCACCTTCGCCTCCAATTGCCCCGTTTACATCTGGGGCAACTTCAACAAGACCGCCACCAAGTCCGCCGCCATCGCCGCGGACATCATCAGCGTGCTGTCGCCGGGCTGGAACCCGTCCTACACCGCCGGCACCGCCACCCGCGCGGCCCAGAACGACGAGGTCTACGCATGCCTGCTGGGAGGCGTGCGCCGCGCCCGCGTGCATCCCGCCTGGAACGATCCCGCCGATCCCGATTATTACAACTGGAACCAGGATGACAACGCCAGCTATTCGGATCGCATCGGGCAGCCGCACAACCACATGTCCCTGATGGAGGACTGGACCGGCAAAACCCTCACCTTCTCCGGCTCCCAAGTGGCGCTCTGGCGCTGCCTCTACAGTACCGGACAGTTCCGCTGGAACCCCGGCAACAACGTTTACGTCCAGCCCACGCGCGCCTTCACCTTCGACACGCGCTACAACTCCCTCAAGAACATGCCCCCCGGCACCCCCACGGTGATCTCGCCGTTCAACCTGGATTATTACGAGATCCACGAAGAGTGAACGGTACCGATCGCAACGGCTACCGGCGCCCGGATAAATTAAAATGCCGGGAAGGCAAATAAGCGCCGATCCGGCTCCCCGCCCCCAAGAGACCGTAATCTTCCCATCAACTTCCCCAAAGACTTCCACTCGATTTACGCATGCTTGACTGGCTGCCCGGTCCCGCCTCCGGGCATAATGAGAAAAACCCGAATCATTGATCCCATCGGAGTACCCAAGTAATGGCCGACGAGAACGAAAACAATCTGGTCCAACGGGGCCGCGAAGACCGTCGCACCCTGGAGAAGATGCGCCGCAAGCTCGCCACCTCCGGGCAAATGGGCAAGAACGATGTCATCAAGTTGAAGAAGACCAAGAAAGGCATGCGCATCTGGCCTGCGGCCATCGCCGCGGCCGCGATCCTGGTGGGAGTCAACTTCATGCTGAATACGCAGCAGGATAAGATCGTCGGCACCATCGGCGGGAAGGCTTCCCAGAAAGCGGCGCTGGCTCCGCCCGCGGGAACCTCGCTGGATGATCAGGCGCGCTTCTGGGCCTACGCCAGTTACGATATTCCCAAACTGAAAGCCAAATTCAAGATCCCGAAAGGATCGGTCATCGATCCCGTCGCCGCCTATGCGAATCTTGAAAAAATCCTCGCCGACAACCTCGGCGTGGAGGTCCGCAAGGAAATCTTCACCATCCAGCAAAGCGCTCCCCCTCCCGTGCTCGCCAAGAAAATCGGCGCGAAGCCCCAAGCCGCCGAGTGATCGCCTCCGGGGCTTAGCCCCGAGAACCCGATTCTCCCAGGCCCAAGCAACCGCCGCCGCATCCCCCCACAGCCGCCGGCCGGCTTAAGAGAAAGCCCTCATCCATAAGCCCGCCCTCCCGTTTGACGGGTTTATGATTTCAGTTTACACTGTTAACTATGTCCGATTTGCGGGAGCGCATCCTGGAATGCGCCTTGGACCTGTACCTGGAGCACGGCCTCAAGGGGATTTCCATGCGCCACGTAGGGGACAAGCTGAGAGTGAGCGCCACCGCCATCTACCGGCATTACCGCAACAAGGAGGACCTGGTTCACAACGTCATCGGGGAGGCGGTGAAGGTATTCGGCGGCTACCTGTTCCCGGCGCTGTCGGCCAAAACCCCGGAGGAGCGGTATCTCAAGGGTTGCGAAGCCTATCTCGACTTCGCCCTGGAGAAGAGCAAATACTACGACGTGATCTTCATAGTCCCGTCCCAATTGGGTAAAGAGGGGCTCCCGGAAGAACTCCACCGGCAGAGCATGGCCACTTTCCAATTCCTGGTGGACCGCGTGCAGGAATGCATGGAGTCCGGGTTCTTCCAGAAGGACGATGCCTTCTCCGTGGCCATGACCATCTGGGCGCATGGGCACGGCCTGGTCTCCATCTACCTGGCCAAGAAATCCCCTTTGGACGAATCCGGATTCCGGAAACTGTTCTGGGAGTCCCACCAGCGGTTGTTGCACGGCCTGCGTTCTCCGGCTTAACGACCTTGACACCGGCCAAACCGCATGTTTACATTGTTAACCTGCTTTGCGGGGCCTTTCTCCGTGTGCGATGGCGAGGACGCATGATTCACGGCAACGGATCGGGAAAGGCCGCCCATGGGGCGGGCCTGGGCGCAGCCGGATGGGGCTTTGCGCTCCGCGCCGCGCTGGCCGCCGCGCTCGCCGCCGGCTTCCCCTCCCGCGCGAACGCCGCGGCGCCGACGGTAACGTCTCCGGCCGCCAGCGCAGCGGCAGCCGCCAAAGCCGCCGCAACCGTCCGCCTCCAAGGTAACTTGCACGATACCTCATTCCCGGCCGCCGCGACCGTGCGCCTGGAAATCCTGGAAACGGGGGATACCCTCGACTTCGTTTCCGGCCTGCCCTTCCGCGTGGACCTGCCGCGTGACACGGTATGGAACCTTTGCTTCAGCGCGCCCGCCGCACTGGCCCGGGACAGCGGAACGGGGAAACCGGGCCCGGCTGCCGCGGAGAAAACCTCCGGCCCCGGCGAGCCCGCCCCGCGCCTGGAAAAGTGCTATGAAATCCGTTACCTGGGCGGGGACACCGCCTTCAGCGCGGAGATAGGGGAGGGCCCCGCCGTAGTGGTGGAAGCCCCCACGGAGACCGGGACCACGACGGCCGCGCCCGCAGCGGACACCGCAGCCGAAGCGGAAACGGGGACCTTCAAATC
Organism: Fibrobacteria bacterium; assembly: GCA_025360005.1. Lineage (GTDB taxonomy): Bacteria > Fibrobacterota > Fibrobacteria > UBA11236 > UBA11236 > Chersky-265. The sequence goes on from JANYDA010000017.1 coordinate 21,000, forward strand.
GGAAGAGGCCGTGCAGCTCAAGAAGGTCCTGGTGCGGGCCCAGCGCGCGCCCAAGCGGTCCCTGGGCAAATCCACCGTCTCCGCCAAGCTCATCAAGCGCATGCCGGGCCTGGCCGAAGCCGACGTGATCCGTTCCATCCAGGCCCTGCCGGGCGTGGTGGCCAGTTCGGATTTCTCCACCAAGATCTATGTGCGCGGGGGCGGATCGGATCAGAACCTGATCCTGCTGGACAAGGCCGTGGTCTATTCGCCGGTGCATTTCTTCGGACTGTTCTCCACCTTCCTGGTGGAAGGCATCGACGAAGTCAACTTCTACAAGGGCGGTTTCCCGCCCGAATACGGCAACCGCCTGTCTTCGGTTTTGGACATCAAGTCCCGCCAAGGCGGCAAGGACACGGCGGATAGCTGGGTCAAGGGATCCTCGGTCAAGGTGAGCACTTTCGCATCGCAATTGCACACGGAAGGCAAGCAGGGGCCGGTGCGCTGGCTGGTGGCGGGACGGCGCACCTATATCGACCAGGTCCTGAGCGCCTTGCGCGATCAGGGGCTGACGGATCTGGATCTGAATTATTTCTTTTACGATCTGCAGGGCAACGTCCACTACGACATAGACAAGAACAAGGGCCTGATGCTCTCCTGGTACAACGGCCGCGATCTCCTGGATTTCACGCCCTTCAAGGTGGAGTGGGGCAATACCGTGATCCCCTTGAACTACTCGCAAACCATCTCCAAGCAATGGTCCACCCAGGTAACGGCCGCCTACAGCCATTTCAGCCAGAAGTTCGGGCTGGAGAACATCTTCGAATTCTACAACCGCATCGTCACCGCCAATTACAAGCAGTCGGTGGAATACTCCGGGTTGGACGATCACCGTCTGACCATGGGCGTGGATCTGAATTGGATGCAGACCATCTTCAGCAACGACCAGATCATCGCCAAGGTCAAGGTCCGCGACTATACCGGGTTCTGGCTCAACAGCCTTTTCGCCCAGGACAAATGGACGGCCGGCCAGGCCGAGCTTACGTCCGGCCTGCGCCTGACGCTTTCCACCACCTTGGACGAACCCGGCATCGAACCGCGCGTTTCCCTCAAGTACAAGCTGCCGCACAACCAATCGTTGGATTTCCACACGGGCTATTACCTGCAGTACATCAACTCCATCCAGTTCTCGGATCAGGAGAACCTGAACGAATTCTATTATCCGGCCAAGAAGGTGACCTACCGCACCGTGGAGCCCACCTCCTCCCTGCTATTCTCGGCGGGTTACGGGGCGGACAAGGTGCGCGGCCAATGGGACATGACCCTGGAAGGCTACTATAAGACGCTGAACCACCTGGTGGTGTTCGCGCCCAACGATACCCCGGATTCCATCGCACTCAATACGAATCGTACGCTCGGGGATCTGTTCAAGGAGGCCCAGGGCTACAGCTACGGTTTCGAGGCCGCCCTGCGCCGGCCGGAGGGCACCGTCTTCGGCGGGGTATCCTATTCCAACGGAACCTCCGTGATACGGGAGGACAACAACGACAAAGCCTACTTTCCCTCCTGGCACCAGCCCCACAGCTTCAAAGGGGATCTGGCCGTCAACATCACCGGCAAGGACGGGCTATGGCTGAGGAACAACCGCAAATACCTGCGCATGTCCACGCAGTTGAAATACGCCACCGGGCTGCCGTACACCGAATACATCGGCTACATGAACGCCCATCTGCTCGATCAGAACCAGGGACTGGAGGCGGGCGGGCCCAATCCGGAGTTCCAGGACAATCTCAACCTCTTGCAGGGCAATCGCAACGCGGCCTTTGTCCCCGCCTATTTCCGCTGGGACGTGAAGGCGATCGATTGGGGCAGGGAAGGCAAATGGAATTTCTCCTGGACCATCCTCAACGTTACCGGCCACAAGAACATCTTCTTCTATACCTACCAGCGGCAGAACAATCCTCCCACGCGCACCGAGATCACGCAATTCCCCTTCTTCCCATTCCTGGTCAACTATGAATACTACTTCTGACCGCCGCCGCAGCCGCTCCGGGATCCTGGCCGCCGCAGCCGCGCTGGCCCTGGGAAGCTGCATCCAGGGTCCTTGGGATTATTATCCCCACAATCCGCCGCCCTTCCGCGGGGTGTACCTGAACGGTTATGTGTTGGCCGGCAAGCCCGTCGACAATGTCTGCTTCGAGCGCGTGCTGGATCTTTCCGAAGAGGCCACCCAGGCCTTCGCCTTCTATGACAGCGCGGACGTGCGCATCGCGGGCCATTTCTCCAACGCCGACAGCCTGGTGCTGACCCCGGTGGTGGACACGCCCAATTGCTTCCGGGGCGATACGGCCGCCTTAGCGGAAAAGGACCAGGAATATCGTCTGAGCGCGCGCTTCCATTGGGACAGCGCCGGAAGCAAGGTGGTTTCCGTGCTTACGGCTACCGCGCGGGTGCCCACCATGTTCAGCATCCATCGCACCGCCGCCGCGCCCAGTTTCGCCAAGACGGGGGGCGTACCGTCCAACATCTTCTCCATCCCCTTCTTCCTGAGCCTGCCGCCCAACGTGCAGGCGCCGCTGATCAAGGAATACGGGGACTCGCTGGGCAAATACCAGACCGACACCACCGGCGTGGGCAAGTACCTGGCGGCCAACGGCCAGCGGATCCAGAAGCGATTGCTCGGCCTTCTGGAGAACGATCATTTCGTTTACCATGAAGGCGATACCCTCTTCTACCTCAACGGCGCGCTCAACACCCTTTCCCATTACTACTCATCCGATCGTTCCGCGGACGTGGGAGCGGTGCTGATAACGCAGCGCTTCGACTCCAACAGCTCCCGTCCGGAAACGCGCTTCGACTCGCCCCTGGGAATAAAACCGGATTCTTCCCAATACTATTTTCCGGGCACCCTGAGGCGCCTGCTCATTTATCCGGACGCCAAGAACAACAATAGCTGGAACTTGCTTGACAGCATCGGCGTGGTCAACACCTGGTTCCACACGCTGCGGAACCGCCTGTATTTCTACGGCTTCGAAAAAGCCTATTACGATTACCTGAGCACGGTGGTGCAGACGCAAGGCGGCGGAGGCGGGGGGGTGGATCCGCGCATCAAGCCCAAATACAACGTCATCGGCGGGAACGGCGCCTTCGTAGGCGGCATCCCCGACTCCTTCGACATCTATATCCAGACGGACTCCCTGACCAAGGCGTATCCTTTGCAGGCGACCCACGGCCTGTTCTGCGCCAAGGACGGCTGGGCGGACAGCAAGGATTGCCGGGAGTATTACCCGCGTTACTGCCGGGAACGGAATTACAAACCGGAAGATTGCGCCCAGGCCGCCGTCACCGCCTGCCTGATCGCGGACCTGACCGGGGATACCGCCTTGCATGCGCTCTGCGCCCCCGTGGCCGATAGCGCGCGCGGGAATGCCAACACCGTCCAAAGCGGCGAAAACCAATTCTGCCTGGAACAGGGATTCCCCGCGGACAAACCCGCCTGCGCGGGCGCCAACCGGCGTTGCCTGGAAACCCAAGGCAAGGACGATTGCAAGCGGGCGCTGTGGGATTATTGCCTGGATCATGATTGGCGGCCCGCCCAATGCGCGCCGGGCCTGGCCAGCTATTGCCATGACAGGCCGAGATTGTCGGAAACCCTGTGCAGCCACGCGGACGCCTATTGCGCTGCGCATCCGGGGTCGGTGCTTTGCAAGTGAGCGAAGACCCCAAAAGGGGTCTGAGACAGCGTCGGCGGACTTGTCCCGCCGTACCGAGAATACAGGTGAACAGAGGAAGGAAGCCATGATCAATTCGAACAGACCGAAGCCGGCTGCGGAGGCGCGGGCATACCCCTGCCTCCGCGCGCTGATCGCCGCCCTGGCGGTGGCCGCCTTTGTCCCCTTGGCGGGATTCGCCCAAGACGGGGATGCGGCGGCCAAGCTCGAATCGGAAATCCAGAAAACCAAAGGCGAGATAGCCCAGGCCAAGAAGGACGCGCAGAAGGCGGAAGCCGAATTGCGCAAGACCGACTCCCTGCTCAAGGATGAGAACGATCGCGCTTCCCAGGCGGAGGATCGCCAGGCCAAGGATCGCGATCGCAGGGAGAAGGAGAATGCCGCCCTGCAGGCCCATCTGCAGGAGACGCAGGCCAAAATCAACGCCGAGCGCTCCGGCTCCGGGCGCCGGCAGAACGCCGAGGACGAGATCAAGGCGCGCCAGAAACGGCTGGCGCAGGTGCTGGCCGGCTATTGCGATTCCTTGACGGCGCGCATCGAGGCCGGACCGCCTTGGGAGCGCGAGCCCCGCGTGGACCGGGCCAAGGCCCTGAAAAAGGATTTGGAAGCGGGATCGGCGACCGGCGAGGAAGGCTTCGCCCGCCTCAACGCCATCATCAAGGAAGAGATCAAGGGCGGCGATGAGATAGCCGTGCTGAACAAGCCGATCACGCGCAAGAACGGGGACGTGGTGAACGCGCAGGTGCTCAAGATCGGGAACCAGTGGATGGTGTACATGGACGAGGAAGGCAAGCGCTTCGGCATCCTGGAAAGGAACGCGGGAACGGGCGCCTGGGATTGGCGCGAGGATCCGGGCTTCGCCGAGAAGAATCGCATCAAGGCCGCCCTGGAAGTCAAATCGGCCAAGCGCCCGCCGCAGTTGGTGGCGCTGGATCTGGGCCTGGCATTGAACGCGCCCGCGGCCATCCCGGCCGCGGCGCAGGCGGCGTCCCCCGCCGTAGCACCTACGTTACCGGCTCCGAAAGCCGCCCCCGCGAAAGGAGGCCAATGATGAATCGCCTAGCCATGGCCGCGTTGTCGGCCCTGCTCGCCGCCGGGATCGCCTCGGCCAAGGAAGACCCGGATGCGGTCAAACGGAAAAGCCTGGACGATCTGCAGCGGGAACTCACCTCGCTGGAGAACATCAAGGCCGAGAAGCTGGAAGCCCTGGAGAAGAAGGAGGCGGAACGCTGGGACGCCCGCTACCGTCACGCCGCGCGCGCCAAGGAAAACGAGGAGAAGTCCCGCGCTCTGGAGGAAAAGTACGGTCGCCTGGCTTCGGACCAAACGCGCCTGGAAGAAGAACTGGTCAAGGCCAGGAACGAAAGCAAGGACAAGGCCGATGAGGCCGCGGCCGCGCAATCGGGCTGGGACGCCTTCACCGTCACTGTGAAACGGGCCGTGGACGGCGCCGCCGAGAACCTCTCCCTGGACGTGCCCGTGGCCCTGGAGGACCGGACCCTGCGCCTTTCCCGCGCCGGGGATCTGCTGGCCGCCAAAAGCGGATCGCAGCCGAATACCCAGGACGGGCTGTCCGCCTTGCTGGACGTATCGCTGCTGCGCTTGGATCAGACTTTGAAGCAAAGCGTGGAGTCGCGCCAGGCCGTGTTCGGCGGAGGCCGTCCCGCGGAAGCGTGGCGCCTGCAATTGGGCACCGTGTTCGTGGGCGAACTGGAAAAAGGAGGCAAGAGCGAATCGCAAATCCTGCTGCGCACCGGCAACCTGCAAGGCAAAACCTTCGTCTGGCGCGAGGATCTGGCGCAGGACTACAATCGCCTGCTGGCGGCCTCCATTTCCGACGCCTCCCAGGGTAAGGCGCAGGTTACCCTGCCCATGGACGTGCTGCAATACAAGAGCCTGGGCTCCGGCTTTGTGAAGGGCGAAGAGGAATCCTTCTCCCGTAAATTCGCCGCTTGGTTCAAGGGCGGCGGCGTGACCTTGTACCCGCTGTTCGCGGTGGGCATCCTCTCGTTGCTGATGATCCTGGAGCGGTTGATCTATTTCGCGCGCAAGAACACCAATGCAACCGTTTTCACAAGCCGGTTCCTGCAGATGGCGGAAAGCCGCCGCTGGCGAGAGGCCAGGGAGTTCTGCGCCCAGTCCGGCAGCGCGCTGGCGCGCACTTTGGGCGCCGTGGCCGCGCATGGGGAGCAGACGCGCGATGCGGCCGAGAAAGCGGTGCGGGAAGCCCTGTTGCGGGAAGTGCCGGCGCTGGAAAAGCGCCTTCCGCTGATCGCGGCGATGGGCGCCGCCGCGCCTTTGCTTGGGCTATTGGGAACGGTAAGCGGCCTGGTCACCCTCTTCAAGGTGCTGAACCAATTGGGCGCCAACGATCCCAAGGTGCTGGCGGGCGGCATTTCCGAAGCCCTGATCAATACCGAGACGGGTCTGGCCATCGCGATTCCCGTGCTGCTGTTCCACGGTTTCCTGAACGAGAAGCTGGATACGATGAATGCGGCCTTGAGCAGCGCGGCGTTGGAAGTGATGAATAAGGTGTGGCCGAAGGGGTAGGGGCAAAAAGTCAAAGTGCAAAGTGAAAAATGCAAAATTTGAATACGAAGATGGAAACCTCTGAGCGGCGCGTCAAAAACTTGCCGGATCGCCTATTGGCGTTCGCTGTGGCGACGATTAAATCAACGTACGATTTCCCCAAAAGCCAGGCTGGAATGCGTGTCTGCGGCCAATTGCTCCGATCCGTCACTTCGGCCGGCGCGAATTAAGGAGTGGCCAAGTGAGCTCTTCCATTTTTCACTTTGCTTTTTGCATTTTGAATTTTGACTTTTCCACGGTGAAGGCCACCTAACATGTTTTCAATCATCTACGAAACCTGGCAACAAGGCGGCCTCGTCCTCATCCCCATTCTGCTGGTGGGATTCTGGGGCTTTTGCCTGGTGTTGGCGGCGTACGCGGAATTGGGGGCGGGGTTGTGGCGGACCAATCTCAATCCGCTTTTCGAGAGCGTGCGCGGCCGGCTTTCCCGGGGCGACGTGGAGGGCGCCAAGCGCCTGGCCGGCGGGGCGCCGCAACTTGTGGGTTACGGTCTCTCGCTGGCGCTCGACAATCGCGCCTTGCCGGAGGACGCGCTGCGGCGCCTGCTCTCCGAGAAGCTGGCGCTTTCCCTGTACAGCCTGGAACGCCACCTGCCCCTGGTGCGCGTGATGGCGGCTTCGGCGCCGTTGCTGGGCCTGCTGGGTACGGTCAGCGGACTCATCCATACTTTCCAGGTGATGACCGAATACGGCAACGGCAACGCGGTGTTGTTGGCTCACGGCATTTCCGAAGCCCTGATCGCCACCCAGAGCGGCCTGCTGCTCGCCATCGTCCTAATTCTGCTGGGGCAGCGCTTGGAAGGGCGCGTGCATTGGCTGCAGAACCAAGTCGAATACGGCATCACCATGATGCTCAACCAGATTTACAACCCCAAGGAAGGCGGGCGCTGATATGGAGCCGTTCCTGATCCAGACCAAGAAACGCGGGGGCTTCGAGCTCAACGTGGTGCCGCTCATCGATGTGGTGTTCGTGCTGCTCATCTTCACCATCCTCACCTCCTCGCTGACCAAGGAGACGGGCGTTACCGTGGACAAGCCCCAGGCGCAATCCGCGGGCGAGCTCAACCGGCAAAGCATCCTGGTGGCCATCACGCGCGAGGGCACCGTGCACGTGAACGAGCGCCAGGTGGACCTGGAAAGCCTGCAGGACGTTTTGCATCGCATGTTGGCGGAAAACGCGCTGGGCGAAGTGGTGCTGATAGCGGATCGTTCCTCCAACACGGGATTGCTCGTGAACGTCATGGACGCCTGCAACCTGGCGGGCGCGAAGAAAATCTCCGTCGCGGCGATGAGCAAGTAGCATGTTCATGGGGTCTCCACATAGATGGGGTTTGGGCGCGCCCGTTCCCGCGCTGCGGAACTCGCGCGGATCACTCTTACGCGGGCTCTCGCCGGGCCCGCGCTCAGGCAGGCCTCCGCGCGGGAACGGGCGCGCCCAAAGCCCCTCGACCCAGGGCGACCTCAAGACCGGCGACATGGCCGCCGAAGGCGCGCGGAGGTTGGTCCGCCCGGTGGTGAAAACGCGGCATCCCCGGGAATCTTCCCGCGTAGCGGGAGTTCCCGGCGGATTTCCCAGGCGGGTTTTGTGGGGGAGGATGGGGTTGGCGGAGTTTTGGCGTTTATTCTTGAGATGGGAACGCATGCAGAGGATGGCGCGGCGGGACGCGGCGGGGCGGCACGTAGATGTGCGCAAGCGGGGGAAATTCTACCTGAGATATTCGCGATGAAGAAATGGATCCGGAACCTGGTGATCGGGACGGTTGCGCTGGTGCTGAGCGCCGGGGTAACCGTATTGATACCCCTGATGAACCATTTCCTGAACGACGGTCCGGGCAAAAAAGGCCCGCGGATAGTGGCCCAGGTTTCCCTGCGCCAGATGGAATCCGCCCGGCAGGCGGAACAGCCCCGGCGCAAACTCAAGCAGCCCACGCGGGCCAAGCCCATGCAGGCCTCGGTGAAATCCGGACCGCGCTTTGCCATGGACCTTTCCGTAGGCGGGCTGGAGGGCGCGGCCGTGCCCGTTGATATCGTGAACCGCCCCAGCGGCGGGGGCGGGGAGGCCGCGGGGGAATCCGGCGACGTGGATGAGAAACCGACGCCTACCATGCCGCCGCCTTTCCGCACGCCCCCGGAGATCAAGTCCGCGGAGAAGGATGCCTATCTGGTATTGTCTTTCTGCGTGGATCCGTCCGGCCATCCTTACGATGTGCGCGTGGCGGAAGAACGGCCGCAGGGTCTGGGCATGGCCCAGGCCGGACGTGAGGCTTTGCGGCAGACGGTGTTCACGCCCGCCAAGAAAGGCGGCCTGCCCGTTTCATTCTGCGGCCTGGAACAACCGTTCGAAGTGAAGTTCGGAAACTAGCGGATGCGCGGGCGGGCGATAGAATTCAAAATGCAAAGTGCAAAATGCAAAAGTTAAAAGTGAAGAGGCCGGTAAGGCAAAGTGCGGAGAAAACCGGCTTTAAGAACCTGGGAAGCGGCCGCGATTGCCCCGCCGTGCTGCCGGGCCGCCCATTTTACCCCCATTCGGTTTTCCGTTTTGCATTTTGCTATTTGCGCTTTGCACTTTGCCTTTCTCTCTTCGCAACCGCCTCCGCGGCGACCACCGCCGCCCCCTCTCCTTCCCTGACGCCGCGCCAGACCACGGTGGATATCGTGAACCGCGCCAACGCCGTGTACAACCGCGGCGAGTTCGCCAAGGCGCTCATCCTCTACCGCAAGGCGGAAGGCCGCGGCGCGGACCTGGGCACCATCTCCTTCAACATCGGCAATTGCCTGTACCGCCTCAACAAGCTTCCGGAAGCGGCGGCCGCCTTCAAGAAAACCGAGCGGCTCACGGACGGCAAATACCTGCCCGCGCTTTTCAACCTGGCGGCCGTGCTGTTCCGTCTGGAGCAATACGGCGAGTCCATCGCCGCCTACCGGCGCGCGCTCAAGGGCGATGCGGAGAATACCAGCGCCTGGCTTTACCTGGCGGATGCCTACGGCCGCACCAAGGATTACGTGGGCGCGCTCCAGGCCTTGGAAAAAGCGCGCGCCTTGGACCCGGAAGATCTATCCATCGTCTATCAGATGGCGGAAGCGCATGCCTCCATGAAGGAATATCCCGCCGCCATCGATTTGGTGCGGGAAGCTTATGCGCGCAAGCCCGCCGAGATCGATTTCCTCTTTTACATCGGCGACCTGTACCGATCGGAAGGGGATTTGGAAGGCGCGGCGGGCGCGTATCGCGAGGGCCTGGCCTTGCGCGAAAAGGATCCGGAAACCCTCTACAAGCTGGCGGATGTGCTGGCGCAGGACAAGAAGCCCTTCCTGGCGATGGAATACCTGCAAAAAGCCTTGTCCTACAAACCGGACTTTACGGATGCGGCCGTCTTTCTGGGCAATCTGGCTTTCGACGCCAAATGGTGGGATCGCGCCGAAGCCTCCTACGTGCAGGCCCTCAAGGCGGGCAACCGCGAGGGTTTGGAAGGCCTCCGCAACCTAGCCTACGAATTCCACCAGCAAGGCCGCAATGACCGGGCCGCGCAGGTGCTGGGAGGCGCATTGCCGCTCCGCCCCAAGGACCGGGCCCTGGCGGAGGAGGTGGATCAATACCGCGCCTTGGAAAAAGAGAAGCCGGCCGCTGCTCGTTGAAAACGCCGCGCACCATTAAGCCTACGCGCCCGTAGGCGATTCCTTTTTTAGATTTCGGTTCCCCATGGAACCTTCCCTTTCCCACAGCGCCCCGCGCAAAGCCACCTTGGTGGCCGCCCTGGCCGCCCTGCTGCTCATCCTGGTCAAGCTCGCCATCGGCCTCTCCACGGGTACGGTGGTGGTGCTGGCTTCCGCCGTGGATTCCTTTCTGGATTTCCTGGTCTCCTCCTTCAACGCCTTCGCGGTCCGCAGCGCCGAGCGCCCCAGCGATCAGACGTACAATTACGGGCGCGGCAAGATGGAAGGCGTCGCGGCCTTCTCGGAGGGCCTCTTCATCATGGCGTCCGCGTTGTACATCATGCGCCAGGCCGTCTTCAAGTTCTTCACTCCGGGCAGCCTGGATTTCCGCCTGCCGCCGCCCATTCCCGTCGCCGGGCTGGCCTGGGCCATGGCGGCGATGGCCTTCTCGCTGGCGCTCACCTTTTTCGTGGTGGGGTATCTCAAGAAGCGCGCGGCCGAATCCAGCAGCCTCATCATCCGCGCGGACACGCTGCATTACCAGACCGATCTGCTCAGCAACGCGGGCATCCTCATAGCGCTGATACTCATCCGCTTTACGGGATGGGCCTGGCTGGATCCGGTCATCGCCATGGGCGTTTCCCTCTACGTAGCCAAGGCGGCCGTTCCGCTCCTGCGCAAAGGCCTGGCCATGCTGTTGGACCGGGCCTTGGAGGAAAGCCTGGTGGAACAGATCCGCCGCATCGCCGCATCGCATAGCGAACGCGTGACCGGCGTGCACGAACTGAAGACGCGCCGATCCGGGGACACCAACCTGGTGGAATTCCATCTCGTCTTCGACGAGGATATCAGGCTCCGCGAAGCCCACCGCATCGCCGACGAAATCGAGATGCGGGTGCGCGCCCTGGAACCGGCGCGCTGGATCATCAACGTCCATCTGGATCCCGTGGACGATTCCCATCGCGATCAAAAACTGGCCAAGCTGGGCCGCGAAGACCTGGCCGGAGCCGGTTAGCGGGAGATGGGAAGGCCGGAGGAAACCGAAAGCTCCAAGGTGAACAGGGCCCGGGTCAAATCCTGGATTGATAGGTGAAGAGTTGGAAGTAACGGCCCTGCGCGGCGATCAATTCGTCATGCGTGCCGCGCTCGACGATCTTTCCGGCTTCCACCACCAGGATGGCGTCCGCCCGGCGGATGGTGGACAGGCGATGGGCGATGACGAAGGTGGTGCGACCGCGCATCAGGCCCGCCAGGCTTTCCTGGATCAGCATCTCGCTTTCCGCGTCCAGGTTGGAGGTGGCTTCGTCCAGGAAGAGGATGCGCGGATTGGCCAGCAGGGCGCGGGCGATGGCCACGCGCTGGCGCTGGCCCCCGGAGAGCTTGACGCCGCGCTCGCCGATCAAGGTGTCCAGGCCCTTTTCCAATCCATCCGTAAAATCCTTGAGGTTGGCCGCCCGTACCGCCTCGGTTACCTCCGTTCCGCTCGCGTCCCTGCGGCCGAAGAGGATGTTGTCGCGGATGGTGCCCTCGAAGAGGAACTCGTCCTGCAGAACCACGGCCAGATGCTTGCGGTAGCTTTCCAGCTTCACGGTGGCCAGATCGATATCGTCCACCAGGATACGGCCGGAAGTAGGGCGCAGGAAGGAAGCCGCCAGGCCCGCCAAGGTGGTCTTGCCGGATCCGGAACTGCCCACCAGGGCCGTCACCGTGCCTGCCGCCGCGCGCAGGTCGATGCCGCGCAGGACTTCTTTGCCGGTCTCGTAGGAAAAAAGCACGTTCTCGAACGCGATCCGGCCTTCCAGGCGATCGAGCGCGCGCGTGCGTTCCGGCTCCCGGCCTTCCGGATCCAGCTTGAGGATTTCGTCCATGCGGTCCAGCCCGGCGAAAGCCTCCGTCAATTGCGATCCGATGTTGCTCATCTGCACGATGGGCGCCACCAGGAATCCCAGGTACAGGGTAAAGGAAACGAAATCGCCCACGGAGATGATCCCGTGCAGGATGAAGCGGCCGCCCAGGCCCATGATCAACACGCTGGTCACGCCCAGGAGAAGCGTGGCGGAGCTGGTCACCAGGCTGGTGGTGGTCATGGACTTGCGCACGTTGCGGAACAGCGTGTCCACGCCGCTCTCGAAGACCTTCACCTCCTGGGCTTCCGCATGGAAGCCTTTCACCACGCGGATGCCGCCCAGGGTTTCCGTGAGGCGGCCGGTCACCTCCGCCGTGATCTTGCCGCGTTCGCGGAAGATGGGGCGGATGCGCGAGAAGGCCATGAAGGAGATGAAGCTGAACATGATGAGCGGGAACAGGCTGGCTACGGTGAGCCAGGGGCTGATGCGCAGCAACAGGAAGAAGGAAACCGCCGCCGTCAATACGCCGCCCAGCAATTGCACCACGCCCGTGCCCACCAGGTTGCGCACGCCTTCCGGATCGTTCATGATGCGGGATAACAGAACGCCGGACTTGGTGCCGTCGAAGAAGCCCACCGGCAGGCCGATGATATGCTTTTGCATCTGCAGGCGCAGGCGCGAGATGAGATGCTGCGCTTCCACCGCCAGCAGGTTGGTCAAGGCAAAGGAGGTGACGGCCTGGACCAGCACCGAAAAGCCCACCGCTCCCAGCAACAGCGCCAGCAGGCGCAAATCGCGATGGGGAATGACGTCGTCCAGCAGGTACTTGGTGGATCCGGGCAGCACCAGACCGCACAAACGGTTGATGACGATCAGGAGCAGGCCCAGCAGCAGCAGCTTGCGACGCGGCCAGATGATGGTCAGGAATGCATGGCGGACGGTCCGCAAACCGGGTTTTTTCTTCTTGGCGGAGGCGTTCGGATCGCTCACAGGTTCAGCGATCCCATCGCCGCTTCCGGATACCGCTGACCGGCCGCGCTGCCTTGCGGAGCCGCATCCTCGATGCGGGCCAGATCATCGGCCGCAAGCACGATGTCCGCAGCAGCGGCGTTCTCTTCCAGGTAACGCCTGCGTTTGGTACCGGGAATAGGCACGATGTCCTTTCCGCGCGACAGCACCCAGGCCAGCGCCAATTGGCTGGAGGTCACGGATTTCACTTTGGCCAGCTCCGTTATCTTATCCACCAGGGCCAGGTTCTTGCGGAAATTATCCCCCTGAAAACGCGGGGAGAAGCGCCGGTAATCGTCCGGCTCCAGATCGTCGATGGTCTTGAATTTGCCGGTCAGGAAGCCGCGGCCAAGCGGGCTGTAGGCCACGAAACCGATGCCCAGTTCGCGCAGCGCGGCCAGCACTCCGTCCTCGGGTTCGCGGCTCCACAGGGAGTATTCGCTTTGCAGCGCGCTGATGGGATGGACCGCGTGCGCGCGCCGGATGGTAGCGGGCGCGGCTTCGCTGAGGCCCAGGTATTTGACCTTGCCCTCCTTGACCAATTGGGCCATGGCCCCCACGGTATCCTCGATGGGCACGCGCGCGTCCACGCGATGCTGGTAATACAGGTCGATGTGATCCGTGCCCAAGCGCTTGAGTGAAGCTTCGCAGGCCGAACGGACGTAGGCGGGGGAGCCCTCTATCGATCGTTGCGGCGGATTGCCCGTGCGCTTGAGCCCGAACTTGGTTGCCAGGATCACCTTGTCGCGGCGGCCTTTCAAAGCCCGGCCCAGCAACTCTTCGTTGGCGAAAGGGCCATAGGCATCGGCCGTGTCCAGGAAGGTGATCCCCAATTCCAGGGACCTGTCCAAAGTGGCCAGTGATTCCTTCTCATCCGCGCTGCCGTAGAACTCGGACATTCCCATGCAGCCCAGGCCCAGGGCGGAGACTTCCAATCCTTGCCGGCCCAATTTCCTTTTTTCCATCGCGCGTCCCCTCTATTATCCGCGTGTTCGCGTATTCATTTGCTTTCAGGCTCATAAGCTCTTACGGCTTCCGCCGGATTCCCTGCCTAAATTACTTTCCCGGCGCCTCGGCTGGCCAGCATCGCGGTTGATTGCCGCGGTTACTTGGCTACCCGCCGCCCAGGCTTGCGCCCCCGGGCGGTATTCCTTTCGATCGCAAGGCGATTTTGGTATCTCTATCGCGTAAGCCTACTTATCCGGTAACCTCCCGGCAACCACAGGCGGAAGCGATGATCCCACTTTCCATCCTCGACCTGGTCCCCATCAAAGCGGATACCACTCCGGGCGAAGCCTTGCGGGAAAGCCTGAGCCTGGCGCGCCTGGCGGATGCCCGCGGATACCGCCGTTATTGGGTCGCCGAGCACCATAACATGATCGGCATAGGCAGCGCGGCCACTTCCGTGGTCATCGGCTTTTTGGCCCAGGGCACCAAGTCCATCCGCGTCGGCGCCGGAGGCATCATGCTCCCCAACCACTCGCCCTTGGCGATAGCGGAACAGTTCGGGACCCTGGAATCGCTGTACCCGGGCCGGATCGATCTGGGCCTGGGTCGCGCGCCCGGTACCGACATGCGCACGTTACGGGCCTTGCGCCGCAGCGCGGACCACGCGGAGAACTTCCCGCGTGACGTGCTGGAACTGCGGTCCCTGCTGGCTCCGGAGGAAGCGGGCCAAAACGTGCGGGCGGTGCCGGGCGCCGGCACCCGGGTCCCCTTGTGGATCCTGGGATCCAGCCTGTTCGGCGCCCAGCTGGCCGCGGCCTTGGGGCTGCCCTACGCTTTCGCCTCCCACTTCGCCCCTGCGGCCTGCCTGCAAGCCCTGGAGCTGTACCGCCGCGCCTTCCAACCCTCCTCCCAATCGCAGGCGCCCTACGCCATGATCGGCGTGAACATCGTGGTGGCCGATACGGACGCGGAAGCGCGCCGGCTGTTCACTTCGCCGCAACAGGCCTTCACCAACATCCTCCGCGATACGCGCGGGTATTGCCCCACCCCCATCGCCTCCATCGAGGACTACTGGACTCCGTCGGAAAAGGACCAGGTCGCGCGCATGCTGGAATTTTCCGTGGTCGGTTCCCCCGCTACCGTGGCCGAGGGCCTGCGGGCGTTTATCGCCAAGACGGGCGCGGACGAGCTGATGATCACCGCGCATCTTTCCGAACCCGCCGCCCGCCTCCGTTCCTACGAACTGCTTGCCGAAGCGGTCCGCTCCGTTTGACGCGGGGCGGCGGCCGTGAGGAATATCACGGAATCGGCCCTGGAGAAAGGGTATTCTTACCGGGATCCTGTCTCAACCAAGGGGAACATATGCTTCGCATCCACCGCCTCCGGATCCATTCGGCACTCGCCCTTACCGCCTGCGTTTGGCTGGGCTGCGATTCCTCTGCCACGGCTCCCGCGGCCACCAACCCCGACCCCAACGCCGGACGGACCCTGATCAGCGCTTGCGGCCTGGTGACGCAAGCGGAAGCCGAAGCCATCATCGGCAAACCGGTGTTATCGATGAAGGAAGATACGAGCGGGGGAACCGCTTCCCTCGGCGCCAAATACATCACCAATTGCGCCATCCTAAGCTCCCTGGAACCGGGCGCCATTCTGCCCACCCGCCTCAGCGTCACGGCCTTCACTACCGGCGGGCTCCAGCCGCTTTTCCATCTCACCGTCCCCGTGTATTTCGCCAACCTCAAAACCGCCACCTCGGCCGCGACCAGGGATTCGGTTGCCGACGTGGGCGCGGAAGCGTTCTGGCAAAAGCGGCCCGGCAAGCTCTCCTTATACAAGCAGGATGTCTATGCGGACATTTCCTACAGCCTTACCGGAAAAGTGATCGACACCAGCGCGTCCGCCAAGGCCGCCTGCATCGCGGCGGGCATGAAAGCGGCCGAGAAGATCTAATCCGGTCCGCGGCAATCATACGGCGCAACAAATCACGCTAGCCCGCCGCAAATTCCCTCTCAAAATCCGGTAAGCGTTGTCATCCGGCGGGTGTTTCCGTCAAGGCGCAAATCATGCTGCGCGATCCCCAAATTACCCACGCGATTTCCAAAAATCCTCGCGTGTTTTTTCGGTGTTTGAGGGCGCGCGAACGCGACGATTGATTTTTTCGCAAGCTTCGGTCATAGTATTCCGAGTTGTATCCATAACGCGCAATCGGGACATAGGGGCCATCCATGAATTTCGGCAAGCAAGCATTCGCCTACTTAAACACTTCTCGGTTCGGAAGCATGATCCTGCCTACCGCCCTCGCAGCGGTAGCCGTATTCCCCACCGGCTGCATGGAGTCTTCTCCCGGCGGATCCCAGGGCGAATCCCAGTCCCCGCCCCTGGTATTGCGCGTCACCTCCGCCAATCCCCTTTGCAAACCGCCCACCTACCTGCTGGTGCTGGACGAAGACGCCATCAGGAATCCCTCCCAATGCGCATCCACCTCCGACCGCGATTGCGACCGAGGGGATGGCAAAGACAATGATAAAGACAAAGAAAAGGATACGGACAAGGACAAAGACGACGGCAAATGCAAGAAGGACGATCGCGGTTCCGAACGCTACCATGATGCGTCCAGGCAGAATTGCGATAAGGACAAAGCGGGCGACAAGGGCGACAAGGGCGGAAGCGGAGCACAACTCATCTGCCACAAGAACCACGTACACACCAAGGAATGCTACCGGGACGATGGCGACGGCGGAAAGCATAAGCATTCAACCCTTATCTGCAAGAAGGTCCATACCCACACCAGGGAATGCTACAAGGACGATGACGACGGCAACACCGGGGGTAAGGACGGGGCGGAGTCCCAGCTGATTTGCCATAAGAACCATGTTCATACCAAGGAATGCTACAAAGACAGCAGGACGGACAAGGACAAGGATCGCGATGAAGATCATGAAAAGAGCGGTGACGGCAAGGAAGTGAAGCGCAACGAGATCGACGCGGACCAGACGGCTTGCGAAAAATCCGAGATCGGGAAACGGACCACGCTGAAATTTTTCGCCGACAATGTGGGCCGGGAAATCGTGCTGCCCGCGGGCAGCCTGGGGGACGAAGGCTGGTTCGCCGTGACCGCAATCCGCGTCGCCTGGAAAAGCGCCGGCCCGGAAGCGGGTGACGGCCTGCGCAATTACGAAGTCGCGGGCCCCGGCCTGGGAAAGCCGGACGCCAAGGGCAATAAGGAAACCCTGCTGGACAACGTGCCCGATCTCACGCCCTTGCGAGCCATCGGCCTGGACCGCCTGGTGGGGGCTTCCGTATGCGGCATCGTTTTGGACGGGGACGTCAAGATGACCTATGGCCCCAGCCGCTCCGGCAACATCCAAGGCCCCAACTTGGGCATAGTCGGGTTCCAGGTCCTGGGCACCGAAGCCACCAATAAAGGATCCGCTACCCAGCTCCCCGGCGTGCGCGTGCGCATTCTGGACGCCGACGCGGTATGCAGCGATCCGCTGGCCGCCTTCACCAACGCGCCCGCGCCCACCTCCGCCAGCCAACCCCCGGACGTGGACCGGCCCTCCTGCTCCGTGCAGAAGACCCTGCTCTCGGAAACCTGGGACAACTTCGATAGCACCATGTGGCGCGGGGACGGGAGCCAGGTGGTCGAAAACGGATTCTTCCACGCCCAAGACGGTTCGGCCTCGGCCACCGCGGATTATATCGTGCCCTGCCCCATCCCGGTGGAATCCACTTCCGCAGTGCGCTTCACCAACCGCCTGCAATTGACCAGCCCGGATCAGGCGGCCTACGCGCAAAGCGGCGCGCTCTTTTTCGTCAACGCCGACAATGACAACAGCTTCAACAACTACGTATTCATCAATGTGGGCTATACCATGGCGCCCAGCAAGGTATTCGTGGAGCTGTTCGGTTCCGACAACGGCCAGGATTTCGATCAGTTCGAAGAGACCTCGCTGGCCTTCACCCCCAGCCAACTGTTCAACGTGGATTTGTGGATCCAACCCAACAGCTACCAGATAGCGGTGGGCGAGCAGATCATCGATACCGTGCGCTTGGCGGCTCCCATCCCGGGCGTGAGCCTATTCGAAGTGGGCGTGCAGCAGAACGAGAGCGGCCTGCGCGGATTGGTGGACATGACCACCATCGCCAAGATCTGCGAGAAGGAAAAGGAGGCCGTCCACCATTGCCGCGCGCACAGCATCCACCGCAACATGCGCAAGGAGCGGATGGGCAAGACCTGCCGTAACCGGAATTCCTACATCCGGCTGGCCAAAGAGCGCATCAAGCATTGCGCGCATCCCTCCCAGGCTATGCGCGTGCTGTCCAAGATGAAGGAAACCCCGGAGTGACCCCGCGCCGGATAGCGGCATCAGCGCGCGAAGGAAGGGCGGGAGCGCCTCGTCATTTCGGGCGCAGGTAGCCGAAGGTGGCGAACACCGCCGTCTGCGATTCCTTCACCACCTGGGCTTCCCCTTGCGACCCGCGCTGGGATTCGTTCAAGTGGTTCACCACCACGCCTTTGAGGATGTAGGCTCCCGTGCCCACGTAGGCTCCGTTGTGGGCGATGGGCAGCCACCGGAAGAACAGTGAGCGGTAGCCGCTCGCGTCCTGCGGGATTTTCGCGATCATGCCTTCCGTCACCTGACCCTCGGTCTTGTTGATGAAGTTGCCGATGTGATCGTAGACGAAGAAGGTGTAATGGAAAGCGTACCTGGACTTGATCACCCATTGCGGAATCACCCCCTTGCGGGTGAATACGTCGTCCGTGCCGGGCGCGCAACTGAGGCAAATCTCGCCCTGGTCGGCCACCCCTACCACGGCGAAGGGGTTCTTGATCGCTTCGGATGATGGGGTCGCATTCTCCCTGGAGTGCCGGGATGTAATAAGATTAGTCACCTGGATCACAATCGGATTGGTGAGCACCTGGGGATCCCCTTCCACCGGGATACGCTTACCGCCGCCCACGGCGGGATTCCCTGCGGCATCGCGCAAGGCGGGCCCGGCGGACAATACCAGGCTATCGGTATAAACGGGATAGGCGGGGGAATTCACGGCGAAGGTCCAGCGGTAGGTATTGCCATTGCCGGCGCCGGGCACCGTCGCCACCGAGGTCACGGCGACCTGGCTGGACTGCGCGCCTCCGTTGCGGATGATATCGAAGGGCCAGATTAGGCCCGCCTGGACGGCGGCCAGATCGATGGGTTCGCTGAAAGTGATGTCCACGCTGGCCGCATCCTCGGGCGCGGTCTTGTTGTGCGAGACCGCTTTCATCGGCACCGGCCCAACCGAGTCGGCGATGGCGAAAGCCTGGGCATCGTAGCCCGGCGAACCGGGAAAGAATCCCAGCATGGCTTTGGCGAAGACGGTCCCCTCCGAGAATTGCTTGTCCGGAAACCGCACCAGCAGGATATCCCGCTCCGCTCCAAAGGCGATGTTGCCGGAAAGGAAAGTGGCGGGCGTCTTGGCGAACGGATCGATGAGAATGACGGAAGCGGGGAGGGCGGCGGCGGGAATGTCCAGCTTGATCACGGCACCGTCGATACGGCCGTTTCCGTCCGCATCGATATACACGGCCGTCCCGGAGGCGCCCAAACGCTGGTAGTCCTCCCTCATGGTGAGGCTGGGTTTCCAATCGGTTTGGAAAGCCTTGGCCTTGAGCGTGGCGGTCTTGGCGAAAGTTAGCCCCGCCGTGTATACGGGGCTGGCGGAGTCGGGTTCGGAGCCGTCCAAAGTGTAGTGGATGACGGCGCCGGGAGTGGAGTCGCTCAGGGTCACTAGCAGGGAGTTCATGAAAACCTTGCCGGGAGGATCGGCCTTGGGCGTGGCCACCGTCTGTATTTTGGTGAAGATCTCCGTGACCACATCGCTGTTGCGGAAACCCGGCCGGATGGCGATGATCTTGATGGTGGTGGTTGCGGATAGGGTTATGGGTCCCGTGTATTGCTGCGAAGAAGCGGTGGGAATGGAACCGTCGGTGGTGTAATAGAGGATGGCGGCCGGGGAAGCATGGCTCGCGGTCACGGAAACCTGGCCTTCGAAGAAACCTCCCGGGGTAACGATGGGCTTGTCGAGCAGCGGTTCCAGCTCCAGCGTAGTGGTGATGCGAAGCTTAGATGTGCTGGTATGGCGCTCCGCGAAGAAGAAGTCCAGCGGATATATCAGGCTGTCCTGCAGGCCGTTGGCCGCCGCCACGGTGTCCAGGTTGAAGGACGCGGTCTGTCCGGGATGGATGCCGCCCAAATCGATGACGCGCTTGCCGTTGATGAATACCCAGACATCGTCATCCCCCACGAAAGTGAACACCTGGGCCTTTCCCTTGAAATAGGTGAACTTGGCGTGGAACTCCATGGTAAAGCCGTAGTCGTGGGTGGAAAGGTCGACCCCGCCTTCGATGCCCGTCAGCAAATTTCCGAAGGGAGGTTTTCCGCTCAATTGCGCATAGGTCTTGCCCTTATCGAGCGGGAAGAAATTGTCGTCCGCGTAGGTGTATACGCCGGTGGCGGCATTGCGGGTGAATTTCATATCGATGAGGAAGGAACGGTTGATGTCGCCGGAGGGCCGGTCGTTGTACCATTCGTCGAAGCGGGCAACGGGCTCAAAGCAGGGTGCTACCCTGGGGTCCAGCGGACTCACCAGCTTGGGACCTCGATTGTCGCCTTTGAACACCGCCGTATCGCCGAGATCGTTGCCGGTATCGATATCCGATTGGACGACGTTGATGCCCAGCTCCTGGGAGCTGCACGGTTTTTGATGGGCCTTCCGCCCGTAAAAATGCGGATGCGCCGGAGTCAAGGTGGGATTATCCTCGATGAAATCCCGCACCTTGCCCTTGAGGATCAATTCCGTAGGACCCGTTTGGCCCAAGGCGGCCCCCGTAGCCGAAAGAAAAGTGAGCGCAAGAAATACGCGGCCCGCAACCCTTATGAAAGCACCCCTGCCTGAATTCATTTTCCGTTCCTTTTTTCTATAGCGGTATATAAATCCCATAGCGGTATCTAAAGCGCTCCCCTGACGGCATAGCGCGCCTGCGTTGGATGACGGAGTGGATCGATGCGCACGGGCCACGATGGATCCGACCCTAAAGCCCCTCAGCCCGGATCGGGTTCGCTCGGCAAAAAAGGCTCCGTTCCACCCCTCGTGGTCCATTGCCTGACGGCTATACCGTATGGGACAAAATATCCCGGAAACGGAAATGCAGCATGGGGATCTTTCGAGTTTCTGCTCTGCTAATGTGAGCGGGGTTCCAGGAGTGTCCTTTTGGACTCTGCCGGGGTCACAAATCGCAAGTAGTCCCCAGGAAAAACAGCGGGAAAGGCCAATTCAATTGGGCGGATTTCAATTGCCCCGTGCTTTGGTCCCGGGCGAAATAGTTGGGGTCGTTCATGGAGTTCCAGACCTCCAGGTAGATCTTGAAGTCCCGCTTGTACCAGCGCGCATTGCGCGTCAGCCTTATGTCCAGGCGGCTATACGGCGCCAATCGGCCGCTGTTGCGGGCGCCCACCGCGATCGGTTGCAGCGCGTTCGTGGCCTCCATGTCACCGGTATAAGGCGTGTAGGGTTGGCCCAGCGCCCAGCGATAGGTGAAGGCGATGTCGAAGTTGCCGGGGATGTCGAAGTAGTTGACCCAATTGAAAACCAAGGGGCGATGGTAGCGGTAGTCGTAATATGCCTCGCCTTGCGCGTCCCGCCGGTTGGAAAGGCTTACGTCCGCGGACAGCCAGCCTGACCAGGCCGCATTGGGGCTATAGAAAAAGGACAGCTCCGTCCCCAGGCTATTGCCCACGCCGGTATTATCATATTGGAAGATCAGGTTGCCGAACGTCTGATAAGCCAGGCGCTGGACGGAATCCGGCAGGGCGGAGAATTGCGCGGTGGTATCCAGGATGGCCTTTAGATCGGCCACCTGCCGGGCGGAGAGCGGAGTGCCCGGGAGGGGCAGCAGGAAGCCGTTCAAATCGATGGTGTTGTCCGGGACCAGCCGGGGCGCAACCAGATCGTAGTAACGTTTGTAATACCCATCCACCGAAACACGGTAGCCATCCGGAAAATCGTGCGTCCATTGCAGGCCCAATTGCCCGGACTTTTCCGAACGCAGGGAAGGATTCCGATCGCGTTCGTAGAAAGGCAGGTTGTTCTGGGAATACAGCCCGGAACTGAAACGCAACTCATCGGCGCGATCGATCTTCCAGCGGTATTCCAGGCGCGTGGCGGGGAAGAATTCCCGCGACTCCGATTGGTATTCGGCGCGCAGCCCGTAAGCCAGGGACCCGGGACCCAGCCGCAGGGAATGGGACGCGAATGCGGAGCCGTAATGCTCCTTGAGCGTGCCCTGATGGACGAAGCGGATGCGCGAGGGATATTCGCCCAGGTAGTCGAAATTGCTGCGGGTGGTGTCCTCCTTTTCGATGGTGAAGCCGCCGTTGGAGAAATAGCCCAGCGGTCCCAGCATGTCCATGTTGCTGTTGACCACCACATCGTACAGCACGTAAGGCAGGTTCATATCGTAATGCTCTTCCTTATAGTCATAACCCGCGCCGAACTTGATCTGCTGGCCCGGCGAGGGCGACCAGGAATCCACGAAGCGGTAATTGAACATGCGGGAATCCTGGTAGAGCGATAAAGGCTCCGGCAGGGCGGTGCCTTTCTTGAAGGACACGTCCCATTTCTGCCCCTGGAACCCGAAATTGTTTTCCACCAGGTTATCCGGGGAACTGTCCCAGGCGAAGTTCAGGAAATGCATCTGGTTATCGATGGCGACGGAGGAGATGCTGTCGATGGAAAGCTTCTTCCCATGGGGATCGGGGTTGCGCGGGACCGCGGGCGGCGAGACCGGAGCGGTGGGATCGCCGAACTTGGGGTTGATGCGGGAGAATATGTTGGAAGCGCGCGGGACCACCACGGCGTAGGCATCGCCGGAAAGGGCTCCCATGTAGTCGATACGCAGGTCCGGGCTGGCGGCATAGGATGCGCCCGCGTGGTAGTCGACGAAATCCGGCATGTTGATGTGATCCTTGTAGCCTTGCAACTCGTTCCTGAACGCGCTGTCGCGGGACACCTGGGAGGAAAGGTCCAGGAGGCCGTGCAGGGAGCGGTTGAACAGGAAGGCCTGCGAGGCGGCATATATGCTGAGCTTGTCCTTTATTATGGGGACCTCCGCAAAGATGTCTCCGCGCAGCATGGACAGGTCGGCATGCGCGCGCGCTTGTTCCGGGAACTTGGCGTTGTTCTTGAGCCGCAGCACGCCGGAAAGGGCCCCGGGATATTCCACCGGGAAATCATCCTTGTACAATTCCACCGACTCCAGGGTGTTCAGATCGAAGAGGGAGAACACGCCGCCCACATGGTAGGCCTGCAGCAAGGGCAGTCCGTTCATCACCACGCGCGTCTGCTCCGCGTCCCCGCCGCGTACGAAAGGCCTGATGTTGACGTCGTTCTGGACCGTGACCCCGGGCGCGAAGGATGCGGCCCGCACGGGATCGTTCATGGTGCTGGGTATCTTGCGGATGAAATCGCTTTTGACTTCCGTGGAGACGATTTCCCGCTTGGCCGCCTTGGCGGTTTGATCGGGCAATTCCAGCGCGGCGGTATCCGCCGGAGCCGTCAAGGCCGGGGCGGCGGCGGCCGGACGCGAGGCGTCGATTGAGTCGCCGGCATCCCCATCGCCCGCGCGCACCCAGCTTACGGCCGCGCACAAAGCGGCCAGGCACAGGCTCAATCCGGGCGTACGCGCCGTCAAAACGCCCACCCGAATCCGAAGTTCATGTCCCATTGCACGGGGGGGACGTCCGATCGCTTGAATTTCAAATCGCCCGCCGGCACCTGGGGCAAGGTCAGGTTGAACTGGGGAATGAGGAAATCCGGGGCCACGGGCCAATCGGGCAGGCGGTAGAGGAGCCCTAGGCCCGCCTGGAAAACCAGGATGCGATGGCTGGGCAAGGGCGCGGAGAAATCCCCTCCCAGCACTTGGTTGAGCTGCGTGGCCAGATAGGTACCGCGCAAGTTACCGAAGAAAAGCGGCCGGCCCACGCTCTTGGAGGCGGCGTATTCCATGAAGAAGGAATTGTCGGCCCAGGCCCCGATGCCCCAGCCTGCGCCCAGCTTATGGTGGAAGGAAGCCGGGGTGGGCGCGGGATTGCCGGTGGGCAGGGCAAGATTCATGGCGAACTCCATCGTCACCGGTCCCGTGGGGGCTTCCACATGCCATTCCATTTCGGCGCCGGGGAAAGGCCCCCAGCGGTCCTTCAAGCCCAAACGGTAATTGAAGCTGCCTTTGAATATATCCGACTTGCGGGCCGCTTCCAGGCCGCTGTCGTTTTCATTGCAGGCATGCGCCGCCAGGGTCGAATCCGTATGGTAATTCCGGCAATGCCATTGCGGTTGCCGTCCCACGCCCAAGGTGGCCTGGCTATGCCCCGCGGGCATCAATACGCCGGTATTGAAATGATGCACCGAATATAGGCATCCGCTTAAAAACAACGCCATGAGGATGCAAAGCGATTTCACTGCCAGATGGTCACCTATTGCCAGTCAAGGTTTGTCCGGTGGACCCCCTGGTCCCCGGAACCGGAAGAAATTACAACGTGCCGTATCAGGAGCAAGAGAAATGCCAGATCTTGGGAAGATGTAGCCCGATCAGAAACGATCGGGATCGGCAATCCCGGAAACGAATCCGCCGCTCAAATGGCATTTCCCCTTTTGAGCAGCCAGGCGAGCACCAGATGGGTGGCCAGCACGGCCCCCAGCAACTGCCCATCCGTGAAGCGGATCAGCAGGTTCCGCATGCCTTGCAATCCGAAATGCGTCAGCAGGCCGTACCCCACGGTGGACAACAATACGAAAAGCGCATAACGCAAAAGCCAATGCAATCGCCCGGACAGGCGTTTCACGAAGCCATTGATGAAAGGCCCTGCCACGACCAGGATCATGGCCGTGATGCCGAAAGCGATTTCAAAGAGGTGGGAGCGCATCCATAGGGCGGGAACATGGATCCAATGCATGAGTTTGAAAACGCTCACCAACGCCACAACCTCACCCTGGTGCCGGCCTTCACCTCATCGTTCCCGGCCCCCAGTTCCACAAACCCGTCCGCGCGCGCCCACGCGCTGAAGTCCCCCGATCCCTGGTTCTCCACCCATCTGGCCTTGAGCCGGCCTTCGGTATCGTAGCTGCAGGCGACGGGGAGAAAATGCGCCAATGGACCCGAAGGCGGCGCGTCCTCCGCCAGCACGGCGGGCATGGACTCGTCCCCGGTCCATCCCAGCGCGCGCCGTAACACCGGAATGACGTATCGGTGCAGGCACACCAACACCGAGGCCGGATTGCCCGGCAGGGCGAACACGGGAATGCCGCTGGCGCCCACCCCGAACCAGAACGGTTTGCCGGGCTTCTGGCGGATCTTGTGGAACAAGGGACGCACGCCTTGATCGAGCAGGACCCCGGGCACGTAGTCGGTTTTGCCCATCGATACCCCCCCGGTCAGGATCAGCACGTCGCATTTCCCGCGCACGCCTTCCAGGGTACTGCGCAGGCGGGCTTTGTCATCGCGCGCATGCAGCAGGGTCACGCGTTCGATGAGCCGCTTGCGCAACGCGGCCTCGATGGCGTAGGGATTCGATTTCCGGATCTGGTGCGGCAGCGGCTCCCGACCCACGTCCACCAGTTCGTCCCCCGTGGCCACGATGGCTATCGAAGGGGTTTCCGCGACCTTCACGTCCTTCATGCCGAAGGCGGCCGCCGCCCCGATATGGGCCGCCGTCAGTTGCACGCCTTCCGGCACCAAAACCTTTCCGGCCGGGCAATCGGCGCCCGCGCGGTGCACGTGGCGGAACGGCACCGGCGCGGAAGCATCATTGCGCAAGACGGCCACGCCGTCCTCTATGCTGATCTCCTCCATCGGCACCACGCAATCGACCGCCGTGGGCATCACGCATCCCGTCATCACCTCCAGGCAGGCTTCCGGCGTCCGCATTTTGCGCGCGGGTTCGCCCGCCTTCTGCGCCCCTTCGATAGGGAACCGGCGCAGGCCTTTCTCCCAGGCCGAAAAGGCGAAGGCGATGCCGTCCATGGCCACGCGGTCGAAAGGAGGCTGGGCTCGATCGGCGCGGATGGGCTCGCGCAGGATGCGGCCCTGCGCCTTGGAAAGCGGCAAGGTAACTTGCGCGTAACGGGGGATGGCCGAGGCCAGGACCGCATCCGCTTCCGAAGGGGAAATCATTTCCCGGAAATTCATGTCCATGGAACTCTCCTGCCGCGATGCGGTACCGGGGGAAATTTAAGATCTTTGGGAGGATCGCGTCGTACCGCGATCACGCCGGAGTGGATCTAAACGGGGGATGGCCCTAGAATGGGATCAGGGATAGGAGGGGATTCTCCCTCCATGGATCAAAATGGCAAAGATTCTGATTTTCGAGCCGGAAGCGCGGTATCGTCATATGCTGCGTTTCATTCTGGAAGGCATCAACCATCATATCCTGGATGCCGGCAGTTGGGATCATATCCCCATCCTACTGGCCAATGACACTCCGGACCTGATAATATTGGGCGTCCACCTGGGCGAAGAACCGGAAATCCTGTCCTGGCCGGAATGGCAATTGGCCTTGCCGGACGTGCCGACTTTGATCCTCTTCTCCGGCGATCCGGAATTGCGGGACGGTTTCCTGGATGCTTGGGAAGGGACCCGGTCCATGAACATGATGGTGCAACCCATCGATCCATATCCTCTTTTGGCCATGGTCAAGGCCATGCTGACGGCGCCGGTGGAATGGCGCCGCGGCGGGCAGCACGCGGTTTAAAAACCCGCAGGGGATCTCTAACTGTAGAGGGCTGCCGCTGAGGTGCGGTTCGCGGCTTAAGAGGCCGTCCTGGGCTTAAGCGGCCGTGGGGCGGCGCGGCAGCACGGGATTGCCGTGCGCTTCCCTGTGTTCTTCTTCCCGGCCGGCCTCCTGGTCCCGGTTCGCTCCCATATTGCTGGGGATGTACACCGGGCTCTTCTTCAGCATCACCGCGACCCGGCGGGTCTCCGCATTGGCGCTGATGGAGGTGAAGGAGAATTTCTGCAGCAGGCGATTGAGTTTCCATTCCAGCGTATGCAGGTTCACGTAATGCTGGAAGGTCTTGACCAGCCCCACGCTTACGCGGCGTTGATCCTGATCGAGTTCCCAGGGATGGAAATAGACCATGGCGGGATGTCCCTTGCGGTTGCAGGACTCGATGAAACTCTCCGTGACCACGTGCGGGAACAAGCGCAGGTAACCCCCTCCCGACATAGGCAGGAATTTGTTCCCGACGCCCAAGGTGGACATGGGGAATTCCCGCAGGCTGGCGCCGCTTTGCAAATGCAGGGTATGCGGCAGACGGTTGGGATAATCCGGGATGCCGTAGCGGTCGCGCTTGATGGGGAAGATGCTGGAATCGTATTCCAGCCCATGCCGGGCCAGGATCTCCAGCGCCCAATAAGTGCCGGGCACGATGGTGAAATTGGATGCGCGATGGCCGCGGATGGGCTGCGAGGCATGGCGCGAGATCGCCTCCAGCGATTTTAGCAGGTCTTCCTCGAAGCTGGCCGGCGTCATATCCGTAATGAGGTTGTGGTAATAGCCGTGCGTGCCGATTTCATGGCCTTCCGATGCGATCAGCTTGACCACCTCCGGGAAGCGATCCGCCACCCACCCCAATATGAAGAACGTTGCCTTGGTTTCCTGTGAACGGAACAGCTCCAGGATGCGCTCGATGTTGCTGATGATGCGGGTCTCCTGGAGGTGCCAAGTAGAGGGCGGGATCTTCTCCTTGAGATTGTAGGCGTGGAACCAGCATTCCACGTCCACGGTCATGAAATTGCGGACCCGGCTTTGCGGGCGGGCCAGGTCCACCACCTTGTCCATGTGGATTTCCCGGAGCATGCGGCGCACGCGCGCGCTGGGATCGCGCACGGCCAGGCGGCCCCCCACCTGCTTGACGCCGTGGGCCAGTTCCACCAGGAAACCCAGATCCTCCAGATCGAAATCCTTGCGCGGCGTATAGCAGACCTCCAGGGTCTTGAGCCCGCGGGCGGAAAGGCGCGCCAGGCGCGCGGTGATTTCCGCCGGCCCCTTGCCTTCCAGAACCACGGACCTATCGTCATGATCGAGCTTGACCCATGCCGTAACTTTGTGGTTACCGTGCTTGCGAGGCGTGCGGGCCAGCAGGTTGAGCAACTTCACGCGCTTGAGGCTGGCCAGATCGCGGGTATCGCCTTCCCTGCGGGGTTTGATAAGCAGGTAGCCCACCGTGTTCATCAGCACCCACCATTCCATGCGGACCCAGGACCGGAAATGGCTGAAAGAAGCGCGGTAGGAATAATCGAAATAGGTCTTGCGCACCACGCTGTCCATGCCCTCGTCATAACCGAGCGTGATTTGGGCCAGTCCGGTGAGACCGGGCTTGATCCACAAGGTCCGGTTCTGGTAATGCGGGATGGTGCGGCCGAACTCCACCGTGAAATGCGCCCGCTCCGGGCGCGGACCTATGAAGCTCATGTCGCCGCGCAAGATGCTCCAGAACTGCGGCAGTTCGTCCAGATGCAGGGCGCGCAGCCACCAGCCCACCTTGGTCACGCGCGGGTCCACGCCCTTGGCGGCCAATTGCGGGCCGTTCTTTTCCGCGTCCGCCCGCATGCTACGGAACTTGGAGATCTCGAACGGCTTCCCGCCCACGTCGGATTTGCGGATGGGCAGGGCTTCTTCGCCGTCCCATCCGTTCTGCAAGCGGCGCTCGCGCTTATTGATGCCTATCCGCTCCTGGCTATATATGACCGGCCCCGGGCTCTCCAGCTTGATGAGGAGGGCCAGGATGGGGTAACAGAAAACGAAAGCCCCGGTGCCCACCAGGCCGATGAGGATATCGATAAGACGTTTGACGACGATAACGCTGGGACTGGGTCGCATCCTACTCCTTGCGCGCCCGCGCTTCCGCGGCCGGGACGCATGCCCGGGTCCGAACCCAAATAGTTCCAGGGTCCGGGCGTCGGCGATGCAATCTTAGGGGATGGGCGCCTTTCCTTCCAAGATTTTTCGTTGTTTGATGCCTCCATTAGGCAATGGCGAATTCAGAGGATGGAATCCCCGGTATTTTGAACACATCCTTTACCCGCGCGTCTTTGCAAAACAGTATTTCCCCAGGGGGCTCCAGGGGCGGCCCAAAAAAACAAAACCCCGGACGGACGCCTGGGTGGGAAAACGTGAGGAGTGAAAATGCGGGATTGGCTGGTTGCGAACGGGGTATGGGGGGTTGCGCTGCTGATGTTACTGCAGAATATCCTTCCCGTCTTGCCTTCCGAACTTATCATGCCGCTTTCCGGTTTCCTGGCGTCTCTGGGCATCCTCCCTATCCATGGCGTGCTGCTGGCAGGCATAGCAGGCTCAGTACTAGGCCATCTGCCTTGGTATTTCCTGGGCTTCGCCCTAGGCGAAGAAAAGTTGGAACTCTTCGTGGACAGGCATGGACATCGGATCTTCCTGCGCCAAGCGCATGTACGAAAGGCGAAAGAATGGTTCGATAGGAATTCCATCAAGGCGGTATTGTTGGGCCGCCTTATCCCCGGCTTGCGCACCTGCGTCAATATCCCAGCCGGCACCACGCGGATGCCTTTCATCCCTTATTTCGCCTGCACTCTGGCGGGGGATACCGTGTGGACCGCCCTGCTGGGCCTGGGCGGTTATGCCCTGGGACGCGACTACCGCCTTATCGCCGGTTACCTGCATTTGTTCGTCTGGGTATTGATGGCCGCTGCTTCGCTCTTCCTGGGTTGGGCCTATGTGCGGCGCCACCGTGGGGGAAATCCGCTGCGCGGGCGCGAGAAGGAGCCCAAGATATCGGCCAGCGCCGCATCCAGGTTACCGTAACGGAAAGGGTACCCTTTCTCCGCCTTGCCCGCATCCGTTTTCTGGCCCTCCAGCAGAGTGCCGGCCATCTCCCCCAAGGCCAACCGCAGAGCCATTCCCGGGACCCGGAGCAGCAGCGGCCGGCGCACCGCTTTGGCCAAGGTGACCGCGAATTCCCGCTGCCGCACCGGCTGCGGGGCGCATCCGTTAACGGGTCCCGCCAGGGCGTTATCGTCGAGAGCACGCGCGAAAAGCCCTGCGACGTCTTCCACATGGATCCAGCTCCACCATTGCCGGCCGGATCCCAGCACCGCCCCGCCGCCCAGCCGGAAGGCGGGCAGCAGCTTTTGCAAAGCACCCCCCTTTCCCAGCACCAACCCGTTGCGGATGGCCACGGCGCGGATACCCAGTTCCCGCGCGCGGAATATCTCGCGCTCCCAGGCCACGCAAACCTCCGCCAGGAACCCGGTTCCGGGCTCATGCGTTTCCGCCAGCGTTTCCTCACCGCCGTCCCCGTAATACCCGACTGCTGAAGCGGACACGAATACGGAAGGCAGGCCATCGCCCGCGCCGTCCGCCGCCGCGCGCAACCCCTCCACCAGGGAGCGGGTGCCTTGCACGCGCGATTCCAGGATGAGCCTTTTGCGGGCCGCCGTCCAAGGCCATGCGCCGATGTTCTCGCCCGCCAGGTGGATCACCGCATCGGCGCCCCGCAAAGCCGCGATGGGAGCGGGCAGGGCGGGATTCCAGGAAAAGACCTGGGCGCCCGCGGGCAGGCCGGATGCGGAATGGGTAACGTTTGAGTTACGGGAGAGGACGCGGAGCGAATGGCCCGAGGCCGCCAGCCGGGCCGACAGGATCCTGCCGATGAAACCCGTGGCGCCCGTTACCAGGACAATCATTTTTCCGGGAAGGTCCTGGCCTTGGCGGGCTTGGCCGCCTTCAATACCTTCACCGGTTTCGCGGGTTTGCCCGCTTCGGCTTGGCCCGCTTCGGCTTGGCCCGCTTGGGCTACCTTGACTGCATCGGACGCGTCGGCTGGGGCATCGGTACCCCGGGCATGGGCGCCCTTCATGAACTTGGCGGGCGCATCGTCGCGCGGAGGGAGGATGGAATATTCGGCTACGCCCACTTCCAAAGCGCCGTTGTCGATGGCCAGCCTGCGCTCGGGTTTGAACCAGATTTCCTTTTCCAATTCCTTGTCCGGGATCAGCACGTAGGCTTTGGAGCCGGGGCATTTGGTCTTGAGGAATTGCCCCAGCGTCTTATAGAACTCCTGCAATCCTTCCTGGGTGTCCTCGAGGCGAACGCCGTAAGGCGGATTGGCGACCACGATGCGATCGGGATAGGGGCCTTCCAGCTTGGCGAAATCCTTTTGCACCAGCTTCACCGCATCCAGCCAGGGAGTGCGCGCAAGGTTGGCGCGCGTGGCGGCCATGGCGCGGGCGCTGATATCCACGCCGGTGATGAGCCCCTTGGGCAATGGCAAAATGGCCTTGGTGAATTCCAGCTTGACCTTTTCCCACAGCGACTCCGAGAAATCCGGCAGGGTCTCGAAGCCCTGCGTCTCGCGGAAGAAACCCGCGGGGGTATGCGTGGCTATCATGGCGCCCTCGATGAGGAAGGTGCCGCTGCCGCAGAAGAGATCCAGCAGGGGCCGATCCCCTTTCCATTGGGAGAAAAGCAGCACGGCGGCCGCCAGATTCTCCTTTAGCGGCGCATCCACGGCCTGGATGCGGTAGCCGCGGCGATGCATGATGCCGTCCGAATAATAAAGGCTGATGGTGGCCTGATCATGGCGCAGGAAAAGATCCAGGCGCACATCGGGGGTTTCCCTGTCGATGGAAGGCCGCGCGCCCGTTCGCTCGCGCAGGCTGTCGACCACGGCGTCCTTCAGTTTGAGCGCCGCATATTGGCTATGGGTGATGGCGGAGTCCGAGACGGAAGCGGAAACCTTGAGGGTCTGCCCCTCTTTCAGGATGCGCGCCCAGTTGAACTTGACCGCGTGTTCATAGAGCTCGTCGGGATTGCGGCACGGAAAGGTGGCCAAAGGCCGGAGCACCCGGGAGGCCAATCGCGAAGCGTATACCACGCGGTAGACCTCTTCCCTCGACAGCTTGGCTTCCACCCCCAGGTAAACCTGCTTGACATCTACGATACCCAGGTCGCGCAATTCCGCTTCCAACAAAGGCTCGAGATTGCGGGGCGTGCTTATGAAGAAAGCGTGGCGGGCCGGACCTTTTCGTCCTGCGTCCGGCTGGGCTTCCTCCAGAACGGAGAGGGGATCGGCTGGTATCATTTGGGAAACATAAAAATTAGCGTCGCCGTTTGCACAATCCTTTCGCCTATTTCCTTGGGTCTTTGGGATAAAACCCCAGTAATCATGGAGAAAAGACGGGAAAGCGGGCGGATAGGCCGTCGCGCCTTTGCCTTTGGCATAGGGAGGCGCGGATCGGCGGCTGCGGAAAATTCCGCTCCGTCCCGGCGCTCCGTCCCCATCCCCGGTACCGATCGGGATCGCGCGACTAGGTAACTTACAGGGTACCCGTAACCGAGGAGTTTCCCGGGGCCGCCGGACAGATTCGGCCGCCCTTCACAAGCATCGATGCGGAAGTGTTGATGGGATTTCGGTGATGATGGGAAGGAAAAATGTGCGAACGCGGCCAGGAATGCCGCAGCCCATTGCCATCAGGCAGGGAAGGGTATGCCGCGGAACGGGGATCGTCCCGCGGCGGAATCTCTAGTAAGTGCCCCGGTTGGTGCTCTGGGTAGGGGGATGGCTATCGCGACGGAATCCGCCGCCGTTGCCGCCGCCCGGGCCCTCTTCGCGAGGACGGGCTTCGCGGGCGTTGATTTTGCGGCCGGTCAGCTCCGCGCCATTCATACCTTCGAGTGCGGCGCGGGCTTCGTCATCGTTGCCCATTTCCACGAACCCGAAACCCCGGGATTTGCCGGTCAGCTTGTCTTTGATGATGCGGGCCGAACTCACATTCCCGAACGACGCGAACGCGTCCCGGAGCTCATCCTCGGTGGTCTGGTAAGGTATGTTGCTGACATAAATATTCATCTGGGATTCCTTCTTTGAGAACACATCAGCCACCCGGTAAAACCCGCGCCTCATGCGCTTTACCCGCATGACCTCAAGCCTACCCGAACGCCAAGTAACCGATTGAGGCTAAATATAATTCGGGTTATTCCAAAGGGGGCCGTGATTTTTTGCGATTGATGAGTAAAGCCCCCCAAAAACCACATGTTGTCTCATAATCCCGTCCAGCCCCGACAGTTCCGACATTCATCTATGATGATGATCACTATTGGGACATATCCATGCACCCGCGAGTTACCCCCTTTCCGGCCACGCGTCACCAGGGGTCGGAACGATTTGTTTCGGAACAGGCCGTGACGTTTGGAATATCGCGGCCGGGCAGGCGGAGCGGTACGGCGCGCCTAAATGCCTTGGCGGGTCAAGGGCCCAGCAGCGGGCCCGTCCAAGCGGGGCGGGCCACGATGGAATCATTGGTTCGGATGGCGGTGGTCCATTCCTCATCGCTGTACCGCTTCAAATCCCCGTCATGGCGCACCTCATAGAAGGAGCCCACCGGGCCCACGTACATCGTCACGCAGGAGTCCTCCTGCACGGCAACGGCCGCCAGGTTGATCTCCCCGGAAGCTTCGTGCAGCACCATGTTGGGGGCGATATCATCCTGGAGATGCGTATGCACGTCCGCGATGGTGTAGTCGGTAGAATATTCCAAATCGGATTTGGGGCTGTAGATGAGCGACAAATACCATCCGTCGTAAACGCGGACGGAAATGCAGCCCAGCGGTTTGGAAGTGGAAGACAGCGCCGTGGTCAGCCAGGCTCCCTGGGCTTCCGTGGGGCCCAGTCCTTGGGCGGAACGGGCGGCCACTTCCGCCAGCTTGCCGGATACCTCCTCCAAGGCGGCGAAGTAGGCCGCCACCGCGGGCCGGCCGGTTTTGAACAGCGCGGATCCGCCGCGGGCGTAAGCGGCCACGGCGGCGAAGAAATCCGGATAAGGTTCCACATAGGCCTTGGGAAAGGAACAGCCCGCCATGCCGGTATAGGATTGCTTGGCATACAGGATGGTATTGTGGCGGAGCTGGGCCCAGGAGGTCAATTGCGTGTTACGCATCTTCTTGCGCCATACCGAGGTGCGGAAGGCGGGGGCAACCTTGGTGTTACCGGGGTCCGGGTTCAGCTTGCGCAGGAAATCCAGCCAGGAGGTGTAGAGGTTGGAATGCCAGCCTTCCGCGCTGATGCCGTCGTACAAGGCGCGCTGTGCGCCCAGTACGGGAAAGACGGCGTTGGTTTTGGCGGCGGGCAGATCCTGCAAGGCGGAGTTGTCCCCCAATGCGAAAGCGATTTGCAGGGAAGAAGGCATAAGTTCTTCCGTGAGCGGAAATACGGTTTGCGAGAAGGTGTAGGAGTCCAGGATAAAGCGCTGGGGCATGAAGTTGCAGATGGGCGACAGATCCAGATCGGCCGCGCCTTGGGGAGGATATTCCTTGCCTTGCGAGAGTATGGCCTGCGCGCCGAAGCGGCCCGCCGCCGCTGCCGAATCGAAACGCGCCTCCGGAAATGCCTTGAGGAAATCCGGAACCGAGGTGATGCCCAGGGCCTGGGCCAGCGAGCCCATTCCTTTCATGTTGAGGCCGTCGCTGTTGCCGACCATGTATTCTATGTAACGATTGATTTCCAACCAGGCCGGATAGGATCCGGAGTTGACCACGCAATCCCACAGGATAAGCGCGTCCTTCTTCATGCGCGTGAAGGCGGGGACCGCCTTGCCTTTGGCCTGTGCGCGCAGGTCCAAGGCCAGGTCCGCGCGCGATAGCCACATCATGGCCTGGAAATAGGCCGACAGGGCCGGGCTTTTGGTATAATGCCCGCGCGGCTTGAACTGGGAATAGTCGATGAGGGTATCCTGTCCGTACAGCTTGGTTTTCACCGCGCCCTCTGCCCGGATGTCGGCCAGATGGGCGGCGACCTCCGGCGTCTCTTCCACATCGGAACGGGTGCTTTGCAACAGGTACAATGCGGTCGCCAGCATTTCCCGGACATCCTTGCCGTTCTGATCGGCGGGATAATTCTTGGCCGCATAGTCATAGGATGCCAGCAGGATCCTGTCCAACGAGGGCGCAAACAGATTCAGCTCCAACTCCATCAGGATATTGTCGTAGCTGAGGTAGACGGTGTGGAGCACCGCGTCCGTGGTGACCAGCAGCGGGAGATCGGCGGAATGAATCTTGTCCAAGGCCTGGAAATAGTTGGGGAACTTGACGGCGCGGGATACGGCGGCGCCTTGCGTGCGGACCTGGGATAAGAAAGCCGCCCGGTCCCAACCGGATACGCCCCATTTGGCTATCCCGTCGCCCACCTCGGTCTCATATTGCACCTGCCCGGGAGCATAGCCGGGCGCGGCGGCGGGCGCGGCGGGATAATGCTGCTTGAGATCCGCCAGGGTCCAAGCCGAGAATGCCTTTTTGTTGGCTTGATAGCCCGCGAAGGCCGCCGTATCGGCCGGATTGCTGAAGTAAAGCGTGGCCAGGCCTGCTGAGGGCTGCTGGTACAAACCGTTGATCCAGCGGCCGAACAACAAAGCATCGGAAAGGCCGACGGTACCATCTCCATCCAAATCCAGGCCCGCCGGCGGAACGCCTTGGGCCACGTCCGCCAGGAAGACCTGCGCATCCAGCGCGTCCAGTTTATGATCGCCATTCAAGTCCGGGTTGTTCACGGGCGCGGCGGCGAAGGCCGCGGCGCAAGCGGCTGCCAGGACGGCAATGCCTAGGGATAGCCTTCCGGAGGCAAGGGATGGATTTTTCATCGTCCCACCTCCAGCTTCCGATCGTAAGCATAAGCGCCCGCCTCCAAGCGCAGAAAATAACTGCCCGCCGGCAGCGGCTTCCCGCCATCGGCTTTGCCATCCCACTCCACTTGGTGCATTCCCGCGCCCAGCTTGCCGTCCAGGATGGCGGCCACGCGCCTGCCGCGGAAGTCGGAAACATAAACCTGAACCCGTTGGGCTTTGGCCAAGGTGAAATCCAAGGTCCGCAGGGAACCTCGCATCCGTTCCACGGGTCCGGAAGCGGAGGCCTCCCCGCTAGAGCGCAATCCCGTGGTCAGGTTTTGGGTCAGGGTGGTTTTCTTCCCGAAAGGGGACCAGGCTTCCGCCACGATCAAGCTGTCGATGAGATCGGCCGCAGCCGCCATCGGTTTGGAGGGGGAAAGGCTCACGTTCAAATCGGCGATCAGTTGCGCGCCTGAATCCTTGCTTTCCCCGATGTTGGGGGCCATGGCCCAAACGATCATCTCATCGCCGGCACGGCGGAGTTGCGGCGCGAATTGGGACCAGGGGCCGGCAGCCGGGGCCGTGCTGGCCACCGCAGCCATGCCTGCCTGGGGGGACAATTTCAAACGGAGCTTCACCGCTCCAAGCGGTTCCCGGGCGGGAACCTGATAGATACGGATGCGGGCCGATCCGGCGGGATTGGAAAACTGTACGTCCACATCCATGCCATGCCCCAGCGCCATGGCCGCCGTCAATGCCGTTATCCCCAGCAATCCTGCCCGCATATAATCCCTCCCACATTGCATCCGGACGACCGGATACATATGTCTTTCGGACTTTTACTTCTCAATGAGTGACACGCTTCCGATAATTTGATCCCGATCCGGCCGTCCGTGTTTCGATTTTTTGGAAAAAGGAGACCGGGGCCGCAAACACGCTGGTAAGGCAAGATCCAGCCTCTAGCCGTAGACCGGTTTCCACGCTTGCCACCCGGCACAATGGAAGAAACACCGAATCACCCGGGGCGTCCAGGATTCAAACTGGGATCCGCGATCGGGGCCGGGATGGCGTATTCAGCCTTATTGTAAGAACCAATCCGGAGCCCGGTTGGGGCCAAATGCGTACGGCATTATTAAGCGTTTATGGGGGGCCACGAATGAACCACTGGAAATATCTATTGCTGGGCGTGTTGACGACGGGAGCGGCCATGGCGCAATTGACCTATTCGGGTTGCGCTCCCCTCCAGGCTTCGGATTTCCAGGCGACGGAGCTGGTGAACCGGCAAGGCACCAACGGAGCGGCGGCGGATCCCGGTTTGTCGGAACCCACGCGCATGGACGTGCAGGTAGTCAATAAAGGCGGCGTTTACGACCATTCCAACATCTTCTACGTGGAACGCCTGGGCAACGTCAAGTATTACGACGGCGTTACCAAGAAGGTCACCTTGATGGCCAAGATCAATGTCTGGGGGAAGATCGACAACGGCTTGATGGGGATAGTGCTCCATCCGGACTTCGACAATAACCATTGGCTTTATCTCTGGTTTTCCCCTAACCAACTGATTGGCCAGAACCGCCAATTGCAGCTCAACCGTTATACCGTAAAAAGCGATAACACCCTGGACATGGCCTCGGAGAAAGTCCTGATCAAAATCCTGGCCGGTAAGACGGATAATTACCACAGCGGCGGACCCATGACCTTCGATGCCTACGGCGATCTGTGGGCGGCCGTGGGCAACAACAGCGTCGATCTGGATCCGACCGCCTGCAGCGCGGGCAATAACGTGCTTTCCAAGACGGATAGCTCCGCCAGCGCAGAATGGGGCCCTTCCAACACGGCCAGTTTGCGGGGAGGGTTTTTCCGCATTCATCCCGACAGTTCGGACAAAGGCTATTCGGTGCCGCGCGGGAACTTCGGCGAATACTGGGCGGACCAATTCGATAAACAGGGCAAGACGGCCCTGGCGGCCCAATACCGGGATCCCAAGAAGGTTTTGCCGGAAATCTATATCAAGGGCGAGCGCAGCAATTTTTCCATCGCCGTGCATCCCACCAAGCGCTGGCTGGCCTGGGGCACCGTCAATTATGCCAGCGTGAACGACGAGTTCAATATCACCAACCACCCCATCTTCACCGGCTTCCCCTATTTCCACAACAACAACTTGCAGACCTGCAATAACGGCCAGGTTGCCGCCACCCCCAAGAACAATTCCCCGCTCAACAGCGGCGTGGTGGATTTGCCGCCTGCCATTCCGGGCTCCATCAACAACCTGGTGAACGTCTCCATCGGAGGGCCCATCTACAGCTTCGATCCCAGCCTGAATTCGGAGGTGAAGTTCCCGCCCCATTTCAACAATAAATGGCTGGTGGCGGGATTCCGCGGCGGCATGTGGGCGGTGACGGTGGATACCAATACCTTGGCGGTGACGAATACCTTGAAGGTGGACAACGGGATTTTCAGTTCGCTCCCTATTCGCAACTTCATCGGAGCGAAGTACGGCAAGGATGGAGCCCTGTACATGCTGAACTATGACGGCTATTACAACCAGGCCGTCAATCCCGGCGTCACACGCGTCATCTACAAGGGCAGTTGCAAGGTGGCGGTGGACGTTAAGGCCGAACCCGCGGCGGAAGCCTACCAGAAAATCTGGTTGTCCCAGACGGATCTGAAGGTGGGCGAGAAGGGTGAACACAGCTTCAGCCTCTTCGACCTATCCGGCCATAAGGTTTACCAGGCCCGCGGCAAGGAAGGCGCCGACTATGTATTCGCCGCCTTGGCCGCCAAATCCGGGCTCAAGCCGGGGGTTTTCGTGGTCAAGGTGGAAACGCTGCAAGGGCCGTTCGTGAGGCGGATTTCCCTGCTCTGATAGTCCCGTTGCATGCCTTCCGTTAGCTCACGGGAGGCTGGTTCTCTCCCGCCTATCGCTATCGCTTCGGCTTCTCCCATAAAGCTGCGATGGGTATCGCATACAGGGACTCCTCCGGCCGAAAACCGGCCTCGCCATCATAGAGTACCACTCCGGCTGGGAATTTTTTCCGGCAGCCGGCTTCAATTTCCTAAGGGCTTTGAAGTCGGCTGGCTTCTAGAATAAGTAGGCCGCGGATTGAAACCTTCCCCGCCGGGAAGGTTTCCGGGACGGGAATTCAGCTCAAGCGCTTGATGAAACCCGCCAGATCGAATGCGCCCTTGGCGCTGACCTGCACGGAAAAACGCTGGCGCGGATCGGTGGGATGCTCCAGGGAGAACGCGTTATCGCCGAACGCTTTCGCCAGAACCTTGGCCAAATCCGGTTTCACCGCTTCCAGAGTGGCCGGGGTATTGGGCGCGGCGGCGCGGCTATTGACTATGAAACGGAGATCGCCGGCATTGAACTTAGGCTTATGCTTGAAACCGGCATCGTCTTCCAGGCGCTTGGCCACGCGCAGCAGGCCAAGCAGGCTGTTGCGGATTTTCTCCTCGTTGGCGCCATCCACTGGATGCTTATAATCATACAGCAATCCCAGGCGGCGGCCGGTGGCGTCCAGGGAATAGTTCACGTAATGGCCCACCAGCAAGGTCACCGGCCCGTCCGGCACATGCTTATAATCGGCCACGTCGATGAAGATTTCCGGCGCGTCCGGGATCCAGGTGCTGAACACCTTGAACCATTCGTCGGGCTCGGCCTCGGCTGGGTTCTCGAGATGGATTTTCCAATTCAGGTATTGCAGATTCATCGTTATCCCTTAATCCCTTAAGCCTTAGCGTCCGATTTGGCGAGCAGGCCTTCTTTGCCCTTGTTGGCGCCCATGCTCATGCGCAGATAGCAGCTATGCGCCGCCTCGATGAACAACTGGGCTTCTTGCAGGCGGCGGCTGGTCTTCTCTTTGTCGAGCACGGCCCCGCGCTCTTCGTGCGTGTGGAAATAGAACTGCGCGAAGCGCGGACCCGCGAACGGATCGAAGAAGACCTGCGTATCGTAGAAACGTTCCTTGAACTCGGACATCACCTTATCCGCATCGTCCGAGATGTCGATGTTGTAGGCTTTGATGAGCCCCTGCGCCGCCAGCAGCATGGCCTTGTAGGCTTGCACGCCGGCGGTCTGCCAATCGCCGGAATCGAATTTGATCTGGGCGTCGAACACTTCCCGGTCGGCGGCCTTGAGCCCGAACTCGGTGAGCGAAACCACTTCGCCCGCGCATTCGCCCATGCCCTTGTCCTTCACGTTGTACTCGCGCACGCTGCCCCAGTCCGTATAGTAGGACTTGTCCTTGTCATAAGCGGGCACGGCGGCCACTTC
The DNA here is from genome assembly GCA_025360005.1 of Fibrobacteria bacterium. Lineage (GTDB taxonomy): Bacteria > Fibrobacterota > Fibrobacteria > UBA11236 > UBA11236 > Chersky-265. Next base: position 60,701 of record JANYDA010000017.1, read on the forward strand.
CGCCAGGCTTTGCATGATGGCGGCCTTGCCGGTACGTTCCACCCAGGCGCGGAATCCCTCGCCTTTCTGCTTGGCCTTGAGGTACATGTCCAAGAGCTTGTCCACCACGCCGGGGATGGCCTTGGAGGCGATGCCGCCCACGCCCAGGCCGTAGCTGCCGCCGTTGTTGATGAACTGGCCGCCCAATACCATCTGGAAATGCGGGACGATGTAGCCTCCCACGTTGCGGCTGATGCCGTAGAAGCCGATATCGGCGATATGCTGCTGGCCGCAGGAGTTGAAGCAGCCGGAAACCTTGATGCGCAGGTTGCGTACGGCCTCGTCCATCTCCACGAACTTGACGGCCAAGCGCGTACGCAGCTCGGCGGCCAGGCCGCGCGAAGAGGACACGCCCAGCTTGCAGGTATCCGTGCCCGGGCAAGCGGTAATGTCCACGATGGAGGCCGCGCCGGCCTCGGCGAGGCCGATGGCCTTGAGATCCTTGTACACCTCGTAGAGATCGGCTTCGCTGACCCAGCGCAGCACGATGTTCTGCTCCACCGTGGTCCGCATGGTGTCCTTGACGTACTTGCGCGCGACGTCCGAAAGCGCGCGCGCCTGGTTGGAGGTGATGTCGCCCATGGGTAACGTCACGGTCACGGTAAGGAAGCCCTCCTGCTTCTGGGGATACACGTTGGTGAGGCACCAGAAATCGAAAGCAGGGTCGTCCGTCTTGGGAATGCCTTTGCCTGCCGGACCGTTTCCGGTCCGCGGGCGCAAGGGTTTCTCCTCGAACTTGGGCAAGGTGGCCAGGAATTCCGTCCAGCGCGGATCGTGGGGGAGCTTGGCGCGCTCTTCCAGCACTGCCGCGCGGAACTTGTCGATGCCCATATCGGCCACCAGGAACTTGATGCGGGCGCGATGGCGCTTCTTCTTCTCGCCCAGGCGCGCATACACGCGGCACACCGCCTGGGTCAGGGCCAGGACCTCCTCTTCCGGCACGTAGTCGGAGAAGAGCTTGGCATCGTAGGTCACCGCGCCCAGGCCCCCGCCCACTACGTACTCGAAGCCGCGCTTGACGGTCCCGTCCGGCTGCGGCCTGGCCACGGCGGTCAGCCCCAGGTCATGGATGTTGGTGAGGCCGCAGGGATTGTGCTTGCAGCCCGAGAGCGCGATCTTGAACTTGCGGCCGAAGTCCTGCACGTCCGGATGGCCCAGCAGGTACTTGAATACGGCATTGGCATAGCCGGTCACGTCGAAGGCTTCCTCTCGGCAGACGCCCGCGATGGGGCAGGCTGTCACGTTGCGGACCGAGTTGCCGCAGGCCTCTCGCGTGGTGATGTCCACGGCGGCCAGGCGGCGGAACATGGACGGGCAGTTCTCGATATGGATGTAGTGGAGCTGGATGTCCTGGCGCGTAGTAACATGCAAGATACTGTCGGAATATTCCTCGGCAAGCTCCGCCATCACGTCCAATTGCTCCGCGCTCATGCCACCCCAGGGCAGCTTGATGCGTTCCATGCCGGGCGCGTCCCACTTGGTCTCCGGTCCCTTGTTGAGATCGGTGGGAAACGGAATGTTGCGCATCTCGGCTCCGTCATGGCGATGGCCGTTGTCGTAGCGCTGACCGTAGGCGCCCATGCGCAGGCGGGTCTCCGCGAACACGCGATCCTCGATCTTGCCCTTCTTCTTAAGCACGATGTCGGTTTCAAAGTTGTCGATATCCTCGCGCCACTTGGGGTCGAGGCGTTCGGAGAGGGTTTTCTTCCAATGCTGGGCGGATTCGGATGTGACCAAGTCTAAATCTTTCATAGTGGGGTAAATATAGCAACGGGCCCGTTAATTCCTAGTGAATGGAGGGGATTTAAGCCCCTGGGTAAGTTTCTCCGATGGTATTTTCATTTTTTGTGGCCTTTTTTGTTCTAATTCGCCATTTATTTGTCGTCCAAATTCCTACTGTTCAAATATGTTAAAGGCTGTTTGAGTTGTTGGATAGTTACGGGAAAGCACCCAAAATCTCCAAGGTCGTCCCTCCGATTTAACCACACGATGTTTGAACGCATTTCCTTTTTCCGATAGAATGTCCTTGAGCCCACCCGTGGGCGGGAATTCAAAGGTAAAGGACCATGGACGAATACGAAGAAGAAAGGATCATGACTGCGCGCCGCATGGCGCGCAAGCTGGCCAGGAATACTTCCCGAAGCCGCACGGTGAGGAAGTTGCCGCAGTCCATGATCATCGTGCCCCGATCGGGCGGCAGGGCCTATCCCATCCGCTATGCGATCAACGCCAACAAACGCATGACCTACATCCTGTTATTGGGCGCCGTGCTGTGCGCGTATTGGTACGACGTGGACATAGACACCCTGACCATCGTGATGCGGACCGTGGGCCATGAAGCGCATGAGCATCTGCCCGGCGTGGATCTGGAACAATTGGGGTTCCCGGGACTATCGTGATGTAATTTAACCTGCATGCGCTTCTTTCCTCGCATGCTATCGTGGCCCCGGCCGGGCATCTCACCGCGGCTCTTCCTGGTTGCCGTGATGGTTGGGTGCCCGGCGGGCCTCTCATTCCCGGCCCCGGAAACCGGATCCGTTCCCGCCTCCCCCTTCCCCCTCGAAATCGAAAAAGCGCGCGTCGCCATCGCGGATCTGCGCGTGTACCTGGACTTCGATGACGATCCCGCCACCTTCGCATCCTGGCCCCTGGACATGTACGGAAAGCGGCTGCCGCCGGATCAGATCGCCCGCGCGGCCCGGTTGGCGCTGGCGCTGTGGACAAGCGTGCTTCCCGACATGCGTTTCCGCTTGGTGCAAAAGGAATCCGAAGCCAACCTTTCCATCCGGTTCGGGAAATACCTCCGGTCCGGATTCGCGAATGCGGGAGGCCGATCCTTCCTGCCCGCGCATTGGTCTCGCTTGGACGGCGATTGCGGCAGGCGCCGGGAGAACCGGAGGCCCGACGGCTCCGCGTGCCAAGAGTGGGAGCACAATATCATAGTGATGCAGGAGCAATGCTGGGCGGTACGCCGCGCGGACTTCCGGGGTAACCGGCAGGTTTATGGCTACTTCGCCTGGATTTTCGATCCGGCCAGGCCGCATTACCTTAAAGAGGGACGCTGCGTGACGGGATCCGATCCGGCTTTCCCATGGTCGGATTCCTGCGTGCCCTTCGCCGAGTCGCCTTACTTCGACTCCATCGCGGGCGCCGATCTGGCGGCCGTATTGGAGCATGAGTTCGGCCACACCCTGCTGGGCGAGCATACCCCCAGCCCGTACGAATGCGTCGATTATGCCCGGCGCCCCATCCTTTCCAAGGACAGCTGCGTGCGCCTGACGGAGGGAAGCTATTCCACCCTTTTCCCCGGCAACGGCGTAGACGGGTACTGGAACCGGCGCGGGATATTCGCCTTCGATGCCGTGCGGCTGAAGCGCAAAGGGTATCGCGTAAGTTACCCAAGGGCCAATGCGACCCTGGTGCTGGCCAGGCCGGACGGAGCCGCCTTCCGGACGGTCGATTGGGGGGAAGCGCAAAGGGCGATGATCTGGCCTCTGAGGGCCGGCGTGCTTTCGGCGGCGCAGACCGCACGGCAATGGTTCCTGGTGGATGTGGAATCAAAGTGACCCGCCGTGAAGCCCGGCAGCAGCTATGCTATATTAGCTACCCGTTTCTCATCAGAAATTCATAGGGAAAAGCAAAGCCGACATGCCCAAGATGAGCCTCTCCGGGATTTCCGTACCCAAGCCCGTTTTGGTTTTCATCTTGAACGCTTTGCTTTTCTTCCCGGCCTGCTACCAGTCGTACAAGCATTTCGACCCGCGGCTCACGCCCTGGGACGTGGGCGCATATATGAGCATGGTGGAAAACCCGGGCGGGTTTGAACCGCCTTTCCGTTACCGGATCGTGGCTCCGCTCATCGTCAAAGCGATGAGGGCGTTGCCAGGTTATGGTATTGAAGTGGCCTTTTCGGGCGATGCCGCCGTCAAAAAGGATTTTTTTCATTTCATCGTTTTGAACGCGGGAATCACTCTGCTGGTCTCGGTCCTTCTCTTTATGCATCTTAGGAAACGCCTGGCGGAGCCTTTCGCCTATCTCGGCTCCCTACTGTATCTATTTTCCTTCTATTCCGTGGTCACCAACATCATTCCGATGGGAGACACCTCGTGCCACCTCGCCATTATCGCCGGGATACTTTTATTTGAAAGCGGTAAGCCGGCCGCTTTCGCATTGACGTGCCTGATCGGCGCCTTTACCAAAGAAACATTTTTGATCATCATCGCGCTTTGGGTGGTTCTCAATGCGTGGGACCGGCGTCGCAAGTTTTTCTATCTCGCGTACATGCTGCCGGGAATCGCGGCCTATCTTGCGGCTACCCGCATCTGGCCCGCTGAAACCGAATTCGGTTACTACCGCCCGGGATTCCTCCTCCACCGCACCCTCAGTCTCTTTAGTCCGCAGGAATACAACGCCTCTTTCCTTTTCCACGTATACCTGTCCCAGACCCCTCTTCTGCTGGCCCTCGCGGTATGGCTTTGGATGCGGTTGGATGCGCGCAGGGAACGCTTTCACATCAACAGGGAGCTGCTCATCTTCCCTTTTCTGATTTGGTTGGGAATGGCCATGGATATCGGGAACAGCACGGGGAGAGTCGCATTCATGGCGTTTCCCGCCCTCATTTTTTTCGAGGCCAAGGTAATTCAGGCCTTATGCGGATAAGAGGCCATCAAACTTTCCGGCAACCAGGGCATCCCGCTTTCTTTACAACAGGGTAACCGAGCGGACGATGCGCAGGCCGCCCCCGGACAAGGACAGGCGGTAGATGCCGCGGGAAAGGCCCGCCGCTTGCAGCCTCATCTCGCCCGGGCCGGTGCGCGCAGCGGAGGCGGCAGTGCGGCCGCGCATGTCCTGGAGCGTTGCCTGGAAGCGCCCGGGTATGCGGAGGATGATAGCCAAGCCGTTTGCCGTAAAGGGCTGGATTGAAAACGGCTGCCCGCCAGGTCCCGCATGGACTCCGAGGGGAGGCTGGGCCGGCAGGATGGAGAATACGCTGTCGTTGCGATCGCGATCGGTGCCGAAATAATCGTATACGGAAATGAGGCAGGAATCCGAGACCAGTGAGGAGCCGTCCAGCGAGTCCGGGATCGCCCAGGCATAGTCGCCCCAGCTAGGCTGGCCCAGGTTGATGGAAGCCCGGCGCGTGACGGGGATCCAATGCTTGCCCGCATCCGGCGAAAATTGGATGCCGATGGAGGTGATGGCACCGTCCGTGGCCCAACGGACATGCAAGGTATCGCCCACGCGGTATTGGTCGGCGCCGGCGGGACTTTTGATGGCGATGGGCAAAGGGCCGACGTCGTGGATCTCCAGGCCCGCCAGCGCAATGGCATCGGAGGCGCCCGTGAATTCAAGGCTGAGTCCGTTGCCGTCGGAAACGGTCACGTCCATGTCCCGGCTTTCGCCGCGGACGCCGCTGTCGGGCCGCGGGGGCAGGCGCACATCGTCCAGCAGTTTGAGCCCTTCCAGCTTGATGGACATGCCCTGCGCGGGCGCAGCTTGGCCGGGGAAGGGGCTGGCGAAATGGAAGCGTACGGAATAGCGGCCGTTGGGCAGACTGTCGAACACGTAGGGGCCCGCGGGATAGCGCACCGAGCGGTAGACCTCGTCCGGAGCGGGATCGGCGGCGGCCTGCGCGTCCACCTTGGCCCCGGGTACGGTAGCCCTGGGCCAGGCGCTTGCCCATCGCTTGTCCGAGATCCAACCGGGGGGCAGGCTGTCATCGGCCGCGCCGGCGTCGATGCGCAGCCGCAGGCGTGATACGGTAACCTGGGTGGTACACACGACGGCTCCGGATCGGCCCCGGAAGGCGTGGATCCTCCAGACGGCGGTATCCGCCGTCACCAAGCCGTCCCCGCTGATGGGCAGGGAATCGAGGGGCTCCCAAACGATCGCCGGGGCGCCCGGGAAAGGTTGCCCGGTTTGATCGAACGCCTCCGCCCCGAAGCGCACGGTATCGCCCGGCAGCAGGACCGCGCGGGCGGGCGAGGGTTTCAGGGAGGTCAGCACCGGATCCGAATACTTGAACTTTACCGTATAGGCGGCGCTGTCCGCGAGCTGGCCGTAGGTGACCTCCACCGTGGCCGTATAGGTTCCCGGCGCCACCTGGGTCCGGTCCACCAGGGTCTCCAGACCGGGAGCGTTGCTGCCGTTGGCAAGGACGTTCACCTTGAGCCAGGCGGGAAGGGCTCCGATTTTCAAAGCCGGCAAAGTCCCGTCCCCGGCATTCTTCACGGCGATGGTATCCGGAGCGGGGTTGGCCGTATCCCTCTTCAACGCGGCGAACTCCAGGACCGTCTTGCCCAGCTGGATCCTGGCGGGGGTGGTACCGGTTTTGATCCACAGGTGGGGATAATGGTTGAGCCCATCGCCCTTGAGCACGCGGCGGATCTGGTTGTCCCCGCTCATGTTGACGCGTCCCATGTAGAGGTCCGCGTCGGTATAGCCCTCGATTATCTTGGATCCGACGGCGGTGAAGTAGTCCTCGTCCGTGGACCATTCGGGATGATCCCAGAATACGTTGCCGCTGCTGTCGTTGTTGCAGCGCACTCCCGGAATGCCCACGTACCAGAGCGCGCTGTTGAGATCCTTATCGTCCCAACTGCGGATGACTATTGCCTTATGATTCTCGATAGGCTGGCCGCCCAGCAAACCGAGCCCCGAACCCAGGTGCATCAGGCGGTTCTCATGGGCGGGGATGCTGGAGGGATTGATGGATCCGTTGCAGGCGCCCCAGCCCCCGCTGTCCTGCCAGTTCTTTGCCGAAAAGAAAGCACTGTCCACGCGGTCCGCGTAGAACTTGTACATGCCGGTGGAATGGTGGGAAGTGCCGCCCCACAGTCCGTTCTTGGACCGGCCGCTGGCCATCATGAAAGGGAGCAGGGTGGTGGGGGACCCGATGGCGGCATTGGTCTTCTTATCGATCTTCTGGATATAGGTCTGGCCGCTGCGCGGCGGCCAGGTCAAGTCTTCGATGTTGCCGGTGCAGAAAATGATGTACTCATCCCCGTTCGCGGGATTGATCCACCAATGCGGTTCCAGGGAAAGCCCGCTCTTGCCAATGCCGGCATAGACCAGGTAGCGCGCCGCGCTTTTCTCCTGCAGGTTGCGGATATAGATACTGGCGTTGGATTCGTAGACGATGCGGGAGCCGTCCGGATGGATCATGGGGCTGAGGCAATAATAATCGTCCGCGATCTTGTGCTCGGTGAGGACGCTGTCCGAGAAGTCCAGGTAATAGAGCTGGTGCACCAGGTTCTTGAGATACACTATCTTGCCCGTGCGCCCGCCCAGAAAGGCGCGGGCTTCCGCGGGAGTGATGTCCGGGACGGCGGACGCTTGCGACAAAAGGCTTAAGCCGAGTAAGGGGGCCAGCAGGGCGGATCGCAGCGTCATACGCAGGTTACCTGTCCGCCCAGATGGCGTCCGAAAGGGTTTGCGCCAGGACGAGCATGCCGCGGTCCCCGGGATGCCAGGCCACGGCCTTATCGCTGTATCGGGTGGTGTCCCCGTAATTCAGGGTGTCCGACGCCGGCTTGGAAATATCCACGAACGAATAGGAGGGGAAGTTCTTCAGGGCCAACCAGATGGCCACGGCATGCGGACCTTGCGAATCCTTCTCCCCCCAAGCGCCCATGCAATAGACATGCGGCACACCGGCGTTCTGGAGCCCTTGCAAAAGGCTCCGGTATTGCTCGGTCATCTTGCCGCTGCGGAGCTCGATATCGAAACTGTGCTCGGAAAGCTGCACCACCACGTAGCGCGGATGCAGCCGCTTTACCTGGTCCATGTTATGCGCCTGTTCATCGATGGCTCCGTCGCAATCCGGGCAGTTCCTGTCCGCGATGGCCATCTCCAGGGGCAGTCCCTTTTCCTTGAGCAAGCGCACGGTTTGATGGGCATAGTCCTGGGCTTGCGAAGAGGCCGCCATGCCCCAGCTGCCAGACCAACCGCGGTCGGGAACGGGAAGGTTCAAGGTGATGCTGTTGCCCATGAATAGAATGCCGGGATCCTGGTGACGGGTTTCAAAAACGCAGCCGGAATTCAATCCCAGGCAGATCAGAATCACGACGACGGAGCGCACTCCCTTTTCCCCCGGATGCCTTTCGCTATCTGGAAATCTAAGGTTTTCACAATGCCCCGGCATGACGTTCTTCCCTCCATTGCCTTTCCCGCGGATCACGCGGAACCGGCCCCCGATTCCGCCGTAAGGGACGTTTTTCCGGCGGACTTTTTGAAGATCCAGAGATCCTGGGTAAACTCCTGCGAACGGGGACCTCCCTCGCGATGCTCCAAGATCTCAAACCCGGCCGCGCGCGCGAGTCGATGCATGAAAGGGGCGGGTTGGAAACTGGTGTAGGTCCGATGCCCCTCCTTGGCGTTCCCGCGCGTCACCAAATCCCCGTTATCGAAAACGCGTTTCTCCCAGGGCATCAGATTGAATCGGAATTCGGCGCCATGGGTAGAGAGCAGAGCGATGCCGTCAGGCTTCAGAACGCGGAAAATTTCGCCCATCCACGCCTGATGCTGCTGCGGGGAAAGATGGGTAAGCACGGATATCCCGTAGATGGCGTCGTGCGTTCCATCCGTATAGGCCAAGGGCGGTTCGCTGCCGTTTAGGGAGAAGGCGACGCCGGGGATATTGGCCCGGCACCATGCGACGGATTCCGGGTTATAGTCCGATCCGGAAACGCGGCAATCCCTCCCGGCCAAAAGCTCCGGAAGATGCCGAACCACGCGGGCGGGACCGCAGCCCCAATCGAGGAGGGAGACGCCGCGCATTTCCTTATGGCGGCCCATGGTTGCGAGCATGAAGCGAGCGGTATCCAGCCCGTCGTAATAATAAGCGCGGTAATCGAGAGCGTAGGATTCGTAGACCAGATAAGGCGGAGGCACGGCAACGCCGGGATGCGCGCGGAAGAAGGCACGGTTGGCCCCGCGCATACGCGCTCCCTGCACGCGGTATTTCAGGGAATCGGAAAGGCCGAGCAGGCCGGACCCCCGGAGCAGGAAACTGATCAGCTTTTTGGCCGTCAAGGGCGGCCGCCGTGCACGGGGCGCGTGCGCTTCCAATGTTCCAGATGCGCGTCCACGTCGATGGGGGCCACTTTGCGGCACTCGATCAGGAGGGTATCCGAAAGCAGCGGGAACAGGCGCGCCAAAAACCGCGAGGCGAACAGACGCGGCACCGTGATGCGCGTGGGAATGACCGCGGCGATCTTGAGGCCGATGAAATTCAAGGTCTTCTCCAGGGTCAGGTAATCGTAGGTCTGGAAATGGAAATCCTGCAGCTTGTCGGGATTCCAATAATCCATGCTGGGGCCGCGGCGGATCATATGCCAGAGGAAGCGATGGACCGTGCTGGCGTTGGGCGTGTGCAGGATGAGGCGGCCGTGCGGCTTCAGCAGGGAACGGATATTTTCCAGGCCGATGACGGGATTCTTCAGATGCTCCACGACGTCCATGAAAAAGATCATGTCGAAGCGGTTGTCCCCGAACGTGGCTATGCCCGCTTCGATATCGCATTCATAGTAGCCGGCCAGTTTCAGGCCCGCCCTATCCGCCGCTTCCCGCGCGAAGCGCAGTTGCGAAGGGGAGATGTCGCCCACGCTCACCGAGTGGCCCGCCCTGGCCAGGCCCACCGCCAGGCGGCCTTCGGCGCAGCCCAGATCGAGCACGTCCACTCTGCCCGGGGGCGATAGCGAAAGGAACCGGTCAAGTTCCTCCTTATCCAATTGCTGGGGAAAGGCGGCGCCCTTCTCGTAATATTCGCCATAGTTGCCGGCCAGGGTCTTTTCAGGCTTATCCATCATTTTCATTCGCCGGGATCAGCCCGCCGCTCCCCTGGCCCAGGCGAAGCCCTTGATCAAAAGCTCGGAAAGCGGTCCCCGGTATTTTTCCAGCGCAAAGCGCGGCACCAGCCGTTGCGCGAATTTCTCCTTGAATTCGGAAAGGCTGCGATGATCGGCCCCGCACAGGTCGAAGGTACCGTAACCTTCCCGGTACCTGAGGAGGAGGTTTTTTATCATGAAATGCATCGCGCCCGTCTGATCCGCTTCCGCCAGGGAACAGGAATACCAGAGGATTGCCGCATTGCGGTAGGGGTCCAGGGCCACGCTGGCGAAGGCTATCTCCTTGCCCTCCGGGGTCCGCACCGCCAGATGATCCAACAGCCCGCTGCCGGTCAGCTCCCGGCGCAGGTCCGCGGCCCAGCGCGGCCGCCAGCTCATGGCCAGGCCCTTGCGCGCGAAGGTACGGGCGAAGGCGGCCTCGAAGTCGCCCTCCCCGCCGGTTTCCGTAAAGATCAAACCCAGACGTTCCGCTTTGCGGATGCTTTTGGCGCAGGCGCGGTTGAACTCCAGGCTGTCGGCGGATTTCAAGTCGTTTACCACCGTATAGCGGGGCGTGCAACGCCAGTTCCGCTCCAAGGCCGCGCGGACATCGCCGTCTTCCGGCAGCAACAGGGCGTAGTTGCAATCGCGCGCCAACCTGTCCAGGATGGCGCCCAGGATTTCATACCGCTCTTTGGTGCGTTCGTTGAAATGCTTCCGCTCTTCCCCCACGAAATACGGTCCGCCGTAAAAAGTGAGGATGGGTACGAAGGTTTTCACCAAGCCGCCGCGGCGGATGGACTGCAAGGGGAGATACGCGACGAGCGTTTCGCCCTTATAGACCCGGAGAATCCTGACGTCGAAGGGGAGCGCTTTGCGGGTGGCTTCCAACCAGCGGCGCGTGCCGAAAACCGGGGCCGTATCGGGCAGGCCGGCCAGATCGTCTTCGATCACCAGTTTCAGCTTATCGGAATACAATCCAAATCTCCTTCGCCAAGCCCAATAATGTACCACTTTCCGCCGGCCGATGCCGGAACCGCCCCGTGTCCCCTGTCCGCTCCGCCATCGGTTCAAGTCCAATGCCGGGCCCAGGCCAGATAACCCGCGGACCACGCCGCCATCCCCGCCAAGCGAGCCCAGCCCGCCGGCTGGGAAGCCGGATGCAGGGTCAACAGCCATCCCGCCGTAAAAACCAGATCCCCGGCCAAGGCCAAAGCCGGCAACCACTCCGCGCGCCCCGCGAACACACCGCCGCCAACCACCAACACGTTCACGGCCCCGGCGAACAATAGGCGGCGGCAATAAGACCAGGATGCATTGGCGGCCAGAGCGCGCGTCAAGGGCGGCATGCGCAGCAGATGGAGATAAGTCCCCAATGCCATGGCGGACAGCGCCCAGGACCCGTAGGCAAGGGAGACGGAATCCCAACCGGCCCTGGGAAAGAGCAGGGACAACAGGGGTTTGGCCAGGAAGGGAACCGCCAACAGCGGGAATGCCAGCGCCAACGCCATGCCGTCGAAAAGCCGACGCAGGGCGGCTTCCAGATCCTGCCTGGGTTTGGCGAAGCGGGGCAAGAGCACGATGAACAGGGAGGAGGCGAACAACGATGCCGCCAGGATCAGGCGATACGCGGTCCCGTAAGCGCCCAGCAGAGGACTCTCTCCCGCCAGCTCCTTGAAGGCATAGAAACCCGCGGGGAGGAACAGGAAATCGAATCCGCCCGCAAGGGCCAGCGGCAGGGACCGGCGCCATAGCCAGCGCATGCGCGGCACGCCCGGACGCGCCCAGGGCAGCCGCAACCCGCGACCCCGGCGCATGACACGCCCCAGCAGGTATAGGGTGGCCGCCACCGATCCGGCGCTGTATGCCGCCGCCGCCGCGGGCAGGGCCGGGCGGCTCCGCAGCAACAGCAGAGCCGTCCCCAGGGTAACGGCCCCGCCCAGAAAACGGTGGATCACCAGGTCCCGCCACGACTGCCGGGCCGTGAACCACCATTCCAATTGCGCGGGATTGCAGATGACGGCCGGCGCGAGCGCGAGCGCAGTAACAAACATGTCACGTTCCCGGAAGGTTACCTCGAAGAGGAGGTAGGCGGCCAAGGCCGCCAACGAGGTCCACCAGCGCGTTCCCATCGCCAGCGAGAAGGCGCGATCTCGAAAGCCCCCGCGCACGGCCATGGTGATGGAAGCCGCGGGGAGCGCGAAGTTGGCCAGGTTGGCGAAGAGGGTGAAATCCAGCAAACAGATGCCGTACCTGCCGAAACCCTCCAGGCCCAGCCAGGCCGAGAACAGCGAAAGGGCGGCGAAGTTGAACGCCTGTCCGGCAGCCAGGGAGAGGAATACCAATGCGGTGGGCCGGGCCGGAACCAGGGGGCCGGACACGTCCGGTGGGGGAGATGCGGCCGGCGGTCCCAACGGGGAACCGGCCGGATTATCCGCGGACATCCGCCTCCAGGTAACGCGCATGCGTCCCTAGCGGATCGAAATCGGGAAGCCCGCGCGCGTCCGCCCACGCGATCAGATCCGCATAGAGCCGCCCTTGACCCGGGAACTCCGCGGCATGGAAATACTGGTTGTGGAAGAGGATGGTGAGGACGCCGCCTTGCAGCCGCGCCTTCTCAAGGAACCCGAACATGATCTGCCGCACGGCTTCCGCATCGAACCGCGACGGATCATAGAATTGGAACTCCGCCAGCAGCAATGGTGCTTCCAGCAGCGCGGTGGGCCGGTCCGCGGCGCAATCGAACCACAGGTAAGGCCATGCCGTGCCCGTGCGGAACCCGGGCGTATCGTTGTATCCCAAGGTGGAATCCACGCGGATGCCCGCCGCTTCCAGGCCCGCGAAGGTTTTGGCCGCGTCCCAGCGCAAATAATGCTGTCGGTTGAGCCGCACGGGGACTCCTGCCAACCCCGCCAACTTGTCCACCTCGGCGCGGATGCCCGCCGCATCCCCTATCCGCTGGACCTGTCCGTGCAGGCCCACGGCGTTTCCCGCCCGCAGGCATTGGCCCAGCACCCGGCGGTAGCGCGGCTGGGACAACTCGTAACGGTGGAAAATATGATCGCGTCCGTTGGCGAGCAGGAAACTCGCCGACTTGCGGAGGCCTTCCAAGGCCTGCACCTGTTCCAGGTTGTCGTACGGATCCCGTCCCGTGAACGCGCGGGTCAGCAGCTCCCGGTAATTGCGGCGCAGCAAGGCAAAGCGGCCGGTAGCCAGGTGCCAGGGCGTGCGGGCCAACTGACCCGCTGCTGATCGCAGGCGCCACTTGGAAAGACTGTCCAGATCGTGGGTCAGCCAAAGGCGCGCTTGGGCAGGACGGTTTTCAACGGCGGTCCGCAAGCGCGGCAATTGCGCCAGCAGGCGGAACATCCAACGATCGACCCAGGGCTCTTGCGCCAAACCGAATTCCTTATCACAGAGGCTCCCGTACAATCCCTCCCGCGAAGCGTCCCGGTATTGCGGCAGGAAGTCGGCGCGCTTGAACAGGATGTCGGCGCAGAAGGAGAGCAGATCCCAGTCGGCGCGCACGGTACCGCCGCATTTTTCCAGGCGCAGCCCGCCGCAAGCATCGATGGCCGTCCAGGTCCCCGCCTCGCCGTTCATAGGGGCGCGCGGAGCTGCGGCGATGGGAACCGGGAAACCCTCGCGGGTGCGGGCGCAATGGGTTTCCGCCACCGCTAGGGCGCGGCCGGGAAGCATCAGACGGCTTTCCGGCGCCTCGTTTACGGGCAGGTCCCAATGGATATCCGCATCGCCATTTTCCATTTCCTGCAATCCCGCTCCCAGGTGGGCCGCATAGGTGCGCAGCAGATGCCGGACGGCAGGATAGTTGGGATTGGATCGATTGCCGCGGAAGCGCAAGGGGCTGGGAGGTTGTTCCATCATCGCATCCGTGCCGGGGGAAATATAGCAAGTTAGTTTCCCGGAACCTGCGCGCCACGGCTTCTCGCTAATTGACATTTCGCGGGCACAATCATAGTTTGGGCCTTTGCCGACGGCGCCCGCGCAGGCGCGCGGGAACCCGGCCCAGAGGCGCTGAACTTGGACTCCTCCCAAAAACCTGAAGCCGGGCACGGGGAAATCACCTTGGTGGTGGCCCAGTCGCCGCGCTATTATCCCCATGTAGCGCGCCACCTCAAGAGCCTGAAAAAGGCTTTCCCGCGCGTGCGACTTCTCTATTGGGAAAAGGACGGCCGCGAACCGCTGTATTCGTTTCCGGAAGTGGAGGTGGAACGGTTGATCCTCCCTTTCGGCGGCGGTACGTGGTTCTTCCTCCGCCTGATGGCGGGATTTTTCTTGCGCATAAGGCGCATGGCTCCCGAATCCATCGAAGCGATCGATCCTTACGCTCTGGTGCCCGCCCGTCTCTATGCCCTGCTCCCCGTGAGCCTGCGCGCGGGGATCGCGAAGCCGGCGCCGGTCCGTATCGCCTATTTTTCCATGGAATACTTTACCCAATTGCCCAGCCTGCGCGCCAAACCCTGGAAGCGCTCTATCTGGCGCCGTCTGGAACGCTGGGGCGCGGCCGGAGCCGCCACGGCCGCAACCGTTTGCGACAGTATCGCCGCACACCTGAGCCGGGACTTCGGCATGCCCGTCATCACGGTCCGCAATGTCCCCGAGCGATCGGATTCCGTTCCCGACCGGGCGGAACAGGCTCCGGGAGGGGCCGGCAGCGTTTTGCATACGCGCTGCGGCGTAGCCTGGGAAAAGCCCATCCTCATATACCAAGGCATGCTCCAGGAAGGGCGCGGCCTGGAAACGGCCGTACGCGCCCTGGGCGTTCTCGCGGACATGCACCTGGCCATCATCGGCGGCGGTCCCTTGGGGGGAACCCTGCGCACGCTCGCTCAAGAAAGCGGTTGCGCGGACCGGGTCCATCTCCTGGGCGAAGTCGATTTCCGCGAACTGGTCATCCTGACGCGCGGCGCCTTCGCGGGGCTTGCCTTTTTCCAGGCGCTGTCGGAGAGCTATCGCTATTCCCTGCCGGGCAAGCTGTTCGAGTACATCCAAGCCGGCGTGCCCGTGATCGCCACGTCGCTTCCGGAAATCCTGAAGGTGGTGACGGGCTACCGGATAGGGTTGTGCCTGGAGGAAAATACGCCGGCGGCATTGGCGGCGGCGTTATCGCGGCTGCGCGGGGACACCGCCATGTACCGGGGTTTCCGGGAAAACATGCTGCGCGCGCGCGCGGAGTTGTGCTGGGAATCGGAAGAAGTGCGCTATCTTTCCTTATACCGGTGAACCTTCGGCAACAACCTAGGGGTCCGTCGCCCACGCGTCGGAGGTAACCCGCCGGTTTCCCCGGGCGCGACCGTGAACGCGGGCTGGCCACGATTCGGGACAGCTGGACTTGGGATGTTTGCCTTTGCTGAAGACCACGCCGTGGCCGATGTACGCATCGTCCCCAGGGTGACTCCGGTGCAAATGAAAGGGCGGCTTTGTATCTTACACCCGCGGCCGGCGACGGCGCCGCGCCGGATTTCCACGAAGGGGCCCACATGCTTTCATCGCCTGTTTCGCAACCATCCGGGTTGACGAAGTCGCCGATGCGGAGGCCCTTCCCCTGTTTTGCGCCCACGATGTTCCCTTTGTCCCAAGCGCTCATGCCGGGTCCGTATGCATATGCCGGCATATAGTCTTCTTCTACCGGTCCGGAACGAAGCCGGACGCATCGAGGATGTGGTCCGCTCCGTGTTCTCAGACCTGGGCGGCAACCCGCGCTGGGAGATCTGCTTCGCCGACGATTTTTCCGATGACGGCACCTATGAAAGGCTGCGCGCACTGGCGGCGCGCTTCCCCTTCAGATTGATCAGGCCATCCGGAAACCTGGGGCGCGGCGCCATCCGCAACCTGCTCGCGGAAGAAGCCTCCGCCCCCGTCCTCGTCTTCCTGGACGGGGACTGCAAAGTGATGCCCGGTTTCTTCCAAGCCTGGGAGGATCTGGATCCCGATATCGCCTATATGGGCAAGGTATCCTATGACCGCTTTCCGGCCAGCGGCTTCAGCCGGTTTCTGGCCAGGGGTTCCGGAATCGCCAAGCTGCGGCGCAAGGAGCGCATCCCCGCCGCCTATTTCATCTCCCAGAACTTCCGCCTTTCCAAGGCCGTGTTCCAAAAGGCGGGAGGCTTCCGCACCGATTTGCTCGGTTGGGGAGGCGAGGATGTGGACCTGGGTTACAAGCTGAACGGGCTGGGCGTGCCTTTGCGTTACCAAGTAGCCGCGGAGGTACGTCACCCTTCAGTTACCGGTATCGAAGCCTATTTCGCCCGCCTGTTCCATTTCGGAAGGGTCAACCTGCCGATCCTGATTGCCGACAATCCCGCCCTGGCGACGCAATTCAAGTTGAGGTTCGCGTACGGGCCCAGGTCGCTTTTGTTCGCCAATCCCGTGTTGTTCGCATTGTTCCGAACGCTCTTGACCGGCATGAAAGGGCTGCCGTGGCCTTTCGCCTGCTACCGTTACGTCATCTTCAATTGCTACGCGCGCGGTTTCCGGCAGGCCCCGCCGCGGCGATGATGCATTGCCGCGTTACGGTGACGGATCACCGTGCCACGATGATCTTGCCGTTCTTGGTTTCCTTGGGAGAGCGGATCACGTAGAAGTACACGCCTTCCCGCACGCGCTCCCCCGCCATATTGCGGCCGTCCCAACGGATCTGGTCTCCGGAGCCGGAAGCCAGGGAATGATGGAAGACCACGGATCCGGACTGCGTGGTCACCTGCACCTCGCTCCCGGAAGCCAGATGATCGAAGACCAAAGCGGCATGCTTGGCCAGGAAGGGATTGGGGTATACCTTCACGGAGGACAGGTTCGGCTGCAAAGGCCGGGAAGTGCTTTCATAGCGCGCCAGGCCCTTTTCCGTAGCCACCCAGATGTCGCCATTGTCCGGGTTGACGTCCAGATGGTAGATGACTTCCGAAAGCAGGCCCTCGTTCAACCCGTATTTACGGAAGCTATGCGAGAGGCTGTCGCGCCCGGGTGTGATTTCAAAGATGCCGCCTTCCGTGCAGCCGGCCCACAAATGGCCTTGGGGATCGCGTTCCAGATTCATGCAAGCCGAGCCGGAAAAACCATCGAGGGATCGGACCGATTGTACGGAGTCAGGCTTAAAGGCGATGGATGGCACGTAAAAAAGATGCGAGCTTTCCGTAGTCAACCAAAAGTTCCCGAAATTATCCGCCTTGCCGACCAAGGTGGGTTCGCCTGGATCGGCGAGCGCTGCCAGGCGATTGGCGGGATCCAGGCTTACTGCGCCACCGGCATCCAGAATCCGGAACGCCTCGATACCGCGCTTGGTCACTATCGCGAGCACGGTATCGCCGACCACTTGCAAGTTCCGGGGTTCATCGTCTTTCGAATTGGGCTCGAAACAGGTGATGGTCCTTTTGGAAAAATCGAAGTAGCCGATATGGAAGGGTTTGCCCGAAATATAGATCCCCAGCCAAAGGCCCTTCTCCTGATAACGGGACTGCGACCAGATGACGGGTAAATTGGGATTGATGTTACTGTCCACGGCCGAAGGGAGGCAGGAGTTTTCCGAATGGAGGTTTTGGCCTATCCCATCGTGGAAGTCGAAGAAACCGCTGCCCCAGGTCCCGACGAAAAACTCTTTGCCATCGACGACATCGAAGGCATGTTGTCCCCGTCGCTTGGTATCGCTAGCGCTGTTGTTATAGCTGACTGAAGGAATGAGCGTCCAGGATTGGTTCCGTAAGGTAAAGACGTTCGGGGTCGCCATCGCGAAGACGCCATTCCTGCTCGCCCGCAATGCTGTCACGCCTTCGATGGGGATATTTTCCGGATTGTCGATGGGATAATAATCGCCCAGTTGGGGAACAAACCGGTACAAGCCGTTGGCATTGCCCGTGTACCACGTTCCGGCCAACTCGAAGATGGCCTCCATCCTTGCGGACACGTAGGATTTGTATCCCTCGATACGGATCTTCCCGAAGGAAGACGAGACGGCTTTTCCATCAGGGTAGTTCTTGCCCTCGTACTCGCTTGCTATGCCGTTGGAACCGTAAATGAGCAAGCCATGGGAGCGCAAGCCGGGATCGTCGTCCGGCGTCAGCTTGGCGGCGGCAATGAGGGCCACCGCGTTCAGGGAATCCGCTTCATAGGCGGTATCGTCTTGGGGCGGAGCCGGGTCGTAGGAATAGAAGCCTTCGGTACCGGGTATCTGGCTCCAGATGGAGGGGTTGAAAATATTGACTTCCGGATCGGTGAGCAGCTTTTCCAGATGCAGCACGGCCTTGAAGATGCCGCGGCTGGTGCCTACGAACAAGGTGTCCCCTTGGAAAAGGAGCGCGTTCGCGGAAGCTCCGCTGATGGAACCCAGCTTGGTGACGTTGGCATCGGCCACCTTGCGCTTGAGGTTGAAGAAGCTCAACCCCTTTTCGGTGCCGAGCACCAGGTAACCTGCGCGATACAGCATGGCGCGCTTGTTCATTTTCCATCCGGCGCCCCGGTAAGACGTTCCCAGTATTTCCCAATCGTCCGCGCCGGAATCGAAATGGTATATGTACCCCAGCTCCGAGGCCGCATAAATCTCCCCCTCGGGATCCGTCGCCAGGGAGGCGATGCCCACATCGCGCAGGCCTTCGGTATTGCGATAGACTTTTTCCTTCCCGGAGGGCAGGATTTTCCGGATACCGCCCGTGGTGGCTACGAAAAGGCTCCCCTTGGAGGCTTCCATGTCGCGGATGGCGTTGAGATGGGTGAAACTGGTCCAGTCGCCCACCAATGCATGGGACCGGGAAACAGCCACTGCGGCGATGCCGATCAACCTCGCGATGCGCGCTATTCCCACGGGAATTATCATGCGGGGTAATGTACCAAATAACGGCTGCGAAAGGCCAGCCGGTAAGCGGCCACGGCGGCCACCGTTTCCGGGCCCAGCAAGATGCGTTGATCGATGGGGATTATCTCCAGGCCCGCTGCCATCGCCGGTCCCAGCTTGAGGTAATCCTTGCGCGTGCAAAGGACGCCGGCCCCCGGATGGCGTCCCGCGCATTCCCGCAGGCGCGGCAGGGACGGGGCCGCATGGTTCCGGCCTTCCACCACCGCCACCGGCCGGATGCCCGCTTCCTCCAGACCCCGGAGAAAGGGACGGTTGTCCCCCAAAGCGCAATAGGCAATCCAGGGGCGATCGCGGTCCAGGCCGGGCGGCGCCAGCAGGCGGCGCCCAAAGGAATGGACAGGCGGCCCGGAGTGAAGGTTGGTTTCCTGCGCGGGAGATTCCCAATCCGGATCGCGATCGGGATCCCGATCTTCCCCAGGTATCTTGCACGTTACCCTGGCGGGGAAAGGCCCGCGCAGCAGGATGTCCGCACCCAGGCGGGCGGACCAGGTTTCCCGGAAGGGTCCCGCCGGCAACAAATCAAACAGGCCTGGCCGTTCTCCGGGCGCGATCAGCAGCAGACGCAGGGCTCCGTTCAGGCGGGGATCCTGGAACCCGTCGTCGGAAATGAGGATATCGAACGGACCGTCGGCCTGGATGTCCCGGTCCTCAAGCCGCCTCCAGGCGGCGGCGCGGTCGCGCGTCACGAATACGCGACAGCCCGTTTCCCCCCGTAACAGCAACGCTTCCTCGGAGGATTGGCGCCAATCGTCCCCGGCCCGCACTTCCCGCACACAATCGGATCCCGTCGTGGACCCCAGACCATAGGCCAGGAGGGCGGGGCGGCAACCCGAAACGGACAAGGCCCGGGCCAATTCGATGGTGACGCTGGTCTTGCCCGAACCCCCCGCGCGCAAAGCGCCCACCACCACCAAAGGCAAAGAAGGCCTGGCAGCGATACCTGTCCCGGCGCGCATCCGCAGACGATGCAGCCGCCCGGCAAGCCAATAGACGGGAGCCAACGGCGCCAGCCAGGGCCACGGGCGCCAAATCCATTCGGAAAGGGCGGAAGCGCATTCCCTTCCGGCCTCTAAAAGAGGTCTAAATCCTGATAAAATTGAATTCCGGGCGGCCACGTTGGATAATGGAGGGAATGTTCCGGCGGTCTCCGCGCCTATGCGAATCTAGCTATTCCCGGGCTCGCGCCGCCCTCCAAAGGACCGAATATGGGTTTGGACGATAAACTGGTCCGGAAGAAGCTGGAAGTGCTTCTCAAGGACGAATTGCTGGTGCAAAAATACCTGCGCGTATACGGTCCCAAGCTGGACATGAACAACATCAATAAGATCAAGCAGGATCAGCTGAAAGCCGCGCCGGACGGGGCCGCCGGGGACAAGGACGATCCCACCTACATCATCAAGGTCAAATGCCCGGTCTGCAACCAGGCGGATCTCGCCTGCTATGAGGCCAAGGCCAAAAGCCTGACCGCCAATCTAGACAAGTTCCTGGTGCCGCGCTATACCGGGGTCAAGCCCTTCCGCACCGTCAACTATACCCTCATGGCCGTTACGGTATGCCCTTCCTGCCTCTTCGCCTCGCCGGATAAAAAGGATTTCCTCACCTTTTCCGTGCAGGCCCGCGCGGAGAACAAATCCCAGCTCAGCCCGTTCGTGCTGGAGGACCTGCGCAAGAAGGTGGACGAACGAAAGGCCCTGATCAATTCCCCGGACTTCACCGCCTATTTCCAGCATCCGCGCAACACGGAAGCGGCCATCAACAGTTATCGCCTGGCCATCCACCGCGCCCTGGTGGAGGCATCCCTGGAAACTCCCTTGGCCTGGTATAAAGCGGGCATGTATTCGCTCAAGATAGCCCTGCTCTTGCGGGACGGCGGCAAACCCGACGATCCCGTTCTCAAGGACGCGGCCGGCTACCTGGCCAAAAGCTTCCAGCAAAGCGAACTCAAGAATCCGGAAATGGAATACCAACTGGTGTATCTGGTATCGGCGCTGTATCTGCGGTTGGAAGATCAGGCCCAATGCCAGAACTACTTGGGCGTGCTGGACAAGATGAAAAGCGAACTCACCAAGGCCGCCAAGGACGATCCCGGCATCACCACCGCCCATGTGGATCGCTGGCTGGATAAGGCCAAGGAGCTATGGACCGATCGCGAGACCCCGGATCTGTGGAAACATTAGCCCCTTCCCTCCCCGATGGTTGCGCATGGTCCCTAAAGGCTTCCCAGGATTACCGGCCCCGTTTCCAGCGGGTATGAACGCGGCGGGACGGCTCCGCGCCGGCCTGCTCGCGTCGCTCCTCGGCTGCCTCGCCGTTCCCTCCTCCGCCGATCTCAATCCCGGCGGCCTCATCGATTTCAGCGGGGGTAGCGCCGGTGTTCCTGTGCTCACCTTCCTCAAGTTGCCCGTGGCTGCGCGCAGCATCGGCATGGGCGCAGCCAGCTTGACTACGGACGAAGAAGCCACGGCCTTCCAGGCCAATCCCGCCATGATAGCCTTGGTCCCGGATTATTACTACTCCGTTTCCCATGCGGAGATCCTGGGCGAATTCCGCCACGAAAACCTGGCCTTCACGGTGCCCACGCCCAATTACGGGAACTTCGGCGGGTCCGCCAACATCCTGGCTGCCACCGCCTTCAAGGATGCGCGCGACATCGACGAAAACCCCGCCACCCCCTCCGCCTACGACATCGCGCTGGGGCTGACCTACGGGACCAACCTGGTGAGCGATCGAGTCAGCGCGGGCGGGCGCCTCGATCTGCTCCGCAGCAACCTGGACGGGGACGTGGCCAACGGATACGCGGTCAGCGCCGGCCTTATCTTCATGCTGGTTTCCGACATGCGCCTGGCGCTTATCGTGAACAACCTTTCCCACGGCATCAACTACAACACGTCTTCGCAATCCCCCAGCGAGCCTTTGCCCATAAATGTGGGCCTGGAATTGGGCAAGCCGCTTCTGGACACGCGCTGGTCCGCCCAAGCGGGGCTGAACCAGGGCAACGACGGGATCCTGCATTTCTACGCCGGCGCGGAATGGCGCGTGATCAAATACCTGGTGCTGCGGGCCGGGTACGAAGGCGCCAGCCAGGATCGCGAGTTGGGCGCGTTCGGCGGAGCGGCGGGCGGCATCGGCATAAAATACGATCGCATCACGCTGGACTATGGCTACAAATCGCTGGGACCGCTGGGGGATTACCACGCCTTCACCTTGAGCTATTCCCGCAAGTCCAAGTTCCGGGCGCGGGACGAGGTATTGCTGGAGAAGGCCCTGGATAAATACGGGAGCGGGAAATACGCCTCCGCGCTTTCGCTGGCGCGCGCCGCCATCGCCGCCAATCCCTACAACTTCAAGGCCCAGGCGTTGGCGCAGAAGATCCAATTGGAAATGGATCGCCTGGACGGGCTGGCGGTGACCATCGCCTACACGGCCAATACGGATGGGAAGATGTCTTCCGAATGGATCAACGGACAGCCCGTGGGCGGCCTGCCCCGGCGCAAGACCAAGCTGATGCAGATGAAAGGCGCGGGCGGCAAGATCCTGATCGTGGACGCAGGCGATTTGACGAGCGCGGGAACGGACTCCCTGAAGGTGAACTACGTGCACGGGGCCTACGCGCAAATGCCTTACGATGCCGTCAACGTGGGCGCCGCGGAATTGCGCATGGGCGCGGACCGCTGGGACTACCGCTTGCCTTTCCTCTCGACCCAGAGGCCCCTCAGCGATATCCATGGGGGCCTGCTGACGGAAAAGATCCTGCCCATCAAGCATGGCGCGGAAGTGATGCTGCTGGGCGCCATGGATCCGCGCCTGGCCAGGAGCGAAGCGGTGGGCGGCAAGGAACTGGAAGCCGTGGCGGAAGCGTTGCATCGCCGCATCGGCCAACCCAAGGATGGGCGCATCCTGGTGCTGCTCCTGCACGGCGATCTGGCGGAAGCCTGTCGCGTGGCCAAACTGGTCCCGGAGTTGGACGCCATCATCCTTTCGGGCGAGGCGCAGGCGCTGCGCAGCCCAATGAAGGCCGGTAAAACCCTCATCTGCTCGCCCGGCCGGGGCGGAACCAATATCGGAGAACTCACCTTGCAACTCACCGGCAAAGGCCGCATCCGATCCTTCCGGCATTTCCTGATCCCGCTGGATGCGGGCGTGCCGGAAGACCTGGAGCTGAAGCAATTCCTGGCGCCGGCCACCCTGGATCCCAACGCTATCGCCATGGACGATTACGACGGGGATTTCCGGGCGCAAATCATCGCCTACGTACATGCGGACGAGCCCGGCAAAGGGGGCGACCTGTTCCTCCGCGATCTGCTTTCCGGCAAGGACTATGCGGTGCCGGCGCCGGGCCTTGCCTGTTCGCGGCCCGCGCTGGGCTACGGCAAGAACCGCGTGGCCTTCGCGGGCGAAGACGAATCCGGAGCGAGGGAAATCTACGCCTACCAACCCGGCAAAGACAAGCTGGATACCCTGACCCGGCTGGGCGGCCAGGCCGGCGACTTGCGCTGGATCCTGCACAATAATGCTCTACTGGCCATCTACGCCCAAGGCGGTAAGCCGGATCTCCTGCGCATCGACCCCTGGAGCCGGGAAGTCCGCGACCTGACCAAAGGGCGTTTCGGCGCCATCCGCGGATTCGATCTGGACAAGAACGGCGAGCGCCTGGTGCTGAACGCCGATGACGGCAACCGGAGTACCCTGTGGGTTACCAACCTGGATATGGCATCGGCGATGTCCATCGCTTCCGACCGCAGCTTTATCGGTTCGCCGCGCTGGAATCCGCAAGGCGACAAGGTCGCCTTCCTGGTGGCCGGGGATTCCTCCGCCCTGCGGGACCCCGCCGCCGCGCCATCCGTAGCGCCCGGTCCCACAGGCGAGTTGCGGATCTTCGATTTCGCCAGCAAGTCTCTCCTCAAGGGCACCCAGCAAAGCCGCGTGCGATCCTTCTCCTGGTCGGCGGACGGCAAGCGCATCTTCTACTCCGCGGGCGTGAACCTGGCGGACGTGAACGCCTTCCAACTCGATTCGCTGACATTCGTCAAGGTGACTCCCGGAACCGCTTCTCCCAGGGACGAGGAGAACCCCGTTCCCAAGGTGCTGGACACGCGGGAAGGAATCCTGTTCGAAGCCGCCACCGATGGCGCGCGCAAAATCCTATGGCTGGACACGCGCACCCGGGCGGAAAAAATCCTCATCGATTCCGCAGGCTACAACTCCCTGAAATAGCCTTCCGGCTTACCACGCCTTGCGCCGCACAACTTCCCGGCCCCGACGGCACTCGTACTCGAAAGCGAAGGCTTTTTTCCGGAAAGTTTCCGCCCGTTTCTCGCCCCAGGCCAGGCATTCCTCCGCGGCCGGGAAGTTCCCGGGTCCGGCGGAAAGGCTGTCCCTATCGGCGCGGAAGGACCCGGACCATAGGGTATCGCGCGGGTTACCTTGGCTGTCGGCGGCCGGAACGGGAGCCGGCTGCGGAGGCGGGCGCTTTGCCAGCAGCCCTATCCGCAGGCGCGCGCGGCGGTAGCGCTCGAACAATTCCCGGTTCTGCGATTCGCTGATCAGGCGGGGCAGCCTCCGTTCCGGATTCTTCACCGCCGCGTCCCGCCGCAACTTGCCTTTGACGTTGAACCGCGATCCGCCTGTGGAATAATCGTCGTAGGCGAAATCGAAATCGCTGTCGTCCTTGGCCTGCAGGGCTTTCAGGATTACCTCGTCCAGGGGATCCTGGGCCAGGAGCAGTTCCAGGCTGGTCTTTTCCACCCGCAATTGCGCCAGGGTCATGGTATCGATTTCCAGATGCCCGAACACGGAACCGTATTGGTTGACGATGGATTCATGGGGGAGGGGGATGGACGGCGGATCGCAAGGAGCGCCGCAGTAGGAAGAAGAGCACCCGGCCAGGCCCCAACCGGCGGCGTACGCCGCCAGGAAAACCCCAACCGGCCGGAAAAACCCGGCGAACGGGCGGAGGGCTGGACGCATCGGGCAAAAGATAACTCAAGCCCCCTGCGAGTCGATGCCTTCCAGCGATTCCAGGGGGCTGCGGTGACTGGCCTAGCGGCCCGTCACTTGATTGAACCAGCGGACCAGTTCAAACTTCTGGGAATCGTCCATCGGTTGGAAGCGTACGCCGATGCCGCGGAGTCCGGGTTCATCCACCACCCAGATCACCTGGGCATACACGCCGGCAAGCTGGGGATTGTAGTAGCTGTGGACCAGAACGATATCCATTTCCCGAAGGCCCATCCCGCCTTCCAGGAAACAACCGCCCAGATTCACATTCAATATGCTGGTGTCATAGTACTGGCCGTTTTGCAGGGTTACCCGGGCGGTTACCGCCACCGGCCAACGGGCGGAACCTCTTCGTTCATCTGACATGATCGCTTACCTCGCCTCTTATCATAGTATTGGGAGGGTGGGAAGATCACCAGAATTTGGGTCAGGGGAGAGGCAAATTAAAATGGCCGCCCCGACAGGAGCGGCCATCATAGAGTTATACCATTCCGAATAGACGCAGTGGCTGCTTCAGCCGCCCGGTCTACCCAGCGGAGGCTGCTTCAGCCGCCCGTTCCTGCTTGGTCTTGCAATCGATGCACATCTTGGCGGTGGGTACCGCTTCCAGGCGGGCTTTGGGAATCAGCTTGCCGCATTTCTTGCAGACCCCGAAGGTGCCTGCGCGCACGCGATCCAGCGCCTCTTCGATGTAGAACAGGTATTTGCCTTCGCGGCTGGCCATGTGGAAGGCTTGCTCGCGATCCTGCGTTTCCGTGGCGTGATCGGCAAGATGATAAGCATGGCTGGACAAGTCTCCGGCGCCTTCTTTGGAGTTGAGGCGCATGGTATTGTCTTCCAAATAACCCAGCTCCTGGATCAGAGTCTCTTTCTTCTCGTTCAGCAGGTTCTCGAAGAATTTAAGTTCGGGCTTGCCCATTCGGACGCGAGGCGCCGAGGGTGCGGACGCTTCCTCGGGGACGATGGCTTTTGGCTTCGGCTTTTCCTTGGAAACTTCCTTAACGGCTTCCTTGACAGTCGTTACCTTGCTCGGAGTTTCCTTACCAGCTGTCTTCTTCATAAAAGGCGATCCTTTCGCAACCCGGCCACCGTTAAAGTGGGGGAACGGCTTAAACTAAACTTTTTTTGACACCGAAAATACAGCTATTTCACCATTGATATCCAGTGAGTTGCCATCCTCCTCCGGAACCGCTTGTGAAAAGCCCAAGGAAGCCGCCAAAACTTCGGCGGTAATATATGTAAAATGCGTTTCCAGGGCCTCCCGGAAAAGCGCTGAAACCGTTTTGACGCTTACGAAAACCTGGTCGGTGACCTCGAATCCCGATTCTTTCCGCAAATTCTGGATTTTGCTCACGCTTTCGCGCGCCAACATTTCCAAGCGTAGGCCATGATCGATGGCCGTATCCAAGGCTACGGTCAGCTCCGGACTGGCTTCCACCACCAGCCCTGCGCGGGTTTCCCGCACCACCAGAATGTCTTCGGCCGTCAAAGCACCTTCTTCCAAGGCATAAGGCTTGCCTGAAAGGACAGATTTTATCTCTTCATGGGAGAGTTTTGCAACCTTTTCCGCAACCGATTTCATGGCCTTGCCCAAACGGGAGCCCAAGCTTTTGAAATTGGCCTTCCCTTTATAGGTGACCAGGGAGGTTTCATCCAGGGAAACCTGCACGGATTTCACGTTAAGCTCTTCGCGGATCAGATCTTCCATGGCCAGGATCTCCTCCTTTTGCGCCTGGTTGCGGACTACGACGATAAGCTGCCGCAAGGGTTGGCGGTTTTTGATGCTGTGTTGGGAGCGCAAGGAACGTCCCAGATTAACGGCCTGGCGCACGCGGGCCATTTTGGCGTTCAAGGCGGGATCAAGCCGTTCTTTATCCACCAGCGGAAAGTCACATAGATGAACAGAAACCGGTACGTTACCCCCGGGCGCGTTGGCGGCCGTTTTCACCAAGGATCCGTTCCCATCGGGTTCGCGCACCAGGATCTGGTACATCTCCTCCGCCAGGAAAGGGAGGAAGGGAGCCAACACCTTGGAGAACTCCACCAAAACCTTATAGAGGGTGGCATAGGCGTGATTTTTGTCCTGATCGTTTTCGGACTTCCAGAACCGGCGGCGGGAGCGGCGGATATACCAGTTGGTGAGATCGTCGATAAACTCCACCACGGCAGGGACCACGTTGAACAGCCGGTAGGCGTCCATCTCGGTTTGCACCTTGGCCAGAAGCTGCTGCAGGTCCGACAGGATCCAGCGATCGAGCTCATTGTCCGATTCCGATTCCCGGCCGGGACGCCAGGCCAGTTGGCCTTTGCCCGCATCGGCATTGGCGTAGGTGACGAACAGGGAAAGGGAGTTCCACAGCGGCAGCAATATCGCGCGCACGATGTTTTTGACCCCGTTCTCGCTGAACTTCAGTTCCTCCGCTTTCACGGCGGCGGAGTCGATCATGAACAGGCGGATGGCATCGGCGGAAGTGCGGTCGATCAAATCATTGGGATCCGGATAGTTCTTGAGCCGCTTGGACATCTTCTGTCCGTCTTCGGCCAGGATGATGCCGTTCACGATCACGTTCTTGAAGGCGGGCTTCTGAAACAGGGCCGCGCCCAGTACGGTCAACGTGTAGAACCAGCCGCGCGTTTGATCGAGCCCTTCGGCGATGAAGTCCGCGGGGAAGTTGCTCTTAAACCAGTCCGCGTTCTCGAACGGATAATGCGGCTGCGCGTACGGCATCGATCCGGATTCGAACCAGCAGTCGAGGACTTCCGGCGTACGGCGGAATTCCTTGCCCGCGGCAGCGAAAGTTTTCTTGTCCTTGGTCCGGATGACGAGGGGATCGACGATGTGCTTGTGCAGATCATGCACTTGCTGGCCGGTCAAGGCTTCCAGCTCCGCCACGCTGCCCACGCACAGCATGTCGCCGTCATCGGCCAGCCAGATGGGGATGCAAGTTCCCCAGAAGCGGTTGCGGGAAAGGTTCCAATCGCGCGCGCCGTCCAGCCATTTGCCGAAGCGCCCGCCTTTGATATGATCGGGCACCCAGTTGATCTGCCGGTTGCAATCGATCATCCATTGCTTAAGGGTTTTGGTTATCCCCTCCGCGGAAGTGATTTCCTTTTCCAGGCTCAGGAACCAGTTCTTCTGCGCGCGGTACAGGAGCGGCACGTCCGTGCGCCAGCAATGCGGATAGCTGTGCACCAGGGTCTCGTGCTTGAACACGCGGCCTTGCGCCTTCAAATGCTGCAGGATGGATTTGTCGGCATCCTTGGCTCCCACTCCCTGCCATTCCGGGACCAGGTAGGTGAACTTGCCTTCCGCATCCAGCGGATCGAACAATCCCAGCCCTTCCTGCTTGCCGAGCTGGAAATCCTCTTCGCCGAAGGACGGCGCGATATGCACGGAACCGGCGCCATCGTCCGCGCTGACGAAGTCCGCCATCAGGATGGTGTACTGTTTGTCCGTCATGTAGGGCATGTACTGGAACAACGGCTTGTAGCGCCGGCCCGCGAAGTCGCGGCCTTTGCGGGTGGCTAAGACTTCCGCTGCCGGGGCGCCATCCTCCCCGGAGGCCCCGGCGGCTATCGCCGTATCGGACTTGGCGGGCTTGGGGGACTTAGCGGACTTGGCTTCCGGGAAGTAGGCCAGCCGGCGCGCTTCCGCGATCCAATATTTCTTGCCTTCAAAGCGCACCAGGGTATAATCCAAATCCGGATGCAGGGCGATGGCCATGTTGCTGGGCAAGGTCCAGGGCGTGGTGGTCCACACCAGGATGCTTTCATCCGCGCCCGCATGATCGCCTTGCGTGGCCGCAACGGCCCCGTGGGACGGAAGCGCTTCCAAGGGAAACGCCAAGGTTACCGAAGGATCCTGGCGATCCTTGTAGGCCTGGTTCACCTCGAAATTGGAAAGCGAAGTGGCCAAGGCCGGGCTGTAAGGCTGGATGCGATAACCCTGGTAGATGAGGCCCTTGTCGAAGCATTGCTTGAACACCCACCACACCGACTCCATGAAGGTGAGATCCATGGTCTTGTATTCGTTTTCAAAATCCACCCAGCGGCCCATGCGGCTGACGGTCTTGCGCCATTCCCGGGTATAGGTCAACACGCCCGCGCGGCAGGCCTCGTTGAACTTGTCCACCCCGTAGTCGTTGATATCGCGGACGGTATGCAGCCCCAGCCTGTCCTGGATGATGTTCTCGATGGGCAAACCATGGCAATCCCAACCGAAGCGGCGCTCCACGCGGAAGCCCTTCATGGTCCAATAGCGCGGGACAATGTCCTTGATGGTGCCGGCCAGCAAATGGCCGTAATGCGGAAGGCCGGTGGCGAAAGGAGGCCCGTCGTTGAAGGTGAAGGTTTTATCGGCGGGGCGCGCGGCCACGCTTTTCCTGAAACTGTCGTCGGCTTCCCACAGCTTCTGGAGACGCGCTTCCATGTCCGGGAAGGATTGGTTCTTTTCGGGATTACGGAACATAGCTTGCCTAACGGTTCATGTGCCGCTACCGCCATCACAGCGGCATGCTCCCTCGGGGAGGGGGACCCAATTTAACAAAATCCGCGTGCTAACGGCGTAGGATAAGGGCGACGGGGTTTGGTTTCCAATCCGTAAGTACGGCGGCGGGCGGGAAGCGGAGAGGCCGGCGGGGATTTCCGGTCGATCAATCGGGGAGGCCGCGGATCAAGGCGCGGCCGTCGGGGCGGCGCCCGTTTTTCAGCCAGCCGGAAAGCCGGTGCGGACCATGGATGCCGTGCCGCGGGCCCGGCGCGTTCCTGGAGCGGACGGCCATGGGAATGGGAACCCCCGGAGCGATCCAGCTCGCCAGCGTATCCGTTTGCAGGGACAGCAATTCGCCGTGGTAGGACCAATCCCGCCATTGCCCGGGATCGCCCGCGGTTTCCCAGGCGGGAGAGGGCGCGGCCGAAAAGCGATAACAGCCGGAGTCCGTGTAGGCATAAAGCTCTCCGCTCTCCTGGCGGAACAACCGCTCGATCCGGGTGAACGGCGCGGCCGCAACGCCGGACTGTCCCCCCGGACCGCAGTCGGAATGCAGGACTCCGCCCTCCGCCCAATGGAAACAGCCTTCAAAGAGATACATGTCCTGGCCGCGTGGAAACGACTTCCAGGTTTTCCCCCCGTCCGTGGAACCCATGTCCCCCACCGGCGCGCCGGGACGATCGAATCCCAGCAGGATCCGTCCGCCCTCCGCCTGTACGCGGCCGAAGGAGGAGCCGTAGCGCGCCGTGTCCCCGGGAAAGGGAATGGGCATCCAACTCACCCCGCGGTTTTCCGAAAGGGACAAACCCCGCTGGGCGGAAAACAGGTAGATGCGATTCGAGTCGCAGCCCATCGCCGTCACGGGATTGCCGGGCGATCCGTCCAAGCCTATCGGGGCCCAATCATCCTTTCCGGGATCAAAGCGGGCGAAAAAGCGTTGGCTGGCGCCGCCGTCCAGGAACAGATCCCGGCCCGGTGACTTGAAGCGCGCGTCCGGAAGGGTATTGCGCGGATCCTTGCCGGTAACGGCGGGCGACCACCAGGAGTGGCTTTTCCAACTCTTGCCGCCGTCAATGGTCCAGTAGGTGCGCGCGGAATAATGGAGGAACCGGCGGCCGCCCCAATCGATGACGTTTAATAAAGGATTGCGGCCGGACTCGCGGAAACCGCTTCCGCCCTGGAAAGGCGACCACGTGACTCCCGTGTCGCGCGACTGCATTAACGTCCCTCCGGCCAATCCGAAGATCCGATCGGAATCCGTCGTCACGCCGGTTAAGCGCAGTTGGGCGCCATGGCAGCCCAGGCTTTGCCAGTCCCCGCTCACCGGATCCCGGCGAAAAGCGGAATCGGGTGTCAGCAGGCCCAGGGAATTCCCCGCACGGAAGAAAGCCGCGCCGGCCAAGTCGCCAAAGTCGCCAAAGGGCCTTGGCAACCGCGCCCAGTCGCTATGCCCGTCCGTGAGATAAATCCCGCGCCCCGCCGCCAAGGCATAGGCCACGCCGCCGTCCATCGCCAGGCTCCAATCCGTATTTTCCGGGAGACCGCCGCCGCCGGGTTCCCAGGCCAGGCCCGGGCCGGCCGATTTGTATACGCTATACCTGGAGGCCGAGGCCGAATGCAAGGTAACGTAGAGGTTACTCCCGTCGGAGGCGGGCGAAGCCACTTCTCCGGAATCCAAACCTTGGCTCCATGCCTGGAAGCCGGTTGCGCCGGGCGCCAGGAACCAGCATCCGGTACCGTATGCGATCAACGTATCCGCGCGCGCAATGACGCCGTGCACGCGGCCATCGGTGATGGGGCGCAGGGTCCAATTGCGGCCCAGATCGGCGGAAGAGTAAACGCCGCCGGATCCGCTTTTGTCCGCGAGGTCCGTTTGCGTAAAGGCAAGCCACAGCGCGCCATTGCATGCGGCCACCCGGAGCGGCAGCGCCAACTCCGCGGAAGACGCCGGTAGATGGGACGCGGCCCAGTTCACGCCCCCATCGTCGGAACGGAAAAGAGCCCCGTCAAAGCCGGCGAAGAGGACTCCATGCGCGCCGCCCAGCGTCTGCAAATCGCCTTTAGCGTAGGGCTGGGAGGACTCCCCGATACGGACTGGAGGGGAAGACGCGGATGGATGCGCCGCAGCGGCGCCGGCCAACAGGCCAAGGACAACGGCTCCGGTGGCGATGCGCATGGATATCCCCCTTCGGAAGCAGGTCCGGGGAATCTATGCCGCCTCCCGGCCTATAGGTTCACATTTCCGCCGCCAGGTCGCGTACAAGTTGCGCGATCTTCGGCTCCGCTTCCCCCGCCACGCGCATGATTTCCGGGATATTGATCGGTTGCAGATCCTCCGGATTGCACACGTCCGTAATCAGGCTGAGCGCCGCCACCTTGAGCCCGGCATGCACGGCCGCGATCACCTCCGGCACGGTGGACATGCCTACCGCATCCGCGCCGATGATGCGCAGCATGCGGTATTCCGCCGCCGTTTCCAAGCACGGCCCGGACATGCACGCATACACTCCGCGCTTCAAGACCAAACCCCGGGCGGCCCCCAGCGCCGCCAGCCTGGCCGCATACGCTTTGTCGTAAGGCTGGCTCATGTCCGGAAAGCGCGGTCCCAACCGATCCGCGTTGGCGCCTATGAGCGGATTGCCGCCCAACAGGTTGATGTGGTCCGTCAAGACCATCAGATCGCCCAACTGGTAACCCGGGTTCACCCCGCCGGCGATATTCGTTATGATCAAGGCGCGTACGCCGAGCGCTTTCATCACGCGCACGGGAAAGGCGATGTCCGCCATGGAATGGCCTTCGTAAAAATGGAAGCGGCCCTGCATGACGGCGACCGGTTTGCCGCCCAGGGTCCCGGACAGCCATCGACCCTCATGCCCATCCACCGTGGGTTGCGGGAAATGGGGGATGTCCGCGTAAGCTACCTCCGCGTCCTTTTCCAGATGGGCCGCCACCGGCCCCAGCCCCGTGCCCAGGATGATCCCGATTTCCGGCTTGAGGCGGCAGCGCCCGGCCAGAAAGGCCCGGGCGGTTTCGATCCTGTCCAATAATGCCTGCATGATGTTCCATCCTTATCCCAATGCCCAATGTTATCAATTCGGTTTCCGGATCGGTAGCATGCCGCCGGGTAAAAGAAAGAACCTATTTTTCGGTGCGTGCAAGACCTTCCGGAATCCAATGGCCTGCTTAATTCCCATTCCGCGCGTTCCCGGGGCGAAGCCGGCGGCAAAACCCGGCGCAGCGTAGGGCTTTTGTTGCAGGACATCGCCCGCTGCCGGGCGGAAATCGCGCGGCGGGAAACCGTGATATCGGACTTGCAGCGTAGACTGCTGGCGGAGGCGGGGCCCTGGGAAGAAAAGCTGCTGGCCATCCGCATCGAGATCTTCCGCATCCTGGGCAAGCATTTGAAATCCGGCCGGCTCAACCGGAAAGCCTGCAAGAGCCTGGAGTTGGCCCTGTACGATTTGGCCGAGGAGTTGGAAACGGTTTTCGGGGCGGACCTGCGCCGCGATCGTCTTTGGATTTTCGAGGAGGAGATCCCTCCATATGGGCGGGATCCGGAGCGGGGACGGAGTCCGGATGATGGGGATCCCGGCGAGGAGGCCGACCACCTGAATGGCGACCCCCCCGGATCCGCGGGCGCGGGGGCATACCGCGAATCCGATTTCCCTCCACGCGGATCATCGGGAAGGAAGAATGATTGGGATGCTCCGGGCGGACAGGCGGTCGCGGGAGACATCCGCGCCTTGTACCTCTTATTGGCGCGGGCCTTGCACCCGGACAAGGAGCCGGACCCGGCTCGTCTGGAGGCGAAGACGGTCTGGATGCAGAAAGTTACCGCCGCTTATGCGGATCGCAACCTGGCCGCGCTGTTGGATATCCTCGCGGCCAACCCGCTGGACTCGGTGGGACCTTATCTTTCCCAAGCGCCGGCCAAGACCGTGCAAGGTTTTGCCAAGCGCCTGCGGCGCGAATTGGAAATCCTGCTGGCCAGGCTGGCGGTATTGGATGGGGGCGCAGGCGCCGATCCGTTCCTGGCGGGATTCCTCAAGCGGGGCGAACTGAACGAGATCGCCTACAACACATATCTTGCGCGGGCGAGGAAGGAACTTAATTTCATGAGGCAAAGGCGCGACGCCTATCGGACCACGGCGGGCGTGGACGGATTGGTGGAAGCGTTGCGCAGCCATGACTGGCGGGAGTTGTTGTGAAGATTTTCCATTGCGATCATTGCCAAAGCCTGGTCTTTTTTGAAAACGTCCAATGCGTCAATTGCGGGCATGCCTTGGGTTTCCTCCCGGACTTGCAGGACATGGGTTCCTTGGACCCCTCCGGGGACGGTCATTGGATATCCCCCCTACCCGCCGCCCGCGGGCGCGCCTACCGCCTATGCGAAAACTACCGGCAGGAAAACGTATGCAATTGGACCGTACCCGTGGACGATCCGGACCCGCTTTGCGCCTCCTGCCGGCTGACCAAGGTCATCCCGGATCTGATGGTTGCCGGAAACAAAGAGGCCTGGTACCGGCTGGAATCCGCCAAGCGCCGCCTCATCTACAGCCTGTTAACCTTGGGGTTACCCCTGGAGGGCAAAGGGGACGCGGAAAGCGGCGTCGCTTTCGAGTTCCTGGCGGACGCGCGCGCGCCCGGATCCGATCCCGTTCTCACCGGCCACAACGAGGGCGTCATCACCCTCAACCTGGCGGAAGCGGACGATAGCGAAAGGGAACGGCGGCGGACGCAATTGCACGAACCCTACCGGACCCTGCTGGGGCATTTCCGCCATGAGATAGGCCATTATTATTGGGATCGCCTGGTTGCGGAAGGGCCCGATGGCGACGGCTTCCGGAAACTCTTCGGGGACGAACGCCTGGACTATGGCGAAGCGCTGAAGCGGCATTATTCCCAGGGCGCCCCGGCCGATTGGCAGCAGCGCTTCGTCAGCACCTACGCCAGCTCGCATCCATGGGAGGATTGGGCGGAAACCTGGGCGCATTATCTCCACATGACGGACAGCCTGGAAACGGCCGCCGCCTGCGGCCTCTCCCTCAAGCCCCGCCGCGCCGATGAGCCGGCCATGCGCTCGGCCGGGATGGATCCCTTCGGCGAATCCTTTGAAAGGATGGTGGAAGCCTGGTTCCCGCTGACCTACGTATTGAACAATCTTAACCGGGGCTTGGGCCTGCCGGACGGCTATCCTTTCGTGCTTTCCCTGCCGGCCCTGGAGAAGCTCCGCTTCGTCCACGGGGTCATCGGGAGGGCGCGGGCTGCGGCGGCCCGCCCGGCGGCAGTCAACGGATTGGGATAGTCGGGGTTGAAGGAGGGCCCGGTAACCGGGACGTTACTCGGCCCCTCCGCCGTTCACCGCGTGGAATCCACGGCCG
Organism: Fibrobacteria bacterium; assembly: GCA_025360005.1. Taxonomy (GTDB): domain Bacteria; phylum Fibrobacterota; class Fibrobacteria; order UBA11236; family UBA11236; genus Chersky-265. Next base: position 95,297 of record JANYDA010000017.1, read on the forward strand.
GCATCCCGGCTAGGGATTCACCGCGCAATTATCGATGTTGGGCTGTCCGGCATTGATGCTGGTCATGCGCACCTTGTTCGCACCCGCCGCCAGGTTCGCGGTCAGATTGGCATTTCCCCAAACGGTCCAGGCTCCGGTACTGGCCAGGGTGAACCCGGCATCGACCAGGGAGCCGTTGACCGTTACTTTGACTTTGATGGCCGTGCCGTCCCCGTTGGCATAATGGAAACCCAAGGTGCGCGTTCCCGCCGCGGCCGCATCCACGGTCCACTCCACCCAATCCCCGTTAGCATGCTGGAAATCCAGGTAGCCGTTCCCGGTAAAGCCAGGGTGATTCGCGACTACGCTGGGACCTGAGAAGGCCGCGTCTTCCGCCTCCAGCAAAACCGTGGACCCCACTTTGTAGACCGCCGAATAAGCCGCGTTGGCGGAAGGCGTAAGGACATTATGGGTGGCCGCGCCTCCGTCGGACCAAGTTGAGAAGGCATAGGTCTTGCCGCCCAGAGATTGGGGTGAAACGGCGCCCAGGCTGCGTTGGATTCCCGCCACGCCGGTGAAAGCGTACGGGGCCGCATGCGCCATGCCGTCCAGCATCACCTGCAACCCGGTGGGGTTGGAGTTCAAGGTAACCGTCACCTTGTTGGGATTCACATCCAGGGAATCCATATCCTTAAGGCCCGCCGCATCGGTGGCGGTGAGATAGATGCGGAACCAGACGTTGGGAGACGTCTCGCTCTGCGCGGGAACCGTAAACGATCCGCTCGCGATGCCGGAAGTAAGGGCCATGAAAGGATGGTAATGCAGGTTGCCGTCATTGTGGAAGAACCGCACTTCCCAGGCCAAGCGGGACGCGGCCAGGTTGCCGTCCTCCTGATCGGCGCCTTTGCCCGCGAACCGGATCACGCTCCCGCCCGAATAAAGCGTTCCCGTGGCCGGTTGGGTTATGGTGGCGACGGGAGCATGGTTGTTCAGTACGGTGAGAACGGCCTCATTGCTGGCGGCGCTGCCCGAAGCATTGCGGACCACGCAGCGGAAACGCGCGCCGTTATCGGAGAGGCTTGCGGAGGCCAGGCTATAGCCGGGAGACGTGGCGCCGGAGATGTTCGCCTGATTGCGCTGCCATTGATAGGCCAAGGGCGCGGCGCCGGAGGCCGAAACGCTGAAAGCGGCCGGGGCTCCCGCGGCCACCGTAAGGCTTTTCGGCTGATCGGAGACGGCGGGAGCCTGGCTGGAGTTGGAAGAGACCTTGCGCACCTCGCCCGCTCCGCGAGCGACGTAATAGAGGTTGCCGTCATTACCCACCTTCACGTCCGTGGGCTGGTTGATGCCGGTCACGAAAGTGGTCACGGACTTGCTGGCCACGTCCAGCTTCTTGATCCAGTTCCCGCAATAGTCGCTGAAGAAATAATCCCCCACGAAATCGGATGGAAAGCGCACGGTAGCGGGGTTGTAGAAGGATCCGCCGGAAATGGCGCAGCCGGAACCGTGGCTATAGGTGTAGTAAGGATCCACGTAGCGCGCGTCGCCTATCACGCCATCCTTGGCGGGCCAGCCGTAATTCTTGCCCGCTTGGAGATCGTCGATTTCCTCGAAGGAGGTATTGCCCACATCGTTGACGAAGATGCGCCCCGTGCCGGGCTGCACCGCGAAGGTATAGGGATTGCGGAATCCCATCGCGAAAATGGATCGGTTGGAACCGGAGGTTTGCGAATAGAAGGGGTTGTCGCCGGGAATGCTCCCGTCCTTGTTGATGCGGAGCACCTTGCCCATGGTGGTGCCCAGGTCCTGGGCCCGCGATCCCACTGTGCTTTCGCCCACGGAAACATAGAGCTTGCCGTCCTTGCCGAAATGCACTCCGCCGCCGTTGTGCCAGCCGCAAGAGCAAAGCGTGGAGGGCAGATCCAAGAGCACCTTCTCGCTGGCCGCATCCGCCACGTCCGCATTGGATCCGGAAACCGTGAACCGGCTGACCTTGTTATGGGGCCCGCTGGGCGACGTGTACATGACATACACGAATTTTTCGGCGGCGAAGTTGGGATCGAAGGCGATCCCCAAAAGCCCGCGCTCCCCGGTGGTGCTGACGCTTACGGTCAGGAACGGAGTCGAAAGCAAAGTCCCGTTCTTGATCACGCGCAAGCGCCCTCCCTGCTCGCTGACGAATGCGCGCCCGTCCGGGGCGAATTCCATCTGGGTAGGATTGGACAATCCGCTGGCGATGGCCACGTCCGTATAGCCGGAAGGGACCGTGGACAGGGCGACCGCCAACTGGTTTTCCGCCGACTGCGGGCGATTTCCCTCCAGCTTATCGGGGGAAAGGCAGCTTTGCAGGAGCGGCACGCAAACCAGCCCGGCCGCCAATCCCCATCTGGAAGCGAAAGTCCGGATGCGAGGACATGTTTGCGGTTTCCGATTTTGATCCTGGGCTGGGTTCATGATGGCGGCTTTCCCGGTTGGATTGTGAAGTACCGAAACCAATAACATTTATTCGGAGGGCGGTGTTAAAAAAAAGGAATATCCGGCCCGGTATCCTTTCCCGACCGGAGGCGTTCCCATCCGCAAGCGGCATCGCTGATTGCCTTTCCGCAAGCAAAAACGGCATCCTTCCGGCCGCGAATGAACATGCGATTTGGAATTAATCACTAAGAAATCCTCAAGCGGTCGCACTATCATGGAGCTCAAATGAAAATGAAGACGTTAATGCTTTTTCTGGCCGGTTTTTCCGGAATCGCGGCCGCCGCCGTCCGTTTCGAGGCCGAAAGCGCCATAGTGGACGAGAACTCGGTGCAAAAGATCCCCGATGCCGGCGCCTCCGGCGGCTTTTACGTAGCCATGAAAGACGGCAATCTTTCCTTCAAGGTTCCCATGAGCGCGGCCGGCTTCTACACGCTTTGGGCCGGGTATTCCCAGCCTAACGATTCCAACGGCAAGATCCAGAATCTATCCGTCAACGGCGTTTCCAAGGGCCAGATCTCCTTCCCTTATAAAACCTCCCTTACCTCCATCAAAGCATCCGCCAAAATCAAATTGGAAGCGGGCGATAATACCATCGAGATCCAAAAGTCCTGGGGCTGGGTCAATCTCGACTATATCGAGATCACGCCCTATGTGGCGGCGCCCTTTTCCATCGCGCCCGCGCTGGTCAATCCTGCCGCTTCGGAAAACGCCCGCAAGGTATACGGCTTCCTCAGGGAGAATTTCCAGAAGAAAACCGTCAGCGGATTCATGACCAATACCGTCATGCAGAACGACGGCAAATACACGCCCAACACCGTGGAGACACAGACGGAAGCGGCCTGGATCCTCAATGCCTCCGGAAAGCTTCCCGCCCTGATGGGAGTGGATTTCCTGCATGCCACCGGCCTCAACTCCAACACCGAATGGCATCAGGGCTACACCAAGGCCACCTTGGCGTTGGCGGAAGAGATTTTCAAGAAGGGAGGCATCCCGGCCTATTGCTGGCATTGGATGGATCCCAGCCTGGCCGTGGAGGCGTTCTATACTTCGTCTTCCGGCAACACCCCTTACACCCAGTTCAACCTGAACAAGGCCTTTCTGGATTCCACTACTTATGCGGCCTTCGATACGGCCAGCGCCGAATACCGGGCCATCACCCGGGATCTGGACATCGTTGCCGGGCACCTGAAAACATTGGCCGATAAAGGCGTCCCGGTGGTGTGGCGCCCGCTCCACGAAGCCTCCGGGAAATGGTTCTGGTGGGGCTTCAAAGGCCCGCGGGCCACCAAGGCGCTGTACAAGCTCATGTTCGATCGCTTCACCGGCATGCATGGGCTGAACAACCTCATCTGGGTGTGGACCACGGACGAGGCCGGAGACGCGCCGGACTGGTATCCGGGCGACGCCTATGTGGACATCATCGGCCGCGACTACTATTACTATCCGCGCATCGCCAACCATGGATCCCTGGTGGCCTCTTTCGAGAAGCTCAAGGATCTGTTCGGCGGCACCAAGATCATCACCCTCAGCGAAAACGGTTCCGTTCCCCACCCCGACAGCATGGCGGTGGACGGGGCCGGATGGTCCTATTTCATGCCCTGGTACGGGGACTACGCCATGGATGGCTGGGCCCATGACAATACCGCTGCGGATTGGAAATCCATCCTGACGAACAATTCCGTGATCACCTTGGATAAGATGCCGGGCTGGGCCAACTACACGCCACCCATTGTCTCCGTACACCCGGCCATCGGGGGCAAGCGCGAGGTCGCGGTGCGTTACGCTGAAGGCTATCTGGCCGTTGTTCTGACCGGCATGGGCGCGGAATCGGTTGAGCTTTTCAACCTCAGGGGAGCCCGCGTCGGCGCCTTCGATCCGCAAGGCCCGCTGGGGGCGGGCGCTTATCGGTTCAGGCTGGCGGGCATTGAAAAGGGACTGTACTGGGTCAGGATAAAGTCGGCGGCCGGTATGACGGTGAAGCCGGTGTTGGTTAACGGGAACATTCCGAGCCGTTAGCCATCGGAAGGAAATTCGTTCCCCGCCGGTTACCAGAAACCGGCGGCTCTCCGTGCTTTAGAACCGGGCGCTGGCTCGGTCGGTTCGGTTTACGGTTCGCCAATGGAAATAACCGCGTCGATTTATTGGATCCGAGGTTTTCATAGCCATTTTTGAAATAAATCAGTTTTGTACACTACATGAGAAACCTTTTTTTGTAAAAAAAGGTTTGTAATTCGCTTTCTTCAAGTTATTATTTGGAATAATCACACTACATAATCTTGGCTCAAGACCGTTTCTATAAGGAGACATACCATGATCCCGCAACCCTAGGGTCTCGGCATCCTCCATCCTGATTTTGACCTGGCGATGATGGCTCCGATCCACCGCGTGACCGCCCCAACCTTTGTTGGATCTCTCCGGCGCCGGACGGGGAAACCCGCAGGTTACCCCTGATTCGCAAGTACTGATCGTTAACCAAGAAAACCCAATGCGCATACCCTCCCATCCGCTCGCCTCCGCAATCCTTTTCGGCCTCATGGTCTCCGCTACCATGCCGGCGGATTCCGCCGCAAGTCCCCAATCCTCCGCGGCCCCGGCATTCTCGCAAGCGGCCGTGACCGCATATTCCATCGATCCCAAATCGGTGGCGGCCAACACCGCCTTCGACCTGTTCCTGGCCGTCCCCTCGGCGTATTGCGGGTCCAGGTTCACTCATCTTGCGGTTACCGTGGACGGTGCGGCCATCAAACTGATCTACGAGGACACCACCGGGCTGGCGGCGCTGTGCGTCCCGGGGAACCGGGATTACGGGCCCACTTACCATTTGCAACCGCTCAAGGCGGGTGTCTATCAGGTTTCCGTGATGCACCTGCTTGCTTGCGAAAGCAACCCTTGCGTCGCGCGCGATGTGATACCCGAGCCGGCCGGGACCTTGACCGTGGGAGGAACCGCGTCCCTATCCGGGAATAGCCGGGCTCACGGGGAAGGGAATGCGGCGGCCGACACCCGCATGATAGGCGGCAAAGTGGAGACGCCCTGGAGCAACGGGCCTGAAGGGCATTGGCGGTACGACTTGCAAGGACGCAGGCTGATAGGCGCGAATTTATAATCTCCGTTACGGATTATTGAAATCAACAGCGAGAAGCCTACCCTTCGGATTGGCCAGGGAAGGAAATGATCACACTCCGAACTGATGCAGGTGATGATCCAGGTGCTTGTAGAACATATTGTTCCACTCCCCTCCCTGCAGCGCCCCGAAGGAATGGGAGGCCTTTCCGTGGAAATGGGATTCGCCGAGCCTTTGGGTCTTGCGGAGATGTTCGATCAAGCGCTGCTTTTCGGCCTCGAAGTCCTTGGTCTCCTTGATGATGAAGACCGGTCCCGTGGCCGAGTTCCGCTTGTAGGGCTTCTCGTTGACCACGGCTTGCTTCACCAATAGCTTGAGGATGAACTTCATCAGGGGATTCGGCTTAGGGTGCTTGTCCTGGTAGACCAGCTCATAACTGACATTGCAATGCGCGAGCATCTGCCCTACCGACATCTTTCCCCAGAGCGGCCGCGTGGCGGGGGACAATCGGTCCAACCGGTCGACCAACTCCTCGACTGGCCGTATCCCAGATGCTTTTCATAAGCGGTTCTTCTTGGTTATTTCCTGACAAGCGGCGCCTTGGTCCCAATCGATGCGTAGTTACTTACGGACCAACGGTTTGTACTTCAACCGCGTAGGGGTATCGGCATCGATGCCCAAGCGCTTTTTCCGGTTCTCCTCGTAACCCGCGTAGTTCCCTTCGTACCACACCACCCGGCTATCGCCTTCGAAAGCGAGGATATGCGTGGCGATGCGATCCAGGAACCAGCGATCATGCGAGATGACCACGGCGCACCCGGAGAAGTTCAGGATGCCCTGCTCCAATGCCTGCAGGGTCTCCACGTCCAGATCATTGGTGGGCTCATCGAGCAGCAGCACGTTGCCGGCGGTAAGCAGCAGCTTGGCCAGATGCACGCGGTTGCGCTGGCCGCCCGAAAGGTCTTTGACCTTGGCCTGCTGATCGCCGCCGGAGAAGTTGAACTTGCCCACGTAGGCGCGCGAGTTGACTTCCATGTTGCCGATCTTGAGCATTTCGATTTCGCCCGTGATCTCCTTGTACACCGAATTCTCGCCGTTGAGGCTGTCGCGGCTCTGATCCACATAGCTGAGCTTCACGGAATCGCCTACCTTGAGGGAACCGGAGTCCGGCTTTTCCTGGCCCGTGATCATGCGGAACAGCGTGGTTTTGCCCGCGCCGTTGGGGCCGATGATGCCGACGATGCCGGCCTTGGGCAAATCGAATTCCAGGTTCTCGAAGAGGAGCTTGTCGCCGTAGGCCTTGGAGAGGCCCTTGGCCTGGATCACGTTGTCGCCCAGGCGCGGCCCGTTGGGGATGGCGATGCTGGTGGAGTTGAGCTTTTCCGGACCGCTCATCTCTTGCAGTTTTTCATAAGCGGCCAGGCGCGCCTTGCCCTTGGCCTGGCGGGCCTTGGCGGAGGTGCGCACCCATTCCAGTTCGGACTTGAGCTGCTTCTGGCGGCGGCTCTCCTCCTTTTCTTCGGAAGCCATCTTCTGCGTCTTCTGATCCAGCCAGCTGCTGTAGTTGCCTTCCCAGGGAATGCCGCGGCCGCGATCGAGCTCCAGGATCCAGCCCACCACGTTATCCAGGAAATAACGATCATGCGTTACCAGGATCACGGAACCGGCGTACTCGCGCAGATGCCTTTCCAGCCAGGCCACGGATTCCGCGTCCAGATGGTTTGTGGGTTCGTCGAGCAAGAGGAGATCGGGCTTCTCCAGCAGCAGACGGCACAGGGCCACGCGGCGCTTTTCCCCGCCGGAAAGGGTGGCCACCTTGGCATCCGCGGGCGGCAGGCGGAGCGCTTCCATGGCGATATCGAGGTGGCGATCCAGGTTCCAGCCGTCCACGGCGTCGATTTTGTCCTGGAGCTTGGCCTGCTTCTCCATCAGTTTGTCCATCTCCGCATCGCTCATGGGGTCGCCGAACTTGAGCGAGAGAGCGTTGAACTCTTCCATGGTGTTCTTGACGTCCTTGACGGCCAATTCCACGTTGCCGCGCACGTCCAGGCTTTCGTCGAGCTTGGGTTCCTGGGGCAGATAGCCCACGGTGCGGCCCGCTTCCAGCCAGGCCTCGCCCTGGAACTCCTTGTCCATGCCGGCCATGATGCGCATCAAGGTGGATTTGCCGGATCCGTTGTACCCTATGATGCCGATCTTGGCCCCGTAATAAAAGGAGAGCGAGATCTGTTTCAAGACCTCTTTTTGGGGGGGGTATACCTTGTTCAGGCGATGCATGTAGTAGACGAATTTCTCGGCCATGGAATCCTCTTTGGATTGGAAAGGAGCAAAGGTAGTTAACTGGGTATCCCGCTTGAAAACCCGGAATTTTGAAAGTTTGAGGTCTAATCGGGGAAAAAATTAGATTTATTACACTACAAAAAACTTGTCTTCAATTCAAAAATTGCTTTTATATTCCTTGAAACGAGGTTATAATTTTAATTATTACACTACATCCGGAGGGGTTCACCACCGGAGCTTGATGGGAGAAACCGCATGTCATCGCTTAACAGGTCCTTACCGTTTACCGCCGCCGCCTTGCTCTTCTCCGTATTGGGTTTGGCGATGCCGATGCGCGCGAGCGCGGCGCTCGCTCCCGTGGATCCCGGTTATTCGGTCTCGCCGAATCCCACCCTGGAGAACTCGCCGTTCATCCTTTACCTCAACGGTGTCGCCGCCAATTGCAATACCGTCTTTGCACGCGAAAGCGTGACCGTGATTGGCAAAACCATTCACCTTTCCTTCGTGGCCAATACCATAGTGGTGGATCCGCCCATCCCGCTCCTCCAGAAGGAGGCGGCTCCGGCAGCCCCAATCACAACGCCTATCCTCTGTCCTATCTATACGCAGCTACAGGATACGGCCAACATCATGATTCCCCTGCCTTATTACGGGCGGCCCGCCTTTTCCATGCCTCCCCTGGCGGCCGGCACCTACGATGTCATCGTCTCGCAATTATACGAGTGCATGTTTTCCACCCCCTCGTGCAAAATAGCGGTGCGGGAGGATTCCGCGGGAACGCTGACGGTGGAGCCGGTGGCGCGCGAGCCGTACACCATCACGCCTACTTCCACCGCGGCCGACCAGGGATTCGATTTGACCTTGCTCAGCTATGCCTTCACTTGCGGCACCTACTTCGATAGCCTGACGGTTACCGTCAAAGGCAACGAAATCACCTTGGGCTTCCTGGATCACCAAAGGATAGGCGTGGCCTGCCCGGCCATTTACAAACCTTACGGTCCTACCTTCAAGATGCCCGCCTTGAAAGCGGGAACCTATACCGTCTTCGGCTACCGCATGCCCGCTTGCTATCCGTGCAAGATGCTGGGCGAGACGCTGCCCGCCGGAACGCTTACCGTGCAGGGCCGGGTGGTAAAAAAGGGATGGTTCCTGAAGCAGCGCATCGTGCCGCCCGACAACCCTTTCACGTTGGACTTGCTGAACAACGCTTACGGGAATTGCCAGACCTCCTTCTCGCACCAGTCGATCAGCACCTCCGGCAACAATATCTACGCCAGTTTCCTTGTCGAGGCCCATCCGGAACGCGTCTGCGTGGCTAACATCACTCCTTTCGGCCCCTCTTTCGATATGCAGGCTCTCAAGATGGGCTACTATCCCGTTTCCGCCATCGAACTGCTGCCTTGCGAAGTGACCGCGCCGTTTTGCGCCATCAGGCGCATTGTTCCCGTCCCCTTCGATACCTTGATTGTGGCGGAAACCCTGTCCATGCGGCTTTCGGAACTGCGGGCCAACGCGCCCAAGGTGGAGATGCATGGCTCGCGCGCATCCTTCCTGCTGCCCGCCGGCATAGGCGGAACCTGGAAAGCGGAACTGGTGACCGTATCCGGCCGGCACCTCGTCTCGGCCAGCATGAGCGGGGAAGGCGGGAGCCGGGTGGAAATGGACCTGGGCGCCGATGTAAAGACGGGCGTCTATCTTTTGCGCTTGCAGGCTCCCGACGGCGAGTCCCATTTGCTTCCGATAGTCCGCTAGGATTGATGGTTATGCGTACGAGGATGAATTTTATCCCGACCCCGTTGGCTTGTTTGGCATTCCTGGCCGCCGCCGTTTTGCCGTGCCGGGCGGGCGCCGATGCCTCCATCTCTCCTTATTGGGCCGAGGCGGGTAAGCCCGTGACCCTCACCGTTACCGGGTTCGCCGGCATGTGCGCTCCGCTTTTCGCGCACCATGCGGTGACGGTGGAAAAAGGAATCATCAGGTTGGAGGTGATGGCGGAAAACAACCCCGCGGCCCTCTGCATCAACGATACGCTCAACTATTCCCACACGGATTTCCAATTGCCTCCGCTGGCGGCGGACACCTATGCGGTAAGCCTGCAGGTAAAGCCCGCGTGCGCATATACGCCGCCGTTTTGCCCTTTCGCGCTGATCATCCAATCCGCCGGCACATTGACGGTCACTGATTCGGCGAAGCTGGGATTCACCATCCTCCCCCGGCACGTGGATGCGGGGAAGGCATTCGATTTTCGTCTCGTAAATAAGGCATGGAATTGCACGACGCGATTCAGCAACCTCAACTACTACCTTAACGGCCATTTCCTCTACGTGAATTACCTGGTTGGCCCTTCCACCGTGGACACCACCTGCCTGGTTCCGGCTTCTCCCCAGGGCCCGGTCTTCCATGTGTCGCCGCTGCCCGCCGGCAGTTACCAGATCATGGCGGCGGCGCAAGTGTATTGCAATGCCATCGGCCCTTGCCCCCTGGCCATGATCGCGCCCCAGTTGGCGGGCGCCTTGCTCGTGGGGGAAATGCCCACCGCCGTGCGCGCGGGCGGCAATGCGGGAGCGGGAAGGAAACCCTCCCCGGAAATGGGTTCGGCGCAGGCGCGGTTCCGGCGGGGAAGCCTGCGGGCGGACGGACGCTTGCGAAGGAACCCCGATTTGCTCCCGAGCGTTGTCCCGATGCCCTAGTCGCCCAGGGAATCGTTGACCCGGCCCGTCACATACTTATCTTAATGGCAGAATCTGCCATGAATAAAATACTCCTCACCATGGGCGATCCCGCCGGCATAGGGCCGGAAGTGATCGTCAAATGCCTCGCCAAGTCGGGCCATCACGAAGGCGTAGAGCCGGTGGTGGTGGGCGAGCGCGAGATCCTGGAAGAGACAGCCAAAGCCCTGGGTCTCAAGATCCTGTTCTGCCCGGACGATTCGCCGCGCCAGGGCCGCGTAAAAGTGCGCAGCATGGACCTGGCCCGGCCGGGAGATTTCGAGATGGGTAAGGTTTCCGCCGTGTGCGGGAACGCGGCCTACCATTATTTCGCGCATGCCGTGGAGAGCTGCCTGGCGGGAGAGGCGCATGCCATCGTCACCGCTCCCATCCACAAGGAAGCCATGAACCTGGCGGGCCACCATTACGTGGGCCACACGGACATCCTGGAGAAGATGACCGGCGCGGAAACCGTGATCATGGCGCTGGTGCATCCCAAAATAATCGTCAGCCATGTCACCGATCACGTTTCCTTGCGCCATGCCCTGGACGCCATCACCATCCCGCGCGTCAAGGAGGTGGTAAAGCTGACCTGGAAAACCCTGGTGGCCACGCGCACGCAGACGCCCCGCATCGCCCTGGCGGGCGTGAACCCGCATGCAGGCGAGAACGGCCTATTCGGCCGGGAAGAGATTGAGATCCTGCGCCCCGCCATGGAAGAGTTGCGCTCCGAGGGCTTTCCCACCTTCGGCCCATTGCCGGGGGACACCGTTTTTCTGCAGGCCTTGAAGGGCCGCTTCGACGCTGTGCTGGCCATGTACCATGATCAAGGATTCGGGCCGATGAAAACGGTGGACATGGCCAACGGGGTCAACTGCACCTTGGGCCTGCCGTTCGTGCGGACCTCGCCCGATCACGGGACCGCTTTCGAGATCGCCGGCATGGGCGTAGCGGAACCGGAATCCATGATCGCGGCCTGGGAGTTGGCGGATCAGCTCCTTAACCCACAGCCCTTGCGGCAGGGATAATCCGCACCCTGGCACACCGTGGTCAACGCCTGAGGATGCCGAACCTGAACGGCTTAAGGATGCGCGCTGCGCCCTGCTGATCGATCTCCTGGCCGTCCGCTCCGGACTCCACCCCCTGGGCCGCCACGGCTCGCCCCTGGATCACGTATGCGCCCGTGGCCAGCAATTGCCCGTGGGAGACCGGATACCATTTCAAGCGCAGCAGCCCCCCGTCCCCGTTCGAGTAGGCGCGGATGGCCTCCCATTCGGAAGCGCTGACGCGGATTTCCGCGCGGGCCACGAATACGCCCAGGTTATCGAAGCATTGCAGGGATATCCTGTCCGGCTTGAAACGGATGGGTAGCAGGAACACGGGACCGGGGGCTTGGGTAACCAAGCGGTTACCTGGGGTCTCCGTGAGCGGCAGGCCTTGCGGATCCACCAGCGCGGCGGCGGGGGCCAGCGGCGAGGGTTGGAAGCGCGCGAGCGACACCGGGTTTTCCTGCAAGCGCAGCTCCCCGATTTCCGCTTGCTCCTTGGGCCTTTGGCCGGAAATGGGGATCCAATAAGCCATGGCTCCGGGATTGCCACGCAGATCCTGGAACCCGGCCGGCATCAGCTTGAGGCTATCGCCCCGGCAGGGGTAGGGAACATTGCCGGCAAAACTATAGGTGCGGAAAGCGCCGCTATCGGCCGATGCGGTGCCGGCGGATCCGGAAGCTGCGCCGGCGGACCCGGCTGCCAGAGGGAACAAACCGGACAGGGGACGGTTGCCGCCGCGCTCCACCAAGTATGGGAAGGCTCCGGAGGCCGCGCCTACGGGTTCGGAGAACTCCACCTGCAAGGCGGCCGCATCGCCCTCGGCTTTTGGCGGACGGCACTCCGCGCGCAGCAGTACGGGACCGGCGGAATCCTCCATGGCCACTGCCAGATCCGGGAACAGTGAATCCGCCACCACTTGCGCGAACGGGCCCGGGGCGAATCCCGTACCGAAGGCGAAGGGCGGGAAACGGAGCGAGAGCATTTTACCCACGCCTTCCGGACCGGCGGGCAGGGTTTCCAGGAAAGCGGCCTGCGGCTGCGCACCTCTCCCGCTGATGGGATCGATGAGGCGCACGGCGGGCGCATAAGGCAGGGCATGATCGAAGGTGAGTACGGCGCTTTCGATGCGTCCGTCCCCGTCCCTATCCAGGTAGCGTCCGCCCGCATGCAGGCCGCCGCGCACGTAGTATTCCTCCGCGGCCGCACTGTTGCGGTAGCCGGGGAGGGCCGCGACGGCGCGGATCACGGCGGATCGCCCTAGCTTCAGGGACTCTCCCGCATAAGGCGGCCAAGCCGGATGCGCCTCTTCCTGCGGCAGCGAATCTATGGAATAGTAGATGGCCGCCCGGGGATCGGCGGCCGTGATATGGATGCCGGAAAGCTTGGGCCAGAACTCCTTGCCGGTAGGATCGATTGCGGGTGGAAGCAAGGTGGGCATGCCGTAGTCTTCCGTCATCACGTCGCTTTCCCGGCAACCGGCGCGGATGGCCTTGGCTTCTATCAAGGCCGGGTTGGCCAAATCGATTGGGGAAGCATAGGTATGCCAAGCGGAATCCGCGATCACGGCCCCGGGCGGATCGTCCTGGGGCAGTACCCGAAACTTCAAGGTTACGTGCCCGGAGAGGGTGGACAGGGCCACTTTCACCGGGAATACACTGGCCGGATCGCCCGGCGGTTTGGAGACCGGAGTAAAGGTCTGATCGCGGAGATAGGTTTCCTTCAATAGGGGGCTGTCCGAGAATCCCGGCTTCACCGCCACGGCTCGCAAGGTGGCCTTGTCGCCCGTGAGCGCGATGATTTCCCCGGTATATTCCTTCCATGCGCCCGCCCCGTACGGTTCGTCCCCGGTGGTATAGAAAACCCTGGCTCCCGGGGTGGGGCAGGTGAGCTTCACTTTCCACGCATCGCAGTTGACGCCGCCCCTGGGTGAGGGCCGCGGGGACTCCACCCTGGGCAGGGCTACGCGCACCCAGATGGAATCGCCCGTCCCATCGGCGCGCACTGCCAGCCGGTACAGGCCCAGGGCATGCGCTTCCGCATCCACCGTCAGGGCGCTGTCCCGCCCCGCGGGCTGGCCGGCGAAGCTCCAGTCCCCGCTGTCGGCGGCCCTTTCCTGGGATAGGGCCTGATAGCAACCCACCTCAGTGGTGCGGTTGCGCGCGCGCGCGGACAGGAAACGGACGGGCGGTTCCCGCCGGTACACGGTGACGGTATCGGACAGAAGGCTGCGGCCCGCGTCCGCGATGCGGATGCCGCCCGGGGGGGCGGGGAGGAAATCGATGGTGGTGGTCAGCTTGAGATAGGAAGTGGAGGTATGCCGTTCGCAGAAGAACAGATCGAAATCGTAGTAGTTCCCCTTCACCAGCCCCAGCTGCGCGCTCATGGCGTCCATGTCCAGCACATCCGGCAAGGGCCCGTGATTGCCTCCCAGATCGACCGCCAAGCGGCCGTTCACGAAAACGAAGATCTCATCGTCGCCCAGGTAGGAGAAGATCTCCCCGCCCCGGTACTTGAAGGTGAGATGGGTCTCCAGCGAGAAATGGAAATTATGCAGCCTGCCGTCATCGGCCTTATAGCGTTGCGTGCCCACGTCGTCCAAGGGGAAGAAATGCGCATCGTTGAAAACGTAGGCGGCTTCGCTGCCCGGGATCCGCTCCAGCTTCAGGCTGCGGCAGTAACGCCCGGCCGCGGAATCGTCGCGGAACCATTCCTCCACGCGGAATTCCGGGCAAGGCCCCAGCGGATTGCGGAGGGGCTTCCTGTCCGGGCCCAGATAGGGCAGCACCACCCCTTTGATAAGGCTCTGCGCGCACGGCAATATTTCGAAATCGGGCGGCCCCGCATTGAAGTCCCGCAAGGTGACGGGAATGATTTGCGAAGGCGGTGCGATGGGGGCTGCGGGAGCGGCCCGGATCATGGCCGCGGGAGCGGCGATCAGGACGACCGCCAGCGCGGATAGCGCGAACCGCGCGTTCCCCTCCCGGCCCAGGGTAACTTGTAAGCTACCCAAGGGCGGCTCAGGGGCAGGTTTGCGACGTCGCGGTGAAATCGGGCTCATTGTCCAGGACCCATTTCGCCGTCGCCGGCGCCAGGGCGCAAAGGTGGTTTCCGTCCACGGCCAGGATCAGGGGGCCCAGCACGGCGAGGCCGGCGGGCAAATCCGTCAGCAGATTACCCTGGGCATCCAGGAATTCCAGCGCTCGCAGGCGGCCCAGCTCCGGCGGCAGGGCCGCCAACCGGTTCTGCTTCACGTTCAGGTTGGCCAAGGCCGCCAGCTTGCCCAGCTCGGCCGGGAGCGCTCCCAGCCGGTTGCCCGCCAATTCCAGCGTCCGCAGGGCGCGCAAGGCGCCCAGCGAGGCGGGCAGCGAGTCCAGCAGGTTGTCGGAAAGATCAAGCTTGGTCAGGAACTCCAACTTCCCTATCCCGTCCGGCACCTTGACCAGCGCGCGCGCGGGCAAGGCCAGTTCCGCGATGCGCGGCGGCGAAGATCCGCTACGTGCCACCTGGGTTACCGTAACTGTGAAGAGACCGTTGCTGTCGAGCAGGGCCCGCACCTGCAGGGAGTCGCAGGCGAAGTCCCCGCAACCCTTCGGCGGCAGATCCACCGGACCGATATCCTGATAGGCGGCCGACTGCACGCGCACCTTGGGCAAGTCCACCGGGTTCAGCGCCGGCGAGGCCGCGGCCACGCGCAGCACGTAGACCCCTTCCGGCATGCCCGTCAGGGTGAAGGCGCCGTCCGTATCGGGCGCCACCAGCCGCTCCAATCCGTACACTTGCACGTATGCCTTGCCGGCGGAGGGCAGGCCGGCCACGCTGCCGCGGATAGTGCCCGTAGGCGTCAGCCGGCCTTGCACTTGCAAGCGAGCGCCGGGCTTGTCGAGACGGCATTCCAAAGCCAGGCCGTTGGCTTGTGGATCCGCCGCTTCCATGAGGTAGGATCCCGTATCCAGTCCCGTGAGGGTGAAACCGCCGTTCGCATCGGCCACCGCTTCCAGGCTCGGCGCGGCGCGCTTGGGCAAAGCCGGGGGTCGCAGATAACCCTTGGGACGCAAGGTAATGGCCGCGCCCGCCGCCGGCTGCCCGTTGGGATACGAGAGGATGCCCGCGATGGAGGATCCGTTGCCGGTTTCCATGCCGCCGCCGCCCGCCACCTTGCCGATGCCGTCGCAGCCCAGCCAGGCCAAGGCCGCCAGCCAGAGGCCAGCCAGGCGTAGGCGCGCGCGCCGATCGGATCGCGGGGAGACGCCGTTCATGGCTTTTGCCCGTCCGTGGGGGCATGCTTGGTTTCCCAATGGGTCAAAGGGAACAGTTGGAAGTTGAACTGGCATACCTTGTCCGGCTCCGGATCGTTCTTGGCCAGCTCCAATGTCTCGCGCCTGAAGGCCTTCAGTTTTTCAATGATGGCCAGGTAGGTAGGATCGGAAAGGCACAGGGTCAAGGTGGAAATGTTGCGGGCTTCCGGCGGGATGCGGACCAGGGCTTCCTTGGCCAGATCCAAAGTGTCCAATTGGTATTCCACGATGGCCTGGGACTTCCACCCTTCGCCGGTGGTGACCACCGCTTCCGTGCGATGGTAGGCGCCGGAGGGTTCCTTGCGGATGAGATCCAATTGCAACAGCACCTCCACGGCCCGCTTGGCTTCGGAAGGCTTGATGGCCGGCACCACCAGGCGCGCCAGTTGCGTGTAGTTGCCGTGGAAAGGATGGAACTCCAGCACTTCGCGGATGGCGGAATAATACCATTTGCTGAAGAATTCGTAACGGGCGGCATCCAAGGTGGCGATCTTGGAATTCCGGAACGCGCCGATCCGCTCCATCAGGAATTTCGTCTCGGCCTGGGAGTCCGCCCGCGAGGACTGCACCAGCAAATCGAAATACTCGATGGCGCGGCGGTTGAGCTTAAGCACGCCGGCGATGCGGAAAGCCATTTCCGAGGACACGTTCTTCTTGCCCTGGAGCACGCGGATGAAGAAGGCGGGGTTGCAGCCGATCCTCTTGGCCGCCAGGCGATAGGAATACGCCGGCGTAGCGGCTTGCATGCCGGCGAACCAATCCCGGAGGAAGGCCCGGTAATCCAGGTATTCATAGATGTCCGGCATCGGTTCCTTAATCTACCCATAGGCGGCCCAACCCGGTTGGAGACGTTGGGGTCCGAAGGAAGAATTCGTTGTCCCGGGGGCGACAGCGCAACGGCCTGATTTCGGAACCAAAATGGTCCAATAGCCCGGATTCAGCCGATTATTCCTACTATCCGCTCCGGCCGCTTTCCGGATTCCCTGATCCTTGGGCAACACGGGGGCGGCCGTTCCATTAGACTAACACCCGATCCAGGTGTGCTCAGGAGGTTTCCATGTCCAAGTCCGAAATTCCCTTCCGCGCGGATCCACCGCGCTCCCCGGCCGTCCATCCCGGTATCACCGATGTTACTGCAGGAAGACGGGCCGCCGCCGTTGGAACCGCCGCCGCCCTGGGGCTGGGCCTGGCGCTGTTGGCTGCGGCGCCCAGGTGCGCGGCCGCCAATCTCAAGGTACTCTGGCTGGGCGGCGGGCCCGCGGCGCCGGTACATGATCCGGCGGCCATGCGGGACGTGCTGAAACCGGTGTTTGAAGCCGCGGGCATGACGGTGGACTACAAGACCAATGAAACCATCCTGCAGGCGGACAGCCTGGGACGCTACGATGTCCTCTACATCTACAACGCCAAGAAAGGCAAGGCCACGGATGGGACCGTCGATCTCACCGCCGCCCAGGAAGACGCCTTATACGCTTGGGTGCGGGCCGGGCACACCATCATCGGCGTGCATTCCGCCAACAGCAGCTATCTGGCCAATCCCCGCTACCTGCAATTGTTCGGGGGCGAATTCACCACTCACGGGGATACCGAAGCCTACAAGTATATCACCGTGGTCAACGCTTCCCATCCGGCCATGCAAGGCGTATCCGCGCCGCCGGCCGCCGGGGACGCCGCCTATTGGGACGAAGGCCGCGAGGCCAAGTTCACCAAGACCGACACCGTGATGCTGGAGCGGGCCAAAGCCAACGGCAAGCAGGAACCCTGGACCTGGGTGCGCCCGGAAGGCAAGGGTTGGGTCTATTACACCAGCAGCGGCCATGATGCGCGCGTCTGGAACGACGTCAATTTCCAGAAGGGCCTGGTCCAGGCTTTGAAATGGGGGGCCGGCACCTATAACACTACCGCTTTGTGGGGCCGTCCGCAAGCTTCCGAAGCGGGCCCGGGGGACCGGCTCGCCGGGTATGCAGGGTATTCCGGCCTGCGTATCCTGGATGTTACGGGGGTGATGATGCGTTCGCGGACCGGGCCGGGCGATGGGTTTGGCGCCGCGCCCGGCGGGAACGGGCTTACGGGCCTGGCTTCCGGGATCTACTTCCTCCTTCCCGGGCGGGGCGCCGCAGGCGCGGGCGCGGGCAACGGCGGTAAGGCCGGGCGCGCCTTTCCCGCGGCGGGCGTCCACTAGTCCAAGTTTACCAGGGAAACGCGCATGACAAGCATAAAGGGGGTTGGAATGGGAACGGAATCCAGTCAGGCAGGATTCGCTTCCGGACGGCGCACGGGCGTAAGGGCCGGATATCCAAAGGGAAACAGGCCGGCGGCGTTGGCGATGCTGGCGTGGATGGCAAAGGGGCTGGGGCTGGCGTTTGCGCCCTCCGCCCGCGCGCAAAGCCAGCTCGGATGCGGGGAGCCCAAGGAGACGGACTTCGTCAAGACCACGGTGATGACCGGGTTGAACGAACCGTTGGAAATGGAATTCGCTCCGGACGGCCGCATCTACCTCATCGAAAAGGTGACGGGCAAATTGTTCATCCGCAATCCCGCCACCAACAGCACCGTCACGGCCGCCACCTTCGACGTGAGCATAGCCGGCAACCATGCGGACGGCCTGCTGGGCCTGGAGCTGGATCCGGCCTTCGCGTCCAACCATTGGCTGTACCTGTACTATTCGCCGGTCAGCAAGGTGGTCAACCGTCTCTCGCGCTTTACCATGGCGGGGGATGTGCTGGATCTGGCTTCGGAAAAGATCCTGTTCGAGATCCCCACCCAGCGCAACCATTGCTGCCATTCCGCCGGCGGCCTGGAATTCGGGCCCAACGGCAACCTCTTCCTTTCCGTGGGCGACAATTCCAAGGTGACCAGCGGCGTGCTCAACACGGAAGCGGAGGGCACCGCGTCCAACACCAATGACCTGCGCGGTAAGATCCTGCGCATCCATCCGGAAGCCAACGGCACCTATACCGTCCCGGAGGGCAACCTGTTCCCTCCCGGCACCGCCAAGACGCGGCCGGAAATCTACACCATGGGCCATCGCAACCCCTTCCGCTTCTCCGTGGATCCCGCCACCGGCTGGGTGATGGCCGGGGAAGTGGGCCCGGATGCGCAAACCGACTTCGACGAACTCAACATCATCAAGTCGCCCGGCAACATGGGCTGGCCGTACTTCGTGGCCAACCTGGCCTATCCCGTCAACGGCACGCCATTGCCCATGGACGCGCCGGTCAACAAGTCCGCCCTTAACACCGGCCTGCAGAATCTGCCTGCGGCCCGCCTGCCCGCTTTCTGGTACAAGTATTCCGGCTCCGATCTTTTCCCCAATTTCAACAAGGGCGGGCGCGTGGCCTGCGGCGGCCCCGTCTATCATTACCTGGGATCGTCCCCTTCCAAAATCAAATTCCCGCCTTGGTTCGATGGGAAATGGCTGATCTACGATTGGGCGCAACGCTGGATCCGCGCCGTCACCTTGGATGGCCAAGGGAAATTCCTGGCCGTCAAGGATCTGTTCCCTGCCATGATGGCCAAGGATGAAGTCTCCCGCATCAGCAGCATGAAGGTGGGGCCGGACGGCGCGCTCTACGTGCTGCAATACGGATGGCAGGCCTATACGGCAAGCACCACCGGAGCCTTGTTCCGCATCGAGTATAATCCGCCGGCGGCGGATTGCCTGCCCACTTCCATCGCCGTCTCCAACCCGGGCCCGCGTTCGCGCGACCCGCATGCCTTGCCCGCCTACGGCAGGGAGGGCCGGCGCCTGGATGCGCAGGGTAGGACCGTTGCCGTCGGGAATAGCCCGTCCCTAAGGACGTGGACCCCCGCGGCATCCGCCGCCGCCAACCCGTGATTGAAAAAGCGGAAGCGGAGATCAGAAAAGCGCTCAAGCTGGATTCAGGGGTCAACGCGTAGGTTACTTCGCGAGATGGCCCCGCGGATAGGCGATCCACGGGAGCGGCTGGGTCGCATTTTGATCGTCGTAGCGTTTGTTTTCAAAGGCACCGCGCCGCCGATAGCGCCGTCCATCCAGGCGCCCCGCCCCGTCGTCCGGGCCTTCCCTGTCCTCGATGGAAGCCGCGCTCTTCCCATTGCGGTTCCGGCTACGATTGAAGGCCCGGGTAAAGCCTGCCGGGCCGCAACCGCTGGAAGTTCGGAATTTACCCAATGGCAAACCCCTATAGCGTAGCCGTCCCGTTCCGCTGGCGGAATGCCAGCGGATTCGCCTTTGAGCCTGGCTTTGATCCAGGCCCTCAGCCTTAGACTAGAAAGCACCTGGTGGGGGGTTCAGTAATGGGATTCTCCAACATAATAGGCAGCACCATGACGGGTTTGAAAAACGCGGCCGCAAAATGGCCCCGGCTCACGGCCGCTTGTGCCTTGGCGTTCCAACTGGGTCTGCTCTGCCCGCAGGCCCAGGCCACCAAGGCGGACTCCGGTTGGGTCCCCTTGTTCAACGGCAAGGATTTCAGCGACGGCTTTTACGTGTACAGCAATGGCTATCTCCCCATCGCCGGCCAAACCAAATTCAAGGTCGAGAACGGCATGATCCACGCCGGCGGCCCCTATGCGCTCCTCATCACCACCAAGGAATACTCCTTTTACAAGATCCGCGTGGACTACAAATTCGGCGCGGGCGTGGGCGGCGGCGGCAATGCCGGCATGATGATCGAGGTGGACAACCAGGCCGCCAAGACGGCCACGGCGCTGCGGCCGCGCAGCATCGAGATCAATTGCCGGCGGGACAATGGCTATCCCTGGACCTTATGGGCCTCTTCGGGCCTGGGGCCGATAATGGCCACCACGGTCAAGAAAGGCACCGCCCAGTATCAGACAGCGGCGGACGGCGGCGTGGCCTATACCGTAGACCCTTCCGGGAACCGGACCTTGGAAAGCATCTACCCTAATCCGGAATTGGCGGTGGGCCAATGGAATCATGGGGAGGCTTCCGTATACGGCGACAGCGGGGTCTTCTACTTGAACGGCAAGCTGCGGACTGCCAGTTGGCATTGGACGCAAAACGCGGGCGGGAAAAACGTGCGCGTGGCCGGCGGCGGCGTGGGCGTGCAAACCGAAGGCTTCGATATCTGGTATCAGAATTGGGAGATCCAGGAATTGGATTCAGCCAGCCTGCTCCCCATCCATGCCCGCAGGGGCTGCACGGATGCCGCCAGCCCCAAGTTCGATTCCCATGCCGTGATAGGGGACGGGTCCTGCGCCGCCAGCACGCTGGCGGATAAGCCGCACGGCTGGCTTCCCGGCCTTGCCACCGCCGACCGCCGCGTGGACGGCAAACGGGTGCCGGCCCACTCCGCGGCCGCCATGGGCGCTCGGCAACCGCTCTTCGTTTCTCCCAGCCCTGGAGCCTCCCGATGAATCCGCGCCTTGCCTTACTCCCCGGTGCCGCTTGGCTATGCCTAGCCTGGCTGGGGATGCTCGCTCCGCTTACCGCTTCCGCCCATGTGGTCCAGGCCATCCGCGACTATGACGGGATGGATCCTTCCCCCATCCCCAAACTCATGTCCCTGACCGGCCTCTACGATAACGCCGCCGCCAAAACGCGCGCCGTTTCCGCGGGCATCAAGGCGTACGAAGTCAATACCCCGCTGTGGAGCGACGGGGCCGCCAAAAGCCGTTACGTGGATCTTGCCGCCGGCGCCAAGATCACGCCCACCGATTCCGATCGCTACGCGATCCCCGGCGGTACCGTCTTCGTCAAGAATTTCATGATCGATACCGTGTACGGGGATTCCGCCTCGCGCATCCTCATTGAAACCCGCTTCATGGTGGTGCGGGACAATCCCGACAGCCCGGGCGAAAAGATGTACTCGGGGCTGACCTATATGTGGCGGCGCGATCAAAAGGACGCCACGCTCCTGGATCCGGGGGCCGGCCTGGACACCCTGCACCTGATCCGCCTCAACGGCAGGCCGGTGGGGAAACGTTGGAGTTACCCCAGCGGATCGGACTGCCGGCAATGCCACCAGGGCCGCGGCATCCTGGGTTTCATCACGCCCCAATTGAATCGCCCGGACTTGGCCGATCCCGCCGTGAACCAGCTCAAGGCGCTCTATACCGCGGGCGTCTTTTCCAAGGACATCTACAAGCCGGCCTTGCACCGTTGGACCGGCCTCAAGGAAACCGGCGCCGCCGCCACCGCGGAAGCCAAGGCCCGCTCCTACCTGGCCGCCAACTGCTCGCATTGCCACGGCAATAAGGTGATCCTGGAAGGGGCCGATCACGACTTCGACTTTTTCACCGCCACCATGAAATTCCGCCATGCGGACACCCCGGGCGGCTATGTGGGCAAAACCACCGCCAAGGAGGCGGGTTACCCGCAAGTCATCTACGCCGGCTATCCGGAAAGCTCGTACGTGATGTTCCGCATGGAATCGCGCGGGGATTTGAACGGTCGCTCCCTGGCCCAGATGCCGCCCTTGGCCACCTTCCAGATGGATTCCGGCGCCGTGACCGCCGTGCGGGATTGGATCTGCTCGCTGGCCGCCAAGGCCCGCACCTGCAAAGACCCGCAAGTCCAGAAGGACTCCAGCTATTGGGAACAAGTGGCGGGAAATTTCCCGCATGCGCTCCCGCACGCGGGGCAGGCCTCAGAAGCGCCGCGCATCCGCGATGGCGTGCTGATTGCGCCTTCCTTCACCGCCATGGGCGCCTCCCGCCAGCCGAGGCTGTACGGCACGGATGGAAAAGAAATCGCCCTTACGCCCCTGGGCGCGGGGCGTTGGAAGATTGGCGCGGGCGCCGCCACCGGCGTTTACATCCTCTTCGGCGCGCAACATTCATCCGCCTTCACCATCCTGCCTTAGCAGGGCCAGGGGCCTTAACTATGAGGAGAGTCCGATATGAAAAACGTCCATCCTTTATTCGCCTTCGCGATGCTGACGGCGGGGATAGCTTCCCTCTGCGCGCAAACGCGGCCGCATAACCCTTTTGTGGAGAAGGTCACCACGCCGGAACGCTCCCGCCAGCTGAAGGTGGCGCTGGACGCCAACATGTGGGTGATGTACGACCTGCCTACGGCCGAACTGTACGTGGCCTGGAAGGGCGGCACGGCGGGCGGGGCGCTTAAGTCCGCCGCTTATTGGTATGGCGGCGGCGCCCATTTCCCGCATTGGTTCTATACCGCGGGCACGGAATATTTCCGGGAAAGCGTGGGCGAGTTCTTCAGCGATTGGGCGCCCGCCGCGGACATCACCCTCTACTACACCAAATGGCCCAAGCAGCCGCTCAACTATAAGAATTGGTCCGTCACCTCCGGCGGCGCGGATACCTTCGATCATGTGGCCAACCACGGCTACTTCGTCAAGGGATCGGTATTCAAGTTCCACAACGGCCTCAAGCTCAAGGGCGGCGGGGAAATCGACGTGCTGGAAACGCCGGAGTTCGACGGCGCCGGCGGCAAGATGAACCTGGTGCGGACCATGGCCTTCACCGGCATTCCCGCCGGCGGGTCGGTCAAGCTGGCCCTCCCGGCCGGGGGTAACTGGAAAGTTACTGGCAAGGGAACCCTGCAGGGCGGCGCCCTGGTACAGGACGGCGACGGCGAATCCACCATCACGGGCTCCTGGTAAGGGGGAATGGAAAAAATGAAAACCCAAACTATCGCGAAGCTTTCGCTGCTGGCCGCCTTGGCCGCCACCGGCCTCCATGCCAACGTCAACGGCATCCATCCCGCCTATATGACGGAAAAAGTCCGGCCCGCCGGCATGACCTGGCCCATCGGCGACATGGACTTCATGGCCAACGGCGACCTGGTGGTGGCCAGCTGGAAGGACCCTTACGACGTTTACGTGGTCAAGAACGCCACCGGCGCCGCCGGCAGCGCCACCATGACCCTGTTCGCCCAGGGCCTGAGCGAAACCCTGGGCATGGTGGTGGTGCACGACACCGTTTTCGTGATGCAGAAGGATGAGCTGACCGCCCTCATCGACAATGATCACGACGGCGTGGCCGACGAATACCGCACCATCGCCAATCGCTTCTCCAAGTCCACCATGGAAAAGGAATACGCCGGCGGCCTCGCCTACGACGGCACCTATTTCTACTCCGCCTTCGGCGATCAAACCGTGGTCAGCGGCACCGCCGTCAATCCCATGATGGCAGGCCGCCTCAACGGCGCGCTGCGCTTCTCCCGCGATGGAACCGTGTACCCGTATGCCGGCGGCTTCCGCGTGCCCCTGGGCGTAGGCATGGCCTTTGGGGAAATGTGGACCACGGAAAACCAGGGCGGCTACCGCCCGTCCAACCCGCTCTACAATATCCGCGACAAGCGCTGGTACGGCAGGCCGGTCAATCCGCCCAGCGTCTACCAGCCGGGGCCCTATGTGGCCATCCCGGACAAGGCCAAGTTCTACCAACCGGCCGTATGGATGCCTTACGGCAATATCGGCGGCTGGTCGCCCGGCAATCCCCTGCTGCTCACCAACGGCCCCTTCAAGGGCCAAATCCTGGTGCCCGACGCTTCCACCTCCGGCATGGGCATTTGCCGCAACTTCATCGAGAAGGTGAAGGGCGAATACCAAGGCGCCACCATCGCGTTCAGCAAGAAGAGCGGCGCAGGCGGCTTTGAGCAGGGCGTGGTATTGCGCCTCAAGTACGGCCCGGACGGTTCCATCTATTGCGGCGCCAACGGATCGGACGGAGCGGGCTGGGGACGCTTCACCCATATCGGCCTGGACCGGTTGAAGCTGAGCGGCAAGTCCACCATGGATCTGCTGGCGGTGCGGAACCTGGATGCCTCCACCATGGAATTCGAGTTCACCAAACCTTTGGGCAATGCCGCGGGCGCGGATCTCAAAGCCAGCATCGCCGGCACCAAGTGGTGGGAACAGCCGCAGGAAACCTATGGCGGCGGCCATCAGATGGGCAAAACCGGCCTTACCATCAATTCCGCCGTGGTCTCCGCGGATAAAATGAAGCTCACCGTCAAGGTAGCGGGCCTTACCAGCGGCGGCTGGGTGCACGACTTCAAACTGACAGGCATCACGTCTTCCGATGGCGAGAACCTGTGGGGCGACGAGGCTTTCTATACCCTCAATAATTTCGGTCCCGCGGAATCGCTGCCGGACGTGGTGGACGCCAAGGACTTTCGGGGCCGTCCCTCCGATCGGCCTTTCACCTTGCTCTCCGGCGCCAATGGGTTGCAGTTGCGGGTGGCCTTGCCGCAAGGCCAGGCTTTCCAGGCCCGTCTGGTGGACTTGCGCGGCCGCGAATTCGCCAGCCGCCAGGGCATCGGCAGCGGTGAATTCACCTTGGGCGGAGCCGAACTCAGGGGCGTCTTTATCCTCAAGTTGAGCGCGGGAAACCGGATTTACTCCCAACTGGTGTCCCGCTAGGGGCATCCGCTGGCAGCACCAGCAATACTAGCCGCCGACTTTACGGACG